>NZ_JBNNVH010000001.1:0-1332128 GCF_050280445.1 Solibacillus sp. NPDC093137
CGCTCCAGTTTTTAAATAGGGCCTATAGCTCAGCTGGTTAGAGCGCACGCCTGATAAGCGTGAGGTCGATGGTTCGAGTCCATTTAGGCCCACCATAGTATTATTCCGAAGTAGCTCAGTTGGTAGAGCATCCGGCTGTTAACCGGCAGGTCGCAGGTTCGAGTCCTGCCTTCGGAGCCATTTTTTCTATTTTTGGGGACATACTCAAGAGGCTGAAGAGGCGCCCCTGCTAAGGGTGTAGGTCGCGTAAGCGGCGCGAGGGTTCAAATCCCTCTGTCTCCGCCATCGGCCCGTTGGTCAAGTGGTTAAGACACCGCCCTTTCACGGCGGTAACACGGGTTCGAATCCCGTACGGGTCATACATAGGAAAACGAAGAACGCTAAGTACTGTTACATGTGCTTAGCGTTTTTTTTTGTATAAAAGGAGCGGATCTTGTGAATGAACGTTTAAAAGCATTTGATCAATATTATAAGGAAACGGGCATTGAACAACGTAAACTCATTCATGCAAAAGGTTATTGGCATGAAGTGTTTCATTGCTGGGTTATTGAAAAAACAGATTTAGAATGGCGCATTTATTTACAGCTGAGAAGCAAAAATAAAAAGGATTACCCAAACCAATTTGATATCACCGCAGCTGGTCATATACTGGCAACGGAGACGATTGAGGACGGTGTACGCGAATTAAAGGAAGAAGTAGGGATTAACGTAATGTTTTCGCAATTAACGTCACTTGGAGTCGTCCCGTACAGTATAGACAATGAAAAAATAAAGGATTATGAGTTTGCAAACGTATTTGTATATGTGTTAACAGGAGGAATTGAGCAGTTTACTCTTCAACGCGAAGAACTTGATGGTATATACTCTGCTAACTTAAACCAATTTATATTGCTTGCGACACATAAAATACAGGAAATCGAAGTATCCGGTTATAAATACGTAAATGATTTACGTCATGATGAAGTGAAACAGATCGGACTAGAACAAATGTCTGCACTACCCGAAAGCTATTTGCAGGAGTTTATCCCGAGATTGAAAAAGATGTTAATTGAAGCAACCTGAAAATACTTAGGTTAGCTTCTTTTTTTAGAATAATTAAGAAAATATAATTAACTATTGACCTTCACGTTGCGTCAACCTTTATAGTACTAAATAGGAGGTGATCATTTGCTGATTAACGAACTAGTCAAGCTATCGGGTATGAGTGCACGCACACTACGTTATTATGATGAAATCGGTTTGCTGAGGCCTTCTGCAGTTGCGGAAAATGGCTACCGGCAATATAGCCAAGGGGATATTGACCGGTTACAGCAAATACTATATTACCGGGAGCTTGATTTTAAGTTAGAGGAAATAAAAAAATTGCTCGATCATCCTGATTATGAAGTAAAAGAAGCGCTAAAAAAACAATTTGAGCTATTACAAAAGAAAAGACGATATATCGACGACTTACTAATAACGATAGAACAAACAATCCAAACGATGGAAGGGGAACTTAAGATGACAAATGAACAAAAGTTTGACGTGTTTAAAAATAAACTGATTGAAGAAAACGAAAAGAGCTATGGCCAGGAAGTACGTGAAAAATACGGTGAAGCTCAAGTGGAAGCAAGCAATAAAAAATTTAGGGATATGACAGAAGAACAATATAATGCAATGCAGCAATTGGAAAACCAACTGTTTGAACGATTAAAAGAAGCGATGGCGTCCGGCGATGTAACGTCAGACGTTGCAATGGAAGCAGCAGAGCTTCATAAACGCTGGCTAAGCTTCTCCTGGGCAAAGTATACCTCAGAAGCACATATAGGCCTAGCACAAATGTATGTAAGCGATGAACGGTTTACCGCTTACTATGATGAGCGTGTCGGTCCCGGTGCTACAAAATTCTTGCATGATGTAATCGCTGTTTATGCAGCGAACAAATAGAAAAGATGTTTAGAAATCCTCATATAGGTAATATTTTATTAATGGAAAAAAGGGGGATTTTATATGGATATCAATCAATTACAACAATTACGCAGCATTTTGGAAGAGGAGCTTGCAACATTGCAGGAGCATGTTAATGAAGAACCGCCTTTAGAGGATACAGAAATAACTGCAGTTGATAATCATCCGGCAGATGCAGCAACCGATTTAACGACAATGGTTACAGAAAAAACATTAAGTGAATTGAAGGAAGACGAAATCGAAAAAATACAAACAGCTTTAAACGCAATGGATGAAGGCACATACGGGGAATGTATCGTATGCGGAAAAGAGATTCCTTTTGAACGCTTAGAAGCGATTCCAACAGCTTTAACTTGTATTGACCATGTAGAAGAAGTGACTGAATAGTAAAAGAGGTATGTTGAATGTTCAACATACCTCTACTAGTTTTAAATGAAATATGAAATTAATAGACCTACAGCCAACAAGAAACCGAAAATCGTGTTTGTTTGGGCTGTATATTTCATTGCCGGCATTACTTCAAGCGGTTTTTCTTTTGCTCGGAATAATTTAATCGCTTCAACCGGTTTCTTTGCGCTTAATAATACAAGCAGTGCCCATGGTGTTAAATGGCCAAGAACTACGAGAACGACAATCCAAACATACGAAACAATAAAGAAACCGGCAAGTACTGTTACAGCGTTATGTCGGCCAACTAAAATGGCCATCGTTTTACGTCCGCCTTCTGTATCTCCAACAATATCCCTGATATTATTAGAAAGCATAATTGCCCCAACTAAAATCATACTCGGCACTGAAATAATTACAGCATCAGCTGTTACATCTCCTGTTTGAATAAAGAAGGCAATTAGAACAATACCCATACCCATTACTGCCCCCGAAACCAGCTCCCCAAACGGTGAATAAGCAATCGGATACGGTCCTCCAGTATACAAATAGCCGATAAGCATACATACAAGACCGACAGCAACAAGCCACCAGGATGTCATGGCACATATGTAAACGCCTAATAGCATCGCGATACCGTAAAAGCTTAGCGCAATAGCCATAATTGTTTTTGGTGCTACACCATGTCGGACGATTGTGCCTCCAATACCGACTGAGTTTTCATTATCCAGGCCAAGTTTATAATCATAATATTCATTGAACATATTAGTTGCTGCCTGTATTAGCATACTAGCAATAAGCATTGCAAAAAATAGTCCAAAATGAATTGTTTCATGATTTATTGAAAGTGCCATAGACGTACCTAATAATACAGGTACAAATGAAGCTGTTAATGTGTGGGGCCGTGTTAAATGCCACCAGACTTTAAATCCCTTGTCCGCTTCAACGACTTTTGTCATAAAAAAACGCTCCTAACTAAATACAATTATCTAAACTATTGTAATGCATATAAAACAAATTGAACAGAGTGAAGGGACAATACATGTAACGTTTGCTCGAAAAATGTTATGATAGGAAGGTATTATTTACTGCGCGAACGCAAAAAAAATGAGCAAATTATATAAAAATTCAGGCACGTATTAAAATAACGCTATACTTGCATCATACTTAGTGAATTTGCAACATGACGGAGGGAATTTTCATGCAACACAAGTGGTACAACGCCACTGAAATAGAAGTAGGCTCAAATTCAAAGCAAATTTTTTATATGGAAACAATCGAAGTAAGCCGATTATCCGCATTGGCATTTTTTGCGGCTGGCGAATCGAAGTATAAAGGAAAACGCAACTACTGGCAAAATCGTGAAAAAACCTTCACATTAGTTGGTTTAGGACATGCCTATACAATCGAAAACAATGCGTCTGACGCTCGTTTCGATTTAGTTGAACGTGAATGGAAAAAACTGACGAGTCAAATCATCCAGGAAGATCAGCATCTGCAGCCTATCCTTTTTGGCGGCTTTACTTTTGATCCGCAAAATGATGTTTCGGCAGAATGGACAAACTTCCCGCAAAGCTACTTTACTGTCGCAACACATCAGTTAGTTATTCGCAATGATAAAGCTTATGTAACAATTAACTATATTACGGATGAGGAAAACAGCGCGAAAACGTTTGAAGCACTTCGTAAAGAGCGTGATGAGCTCATTCATGCAGCACAGGTGAAGGAAGTGAAAACTTATCCGAAACCAACGATGACAAGCTATATGGAACCATATAAGCACGAATATATGGATTCAATCAATAAGGTGACTAGCCTGATCAAAGCAAATGAAGCGCAAAAGGTTGTTATTGCACGATCTTTAGCATTGCAATTTGAGGAATCGATTACATCTCCGCAAATTTTGTCACATGTCGTACATGAACAGCCGGAGAGCTATTTGTTTGGCTTGGAGCATGGTGATTTACTGTTTTACGGTGCATCACCGGAACGTTTAGTAAAAGTAGACAGCGGGCGTGCCTATTCCTCATGTGTAGCAGGCTCGATTAAGCGAGGCACAACAGCTGAAGCCGATGAGGAATTAGGAAAAACGTTGCTGAGCGATTTGAAAAACCTTGGTGAGCATCATTATGTTGTTGAGATGATTACCGATACATTTAACAAGAATTGTACGGAAGTAAAAGTCCCTCATGGACCGAAGTTATTAAAAATCCGTGATATTCAGCATTTATATACACCTGTTGAAGGACAATTAAATGTAGATGCAACTATTTTGCAGCTAGTAAAACATTTGCATCCAACACCAGCTTTAGGCGGTGTTCCGCGTGAACAGGCAATGGAAATAATCCGAACATATGAGCCGATGAACCGAGGGCTGTATGCGGCACCAATCGGCTGGCTTGATGCCGATGGAAATGGCGAGTTTGCAGTAGCAATTCGTTCGGCTGCATTAGTACAGGATAAAGCGTACTTATATGCAGGCGGAGGCATTGTCGAAGATTCGGAAGCACAATCGGAATATGAAGAGACACTCGTGAAATTCCGTCCAATGCTTCGAGCTTTAGGAGGCCAGTTACATGAATGATCGTGAAGTATTATCGAATTATGTTTATACAATTGTGTCAGCGTTAGTAGCATCTGGTGTAGAGCAGGTTGTCGTAAGTCCCGGCTCCCGCTCTACACCGCTTGCCTATGCATTTGCCTCAACGAAGGAAATTGAAATGCATCGTCAAGTTGATGAACGGGCTGCAGCCTTTTACGCACTTGGCTTAGCTAAATCGACTGCAAAACCGGTCGTACTCGTATGTACATCAGGAACAGCGGCGGCAAATTACTATCCGGCCATTGTCGAAGCAAAATATGCACGAGTGCCGCTAATTGTTTTAACAGCAGACCGTCCGCATGAATTGCGCGAAGTAGGAGCACCGCAGACGATCAATCAAGTGCGATTATACGGTGAAAATGTGAAATGGTCGGCAGAATTTCCGATTCCGGATGAGGCACCGCAAACGCTTCCGTTTATCGAACGCCATACAGTGCGTGCGGTAAATATTGCAACGACAGCACCGTTTGGACCGGTCCATTTAAATATACCGTTCCGTGAACCGTTAATCATTGAATTTGCGGAAACATTGCCTGTTTCAAGCTTTATTAAAAGCTATACAAATGAGCTTCGGCCTGCAAAGCAAGCGATGGCTGAACTGACAGAAATCATCGAACAAACAACGACCGGAATCCTGATCGTCGGGGAATTGCCGCTAGGAACGAACACGGAACATTTATGGGATTTCATTCGTGAAGTGAAATGGCCGGTAATGATTGAAAGCTTATCGAACTTGCGTACAGAAATACCGGAAGATTGCCAAATATATGCGATTACTACATATGATACATTGATGAAAAATGAGCGCTTCAAGCGTAATGTTCGACCACAGACGGTCATTCGTTTCGGAGCACAGCCTGTTTCAAAATTTTTAATGCAGTTTATCGTACAGGCAAACCCGCAAAGCTATATTGTCATCGATGAAGATCCGATGTATAGAGATTCTACTCATATGTCGACACATTTCATTCATGCCTTGCCAGGAGAATGGCTGTCGGATGTGAAATTAGTTAATTCTCAAGCAGAAATGGCATACGTTCAATTCTGGAAAATGGCAGATTTACTTGCAGCTGATGTTATTGAAAAGTACAGCCAATTTGCCGATGACGAAGGAGCAATGGTACAGGCATTCCTTACAAGTATTGAGGAAGACGCCGACATTTATGTCAGCAGCAGTATGCCGATTCGTGATATTGATACGTTTTTACTTACACAAAATCGTCCTTTTCAAATTTTCGCAAACCGCGGAGCAAACGGGATTGATGGGGTAACATCTACAGCACTTGGATTCAGTAATGGTCGCAAAAACCGCAAAACGTATTTATTGATTGGGGATTTAGCATTTTTGCATGATGCCAATGCATTTGTTGCAAGTCGTTATCAGCAATGTGATTTAACGGTAATTGTCATGAATAATGACGGTGGCGGCATTTTCTCTTATTTACCGCAATCGAAGGTAGAGGAGCATTATGAAGATCTTTTTGGTACACCGACTGCATTGACATTCGAACAAATGGCCAAAATGTATGATTTGGATTACGTAAAAGCAACATCATTGGAACAATTTACGACTGCATTGTCTGTGGATAAACAAACATCGATTAAACTAATCGAAGCTTTCACAGATCGTGAAGAGAATGTGAAGCAGCACCGTCAGCTATGGGCACGGATTCATGAGGTGATGGAACAATGGCTCGATTCACTGTAAAAGGGTTGGATGTGCATATTGAACAGTGGAATGAACAGGCAACTCAAACGGTTGTATTTCTCCACGGTTTTACAGGGAGCACAAATACTTGGAAAAAGATTATTTCGCAACTGCCGTCAAACATCCGGTGTATTGCTGTTGATTTAATCGGACACGGTAAAACAGCAGCACCAACTACTGTGAATTTCTACTCGATGGCATTTCAAGTGGAACTGCTACATGAACTTTTTCATCAATTACAGCTTGATACTTTCTCGCTTGTAGGCTATTCGATGGGAGGACGTGTTGCGTTGAGCTATGCGGTTCGTTATCCGTCTGGAATTAATCATTTGCTTTTGGAAAGCGCTTCTCCCGGTCTATTGGATAAACAACAGCGTACTATACGAAAACAGGCGGATGATACACTCGCGGAAAAGATACTTGCAAATGGGATAGAATCATTTGTAAACAAGTGGGGAAATATCCCGTTGTTTGCTTCTCAAAAAAGTCTTCCCGCAAAAGTACAGCAGGAAATTCGATCTGAGCGCATACAGCAAAGGGAAATCGGACTTGCAAACAGTCTGCGCGGTATGGGAACAGGTGTAATGCCGGAACTTTGGGGTAAGCTTAATACATTAACAATGCCTGTGACACTCGTAACCGGACAACTTGACGAAAAATTCATTCAATTAAACAATGAAATGCAGGAGCTTATCGAAAAAGCAAATCATCTTATAATTCCAGCAGTTGGCCACGCAATTCATGTGGAAAATCCGACAAAGTTTGCTACAATAGTAAAGGAAACGATTTCATAACCGAATTAGGAGGCAATATATATGACAAAGCAACGTCTATGGACATCTTTACATACTTACGAAGATATTAAGTATGAATACTATAACGGAATCGCAAAAATTACGATTAACCGTCCAGAAGTTCGCAACGCTTTCCGCCCAAAAACAACAGCGGAAATGATCGATGCTTTCACACGTGCTCGTGATGATGAGCGTGTGGGCGTAATTATTTTAACAGGTGAAGGCGAGCATGCATTCTGCTCAGGCGGCGACCAAAAAGTACGCGGTCATGGCGGCTATGTAGGCGATGACCAGATCCCTCGCTTAAACGTTTTAGATTTACAAACGTTAATCCGTAAAATTCCTAAACCGGTTGTAGCAATGGTAGCAGGTTATGCAATCGGCGGCGGCCACGTACTGCACGTAGTATGTGACTTAACAATCGCTGCAGAAAATGCACGTTTCGGTCAAACAGGACCTAAAGTCGGTTCGTTCGATGCTGGTTACGGTTCAGGTTACTTAGCACGTATCGTAGGACACAAAAAGGCTCGTGAAATCTGGTACTTATGCCGTCAGTATGATGCGCAGCAAGCACTTGAAATGGGCTTAGTAAACACAGTTGTACCATATGAGCAGTTAGAAGATGAAACAGTAAAATGGTGTGAAGAGATGCTGGAAATGTCTCCAACAGCATTACGTTTCTTAAAAGCTGCAATGAACGCAGACACAGACGGTTTAGCTGGTATCCAACAGCTTGCTGGTGATGCGACACTTCTTTACTACACAACTGATGAAGCAAAAGAAGGCCGCGATGCATTCAAAGAGAAACGTAAACCAGACTTCGGTCAATTCCCACGTTTCCCTTGATTTGTTCGTTATAATATTCAAAAGGGATGTCCGAAAACTTTGGACATCCCTTTTCTTTACGACAGGAGGAATAAGGGATGCAGCCAAACTGGATCAAGCAACGAGCCTATTTAACACCGAATCGGGTTGCACTGAGCTTTCATGACGAGCAATGGACGTTTAAAGAACTTTATTTAACGTCTGTCAGCCTAGCATATAAATTAAATACACTACGTTTAACAAATGGAAAACGGGTAGCTATTTTAGCCCCGTCTACACCACCTTTAATCAGGCTGCTATATGCATGTATGCAGGCACAGTGTGAGATGGTGCTGTTAAATGGAAGACTGGCTAAGCAGGAGCTTGCGTATCAAGTTGAAGATGCGGAAGTAGATGCGATATTAGTAGCCGATGAAGAGCTTGCCAAACTTCCTGATGATGCCCGGATCATTCCGTTTTCCAAGCTTTATGAGACTACTGAGTCGGAATATGAGATTGCACCACAGTGGGAAGAGGACTTTGCACTGACGATCATGTATACATCCGGAACAACAGGGTTTCCCAAGGGTGTTTGCCAAACGGTTTCAAATCATAGTTCCAGCGCAATCAGCTCAGCATTGAACTTAGGCATTTCAGAGAAGGATACATGGCTTTGTACTGTCCCGATTTTTCATATAAGTGGTTTTTCGATTGTCGTCCGATCATTGCTATATGGGATGAAAATACGTTTATATGAAAAATTCGATGCAAAAAAGTGTGCTCGGGAAATTATGGAAGGCACCGTTACGAAAATGTCGGTCGTTTCAGTCATATTGGAAAATATACTTTCCGAAATGGAGCAGGCTGGACAAAAGGCACATCCGCATTTTACAACCGCATTAGCAGGGGGCGGTCCAGTACCGGTCGATTATTTGAAGCGTGCGGAAAAACTGGATTTACGTGTTGCCCAAACTTACGGGATGACTGAAACTTCTTCACAAACCGCGACATTGGCAAACGAGGATGCCATGACACATACCGGATCTGCCGGCAAGCCGCTGTTTTTTAATGAAATAAAAATTGATGCAAAAGACGGGGACTCCATAGGTGAAATTTTAATCCGCGGACCTCATGTAACACCGAAATATATCGGCCGCTTTAAAGATAAACCGACGACCATCGATGGTTGGCTTCATACAGGAGATGTCGGTTATTTAGATGAACAAGGGTATTTGTATGTCGTCGATCGACGCAGTGACTTAATTATTTCAGGTGGCGAAAATATTTATCCGGCTGAAATTGAAAACATACTCCTCGGACATCCGAACGTAAAAGAGGCAGGAGTTTGTGGAGTCGAGCATGACAAATGGGGGCAAGTACCTGTTGCCTTTATTGTTGCCAAAAAACAGATGACAGAACAAGAAATTATACACTTCTGCACGCAGCACTTAGCAAATTATAAAGTCCCAAAACAAGTACACTTCGTCAGCCGTTTACCTCGAAGCGGCTCCAATAAACTTTTGCGAAGAAAGTTGATGCAGCTGCTGGATGAGTGATACGGAGATAAAAAAGGTCCAAGCATAATGAATGCTTGGACCTTTTGTGTTTACTAATTGCTTAATGCTTGTTTAAGGACATCCATATTTTTACGCATTAATGTAAAGTAATCTTCATTGTTTTGGATATCTTCTTTTGTTAAAACACTTAAATTATGCAATGTTAATGTTTCTGCATTTACTTCTTTTTGAATTATTTCCGTTAATTTTGAAGAAACATTTTGCTCGAAGAAAATATATTGGATTTCTTCTTTATTCGCTAAATCAACAATTGCCGTTAATTCCTTTTGTGAAGGTTCACTTTGTGAGTTAAGACCAGCTACAGGAACTTGATTAAAGCCGTAATGTCCCGCAATATAGCCGAATGCTGCATGCGATACAAAGAAAGTTTTCTTCGTCGTAGCTGCAGCCATTGCTTCAAAGTCTGAATGCAATGTTGCAAGGTCTGTTACTAATTGTTCGTAGTTAGAATTGAATATTGCTTCGTGTTCCGGTAATGCCGCGACAAGTTCATCTTTAATCGTTAATGCCAGCTGCTGTGAAATGACCGGGGATAACCAAACATGCGCATCATGTTCTTCGTGTGCATGCTCTTCTCCATGTCCATGGTCATCATGTTCCTCATGCTCAGCATGTGTATGTCCTGTTGAAATATGAAGCTGATCTTCCGTTACATTAGCAGCAGTAGCAACTAATTTTACATCTTCATTTGCCAAAGTTTTTTGCGCATTTTCAACAAAACCTTCTAATCCAAGGCCAATGTAGAAAAATAAATCCGCATCTGCTAACGCCATCATATCTTTTTGCGTTGGTTCAAATGAGTGTTCATTTGCACCTGCTGGATAAATAGAAGAGACATCAACAAACTCTCCGCCGATTTGTTCTGTGAAATACTGCAAGGGATAAACAGTTGTATAAACAGAAAGGGCATCTTTGTTTTGCTGCGATTCGCTTGTATCTTTTTTAGTATCGTCTGTGTTACAAGCAGCTAATAATAAAATGAGTGTAAACATCGAAATGATTGAAAACCATTTTTTCATTATAATTAAATCTCCTTAAATAGTAATAATTACGATTTGTATTTTTGAACATTTTTAATCTTACAGGATTCAATAAAAAAAAACAATAAAAAAAGGCTTCGAAAATTATTTTTTTTTCGAAGGCCATTTTTCAGGTACTGGATCGAATCCACCTGGATGAAGCGGCTGACATTTTAGTATACGAATAACGGTCATGACCGATCCTTTTATTGCACCATGTTTTTGAATTGCTTCAATTCCATAGTGTGAACAGGTCGGGTGGAACCGGCAAGAAGGTGGCGTCATTGGCGAAATATATTTTTGATAAAGACGAATTAATCCGATAAAAAGTTTTTTCATTGCTATTTTTGCTCTCCATTTTTATAAGTCCGAATTGGTTTGTCATCAACGGTTTGTTTTAATGATACGTTGTTTTTCCGGGCAAGTAAAATAATAGAGAATGCGAATATCCCCATAATCGTTATGATAATAATCAATACAATAGGTAAGCTCATATTTTTCACCTCGTTTCCTTCCATATTACAGGAAAAAAATGTGGTGAGTGTGAATAATGGTTGAACTAAATGTTTTAAGAAGTGCGATAACGGATATAATACAAGCATGATACATTTCTGAAAATATTAGAAATAGTAAGCTGATTTTATATCAGGATTAAAACTTCGTTAAGAAGTTTTAAATATAATTTATGAGGTGAAGGACAATGGCAAAGAAACAATTAAACACACAATTAAATGATTTAGTAGCAACATGGTCGGTAATGTACACGAAGTTACATAACTATCACTGGTATGTAAACGGACCATCATTCTTTACACTACACGTTAAATTTGAAGAGCTTTACAACGAAGTAACATTAAATTTAGATGAAATTGCAGAACGTATTTTAACGAAGGGCGGCAAGCCTGTTGCAACATTAAAGGAACATTTAGAGCTTTCTCTAATTGAAGAGGCTTCAGGAAAAGAAGAGACAGAGGAAATGGTTTCTAAGTTAATCACTGACTTCAATACGATTATGGAAGCTTTAAATAAAGCAATGGAAACTGCTTCAGAAGAAGGCGATGATCGCACAGAGGATTTACTGAACGCTCAATTCCAAAGTCTTGAGAAACATACATGGATGTTAAATGCTTATTTAGGCAAATAATATCGGATAAACGACTCCAAATGCGGGGTCGTTTTTTATTCGTTCACTGTACGATATACTTCCAATGTATAAACGAGATTATTGCGGACCACCTTAAACTTGAGGTGAGAATAATGGAAAAAAATAATGTTTATGTATCAGTTGCCAATTTAACATGCAATTTGCATCCTGGATCATCCTATGAATTTGTACTGAAAATGGAGCCATTAAAAGCGCGTGTATTTATGAAGCTGTTCAATCAGATGCAGCAGCTGGAGGCGTCAAATGCATTCCGTGCCCATATGCCGTTTATTCCATATCATTTGGACAGATTAAATCATGAGATCGACCACCGTCTAAAAAAAGTCTATGCTCTGATTCATGAATTCGGTGATGAGGAAGCGAAGAAATTCGTCGAGCAACTGCCGTACTTCACGCGCTAATTAGGCGATTTGATTGAACGGGAGACATCTGTTCGTTACACTATATAGTAGGAGTTGAGCGAAAAGATGTTTACATTTATCGATGAAAATAATTTAAAAGTAGATTTAAGATTTGATGAAGGTCCTTTCGAAGTTGAACCGAAGCATGTATTGGCACTTGTACAATATAAAGGGAAATGGTTATGCACGATTCATCATCGTCGTGGCGTTGAGTTTCCTGGAGGCAAGCAGGAGCCCGGGGAGACATTGTACGAAGCGGCTATCCGTGAAGTTTACGAAGAAGCAAATGTGGTCATAGAAGATGTAAAATGGTTTGCCTACTATATTGTGCATGATGAGATTCCCTTTTGCAAAGCGGTCTTTACTGCTAAGGTAAAGGACATTGAACCTTTTACCGGAGATCATGAAACAGAAGGCATGTTATGGCTGACAGAAGAAGAGCTGTGGCAGCAGCCAAAATTAAGTTTCTATATGCGGGATGCAGGAATGAAAAAGATGTTGCAGGAAGTGAAAAATCATGAACGACAATGGTAAGATTTTTTCGATACGCAATTACCCATCTCCAAATCCTCATATCCGATTAGATGAAATTACGTATTGGTCACAAGGACTGCGTGTAAAAGGATTATTGGCGCGTCCTAAAGCCCCTGGTACATATGAAGCGCTTTTATATTTGCGTGGGGGACTCCAATCGATCGGCATGGTCAGGCCTGCACGTATTGCTCAATTTGCGATGCGAGGCTTCGTTGTATTTGCTCCGTATTATCGTGGAAATCGCGGAGGAGAAGGTAAGGACGAGTTTGCGGGTGATGACCGTTATGATGCAGTTAGCGGCATAGAAGTACTGAAGCAATTTATTCAAGTGGATAAAGTGAATTTATATGGATTTTCCCGCGGCGGGTTAATGGTATTGTGGACAGCGATTTTACGTGATGATATCAAATCGCTCGTAACTTGGGCAGGTGTATCGGATGCGACAGCAACATATTGGGACCGTGTTGATATGCGGCGCGGCTTAAAGAGAATTGTTGGAGGTACTCCAAATAAAGTACCGGAAAACTATGATGACCGTACACCATTATTTGAAATCGATAAACTTCAAACCCCCGTACTTATTATTCATGGTACAGAAGATCAGCATGTTGATATAGAGCATGCCTATAAACTGGAGCAGTATTTAAAAAAGGAAGGGAAATCTGTTGAGACATGGTACTCATCTGGATTAAAGCATCACTATCCTCCCAACCTAAACTGTGATACTGTGAAAAACTTATGTGATTGGATGAAACGCCAATAAACACAATAAAAAAACAGCATTTTTCTCCTAGAGAAAAATGCTGTTTTTGATTGAATAAACACGGCTGATTAGTAAATTATACTAATGGACCGCCTTTTTGAACGATTGCTTCATCAACATTCTCGAACTTCTTGAAGTTGTTTTTGAACAGTTCGGCAAGTTCAGAAGCTTTTTTGTCATACGCAGCTTTGTCTGCCCATGCATCACGAGGATTTAATACGTTAGTTGGTACACCTTCAACTGCTACTGGGATGTTTAATCCAAATACAGCGTCTTGGGTAGTTTCAACGTTATTTAATTTACCGTCGATTGCAGCACGCACCATTGCGCGTGTATAAGAAAGCTTCATACGGCTGCCTACACCATATTCGCCACCAGTCCAACCAGTGTTTACTAGGAATACTTGTGAACCGTGCTCATCAATTTTCTTACCTAATTGCTCTGCATAAACAGTTGCAGCAAGCGGCAGGAACGGAGAACCGAAGCATGTAGAGAATACTGGTTCTGGCTCTGTTACACCACGTTCTGTACCGGCAAGTTTAGAAGTGAAACCGCTTAGGAAGTGATACATTGCCTGCTCTTTAGTCAATTTAGAGATAGGAGGTAATACACCAAATGCATCGGCTGTTAAGAAGACGATTGTATTTGGATGACCTGCTACTGATGGCAAGACGATATTATCGATAAAGTCGATAGGGTAAGCGACACGTGTGTTTTCTGTTAAAGAACCGTCTGCATAGTCGCATTCACGTGATTCAGGGTCTACCGCAACGTTTTCTAATACTGAACCAAAGCGGATTGCATTGTAAATTTCCGGCTCATTTTCAGCAGATAGGTTAATTGTTTTTGCATAGCAACCACCTTCAATGTTGAATACGCCATTGTCAGACCAGCCGTGCTCGTCATCACCGATTAATTTACGGTCTTTGTCAGCTGATAAAGTAGTTTTTCCTGTACCAGATAAACCGAAGAATAATGCTACATCGCCTTCTTCTCCAACGTTTGCAGAACAGTGCATCGGGAAGATACCTTGTTCAGGTAACAAGTAGTTCATAATACCGAAGATTGACTTCTTCATTTCACCTGCGTACTCAGTTCCGCCGATTAAGATGATTTTCTTTTCGATAGATGTTATAATAAATGTTTCCGATCCAGTACCGTCTACTTCCGGATCTGCTTTGAAGTTTGGCGCAGATACGATTGTAAACTCGGCAACGTGTTTAGCCAATTCGTCTCCTGTTGGGCGGATGAATAATTGATGACAGAATAGATTATGCCAAGCATATTCGTTAATTACTTTAATAGATAATTGAGACTCTTTGTCTGCACCAGCAAAACCGTTGAATACATATAACTCGTCACGTTCTTTTAAGTAATTTATAACTTTTACATAAAGTTTATCAAATACTTCTGCAGAGATCGGACGGTTTACTTTACCCCAATCGATTTTGTCATTTGAAATTTCTTCTTCTACTATATATTTATCTTTAGGAGAGCGGCCAGTATATTTGCCTGTTTCAGCACGTAATGCGCCTTCAACAGTTAGCGATGCTTCTCCGCGTGATGTAGCTTTTTCAATTAATTGTGGAACAGATAATTGAGTTTTGATGTTTTCCCCGTTTAAAAGTTCTTTCAGCTCGTTAGCAATTTCTACCGAATTCATCTATTAAATACCATCCTTTTTTATAGTATTCCCTTATAGAGGGGAGTTGATTCCTAATTCAAAAATAGTATAACACATTAAGTGAAATAATCTATACTAATTGCAAATTATTTTTTCGTAAATTTTAGCAGATCGAAAAAAGTCAAAATTTGTTGACAGTACTTGAATTTTTGCGTAAGATGTTTAATTGAACGGATACTCTTATCCCGAGCTGGTGGAGGGGCAGGCCCTATGAAACCCGGCAACCTGCGTATATTTTATACGTGTTGGTGCCAACCTGATGCAAGGGCAAAATTTCCCTTGAACGATAAGAGTGAAAGGTAACGAAACGTAATATCCTTTCCTCACGTGTGATGAACACGGCTATGAGAGAAAGGATTTTTTTTATTTTGTTTTACAATTTCGTACTGAACGAAAATTATATAGTTACAGCCTTTCAGACCCTCGTGTTAAAGCAAATATAGCTTGACGTTAAAAAGGCAGCTACGCATCAGCGTAATTCCTGCAATATAACGGACATGGGTAATGAGTACCGTATCAATAAAAAACAATTGCCAAAGTGATTTAGGAGGAAATGACATGACAAATCGTCGACTGTTTACATCAGAAAGTGTAACGGAAGGACATCCGGACAAAATTTGTGATCAAATTTCGGATGCCATTTTAGACGCTATTTTAGCTGCAGATCCAAATGCACGTGTAGCTTGTGAAACTACGGTAACAACAGGCTTAGTATTAGTATCTGGTGAAATTACAACTTCTACTTATGTAGATATGAAAGGGATTATCCGCGATACAGTAGCAGAAATCGGCTATACACGCGGTAAGTACGGCTTTGATGCTGAAAATCTTGCAGTACTAGTAGCTGTAGGAGAGCAATCACCTGACATTGCACAAGGTGTTGACCAGGCATTGGAAGCACGTGAAGGTTCAATGACTGAAGATGAACTTGAAGCAATCGGTGCAGGCGACCAAGGTTTAATGTTTGGTTATGCATGTAACGAAACACCGGAACTTATGCCTATGCCTATTTCTTTAGCTCACAAATTAGCTCGTCGTTTAACAGAAGTGCGTAAATCAGGCGAATTGGAATATTTACGTCCGGACGGTAAAACACAAGTAACAATCGAATATGATGAAAACAATGAACCTGTTCGTGTAGATACAATTGTTATTTCAACACAGCACGATGAAGAAGCAACATTGGAACAAATCCAAACAGACATTAAAGAACACGTTATTAAACCGGTAGTTCCTGCTCATTTATTGGATGAAGCTACAAAGTACTTCATCAACCCAACAGGTCGCTTCGTAATCGGCGGACCTAAAGGAGATGCAGGTCTTACAGGACGTAAAATTATTGTTGATACTTACGGCGGTTATGCACGTCACGGTGGCGGAGCATTCTCTGGTAAGGATGCAACAAAAGTTGACCGCTCTGCAGCATATGCAGCACGCTATGTTGCCAAAAATATTGTAGCAGCTGGCTTAGCTGACCGTGCTGAAGTGCAACTTGCTTATGCAATCGGTGTTGCACAACCTGTTTCAATCGCTGTTGATACATTTGGCACAGGAAAAGTAGCAGAATCCCAAATCGTAAACTGGGTTCGTGAACTCTTTGACCTACGTCCTGCAGGCATTATTAAAATGCTTGATTTACGTCGCCCAATCTATAAACAAACAGCAGCATACGGACATTTCGGTCGCACAGATTTAAATGTGCCATGGGAAAATACGGATAAAGCAGCTGAATTAAAAGCAAAAGCAGGAATTTAATAAAATAAAAAGGAGCATCCGGTTAAATGGATAGCTCCTTTTTTTGTAGTTTCCAGTAAACTTCCTATATTATAGGTAGAGATTTCGAAAAACAGTAAATGAGTGTGAAATTATTTCTGAAGTGATTTATAGTATTGTCCCTTCGCTACATATTCGGAAATAATGCGATCCATATCTGCGCGATCTTCTGCAGTTACTTCACGTACAACTTTTGCTGGGCGTCCCATCGCTAAACAGTTGGGAGGAATCACTTTTCCCGGTGGCACAAGACTACCGGCACCGATAAATGCTCCTTCGCCTATAACGGCTCCGTCCAATATGATGGAACCCATACCAACTAAAGCACGTTTCTTAATTGTACAGCTATGTAATGTAACTTGATGACCTACTGTTACTTCATCTTCAATAATGAGAGGGTAAGCGGGACTTTGGTGAAGGCAGCTCAAATCCTGGATGCTGACACGGTCGCCAATTATTGTCTTGTTTACATCGCCGCGGATTACTGTGTTAAACCAAATTGAAGTTTCGGCTCCTATTGTTACATCGCCGGTAATTGTGGCATAGTCGGCAATAAATGCAGAAGGGTGAATCGTCGGTATTTTATCCTTATAAGGGTATATCATTTTTCATTTCCTCATTTCTTCTATAAAATTGTAGATAAATCTATAGATATCGTAACAAAACGTGAAGATTTTTCAATTAACATTTCTTTTAGATCGGAATGTATTATAATTAAACAAATAAATAGTAATATAATGATGCCGATATTAAAGAAGGCGCAATACCATAATTTTTTGATACACGGCAAAACTCAGATTTAAAATTAAAGGTCTCGTGTTTATGACATAAAAATAATTTACATGTAAGGAGTATGGCCATGTGGAAATGGGAAACAGAGCAACAACCAAAAGCCGTAGTCGTTATTCTTCATAGCGCATATGAACATCATCGGTGGTACGCATGGTTAATCGAAAAGTTCCGTAGTTCTCACTTTCACGTTGTGATGGGAGATTTGCCGGGACATGGAGAGCAAGGAAAGTATACAAAGTATCATGATGAAGATTTTAAAGAATATTACAAGTATACAAAAGTGTTATTGAAAGTGGCACTAGAATATAATTTACCGCTTTTTATCGTCGGAAATGGGCTAGGGGCTGCAATAGCTACGTACGTGCTCCAGAACAATAAAATAGAATGTGCGGGTGTTGTTTTAACATCCCCTTGGTTTAACTTAAAGCTGGCACCGGGTAAACTGTCGAATGCTTTATCAAGCTTCAGCGCCATTACATCGAATGTTAAGCTGAAACATGAGTTGGAGCCTCACCATCTTACCCGGAATACAGATGTATTAATGGAGTTGAAAGAACAATTACCGTTAACGAGTATGGTGACGGTAAAATGGTATCGCGACTGGCAGCAGATGACGCGTACAATCCGTAACCCCGAATTGAAGTTCCCGGATATCCCGGTATTATTAATGACAGGTGAAAATGATAAAGTTACAGACATTAGTACATCAAAGAAATGGATAACAGAACATACGCTTTCCGAGTTTCACTATAAGCAATGGAAAGGTTGCCTCCACAGCCTTTATTTTGAAGTGGAAAGGGAAGATGTTTTTAAATTTACGATAGATTATATTAATAATGTTTTAAGAGACTTGGGATATATTATTGAATAGTGATAAGCCTAACAAAATCATACTTTGTTAGGTTTATTTTTATTTTCTTTAAAAAAAATATATCGAAATTTTCGAATATTTGTAATATACTAAATTTCAAATTAATACATTATTTCAACAAAGGGGGTATAGTATGGATTTCTTGAATGATTTTGTAGGATGGGCCAACAATATTTTATGGGGTCCTGTCATGATTTATGGTATTTTAATCGTTGGTTTGTTTTTCTCTATCCTTACAAAGTTTGCGCAAGTCAGGCTTATTAAAGACATGTTCACGCTAATGTTCACAGGGGAAAAGTCCGATGCCGGAGTTTCTTCCTTCCAGGCAATGTCGATTGCGTTGTCGGGTCGTGTCGGTACGGGGAATATTGTAGGGACGGCTTCAGCAATTGCTTTTGGGGGTCCGGGAGCGGTGTTCTGGATGTGGGTTACAGCCTTTATTGGGGCATCTACAGCGTACATGGAGTCCACATTGGCGCAGATTTACAAAGAGAAAAAAGATGGGCAATATCGAGGAGGCCCGGCATTCTACATTGAAAAAACAACGGGAATTCGCGCATTAGGAATTATTTTTGCGGTTGCCATGATTGCATCTGTTGCGTTTTTAATGCCAGGTGTTCAGGCAAATGCCATTGCAGGTGCGGTTGATAACGCATTCGGTATTGATCCATGGATTACTGGTCTAATTACGATTCTTTTATTAGCGGTCATTATTTTTGGCGGGGTTAAACGTATTGCGAACACAGCACAAATTTTAGTTCCGTTCATGGCATTAGCCTATTTATTAGTAGCCGGTATTATTATTATTTTGAATATTACAGCTGTGCCTGAAGTGTTAGCATTAATTTTCCGCAGTGCGTTTGCGGCAGATGCGGTATTTGGCGGGATGATTGGTAGCGCTATTTTCTGGGGTGTAAAACGTGCTATCTATTCAAACGAAGCAGGGCAGGGTACTGGTGCACATCCAGCTGCTGCTGCAGAAGTATCACATCCGGCAAAACAAGGTTTAGTGCAGGCAGCATCAATTTATATTGATACATTACTAGTATGTTCTGCAACAGCACTGATGATTTTATTCATGGGTACATACAATGTCCATGAGGGTAGCCAAGATGGAGCGCTGATCGAAGCAAAAATGGATGAGACAATAACGTATTCAGGCTTTACGCAAGCAGCGGTAAACGATGCGTTCCCATCTTTAAATAACTTTGGTTCGGGGTTTGTAGCGATTGCACTGTTCTTCTTTGCCTTTACAACTTTAATGGCATATTACTATATTGCTGAAACGAATGTTTCATATATGTTTAATGGTAAGGCAAGACGAATCGGGATATTGTTAATGAAATTCATATTATTGGCTTCGGCATTTTACGGAACAGTTAAAACATCCGATTTAGCTTGGGCATTCGGTGACGTTGGTTTAGGATTAACGGTTTGGATTAACGTAATTATGCTATTATTCATTATGAAGCCTGCCCTCATTGCATTGAAGGATTATGAGCAACAGAAAAAAGAAGGAAAAGACCCAGTATTTGATCCGAAAAAACTCGGAATTAAAAATGCTGATTTCTGGGAGACATATAAGAAAGATTAATAGATAAATAGATTAAAAGGAGCAGCTAGTTAAAAAGCTGCTCCTTTTTTTATGGAATAATACTGATGTAGTGCCTCAAATTGTTCTGTAGTAAAATCTTTTTGTCCGCGAATATATTTTTCATATAAATTATAGTAGCAAATCGTTAAATACTCATCATTATGGTGGCGGCTGTATGGCGGATAGTATGCATATTCAGACAAACTAAAATCGGCAAAATAACGATCCATCTTATCAATCGTACGAATTGTAATGTTTCTGGCACGCATTTCCTTCAGAACAATTTGCGTATAAATATATAAATCCTCTTTTGGGTATTCATAAATATAATTGATTAATACATGTTTGTCTTCCTTCACGAAAATGCTGTTCAACTCGCGCCACTGGGCAAGCAACTGACTTTTTGGAATAAAAGGGATTAACTCGGTATGCCATAAACGCATCATTTCACCTCATTAAAGATAGAAAAAGAGCTAAGAAAACTTAGCCTCTATCGGAAATTCTTTTACTTTTTCTAATGCAATGATAAACGGGGGATCATTTTTCTGATTCACAAACTCATAGCGCAGAACATGTACATGTTTTTGCGGTAAATCACTTACATAGCGAATTACTTCGTCGCGCTCGTCTTTTCCGCCTTCATGACCATGATAAACGACTAAAACGATCATTCCCCCGACTTTTAACAGCTTTAACAAACTTTCAATCGCTTGGATCGTAGTGTTCGGCTGTGTTACAATTTCATGATTGCTGCCTGGCAGATAACCAAGATTAAAAATAGCGGCTGAAACAGGTTTGTGAATATAGTTTGCCACATTTTCATGCCCGTCTCTTAAAACGATTGCCCGATGCTCAAGTGCGTTATCGAGCAGTCGGTGTAATGTTGCATCAACCGCTTCCTTTTGCACATCAAACGCATATACATAACCGTCATCTCCAACGAGATTGGCTAAAAAAAGTGTATCATGTCCATTTCCTGCTGTTGCATCGACTGCAATATCACCCTCGGAAACTGACATTTCCAATAAGGTTTGGGCATATTGAAGAACACGTTCTAATTTCATTTTGTCACATCCGCCTTATAAAACTTCCCTTGGTAAGAACCACGACGTTCCAGCTCTGCATCAATTCCGTTCAGAACTTCCCATTTGTTGACAGACCACATCGGACCGATCATTAAATCGATTGGGCCATCACCTGTAATACGGTGGACGATCATTTCAGGGGGAATAATTTCTAGCTGATCTGCCACGAGTTGAATATAAGCATCCTTATCCATAAACTCCAGCATGCCTTTTTCGTATTGCTTCACAAGTGGTGTTCCTTTTAAAAGGTGCAGTAGATGGATTTTAATCCCTTGTACATCAAGCTTTGCCACTTCACGGGCTGTTTCCATCATCATATCGTAATCCTCTAAAGGCAATCCGTTAATAATATGTGTCACAACTCGAATACCATGCTTGCGCAGTTTATTAACACCTTCTACATATGTAGCGTAATCATGTGCGCGGTTAATTAAATTGGCAGTTTTTTCATGAACTGTTTGAAGTCCTAGCTCTACCCATAAATATGTGCGTTCATTTAACTCTGCCAAATATTCTACAACATCATCCGGCAAACAGTCAGGACGCGTTGCAATTGAAAGTCCCATTACTCCTTCACAGGCAAGTGCTGCTTCGAACTTTTCCTTTAATACTTCAAGTGGAGCATGTGTATTTGTATACGCTTGGAAGTAGGCCATAGTTAAGCCATCTTTCCATTTGTTCTCCATTTTTGCTTTAATCTTTTCGAACTGTACCGGAATCGGATCAACTTTACTGCCCGCAAAGTCTCCTGAACCAGCTGCCGAACAGAACGTGCAACCGCCAAAAGCGACCGTACCATCACGGTTTGGGCAATCAAACCCTGCATCCAAAGCAACCTTGTAAACTTTCTTTCCGAATTCATTTCGTAAATAGCGATTCCATGTATAATAACGTTTCCCGTCTGACGGGAAAGGGAAATTTGTTTCAGTCATTCCTTGTTCACTCCTCTAACGTATTATTCTAACACGGACAGAACATCGTGTCCTAATAGAAATCTTTTTCTTGTACAAATTCCTGTTAAAGAATAAACTAGTAAATTGAGCAAATATTGAAGGAGGAAGTTGATTGCCGAAACAAGTATGGTTTTTAATTATTGGCACATTCGTAAATACGGTCGGAAATTCATTTTTATGGCCTTTAAATAGCATTTATATCCATGATCATTTAGGGAAAACTTTAACTACAGCTGGAATTGTCCTCATGCTAAATTCATTGGCAGGTGTGTTCGGTAATCTAGTAGGTGGTTATTTATTTGATAAATTAGGTGGTTATAAAGCAATTTTAATTGGGGTTGTATTTAATTTATTGTCAATCACACTGTTGACCATTTGGCATGATTGGCCGCAATACATCATATTTTTGACGATGTTGGGCTTTAGTGGAGGAATTGTGTACCCGGCCATCTATGCGATAGCAGGGAGTGCCTGGCCAGAAGGAGGTCGCCGTGCGTTTAACTCGATTTTTTTGGCAAATAACGTAGGGGTCGCAATTGGCCCGGCATTGGCAGGCGTTGTTGCCGATATTAAGTTTGACTATGTATTTAGTGCGAATCTATTTTTCTATGCTATATTTTTTGTGCTTGTCATCACGACATATAAGCGTTTTGATATGAAGGGACTGACAACTAAACCGTTCTCAGGTAATGAGACAAAAAGAAGAAACAGGGGACCGATTGTGGCGATCAGTATATTAAGTATCTCTTTAATCGTTTGCTGGTTAAGCTACTCTCAATGGAGTGCGACCATTTCTTCTTATACACAAGGGTTAGGAATGAGTCTGTCCGAATACAGTTTATTATGGACGATCAACGGCTTCATGATCGTTGCAGTTCAACCGATTATCCGACCGCTTGTCACACGTTGGGAAAACAAAATAAAACATCAGCTGGTGCTTGGTCTCATATTGATGTCGCTATCTTATATCGTCGTTTATTTTGCGCAGGACTTTAAGATGTTTGTTGCAGCGATGGTCATTTTGACGTTTGGGGAAGTGTTCTTTACACCGGTTATTCCGATGATTGCCAATAAATTGGCGCCTCATGGACAAGAAGGCTTCTATCAAGGGCTTGTCAATAGTGCATCAACAATTGGACGGATGATTGGCCCTGTATTTGGCGGGTTAATGGTAGATTTATATGGCATGCAAATATTGATGCTAATATTATCACTACTCATTGTCATTGCAATTATTCCATGTCTGTTCTTTGATCGTACGTTAGGAAAAGAACAAACATAAAACAGTTACTTGTACTTTTGTGTTGAATTCGTTAAAATGAATGAAATAATAATATTGACTGTGATGAGGAATAGTAAACGGACGCACTTTATAGAGAGCTGGCGGCAGGTGGAAGCCGGTAAGTGTCAAGTTGAACTCGCCTCGGAGTTTGCTTTAGTGAAGTAATAGTAGCTAATGGCCGTGTATTCGCGTTAAGAAATGAAGCTGAGTGCTGCGTCACTAATTTGGGTGGTACCGCGGGAGTAAAAAATACCTCTCGTCCCTTCTTATCATAAGATGGGACGGGATTTTTTTATTTTTTAAATATTCTGTTAAATCATTGATGATGCGCCTAAAATACATAAACCACAGCAAGAATATATTTAAAGGAGGAATTATTGTGAGTTTTAATCATCAGCAAATTGAGAAAAAGTGGCAAACGTTTTGGGATGTCAATAAAACATTCAAAACTGAAAATGAAATGGATAAGCCAAAGTTTTATGCATTGGATATGTTCCCGTATCCATCGGGTGCGGGTCTGCACGTAGGACACCCTGAAGGCTATACAGCGACAGATATTTTATCTCGTTTTAAACGTATGCAAGGCTACAATGTTCTTCATCCAATGGGTTGGGATGCATTCGGTTTACCTGCAGAGCAATATGCACTTGATACAGGAAATGACCCGGCTGAATTTACGGCAAAAAACATCGCGACATTTAAACGTCAAATTAACGAACTAGGCTTCTCTTATGACTGGGATCGTGAAATTAATACAACTGATCCTTCATACTACAAATGGACGCAATGGATTTTCACTAAGTTAGTGGAAATGGATTTAGCGTATGTAGATGAAGTGGCAGTAAACTGGTGTGAAGCATTAGGTACAGTACTTGCAAACGAAGAAGTAATCGACGGAGTTTCTGAGCGCGGCGGTCACCCGGTAGTACGTCGTCCGATGCGACAATGGGTACTGCGTATTACAAAATATGCAGACCGTTTAGTCGATGATTTAGTTGATGTTGACTGGCCTGAATCAATTAAGGAAATGCAACGTAACTGGATTGGACGTTCTGAAGGCGCACAAGTGAAATTCACAGTTGCCAACACAGACAAAAACTTCGAAGTTTTCACAACACGTCCGGATACATTATTTGGCGCGACATACTGTGTATTAGCACCAGAGCATAAATTAGTAGCCGACATTACTACTGCAGAGCAAAAAGAAGCGGTAGAAGCATACTTGGAAAAAGTATCGTTAAAATCTGATCTGGAACGTACAGACTTGGCGAAAGAAAAAACAGGTGTATTCACAGGTGCTTATGCAGTGAACCCGATTAACGGCAAACAAGTGCCAATCTGGATTGCGGATTATGTATTGGCAACATACGGAACTGGTGCAATAATGGCTGTTCCTGCACACGATGAGCGTGACTATGAATTCGCGAAAGAGTTCAATTTAGAAATTATTCCGGTACTTGAAGGCGGAGACATCGAGAATGAAGCATTCACTGGTGATGGTGCGCACATTAACTCGGACTTCTTAAACGGATTAAATAAAACGGACGGCATTGCGAAGGCTATTGACTGGTTAGTGGAAAATGGTGTAGGGGAAAAGAAAATCACTTACCGTTTACGCGACTGGTTATTCAGCCGTCAACGTTATTGGGGTGAACCAATTCCAGTAATTCACTGGGAAGATGGCACAATGACTACGATACCTGTAGAAGAGCTGCCATTGGAATTACCGAAAACAACAAACATCCGTCCTTCCGGTACTGGTGAATCACCACTTGCAAATATTGAAGAATGGGTGAATGTAGTTGATCCAGTAACAGGCAAAAAAGGCCGCCGTGAAACGAATACAATGCCGCAATGGGCTGGTTCATCATGGTACTTCCTGCGCTATATCGATCCGAAAAATGATCAGGCGCTTGCAGATCCGGAACTATTAAAACATTGGCTACCAGTCGATATTTATATCGGTGGTGCAGAGCACGCAGTACTTCACTTACTATACGCACGCTTCTGGCATAAAGTGCTTTATGATTTAGGACTTGTTCATACGAAAGAACCGTTCCAAAAGTTATTTAACCAGGGGATGATTCTAGGTGAAGGTAATGAAAAAATGTCTAAATCAAAAGGCAATGTAGTAAACCCGGATGACATTATTGCTTCACACGGTGCAGATACATTACGTTTATACGAAATGTTCATGGGTCCACTTGAAGCTTCAGTTGCATGGAGCACGAACGGTCTTGATGGGGCACGTCGTTTCCTAGATCGTATTTGGCGTCTATTCGTAACAGATGAAGGGAAGCTAGCTGCAAAAATTCAGGATTCTTCTGATACGGCATTGGAAAAAGTGTATCACCAAACTGTGAAAAAAGTGACGGAAGACTATGAAGGCATTCGCTTTAACACAGCGATTTCACAAATGATGGTCTTCATTAATGATTGCTACAAAGCGGAAGTAATTCCAACAGAATATGCAAAAGGCTTCGTGAAGCTTTTATCACCAATCGCACCGCATATTGCTGAAGAACTTTGGTCAATTTTAGGACATGAAGGCACAATTACGTATGCAACATGGCCAACATTCGATGAGTCGAAACTAGTAGACGATGAAATCGAAGTTGTTGTACAAGTTTTAGGTAAAGTACGTGCAAAAGTAACGGTTGCAAAAGATATTACTAAAGAAGAGTTAGAAAAAGTTGCTTTAGCAGACAGCAAAGTACAAGAATTTATCGAAGGAAAAACGGTTGTGAAAGTAATTGTCATCCCAGGTAAATTAGTAAATATCGTTGTTAAATAATAAGTGAAATAAAATTAATGCACGGTGTTTTCATAAAGAAATCACCGTGCATTTTTATTTTGATATTGCATGAAGAGCAAAAATAACTATGTTGCGTAACCAAATTCTATGTAATACTAGAATAGTAAATGTTCACATTTAATGAATTGAAGAAAGAAGTGTAACAACATGGCACAAGCATCACATTCAGTACAAATCCCAGTTAGCCAGGAAAAAGTATGGGGTTTCGTAAGTAAAATTGAAAAATGGGCTGTATTAGTTCCAGCTTACAAAGAGCATAAAGAACTGGATGCCCAAACATCACATTGGACATTCGAAGGGAACTTTAAAGGCTTAAAGAAAAAAGTTGAAATCGAAATTAAAATTATCGAAATGATTGAGCCTTCTAAAATCAAATTTGAAATTACAGGGCTATCTGATAATATTAAAGGCGGCGGTGAATTTACAGCCGAGCCGAAAGATGGCGGTACATATATGACAGGTACAGTAGAAGTAACTGCTGGCGGTCTTTCGGGTGCAGTATTAAATCCGGCTATTAAAGTATTATTGCCAAAAGTTACGAGTCGCCTAACAGAAAAAATCGCTCGTCATATTCAATCGTAAAACGAACAATAACTCACTGGAAAAATTTTTCCCAGTGGGTTTTTTATTTTGTTAGAAGGGGGTATAGCTTTTATGGGAAGAACCCCTTAAAAAGCTATTACTCCAGAAATGAAAGTTTCCAGCAAATCCATGATAAATATCATATGGAAAGTATGACAAGTTCTTCTATAACAACTAAATACAATTTTTTATAATTGAACAATGAAAGAGGTGGCTTTATGACACAAATCATGATGGAACAAAGTGGATATAGTACAAAGGAAGAATTTTGGAACGGGCTGACACATGGAGTTGCCGCATTACTGACGATTCCCGCAACATTGCTGTTAGTAAACAAAGCCCAGCAGGAAGGCACAACATTAGAGCTTGTTAGCTATATTATTTTTGGTATTTCAATGTTTTGCCTGTATTTTGCTTCAACGATGTATCATTCATGGCCGAAACATAAAACATTTCTGAAAAAGCTCGATCATAGCTCAATATTTTTATTAATTGCAGGAACATATACACCGATCGTATTAGTCGCAATTGGTGGCAAATTGGGTTGGACGATTTTTGCGGTTCAATGGATACTAGCAACAATCGGTATTGTGCTGAAACAATTTTTTGTTTACCGTTTTAAATTACTGTCGCTGTTTGTTTATATCGGGATGGGCTGGCTTATTATTTTTGTTGCCAAGCCGTTATTCGCACATATAGGCATCGCAGGCTTTGCCACATTATTAATCGGTGGGCTTTCCTATACGGTCGGCACTTACTTTTACAAAAATGACCGCATTCCATACAACCATGCAATTTGGCACTTATTTGTTATGGGCGGCAGTGTCGCGATGTTCTTCGCAATTTACTTATATGTATAAACAAAAGAGTCAATCCCGTTATTGGGGATTGACTCTTTTACTATATGCTCGCTGTAAACTTTTCGATTAAATCCTGCAAATAATCGTCGTATTGTTCTTCGTTACGTTTTTTCATTTCTTCCAAAACCTGATTTAAAAATGTTTTGTTGTCCATGAACTGATTCGGCAACGTTTCATATAGTAGCTGATGATGGTAATTTTCCTGATCCAAATAAAGCTCAAAATAATAGCCGAGCTTTTCGTCTTCATTAAACATATGCATCATACAATCTACTTCATAGCATTGCATAATAAAATCGTGTTTAAAGCCAACCTGAACAGTAAATGCAATATGACCGCCTTCACCATCTAATTTAAATGAATCCATATCTGAAATCATTTGATTTTTATGCATGAGCCAGTACAGTTCATTTGCCTGACGGTTTGTCGTAAAGCTAGTAATCCCTTTTGGCGCATTTTCAATGAAGAAATGCTTTGCCAGTTTTGCTTGCACGGCCTCTTCAATTGATGAAGAAGAAGCAATTTTATCGAGCTGCTGACAGACGATTAGCAATAGTGCTGGACTTTTTTGCAAATGTTCAATAATCTTTTTTAATTGCATCGGGCAAACATTTGGGATATTGACTAAATCGACAGCCAAAGTCATGCCGACACCTTGTTTATTTAAGCCGAGTATCAAATATAATGGAACACTTTTCGCATAGGAGTTATTTTTTTCGACATAACAAAAAACACGAATGGAAAAGGTAAATTCATCTTTATTACGATTGCTTATTTTAGTGCAAGATAAATGAGTTTGCATTAGCTCATCTGATGCTAAATAAAGCATAGTCTGGTTTTTTTGAGAATTATTCATCGTGCCGTATCCTCCTGAGTGTACATACCTCTTATGATACTAGGGAATGATGAGTTGTTCTAGTATTTTTACGATTAAAATCAGAAACGTTACTGTTGACCCGCACTCATACCTGCAATTCGTCCTGTTACGAGCGCGGAAGTAATATTATAACCCCCTGTATAACCGTGAATATCCAAAATCTCACCACAGAAGTAGAGTCCCTGTTTTTTCTTGGAGGCCATTGTTTTTGGTTCTATTTCTTTTACCGAAACACCGCCCCCTGTAACAAATGCCTTTTCGATCGGTTGGGTACCGTGAACGTCCATCGTAAATGCGACAAGTTCACGTGCAAAGTAGCGAATCTTCTCCTGAGATAATTCTATGCCTGTTAACTGTGCGTCAATACCTGCACGATCCATTAAAAATAGAAGCCATCGTTCTGGAACTAGTGATTTCCATAAGTTTTTCACCGCTTTTTTCGGTTCTTCCTTGATTGTTTTATTTAACATTTGGAAGCATGTCTCTTCGTTATGCTCCGGTAATGATTGAATACGAACTTGTACGGGCGCGCTGCCAGATTTCAGCTGCTCTTTAACAATAAACTGGCTGCAGCGTAAAATGGCAGGTCCGCTTAAGCCGAAGTGCGTAAACAGCATATCCATCTGATGTGTTACAAGAACTTTTCCTTTTTTGTTCAAGACAGAAACAGCGGCATCGCGTAAAGCCAGCCCTTGCAGCTCACGTGATTGAATGAATGGTTCCTTTGATGTCACAGGAACTTCTGTCGGATAAAGCGTAGTAACCGTGTGACCTGCTCGTTCTGCCCAAGGATAACCGTCTCCAGTTGAGCCTGTTTGAGGAACAGCTTTACCACCGACTGCTACAACAACAGCATTTGTACGGATTTCTTCGCCGCTCTCCAAACGTACACCATATATTTTTTCATCATCCAAAAGCAATTTATTAACTGCCGTGTGTAGTCGGACTTCCACTTTTAATCGTTTCATTTCATTCACAAGTGCATCAACGACATCTTGTGCGCGGTTGGATACAGGGAACATACGCCCGTGATCCTCTTCTTTTAATGCCACGCCAAGTCCTTCGAAAAATGCAATAATATCTTCATTATTATAAACGGTAAAGGGGCTATATAAAAAACGTCCATTGCCGGGAATATGTTTAATGATTTCTTCCGCTGATAGTCGATTTGTTACGTTACAACGGCCACCGCCTGATATGGCCAATTTCTTTCCTACTTTTGAGCCTTTCTCAAGGAGGAGTATTTTTTTGTTTTGCTCGGCTGCGGCGATTGCTGCCATCAATCCTGATGGACCGCCTCCTATTACAATTACATCATACATAGATAATTTCTCACTTTCTTTTGCAATAATTTTTCGTTCAACGGATTTTTCTCTTACTTATTATACACGAAGTGAAGAAACTATTTGAGTAAATGGTCTTTCACATGTAAACTTGTAAAAGGAAATGTACGGGAACTTTTTAATGAGAGTGCCGTCACAAGAAGGAAGTTAAATAATGTAAATAAATAACTTGCTTTACGAATTCGTATTGTAAGTAAATTGTTATACTGAGAGAATTTCATATAGAACGGTAGGTTATTTCATGTCTTCATTAATGAAAGGAACAGCCATATTAACAATTGGGTTGTTTCTATCAAAGCTTTTAGGGTTAATTTATATTTTCCCGTTTTACGCCATTGTAGGTGAAGATAATATTGCTTTATACAATTACGCCTACATTCCTTATAACATTATGTTAAGTGTTGCCATTGCGGGACTGCCGATAGCAGTATCAAAATTCGTATCGAAATATAATGCGCTCGGGGATTTTGATGCCGGCCGCAGACTAGTAAAAACAGGTGCTTTACTGATGACGCTTACAGGAATTGTAGCGTTTATTTTAATGAATCTGCTTGCAACACCGCTTGCAAATATAGTGATTAATAGTGATGAACAGGCATTTACTGTGGAGCAAGTTGCTAATGTCATCCAGTGGGTGAGCTATGCATTAATTGTTGTGCCGTTTATGAGTTTGATACGCGGTTACTTGCAAGGATACGGACATTATTTGCCGACATCTGTTTCTCAGTTGGTCGAGCAGATTGTGCGAATCGTCTTTTTACTAGGCGGGGCATTCATCGTTGTCAATGTGATGGACGGTGATGAGATTACGGCTATTAATTTCTCGGTGTTTGCCGCATTTATTGGGGCACTTGGCGGACTTTTGACATTGTTTTATTTTTGGAAAAAGCTGCGTCCGGAGATTAAATCTGTACAGGTTGTAGCACCGAGAGAACAGAGACTTCCTTATTCGGATATGTACAAAGAAATTTTTAAATATTCGATTCCTGTAGTGTTTGTCGGGCTGGGTGGTTCATTATTCCAGCTTATTGATTTGCTGACATTTAACCGTGCGATGGCAGCCAGTGGAATACCAGCGGAAATTTATGATCTGTACTTTACAATGCTTAACTTGTTAACACAAAAAATTGTTATGATTCCTGTTGTTTTGGCGACAGGCTTTTCGATGGCAATCATTCCGACTGTGACGAAATTTTATACGGAAGGTAATTTGCGCCAAGTACATAGTGCGATGGATAAAACGTACCAAGTGCTGTTGTTTATTACTGTACCGGCAGCGATCGGAATTTCAATTTTAGCGGAAGATTTATATCATTTCTTCTATTCCTTCAGTGAAATGGGTACACAAGTATTAAGCCACTACGCACCGCTTGCTATTTTCTTTGCTTTATTTTCAGTTACAGCTGCTATGTTACAAGGGGTCAATTATCAAAAGTGGGTAATCTTCAGTTTACTTGTCGGCTTGCTTACAAAAACGATACTAAATACACCGCTTATTCATCTAATGTCAGTTGATGGAGCTATTTTAGCGACAGCAATTGGCTATGGAGCAACAATCGCAATTAATATTTTTGTCTTGAGGAAAGTGACAAATTACAATGCAACTGTTGTTTTACGACGTATTCTATTAATTATTATTTTGACAATTGTAATGGCTTTAGCGGTATGGATTACACATATTGTTTTAACAGCAATTGCTCCGGCTGAAACGAAAGTATTGGCACTTCTATATGCAATTATTTGTGCAGGGGTCGGCGCGATTTTTTATGGCGCGATTTCTTATAGACTAGGGTTAGCCCAATTATTATTAGGTGAAAAATTCACAAAAATTGCACGTAAATTAAGATTAGTTAAATAAAAATGAGGACGTCGTAACGAAGGCGTCCCCTTTTTTCATGGAGGACTTTATGCGTTTAGATAAATTACTGGCTAATATGGGCTACGGCTCTAGAAAAGAAGTTAAACTATTATTAAAGCAAAAAGCTGTAACAGTGGACGGTGTTACAGTAAAAGATTCAGCAATGCATGTGAATCCTGAAAAGCAAAATGTTTCGGTATTTGGTGAGCGTGTGGAATATGTGGAGTTTATTTATTTAATGATGAATAAACCGCCGGGTGTCATTTCAGCTACAGAAGACCGCCACGATCAAACGGTCATTGATTTACTTGATCCAGAGTATCAGCACTTTGAGCCATTCCCTGTCGGACGTTTGGATAAAGATACGGAAGGGCTGCTGCTAATTACAAATGACGGCAATTTAGCACATAATCTGCTTTCTCCTAAAAAGCATGTCCCGAAATGGTATTACGCCAAAATTGACGGAGTAGTAACGGAAGCCGATATCGAAGCCTTCGCACAAGGTGTAACATTGGAAGATGGTTATCATACAAAGCCTGGAGAATTAAAAATATTAGTGTCTGGCGAGCAATCGGAAATTGAGCTGATGATCCAAGAAGGGAAATTCCATCAAGTGAAGCGCATGTTTGAGGCGGTAGGCAAGAAGGTTACGTATTTAAAGCGTCAGTCAATGGGAACATTGAAGCTTGATGAAGAGTTGGCATTAGGTGAATACCGCGAGCTGACAGAACAGGAACTAGATCTTTTAGCTTCAAAATAATAAACAAAGGAAAAGCGAATGCCCCGACGAAAAGGCATTCGCTTCTTTTAGTTCTTGTGTCAAGAACTAAGTGAACGCTTGCTGACTCAGCAATGTTCATAATATTTCATGTGTAACTGATCGACACCTTACGTTATGTTGGGACAATTAGTCCTTTCTCACAAAATAAGAATCAGCCGCTTTCAAAATTCTAAGATGTCATTTTTACTTTTTTCTTCGTCGTTGTCCATTTACCCCGACTTGGACTCATTACCAAGTCATTGAAGGCTAACACATTCAAATCTCTTTGAATGGTGCGAGGAGTGATGTTAAACTCTTCGACTAAATCCTGTGTAGTCACTTCTCCTTTATTGAGGATAAACATATACACGTCTTTAATACGATTAAGCATTCTATCAGTAGTTGGCTTCATTTCTAAAAACCACTCCTTCGATCTTAAATTCTCATGGCATAAGACTAGCGGACGACAAAATATGTGCGGAGTGCACTTAGGCTTTAATAGTTTGCCTTAGACATCCCCTTTTCTGAAAGTTTGGTCAGAATAGATGTTCTGACACATACATTATAGCGGAAAACCAAACAGATTTCCAGAAATGAGAGACGAAAAACACTATTTTTACAGAAAATTCATATATTTAATATTCCTAGAAATATAGGATGAAATGATTTTGTCGAATGATTATTGTAATTTTAACAAGAAGGAGTACAATAACAATATTAAAAAAATGAGGTGTATTAATGGATTGGTTACAACTGGCTCAAGCAAGAAAAGAAGAGCTTATTCAAGAATTACAGCAATTGATTCAAATAGAAAGTGTAAAAGATGAAAATAATTTTTCTGATATAATGCCTTTCGGTGCTGGTCCGAAAGCAGCATTGGAATATATGCTTCAAAAAGGTATAGAGCAAGGGATGACTACAAAAAACGTGGATCATATGGCCGGCCATATTGAAATGGGGCAAGGTGAGGAACTTGTTGGTGTACTTTGCCATGTGGATGTAGTGCCTGCCGGAGATGTTGCAAGTTGGACATATCCTCCATTTGAAGGGAAAGTGGCAGATGGAAAATTATTCGGTCGTGGTGCGATTGATGACAAAGGTCCAACAATGGCGGCATGGCTGGCGATGAAACTGATTCACGATGCGAAGATCCCTTTGAAAAAACGTGTAAGAATGATTATTGGTACAGATGAAGAAAGCGGATTCCAATGTGTAACGCGCTACTTCGAAAAAGAGGAAATGCCGACAATTGGTTTTGCACCTGATGCAGATTTTCCGCTAATCAACGCTGAAAAAGGTATTGCTCATTTAACGTTCTCAAGTAAAGAAAAACGAACAGGCGATGAGCAATTACTGTCATTCTATGCAGGTAGCAGAACAAATATGGTACCGGATGAAGCAACCGCTACTTTAAAATATGCCGAAAAAAGCACAAGTGAGAATTTTCTGAAATATTTAAAAGAAAATGACGTTGAAGGTACTTTCACTAATAACGATAATGGGATTATAATTGTTGTGAAAGGTAAATCAGCTCATGCAATGGAACCGGAAAAGGGACGAAATGCAGCAGTTTATTTAGCGAAATTTTTACAAAATGTTGTGGAGACGAAACAAAGTAAATCGTTTATCGATTTTATCGTCCGTGTTTTTGACAACGATCATTTTGGAACCGCATTGGACTTCCAATTTGAAGATGCCATGTCAGGACCGACAACATTAAATCCTGGAATCGTAACTTTTGATGAGCGCGGTGTGTCAATTGAAGTGAGTATGCGCTATTCCGTAACGTATCCGTTTGAAGAAAAAATAACGAAAGTACAGGCATTATTACAGCATGAAGCATTTACACTAGATGTAGTAAGCAATTCAGTCCCGCATTATGTGAGCGAGGAAGATGAATTAATTCAAACATTGCTGCAAGTATATCGCAAATACAGCAATGACTACTCGAAGCCACTTTCAACTGGCGGAGGGACATATGCTCGCGTTATGAAAAAAGGGGTTGCATTCGGAATGCTGTTCCCAGGCGAACTAGATGTTGCCCATCAGGCCGATGAATTTGTTGATATTGATAACTTGATAAAAGCGACTGCCATTTATGCAGAAGCAATAGTAAATTTAGCAACTAACTAATAAAAAGGTGGTATTTGAGATGAGCTTTAGTTTATGGAATGATCAAATTGTAAAAAATGAAGAAGTATTGGTGGACAAGGAAGACCGCGGCTATCAATTTGGCGACGGTGTATATGAAGTAGTGAAAGTATATAATGGAGAACTGTTTACAGCGACTGAGCACATTGACCGTTTTTATGACAGTGCTGAAAAAATCCGCATTACTATTCCTTATACAAAAGATAAATTGCACCAGTTACTGCATCAACTTGTAGAAGCAAACAATATTGACACAGGTCATGTTTACTTCCAAATTACACGTGGCGCCGGCCCTCGTAACCACATTTTTCCTGGCGATGATGTGAAACCGGTGATTACAGGGAATGCGAAAGAAAATCCACGCCCATTAGAAAACTTTGAAAAGGGTGTAAAGGCTACATTTGTGGAAGATATTCGCTGGTTGCGTTGTGATATTAAATCACTGAACTTGCTTGGTGCGGTTCTTGCAAAACAGGAAGCATATGAAAAAGGCTGCTATGAAGCAATTTTGCACCGTGATGAAATCATTACGGAAGGTTCATCATCAAACATTTACGGAGTTAAAGAAGGTGTACTCTATACACACCCAGCCAACAATCTCATTTTAAACGGAATTACTCGTCAAGTAATTATTAAATGTGCAGCGGAAATCGGTCTTACTGTTAACGAACAGGCAATGACGAAAGAGCAGCTGCTTGCTATGGATGAAGTAATCGTTTCTTCAACAACATCAGAAGTAACTCCGGTTATTGAAATTGACGGTACAGTTATCGGCAATGGTACACCGGGTGAATGGACACGTAAATTACAAGCACAATTCGAAACAAAAATTCCAAAAGGGATTAAAGCTTAATTCTTAATTTAATAAAAATAGCGCCTTGCTTAACGGCAAGGCGCTATTTTTTTTTGCGGATAACCTGTAAAATATAACGTAATGAAGATTAGGAATGAACTTAGGGAGTAGATAAAATGGCTCAGTTAATAAAACTTCAAGATTATATTTCACGATACGAAATTGACTTGGCACGCTATCCAACGCAGTTTATTCGCTTAAAGACAAATCAGTGGGAGCGAATAAAGTATCAATGGCAGACTGGTGAAGCAATTGAACGTTGGGAACATATAGAGGAAGAAGTAAAGGAAGAGAAGAAAAAATCACTGTTTCAAAAACTTTTCCCTTTCAAAAAAGAAGCAGAAGTAATCGAAGAAGAACAAGAAGATATCGAAAAAGTGACCATCTCCAATGATTGGGCAGTAGAAGAAAATCCATATCAGGAAGATGATTCAACGCTGACATTTGAACCGAATCTTGTCTATACGCCAAAAACATTAGAAGAACTTAAGAAAATGTTCATCGATCAGTTTTTTCATTTTCAAATGAAATGGGCAAGCTCGACATTGCGTGAAAAATCTTATGTAGATCCGAAGTTTATGCGTGATACATTTTTGCGTTCCATGCTCCAAACATTGCCGGACAATTACTTAGTATTCTATTATCCGATTTTACGTGTGAAAAAAGCGCCGATAGAATTGGATATTATTATAATGACACCGACAGAATGTCTATGTATTACGGTTTTGGAACAGGAAAGTCAGGCGGTATATATCGCAAATAGCGAACGCTTCTGGTTAAAGAAGGACGGAAAAAATGAAAAAAAAGTGTTAAGTCCTTTAATTCAATTAAACCGGATGGAAAAAGTTGTCGAGCAGATTTTTCAGCAGAATCATATTGAACTGCCGATTCGCAAAGTATTGTTAACAAGAAATGGCTATATTGATTATCCAGGAACAATGTATGGGGTTTCATTTGTGGATAAACGGAAATTCCCTGAATGGATGGGACAATTATCGCGCTCTGTTTCACCGATGAAGCATATGCAAATACGTGGAGCTCAAGCCATTTTAAATACAGTACAGACAACATCTTTTCATCGGGATATTTGGAATACGGAAAATAAGGAAGATTAAATAATGGAAGTGCATTTTATAATTAATCCTTATGCGGGTAACGGGCAGGGGGTTAAGCGTTGGCATAAGTTTCACCACCAGTTGGCGATCCCGTATCAAATCCATTGGACAAAATACGAAGGACATTCGCAGCTGCTGGCAAAGGATATTGCCGGACGAGCAACAAAGGAAAACCCGGTCTGTCTAATTGCCATTGGCGGTGATGGGACAATTCATGAAGTGCTGAATGGTGCAGTACATTTTGAAAATGTCTATTTAGGGGCAATTTCGGCAGGCTCTGGTAATGATTTTGCCAGGGGGTATCAAGCATTCGAAACGAGCAAACAAGTAGAGCAATTTGTAAACACAGTAAATAGTACTTCACATGATTGCGGGGTAGTGAGACAAGGTGGGAAAACCACATACTTTATCAATAATTTTGGTGTGGGGTTTGATGCATTAGTGGCGAACATCGCGAACAAGTCCACGCTGAAAAGGTCGCTTAATAAATGGAAACTCGGGAAGCTGAGCTATCCTTATTATGTCATTCACGCTCTTTTTACTTATAGACCGTTTAAGCTTACGATTGTCCATACAGGGAAAAAGAAGCAATTTCAAAACGTATGGTTTGTAACAGCGAGCAATCAGCCTTATTTTGGAGGGGGCATGAAATTGTCCCCAGAATCTAATACGTCCGATGGGCAGTTTGAACTGACAGTCGTTTCCAATTTATCGAAATGGAAATTGTTATTCCTTTTTGGAACAGTCTTTTTAGGGAAGCATACACTTTTGAAGGAAGTCGAGCAGTTTGCAGCGACGGATGCACAGTTGATGTTTGAGGAACCGGTCATGGCACATGCAGACGGTGAAACCCAAAAATTAGCACCCGGTCAAAATGAAATTGAAATAACTGTTCAGAAAAAAGCATGGAATTTAGCAAAATAAAAGCAAACGAAGCTATTTTCCGTTATAATATGAGGCAGCTACACAATAGAAAAGAGGATAAGTAAGTGAGATTAAAGCATAAACCATGGGCAGCGGAATATATTCAACAACATCCTGATGTAATTATTCCGAACCCGGAAGATTATAAAGGCAAGTGGATTGAAGCATTCGGCAACGACAATCCGATTCATATCGAAGTTGGTACGGGTAAAGGGCAATTCGTTTTAGGGATGGCATTGCAAAATCCGGAGATTAACTATATCGGTATTGAATTATTTGATAGTGTGATCGTCTGTGCCCTTGAAAAAATCGAAGCAGCAAACAAACCATCGAATTTGCGTTTGTTAAAAGTTGATGGTGCGAAGCTGGAAGAGTTTTTTGGGAAAGGGGATGTGGACCGTGTATATCTGAACTTCTCGGATCCATGGCCAAAAGTGCGACATGCAAAGCGTCGCCTGACACATGAAGGTTTCCTGAAAATTTATGAGAACATTTTAGTTGATAACGGTGAAATCCATTTCAAAACGGATAACCGTGGTCTTTTTGAATATTCACTCGTAAGTATGAACGAGTATGGTATGGCATTAAACTATGTATCGCTAGACTTACATGCGAATATGCCGGAAGATAATATTATGACAGAATACGAGGAGAAATTCTCGAAGCTCGGTCAACCAATATATCGACTAGAATGCCAATACAAGACGAAATAATAACGATTTAGGGGGATGGAGAAATGGATCGATTTGAATTTCACAACATGACACTGACATGGTTACATGGGGGTGTCACAGCACTGGATGGCGGAGCTATGTTTGGGGTAGTGCCAAAAGCACTGTGGTCTCGTAAATATCCGGTAAATGAATTGAACCAAATTGAATTAGCATGTGAACCAATTTTAATTCAATACGAGGGGAAAAATTACTTAATCGATTCTGGGGTAGGTGCTGGTAAGTTAAATGAAAAGCAACTGCGCAATTTCGGTGTTTCCGAAGAATCAACAATTGAAAAAAGCTTAGCTGAAGCTGGATTACAGCCAAGTGATATTGATGCAATTCTGATGACACATCTACATTTTGATCATGCTGGCGGTTTAACGAAGTGGGAAGGGGACAAGCTTGTTCCGGTTTTCCCTAATGCAGTTATTCACACGACACAGATTGAATGGGATGAGATGCGCAATCCGAATATCCGTTCAAAAAATACGTATTGGAAAGAAAACTGGGAGCCTGTACAGCATTTAGTCTCAACATATGAAGGGGAGCTGGAAGTGGCTCCAGGCTTAAAAATGATCCATACGGGCGGCCATAGTGAAGGGCATGCAATTATTCGCCTTGAACAAAATGGGGAAGTGGCGTTACATATGGCGGATATTATGCCGACACATGCCCACCAAAATCCGCTTTGGGTATTGGCATATGATGATTACCCGATGACAAGCGTATTTGCGAAGGAAAAGTTAATGAAAGAAGCGCTGTCAAATGGCTACCGTTTTATCTTCTACCATGATGCGTATTACCGCATGATTCAGTGGGATGCAACAGGCAAGGAAGTAACAGACAGCCTGGAACGTTCGAAACCGGCATTAATTAAGTAAACACGAAAGCACCTGCATGATTATCGATGCAGGTGCTTTTATTATCGATTACGTACTTTCAGCATATATTGAGTGTTTACAGTAATTAATATTATAGCAATGATGAGAATGGCGAAAAGCTGGGATTCACCGGATGCGACTGAACAGAACATGCATAGTAACAAGGAACATAGTAATAAAATATTCTCTAAATTAAATGCCGAATATAACCCTTGTAACATGATATGGCGCTCGCCTTCGTCGGACATTTCAAACATCTTTTTCGTATATTGCTTATCATTATAAGAAGGGATTTCACGGTACGGATACACATATTTAATATAATTGCCTACTAATGGTGTAGCAATAATAGCTAATAATATAGCAGGAATTGAAAGAATTTGAATAACGATTGACTGTTCTGTAATGATAGCTGCACAACCAAAAAAAATACGATGACTAAAATTACGTCATCGCATCTTTTACATTATATTTGTTTAATATCTACAATGGCACCGGAACGGGCATCTGCTGCGAACTCGTAGTTTTCAAGCTCGCCGTTGATTGTACGTGAAATACCTCCACGGTAAACCGGAGTTTCTGTAAAGCCATTACTGAAGTTTTCAGTTTTCATGTAAATCCAAGAACCATCAATTGGTGCATGTTTTTTAAATTCATCTTTAATGTTAGCTAAAATATGATCTGGATTCGCAAATGGTGCGACACGATTGCTCATTTCCTTAACAATGACAGCAGCTGCCATCCCTGTTACAACCCCTATTGTAAAGTCTTTTAAATTCATTTCAAAATACCTCCTCAAAATAGTGACTACATTTACTTTATCATATTCTGAAAATAGAGTAAAAATAATAGAAGGTTCGAAAGTCGAAATATTGCTTGCAATTTGTGGTATAATGAAGGCAAATCTACATTTTAGAGGTGTTGCAGAATGAATCAAGATACACTTGCTCTTTTTAAAACATTAACAGAACTGCCTGGTGCACCAGGGAATGAGCGTGCGGTCCGCAATTTTATGCGCTCGGAATTAGCGAAATATTCTGATGAAGTGATCCAGGATAATTTAGGTGGCGTATTTGGTGTGCGTAAAGCAAAAGATGAACAAGCGCCAAAAATTTTAGTTGCTGGCCATATGGATGAAGTCGCTTTTATGGTTACTTCCATTACTGAAAACGGCATGATCCGTTTCCAAACACTTGGCGGCTGGTGGAATCAGGTTATGCTGGCACAGCGCGTTACGCTTTATACAAAAGACCGTGAAATCCCAGGTGTTATTGCATCAATTCCGCCGCACTTATTAACAGATGCGGAACGTTCTAAACCGATGGATATTAAAAATATGCTGATCGATATCGGAGCAGATTCAAAAGAAGATGCGATGAACTTAGGTGTACGTCCAGGACAATCCATTATTCCTGTATGTCCATTCACACCGATGGCTAATCCGAAAAAAATTATGGCAAAAGCGTGGGATAACCGCTACGGCTGTGGATTAGCGATTGAACTTTTAAAAGAGATTCACGGTCAAGAAGTGAAGAGCCATATTTATTCTGGAGCGAATGTTATGGAAGAGGTCGGTTTACGCGGTGCAGCGGTTTCATCTAATATGATTAAACCTGATCTGTTTTTTGCATTGGATGCATCACCGGCGAATGATACATCTGGCGATAAAAATGAATTCGGTCAACTAGGTAAAGGAACATTACTACGAATTTTAGACCGTTCAATGGTTACACATCGTGGTATGCGTGAATTCGTGCTGGACACAGCAGAATCAAACAATATTCCATACCAATATTTCGTCTCTCAAGGTGGTACAGACGCAGGACGTGTACACACTCAAAATGACGGGATTCCATCAGCTGTAATCGGGGTTTGCTCACGTTATATTCACACATCTGCGTCGATTATTCATGTGGATGACTATGCAGCTGCTAAAGAACTGTTAGTAAAATTAATTCAAACTGCCGACCGTTCTACAATCGAATCTATTCGCGCAAACGTATAAAAAAAATCAATATTATATTATAATACAAGGATGCGAACTTATCGCATTCTTGTTTTTTAGTTGCGGATAATGGGTTTAACGTGACTTACATAAAAATCGGTAAACCATTTTATATAGGTATAGACCGTTTAAAAACGAATAGCTTGGAGATGAAATAATGAGAGTAGCAGTCGGATCGAAAAATAAGGCGAAATTAGGTGCTGTTGAAGCAATTGTCAAACAGTATTTCCCTGAAGCCACAATCGAAAATATGGAAGTGCCTTCAGATGTATCAATTCAGCCCTTCTCAAATGAAGAAACGAGACAAGGGGCGATCAACCGTGCACGTCATACAATGATGCTTACAAATGCGGATATAACATTTGGACTTGAAGGCGGCGTCGATGAAATCGAAGGAACAATGTATTGCTGTAACTGGGGGGCGGCTGTTTTGAAGGATGGGACAGTCATTGCCAGCTCAGGAGCTCAATTTGCCTTACCGGAAGAAATTGCACAGGAGCTTCGTATGGGCAAGGAACTCGGACCGGTGATGGACGTCTATACAGATAGCGAAAATATTCGCCATCATCAAGGAGCAGTTGGTATTTTTTCAAATAATTTAATCGACCGAAAAGAAATGTTTGAACATATTGTTAAGTTATTAGTCGGTCAAATCTTGTTTAAAATAAACAAAGAGCAATCGGACCGGATGTAGAGCACAATCGTTGCATTACGGCTCGAAAAATTATTATGATACTGATGGAACGTTTGAAAGAGAGGGAAAACAATGAGTCGTAAATGGATACATGCGTTTTTGCTTACTTCACTTGTTGTTATATTATCAGCATGCAGTCAAACAGTTGAAGAACAGGCACAAGCAGGAATGGAAAATGCTGAAACAATGTTTAGCAACGAAGCGAATGAAGCAAACAAAACGATTGGACATATAGAGCTATACTTACCAAAAGGATATAGTATTGAAAAAGGAATCGATGAATTGAATTATACGATTCTGAACGGTAAAGATTCCTATATATTATTCGTTAATCAAAATGAACCGGAAGACAGTCAGTTACAATATGACTTGTTAAAGCAGGAAAACAAAAATGAAATTGTCGAAGAGAAAACATTCGAATCGGATGGCCAATTCGGATTTTCTGCTGTCACAAAATTTCCTGAAGAGAAATATGAGCTGATCGTTAATTTAGGCGGCGTTAAGCTGTCGACTATTTCCGAGAATAAGAAAATTGACGATAAAATCCAGGAAATGATGGAAATTGTGAAAACAGTGAAAGTGGTTAACTAGCTGAGGCGTTGAGTAAAGTAATCATATAGCTTTTTTGTTACAATAGATGAAGTAAATGGAACGGTTCACATTTGTGAGCCGTTTTTGATTAGATAAAGGAGTGGTTGAATGGAATCGAAACAGTTAGTAGCTGAACTGAAGACTAAGCTAGGTGAGGCAAACTTTACATTCACATTCGATGAAAAGCATGATAAATTACGTCTTGAACATAAAAAAATTGGACGAGGGATGGATATCTTTTTACCCGAAATTTTAACGAAGTACGAAAAGAAAAAACAGCAGGCAATTGATGAAGTAATTTATACAATTGAGCAAACATTTTTAGCGATGCAGCGAGAAAAAGAACAGGGCTTTGCAGGTCTTGCTTCTGTATATCCAATTATCCGCTCAACATCCTTCCCTAAAAAGTCGAATGATGGTCATGCTTTTGTCATGACAGATCATACAGCGGAAACACGTATTTATTATGCGCTCGATTTAGGTACAACTTATCGTTTAATTGATGAGTCAATGTTGCCGAAATTAAATGTAACAGAGGAGCATATACGTGAAGCTGCACGTTTTTCTGTAAAAAAATTGCCGACTTCTGTTAAACGTGATGAAGTTTCCGGTAATGTTTATTACTTTTTAAATCAGAATGACGGTTATGATGCAAGCCGTATTTTAAACGAAAGCTTTTTGAAAGAAATGGAAAGTCAAATTGAAGGCGAAATGACGGTATCTGTCCCGCATCAGGACGTATTAATTATTGGTGATATTCGGAATGAAGTAGGGTATGATGTATTAGCGCAGATGACGATGCATTTCTTTACAGTTGGCGCGGTTCCGATTACGAGCTTGTCATTTGTATATGAAAACGGTCATTTAGAACCAATATTTATTTTAGCGAAAAACAAAGTAAAAAAGGAGCAAGAAGAAAAATGAAAGTAGCTTACAACAAAGCACATGTAGGAGATGTCCTATTAGTTCAATTATCAATGGAGCCAATCGTAAAAACAGCGATGGATCGCGCTGGCGATGTAGCCATTTTAAAAGAAGAGACAACTGGTGAAGTGAAAGCATTTAACCTTTTTAATGCTAGCAAGTACGTAGAACTGGATGTTGCAGGGAATGTGGAAGTAACACCGGAACTTGTAGAAAAAATAGAAGCAGCTTTAAAAGCAAATGGCGCAGAAATTTCTCTAGATGTAGACTTCTCACCAAAATTTGTAGTTGGCTATGTTGAATCAAAAGAAAAGCATCCAAATGCAGATAAACTAAGTGTTTGTAAAGTAAACGTTGGGGATGAAACATTACAAATCGTATGTGGAGCACCGAATGTTGACTCAGGCCAAAAAGTAGTTGTGGCTAAAGTTGGCGCTGTTATGCCTTCTGGTCTATTGATTAAAGAAGGTAACTTACGCGGTGAAGATTCATTCGGTATGCTTTGCTCTGCACGTGAACTAGCAATTCCAGGCGCACCTGAAGTAAAAGGTATTTTAGTGCTGGAAGATTCTGCAGAAGTAGGAAGCCCATTCGAGGTTCCAACTCGTTAATAAGTACGATAAGTTAGTATGTTGAGCTGAGTCTCTCATACTAACTTTTTTTTATCCTTAAAAATATCAGCGACAAAGCGCATTTACCCGGCAAATATGATATGCTTTTGAGGTGTATATTATTTATACACAGCAATTTAAATAAGAATAAAGACCGTTGCAAATAGTGGAATTTGTACGGCAATGTTTTTAAGGAAAGAAGTGGTATTTATGAGTTGGATTAAAAATAAATTTAATAAGCTATTTAATATGGATTCAGATGAAGAATATGATGAGTATGATGATTCTCCAAAAATGGATGAAATAGATCAAACAAAACAATCACAAGCGCAGCAAAATTATTATGAAGAACCTGATGCGCCGAAAAAAGCATTCCGATTTCCTTTAATAGAAGATGATTATGAAGAAACAGTTAAGCAAGAAAATGAGCAGCGACAAACGACGCGCTTTTATGATGATGATAAGGAAGAACTGACATTACCAAATTATTTGCAAAAGCATACAGCCAAGGAAGTATATGAAGTCGAAGTATCCGGTATACGAGATTTACTGGAACGCCGCCGCAAAGGGAAAGGCCACACAAATGTCGTGCATACAAGAGATCCTGTACGACGTTTATCGAATTTAAAAGAAGAACGGGAAGCGATACGTCACAATAAGCCTGTACGCGCAGAAAGAACTGAAAATAAACAAATTTTAAAACCGATCGAAATTAGGAAACGTTTTATTCCTACCGATGTTCCGTCGCCTGTACATGGTTTTAAAAAGCCGTCATCAATTGAAAAATTAATTGAAAAGCAGCAGGATGAAAAGCTTAAAAATGAAGAGCACGAACATAAATCAATAATTGAACCAGAACATAATGAATCGGCAGAACAGCCGACTGAACTGGTTGATGTACAACCAAATGAGGAAGAACAACAAGCTGTAACAAATTATGAACAAGAAATACATGAGCCTTATTCAGAAGAAATTGCCCAAACTGAATCACTTGAATCAGAACCTGAACTTGCCCCTGTGAATGAGGAAGAATTGATTGAAGTCGAAAATGACGAATCAATTGAAGAAGACAAGCAACCGGTGGAAGAAGAGGTGCTTGAACAACGGACAGAAGCAGTTGTCGAAATAGAAGATGAAGCGGAAGAAGCAGTGAAAGAGGAACCTTCCGTTGCAGAAACAATCAGTGATGTACAAGTGAAGCATGTAACAATTGAAAATTCGACAATACACATTGGTCAATTAAATGTGGAGCAAATGCCTCCATCTGAAGAAGCCATTGTAATTGAAGAGAAGAAGGAAGAAACGGATGCAGTACAACCAATCAGTACGAGAAGCCGTGTTCCTTTTAATGTGGTGATGCTGAAGTCAGACAAGCAAAAACTGATGACGAAGCAATTTGTTGAACAGCAGTTAAGCATGCAAAGTAAAAAAAATAAACTAGACGAAGTAAAGCAAGAAAACATTATGAATCCGGTTGAAGAAACTAATGAAGTTCATACTGAACTAGAGGATATAGTGCAACATGAAAAGAATGATGAAATAGAAGCTGTTAAAAAGGAAGCTCAGTTATCTCAGAATGAAGTACGACCTGTACAGGAAAATGCTGAAATCATTACTTTTAACGAACAGGTTGTGAAGCATGAACCGACTAATCAGTATGAAGAGGAAACGATGAGGGCACCTATTTCTACATCTATTGGGTTGTTGGAACGTGAATCCGATATACCTGCAAAAGTAGAAGAGTTATTAGAAGTAGCAGCGACTACGGAAGCAGTAGTAGAAGAAGTTCCAGAAACGTTGAACGTTCAAGAAGTACCGGAAATCCAAGAGGTAACAGAACTTCCGTCAGTTGAAGAAGAGGAAGAGCCAATTGTTGAAGAAACAGCAGACGTAAAAGCACCTTCTACTCAAGAAGTGATAGCAGAGGAAGCTGAGACCGTAATAGAAGCACCTCCAGTTAAAAGGATACCTTATGTAAAGCCACCTCTTGAATACTTAGTACCGCCGGAGGAAATGGTGGAAGACCGCGACTGGATGGATGAACAAGGCGAAAATTTAGTTGAAGCACTATCCCATTTCCAAGTTCAGGCGCAGATTGAATCGATTGTCCAAGGACCGGCCGTTACACAATTTGAAATTACAGTAGGGCACGGGACGAAGGTAAGCAAAGTCCGCAATTTAACGGATGATATTAAATTGGCATTAGCTGCAAAAGATATTCGAATTGATGCGCCAATTCCGGGGAAACGATCAATCGGTATTGAAATTCCAAACCGGATTTCTCGTTCGGTGCGCCTATCAGAAGTGACAGAATCAGCTTCGTTTAAAGATTCGGATTCCCCATTGGAAGCAGCACTTGGTTTGGATTTAACAGGAAAGCCAGTCACAATCGACTTACGGAAAATGCCGCATGGTCTGATCGCCGGTGCCACAGGATCGGGTAAATCGGTATGTATTAACTCGATTTTAGTCAGCCTGCTGTATAAAGCAAATCCGAATGAATTAAAGCTTATGCTGATTGACCCGAAAATGGTAGAACTGGCGCCATTTAACCATATTCCGCATTTAGTCAGCCCTGTTATTACAGATGTTAAAGCAGCGACTGCAGCGTTAAAATGGGCAGTTGAGGAAATGGAAAGACGTTATGAGTTATTTATGCACAGCGGTGCACGTAAAATAGAAGCATATAATAAAATGTGTGATGCAAATGGTATGTATGCACAGAAGCTTCCATACTTATTAATTGTCATCGATGAGTTGGCAGATTTAATGATGATGTCCCCACAAGATGTGGAAGACAGCATTGTACGAATTACGCAAAAGGCCCGTGCTGCAGGAATACACTTAATTGTTGCTACACAGCGCCCATCAGTAGATGTTATAACTGGTCTGATAAAGTCCAATATTCCAACGCGTATCGCCTTTTCAGTATCATCACAAATCGACTCCCGCACAATTTTGGATTCACAGGGTGCAGAACGATTACTGGGACGCGGAGATATGCTATATTTAGGAAATGGAATGTCGGCTCCAACCCGTATTCAAGGTACATTTGTAACAGATGATGAGATCGAAGAAATTATCGAGTATGTACGTGAACAAGGAGAGCCACAATATATTTTTAAACAGGAAGAATTATTAAAACGCTCAGAAACAATAGAGGAACAAGATGAGTTGTTTGAAGAGGCATGCCGATTTGTGTTTGAACAAGGCTCAGCATCGACATCACTTTTACAACGCCGTTATCATATTGGCTATAATCGAGCAGCTAGATTAATCGATATGTTAGAGCGACATGGTTATGTTTCAGAACCAAAAGGAAGCAAACCGAGAGATGTATATATTACAGAAGAAGAGCTGTTTGAGCAATTCGGAGGCTAAAGCACAGCAAGTTGAACAATTAAAAAAAATTAGAATTGTCGTTCAATTATCGTAACGTGTATTTAGTGCTATAATGTAGGCATACTTTGAAACAATAAATTGATAATTCAATGGGGTCTTCGTATCCTAGGAGGGTTTTATAAATAATGACACGCTATCATTTTACCGGTATTAAAGGTTCAGGCATGAGTTCCCTGGCGCAAATTCTATTTGATGCAGGAGAGCAAGTTCAAGGTTCCGACTATGAAACATACTATTTTACGGAGCAACCATTACGTGACCGAGGAATAGAAATTTTAAATTTCGATGAAAACAATATTAAAGAAGGTTTAACAGTTATTGCAGGGAATGCGTTTAATGATGATCATCCAGAATTAGTGCGTGCACGCGAGTTAGGTGTTGAGGTCATTCGCTACCATAAGTTTTTAGGTGAATACAGCAATCGCTATACTTCAATTGCCATCACAGGTGCACATGGTAAAACGTCTACGACTGGTTTAATGAGCCATGTTGTAGGCGGTTATATGCCGACATCGTATTTAATCGGTGACGGTACTGGTTCAGGTAAAAAAGATGCTTCATATTTTGTTATGGAAGCATGTGAATACCGTCGCCACTTTTTAGCGTACCATCCGGATTATGCAATCATGACGAATATCGATTTTGATCATCCGGATTATTTCACGAGTATTGACGATGTATACGATGCTTTCCAACAGCTGGCTTTACAAGTGAATAAAGCAATCATTGCCTGCGGAGATGATGAACAGCTTCAGAAAATTCAAGCCAATGTACCAGTTGTCTACTATGGTTTTGATCCTGCTAATGATTTTTCTGCGCGTAATATCGTAAAAACATCAGAAGGTACGGAATTTGATGTTTATGTACGTAATGAGTTTTACAGCAAATTCTTTATCCCGCTATTCGGTGACCATACGATTTTAAACTCTTTGGCGGTGATTTCACTTTGTCATTATGAAGGGGTTCCAGCAAAGCTGATTCAAGAACGCCTTAATACTTATGGCGGTGTAAAACGTCGATTTACTGAAACAAAAGTGGGTAATGCAATTTTAGTGGATGATTATGCACATCATCCAACAGAAATTGCGGCAACTTTGCAATCAGCGCGACAAAAATATCCAGATCGTGAAGTTGTAGCTGTATTCCAGCCTCATACTTTTACTCGAACTAAAGCATTTTTACAAAATTTTGCGGATAGTTTAAGCGGTGCCGACACAACCTACTTATGTGATATTTTTGGTTCAGCACGTGAAAAACAAGGAGAGCTTTCGATTCATGATTTAGCAAACTTAATCGATGGCTGTACTGTGTTAACTACCGAAACAGTTGATCAACTTAAAAAACATGAAAATGCCGTATTCCTGTTTATGGGAGCGGGAGATGTTCATAAATATCAAGATGCCTTTGAAGCAATTTTGATTTAATTGAAAAACAGCTTAACCTAGAAGTAAAAGGATAAGCTGTTTTTCCATACATAAAGTGAAACTCCAATCAGCAGGTTGTTGTCTTCATCCCCTAGTGATAGACCAACATCGTGTTGGCCCAAAGCAACCGGATTTTCCGTTAATGCGGGACAAATGATAGAACTTCTATTTATAAAGGGTTTTATTCATCAAGAGATTGGGGAATATGAAAGCATGGACAAAATGGCCATTCGCCTTTAGTGAATAAATAAATAACAAATTAACAGTATTCACGTAAGAAAAGCTTGTATTTCGTGAGGGTTTTTCGGAAAAAATGCTTTTCTAGGAAAAGGATTGTCGCAATTTTTGTCGAATGTAATAAATGGAACTAGATAGAGGAGGTTATATTTGATGGAAGTATTACTTTATATTGCGGCATTAGTGGCTGCAATCGGATTTTTAGTCCTATGCGTAAGTATTGGTATGACATTGTTTTCTGTTAAGAATACATTAAATTCAATTGCGGGAACTGTTGCCGGCATCGAAGGACAAATGGAAGGCATTACACGTGAGACGACAAGCCTGCTTACAAAAACAAATGCACTGGCAGATGATATTTCAGATAAATCGGAGAAGTTAAATTCAGTAATGCATGCTGTAAAAGGTGTTGGAGATTCTGTGAATAATTTGAATTCATCAGTTCAACGTATTACAACATCGATTTCAACAGAAGTGCATAAAAACGAAGACAAGATTGCGCAAGTCGTACAATGGAGTAATGTAGCGATGGGGATTGCAGACCAATGGCGTCAGCGCAAGCCGATTAATGAAGAAGATATCATTTATACGAGTACTAAAACAAATGAAACACCACCAAATTTAGGCCAGAAATCAAAGTTTGGTTTCTTAAAACGCAAGTAAAAGGGAAAATGACATTCAATAACAAGGGGGAGTTTTTAAAATGGAAGAAAAACGCGTAAATTATGATTATAACCGATTAAATGATTCGATTTATGATGATGAAAAAGTTCACGTTAAGGATTTTGTTATCGGCGCATTAGTAGGCGGTATTGTCGGTGTAGCGACAGCTTTATTACTTACGCCTAAGACAGGCAGTGAAATGCGTAATGATGTTGCGGTACAAGCTGTCACATTAAAGGATAAGAGCATTGAGCTTTCTGGCACGGCAAAGGAGAAAACGGCACAGCTATCGACGCAATTAAAAGAGCAATCTTCTTCAATTGTTGAAAAAGTGAAAGCGAAAACAGCGAAACAACCACCAGTTATGGATGATGGAACTGCTTCATCAGAAGGTGAGGAACCATTACCATTGGATAAAATGGTAGATGAAGAAGTACTTGCTGCTGAAGCTCCGGATCCGGATAGCGTAAATACAGACCCGGATATCGCACCAAACTCAACACGCCATACAGATGTACAATAATAAGAAAAACGGCTCCCCAAAAAATATTGGGAGCCGTTTTTTTATTATTCCACAACCGGTTAATCGGTAAGCTGAATTTCAAGTTGGTCGCCACCGAATATTTCAGCATCAAATGAAGAAGGCGCACCATTACGTAAAATCACAAATGACCCTTTAAATGACGCAGGAAGCTGCCAGTCGGAAAACCGAAAGACATCTTGATAAATCCATTTGCTTGTATCTTTTTCGATAATATTAATTGTAGCCCCATTCGGCACTGTTGCTTCACGTTGGACTACTTGACCGTTTACAGAAAACTCACGGGCCACCTTTACAAGTTCGACTTGTTCATGCTGGAACTCTACAATCGCCTTTTCTTCCAACAACAAATTCAAATGTGCTGCAATTTGTTCAGCTGTAGGTAAATGACGCTGTTCGAATGTAATGATATCTCCATTTTGAATAGGGTAATGCAGTTTCCCAGGCTTTCCGTTAATGAAAAGCTGTGATGAAAAATCAGGGAACGATACAGGTTTCCCATCGATATGAACAAAATATGATTGGAATTGCTGCATATACACAGAATGGTTCATAGATTTCAATACATCTTCCACAGTTTCGATTGTTTCGACGACAATTAAGTCTCGATCCTGTAAAGGAGTATCCAATTTTGCAATTTGACCGTTTACAAATACTTTCGGTTCAATAGTGTATTGCTTTTCTTGAATTATCACAGTTTTTACGGATGCATGGTCAATAATATCCCCTATAGTAACAGATGCGGCTGTCCCATCTTTTCCGGGAATCAGCTCTATTTGATCTCCATTTTGAATAAGGGATTTAATCGAGGCATTTTCACCATTCAATATGATCTGTGCCGGCTGTCCATGCTCACCTGGCACGAAAACATTTTGACCGTTCACTGTAATCGACAAACCGTGTCCGGGTTTGCCGTATAATTGTTTTGCTCTGACGTTCGCAGCCAAAAATGCATCACCGACTGTCATTTCTTTCAACTCAAATAGTCGTACAACTTGTTGATTTACTTGAATTGACATGTAATGGATCGGTGATTTTTGTGCGGCAATCGCAATTCCAATCGGTGTCACAAGCTCAGGTGTTGCAGCAATATGTTGAGCCCGTGTTAAATTCTGAATGGCACTCACATCACGTACCGCTACACGGTTAGACGGCAAATTTAATGTTTTGCCGAGCTCTTCCGGCAAGTGAGGTGTTAAACTCCCGCCCCCAACTAACATGACCGCTTTTGGAGGGGTGTTATTATTTAACCGTAGTATTTCGTCGCCAATAGACTTCGCCAAATTTTCAATTGCTGGATATATTGCCTTGATTACTTCTTCACGAGGAAAATATTCGTCAAATCCCAAAATATCCTGAATGAGAATTTCCTCACTCGTATGCAATTGGCGCTTTGCCATTTCAGCGACCGGAAAGTCCAGTAAATAGTGGTCACTTAAACTTTCGGTAATTTCATCACCAGCAGTCGGCACCATTCCGTATGCTACAACCGTACTTTTGTCTGTAATGGCAATATCCGAAGTTCCGGCACCAATATCAACAAGTGCCACATTCAAGCGGCGCATGGAAGGAGGAATAAGTACATTAATCGCGGCAATCGGTTCTAACGTGAGGGCTTCCATTTCCAAATTGGCTCGTTTTAATGCAGCTAGCAATGATTCCACGACTACGCGCGGCAGGAAAGTGGCAATCACTTCAACGGATGCTTCATCACCTTGCTGATCGAGGAGGCTCCCAATTTCTTCTCCATCCAAACGGAAATATAAAACGGAATAGCCAACACAATAATAATGGTTATTTTTTGTATCTTCTTTATGAAGCAATAATTTTTGCTGAGCCTGTTGAACGGCTTGAAGTTCTAGGCGGTTAATATCTTCATCAGTAAAGATCGGTCGGTTTTTAATAGAAATGGAAACACTGGCCTGTTCGGTTTTTAATGCACGCCCGGCTGCTGCTACACTCACTTTCTCCAAAGGACCGTGAGTTTCTTCCAATTTCGTCTTAATTTCCTGTATAAGCTCCGCTACATACAGGACGTTATGTATTTGGCCATCAACCATTGCACGTTCTTTATGTTCTTTTACTAAAATATCGGCGACATGGTATGTATCTGTATGCTGCTCTAAAATAATACCGACAACGGAGCGTGTTCCGATATCAAGTGCGAACAATTTGTTTGCCATATGAAAACGCTTCCTTTCTATTATTATCACAATATACTTTAACGAGTTGAAGCGCTAAATTAAAAATGCGTGACAATCTACAATAGTTTGATTATAATAAGATTATTACTTAAAAATGTATCATACTTTTTATTTATCTGAAAGTGCCGGATACGCAAAGAAGAGGGGTAGAGGAATATGCATCAACAAGATTTAGAAAGCTTACGTAGCCAGATTGACAGCTTGAACTTAGAAATTTTACGTTTAATTAATGAACGTGCATCAGTAGTAGAAGAAATTGGTAAGATTAAAGAGAAGCAAGGTGTCAATCGCTATGATCCGTTACGCGAGCGTCATATGCTTGACTTAATTAAAGAAAACAATAACGGCCCGTTAAATCAAATGACGGTTGATTATATTTTTAAACAAATCTTCAAAACAGCGCTTAAACAATTAGAAGCAGAAAAGAAAAAAGAATTACTCGTTTCACGTAAAGAAAAGTCAGAAGATACTGTCATTAATGTTAATGGTGAATTAATCGGTACAGGTGCTCCTTCGTTCGTATTTGGACCATGTGCGGTTGAGTCGTATGAACAAGTTGCTGCAGTAGCTGCAACAATTCAGGAAAAAGGATTAAAATTAATCCGAGGTGGTGCATACAAACCACGTACATCTCCGTATGATTTCCAAGGCCTAGGTTTGGACGGCCTTAAGATTTTAAAAGATGTTTCTAAAGAATACGGTTTAGGTGTTATTACAGAAATCGTAACACCTGCTGATTTAGACCATGCATTAGATTACATCGATGTAATTCAAATCGGAGCTCGTAATATGCAAAACTTCGAATTATTAAAAGCAGCTGGATCAACGAATAAGCCTGTCTTATTAAAACGCGGTTTAGCAGCGACAATTGATGAGTTCATCCATGCAGCAGAGTACATCATGTCAAAAGGTAATGAAAACATTATTTTATGTGAACGCGGTATTCGCACATACGAAAAAGCAACTCGTAACACATTAGATATTTCGGCAGTTCCGATTTTAAAACAAGAAACACATTTACCGGTTATGGTAGACGTGACGCACTCTACAGGCCGTCGTGATTTATTATTGCCATGTTCAAAAGCTGCAATCGCTATTGGAGCAGACGGTGTAATGGCAGAAGTGCATCCAGATCCATCAATCGCATTATCGGATCAGCAACAGCAAATGGATATCCCGACATTCAATGCTTACTACGATGAACTTTTAAAATTCATGAAACAATACGAAGTGTCAAAATAAACATTAATAAGCCCATGTTGAGTCAATTCAACATGGGCCTTTATGTATTTCTGCATGTTTTAATTTGACGAATAGTAGTGTAATAAATTACAATTTTTTCTAAATACCTTATATAAGGGGGAATGACATAGTGCAAAAAATTGCGTTAATCACGGGGGCTGCACAAGGAATCGGCTTTGAAATTGCTAAAGAGCTTTCAAACAATGGGATGACAGTTATTATTTCAGATAAAAATGAAGAAAGACTGAAAGAAGCAATTACAGAACGACCGGATTTAAAGTATTTACTTTGTGATGTCAGCGATGAAGACCAAATTAAAGAAACAATCGATACAGTTATTTCGCAGTTTGGTGCACTACATGTCATGATCAACAATGCTGGTTTCCAACATGTATCCATAATAGAGGAATTTGATACGGAAGTTTTTGAATTGATGCAGAAAGTAATGGTTGTAGGGCCTTTTATTTTTATGAAGTATGCATTACCTATTATGAAACAGCAAAACTTTGGCAGAATAATTAACATTGCGTCCATCAATGGTTTGGTCGGTTTTGCAGGGAAAGCCGGCTATAATACCGCTAAACATGGTGTTATTGGTTTAACTAAAGTAGCAGCACTTGAAACGGCAGCAAACGGAATTACAGTAAATGCAATTTGTCCCGGCTATGTTGATACGAAATTAGTTAGAAATCAATTTCAGGATTTAGCGAAAACACGGAATATAGCGGTTGAAGATGTATTGGAGCAAGTACTCTATCCTTTAGTGCCACAAAAGCGCTTAATTGATGTTTCCGAAATTGCAGCGTTAGTCATCTATTTATGCAGTGATGCAGCAAAAGGGATGACAGGACAGGCGGTTGTATTGGATGGAGGATACACCGTTCAATAAAAAAATAGCGAATTTAAACAAGTGCTATCGTGTTGATATCACACTTTTTGAATATTTTAAGACAATTGATGAAAAAACCAGGTATTCACTAGGTTTTAGATTGAAAATAGAAATGAAAATATTATATGATGAAGCTATACATAACAATTAGTTCTACTAGTCGTTTATAAAAACTTATATCACTAAGATAAAAAGGGGGAGAAATTTTTGACTGTCACAATTTATGATGTTGCACGTGAGGCGAATGTATCAATGGCAACCGTATCTCGCGTAGTAAATGGAAATCAAAATGTTAAGCCTGCGACAAGAAAAAAAGTGTTGGAAGTGATTGAGCGTCTCGAATATCGTCCAAATGCAGTAGCACGTGGCTTAGCAAGTAAAAAAACAACATCAGTAGGAGTCATCATCCCTGATATTTCGAATAATTTAAATGCTGAGCTTGCACGAGGCATTGAAGATATTGCGACAATGTACCGCTATAATATTATTTTAGCAAATTCAGATCAAAATGAAGAAAAAGAGTTGTCTTTACTTGATACGATGCTAGGAAAGCAAGTTGACGGTATTGTGATGATGAGTGAAGAGGTAACTGAAAATATCCAACGCGCAGTGGAAGCTTGTCCAGTACCGATTGTATTGGCAGGTTCTATCAGTTCTACTGAAAAAGTAGCTTCTGTAAACATTGATTATTATAATGCGGCATTTGAAGCTGTAGAAACACTTATTAATAATGGACATATGAGAATTGCATTTGTCTCAGGTCCATTACAGTATACAGTGAATGGTCAGCATAAACTTGCAGCCTATAAAGATGCTCTTGAAAAAGCAAACATTGAAATAGACGATGCTTTAATTGTTGCCGGAGATGGCTCTTATGATGACGGATTGGAAAGCTGGGCGAGTTTAAGTGAACTACAGCAACCGCCTACAGCCATTTTTGTCGGGAATGATGAGCTGGCAATTGGACTAGTACATGGCATTCAAGATAGCGAAAAAAATGTACCCAATGATGTTGAAATCATCAGCTTCGAAAATTCAAAACTAGCGCGTATGGTACGACCAAGACTTACAAGTGTTGTATTGCCTTTATACGATATTGGAGCAGTCGCAATGCGCTTATTAACGAAGTATATGAACAAAGAGGAAGTTGAACAGCAACATGTCATCTTACCTCACCGCATAGAAAAGCGTGGTTCGAGTAAATAACAAAAGCGCCTGTCAATAGCTGACAGGCGCTTTGTATTATTTTATAGCTTTATAATTTTGTTCAAACTTTATTGCAAACGTTACGATCGGTTTTTTTCTGTACGAATAATATGTAGTGCTTTTTCAAGCATTCGTGCATTTTTTTCCTCAATTTCTGCTTTACGCGGAATAGGATCATATAGAGGTTGTGGATCATTCCATGTCGGAATTAGCGGAACAGGCGATTCCGATTGCCATGTATCAAGCCATTGCTGCGGTAACGCTCCAATCGGTGCAGGCTGATCGGTCATCTCTGTCCAAATATGTGACCAAGCCCGCGGGACGACCCGCCAAATATCATATCCTCCGCCACCAACTGCAATCCAGCGACCTTCACAATATTCATGTGCCAATTTATGTGCAAGCTTCGGTATTTCTTTATAAATGTTCATCGTCCCGTATAAATGTGTTAGGGGGTCAAAATAATGGGCATCTGCACCATTTTGTGTCAAAACAACATCCGGTTTGAAGAATTCAAAAACTTCCCGCATTGATTGTTCATATATTTCCAAGAAGCTCTCATCTTCCGTAAACGCATCAATCGGGAAGTTAAAAGAAGTCCCATATCCTTCACCATTCCCGCGTTCTGTGATATTGCCTGTACCCGGAAACAAATAGCGTCCTGTCTCATGAATTGATAATGTACATACATTTGGATCATCATAAAAGGACCATTGAACACCATCGCCGTGATGTGCATCAGTATCTACATATAAAACACGCAGCCCGTATTTTTTCTGAATATATTTAATAGCTACACTGCTATCATTATAAATGCAAAAACCGGATGCTCTTCCACGGAAACCGTGATGAAGTCCGCCTCCCAAGTTTAATGCGTGCTGAGATTTACCTTGCAGTACTTGGTCGACTGCCTGTAAAGTCCCGCCGACTAACAATGCGCTTGCTTCGTGCATATTTTTGAAAATCGGAGTATCCTCTGTCCCAATACCATATGGTTCCCCTTGCTGAGCGGTTAACTCGCCATGACCTGCTTTTTTTACGATGTCAATATACTGCATGTCGTGGGCAAGCGCAATTTCTTCATCTGTTGCAATACGAGCAGGGACGATATCCTCATCTTGGAGGGCACCGATATTTTTCAGTAAATCAATCGTTAAGTGTAATCGCTTATGGTTAAACGGGTGTGTGTCCGAAAATTTGTAAGTGAGTTGTTCTGGTGAATAAATAAATACAGCTTTTTTCATAATGTAACGCCAGGCAAGTTTGGCCACAATACATCGTATCCTTGCTTTCGCAACTCTTCAATAATATGCAGCGGATTGATTACTTGCAGACGGACACTTACAATTCTGGATTTCACATTTTCACCATCAGGATATACGAGAACACTTAATACATTTGCTTTATTTTCATGGAATACTTTCGTTATTTCAAACAACATGCCAGGTTTGTCGTTTACCCGAATATCAATTTTAGAACCGGGCTTATGTGCGCCTGTTAATTCGATGTAAGTATATAGTAAATCAGTCGTCGTTACGATGCCGACCAGTTTCCCGGCAGTAACAATAGGTAAACAGCTGATTTTAGCATCATAAAAAGTCATGGCAACTTCTTCAACGAAGTCTAGCGGATGACCGACTATCAGATTTTTGACCATGATTTTCTCGATTGTTGCATCATAAATCGTAGAGTCCGGTTCTTCGCGCAAACGAGAAGGCAAAGCATTTTTCAAGTCATGGTCTGTAATGATTCCTACAACCAGTTTCTCTTTGTTGACAATTGGCACATGACGGATATTTTTATCTCGCATAAGACGTACAGCATCACGTACTGTGTTTTCGGGCAGGAGTGTATGTATCTCTCTTTGCATAATTTCTTCGACAATCATAGTTCATTCCCCTTTGTGATAAGAATTAATACATGAAACGATTTCTAAAGCGAAGTCTGTCAAATCTCTCCATTGTCTCATTTCCAACACGTGCCCCAACACGCGCCATTAGACAGTTGGCAGGATGGGAAGTAATTTCAGGATCATCTGTTGCATAATATTCGAAATTGACAGATGTCATCATTCTCTCCATCATATTTCGATATTCCCAAACAGATAAACCTGTTCCTTTTAAATCCCAATGCCAGTAATATTCAGTTGTAATTACTAAATAATCTTCCATTGCATCATCCATAAATGATACTTCCAATAATTTTTTGCCTGCGCCGGACCCTCTAAAAGCAGGAATGACTTCAATGGCACCAAGCTCAATCATATTTGGAATCCGATCTTCAGACCAGCGTTCCAATGGATCTGGATAGAGATACGTAACATAGCCGACGATTATGTTATCCTGTCGAATGACGATAATGCGTCCTTCTTCCAGCTGAGCAATTCCGACAAGTGCTTCATGCTGCTGATGGGAAGGTCTAAAAGCTTTTAAATCTTCATGTAATGTGTAGGTAGCAAGTTTTTCGGAAGAAACAGGTCCTTCTACTAAAACATTACCATTTCTCGTTTTGAATTCAAGACGATAATAATTTTTCACATGAATCATAATCACACCACCTGCTTTTAATACATCTATTATACTCTATTTCATGCGAAAATACGCTTAAATTCGCGAGATGTAACTAAATTGATTGAAAGTTTTAAATATTTTGCCTATTATAGTATTTTTATTGTAAAATGATTGTAGTTTTTAATGAAAGGGGATTTTTCATGGGGATGAAAACAATGGAAAAGCTAGCAGTTATTCCAGGGGAACATAATTTAAAAAATTATGAGGAAACAGCTGCAAATCATGATTGGCAACATAGTGAAACAGCATTTTCTTGGTTTGAAACGGGGAAGGTCAATATTGCATATGAAGCAATAGACCGACATGCAACAACACACCGCAAAAATAAGGTTGCTCTTTATTATAATGATGGGAATAGAAAAGAAGCATATTCTTTTTATGATATGAAACGTCATACGAATAAAGCTGCGAATGTGTTGAAGGAAAAGGCATATTTAAAAAAAGGGGACCGTATTTTTATTTTTATGCCACGCACGCCGGAGCTTTATTTCAGCTTAATTGGTGCATTGAAAATTGGCGCAATTGTTGGGCCATTATTTGAAGCATTTATGGAAGGTGCTGTATATGACCGTTTAATGGATAGTGAGGCGACAGCAATCATTACAACGCCTGCACTGTTGACAAGAGTACCGCTGGAAAAGCTGCCGCATTTAAAGACGGTTTTTGTAGTAGGGGAAAATATAGAAGAAACAGATAAGATAGTAGATTTTAATAAATATTTTGCAGAGGCATCTCAGGATTTTGACATTGAATGGGTCGATAAGGAAGATGGCTCCATTTTGCATTATACATCCGGCTCAACGGGTGCACCAAAAGGGGTATTGCAGGTCCATTATGCAATGGTTCAGCAATACCAGACAGCTCAGTGGGTACTGGATTTAAAGGAGGCCGATATTTACTGGTGTACAGCCGATCCAGGTTGGGTGACCGGAACAGCTTACGGAATTTTTGGACCATGGTTAAACGGTGTGACGAATGTAGTCATCGGGGGCCGCTTCAGTCCGCAAGCTTGGTATGGAGCAATTGAGGAATATGGTGTCACAGTTTGGTATAGTGCGCCAACTGCATTTCGTATGTTGATGGGTGCAGGTCCGAATATTATCGGCAAATATAATCTTTCTACACTTCGTCACGTTTTATCGGTCGGTGAACCATTAAATCCGGAAGTAGTGAAGTGGGGAATGGAGATTTTAAAACATCGTATTCACGATACATGGTGGATGACGGAAACGGGAGGCCATATTATCTGCAACTATCCATCGATGGATATTAAGCCAGGTTCAATGGGGAAACCTGTGCCGGGAATTTATGCGACAATTGTAGATGATCAAGGCAATGAAGTGCCGCCTTATACGATGGGTAATTTGGCTATCAAAAAAGGGTGGCCGGCGATGATGCGGCAAATTTGGGGGAATCCTGAACGCTATGAATCTTATTTCTTAAAAGGAGAATGGTATGTTTCAGGTGATTCCGCATTTAAGGATGAGGAAGGTTACTTCTGGTTCCAAGGTCGAGTAGACGATGTTATTATGACGGCTGGAGAACGAGTTGGACCATTTGAAGTGGAAAGTAAACTGCTTGAACATCCTGATGTGGTGGAAGCAGGTGTAATTGGTAAACCAGATCCGGTGCGCGGTGAAATTATTAAGGCATTTATTTCATTGCGTGAAGGGGTAAAGCCTAGTGAAGCGCTTGAAGCGAATATTCGGGACTTTGTAAAAATAGGATTATCTGCCCATTCAGCACCACGAGAAATTGAATTCAAAGATAAGTTGCCAAAAACTCGAAGCGGTAAAATTATGCGTCGTGTGTTAAAGGCGTGGGAACTCGATTTACCGGCAGGCGACTTATCAACAATGGAAGATTAACTTTATATGCCAGTACTTCTTAAATCGGGGCGCTTACATATGTAGGCGCTTTTTGTATTATTATTTAACGATAATTTAGAATAATCTACAAATATATAAAAATACAGTTGACTAAATAAATATACATACTTATACTTATTTTTATCATTTAGAATTCGTAAAAATTTTTCAGCTATATAAAAATGACGAGGTGACAACATGAAAGCAGGTATTATTGGTGCAACAGGTTACGGTGGATTAGAACTACTGCGGTTTTTGCATAATCATAAAGAAGTGGAGGAAATCGGATTATTTACATCCTCTGATGAAGGAACTCTATTTTCGGATAAATTTCCACATTTAACGGATATTTATAATCAGCCGTTACTTAAATTGGACGATGATGCATTGGCGGAATACGATGTTGTATTTGCAAGTACGCCGTCTGGGGTATCAAGTACGATTTTCCCTTCTTTAGTTGAACGGGGACCAAAATTAATTGATTTATCCGGGGATTTCCGGCTGAAAAATTTAGCAAGCTATGAAACTTGGTATAAAAAAAATCCGGCACCACAGGAAGTAGTGGACCGAAGTGTTTACGGATTAACGGAGTGGAATGAACCAGCTATTGAAAAAGCCGATTTAATTGCCAACCCAGGCTGTTATCCAACGGCTGTTTTATTATCCATCTTACCTCTTATAAAACATCGGTTAATTGATCCGAGCTTCTTGGTCATTGATGCGAAGAGCGGAATTTCAGGTGCAGGTAATAAACCATCACAAGCAGCACATTTCAGTGAAGCAAATGAAAGCTTCTCGATTTATAAAATTAATGAACACCAGCACATTCCGGAAATCGAACAAGCGATTTCAATGTTTACCGATATCGAGACAGCAATAACATTTAATACTCATCTAGTCCCGATGACACGTGGTATTTTAGCAACTTCCTATGCACAAGTAGCGGAAGGTGTAACACAAAAACAATTAGTGGACTGTTTAACAGATACGTATAAAGATCATCCATTTGTCCGTGTCATTCAAGAGGCTTCCGCAGTGGGAACAAACCGCGTGAAAGGTTCAAATTATTGCGACATATATGTGAAGCTCGATGAAAGGACAAATCGGGCAACAATTATCGGTGTGATCGATAATTTAGTTAAAGGAGCAGCCGGTCAGGCAATTCAGAACATGAATGTCCAATTCGGTCTCCCGCAGCAAACAGGCTTACAACTCGTTCCGTATTTTATTTAATTTAAAAAGATGAGTAATAGATGAAAATCAACCCGCATTTTATGACGAGCATTTTAAATTTAGGGAGGGTCATTAGATGACTTCAACAATAGAAATGAAAAAATTATCAAGCAAAAATATCGTATCACCAAAAGGGTTTACTGCAGCAGGTGTTCATTGCGGACTTAAGCATAAGAAAAAAGATTTAGCGATTCTAGTAAGTGAAGTACCAGCTAGCGTTGCCGGTGTATTTACGACAAATGCAGTCCAGGCAGCACCGTTAAAAGTAACAAAAGAAGTTGTATATGAAACGAAAAAAATGCAGGCAATCATCGTAAATTCAGGAAATGCCAATGCCTGCACAGGTAAACAAGGAGTATTGGACGCATATGAAATGCAACTTCTTGCTGCACAAAAGCTTGGCATTGCATCTGATTTGGTAGGGGTAGCCTCTACGGGTGTCATCGGGGAAATTATGAAGATGGAGCCAGTTAAAAAAGGTGTGGAGCTATTAACTCCGGATTCAAAGCTAGAAAGCGGTATTGATTTTTCTCAAGCAATTTTAACGACAGATACAGTAATGAAAAATACAACTTATGCAACAATCATTGATGGCAAAGAAATAATTGTTTCAGGAACAGCTAAAGGCTCTGGAATGATTGAACCGAATATGGCGACAATGCTCGGGTTTATTACAACTGATGCCAATATTGCATCAGAAGAGCTGCAAAAAGCGTTATCGAGTGTAACGGATTGCACATTCAACTCGATCACAGTTGATGGAGATACATCAACGAACGATACAGTTATTGTAATGGCAAACGGCTTAGCAGGAAATGAACCGCTATCACCTGCACATCCGGACTGGGATAACTTCTACACAGCATTACGTCTCGTATCAGAAGATCTAGCAAAGTCAATTGCACGTGACGGGGAAGGTGCGACAAAGCTGATTGAAGTAGAAGTGGATGGAGCAGTTTCAGATGAAGAAGCACGTAAAATCGCGAAGACAGTTGTAGGTTCACCACTAGTGAAAACAGCAGTATTTGGCTGTGATGCAAACTGGGGACGTATTATTGCAGCAGTTGGCTATTCCGGAGCTGTAATCGATCCTGATAAAATCACAATCAAAATTGGTGGAGCAACAATGGTGGAAAATGGCGAACCGATTAAGTTTTCCGAAGAAGAGCTCATCGAAATTTTAAAGCAACATGAAGTAAAAATATATGTGTCACTTGAAGTCGGTAAAGGGCACGGATTCGCCTGGGGGTGTGATTTGACTTATGACTACGTTCAAATCAACGCATCATACCGCTCGTAAAATGGTCATCAAGCTTGGTGGCAGCACATTAGAAGGTCTTAACGAGACCTTCTTTCGCAATTTTAAAGCATTGCAGGAACAAGGGATCCAACTCATTATTACCCATGGTGGAGGACCTGCGATCAACCGCGAATTAGCTGCTGCCGGAATCGAGTCCCATACAGTAAATGGACTGCGTGTCACGAGTGAAGAAATGATCGATATCGTACAGTCAACTTTAATCGGGAAAGTAAATCCTTCACTCGTCCATGAGCTCCATTCGGCAAGTATTTCTGCCATTGGACTGAATGGGTTTGATGGCGGGTTACTAGAGAGTGAATTTTTAGATTATGAAACTTACGCATATGTAGGAGAAGTGAAGCATGTTAATATTAATATGTTAAACTCTTTGACGGAAGCTGGAATTGTTCCTGTCATTGCGTGTATCGGTGCAACGAAGGATGGGCAGGCGCTGAATATAAATGGCGATACAGTGGCAAGTGAAATTGCATTGGCTGTCGAGGCAGATTGTCTCCTGCTTGTGACGGATGTAGCTGGTATTCGCATACAGGATGAATATCAGACGGAAGTGACACCAAGCTTAATTGAACAATGGATTGGCGAAGGGCATATTTACGGCGGGATGATTCCGAAAGTGCAAGGCGCCCTTAATTGTTTAAATGCAGGCATTCCTTCTGTACAAATTGTTAATGAAACTTTAACCGGGACGACTATTTTAAGTGAGGAGCTAGTGAAATGAGTGCATTATTCCAAAATTACGCAAGAAGACCTTTTGCTATTGTCGAAGGAAAAGGAACAGACGTATTTGATACGACAGGGAAAAGATATTTAGATTTTACGAGCGGCATTGCTGTTTGTAGTTTAGGGCATGCACATCCATCTATCGTTGAAGCGATTCAAAAACAAAGTCAAAAGCTGTGGCATATTAGTAACTTATTTGAAAGTCCGGGACAGGAAAAACTTGCTGCATCATTAGTGAAAGATTTGCATTTATCGTATGCATTTTTCTGTAATAGTGGCGCAGAGGCGAACGAAGCAGCTATTAAATTAGCACGTAAGCATACAGGAAAACATAAAATCATTGTGTTTGAACAGAGCTTTCACGGACGTACATTTGGTGCGATGAGCGCAACTGGACAAGATAAAGTACGTAATGGCTTCGGTCCTTTAGTAAGCGAGTTTATTACATTGCCGTTTAATGATGTCGAAGCATTAAAAGCTGCAGCTGATGCAGATACTGCTGCGATTATGCTTGAAATGATTCAGGGTGAAGGCGGAGTAAATCCTGTAACGGAGGATTTCGCGAAAGCTATTCATGAAATTCAGCAATCATCGGATATTTTAGTTATCATTGATGAAGTACAAACAGGTATCGGACGTACAGGAACACGTTTCGCATATGAACAGACAGCTATCAAACCGGATATTGTTTCAATGGCAAAAGGTCTTGGTGGCGGTTTCCCTATTGGGGGAATCCTCGGGACAGAAAAGCTGTTTAACACATTTAATGCCGGTACACACGGTACGACATTCGGCGGAAATCCATTAGGTGTTGCCGTTGCACAAACAGTTATCGATCAAATATTCAATGATGCCTTTTTGGATAATGTTAAACAAAAGTCGGCGTATTTTATTAATAAACTGGAAGAAGCTTTTCCGGAAGATAACTATTCAGTTCAAGGAAAAGGGTTAATGCTTGGTCTAAGCCTTGGTGGCGAGGATGTGGCGCCATATGTGGCAGCATTGGATAAAGCGGGTCTATTAACGGTTGCAGCCGGCCCGAAAGTAATTCGATTATTACCTCCTTTAACAGTGAGTGAACAGGAAATTGATGAAGCAGTCAATTTACTAAAAGATGTATTAAAAGCCGAACAAGTATCAATTTAATTACATTAAAAAAACTCACCAACTTTATTATTAGTTGGTGAGTTTTTGCTTTTATTCTCCTGATGGTTCTGGTTCGACCGGATCAACGTCAACTTCAATTTCGTCCAGGTCTTCAATTATTTCCCCAGGGACAACATTTTCTTCCTCTTCTTCTGTTTCCGGTGGAGCAGGTGGAGCAGTTTCCACTACTTCTCCGACTTCATTCGAATAACCGGATTCCAATCCAGTAATATCGACTGCTACAACGATGTAGCGAACGCCTGGTGAAACAGACACGCGGTATCCTTCATAAGATTTTAATGAACGTACAAGCGATCTGCCCTGGTCGGTAACGCTATATACGCGATAGCCAACAACATCATTTGATGCAGAGGCTGTCCATGAAAGTGAACCATTTGCCAATGTAGCAAAAACAGGTTGCGGTGGTGCACTGTCTGCCGAGAATGGAGCACCGGTTACAACACCCTTACCTGAATTGAATGACAATAATTTTGAAGCGTCTCCACCCAGTTTGCCTAACATGCGATCAACAAAGGCCTGATTTAATCCGAAACCGCTCATTTGAACAAACTCAGTAGGTGTATTCGGTAATGCAGCATACGTGTTGCCGTTAATTACAACCGATGTGGAAGATACAAAGCTATCATCCGGCTGTGTCGGTAAAAATACATTTTTATTAAATAAATCGGAAGTGACTAAACCGGCATTGGCACATGAAGTAGAAGGTGCCAGGCCTGAAATACCACAAAATGATCTTGTCACAACGCCTTCAGGTTTTTTGAATGTTTCTTTCGTACCGATTAATTCCGGGTCAATGTCATAAAGTGTATTTAGGTATTTTGCCCATAAACGGTTTACCCGCTGACTTGGATGCTGGTAACGGTTATTAAATGCATAAAGTGTACGCAATTTTTCGTAACCCATCCAGACACCTACCGATATATTCGGATTATATCCGACAAACCAAACATCGTTATGGTCCTGTGTTGTACCAGACTTAGCAGCGAAGTCAGATGAGAATTTCAACTGGCTCTTTGCCAATGTTCCAGTTCCGCCCTGCTTCAGCACATCACGCAGCATATCTGTCATCATATACGCTGTTTCAGGCGCAAATACTTTCACTGGCTCTACTTTATGTTCATAAATAATATTGCCGTCCAAATCTTCAATGCGGTCAATCATATAGGCATCGATAAATTGCCCGTTATTGGCAAATGTCGCATAGGCATTAGTATTTTCTTCAACTGAAGCACCAATATCCAAAGCTCCAAGAACTGTAGAAAGGTTTACATAGTCCTTTTTGTCTAGCTTGGAGAATCCCATTTTTTCCAAATAGGTTGCCGGACTGCGGTCTAAAATTGAATTATATAATCTTAGGACGGCTAAGTTTTGTGATGAAGCAACCGCCTGGCGTGCTGGTATAATTCCTAATTCCTGATTCGGGTTATAGTTTACAGGGGCATAGCCGTCAGATGGACGTTTGAATTTCACATCGACAACAGGGCTTCCTGCTCCGATGACACCGTAATCAAGTGCTGGTGCGTAGGCAAGTAATGGTTTCATTGTTGAACCGTTTGAACGGAATGCATTTGTTGCGTGATTTACTTGTGTAATATTATGGTCGCGACCGCCAACGAAACTTAAAATACGGCCGGTACTATTTTCAATAACAATACTTCCTGTTTGTACAGGTACATCCACTTCGATTTCTTCGCCTGTTTCAGGATCTTTTTCTTTTTTCTTGTATGTTTGTCCGTATAAAGTGAATTCCTCCGTCACTTTTTTCATGGAATCATACATATCTTTATTGATCGTTGAGTAAATACGGTAACCGCCGGAACGTATTGTACGGTCTGCCAGTATAGTATACTTTTCATTTAAATTTTCTTCTTCTTTTAAACGATCCGGGTCAATGCCGTCTTTTTCCGCGAGAATTTTAGCGAAAATCTCTTTTGAACGGAGCTCAAGCTCAGCTGTTAACCAAGGATATTTTTCTTCCGGACGGATTTCATACCCTTTGAAGTCTTTCGTAATATCGTACGCAATTGCTTTGTTATATTCTTTCTCGGTAATATAACCCGCCTCCTGCATACGATAAAGAACCGTTTTCATCCGGTCAATACCTGGCTGCATTCCTTCCGCGCTTTTTTGCTCACCTTTATTTGTAAAAGGTGTATATGTGAAAGGTGCCTGAGGGATACCGGCAATATAGGCAGCCTGCGGTAAATTTAATTTAGATGCGGAAATACCGAAAATACCTTGTGCAGCCGTCTCGATGCCGGCAATATTACGACCTGAAGAATTTCGGCCGTACGGGATAATATTTAAATAGGCTTCGAGTATTTCTTCTTTAGTCATAAAATGCTCCAAACGATAAGCAAGTAAAATTTCCTTTGCTTTACGTTCATATGAAACTTCATTCGTTAATATTTGGTTTTTTATTAATTGCTGTGTAAGCGTAGAGCCACCTGTCTGTGTTGACGAGTTGGATACGTCTTGCAGTAATCCCCGTAATACCGCTTTTGGCACAATGCCGGTATGCTCCCGGAAATATTCATCCTCCGTAGCAAGTACTGCATTAATCAGAGATGGGGATATATTGGCAAGCGATGTTTCACGTCGGTCTAAATCTGTTCGAATCTTTCCTATGTAAATATCGTTCGCAAAATAAAGTTCACTTGTTTCTTCATAGCTGAAAATTTGTTCGCGCATTTCTTCTTTCGATCGCAAAGGTTCATCCTTTGTTAATGATGCGAAGTAACCTGCGCCTACACCTCCAACAAACAACAGTGTCGCAGCTATAAAAATAATCGCCAGCAAAGTTAAATTCCAGAATACACCGCCTCCAATTCGGACGTAGCGCATTCGTTCTGAAGAAGCAAGGATATCGATTTTTTTATTTAATTTTTCGAGCCATTCTCTCACATCATCGACCTCCTAAAATCTTGTTTATTATAGCATATTTGATATATAAACGAATATAAATATTGACATCAACTATTTTCTAGGTAGAATAGAAAATATAAATTTCAGGCAACGAAGAGTTTGCAGTAATAAATGTGTTCCCTGCATAGAGAGCTAGCGGTTGGTGAAAGCTAGACATAGCGCATTTATGAATTACGTACTTGGAGCCTGAACGGATCGTCTCGTTATAGACGCTTAAAGTGGAAGAAAGAGACTGAAATTTCTTCAAGCCGGGTGGTACCGCGTTAAATTAAAATTTGACGTCCCTGCATGCATTTGCGTGTAGGGACGTTTTTTATTTTCCTTACAAGTAAATGACGCATCATGTAAAAGGAGAGAAAACAAATGACAAACGAATTACTGCAAGACTTGGAATGGCGCGGTTTGTTATACCAACAAACTGACGCGGAAGGTATGGAAAAGCTTTTAAACGAGGAGAAGGTTTCTCTATACGTAGGTGTTGACCCGACAGCGGACTCGATGCATATTGGACATATCGTACCATTGCTTACATTACGCCGTTTCCAAAAAGCAGGCCATACACCGATTTTATTAGTTGGTGGAGCGACAGGTACTGTAGGGGATCCATCTGGCCGTTCAGAAGAGCGCCAATTACAGACGATGGACCAAATCGAAAAAAATGTGCAAGGTCTTAAAAAGCAAATGGAGCGCTTATTCGACTTTTCATCGGATGCGGCAAATAGTGCTGTCCTTGTAAACAATAATGACTGGGTAGGTCCAATGACATTAATCGATTTCCTTCGTGATTACGGGAAACTGATCAATGTAAACTACATCTTAAATAAAGATACAGTAGCGTCACGCCTGGATTCAGGTATTTCATTTACTGAATTTGCTTACACATTAATCCAAGGTATTGACTTCAATCATTTATACGATCATCACAACGTTCGAATTCAAGTAGGTGGTTCGGATCAGTGGGGCAATATTACAACAGGCTTGGAAATGATTCGTAAAACACATGATGAAAATGCGAAAGCGTTTGGTATTACCATACCGCTTGTAACAAAAGCAGACGGTACAAAATTCGGTAAAACAGCGGGTGGCGCTGTTTGGCTGGATGCTGCTAAAACATCTCCGTACGAGTTCTACCAGTTCTGGATCAATACAGCGGATGCCGATGTCGTGAAATACTTGAAGATCTTCACATTCCTGACACGTGAAGAGATTGAAGGTCTTGCAGTAAGTGTTGAAGAAGAGCCGCATTTACGTAAAGCACAAAAAGCGCTGGCTGAAGAAATGACACGTCTGATCCACGGTGAAGAAGGTCTGGAAGCAGCAGAGCGTATTACAAAAGCATTATTCTCTGGTGATTTAAAAGCATTATCAGTTGAAGAAATGAAAGTAGCCTTCTCTGGTGTACCTTCTGTAGAAGTGGTAAAAGAGGATAAAAATATTGTGGAACTAATCGTAGAAGCAGGGATTTCTTCATCAAAGCGTCAAGCACGTGAAGATGTTACGAACGGTGCAATTAGTGTGAACGGTGAAAAAATTACGGATCTTGAATATGTAATTGATTCGAAAGACCGTTTGGAAGATGCTTTTGCAATTATCCGTCGCGGTAAGAAAAAATACCATATGGTGAAATTTGCTTAATTAATTAAAACGTCTTGGAAAGCAGTTTTCCAAGACGTTTTTTAAAAGGAATTTCATGTTTCATAAAGAACGTAGAGGTTAGGGGTGAAAGTATGGAAAATAAATCGTATTTAGGGAAAATTGTCATTTCGATTTTTGTATTACTGACTGTTTGCTTTTTTACTTTCATATTGTTATTTATTGTGGCGTTCAGCGGTAACATTCATTATATACCGTTAGTAATTGCAGCTGCGGTCATATTATATATTGGTTTTGTCCTTGTGATTTTTGATGTGTTTTATAAAAACAGTAAACGTGTAAAAATCTTTTGGACAATTGCCGGAATCGTTTTAGTCGCCTGTACGGTCCAACCTGTTTATAAATGGTTCGATGATCGGGTACCTACTGTAGACTCAGAAGTGAATATTTATCAATATGAGCCGTTTACAGATAAAAATGAATTAGTTCAATTGGATAAGAAGCCGACTTTAAAGCTAGCGGAACCTTTACCTCAAATCGACGGTGCAACGGCTTTGTATCCATTGTATGCCGCCATTACTGAGCATATATATCCGGAAAAAGAATACAATCCGTACAAGAGCGAAGTGGTGGTCAACCAGACTCATGAAGCCTATACGAATCTGATTTTCGGAAATACGGACATGATTTTTGCAGCTGGTCCTTCAGATTCGCAAATTAATCAAGCCGAACAACAGGGTATTAAACTTCATTTGACGCCGATCGGAAAAGAAGCGTTTGTCTTTTTCGTCAACAGTAAAAATAACGTCAATCATCTATCACTCGATCAAATTAAAGGAATTTATGCTGGGAAAATTACAAACTGGGAAGAAGTGGGCGGAAAAGATGATGCAATCCGGGCGTTCCAAAGACCTCAGGACAGCGGATCGCAAACTGCACTGCAACGTCTAATGGGGGATACCCCTTTAATGGAAGCACCAACGGAAGATATAGCGACAGGTATGGGCGGAATTATCAATGAAGTGTCCCAATATAAAAATTATAAAAATGCTATCGGTTATACTTTCCGTTACTATTCAAATGAAATGGTTAAAAATAAAGAAATCAAACTTTTGGAAATCAATGGAGTTGCACCGACAAGAGAAACGATTCGCAACAATACGTATCCGATCGCTTCCGAATTTTATATTGTGACAGCAGGCGAGCCGACAGGAAATGTTAAGAAACTGATTGAATGGGTACTGTCGGAAGAAGGGCAGGCATTAGTGGAAAAGGCTGGCTATGTATCTCTTAAATCTGCCGAATAGTAAAAGATTGGTATGCTACTAAAGGAGCAATAACTTTGTATCACCTTAAAATATCAGTATAATAGATTGTATACATATTTTTAGGGGGATGTTATTTTGAGTGAGCAATTAACAGGTACAGTCGATGATCGACATACCATATTAAGCATTGCTGTTAAACCCCGAGATACTATTCGTTATGTGTTAACAACCAAAAAGTTATCTTATTTCATTTTCGTTGGTATTATCGGAGTGTTTGCTAGCAATTTAATTAGCTTTATCGGTAGTGAATTTACAGGGCAATTTACACTAGGGGATATCGTTTATTCAACATTTCTATTTAGTTTAATACTGTATTTTCTTTCTACAGTTTTATCAGCAGGCGTATTGACACTCTCAGCAAAAGTTTTCGGTGGTATAGGGAAATTTAAAGAAATGTTCCGCATGATCAGTGTGACAATGATTCCTTATATTTGGATATTGCCGGTTCTGCTTTTCTGGATGCAATTCGCACCACAGTCATTTTTCACGATCTCCTATATGGAGACGTCACTAGGTGATTTGATTTTGCAATTTGTTTGCGGAACACTAATTATCATTAGCAGTATTTGGACATATGTCATCACAGTTATTGGAATTTCAGAAGTCCACCGCATTTCTAAATGGAAAGCATTTTTTGCTTCGTTTATAGTAATTGCTGTACTAGGAGCAACTTACTTTGCATTTTAAAAGACATTTTTAAATTGTAACGTATTCTAATTCTACGTTTAAATTAAAAGATGCTGCCGCTATATAAGCGTACAGCATCTTTTTTATTGTTAGCGGTCTGCATTGTCTGAGTCAGGAAAAAGATAAATACATTGTCACTGAACTAAAAATTAAAAGGGTCACTGGGGGAAGTGACCCTAATGGCGCGAAAATCAGTAATAAGTAGTTGGAATTATTCCTGGCTAGCTAAAAATTTTTTGTGAATCGATGCTATTAGTAAACAAAAGTAGCGCCGACAATAATTAAAAGAATGAATAGAACAACGATCAGAACGAAAGTTGAGCTATTACCGCCGCTGTAACCACCGCCACCACAGCCGTAACCACCGTAGTTTCCTTGATTTTGATACCCTTCATATCCGTAACCCATTAAATTCACCCCCTTTCCTCGTTATCCTATTCAACAAAGAAAGGTTGATCGGGGCGATTGAACAAATTTTAAAAAAATTTTGCCGAAATTAAATTAATAAAAAAACCACCAAGCACCTGTGAACAGGGCTTGATGGTTTGATTCGAATATATCTGAAACTCGAAAGATTAACGAGAGTAGAACTCTACGATGAATTGTTCGTTGATTTCAGCAGATAATTCAGAGCGCTCTGGTAAACGTACGAAAGTACCTACTTTAGAGTCTGCATCGAATGATAAATATTCTGGTACGAAGCTGTTTACTTCGATTGATTCAGCAACAACTGAAAGGTTAGCTGATTTCTCACGTAAAGAGATCGTTTGACCTGGTTTTACTGAGTAAGATGGAATGTCAACGCGGTTACCATCAACTAAGATGTGACCGTGGTTAACTAATTGACGAGCTGCACGACGAGTGCGAGCTAAACCTAAACGGTAAACTAAGTTGTCAAGGCGAGTTTCAAGTAAGATCATGAAGTTTTCACCGTGTACACCTTGTAATTTACCAGCACGTAGGTAAGTATTTTTGAATTGACGTTCAGTCATACCGTACATATGACGTAATTTTTGCTTTTCAGTTAATTGTAGACCGTACTCTGATTTTTTACCACGAGAGTTCGGGCCGTGTTGACCTGGTGCGTAAGGGCGTTTTGCGATTTCTTTACCTGTGCCGCTTAATGAAATACCAAGACGACGAGATAGTTTCCAAGATGGACCTGTATAACGAGACATAATTGTGTCTCCTCCTTAAAATTGGTTTTTGTTGTAAAAGAAAAAACCAGTTGTACCCGACATTAAACGGTATTCTATTTTCATGTATCTTCGCCCATGCAGCCGAAAGGGTTACACAATACACCATTCTGTTTAAACAGAAGGAATAAAATACTACATTTAAGTTATACAACTACTGCATTCATTTTACACAAAGGCTATTGTATCTTTTTTTTATCTATCCGTCAACAAAGGTGTTTTACTTTTTGTATAAAATATGAGGGAAAGAAAAACAAAAATAAATTTTCATTTTTATGGGTATTTAATCATAAAAGCGGGTAGTAGATAAGAATGGGAAAATACTTTAATATTCAAAAAACAATTCAAATTGGGGTGTTTACTAGAAAAATATAACAAATTTAAATAGTCAATAAGACATAAAATGTGTATACTTGATGTTAAGTGAAAAGAACCGACATCGCAATAGTAAAAGAAAAGGTGATTTAATGGTGGAAAATCAACAAAAGATTGATCAATTTAAATCGGATATTTTAAGCCTTTGTATGAATACGAAATTACAACGAAGTAAATTTTATGATTACTTTTTCCTATTAAAAGAAAACTTAATTAAACACTTTAATATGGAACATTGTTATTTATTTCATGTAAGCGAGAATAAATTGAAACCGATCGACAACTTAGAATTAATGAATGTTGATGTAACATTAGATTTAATACAACCCTATTTTAACGGTAATAAAGTTGTGAAGTTACCCGGGTTTTTTAGAGAACAGCCGTTTTTTGAAAATCATACGGATGTTATGCCACTTATAATAAATGATAAAATAGAAGCTATTATTATATTTAAATATAATCCTGAAAACGCACCAGTACAAGCAGTGCTGACAGAAGAAATTGTAGGAGCGATATCTGCTTCCTATTCATTTTTAACTCAAAATTATGAAGTTTATTCGAATGAGCAAAAGTACCGTAAATTATACGGGATGACAGACCTTTTCCATTCGACGATGGATATCGATGTAATTTTGGAAAATGTCCTCATAACAATAGAAGAAAATTTTCCAGGGCTGGAAGTTGAACTGATCTTGTCAAATGACCAAGATCGCCAAACGAGAGTGAAAATAAAGCCTTTCGACTATTTATCGGAACGCCCTGCAACAATCGAATCTTTCGTGTCGGGTGAATTGAAAGAGGATATAGCCGTTGAACAAAACCGTCGATTATTAAATGTGCCTATAAAAGGGAGACAAGCAATCTACGGGATTTTACAGGTGAAAGCACCCGTCAATTACTCGTTTACAAGTCCAGAAAAAGAATTTATCCGTATGCTTGCCCAAGCTTCAGGAAATGCTTTGGAAAACGCGAAACTCTATCATCAATCACATCGTCTTATCACGGATTTACAGTTAATTAATGAAACTTCCCATCGTTTAAATATGAAATTGACGATTAGTGAAATGCTTTTATTTTTACAAAAGCAAATGTTGAAATCTTTTCAGCCTTTGGAAATTGGCTTCCTGTTTAAGGAAGATGAAAAGTATATCATGACTGAAGCGTGTACAGAACTTTTCAATCGTATAGCATGTAACGTATATATTCAGCATGTGGAAAAACATTTTCATTCGACACAAGACCCATTGTTTATTGCTGATTTCAGCCGTCTTATTTCAGGAGACATTGAGTATAAGTCGATAATGGCCATTCCAATGATTGTAGAAGAAGATATTATCGGGTTTAGCCTTGTATTGCATAAAGAGCCGTATTTTTTCTCCTTTGATAGCTTCAAATTAATGCAATCGCTTATTCACCATTCGTCATTAGCCATTTCCAATTCGGTATTACGTGAACAGCTTCAGGAGATGGTGGATCAAGACCATTTAACAAAGCTTTACGCAAGAAGTTACTCTGATTCATACGTGGAAAAGGCTATTCAAAAGGACGATTCAGGAATGTTTCTTTTAATTGATATTGATAACTTTAAAAAGGTTAATGACACATACGGGCATCAAGTCGGGGATGATGTCATTGTACAAATTGCCAGACGACTGCAAAATGAAATAGGGAAAAGAGGTATTTGCTCGCGCTGGGGCGGTGAAGAACTCGCCATCTATATTCCGAACATTTCTGACAGAGAAGCAATTGAAATTTCAGATGCAATTGTACAAATGGTACCAAATGTAACAAATCCTTCAGTTACGGTATCTGCGGGAATGATTACGTGGAATAAGAGGAGCCGTCCGGATTTCAAAAATATGTTTTTGCAAGCAGATATTGCACTATACCATGCAAAGCGAAACGGAAAAAACCGTCTATGTGTATATGAAAAACCTATGGAACTACAATATTAATGGGAGTACCCGGAATAATAATTTTTCGGGCACTCCCATTTTAGCAATTAAATATGTTTTAACAGTATATTCACAAATTTTTCCAAACCATCTTTATCTTCAGAAGTAAAACGTGCTTCAGTCGGGCTATCGATATCTAAAACACCTAAAACGACACCATTTTTAATTAAAGGAATAACGATTTCCGATTTTGATGCCGCGTCACAAGCGATATGACCAGGGAAAGCGTGAACATCGTCTACAACCATTGTTTGCTCCTTCGCCACCGTTGTACCGCAAACGCCGCGCCCTACAGGAATTCGCACACAAGCAGGCAAGCCTTGGAATGGTCCAAGCACCAATTCGCCTTCATTCATTAAATAAAACCCAACCCAGTTAATTTCTTTTAAAAAAGTATTTAATAAAGCTGAAGCGTTACTTAGGTTAGCGATTAAGTTATTTTCCCCTTCCAGCAATGCATCCAGCTGTTTTGATAGCTGATTGTACTGTTCTGTTAATGTCCCGTTATAAGTAATATTTCCGAACATAGAAACCTCCAATTAAAAAGTTATTTTTTTCTGTAGTAAATCATAATGCTGATGTAAATCCGCTGCCGTATGGGCATCCGAGCCGAAAACAATTGGGATTTGTAAATCAATTGCCTGTTTCACAAATGGATAAGGCGGGTATGGCTCCTTACAATACGGTTTACTTAGACCAGCACTATTAAAATCAAGCTCATAATGACCGGTCTGCATCATCTTCAACAATTCAGTAATGTCAGTTGCATCATCGATCTGTTTGTTGTGGGCAAGCTGAAATTTATGAATTAATGTTGGATGTCCTATACGCTTAGGTTTGTATAAGCCTAAATCTGCTTTAATCGACTTTTTCACAGTTTCGTAGTATAGCTTATACATAGGAAGAATGCCGCCAACCTTATTGGCAAATTGTAAATATACTTCTTGTGAAAAGTCAATACATACATACTCGTCTTGGAAATTCAAAAAGTGTACGGATAATATCGCATCATCCAGTAAAGGGCCGACTTCATTCAGAAATTGTTTTGTTTCCTGTTCAAAGCCAACAATATAGTCGACCTCTAAGCCGATATTGATTTTAATTTGCGATTGATACTGTTCTTTTGCGCGCTGCAGTTGTTTAAAGTAATCCATTAAATAGACAGGGTTCATTCCGCTATCCTTGTCAGGTGTTGGGTCGACAAAGTTTTCAGGTAAAGGCGCATGCTCCGTAAAGGTGATTTCTTTAAATCCGCTTGCTATCGCTTTTTCGACATATTCTTCTATCGAATCTGTAGAACCATGGGGACAAAAAGGTGTATGTATATGACCGTCTCGTTTCAATTGAATGACCTTCCTTCAAAAATATGGTATTTAAAAGTAAAAAAAGCTGGAAATAGTTAAACAAATATAAAAAAACATGTTATTATAAATAGTACGTATATAGCTAAAATATTGATTTTATTTGGGATTAGGGGGCTTACAATGATAAAGTATATCATCATTGTTGTCGTCGTACTATTAGCATTATTAATGGCAGGCTTAGTAGTAAGACGCAAGCATAATGCAGAAATAGGACGATTAGATAAGGAAAAACTACAAATACAACATTACCCGATTTTTGAGGAGCTCGCAAAAGTAAAGGCCCTTAATATGAACGGTCAAACAGAAGAGCTGTTTGAAAACTGGCGTAATCGTTGGTTGGATGTTGTCGATAAGCAAATTCCGAAAATTGACGAATTGTTGTTTGATGCGGAAGAATTTGTCGACCGATTTAAATTTAACAAAGCAACACATACAGAACGCGATATCGAACAGGAACTTGCAAAATGTGAGCAAGTACGTGTACAGATTATTACTGAGCTGGATGAATTGATTGGCAGTGAAGAGAAAAACCGTATTGAAATCGAACAGCTGAAAGAATATTACCGTTCTGCACGCAAGACGATTTTGGCACACCAGCATTCATTTGGTCCAGCTTTGGAAGCATTGGAAACGAAGCTGGAGCAATTTACGCCGAAATTTGAAGAGTTCGATGAGTTAACGAAAGACGGCAACTATTTGCAGGCACGTGAAATTGTTCTACAGCTGAACAGTGAAGCACAGGAAATTTTCAGTTTATTAAATGATGTGCCGACACTGCTGACTGAAATTCAAACTAAAATCCCAACCGCAATTCATGAACTTCGTAACGGGCAGCGTGAAATGGAAGAACAAAAGTATTATTTACGCCATTTAGAAATGACTGAATATTTGAATGGACTTGAGAGTGAACTGGAAATGTTAAAAGCAGAAATCGCTGAACTTAACTTGCCAGCTGTTTCACCACGAATTCAAACAATTAATGATGAAATCGACCATTTTTATAATTTGCTAGAAAAAGAAGTTATGGCAAGAAAATATGTTGAACGTAACTGTTCAGGCATGTACAGTGTGATCAATGATGTTATGCGCCTTACAAAGGACATTAATGATGAAGTCGCTTATGTGCAGCATAGCTACCGTTTACAGGACAAAGAAGCGGAAATTCCAAAAGTGGGCTTAAAACATTTGGAAGTATTACAAAAACGCTATGAATTGTTATCGACACGTGTTCAAGAAGAAAGATCCGCATACTCAAGCTTACAGGAAGAGCTAAAAGAAATTACTGATGAGATTGAGCAAATTGCTGAGGAACAGGAAAACTTCTCGAACAAACTAAAGAACCTCCGTATTGATGAAAATAAAGCAAGAGCTGAATTGGAAGCTTTAAAGCGATTATTGCAAGATACAGAGCGCCTGCTTGGACGTGCCAATATTCCTGGGATTCCGGAAGAAATGGATGCAAGATTAGAAGAGGCGGCAGAACAGATTTTTGTTGTAGTTCAAAGTTTACAGGAAGTACCGTTGAATATTATCCAAGTGAACCAGCATTTACTAAATGCAAAGCAATCGATTGAAGAAACACATGATAAAGCACAGGAAATGATTGAGAATGTATTAATTATTGAGCGTCTTATTCAGTTTGGAAACCGCTACCGTGCAACAAATCGACAAGTACATGAAAATCTACTTGAAGCTGAAGACGCATTCAAGAAGTTCCGCTACATAAAAGCACTGGAAGATGCAGCAAAGGCGGTTGAAATTATCGATCCTAATGCAATCAAACGTATTGAGGAGCTCGTTCAGGAGCAGCTGCTTACAAAATAATAAGCATAACGGTTACATGTTGGTCCATTTAGCGTTATAATAAATAAGCACATTTATGAGGTTGTGTTAGTAGTCAATTTGACTATTAACACAACCTCTCTCTTTGGTAAGTAATGATAAAAAACAGGACACTGTAATGGAAATATGATTACGGGAAATTAGTTTTAAAAAAGAAGGTTGAGTATAGATGATATATTTAGATAATAGTGCGACAACAAAACCGCACAAAGATGTCTTGGCTACATTTATGTTAGTGAATGAACAATATTATGCCAACCCTGCATCGATTCACCGTGCAGGAGTCGAGTCAAATGCTTTATTAACAAAAGCTCGTGAGCAATTGGCAAATATTCTTCATACTGACGAAAAGAATATTTTATTTACATCCGGAGGTACGGAATCGAATAATGCAGCGCTTTTTGGTCTTGCAAAATCTAGCAAATTTAGAGGCAAGCATATTATTACGACAGAAATAGAACACCCTTCGATTTTGGAAGCGGTCAAACGTTTGGAAGAAGAGGGTTATGAAATTGACTACCTAAAGGTAAATAAATATGGAGTCATTTCTTTAGAGGAATTACAGCAAAAACTTCGCAAAGATACAATTATTGTGAGCATTATGCATGTAAACAACGAAATCGGAGCTGTCCAGCCAATTAAGGAAGCAGCTCAAATCATTCATCGTACATGCCAGGCAATGTTCCATGTTGATGCAATTCAAAGTTTCGGAAAGCTACCGGTCATTTTTGACGGAGACAATGGTCCAGATGTCATTTCAATTTCCGGACATAAAATTCAAGGTTTAAAAGGAAGCGGCTTGTTAGCATTCCGCAAAAAACCACAACTGAAGGCATTTATAGTCGGTGGTGGACAAGAATTTGGATTAAGAAGTGGTACGGTTGCAGTACCGCAAGCTGTTTCATTGGCAAAAGCGGCCCGTTTAGCTGTTGAAGGCATGCCGGAAAATGTTGAAAACTTTAAAAAATGGTCTGCAGAACTTCATCATTTCTTTGGGCAATTCGGTCAGGAAGTATATGTCCTGTCGCCGAAAGATGGAGCGCCGCATATTTTATCGTTCAGTGTTAGAGGACTAAAAGGTGAAATTTTAATAAACGCGTTACAAAAACGTGATATTATCGTTTCAACATCAAGTGCCTGCTCGTCAAAACAGACGAAAACAAGCCATGTTGTGGAAGCATTAAATATCGATAGCCGCTATAAAAACGGTGTACTACGTTTAAGCTTAGGCGCAATCAACACAGATGAAGATATTGCTTCATTCAAAAAGCAATTCACAATCGTAATGAAAGAATTAAAAGGAGATATTACGCAATGATTTTTAAAGAAATTTTAGTTCGCTATGGTGAATTATCAACAAAAGGTCGAAACAAAAAAGATTTTATCAGCCGTTTACGCGATAATGTACGCTATTCATTTAACGATATTGCACCATTGAAAATTCGTGCAGAGCGTGACCGTATGTTTATTGAAGTTGAAAATAAAGAAAAATTTGATGTACTAATGGATCGTTTACCACATGTTTTCGGTATTCAATCAATCAGCCCAGTTGCATCTTGTGAAAAAGATTTAGATGTGATGAAAGCTTTGGCATTTGAAATTTTAGAAGACTATCGTGAAAAAGGCGATTTAACGTTTAAAGTTGAAGTACATCGTACAGATAAAACTTTCCCGTTGAACACGCATGAATTACAGCGTGAAATGGGAGCTACGATTTTACCGAATTTCCCGAACTTTAAAGTACAGGTGAAAAATCCGGATTTCGCACTTCGTATTGAAGTTCGTGAAGATGCGATCTATATGATGGCTCAAGTAATCCAAGGTGCTGGAGGTATGCCGATTGGTTCAAACGGACGTTCGCTGCTAATGCTTTCAGGCGGTATTGATAGCCCAGTTGCCGGTTACTTAATGATGAAACGCGGCGTTCGACTGGATGCAATTCATTTCTTCAGTCCTCCATATACGAGCGATAATGCATTACAAAAAGTTAAAGAACTTGCAAATGAATTAACAAAATTCGGTGCAAATATTCGCCTGCATGTCATTCCGTTCACAGAACTGCAAGTAGCAGTAAAAGATGCGGTGCCAGACAATATGTCAATGACTTCAACACGCCGTATGATGATGAAAGTGGCAGATAAAGTGCGTGAAGACATTGGCGCATTAGGTATTGTAACAGGTGAAAGCTTAGGGCAAGTCGCTTCACAAACTTTGGAAAGCTTAACTGCAATAAATGATGTGACAAATACACCTATTTTACGTCCGTTAATATCGGCAGATAAAAACGATATCATCAAAATTGCAAAAGATATTGGCACATACGAAACATCAATTCAGCCATTTGAGGATTGCTGTACAATATTTACACCGTCTAGTCCGAAAACAAAACCGAAATTAGAAAAAGTTCAGCGTTTTGAAAGCTTTACGGAATTCGATGAACTAATTGATCGTGCCGTTAAAAACCGCGAAGTATATCAGTTCCCTCAGAAGGAAGTAAAAGAAGATAAATTCGCTGATTTACTATAATTTTTAGGAACTGATAATGATTTCCTAATCGAGCTATAATTTACCTATGTTTTTTATGTATTAATCTCTCCTCCCGGCACATTCTAATGTCACAAGGAGGTGAGAGACAGATGGCAAACAACAACAGCTCAAACAAATTACGTGTACCTGGTGCACAACAAGCTTTAGATCAAATGAAATATGAAATTGCACAAGAATTTGGTGTACAATTAGGTCCAGACGCATCATCTCGTGCAAACGGTTCTGTAGGTGGCGAAATTACGAAACGCCTAGTACAGATGGCTGAGCAGCAATTACGCGGCAACCAAAACCAATAATACGTTTTAAAAAAGAACGCTACTTTCAAGTAGCGTTTCTTTTTATTTTGTTAATAAATAATTTTTGTTATGCAATAAAAAGTGCGGAATATTTTGATATTAATGAAAAGGATTATTATACTAAATATGTAAGGCTCATTTTTTTCAAACAAAGGGGAGTATCAAAATGAATAAAAATCAATTAGTTGCACCGGAAATATATAATATTGTAAATGAATTTGAAAAGCATGAAAATAAAAGCTCAAAAACAGCATTAGTATTTCAGGAAGAAAACGGACATCAAGAGCGTTATACATACGAAGAGTTACTACAAAGAGCAAATCAGGCTGCAAATGCCTTTTATGCACAAGGTTTAAAAAAAGGTGATGTCATTTTGATTATGCTGCCTCGCTGTTTAGAAGCATATGTTTCTTATATTGGAGCATTAAAAGCAGGATTGGTCATTATTCCAAGTTCGGAGCTGCTGCGAGCTAAAGATATTGATTATCGTCTAAACCATTCAGAGGCTAAGGCAATTATCGTGATGGAGCAGTTCGTAAATGAATTCGAACATGTAGAAAATTTAGCGAATGTAGAATGCTTTATTGTAGGGAATGAAAAAGAAGGATGGACTTCATTAATGGAGCTTGCAGAGCAGCAGTCAAACGAGTTCGATTCTGTTGAGACGACGGCTAATGATTTGGCGTTTTTAGCCTATACTTCAGGCACGACAGGGAATCCAAAAGCCGTAATGCACTCACATGGCTGGGGATATGCACATTTACGTACAACGGCTGCTGAGTGGCTTGGTGTACGTGATGGCGATACGGTATGGGCAACTGCAGCTCCAGGATGGCAAAAATGGATCTGGAGTCCGTTTCTTGCTGTATTAGGTAGTGGTGCAACAGGATTTGTGTACAAAGGGAAGTTCGAACCAACACAGTTTTTACATTTAATTGAGCAGCAACAAATCAATGTGCTTTGCTGTACGCCGACAGAATATCGTATGATGGCGAAATTAGATCAATTAAATTCATTTAATTTATCTTCATTGTGCAGCGCTGTTTCAGCTGGTGAGCCTTTAAACCGTGAAGTGATCGAAACATTTGAACGTGAGCACCAATTAACTGTCCGTGATGGTTATGGTCAAACAGAAAATACATTGTTGATCGGGACATTGTTAAATATGGAATTACGCCCTGGCTCGATGGGGAAACCGACTCCGGGAAATATCATTGATTTAATCAATGAAGATGGTGACCTTGTACCGCCTGGTGAAGTCGGTGATATTGCAGTGCACAAATCGACTCCTGCATTATTTAAAGGATATTATAAAGATCCGGAGCGTACAGCGATTCAGTATCGTGGAGATTGGTATGTAACAGGCGACCGCGCAATAAAGGATGAAGACGGCTATTTCTGGTTTGAAGGCCGAAATGATGACATTATTATTTCATCTGGTTATACAATCGGACCATTTGAAGTAGAAGATGCGTTAACGAAGCATCCTGCTGTACAGGAATGTGCTGTTGTTGCAAGTCCGGATGAAATTCGAGGGAATGTTGTAAAAGCATTTGTCGTCCTTAAAGATGTTACATTAAAAGAAAGCCCAACAATTGTAGAAGATTTGCAAAATCATGTAAAACAGCTGACAGCACCATATAAATATCCTCGAATTATAGAGTTTTTAGATGAATTACCTAAAACAATTTCAGGGAAAATCCGTCGTGTTGAATTGCGTGTAAAGTAAGGGAAATACCATTGCTCGACAAATATTTCCCGGGTAATGAATAAAAGGTGGCGAAATTTGCCGCCTTTTTTTCTGCCAGTATTCATGTTTAAACCGAGCTTAATTAATAGAAATGAGGCTTCGCCATTTGATAAAACCTAAAGTATGGTTGCTTAATCAAGTGGGATTATGTCAAAATCGCTGTAGGAAATGGTTTTCGATGAAACTTTTTGTAAAATAGTTTCGTACATATATTGAGGAGGCGTGAATATGAATACAAAACGAGTTGTGGCACTCATTATTGCTGCCGTATTATTATTTTTCTCTATTGGGATCAATACGATCATTTCGATTTTTAAGACCGATTTCTTTACTAGTATCGACAATTTAATGGGTACGGAATCGCTCACATACGAAAACGTCGTGGAAACAGGAGACTTAACGAGTCGAATTGCCCATTTGACGGTAGATGGTGTAATCCAGGATGTAGGGGAACCAAGTATATGGGAAACGGTTGATTACAACCACCAGCTGTTTATGGAACAATTGGATGCTGTACTGGAAGACGATACAATTAAAGGCGTTGTATTATCTGTAAACACTCCAGGTGGCGGTGTCATTGAATCAGAAGAAATTTACCAAAAGTTATTGAAAATTAAAGAAGAAAAACAAATTCCAATTTATGTCTCAATGGGATCAATGGCTGCTTCCGGCGGTTATTATATTTCAGCACCGGCAGATAAGATTTTTGCTCAACGCGAGACAATTACCGGTTCAATCGGTGTTATTATGCAATCGATTAATTATGGGAAATTAGCCGAAAATTTCGGGGTCGAGTTTGAAACAATCAAATCAGGCGAACATAAAGACATGTTTGGCGGTGTACGACCTTCTACAAAAGAGGAACTTGCGATGCTGCAGGAAATGATTGATGAATCATATGAGCATTTTGTCGATATTATCGAAGCTGGGCGTAATATGTCTGAAGCGCAAGTGAAGAAAGTGGCGGATGGCCGTGTATTAGGCGGTACTCAGGCACTGCGAGCAGGGTTGGTGGATGAAATTGGAAATGAAGAAGCGACAATTAATGCATTACGCGCGGATTTTGGATTGGAAGATGCAGAGCTGTTTGAATATACAATGGATACATCAAGCTGGGGTTCTTTATTAGGTGTAAAACTAGGTTCTATGCTGCGACCATCTGCTGAGTCTGAAGTATTGTCCAAAATTATTTCAACGACAAATTCGCCTCGTATGATGTATTTATATGGTGACTACTAATAGGAGGGATTACGATGACTGACATAATCGAAGTAGTGGATGAAGCATCTGTCGTAAAGCCGCCTTCTATTAAACAAAAAACAGCCGGCTTCTGGATGCGATTCTGGGCATTTCTGTTAGATTCAATTGTCATAAGTGCGATTATCGGCGTCTCGATTAAGCCGGTGTTTGCATTGATGAATTGGAGTGTTGCCAGCGATGTGTGGTATGCGCCAATGACAATTCTTTCGGGAATTATTTTCTACGCTTATTTTGTGCTCATGACAAAATTTTTTAAGCAAACTTTAGGGAAAATGACGTTTGGAATAAAGGTTGAAAAAGATGACGGGGAAGCACTGGATTGGATGACAGTTCTGTTTCGTGAAGGGGTAGGCCGATTTATCAACGGTACATTATTATACTTACCGTATTTAATTGTCGCTTTTTCACCAAACAATAAAAGCATTGCCGATTATTTTGCCGATACGGTCGTTGTTCATGAAAATATTTATTCAAAAGATGTTTAAAAAAGAATAGAAGGGGAAATAATTTACTATCGACACCTTCTAAGCAAGAGAAGAGCTGTTTTGTAAGATACTTCTTATAAAACAGCTCTTTTCTTTTTGTTTTCTTTATTTAAATGAATATAAGCTCAGTTAGTTGCAATTGCTAAATCTTTTTTAGTAATATTAGGGAATATAAAGGAGGCGTTTAATATGGCACAAGTAACATTTAAAAACAGTCCAGTAACACTAATCGGTAATGAGGTAAAAGTTGGTGATCAAGCACCGGATTTCACAGTAGTTGCCAATGATTTATCAGAAGTAACTTTAAAAGATTCTGAAGGTAAAATTCGCTTATTCTCGGTTGTTCCTTCATTGGAAACAGGTGTTTGTGATAAGCAAACTCGTACATTTAACGAAGCGGCGGCTAACTTAGGTGACAATGTTGTAATTTACACAGTGTCAATGGATTTACCATTTGCTCAAAAACGCTGGTGTGGAGCTGCGGGTATCGATAATGTTGTAACAGTATCAGACCACCGTGATGCATCATTCGGTGAAGCATATGGCGTACATATGAAAGAATTACGCCTTTTAGCACGTTCAATTTTCGTTGTTGATGAATCAGGCAAAGTTGCTTATGTGGAATATGTTCCTGAAGGTACAGACCATCCGAATTATGATGCTGCAATCGAAGCAGTAAAAGCTCTTGCAAAATAATTTCGTTTTGAATGATTTTGTTGTAAAGTAATTACATGTATAATTAACACCCACTCAATGATCATTGAGTGGGTTGTTCATTTAGTGGATATGTCGCAATTTAGCGAGAAATCCAAATGAATGGAATGAGGGAGTTAGTCTAATGGAAAAGTTTGAACAAATTTTTAAATATATTAATGACAACGCAGAAAAAGTTGCAGCGCAGCAAGAGCTGGATTATTTGGAAGCGTTACTGCAAACATTGGAAGATACACTGGACGGGAAATTTGAGTGGCAAGTTGAAGGTGCAACGAAGGAAGATATGCGTAAAGCGATCCAAATTGCGATTTTAAAAGGGATGCGTAAAAGTGCGCAGCCGAACCACCAAATGACACCTGATACACTGGGGCTTATTGTAAGCCATTTTGTAGAGCAATGCTTTGACAAGGAATTGACGGAACGGACGCTCTCTATCGTTGATCCGGCACTCGGTACAGGGAATTTACTCTTTACAGTCATGAATGCGCTGGAAGGGAAAGTAGTTGCTTCAGGAGTGGAAGTCGATGATTTATTAATTCGGTTGGCAGCAGCGACAGGAGACCTTATTGAACAACCTGTTACACTTTTCCGTCAAGATGCCCTGGAAAAACTGTTAGTCGATCCTGTTGATGCAGTAGTTTGCGACTTGCCTGTAGGATACTATCCAAACGAAGAAGTAGCACTAGACTACGAATTATGCGCGGCAGAGGGAATGAGCTACGCACACCATTTGTTTATCGAGCAATCTTTAAACTATACAAAAGAAGGTGGGTTTGGATTTTTCCTGATTCCGGCAAATTTATTCGAATCTGATCAGGCAAAACAGCTTCACCAGTATATTAAAGGACATGCATGGATTCAGGCGGTCATCCAATTGCCGGAAAACCTGTTCTCATCAAAAGCGCATGAGAAAAGCATTTTAATTTTACAAAAGCAAAGTGAACAGTTAAAAGCACCGCGTGAAGTTTTATTGGCAAAAGTACCGAATATGTCAAACCGTGATGCTCTGGCGATGTTCTTCGAAAAAGTAAGCATGTGGAAAGAAAGCAATAATCAGAAACGATAAAGTATAAAGCGGGAGTATTGCCTTTGGCGATAAGCTTTAATGCATATAAATGATAAATGCCATCGACTCAGTTTGAGAAGATGGCATTTATCATTTTATTTAATTAAATCACTCTGGTGTACGGATAACTAATACGTCACATGTAGCTGAACGTACGATTGCTTCTGATACAGAACCGATCAGGAAACGTTCAACAGCATTTAAACCAGTTGCACCACAAATAATTAAATCTGCTTCTACAACACTTGAAAGTTCTTTTGTAATAATATTTTTAGGAGAGCCATATTCAATAATCAGGTTAACGTTTTCTACGCCTTCTGCTTCAGCTTGCTGTTTGTAGCCGTTTAACAATTCCTCGGAATGCTGTTGAGCACGCTCAGCAATTGAACGGTCATAAGCTTCTATAGCTGCGAAAGAACGTGTATCGATAACATTTACTAGGTTGATTGTTGCACCTTCATTGCGTTTTGCAACATCGATTGATTTACGGAATGCATATTCTGCTTCTTTCGAGCCGTCTACTGCTACTACAATGCTTTTATAATGGTTTGCCATTTTACATACCTCCTAATTATCTATAACTATATTATACCAAATAATTTTCCAAAGGGCATAATTCCTGCGCTGAAATATAGGCAAAATACAATAACTTCCATGAAATGGTCACAAATTTGTATGTTAGGAAATAATAGTTTTTACTATTATAAAATATTTTTCTCAGTAAAATAATAGCAGTTTTCCTGCAGTTGCAAGATATGACTAGTGATTCATTTATCAGAATAGAATTTACATTCAAAATCCTCTACTAATTTGCTGGTAAAATTGGTAAAATGGATTTGATTTATGTAAAGCATATTTCTAAGTGATTGTTAAAGGGAGGAATTACGTTGAAAATAGGGGTACCGAAAGAAATAAAGAACAATGAAAATCGAGTTGCGATGACACCAGCAGGAGTATTGTCATTAATCGCAAATGGTCATGAAGTATATATTGAAACAGGTGCAGGATTAGGTTCTGCATTTACGGATCAGGACTATATTGAAGCAGGTGCCCATATTGTACAAACAGCAGCTGAAGCATGGGCTGGGGAAATGGTTTTAAAAGTAAAAGAACCTGTGCAAAGTGAATACAAGTATTTCCGTGAGGGATTAATATTATTTACGTATTTACATTTAGCACCAGAGCCTGAATTGACTAAAGCTTTACTTGAAAATCGAGTAATCGGTATCGCCTATGAAACAGTGCAATTACCAAACGGTTCTTTACCATTATTAACACCGATGAGTGAAGTTGCAGGTAAAATGGCAACACAAATCGGCGCACATTATTTAGAAAAATTGCCGGGCGGTAAAGGGATCTTACTTGGTGGAGTATCAGGTGTTCCTCGCAGTAAAGTAACGGTAATTGGCGGTGGTATTGCGGGAACAAATGCAGCTAAAGTAGCAGTCGGCATGGGAGCGGATGTTACGATTATCGATTTGAATCCTGAACGATTACGTCAGCTTGATGATTTATTCGGACGTGATGTTCAAACATTAATTTCAAATCCGTATAATATTGCAGATGCTGTTCGTTCTGCTGATTTAGTAGTTGGTTCCGTGCTTATTCCAGGGGCGAAGGCACCAAAATTAGTGACTGAAGAAATGATCCAATCGATGTCACCTGGCTCTGTAGTGGTTGATATTGCGATTGACCAAGGCGGCTGTTTTGCAACATCTGAAAAAGTAACAACACATGACAATCCTACATTTGTTAAACATGGTGTTGTACACTATACGGTTGCAAATATGCCAGGTGCAGTTCCACGTACATCGACAATCGCGTTAACAAATAATACGGTTCCTTATGCATTACAAATTGCGAATAAAGGCTTTTTACGTGCATGCCTAGACAATCTTGCATTAAAGCGCGGCGTTAATACATTGGACGGTAAAGTTGTATACCGTGCAGTAGCAGACGCACAAGGGCTTGAATTTGCAGAAGTAGAAGATGTATTAGGTGCACTGACAGGATTAAATTAATAAATATTTTACAGCAAAAATCCGCTACGATTGGCAAAACCAAACGTAGCGGATTTTTTTGATGGGTCATTCTATTTAACCGAGACTAATTCAGTTGTAATATTACCTTCAAAATCAGTAATACGGATAATACCATGATCTTTTGCTAGGTAGATTTTCGTGCCGTTTGGATATTTTAAAACTACTACATTTTGGAATGTTCCTGCTTTTGTTTTAACTGTTGTACTTGTACTTTCAACATAAACTGGTGTTGTTTCCGTAGTACCGTCATATAAATAATCCGTATCGGTAATTGTTGTCTTTTCTTTCATCGGGTAGCTTAATGAGAAGAAAAATATATCTGAATAGGCAACACCTAAAGCAAACTGCTGCTGATCTTCAATATACGTATAGCCGATATAGTCATCTTCCAACAATTCTACCGAGTTTTCAATCGATTTATTTTTAGAAGCGGTATATGTTCTTGGGCCGGCATCTTCGAATGATGGTTTATACGTATAACTGCGATTCACTTTTGGCATAAAGCCTGTATTCGAGACAGGGGCTTTTTCCTTTACCGCTTTGTTCGGTGATGCACTTTTTGAAATGACTTCATTATTTACCTTACTTGTTTGACTTGCTTCAGCTTCCGTATTCCATTCAATTTGACTTATTGGCAATAGAGTAAGCACAATTATAAGTAGCGTTGTAAATGACCATCTTTTCATAATGCACCACTTCCTTTCGGTTATTTTTATGTAATTAATAGTCTATTCCTCATTTTTGCTTTTAGAAAACAAGTTAAAAATTGTAAAGTAATTAATTTGTTAATAAGCCTATAAATATTAAAAAGCGAGCAATCCTCTGAAAAGGGACTGCTCGCTTAGTTTATGCAAATTTAATAGTTTCTATACAATCAAATGAACTAATATATTATAAAATTACAAGTTCTTTTGTGAATGATGTAAGTACCTCCACACCATCTTTTGTTACGACTACATCGTCCTCGATACGAACGCCTGCAGCATCCGTTTTATAAATACCTGGTTCGATTGTAAATACTGTACCTTCATTTAGAATAAATTCGTTGGCGCCGTTGATCGACGGGAATTCGTGAACAGAAATACCAAGACCGTGACCTAAACGATGTGTGAAGTATTGGCCATAGCCTGCATCTGTAATAACATCACGGGCAATTTTATCTAAGTCCATTGCGCGGACGCCTGGTTTAACTGCTTCAATTGCTGATTCGTTTGCAAGGCGAACAGCATTATAAATTTTAATTTGCTCGTCATTTGGCTGGCCGAATGCTACTGTTCGTGTAATATCCGAACAATACCCTTCGTAAATAACACCTAGGTCAAATAAGATTAGGTCACCTTTTTTAATTTTGCGATTTCCGGGTGTTCCATGAGGAGAAGCTGCTTTTTCTCCAGCCAATACCATCGTATCGAAGCTCATCGCATAGCCTTTTGCCTTAATTGCTGATTCGATTGTATTTAAAACTTCCATTTCTGTTACGCCTTCTGCAATTGCATCACAGCCAACTTGAATTGCGTAGTCCGCTAATTCGGCAGCTTTACGTAATTTTTCAAGTTCCACTTCATCTTTTGAAATACGAAGCGCGTTAATTTTTTCATCAATACCTGCAAATTTCAATTGCTCATAACGTTCTTGGATCGCTTCTAAACGCTCAACCGTTAAATGAGATTTCTCAATAGCCAATGTATCGAATGTAACGTTGCGAGCCGCTACACTTTTTGCAACAACATCCCAGGCATTTTCAGTATCTTCATGTCCGACAACTTCGAAAGCCCATCCTGCAGCTACTGCATCAGGCATTTCCATTTTCGGGCAAATTAAAAACGGTTCTGCATCCTTAAATACCATAACACCAAGTAAGCGTTCATGCGGCTCACTTCTAAAACCTGAAAAGTAAAAGACATTGTCAGGTGTTGTAATAAAAGCAGCATCCCAACCATTTTCAATTAAATGATTTTGTAATTGTTTCAATTTCGACATTGTATAAACTCCTTTGTTATTCAATTAATGAATTCGCGGTATAAGCATATCAAAAAAAGGAGAATTATGCATAAATATCGAATGATACAGGGAAGGTTATTTTAGGAGGTATGTTATATGCAAATTTCATTTCACGGACATTCCGTCGTAAAAATTGTGACAAATGGGACTACGATTTTAATTGACCCTTTCATTAATGGAAATGGACAAACAGATTTAAAGGTTGAAAATGAAAAACCGGATGTCATTTTATTGACGCATGGACATAATGATCATGTTGGAGATACTGTGGAATTAGCAAAAACACACGATGCACTTGTTGTTGCGCCAAATGAACTTGCAGACTATTTAGGCTGGCAAGGTTGCAAAGTCCACAATATGCATATTGGTGGTGCACGCCAATTTGAATTCGGAAAAGTGAAATTTACACAGGCGTTCCACGGCTCTTCATATGTAACGGAAAACAACGAAATTATCTATACGGGAATGCCGGCCGGAATTTTATTTACGGCAGAAGGTAAAACAATTTATCATGCTGGTGATACGGCATTATTTGGGGATATGGAGTTAATCGGAAAGCGCCATCCAATTGACATTGCCTTTTTACCGATTGGTGACAACTTTACAATGGGACCTGAAGATGCAGCTTATGCGGTTTCATTATTGAAGCCGAAAATTGTTGTGCCGGTCCACTACAACACATTCCCGCCGATTGAACAAGATCCGGCTGACTTTGCGAAACTTGTTGAAGGCGCAGAAGTACAAGTATTGAAGCCAGGAGAATTTGTGAAATTCTAATTTACTATTGAACGCATATCCATTTGATATGATTTATTCTTAAGGTTGAAACAAATTAGTAACACTATTTAAGAAACGGAAACTTTATAAAATTGATTGGAATGGAGGGCGAGTGTTCGTGCTGACGGTTTCACCTTTCGCACTGTTAAAACACCAGCTGACGGCTATGCCTTTCCCTACAAGCAAAGCTTCCTGCGGGAATAGCGAAATTTATTTTGCGACGAAAGCGAAGCGTCAGGAGCACTGACGCCTGAGACGCTCGTGTAAGACCACGCCCGCGGAAAGCGTCCCGGAATGGAAATCAATTTTACTCACAGTAAAAAAAAACCATTTTTCTCAAAAGAGAAAAATGGTATTTTTGGTTATGGCCAGGCAAACTTTATCTTATTAATTTCTTGAGCTTTTTCTTACATTTATAAGCAATTATACGGGTATATGTATTGAAAATAGTATAATTGCGCCGTTTAAATATGGTACACTAAAGACATAAATGAATGATGAGAAATAGGTGATGTAATTGTCAACGAAACACGAGAAGATTTTACAATACATTGAATCACTACCAGTTGGCGATAAAATTTCGGTTCGTCAAATTGCAAAGGAAATGCAAGTGAGTGAAGGGACAGCTTACCGAGCGATTAAAGAAGCTGAAAACCGACGTCTTGTAAGCTCGATCGAACGTGTAGGTACGATTCGAATTGAAAAGAAAAAGAAGGAAAACATTGAACGCTTAACATTTGCTGAAATTGTAAATATTATAGATGGTCAAGTTTTAGGAGGGAAGACAGGTCTCCATAAAACTTTAACGAAATTTGTAATTGGTGCGATGAAGCTTGATGATATGATGCGCTATACAGATGCAGGGAGCTTGCTCATTGTCGGTAACCGTACACAGGCACATGAATACGCATTGAAAACAGGGGCTGCTGTATTAATTACCGGCGGATTTGATACAACTGAATCCAATAAAGAGCTGGCAGACGATTTGGATCTTCCAATTATTTCAACAACGTATGATACGTTTACAGTGGCGACGATGATCAACCGTGCCATCTATGACCAGCTGATTAAAAAAGATATATTACTGATTGAAGATATATATGTCCCGATGGAAGATACGGCTGTATTAAAAAATAATGATACGATTGCAGATTTTCATAGACAGAACCGTCGTACGACACATGGTGCTTTCCCTGTTGTAACAGGTCAAAACAGGCTTGTCGGAATGATTACGAGCAAGGACGTAATCGGTAAAGAAGAGTCAGAGCCGGTTGATAAAGTGATGACAAAGAATCCGATCGCTGCTTCCATGAAAACGAGTGTCGCATCAGCCGGACACCGAATGATCTGGGAAGGAATCGATTTGCTTCCTGTCATTGATGAGGAAGGGTTATTAAAAGGGGTTATCAGTCGTCAGGATGTATTAAAGGCGATACAGTTAGCACAGCGTCAGCCTCAGCATGGCGAGACAATCGATGATTTAGTGAAAAATGAAATGCGTGTCATGGGTGAAGAGGATATTGAAGTGGAATTTACTGTTACACCGCAAATGACAAACCAGTTTGGTGCAATTTCATATGGTGCTTTTACAATCCTGTTATCCGAAGTCGGTGCTTTTGCATTGAAGCGTCGTAAGCGCGGAGAAGCGGTTGTTGAAAATATGAATATATATTTTATCAAGCCAGTACAGATGGAAAGTGTATTAACTGTCCGTCCTAGAATTTTGGACATGTCACGTAAATTCGTCAAAATGGATTTTGAAGTATACAGCGCGACAATTCTTGTAGGAAAAGCGATGATGACATTCCAGTTATTAGAACGATAAAAAAGGGTCATGCTGAAAGTAAACCGCTTTCAGCTGACCCCGTTCTTTTACCTGTTTAGTTCGTATTCTTCTTTTATGTATCGCCCTTCATGCTGCATGCGTTTATAGTTATTAACACCTAAACCTGCACCAATGATAAAGAAAACAGCTGCAACGGCAAACCCGAGAATATCCGGATACAGAATCGTTGCATTCAGACCAAAGAAGATGAGAAATGCGGCAAGCGCAACTCCGGCTTTCGCAGTATACCATTTACGACGAATAGGCAGTGTCGAACGGAATTGCTTAGTTTTGAAATAAAAATAAAATACTAGTGATGCTATAATACAGGCAACAAACAGAAAATTTAAATAGACCATATTGAACCTCCTAATAGCCAAACTACTAAATATTGTAACGATTTTTAATGGAAAATGATATAGGTATTCATTATGGACGAGGAGGAAATGTATTGAAACGTCAAATTATTGACAAAATTAAACAATATGAAACAATTGTACTGCATCGCCATGTACGACCGGACCCAGATGCGTACGGTTCACAAATAGGTCTGGCTGAGTTAATTCGGGCAAATTATCCGGAGAAAGCAGTATACACGGTCGGTGAACATGACGACTCATTATCTTTCATGGCATCTCCTCAGCAAGTAGAAGATGCACAGTTTAAAAATGCACTTGTCATTGTGACAGATACTGCGAATACCGAACGTATAGATGATCAGCGCTATGTTAACGGCGATTATCTTATTAAAATCGACCACCATCCGAATGATGATGCTTATGGTGATTTATTATGGGTGGATACGGATGCTAGTTCATGCAGTGAAATGATTTATGAGCTTTATGAAGAAGGTAAAACGTATGCGGATTGGGATATGTCCGATGAAGCGGCACGCCTGTTATTTGCGGGAATTGTCGGTGATACAGGGCGTTTCTTATATCCGAGTGCGAGCCCGAAAACATTTGAAACAGCAGGACAACTTGTACAATATAATTTCGACCGAAATGAAGTTTTTGATGGTATGTACGAAATGGAACGTAAACTATTAAATCTCCAAGGTTATATATACCAGCATTTCGAAATGGATGAAAACGGTGCGGCTTCGATTAAATTGCCTGCAGCTATTTTACAGCAATTTGATGCTACCCCTTCCGAAACCTCCCTATTAGTTAGTTCATTGGGCAATGTAAAGAATATCCGTGCATGGGTGATGTTCATTGAAGACAATGATACGATTCGCGTTCGTATCCGTTCAAAAGGTCCGGTTATCAACGGCCTGGCGAAAAAGTATAATGGCGGCGGGCATCCGCTGGCATCTGGTGCTACAGCATATTCTTGGGAAGAGGCAGATCAAGTAATTGAAGATTTGAAAGTCATTTGCAGTGAATATAAATAATATGATGGAGGGATGACGGGTGACTGTATATCCGCAAGTACGGACAAGTGCCGATTTATTGAAAAGTACAATTCGTATCGAAGAGCTCATCCCTTTCTTACATCAGCAAGAGGCAAAAAGCTGTGCAATTGTTAATACGAAATTGTACGGACTTTTGCCTTTTTGGTTTGAAATGAAAAGGGCCGGTATTCATCCGGTAATAGGCTTGACGATTCAGCTCGAATTGACTGAAGATCAATCATTGCCGCTTGTTTTATATGCAAAAACAAACGAAGGGTATCGTAATTTGTTGAAAATCTCCAGCAGTATCTCCATTCGTCCGGAGCAGACGATTCCGTTAAGATGGCTGCTCGCATATGGTAAGGGAATTGCTTTTATGATTCCCGCGCTCGAACAGCAGGCAATATGGTTGCAACAGGAAGTGGAGCCGCTATTGAAAGAAATTATTAAGGCCTATCCGCATGAAGTGTATATCGGGATTTCTCGTTTATCCGACACAGCGGGTTTGGAAAGTTCGGCAGTGCAGCTCTCTGAAAAAAATGCTCTTCCAATTGTTGCAACACATGAAAGTCTGTTTCTTAATGACGAGGACTTTTTTGCCTATGAAGTGGCACAAGCCATCCATACCGGGGTAAAACTGAGTGATGCTGTAGAAAGCAATAAGCAGGAAAATCATTTACTGACAACAGAACAGTGGCAGCAGAAGTTCCATGATCAGCAACAATGGCTCATCCAAATGGAAAATTTATTACTGAGCTGTCAAATTGAAATAAACACAAATAATGTTTATATGCCGAAGTTTCCGGTTGGTGAAGGGGAGACGTCGGAAAACTTGCTGCAGCAGCAAGTAGTGACTGGTTTACAGCGACGTTTAAATATGCACACATTGCCAACACACTATGTTGAACGGATGAACTATGAGCTTCATGTTATTCAGTCGATGGGTTATTCAGATTATTTTCTGATTGTTGCCGACTTTATGCAGTTTGCACGTGAGGCACAAATATTAACAGGACCGGGCCGTGGTTCTTCCGCATCTTCCCTTGTCGCATTTGCACTCGAGATAACACAGGTGGACCCATTGCAATACGATTTGCTGTTTGAACGTTTTTTAAATCCGGAGCGTATTACACTGCCGGATATCGATATCGACTTTTTAGATACGAGACGGCATGAAGTCATTCAGTATGTTGCAAAAAAATACGGCAAACAATATGTCGCACAAATTATTACGTTCGGTACATTATCAGCCAAAGCGGTTGCCCGTGATGTTGCCCGTATGTTTAATTTCGAAAGTGAAGCATTGGAAATGATTTCTAAGCTGATTCCGAATAAACCCGGCATTACACTGAAGGAAGCATATGCAATGTCGGAAAACTTAAGAGCATGGGTTACAGCAGAGCCTATCCGCCAAAAATGGTTTCAAACATCACTTCGGTTGGAGGGACTTCCACGGAATGCATCGACACACGCAGCAGGGGTCGTATTGAGTCCTGTTCCATTAGTCGATGTCGTACCAATTGAAGAAGGACATGACGGGATATTTTTAACACAGTGGCCTATGCAGGAAGTAGAGCAAAACGGATTATTGAAAATTGATTTTTTAGGGCTCCGTAATTTAACGATTTTAGAGCAAATCCGGAAGTCGATTCAGTTTACTCATAATACACAAATCAATTTTAATCAAATTCCGCTCAATGACGAGAAGACATTTGAGCTTTTACAAAATGGCGACACTAATGGTATTTTCCAGCTAGAGTCGGATGGCATGAAAAATGCACTCCGTGAAATTAAACCGACCCACTTTTTAGATATTGTGGCGGTCAATGCATTGTATCGACCGGGTCCGATGGAATTTATCCCGATGTATGCAAGAAGAAAACATAAAAAAGAGCAGGTTATCATGCCGCATCCGCATTTAACACCGATTTTGGAAGAGACATACGGCGTTATTATTTATCAGGAGCAAATAATGCGCATTGCGAATGTGATGGCGGGCTTTTCTTTTGGACAGGCTGATTTGCTCCGTCGTGCAGTCAGTAAAAAGAAGCGGGATGTACTAGAACAGCAGCGGGCATCTTTCGTAAAAGGTGCTTTAACAAAAGGCTATACACAGCAGGCAGCGGAAGAAGTGTATGCATTAATTGTCCGGTTTGCCGATTATGGCTTCCCGAAAAGCCATGCCGTTGCCTATAGTGTTATTTCCTATCAGATGGCGTACTTAAAAGCCAATTATCCGGTCAATTTTTATGCTGCCCTCCTGACAAATGCTACGGGTAATCCGGAAAAGCTTGCCCAAATTATAATGGAGGCAAAAGCAAGGGGAATCGAAATATTGCCGCCGTCGATTAATCGAAGTATGCGTCATTTTAAAGTGGAAGGCGGGAAAATCCGATTTAGTCTGTCAGCGATTAAAGGTGTACCGCAGCCTTTTATGCAAAAACTGTTAATTGCGCGTCAAGAAAGACAAAAGCCGTTTGACTCTATATTTGATTTGGCTGTGACATTGACGACAGCGAATTTCAACAGAAAAATTATCGAACCGCTTATTAAAGCAGGTGCACTTGATGAATTCGGCAAAGATCGTGCAACATTACTCGCTACTATCGAAGGTGCACAGAAACAGGCAGATTTCGTGCGACCGGGCGGGGATGACTTGTTTGAAGGGGCATTGCTAGCATTCGGGAAACCGAAATATAGCGAAACATCGCCAATACCGGAAAAAATCAAACTGCAGTACGAAAAGGATGTGCTCGGTTTTTATTTATCTGATCATCCAATCGTAAAATTACGAAGCCATTTTCCGGAAGTTACGGCAACTGTTCAAAATTTGGCGCATCTAAAAGACAATGCATTCGTAAAAATGATCGGTCAGGTTCGGGAAATGCGCCAGCTCCGCACAAAGCGCGGTGAACTGATGGCATTTGTTCAAATGGAAGATGAGTTTGGAACTGTCTCTTTAACATTATTTCCGAAAGAATACGAGCAAGTTATCGGGAAAATCCGGGAAGAGGGACTGCTTTATATCGAAGGCTTTTACGAGCAGCGATTTAATAAACAACAAATAAAAGTTAAACAGATTATTATAAAATAAATAGTATTAAAGAGCGCCTTCTAATAGCTTTGGAGGCGCTCTTTTTATATGGGTTCATCTAAATTTATCGAAAAAACGTAAATCTAGTTATATATTCGCAAATTTTATTATATATAAAATATAAGTTTTATATTTTCTCTTTACAATGTCAAAAACATTTTGTATTCTTACTTTAGTAACTGGTCTGACCACTTTTGTTAATAATAATTGAAAGCGTTAGTCACGGTGAGGTGAAAATTGTGGAAGATAAGCCCGCAAAAAAGATGTTTATTCAAATTGTTAAGCAATTACACGATTTAATTGCTGAACAAAATATTCAGGAAGGGCAAAAGCTTCCTTCAGAAAGAACGTTAAGCGAGCAGCTGCAAGTGGGAAGGTCTTCGGTTCGGGAGGCTTTACGCAGTCTGGAGTTGCTGGGTTTAATTGAAACAAGGCATGGCGGTGGTACATATTTGGCCAGTATGCAGCACCATCAGTTTGTAGAAATTGTCGGATCATTTATTTTGCAGGACGAAAAATCGATTGCGGATGTGCATGCAACGAGAGAAATGCACGAAAAAGAAGCGATTCGAATTATTTGCCAATCAGACAATTTGAAGGCATTACCGATTTGGGAGAGCTTTTTTGTAAAGGTAGAGCTTGGGCAGGAGTTAAAAAGAGAAGACATACTTCGTGAGTGTATGATCGTTTCAGGTAACCGGCTTGCATTAAAAATTTGGCTCCAGCTTCTTTCTTTCAGCAATAATTTATTGGCAAATGAAATTACAGAAGAAGAGAAAATGGAATTAAAAATACTGCTTGCTTCATTGCAAATGGGTTATTTACATGAAGCAATTGATTCATATGAAAAATGGATGGTCATTATTAAAGAATGATTACGTGAATATAAAGGGGGATTACGATGGCAATTCGTGATTTGTTTACAATTAGTCGTAAAAAAAATACTGATAATATTACTAGAAAAGAAGATGAAAAATCCTTTCCGGAAGGCATCGTGACGAAATGTCCTAAATGTAAAACGATTCATGTCACAAAAGAACTCGAAAAAAACTTGAAAGTATGCGCAAAATGTCAGCATCATTTTACTTTAAATGCTAATGAAAGAATTGCCTGTTTTTTAGATGAAGGCTCTTTTGTTTCAATGGACGATCATCTTCAAACTACCAATCCTTTAAACTTCCCTGCATATGTGGAAAAAGTGGAAGCGGATATTAAGAAAACCGGGTTAAACGAAGCTGTATTAACAGGTGTAGGTGCATTAAAAGGGATGCAGGTTGTTGTTGCGGTAATGGATTCGAACTTCCGTATGGGGTCTATGGGTTCGGTTGTTGGTGAAAAAATTACACGCGCTGTAGAAAAGGCGACAGAGCTGAAAGTGCCATTCATCATCTTCACGGCAAGTGGCGGTGCACGTATGCAAGAAGGGGTATTGTCATTAATGCAAATGGCAAAAACGAGTGTTGCTTTAAAACGCCATAGCGAGGAAGGCCTACTATATATTTCAATTTTGACGCATCCGACTACAGGTGGTGTATCGGCAAGTTTTGCATCGATCGGTGATTATAATATTGCAGAGCCTCAAAGTCTGATCGGGTTTGCGGGACGTCGTGTAATAGAACAAACGGTACGTGAGAAGTTACCGGATGATTTCCAGACAGCAGAATTTTTATTAGATCATGGACAGCTTGACGCAATTTTTAACCGTACAGAAATGCGCGACAAAATTGCAACAATTGTTAAGCTGCATGTACAGGGAGGCGTATCACATGTCTAAATTAATGGCATTTGAAGAACCGGTTGTAAAACTACGTGAAAAAATTGTAGAGTTAAAAACAATTGCCACGGAAGCAGATGTAGATATGAGCGGAGAAATTGAAAAGTTGGAAACACGTTTGCAGGAACTTGAAAAAAACGTATATGCAAATATGGAGCCTTGGCATCGTGTGCAAGTTGCCCGCCATGCTGACCGTCCAACGACACTTGAATATATTGAACGTATTTTTGAAGATTTTATCGAAGTGCATGGGGATCGTACATTTAAAGATGATGCAGCAATTGTCGGCGGGATTGCATCATTCAATGGTCAGCCAATTACGATTATTGGTCACCAGCGGGGGAAAACGACAAAGGAAAATATTCGCCGCAATTTTGGAATGCCTCATCCGGAAGGCTACCGCAAGGCGTTACGTTTAATGAAACAGGCAGAGAAATTCAAACGCCCAATTATTTGCTTTATCGATACGAAAGGTGCGTACCCGGGCAAAGCAGCTGAGGAACGTGGTCAAAGTGAAGCGATTGCGCGTAATTTGTTTGAAATGGCAGGTATTCGGGTACCAATTATTAGTATTGTAATTGGTGAAGGTGGAAGTGGCGGTGCCCTTGCACTTGGAGTTGCAAATAAAATTTTGATGCTTGAAAACTCAACGTATTCGGTAATTTCTCCAGAAGGAGCTGCATCAATTTTATGGAAAGATGCAAGCTATGCTAAAGAAGCCGCTGAAGCGATGAAAATAACAGCCCTTGATTTAAAACAGCTTAAAGTTATTGATGGGATTATACCGGAAGTAGCCGGAGGTGCCCATAAGGATGTTGAGCAGCAGGCGATATTTATGAAAGAATATCTTACAAGCGTTCTAAATGACCTAAATAAAGAGAGCGAAGATCAATTAGTTGAAAATCGCTATATGAAATTTAAAAATATTGGACAGTATATAGAACAATAAGGTTGTTTTATAACAGTATTATACTTTGAAGAATGCGTGTGAGCGCATTCTTCATTTTTTTCAAAAGCTTTACAATTTGTTTTCTAGAATAGTTACATATGAGCGTATTTTCTGTTAATGTGGATAGTAACAGCGTAATAGGAGGAAAAGGTCGTATGAAGAAGATTGCAGTTTTAACGAGTGGTGGAGATGCACCGGGAATGAATGCTGTTATTCGTGCAGTCGTTCGTAAAGCGAGTTTTCATAATGTAGATGTTGTCGGAGTATATCATGGTTATGAAGGACTCTATAATGGGAACTTTGAACTTTTAGATATTGGTTCTGTTGGCGATATTATTCAACGAGGCGGAACAAAACTGTATTCAGCAAGGTTCCCTGAATTTAAACAGGATGATATTCAATATAGAGCAATCGAACGCATGAAAGAAGAGGGAATCGAAGGGTTAGTTGTTATAGGCGGAGATGGTACTTATCGTGGAGCCATGCAATTATCAGATAAAGGATTCCCGTGTGTAGGGATTCCCGGTACAATTGACAATGATGTACCTGGTACAGAATATACGATTGGCTTTGATACGGCACTTAATACAGTAGTTGAATCAATCGATAAAATCCGAGACACGGCAACAAGTCATGAAAATACGTTTGTTATTGAAGTAATGGGCCGCGACGCTGGAGACATTGCTCTTTGGGCAGGTTTGGCCGCTGGTGCGGAATCGATTTTAATACCGGAAGAGTCCTATGAGCTGGATGATATTGTAGCACGTCTTGAGCGCGGGGTGGCTCGTGGAAAGCGCCATAGTATTATTATTGTCGCTGAAGGGGTAATGAATGGTCATAAACTTGCGCAGCTTTTGGAAGAACGCACAGGAATTAAAATTCGGACATCTGTATTAGGTCATATACAGCGAGGAGGATCTCCATCTGCTCGGGACCGCGTTTTAGCAGGTAGATTTGGTGCAAGAGCAGTAGAGCTATTGTTGGAAAACAAAGGTGGAAGAGCAGTTGGCGTGAAAAATCACGCTATAATCGACTATGATTTAAGAAAAGCATTTGAAACTAAGCACCAAGCAGACTTAAGTTTGTATACATTATCAAAAGAGCTTTCAATTTAAAGTGCATAAAAACGGAGATGACAAAACTATGAGAAAAACTAAAATTGTTTGTACTATTGGACCAGCTAGTGAATCACCAGAAATGTTAGAAAAGTTAATTGATGCAGGGATGAATGTTGCCCGTTTAAACTTCTCACACGGAAATCATGAAGAACATGCAAACCGTATTGCCGCAATTCGTGATGCAGCAGAACGCATGAAAAAACCGGTTGGAATTTTATTGGACACAAAGGGACCTGAAATCAGAACACACTCAATGGAAAACGGTGAGTTACATTTAGTAACAGGACAAGTAATCGATATTTCGATGACAGAAGTTTTAGGAAATGAATCACGTTTCTCCATCACATACGATCAGCTGATTGAAGACGTAGACCAAAACGATATTATCTTATTGGATGACGGCTTAATCGAATTGCGTGTACTTGCGAAAGATACGGAGCAAGGGTTAATCCATGCAATCGTTGAAAACGCTGGTATTTTAAAGAATAAAAAAGGTGTTAATGTACCGGGCGTTTCTGTGAAATTACCTGGTATTACAGATAAAGATGCAGCAGATATTTTATTCGGAATTGAGCAAGGTATCGATTTCATCGCAGCTTCATTTGTTCGTACTGCAAAGGATGTACTCGAAATTCGTGAGCTGCTGGAGCAAAATAACGGCAGCCACATTCAAATTATTCCTAAAATCGAAAACCAGGAGGGCGTTGACAACATCGATGAAATCATCGAAGTTTCAGACGGTTTAATGGTGGCACGCGGGGACTTAGGTGTAGAGATTCCTGCTGAAGAAGTACCATTAGTACAAAAATCATTAATCCGAAAATGTAACCAAGTCGGCAAGCCTGTTATTACAGCTACACAAATGCTGGACTCAATGCAGCGCAATCCACGTCCAACTCGTGCAGAAGCATCAGACGTTGCAAACGCAATTATGGATGGTACAGATGCAATCATGCTTTCTGGGGAAACAGCAGCGGGTCTTTATCCGGTAGAATCTGTAGCGACAATGAACAAAATTGCGATTCGTACAGAAAATGCTTTGGATTACCGAGCAATTGTATCAACACGAAGCCGTGAAAAAGAAGCAAATATGACAGAAGCTATTTCTCAGGCAGTTGCCTATACTTCGATTAACCTTGGTGTTAAAGCCGTATTAGCTCCAACTGAAAGCGGAAATACTGCAAGAATGATTGCAAAATATCGTCCAGGTGTATCGATCATAGCTGTTACAAGTCAGCCAAATGTTGCTCAGAAATTGACATTGGTATGGGGCGTAAAACCAATTTTAACGCAGCGTGTATCTACAACGGATGAGATTTTAGAGTTATCAGTTGATGAAGCGCTAAAATATGAATTTGTCAGCCATGGTGATGTAGTTGTTATTACTGCTGGTCTTCCGGTTGGTGAAGCGGGTACAACGAACTTAATGAAAGTACATGTAATTGGTGACTTATTGGCACGTGGTCAAGGTATTGGTAAACTGTCAGTAGTTGGTAATGCAATTATCGCTAACAATGCAGCAGAAGCATTAGCTTACGACACAGAAGGAGCAATTATTGTAACAGTAGGCTCTGACCGTGAAATGATGCCAGCAATCGAAAAATGCGCAGGTATTATTACTGAAGAAGGCGGATTAACATCACACGCTGCTGTAGTCGGCTTAAGCTTAGGTATTCCTGTAATTGTCGGTGTAAAAGAAGCAACTACTCTAATCCAGCATGGACAGGAAATTACAATGGATGCTGAAACAGGTGTCATTTATAAAGGACACGCGAGCGTTCTTTAAGATTAATAAGTACAGCAAAACCACCATTTCTTACAATGAAAATGGTGGTTTGTTTTGTGTTATAAACACATTTTGAAACTTTTTCTTCGCTGTTTCGTATAAATTACAAGAGGGGGTTCATAAATGAAGAAGATTTTATTTGGATTACTCGCACTCGTATTTGCCGAAATTGCGGTATTTATCGTAATTGGAAATGCAATCGGTGTTTTCTATACATTGTTATTAATCATTTTCACATCCATTGCAGGACTGTTGATTGCCAAAAAACGCGGTACAAAATCTATACAGGATATTCAAAAAAGCATGCAGCAAGGTCAGCCACCTGGAGTTTCGGTCATTGAAACATTTATGATTTTTGTTGGCGGCATTCTTTTAGCAGTACCGGGCTTCATTACGGATATTCTCGGATTACTATTTGTATCAGGAATTACACGTAACCTGTTTAAGCCGGTCATCTTCTACTTTTTACGTAAAAAAATGAAAAGAGGACAAGTCGTTATTTTGCAAAAATAGCATGTTGTTTCACTTTAATGGCAATCATCAATAGTATTGGACTGAGGATGATTCCGTAAAAACCGAATAATAATACTGAGGCAGCGCTGATTAGAAATGTGTGGATCATACGTAAATGCAACGTGTGTGACCAGAGCATTGATTCAGTTAGCTGTCTTATCATTTGTACAACAAAGTACAGAATCAAAATGGCACTGCCCATTATCGGTTCGTTTACAATAAAATAATAAACAGAAACTGGAATCAGAAAAATTCCGATTCCTAAAAAAGGCAGGCAGTCTGCAAAGGCAATTAAAAAGGCTTTAATTACAATTGCTTCAAACTTCAAAAAGTAAAACCCTATACAAAGCAGGATAAACGTCAGTGTAAACAATTGCATTTCCACTACGATAAAGCGGCCAATAAGCTCCATTCCTTTTTGGAAGTAGCGAGCCCATGTAGTGCGATAAGCTTTCGGAATATAAGCGAAAAACCATAAACGGTTTTTATAGCTTTCCATCAACGCGAAGTAGAATGTTACAATGAAAATGAAAAATTCAAAGATAGATTGAAAACTGTTTTTTATAAAGTTGATCGTATAGAACAGCAAGTCCCTTATTAAACTTTGAAGTTTTTCTACAATAAACGGAAGAAGCGGATGTTTCATATAGGTGCTGTCCAAAGATAAAAGTGTTGACTGCAGCTGAGGAAGAATTGTGATAAAGCTGTGAATGATGAGCATGATAACCGAGACGACAACCGAAAATAGAAATACGGAAAGTATAATGACTACGAGAAAGAATGGCAGTCTAAATTGCTGCTTGAAAAAGAGGAAGACGGGAAATAGTAAGTAGGCGAAAAATAGACCGAAAATTATAGGCGGAATGAAATAAAAAAGGGTAAAGTAAAGTAGAAGAACGATAATATTCCTACTTTTTACTAGCCATGGGTTTGTTTTATTTGTATAATCCATTTATCTCACTCCTAATTAATACCTTTAATAACTCATTACAAATTATAAATTCTCTTTTTTGCGTGAATTCTATCATCTATGTGATTTTTTCCTAAAATCCTACTAATTCATTCACAAAGCCGTCAAAATTGATTATAATGAAATTTGTAAGCGATTTACTTATAGGTTCAATTGAGCAGAACGATATGAGTGTGCGACTTTTTAATAGAGTAAAAAGAAAGCACTTACAAAACTAATTTACTAAGTGAAGGAGCGATTTTTTATGTCAGCAACAAAAGGTTTAGAAGGTATCGTAGCAGCAGAATCGAAAATTTCTTCAATTATCGATGATACACTTACATATGTAGGGTATGGCATCGACGACCTAACTAACAATGCGACTTTTGAAGAAGTAGTATTCTTGTTATGGAACACGCGTTTACCAAACGCTGAAGAATTAGCTAACTTAAAAGAAGAACTAGCTAAAAATATGGAAATTCCAGCGGCAATCACAGATTTATTCAAATCTATGCCTTTAAACACAGTGCACCCAATGGCAGCACTTCGTACAGCAGTATCTATGTTAGGTGCATTTGACGAAGAAGCTGATGTTATGGAAGCAGAAGCAAACTACCGTAAAGCAATCCGTTTACAAGCGAAAATTGGTACAGTAGTAACTACTTTTGCACGTGTACGTCAAGGTAAAGAACCAGTTGCTCCAAAACCAGAATTAGGTTATGCAGCAAACTTCTTATATATGCTGAAAGGTGAAGAACCAGCAGCAATCGAAATTGAAGCATTCGATAAAGCGTTAATTTTACACGCTGACCATGAATTAAACGCTTCTACATTTACTGCACGTGTATGTGTTGCGACATTATCAGATGTATACTCTGGTGTAACTTCTGCAATTGGCGCATTAAAAGGCCCATTACACGGTGGTGCTAACGAGCAAGTTATGAAAATGTTAACTGAAATCGGTTCAATCGATAAAGTTGAGTCTTGGGTTCAAAACAAATTAGATAACAAAGAAAAAATCATGGGCTTCGGTCACCGCGTATACCGCAAAGGCGACCCACGTGCACCTCACTTACGTGTAATGTCTGAAAAGCTTACTAAATTAACAGGCAAACCAGAATTATACGATATGTCAGTGAAAATCCATGATATGATCGTTGAGCAAAAGAAATTACCTGCAAACGTAGACTTCTTCTCAGCATCAGTATATGATTCTTTAGGTATCGAGCATGACTTATTCACACCAATCTTCGCAGTATCTCGTACTTCAGGTTGGGTAGCGCACATTTTAGAGCAGTATGCAAACAACCGTCTAATCCGTCCACGTGCGGAGTATGTTGGTCCAGATATGCAAAAATACGTTCCAATTAACGAGCGCTAATCAAAAAAGTATGTTAAAATATCTGGGACTGTGATTTGACACAGTCCTAGATTTATGATTATTAGGAGGCAAATTTCCAATGACTAACAAAATCGTAGTAGAGAATGGTAAATTAAACGTTCCAAACAATCCTGTTATTCCTTTCATCGAGGGTGACGGTATCGGTCCAGATATCTGGGCTGCAGCATCTCGCGTAATTGACGCAGCTGTAGAAAAAGCTTATAACGGTGAAAAGAAAATCGAATGGTTAGAAGTATTAGCAGGTGAAAAAGCATTCAACAAAACTGGCGAATGGTTACCAGCTGAAACTTTAGAAAAAATCAACGAATACTTAATCGCTATTAAAGGTCCTTTAACAACTCCAATCGGCGGCGGTATCCGCTCTCTAAACGTAGCATTACGTCAAGAGTTGGATTTATATGTTTGCTTACGTCCAGTACGTCACTTTGACGGTGTTCCTTCACCAGTTAAACGTCCAGAAGATGTTGACATGGTAATCTTCCGTGAAAACACTGAAGATATCTATGCTGGTATTGAGTACAAAGCTGGTTCTGACGAGCAAAAGAAATTATTAAACTTCTTACAAAACGAATTAGGCGTTAACAAAATTCGCTTCCCAGAAACTTCTGGTTTAGGTATTAAACCAGTATCTAAAGAAGGTACTGAACGTTTAGTACGCTCTGCAATCGAGTACGCTATTTCACACAACCGTCCATCAGTAACTTTAGTACACAAAGGTAACATCATGAAATTCACTGAAGGTGGATTCAAACAATGGGGTTACGATGTAGCTGAAGCTGAATTCGGCGATAAAGTATTCACTTGGAACCAATACGATGCAATCAAAGCTGAGCAAGGCGAAGCTGCTGCAAACGAAGCACAATCTAAAGCTGTTGCAGAAGGCAAAATTATCGTAAAAGATTCTATTGCTGATATCTTCTTACAACAAATCTTAACTCGTCCTAACGAGTTCGACGTAGTAGCAACTATGAACTTAAACGGTGACTACATCTCTGACGCATTAGCTGCTCAAGTTGGTGGTATCGGTATCGCTCCAGGTGCTAACATTAACTACTTAACTGGACACGCTATTTTCGAAGCTACTCACGGTACTGCACCTAAGTATGCTGGTCAAGATAAAGTAAACCCATCTTCAGTATTATTATCAGGCGTATTAATGCTTGAGCACTTAGGATGGCAAGAAGCTGCGGACTTAATTACAAACTCAGTAGAGAAAACAATCTCTTCTAAATATGTAACTTATGACTTCGCACGTTTAATGGATGGCGCTACAGAAGTTAAATGTTCTGAGTTCGCTACAAAATTAATCGAAAACTTCTAATTAAAAGTTTTACTCATTTGCCTATATATGTGAAATTATGAACAAATTGTTTAGCAATGAATAGTATCGTTATATAATTTTACATTAATGGAAATAGTTTACTTTTTATCTGAAATCAATATTTATAAAAAAGGGAGAGAACATTATGTTTTCTCCCTTTTTTTGTATATAATTTTCATGAAATATAATTACGATGAAGGAGTGGTTCTTGGTGACATTAAAACGTAAAAAAATCTCAGTTATCGGTAGTGGTTTTACAGGTGCAACCGCAGCATTTTTAGCAGCACAGAAAGAATTAGGCGACGTAGTAATTATTGACCTTCCAACAGCAGAAAATCCTACGAAAGGAAAAGCATTGGATATGTGGGAAGCAGCGCCAGTACAAGGCTTTGATTCTTATGTAAAAGGCTCTTCCGATTATGAGGATACAGCAAACTCGGATATCGTTTTAATAACTGCGGGTGTTGCCCGTAAGCCAGGAATGAGTCGTGATGATTTAGTACAGATTAATCAAGGTGTCATGAAAGCCGTTGCAACGGAAATAGCCCGTACCTCACCTAATGCAACAATTATTGTACTTACAAATCCAGTAGATGCAATGACTTATACAGTGTTTAAAGAATCAGGCTTCCCGAAACAAAGGGTTATTGGTCAATCGGGTGTATTGGATACTGCCCGTTTCCGCGCATTTATTGCCGAGGAACTGAATGTATCGGTAAAAGATATATCTGCCCTTGTATTAGGTGGTCACGGAGACACAATGGTGCCTTTGATACGGTATGCTTCGGTAGGTGGGGTTCCTTTACAAAGTCTAATACCAGCACAACGTTTAGAAGAAATTGTGCAGCGTACCCGTGTAGGTGGCGGTGAAATCGTGAATCTGTTAGGAAATGGTTCAGCTTATTATGCACCGGCTGCAGCAATGGTGGAAATGGCAGAGGCAATTTTAAAAGATCAAAAACGAGTATTGCCGGCAATTGCCTATTTAGAAGGCGAATATGGATATGAAGGGATATACTTAGGGGTTCCGACATTATTAGGTGCTGGCGGTATTGAGAAAATTTTCGAACTTGAGCTGACAGAAGATGAAAAAACAGCGCTTGATCAATCTGCAGATGCTGTTAAAGATGTGATGAAAGCATTGAAATAAATAAAAAAAGGGCGTTTCGGTTATTTATACCGAAATGCCCTTATTGTTTACTGATACACGGGATTCCATTTTAATAACTTTTTCTCTAATAGTTTTGCAATGGAATCCGCAATTTTTCCTAAAATAGCATATAAAATAATGGCTAATACAACAATATCAAGTTGCATATACTCACGTGCATTCATCGACATATAGCCGATTCCGGAACTTGCCGCAACTGTTTCTGCAACAATTAAAGTAAGCCACATAATTCCTAAGGAGTAGCGAATACCTACTAAAATGGATGGCATTGCACCTAAAATAATCACTTTAAAGAACAGTTTGTATTTCGAAAGATTATAAATTTTTCCCATTTCGATTAACCGTGGATCGACATTGCGGATGCCATGGTATGTATTGACATAGATCGGGAAAAATACGCTGATTGCCACTAAGAAAATCTTTCCTTCTTCACCAACTCCAAACCAAATAATAACTAATGGAATGAGTGCCAAATTCGGAATATTACGCAGCATTTGAATAGTTGTTTCCAAATAACGCTGTGCAAAAGGTACGATTCCATTTAAAATACCGATGACAAAAGCGATAATCCCGCCGATCAGGAAACCGATTAAAGCACGTGTCGTACTAATTTGAAGATGATCAAACAGAACACCGGAAACTGCTTGTTCATAGCCTGCTTTTACTACATCGGAAGGGGCAGGCAAAATTGTATTGGCAAGGATACCTGTTTTATTCGATACTTCCCATATGACAATAATTAAAATAGGAATGATCCATGGCTCAATCAAATGAAACCATTTTTTCTTCTTCATTTTTCTCACCTCTTATGGTTTCCAAATATAGTTTTCGAGATTTTCTACAAGATTAGTTGTTAATCCAATGTCATAAAGATCTTCATTTAATCTTTGTAAATCTGCCTGTGCAGCTTCATCCAAATAAGTAGCAACAGATGAACGTCGAGCTAAGCTTGTTACCCAAACATCTGCGGCTATACCTGTATTCTCTTCAAGAATTTTTGCTGCATCACTTGAATCAGTATCAATGGCTTCACCGACTTTAGATAGTTCTTCCACATAGGCGACGACTGCATCTTTATTGGATTCGATAAATTTATCAGATGCATAGTAGAAGCCGCGGTGTTCTACAATGCCTTCTCCTGTAGCTAAAATCTGATTGCCTTTACTTTCGGAAACCGTCATATACGGATCCCAAGTAACCCAGGCATCAACCTCGCCGTTTTGAAATGCAATAGTCGCATCTGCTGGACTTAAAATAACAGATTCTACATCATCCAGTGTCAGATTAACTGTTTCCAGAGCAGTAACTAATAAATATTCGGAGATGGAAGCTTTATTGTACGCAATCTTTTTGCCTTTCAATTGTTCGATTGATTGGATAGAGCTATCACTTTTCACTAAAATTCCTTCTGTTTGTGGAGATGATTCTTCACCTGCGATGTACTTGAAATTCATTCCTTTTGATAATGCCATCATTGAAGGGGCATCACTTGCATTGGCAAAATCGATAGCTCCGGAGTTTAAAGCTTCCAGAACTGAACTTCCGGTATTGAATTCAGACCATTCCACTGAATAACCCAGTTCTTTTAAACGTGATTCAAGTTCGCCATTCGCCTTTAATAGCAATGTTGTGCCATTTTTCTGGTAGCCGATTCGAACCTTTTTATTTTCAGCATTCGATGATGAGCACCCGACTAAAATAATTGATAAAGTTAATAGCAAAAAGACAGATAATAGTTTTTTCATTTGTAATACCTCCTTAAATAATCGCTTGTAATTCTTTTTGTTTCGTTTGCGTTTGTGTTTCTGTTTTTGTTTGTTTTCCTAATAAGTGCTGAAGCAAAATTTCCTCAAGCTCAGCAAAATGCGGATTTGAACGTGTTCTTGGACGAGGAAGTTTTACCGGCAAATCTAAAGCGACATTTCCGTCTTCGATTAATATAATTCGATCTGCCAATGTAATTGCTTCTGCCACGTCATGTGTCACGAGTAACGACGTATATTTTTGTTTTAACCACAATTGTTCAATTAGATTTTGCATTTCCAGTCGTGTCAGTGCATCCAATGCACCAAGCGGTTCATCCAATAACAAAAGTCTTGGCTGTGCACTAAGCGCACGAGCTAATGCAACCCGTTGCTTTTGGCCTCCTGACAGTACATGTGGCCACTCTTTTGCACGGTCTTTTAATCCTACGTGTTCAAGTGATTTTAATGCGATCGGTTGCCAATCCTTTTTCAACTCTGTGCCAACCCCTACATTTTCTATAACAGACAGCCATGGAAGTAAACGATCTTCCTGAAACATGACACGAACGCCTGAAAAGTCCTCCTGTTGAATACCGTCTTTTAAAGATTCTCCTGCCGTTTTATGTTCTAAATTTGCAATGATACGGAGAAGCGTACTTTTTCCGCATCCGCTTTTCCCGACGATCGCAACGAATTGTCCAGCGGGGATTGTTAAATTAATATCCTTTAATACTTGTTTTTCACCGAAACTTTTTGTTAAATTTACTAACTCGATATTGATTCCATTTGTCATGGAAGCACCTACTTTCTGTTAAAATACTTAACATATTGAATTACTAGGGATTCTTAATAAAAAAATTACACTTTTGTAAGCGTGTATAAACAATTTTTCTAAATGTTACCATAATAATAAATATTCAGTCAATAGTAAAAATTATTTTCCCTATCGAAATAATATGAATTGAAATTTTCTTCAAGTAAGAAAGAGCTTAGACTTAACTGAACAGAGGAATAATTGTACTTTTCAAAAAAAGTTGTTACTATGAAGATAGTGCTTTAATCAGTACATATTTAACAAAATAGTTGATAGCCAACCACTGGAAGATTGATTTTGAGATGGGGGTTTCAAATCGATTTTGGAGGAACTTATAATGGTTAAAACGGTTTTAGTAGTAGAAGATGAAATGCCAATTGCAACATTATTAAAATATAACTTGGAACAAGCAGGTTTTGAAGTTCTATTGGCTCATGATGGTCAGGCGGGTCTTGATACAGCAGTAGAACAAACACCGGATCTGATTTTATTGGATTTAATGCTGCCAAAACTTGATGGTGTTGAAGTTTGTAAGGAATTACGACGTTTGCGCATCAATATACCGATTATTATGCTGACTGCGAGAGACGATGAATTTGATAAAGTATTAGGTTTAGAGCTCGGTGCGGATGACTATATGACAAAGCCATTCAGCCCACGTGAAGTAATTGCCCGAGTGAAGGCTGTGCTGCGACGTTTCTCTGGACCGGTTGTGGAAGAAACAGTCGAATCGAGTGAAGTAGTTTACTCATTCGGTAATTTAAAAGTTTTCCCGGAACGATTTGAAGCATTTATCGATGATGAGTCTTTGGAATTCACACCGAAAGAATTTGAATTGCTTGTTTACTTGCTTGAAAATAAAAACCGTGTTTTAACACGCGACCAGCTGCTTAGTGCCGTATGGAACTACGATTTTGCCGGGGATACTCGAATCGTAGACGTACATATTAGCCATCTGCGGGATAAAATTGAAGAAAATAGTCGTAAACCACTGTATATTAAAACAATCCGTGGTTTAGGTTATAAATTTGAGGAGCCAAAAAAATAATGAACGCAATGAAAAATCGTTTATTTTATTCGTTTATTTTAGTAATTGGATCAAGTTTAGCTGTTCTAGGACTGTTCATAGGGCAGCTTTTTCCATTTTTCGCAGATGAGTTTGTTCATGAAGTGACAAAGGATTCTGAGCAGCAATTGGAGCAAGTGATCGAGCAGGAACAGATTGAACTTACTGAGACACAGAAAGAAGCCATATTAGGCACTTATGCAATAGATAGACAGGCTGAAGGACTACAAAGCACGAAGCAGAAAATATATTTGATTATTGCTGCATTATTATTAGGCGGTTTAATTATTATGAGTTTTATGGCATACCGGGTTGTAAGCAATTTTATTACGCCGATTGTTAATATTACAAAAACTGCGAGAGAGCTCTCGAAAGGTAATTATCGTGCGCGTGCTTTTGCGAATGGACCGAATACAATTGTTGAGTTAAGAAATTCAGTTAACATTTTGGCGCGCAATTTACAGGATATTACGAAAACAAGAGCTATTGAAGAAGAACGTTTAAAAACATTGATTGAAAATATGGGCAGTGCATTAATGATGATCGACCGTGAAGGCAATATTTCGATTGTTAACAGGAAGTTCCAGACGTTGTTCGAGCTGCCGAAAGAGAAGCTTATTGGTAAGAATTTCATGATGCTCGGTTTGCCAAAAGAGCTTGAAAAGTTTATCGATCATGTATTTTTAACGGAATTACCATATCGTCAGCAGCTTGAAATGGAAATCGCAAATGAAGAATATTATGAGCAAGTTTATGGGGCACCAGTTGTTGGTGAACATGGACGCTGGCTTGGTGTTGTAATTGTTATGCATGATGTGAGTGAACTTGTGCGATTGGAGCAAATTCGAAAAGATTTCGTTGCGAATGTTTCGCATGAGCTGCGGACACCGATTACTTCGATTAAAGGATTTTCAGAGACACTTCTAGACGGGGCATTTAAAGATGAGCAGATGCTGTTGTCCTTTTTGACTATTATACACGATGAGAGCAATCGAATTCAGGTTCTCGTCAATGATTTGCTTGAGCTATCCAAAATTGAGCGGCATGGATTTACACTCGATGTGGTGCCAACAAAGTTGCAGGATATTTTAGTACGGGTTGTTGATTTGACAAGCTCACAATTAGAAAATAAAAATATGCAGTTTGATGTAGAGATAGTGCAGGATGCGGTTATTTTAGGTGATGTAAATCGTCTAATGCAAATTTTTACAAATTTAATTAACAATGCGATCGCTTATTCTAAAGAAGAAACTACCGTTACACTACGAATTAGTGCCAATGATCAATACGGAATATTTGAAGTGAAAGATGAAGGAATCGGTATTGAAAAAGCTGAGATATCACGTATTTTTGAGCGCTTTTACAGGGTAGACAGGGCACGAAGCCGAAATTCTGGTGGGACAGGTCTTGGTTTGTCCATTGTAAAGCATTTGATTGAAGCACATAACGGTAAAATCATGGTAGATAGTGAAGTAGGAAAAGGGACGAGTATTAAAGTGTTCCTACCTTTGAAGGATTAAAATTTAACAGTAAATTTACAAATCATTAAATTGAACTTTATATTGCGGTGTTATAGTTCTTAATAGAAACCCCCGTTTCTAAAAGAAGGTAACGCTTAGCGAGAAAACTAAATATAATAATGAAGAAACTGCGTGAAAAGTTGGAAGCTTTTTGTGCGGTTTTTTTGTTGATATCTTATTTTGAAAAAATATGAAACTTTTACAATTCATTACCCGTAGAATAAGAGGGAATTGAAAAGTAAGGAGGCTTTATATGATGAGTGTAAAAAGAACATTAATGTGGGTAGCGCTTATTCTCATGGCTGTCGTAGGTATTATTGTTGTGACGACATCCTGGTATACAGTAGATGAATCGGAACAGGCAGTAGTGATTACATTTGGTCAAGCGGATGAAACAATACAAGATTCAGGACTTCATTTTAAATTACCGTGGCCAATACAGTCTGTAGAAATTTTATCAAAAGAAACGTACAGTTTACAGTTCGGCTATAAGCAAAACCCGGACGGTACGGTTGAAGCATTCGATAAAGAAACAAAAATGATTACAGGTGATGAAAATATTGTTTTAACAGATCTTGTTGTCCAATGGCGTATTGTTGAGCCAAAAAAATATTTATTTAGTTCACAGGAGCCGCGAGCGATTTTACATAATGCGACATCCAGTGCGATTCGTTCCATCATAGGCAGCTCAACAATCGATGAGGCATTAACGGATGGTAAAGCGGATATTGAAGCAGAGACACGCGAATTGCTTGTATCGTTAATCGAAAAATACGATATCGGTATTGGGGTTCTGGGAGTAAAGCTGCAAGATGTAGAGGTGCCGAATGCAGAAGTGCGTGCAGCTTTCACAGATGTTACCGATGCACGAGAGACAAAAAATACAAAGATTAACGAAGCGGAAAAATACGAAAACCAGCGAGTAAGTGAAGCGGTTGGTGAAGCAGCTGCAATTCTTTCGAAGGCAAAAGGGGAAAAGGCTTCACGTATCGAGCAAGCTACAGGTGAAGTAGCTTTATTTAACCAGCTTTATGATGAATATCGTCTGAATAAAGATATTACACGTGAACGATTAGTGCTCGAAACATTGGAGGCAGTTTTACCGAATGCCCAAATTTATATTATGAATGATGACGGCAGCGGTACGATGAAGTACTTGCCGATCCAGCCAATGCAAACGACACCTCCTTCTACAGAAGAGAAAAAAGAAGGGAGCAAAAGTGAATGAGTAACAACAAAAATAACTTTGACGGCGATTTAGATGAGTTTGTGAAAAAACTGTTCGGCAACAAAAAAGGGTCGAAAGAAGTGAAGGAAGTACCAAAAGCAAACGACGCTGAACAACAAGTAAATAGCAGTAATACAAATGGAAAAAAAGCACCAACACCATTAAAGAAAGATAAGAAGCCGATAAATGTAAAACAATGGGTTTCTTCTGCTATTGTATTAACGGTTGTGTTTGCAGCGTTAATTGTCGTATTTGCGAATCTGTATATTGTTAAAGAAAATGAATATAAAGTAGTTCGTCAGTTCGGGGAAGTAGTGAAGTACGAAAGTGAACCGGGACTTCATATGAAAATCCCGTTCATTCAAAGTGTGACAACTTTACCAAGCAATTTAATGACACATGATATGACAGAAGAAGAGATCAGTACAAAGGATAAAAAGCGAATTATTATTGATAACTATACTGTTTGGCGTGTAACGGATCCAAAAGCGTTAATTTCAAATGCAGGACAGTTGCTCAATGCGGAAAGTCGTATGGAAGAGTTCATTTATTCGGCACTTCGTACAGAATTCGGTCAGACGGAATACGGCGATATTATTAATGAAAAGGATTCGAAACGCGGGAACATTAATGACCGTGTTACCCAACGCGTCAATGAATTAATCGATTCGGCCAATTTCGGTATTGAAGTAATTGATGTACGTATTCGCCGTACAGATTTACCTGAGGAAAACGAGCAGTCTGTTTATACAAGAATGGTTTCGGAACGTCAATCGATTGCGCAAAAGTATCTGTCTGAAGGGGATGCGGAAAAGCGCAGTAAAGAGGCGAAAACAGACCAGGAAGTTCAAGTGACTCTTGCGAAAGCAAACAAAGAAGCATCTGTCATCCGTGCAGAAGGAGAAGCACAGGCCGCACAAATTTATAATGCTGCCTACTCGAAAGACCCGGAATTCTACAGTTTATTCAGAACGTTAGAATCATACAAGAAAACAATCGGCAATGAGACGATGATTATCATCCCGTCAGACTCGCCATATGCAAAACTGTTATCCGGACGATTGGATTAAAAAGTATGAAAGCCATTTGGAATGTAACCGTTCTAAATGGCTTTTTTGTGTGGAAAAAATTACATTATTTAACTTCATTAAATTTTCAAATTATATTATTGGAAACTATTATTTTGCTGTTATACTATAGTATAGTTAGTTCATACAGGGGGAGTGGCAAAGTTTGAGTAAAGTAATACAGAATAGTTTAATCGCTTTTATTATGGCAACATCTGTAACGGCGCTTTTTTATCAATCTAATATTAATTTCGTGAAGGTGGAAATTTTTCATATACCAATTTTGTTTATTGCTATTTTAGTATTAAGTTTGTTTATTGCAGAAGATGTACGGGATTCGTTCAAGAAAGTGCTGTGGTTTGAAAAACGTGAAGATAAACGTCCAATCTGGCAAGTTGGTATTGGTATGATCTTTTACTTCACACAAATTGGTTTTGTAGAAGTATTTGCACGCGGGTTGATGCCATACGATTTAGGCGGCATGCCGATGTATGTCATCATTCCATTTTTAAATGCCTTTTTATTAACGGTTATTTTTGAAGAGATTTTTTATAAAGAAGAAAAAAACGGTGTACATGTAGTGAAGTTCAAAAATAAAATTAAATAAATATTTAGACCGCGCGGGATTTTATCCCACGCGGTTTTTGTTTATTATAGCAAGTTTAATTAAATAAAATTGAAAATAAATAGGAAAATTTGAATAAGTGTGTATAATATAACAAGTGTAGTATTTTGTGCATATAATGCAATAATTTTTTTAGGGTATAAATACTTATATATTCAGAAAAATTAGGTAATAATGCACGTTAATTAATTATTAGTTCATACATATAAGGAAGTGAAAGTTTTGATTCTATTAGATACAGCTTATGTATCCCCACTCTTAGCAGAAACATTGATCGAAAAGAAAGTAAAGGTTTTGGATATTCAACAACAGTTGATTCTAAATCACAAATCAGAAGATGACCAAAATCTGGTGAAAGTATTTCAACAAGAGGATTTAATCATCATGAATTCTGAAGAAGCCATTCAGATTCTAAATGAATATTATGCAGAATCACATGTAACAAAAACAGCGAATTTATTTAAAAATAAATTTGCATTCAGAAAGCGTTTAGCTGAGAGTTATCCTAATTTCTTTTTTTTAGAAACTACTTCAGGTGAGTTAGGGCAACTTGATCTATCCTCACTACCCTATCCGTTAATCTTTAAGCCGACAGTCGGTTACTCAAGTGTTGGGGTTTACAGGGTAGAGAATCCACAAGAATTCCAAAGCATAATCGATAAAATGGAAGAGACGATGGAACAATCGAGTGAAGACGATTCAAAGGATGTTTTGGGTAGCGAAACCTTTATCGTTGAAAGTTATATTGAGGGGCAGGAATTTGCAATCGATCTTTTCTACGATGAAAAGAATGATCCGGTTGTGCTCAATTTATTTGCACGTATGTTCAAAGACGAAAAAGATATGAGTGATCGTATTTATTATACGAGCAAGCAAGTGCTGCAAAATTACTTAGCTCCGATTACCGAGTATCTGCAAGGACTTGGGGAGATCTTCAATTTACGGAAAATGCCGCTGCATGTAGAACTGCGCATGGATGATGAAGGAACAATTATACCAATTGAAGTGAATCCATTACGCTTTGCTGGTGCAGGTACGACCGAATTAGGAAGTTTTGCATATGGGGTTAACTCGTACGACTATTTCTTCGAACAGAAAAAACCGGATTGGGCTGCCTTAATAAACGCAATGGACAATAAAATTTACAGCTTTACTTGTGCCGAGTTTGAAGGTGAGATAAAGATTGATGACGGGCTTGTGATACACCATGAATTATTGCAGAAACAATTCCACCATATTTTAGAATATCGTCATATTCCGTACGGTCAGGGTGCGACGTTTGCTGTCATTTTCTTTAGCAGTGAATCGTTGGCCCAAAATGACCATATCTTATCGTTGGACTTTATGGAATATGTAGAAAAAGAAGAAAAGTTGTATGTGAAAAATTAAATTTGGGGGGAAGCTTGGTTAAAACAATTTCATAATTGTTTTAAAGAGCAATGTAAATGTTAAAAAAATTTAATTCAGTAAAAACCAAGATTTTATTAGGAATTTTAGTTCCAATTATTTTATTAAGTGTTGTTTTTAGTTCGATTCTATTTTTGGTTTCCAGCAACTTAATTAATAACCAGATCATTCCGCAGCACAACCAAAACTTATTGTTGAGTATGGAAAAATTCAGTACGCTTTTTGACGCGGATATAGTGAATGATGCTAAGAAAAACAAGGCTTCATATGAAAAATTACTGGAAGCCACAACCGATTTCCAAAATGATTTTGATTTGGAAAATGCCTATATTATGAGTAAAGTCGATGGAGAGGAAGTTATTCTGGTATTGGGGAATTCGGAAGATTACCTGACACCGCTTGCTTTTACAGAAGAACAGACAGCGGCACTTTCCACAACGGAAACAGTGGCGAGCGATATCTATGAAGATGATTATGGAAAACACCAATCAACCTTTCTTCAAATTCCTGGGACGGATTCTGTTCTGGGATTGGATGCGGATGCGGATTTTATTGATGAATTGAATAGATTGTTAATTATAATTATAGTTGCTTCACTGCTTGTTGCATTGATTATAGGCTCAATTATAGCGGTTATGGTTTCAAAAAAAATTGTGAATCCTTTAAATCAGCTTTTAAACCACACTGAAATTGTGGCACAGGGTGATTTATCAAAACAATTGGAAGTATACAGTGATGACGAAATCGGGCGTTTAACAACTAGCTTCTCGGATATGCAAACGCAATTGAGAGAGACTATCTACCATGTAACCGACACATCCGACCATGTTGAGGAAGGTTCTTCGATATTAAAAGAGACGGTAGAACAGTTAACAATTACATCGAATCAGGTATCGGGCGCGATACAGGAAATTGCTTCTAGCACTGAGCTAATTACAGAAGGCGCTGTACAAAACCGGGTGGCAGTGGAACAGATCGCATTCAAAATTGAAGAAATTTCTAATGTTACGAAATTAGTGGCTCAGGAGGCGATAGATACCAATACTGTCGCAACACAAGGAATAGAAGTTATTCATAAGTCTGTTGCAGGAATCGAAACAATTAATGAAACGGCGAAAATGTCATTAATGAAAACAGAACAAATGAATAGCCGTTCTTTAGAAGTTGGTCAAATCACGAAAATTATTTCAAGTATTTCAGATCAAATCAACTTACTTGCTTTAAATGCGGCAATCGAAGCGGCAAGAGCTGGGGAATACGGGAAAGGTTTCGCAGTAGTAGCGGATGAAGTTCGTTCATTGGCAGAACAATCGGCGAATTCGGCGAGTGATATTACGACATTGATTAATGAAATGCAAAAAGATTCAAATGAATCTGTTGTTGCAATTAATAATGTTGTAACGAAAATCGAGCAGGAAAGCGTGACGATCTACTCGGCTGTTGAAACATTTAATACAATTTCTAAATTAGTGGATAATATGAAAAATGAAATTCAAAATGTAACAGATGCATTCCAAGGAATCGCAACGGACTCTAATCGGGTACTTGAAACAACGGATATAACGGTTCACTCATTGGAAGAAACCAATGAGCATTCTCAAAGTATTGCTGCATCAATAGAAGAACAGACAGCATCGACTGAAGAAATGCTGAGCATCGCACACGAATTGAATGAAATGATTATTAAGTTAAAAGGACAAATTAATCACTTCAAAATATAAAGAATTTTTTAGTTGTATAAATAACTTCTAAACTAATATGAACTTAATTCAATGATGGAAAAATCCAGATTATGCTATATTGCATTCCTCTGGATTTTTTCTTTTTAGGCGTGGAATACATGTTGCGGAAAGTTTCTGTTTACATGGATTTTAAGATAGAGTTAGATATGAGTCATTGCGATTAAAGGGTATTGCCTGCTGATGTTTAAGTCCTTGGTAGGGACAGTCGCTTTGCGTCCGGCTTAATTGTGGTGAATAAGAATTTTATTGTAGAAGAATTTGCGTTTATGTTGGCAATTCATCGCAATAATCGCTAAAGTAGAAGGAGAACATACAATCGTAACTTAACTTCTTTCGGTGCGTTTTGAATACACGCCAGAAGTTGATGCCTCCGGGTGGAGCAACAGATTCGGCAAAGAGTATTTAAAAGAAATTCAGGTTAAAAGCGTTGGATGACTGATTCGTATCCTGTGAACCTGACTCGAATCCGGGTGTAATCACACCGAGGTGAAATTGATTAATGGAGGAACGCGCATGACAAAACAAAAATTGCTTTTACTAGATGGAAACTCATTGGCTTATCGTGCCTTTTTTGCATTGCCGCTGCTTACAAATGACAGTGGGATTCATACAAATGCGACATATGGTTTTACGACGATGCTGCAAAAAATTATCGGTGAGGAAAATCCGACACAAATGCTTGTTGCTTTCGATGCCGGGAAAACGACTTTTCGTCATGAGTCGTTCGGTGAATATAAAGGGGGACGTCAAAAAACTCCGCCAGAGCTTTCCGAACAATTCCCATATATTCGAAAACTGATTGATGCATACAACATTAAACGCTATGAACTGGAAATGTACGAAGCAGATGACATTATCGGAACGTTAGCAAAACAGGCTGCTGGACAAGGGATCGAAGTAATCGTTGTTTCGGGAGATAAAGATTTAACGCAGCTCGCAACTGAGGATGTCACAGTCTATATTACCCGTAAAGGGATTACCGATATTGAAAAATATACACCGGCACATATTGAAGAAAAGTATGGACTGACACCGGAGCAAATTATCGATATGAAAGGGCTTATGGGTGATCAATCCGATAATATTCCGGGAGTTCCAGGCGTTGGTGAAAAAACAGCGATTAAATTATTGAAGGAACACGGGACGATTGAAAAATTATATGAAGCGATGGATTCATTGAAAGCTTCGAAAATGAAAGAAAAGCTGGTAGACAATGAAGAAATGGCTCACTTATCAAAAAAGCTTGCGACAATTCATACAGATGCACCACTAACAATTTCACTTGATGATTTAGCATATGCAGGTCCGGATGAGGAAGCACTTCTTAATGTATGGCAAGAGCTTGGCTTTAAATCTTTAATCGAAAAAAGTGATTTTGAAACAGTAGAAACAGAACAAGCTGAATTAGTATTTGAAAATGTACAGGCTATTACAGGCGACATGTTAAAAGAAACGATGGCAATCCACCTCGAGTTGGAAAATGAACATTACCATAGCTGTAATGCCCTCGGTTTAGCCTTGTCAGACGGAGAACGTACGGTTTACACAGCGATTGATAATGTAGTTGATAATGCGGACTTAAAAGCATGGATGCAAGATGAAACTAAGAAAAAGTATATTGTGGACAGTAAAGCAACACAAGCAATGCTCCATCGTTTAGGGATTGAGCTTAAAGGCGTGGAGTTTGACTTATTGTTAGCTTCGTACATTTTAAAGCCGTCGATATCAGGTGATGATGTGGCAACACTTGCAAAGGAATTCGGTTACCAGGATGTACAATCCAATGAAGCAATCTACGGAAAAGGGGCGAAGTGGGTTGTTCCAGGTGCGGATCATGTAGCTGAACATGTGAGCCGAAAAGCAGTAGCAGTTTGGAAGCTGCAGCCTTTATTAGAGCAAAAGCTGAAGGAAAATGAACAGTTTGAATTATACAAAGAGCTGGAGCTGCCGCTTGCACATATTTTAGGGAAAATGGAGAGCGAAGGGATAACTGTCAATATTGATACATTACGTCAAATGGGCGATGATTTGAAGGCAAAGCTTGAAGTAATGGAAGCGACAATTTATGAGCTGGCAGGCGAGAAATTCAATATTAATTCACCGAAACAGCTTGGTGTTATCCTATTTGATAAATTAGGCTTACCTGTCATTAAAAAGACAAAGACAGGATATTCAACAGCAGCCGATGTACTGGAGAAGTTACAGTCCGAGCATGACATTGTGAAGCATATTCTTGAGTACCGAACGCTTGCGAAACTGCAGTCAACATATATTGAAGGTTTAATAAAAGAAGTGCATAAAGAAGATTCAAAAGTGCATACCCGATTCCAGCAGGCATTAACTTCAACTGGGCGTTTAAGCTCAACAAACCCGAATTTACAAAATATCCCGATTCGTTTAGAAGAAGGACGCAAAATTCGAAAAGCATTTGTTCCGTCGAAAAAGGATTGGATTTTGTTTGCGGCGGACTATTCACAGATTGAGCTGCGCGTATTGGCTCATATGTGCGGGGATGATGCGCTTGTAGAGGCATTCCAGCAAGGAATGGATATCCATACACGGACGGCAATGGATGTGTTTAATCTTGAAAATCCGGATGATGTGACAAGCTTAATGCGTCGCACAGCAAAAGCTGTAAACTTTGGTATTGTATATGGAATCAGTGATTATGGCTTATCACAAAGCCTTGATATTACACGTAAAGAAGCGGGGATTTTCATTGAAAACTACTTGCAAAGCTTCCCTGGTGTAAAAAACTATATGGATACAAGTATTGAAGAGGCAAAGAAAGCAGGTTTCGTTACAACGATTTTAAATCGCCGCCGCTACTTGCCGGACATCACAAGCTCGAACTTCAATTTAAGAAGTTTTGCTGAACGTACTGCGATGAACACACCGATTCAAGGAAGTGCCGCGGACATTATAAAAAAAGCAATGATTGATATGAATGCGCGCCTTGAACAAGAAGGACTACAGACAAAGCTATTATTGCAAGTACACGATGAACTGATTTTTGAAGCACCAAAAGAAGAAGTTGAAATTTTAGAACGTATCGTACCTGAAGTTATGGAAAATGCAATTAAGTTAAGCGTGCCGTTAAAGGTTGAATTTTCATATGGTCCTACATGGTACGATGCGAAATAAGGAGTACCATTTATGCCAGAATTACCAGAAGTAGAAGGGGTCGTACGTGATTTACGGCCAATCGTAGAAGGGAAGACGATTGAATCTGTCTCTTTATCGGATGTCGTTTATACATCGCATGAGGCAGGTAAACAGGCGATTGTAAAAAACGCAAAGCCTTCTCAATTTGAACTATTAGTACGCAATATGACAATCGAGAAATTGGAGCGCAGATCAAAATATATATTCTTTCATCTAAAGAAAAATAATGAACGTTTTATTTTAGTGAACCATTTAGGGATGAGTGGCGCATGGTTTGTTGTGAATGATGTGGTGGAGATAACGGAAGAAAAATTCCGTAAGCATATCCATGCGATATTTACATTGGCAAGCGGAGAATTGCTTGCCTATGCTGATATCCGCCGTTTTGGTGAATTGCGCTTTATTAAAGAAATCGCCGATCATCCGCCATTGTTAAAAATGGCACCGGAGCCTTTTGATGAAATCGCCTGTGATTTTTTCCTCATGCAAAGTGAAAAATCCAAATTCGCAAAAAAACCGATTAAAGAGGTCATCATGGATGGTCAGGTGATTTCGGGTTGCGGCAATATTTATGCCACCGAAGCATTGTTCAAAATGCTTATTCATCCGGGGAAAACAACGGGTGAGTTAAGTCGTGAGCAAAAGACAAAACTCTTTCATGTAATTTGTGACGTATTGCAGGAAAGCATTGATTCGGGCGGATCGACAATTTCAGACTACCGGAGTATTAATGGTGGTGCAGGAACAATGCAGCATCGACTGAAAATGTATGGGAAAAAGCAATGTGTTGTATGTGAAACAAATACAGAATCTCTCGTTATCGCGGGTAGAACATCAACATATTGTCCGCAATGTCAAAAGTAAAGGGGAATTGCTGTGATTATAGGTTTAACTGGTAGTATTGCCAGCGGAAAGAGCACAGTTGCAAAAATGATTAAGTCATACGGATTGCCGATTGTTGATGCAGATGTAGTAGCACGACAAGTAGTCGAGCCTGGTACGCCGACATTGAAAAAAATTGCAGAAGCATTTGGACCGGAAGTCATTGCACAAGATGGTTCAATGGATCGTGTAAAAGTGGGAAGTATTATTTTTCATAATGAGGAAATGCGGCAAACTTTAAATGGCATCATACATCCGGCTATTCGTGAAGAAATGCTGCGTCAGCGTGATGAATTTATCTCGTTTGGTGAAAAAAATGTTTTCATGGATATTCCGCTGCTATTCGAAAGTAAGCTGGAACATTTCGTAGAAAAAATTATTGTAGTTTCTGTAAATAAAGAAGTGCAGCTACAGCGCTTAATGGAACGAAATGGCTTTACGGAAGAAGAAGCAAATGCCCGTATAGCGACACAGATTCCGGTCAAAGAAAAGGAACAGTTAGCTGATGCAGTTATTCATAATAATGGCACGCTGGAAGATACAGCAATTCAGCTTCAAAATATTTTGTATGAGTGGAACGTCCTGAAGTAAAATAAAACCTCAACTAATTTTATTAAAAGTTGGTTGAGGTTTTTATTTTGAGGGTATGTATTATCTGAAAATAACAAATTTAATTAAGCGGATTAAATATGTTCAACTTTTTATAATATGTGTTATACTAATCAACGAATAAATAAAACGAATGAATCGTACTTTTAGGAGGATTTAAATAATATGACAGTTTCTATTGCAATTAATGGTTTTGGCCGCATTGGTCGTATGGTGTTCCGACAAGCAATGATGCGTGGTGACGTGAATATCGTAGCAGTGAACGCAAGCTATCCATCTGAAACGTTAGCACATTTAATTAAGTATGACACAAATCATGGTGTTTTCCCGGGAACTGTAGAAGCAGTCGAAGGTGCTTTAATTGTAAACGGCAAACGTGTTGAATTAGTTAGTGAACGTGATCCATTAAAATTACCATGGGCTCAAATGGGTGTAGATATCGTAATCGAAGCTACTGGTAAATTCAATGAACGTGAAAAAGCAGCAAAACATATTGAAGCTGGCGCGAAAAAAGTTATTTTAACTGCTCCTGGTAAAAATGAAGATATTACCGTTGTTTTAGGTGTAAATGACGATAAATTGGATTTATCAAAGCATGATGTCATTTCAAATGCATCTTGTACGACAAACTGTTTAGCTCCTGTAGCAAAAGTATTAAACGATGAGTTCGGTATTGTAAACGGTTTAATGACAACAGTTCACGCTTATACAAACGATCAAAACAACATCGATAACCCACACAAAGATTTACGTCGTGCGCGTAACTGCGGATCATCTATTATCCCGACTTCAACTGGTGCAGCAAAAGCATTGCGTCTTGTATTACCGGAATTGGATGGGAAAATCCACGGTATGGCATTACGTGTGCCAACACCAAACGTTTCTTTAGTTGATTTAGTTGTAGATGTAGAAAAAGACGTAACAGTAGAAGAAGTAAATGCAGCATTTAAAGAGGCAGCTGAAGGCAAAATGAACGGTATTTTAAACTTCTCTATGGAGCCATTAGTATCTTCTGACTACAATACAACAACATACTCATCTACTGTAGACGGTTTAACTACAATTGTATTAGGTGACCGTAAAGTAAAAGTCATCGCTTGGTATGATAATGAGTGGGGTTACTCTGCTCGCGTAGTAGACTTAACAAAGAAAATTGCAAATGAATTAGCAACAGTAAATGCATAATTTATTGCTTTATTAGTGTGATTAAACACTTTAAAAAGGCATAAATACGCGACCTAATAACACAGAAAGAACCTTTTGCAGAAAGTAAATCATTTTTGCAAAAGGCTTTTTCTATTGTGTGAAGCAACAATGCACTATATAATTGAATGACTTTCCATTGGAAAATTTCAACGCGCGTGAAGCACTATTTCAAGCGCGTTGTTTTTGTTATAATAGAATTAAACTAACTTTTAGGAGAAATTATTATATGAGATGTCCAGCTTGTCAATACAATGGGACACGCGTTGTAGACTCAAGACCTGTTGATGATAATAAAGAAATTCGCAGACGTCGTGAATGTGAATCATGTGCCTTTCGCTTTACGACATTTGAAAAAATTGAAGAAACACCGTTAATCGTTGTGAAAAAGGATGGTTCACGCGAGGAGTTTAGCCGTGAAAAAGTATTGCGTGGTCTAATACGCGCATGTGAAAAACGCCCGGTTGCATTAGATCAATTAGAAGAGATTGTTTTATCGATTGAAAAAGAATTGCGCCGATTAGGCAATGCTGAAGTACGTTCGGAAGATGTCGGGGAGATGGTAATGGACCGACTTGCGAAAATCGATGAAGTTGCCTATGTACGCTTCGCATCTGTTTATCGCCAATTTAAAGATATTACTGTATTTATCGAGGAACTGAAAGAAATTATGACCCGTCAGTCAAATGACAAATAAGTGTTAGGAGGGATAAATGGTAATGATGAATCAGCTAAATCCATATGACCATTGTGAAATTCATTGCCCTCAAACTATCACTAGTGAGCATCAGCTTGCATTGCAATTATGCTATCAGCCGATTATCGGTGTTGAAGCTACGGCACTATATTTAAAGTTATGGGTTGAAACACAACAACACGAAAAGGCAACTTGTTTTCATAGCAACCTGCTCGATTCATTAAGTTTTAAACCGAAGCAACTACTGCAAGCAAGAATCGTATTAGAAGCAATTGGTTTAGTGAAGTCATTTGAGAAGATGATGGATTCATATAAATCGATGAAGTATATTTTATATCCGCCATTGACTGGCCATGACTTCTTTGACGATTCGATTCTTTCTGTAGCGCTTTTACGGAAAATCGGGCGCGAACAGTATGAATCATTACGAAATAACTTATCGAAACATGATATTTCCTTACATGGCTATAAAGATGTCACATGCAGCTTTAATGATGCATTTGTTGCAATAACAGAAACTGAGCTAAAGCAAGTCATGCAGGAAAATACAGGTTCGGTAAATGAACGTTCAAAAATGTCGTACCCGTTTGAGTATGACTTATTTGATTTTAAAAGCTTCATGATGGGTATGAGCCAAAACTTAATCCCAAGTAAATTATTTACACTGGATATTAAGATTGCCATTGCTAAATTAGCGTTTATGTATAATTTCTCTGTGACGGATATGCAAAGAATAGTGTTATTGGCATGGGATACAGATGAAGGACTTACGAAAAAAGAGCTTGAAAAACGCTGTGAAGAGTACTACCAGCTGAACGTAGGTGTCGCAAAGCCGAAACTGATTAAAAAACAGGACATTTTCCGTTCGGTGGAAGTAATCAACTCTGCGCCTGCGAAAACACAGCAAAATATTAATGATAAAGAAGGTTTAATCGAGTATTTAGAAAAAACCTCACCGATTGAAGTTTTCCAAAAATTTAATGGTTATTTGCCTCCGGAATCTGTTGTAATGGAATTTAATTATTTCCTTAGAAAAGGGGTTTCTTACGGTACATTGAATGTTTTGATCCATTATATTTCAATGAATGACGAATTAAATTATAATAAAAACTTTATGAAGGTAGTCATGAATAACTGGCTTAAAAAAGGTGCAAAAACCGCTGAAAATACAATGGAAATTGCAAAGGTTGAACATAGCTACCGTGATCGTAAATCGAAAAACTTATCGCAAATTACGGTTACGAATAACGATTTGAATAAAGTTGAAGAAAATAATAACTCGAAAACCGATTCTCCTGATTCAGCGCTCGTTGATTTTAAAAATTCTACACCTTATCAGTATTTGCTGATTTTGACTCATGGTGAAGAACCATTTTCAGGGCATGTAAAAATAGCAGAATCGCTTTACAGTTCTTATGATATCCCGATAGAAGTGGCAAACGTCATCATTCGTCATGTGTGGGATTCGACAAAAGGCAACTTGCCGGAATCATTTGTAGAAGCATTGGCCTCTGAAATCCGGTACAATCAAATTAAAACGGCCGAACAAGCATTAGACTATATTGAAAAGCGAAATGAACGCAATCTTATTAAAGTTACAGAAGATTATTTAACGGTTGATGACCAGTCGATTCACTATGATAAAACGGTACCTTATTATTTCCTGAAATCACTGTATAAAGGGAAAAAACCGGTGAAATTTATTGTTGATTTAGCCGAGGAACTCGTATTGCAGCAAGGCCTCTCGGTAGGTGCAGTCAATGTGCTGATGGAATATGCCTATAATGAGAGCAATGGGAAACTAACGAAAAACTTTGTGCAGTCTATCGCCGGAAACTGGATGTTAAACCCTCCGGCAAACGCTTTAGAAGCTCTTCGTATTGTAGAAGAAAGCGATGGATCTCAGTTGAAGGCATCTAAAATTACGATGGATACACCGCTCGCATTTAAAGTTACCGTAAAAGATATGTCAAAATGGATTCCGGCTTTCGACGAAACATTGCCATATGATTTCATGAGAAATTTACTTAACGGTAAAGAACCGGTTGAAATGTTAGTGAAGCAAGTGGATGATCTTGTATTAAAACATGGCATTAAAGTCGGAGTTGTCAATGCCATTCTTGAATTTATATTAACGAATAAAACGAGCCGTTTTGGACGTAATCAAATTCAGACACTTGCATTGAATATGCAGTTGAAAAACATCTTATTGGCTAAAGATGCACTTGCTTACATTGAATCGAATTATAAAGAAAATAAAGTAGACGTGAAAATTACCGAGCAGGATTTACTGAAATACTATCCAGGGGATTATGTGTTTACACCCGAATTGGCCCGCTATGAAAAACAGACGCCATATGCATTTACAAAAGAGTTAAACGATGGTCATGAGCCGTTTGCGTATGTTGTTGCAACAGCGGAAAAATTGATCCTGCATTATAAGATGATCCCGGCTGTCGTCAATTACATGTTAGAGTATGTAATGGAAAAAACAGAAGGTGCATTGCCTGAAAAATATATTAACAGTGTCGCAAATACATGGCGAAACAACAAAATTCAGACAATTAATCAAGCGAAGATTTATACTGAAATGCAAGATAAGAAAAACAAACAGCGCGGGGCGAGAAAAGTTGGCGTAGTTCCGGATTGGTTTAAAGAAAAAGATCAGGAACCAGTACAACAAGCTAATTCCAACAATACTCAAAACCAAATTGATTTTGAAGAGCAGCGCAAAAAATTATTAGAGCAATTAAATAGTGATTAAAAAGCAGGTGAGTACTATCGAACCAATAAAAGATTCGCTCAATAAAATAAATATCCCATCATTTGAGCAAAAATATAATGAATTAAAAACCCGGGTCCTTTCACATCCAAGTGTAATACAGTTTATGAATGACCATAATATGACGGAAAACTCGGCTGTTATTCAATATGGAATGACGACTCTTTTTGAATTTGTAGAGCAAAAGCACACTTGCTGTGGAGCCGGTTCTACATCGCAGTGTCAAAATTTCTATAAAGGTCATGTTCCGCAGTTAATGCTTTCGAATGGTCAGATTAATATTATCTACCGCAAGTGCGAACAAATGCTTAAAGAAGATGACCAGCGTGAACTAGCTTCAATGATGAAGACGATGTATATGCCGAAAGATGTCCTGAAGGCAGATTTTAATGAAATGGATATGAATGATAATTCCCGCATGGCTGCGACACAGTTTATGGTTGAATTCAGGAAACAATATCGTGAAACGAAAGAGCTTCCTGCAAAAGGGCTGTATTTATACGGCACATTTGGTGTTGGGAAAACCTATATTTTAGGCGCCATCGCTAATGCTTTGTCGAAAGAACGTATTCAAACTTTATTAGTATATATGCCGGAATTCATCCGTGAATTAAAGTCGTCGGTAACAGAAGGATCGATTGAACAGAAAATTGATTTTGTAAAAAAAGTGCCGGTATTAATGCTCGATGATGTAGGTTCAGAGCCGATTTCAACATGGACAAGAGATGAAATTATCGGTTCAATCCTTCATTATCGTATGGCGGAAAAATTGCCGACATTCATCTCTTCAAACTTTAATTACAAACAGCTGGAAGAACAATGGTCCGTAACTGAACATGGGGCAATCGATGAAATGAAATCGGGCCGTATTTTACAGCGAGTACAAGCATTGACGACACCGCTTGAAATTACAGGAACAAACCGCAGAAAATAAAATATTAAAAGTTTTATTTTTCAATATTGCATTTCTGCAAAATCGAGCGTATACTTTGTACGTAAATAAACAATAAATGCATTGAAGAGGACAACAAGTTTAACGAACTGGCTTTTAGAGAGGGAAGACACGGCTGCAAGCTTCCTAGCACAAGCGTTATACTTTACTACCTTGGAGCTGTGACGGGGCCAATCCGTCATCGTTTCTCAGTACGTTAACTGACCGAGAGCTTCTGATTCGTTTTAACGAAGAAGGAAGAAGGGTGGCACCACGAGCATACAGCATCGTCCCTTTGTTGGGACGGTGCTTTTTATTTTGCCTTAATATATTTTGGCTGATAAAAAATATTGGGAGCAAATTAATTTATAGCTATAGATTAGTTGATTGTAGTGTAGGGCGGCGACTCCAGCGGGAATAGCGTGACGCCTGAGACGCTCGTGTAAGGCCACGCCCGCGGAAAGCGTCCGCCCGAAACGGAAATCAACGGATTAGAATGATGACACTTTGCTACTCTCAATTAAATAAAAACCTTATAAGGAGGACAACAACATGTCAGAAATGATCAAATTAACATTCCCGGATGGCGCAGTAAAGGAATTTGCCAAGGGAACATCTACATTGGACGTTGCAGGCTCAATCAGCCCAGGTCTAAAAAAATCAACATTAGCAGGTAAAATCAACGGCACATTAATCGATGCAAAAACAGGAATCGAGCAAGATGGTGCAATCGAAATCATTACAAATAAATCAGACGAAGCATTAGAAATTCTTCGTCATTCTACTGCCCACTTAACAGCACAGGCAGTAAAACGTCTATACCCGGACGCAAAATTAGGTATCGGTCCAGTTATCGATTCAGGCTTCTACTATGACATCGATTCACCAACACCAATCACTGCAGAAGATTTACCGGCAATTGAAAAAGAAATGAAAAAAATTATTTCCGAAAACATCGAAATTGAGCGTAAAAACGTTTCTCGTGATGAAGCACAAAAAATTTACGAGGAAGTTGGCGACGAGTATAAATTAGAACTACTTGAAGCAATTCCAGCAGATGATCAAGTATCAATTTACTACCAAGGCGATTTCTTTGATCTTTGCCGTGGTGTACACGTACCATCTACGGGCAAGTTAAAAGAGTTCAAACTATTATCATTAGCTGGTGCTTACTGGCGCGGGAACTCAGACAACAAAATGCTGCAACGTATTTACGGTACTGCATTCTTCACTAAAGACGAGTTGAAGCACCACCTTCAAATGCTTGAAGAAGCAAAAGAACGTGACCACCGTAAAATCGGTAAAGAATTGGATTTATTCATGACTAGCCAAACAGTTGGTCAAGGTTTACCACTTTGGTTACCAAACGGTGCAACAATCCGCCGTACTATTGAACGCTATATTGTAGATAAAGAATTATCTTTAGGTTACAAACACGTTTATACACCAGTACTTGGCTCGAAAAAATTATACGAAACATCAGGACACTGGGAGCACTATCAAGATGGCATGTTCCCGCCAATGGAAATGGACAATGAAACACTTGTTTTACGTCCAATGAACTGTCCTCACCATATGATGGTATTCAAAAACGGTCTGCACTCTTACCGTCACTTACCAATCCGTATCGCAGAACTTGGCACAATGCACCGATATGAAATGAGTGGTGCCGTATCTGGTCTGCAACGAGTACGCGGAATGACTTTAAATGATGCGCACATTTTCGTACGTCCGGATCAAATTAAAGCAGAATTCAAAAAAGTAGTGGAATTGATTTTAGAAGTATATAAAGACTTTGATCTTAAAGATTTCTCATTCCGCCTTTCTTACCGTGACCCGAATAACACTGAGAAATACTTTGATGACGATCAAATGTGGGAAACTGCACAAGCGATGTTAAAAGAAGCAATGGATGAGCTTGGTTATGATTACTTCATCGCAGAAGATGAAGCAGCATTCTATGGTCCGAAGCTAGACGTTCAAGTAAAAACAGCAATTGGTAAAGAAGAAACATTATCGACTGCACAACTTGACTTCTTATTGCCACAACGCTTTGACCTTTCTTACATTGGTGAAGACGGTCAGCCTCAACGCCCAGTTGTTATCCACCGTGGTGTTGTATCGACAATGGAACGCTTCGTAGCATTCTTGATTGAAGAATACAAAGGGGCATTCCCGACTTGGTTGGCACCGGTGCAAGCAACAATTATTCCTGTATCAAATGCAGTGCACTATGATTATGCACGCGAAGTACAAGAAAAATTAGCTGCAGCTGGTATCCGTGTGGAAATGGATGACCGCGAAGAAAAACTAGGTTATAAAATCCGTGAAGCACAAATGCAAAAAATCCCGTACATGCTTGTACTTGGAGATAAAGAAGTTGCAGAAAATGCGGTAAATATCCGCCGTTACGGTTCAAAGGATTCAGAAACAATCAGCTTTGAACAGTTCCTTGCAGACATTACAGCAGAAGTGAAGAAATAAGAAGAAGAAGGCGTCCCGCACTTTGTGGGACGCCTTTTTGGTTTTTTAAATGAAAGCTACGATTTTTATATTTTTTAAAAGCATTTTTTAGGTAAATGCATATAGTAGGAAATATAAAAGGAGTGAATAAATGTTTTATCATATAAAGGAGCTGCAGTATGAAGCCAAGCCGTGTAAACCGGATCCGGTTATGGCACGGAAAATGCAAGAAATTCTCGGAGGTCAATTTGGAGAAATGTCGGTAGCACTTCAATATTTATTTCAAGGCTGGAATACGAGAGGCAATGAAAAATACCGTGACTTACTGATGGATACAGGCACGGAAGAGCTTGCTCATATAGAAATGATTTCAACAATGATTGCGAGATTGTTGGATGGGGTAGAACCGATAATATTAGATGAGGCTGCAAAGGACCCGCTGATAGCGGCAATTTTAGGAGGCAGTAATCCGCAACATATAATCGTTAGTGGTCTAGGGGCTGCACCGAAGGATTCCAATGGTGTGCCATGGAATGCCGGGTATATTGCAGCAAGCGGCAACTTACTGGCGGATTTCCGTGCGAATCTGAATGCCGAATCACAAGGACGTCTACAGGTAGCGCGTCTTTATTATGAAACGGATGATCCAGGGGTACGTGATATGTTTTCATGGTTGCTTGCAAGAGATACAATGCATCAAAATCAGTGGGTTGCAGCGATTAAAGAATTAGAGGCACAGGAAAATATTGTCGTGCCAAGTACTTTCCCTAAAGAGCTTGAAAGACGAGAAGTAGCCTATACATTATTTAACTTCTCCCGTGGAAATGAAAGTGCGCACGGACGTTGGGCGCACGGGCCGAGTATGGACGGGGAAGGTGTATTTAATTATGTGGAACACCCGCAACCTTTTGCGCCGGCTCCTGTTTTACGGCCAGCACCGCCAACTATATTCGACACCCCTCCTAATATGATGTAAAACAAAAAACTGTCCTCGAATTGTATGTAATTCATAACAAGTCGAGAACAGTTTTTATCGTAGATTATAATTTTTTATCTACATCGATATCATGGTGTAAAGTTGTTGGTGGTACGGCCGGGTTCGGTACTTGTCCCATTGGTGCCGGGTTATCCAAGAATACAAATTCCCCAGTTCCGTCTGGTGCTGTACCTTGTGCCCACGGACCATTTTTAGATGCTGTTCCTTCTGATAAGCTCCATAATTCATAGGCATGCGGCTGAGCTTCCAACTCGTCTTCCGGTGCGAATGAAGCGGGAACGACAACACCTTTCTTTTCTTCAAGCTCTTTAATAGCCGCCATCCATTGATATTGGTGATAACGGTCGCGTGCCAGCATTTTTCTGAATACAGTACGTACACCTTCATCTTTTGTCATATGGTATAAACGCGCAACTTGTAGACGGCCTTGTGATTCAGCATTTAAGTTTGCGCGGAAGTCTGCCAGCAGGTTACCACTCGCTGCAATATAACCAGCATTCCATGGTACACCGTTAGAGTCTTTCGGAGTAGCTCCTAAACCACTAACAATTAAATGTTGCGGATTAATGCCGCCCATAATTGAATTCATCATTGGGTCTTCTGCAATTTTCTGCTGGTCATCCGGTGATGCACCGTCCAGTAATTGACTAATTAAAGAACATAGCATTTCAACGTGACCAATTTCCTCGGTACCGATATCCATTAATAAGTCTTTATATTTTTCTTCGCCACGACAGTTCCAACCTTGGAACAGATATTGCATCATGACACTCATTTCACCGAACTGACCGCCAAGAACTTCCTGAATTTGTTTCGCTAATAATGGGTCCGGTCTTTCAACTTTTACCTCAAATTGTAATTCTTTTTGATGTCTGAACATATTAAAAATTCCTCCTATCGATAAAATGTGAGTCCTTAATTAGATACCACGAATTTTTTAAGTGAAACCTGGAAATGAAAATTAATTTCATTTATTTTTTAAAAACGGAGAAACAATAAAATTAATCATATAAAAATGCTTGACGTTACTTTGGTCCCGTGGTAAGATTATTTAAGTTATGAATACAAAAGTTTGAAAGTAGAGGCTGCCCGCTTCTCACCTGACAAGTGCTTTTATAAAAGTTACGAGCAGGTATCAGAAACGTTGAATTGTTTTACGCATGAATGCGTATGCACATATAGCGGGCGGACATCTCAAATGTCCGTCCTTTTTGTTTGTAAAAATGAAAAGAACATATGGACATCACGCAGAGGTGTACCGTTCGACAGGGTTATACTTTACACCAACTCATGTATTCGCGACAAACACTTGGAGGTGGATTAATATTAGCAAAGACATGTATGTAAACGAAGGCATCCGCGCGCGAGAACTTCGTCTAATTGATCACAATGGTGATCAGCTTGGTTTAAAAACGCGTACTGAAGCGTTGGAAATTGCCGCTCGTGCTAACTTGGATCTTGTCCTTGTGGCCCCTCAAGCCAAGCCACCAGTCGCTCGTGTCATGGACTATGGTAAATTTAAGTTCGATCAGCAAAAGAAAGATCGTGAAATTCGTAAAAATTCTAAAGTAATCGTAATGAAAGAGGTTCGCTTGAGCCCTACGATCGATGAACATGATTTTCAAACGAAATTACGTAATGCGATTAAGTTCCTTGAAAAAGGTGACAAAGTTAAAGCGTCAATTCGCTTTAAAGGTCGTGCAATTACACACAAAGAAATCGGTCAGCGTGTGTTAGATCGCTTTGCTGAAGCTTGTGCTGAAGTATCTACGGTTGAACAAAAACCGAAGATGGAAGGCCGAAGCATGTTCTTAGTTCTTCAACCGAAGACAGAGAAATAATACGTATGTAGTAACAAGTTTAGGAGGAAATCGACATGCCAAAAATGAAAACTCACCGTGGAGCTGCGAAACGTTTCAAAAAAACAGGTACTGGTAAATTAAAATTTGACCGTGCTTATGGCTCTCACTTATTCGCTAACAAATCAACTAAAGCAAAACGTCACTTACGTAAAGCGAAAGTTGCTACTTCAGGCGATTTCAAGCGTATTCGTACATTATTAACTTACATGAAATAATCTTTGACCGTTAAAAGATTATACAAAACAAAAATAAAATTAAGCATTCGAAAGAATTAGCAGGAGGTAATTACTATGCCACGCGTAAAAGGCGGAACAGTAACACGCGCTCGTCGCAAAAAAGTTTTAAAATTAGCTAAAGGTTACTACGGTTCAAAACATACTTTATACAAAGTAGCTAACCAAGCAGTAATGAAATCAGGTCAATATGCATACCGTGACCGTCGTCAAAAGAAACGTAATTTCCGTAAATTATGGATCACTCGTATTAACGCAGCTGCACGTATGAACGGTTTATCTTACTCTCGTTTAATGCACGGCTTAAAAGTAGCAGGTATCGAAGTTAACCGTAAAATGTTAGCTGACTTAGCTGTAACTGATAGCTCAGCATTCGCTCAATTAGCTGAAGAAGCTAAAAAAGCAGTTGCTAAATAATTTTAGTATATAATAAAGACTGATAGGGATTTGCTCCTTATCAGTCTTTTTTTGATTAGGGGGAATTCAGATGGAATTAGCAGCACTTTCATATGTTGCAGTTGTTTCACTCGTATTATGTGTATATATGTACATAGATAAAGAACGTGCAAAAAAGAAGGAATGGCGTATTTCCGAAAGGACTTTATTAACATTAGGTGTTCTGGGAGGTGCACTTGGCGGTGTATTAGGAATGTATTTATTCCGTCATAAAACAAAGCACAATAAATTTGCATTTGGCTTTCCATTACTTGGAGCAATCCATGTATTCTTACTCGTTCAGCTATTTTAATATCATCCCGAAGCATAGACTAAGTTTGTCTATGCTATTTTTATACAGTTAGCAGATTATTCGTTTGTTAGTTTAATAGTTGTAATTTATAATAAATTCAGTAAATTAAAAAGCAGGGAGTAGTGAAATGAGCAAATACGAAGAGCAGTTGTCTTATTTACAGAAGCCAAATGAAGAGGAAATACCGGGAGATGTACAGCAACTTTTCGATCAACATGTTGAAAAGCAGCTGGAGCAGAATGGTTTTGTAAATAATTTATTTAAAATTCTTCCATTGAATGCGCTACAGTATAAAGGATTTTTGGAATTTAAATATTCTTTGTTCAATGAAGAAACAACTTATTTGTCGTTAGCAGACAAGGAAATGATCGGGCTCGTTGTCTCTTCGACAAATAATTGCAATTATTGCCTCACTTCACATAGTGATGTACTTCGCGGGATAACAAAAAATCCTGGGTGGGTTGACCAATTAACATACAACTACCGCTCTGCAAAACTTACGGTAAAGCAGCGTGCGTTATGTGATTATGCCTACCGGGTAACAAGATATCCAAATGAAATAACGACTAAAGAAGTCGATCTACTACGTGAGGCTGGCTTTAATGATCATGAAATATTGGAAGCCGCATATGTTGCCGGATTCTTCAATTATACAAACCGCTGGGTAAGTACGATTGGTGCAGTCGCGAATCCTGGCCATTATGGACATAATCGTTAAAATGGATGCTGCAGTAAAATGCAGCATCCAATTCTGTGTTAAATGATAAAAAATAGGAGCATCAAGACAACGCTAATCGGACCAAAAAAACGGTATTTGATACGTTTTTTTGCCTGAAACCACTCATTTTCCTGAACAGACATTAGTTGAAAAAAAGGAGCTTGTTTAATTTCATTCAGGATAGAACTAAGGGCAACGTTTAAACCGATAAAAGAAAATATGAGGACAACTGCTTTTGCCCAGATAGGTAGAACGAAGAGAAGGCCGATGCTAATGACAATGAGTTGAACGGGCGATTTCAAGTAATTCAGTTTTCTCAATAATGTTTTGTAAATTAAATTATCGATCCGGTGTGTACTTAATACTTTCTTTTTGGCAAGTAAAATAAGCGGCTGCTTTGTCTTAGCTGGCATATAATATCGCATTTCCAAGCTAAATTGATAAATGCGCTTCATCCAACTGTAAAGGGCCTCATATTCCCAGCTCGTTTCGATTGTCCAGTAACGATTGCTAAGTACAGTATTTAGTAAAAGTAGATGAACAGCAAGAAGAAGTATGAAAAATCCCCATAATGGCAAAATGCCGAGGCAAAAAATAATGAGTGCATGAACAATGAAAAGTAACGGCCATTTTGTAAACCACTTTTGATATCTATACTGTATCCATATATGGAGTACGCTTATTATATTTAAAGACAAAAGGACTTTCCAAAATGGAAATAAGATAAAAGGCGAAGCGAGCAATAATAGAATTACAAGTACAAAGTTATATTGTAAAAATGTATAACAATAACCCCATAGTTTAATATGATGAATTTTACTTCCCTGCTGCTTATAAAATAACAGATCTGCATCATATATAAAGAGGCGTAAAGCTGATTTAACTAACAAGAAGCTAATCCCAAATAACAGAAGGAGTAAGGGAATTGGCTGAAGCTCAAATACTTGAAAATTACCAGCAGTATCGCGATATAAGAAAAAGCCGATAATGACACTGGGCACTACAAGGTATAGAAGGACTATCCAATCTGTAATTGATTTAATTAGTTTTAAATTAAATTGATACGAGCAATAAAGGCGTTTTGTAAACATCGTTATAACCTGCCTTGTAATTCATAAAAGATATCCAGTAAAGAAATAGGTTGTCCGATCATTTGTTGAAGCTCACGCAATGTTCCCTTAGCCTGGATATTTCCTTCATGAAGGAGAATGTAATGATCACAAAGCATTTCAGCCATTTCTAATTGGTGTGTGCAAAGTAAAAAGGATGCACCCTGCTGTTTACGTTCTTCGATTAAAACGAGCAGTTCCCGTATAGCTCGCGGATCAAGTCCCATGAATGGTTCATCCAATATGTAGAGTGGTCGTTCGATTAAAAAAGCCAGCACAAGCATCACTTTTTGCTGCATTCCTTTTGAAAAGTATATCGGCAAATCATCCAGCCGCTTGTCAATTTGAAAGAGTTTGAGTAACTGCTCTGCTTTATCCCAAAGTGTTTTGTCGTTATATTCATCAATTAAAAATTGAAGATGCTCGCGCAGTGTGAAATGCTCATATAATAATGGACGTTCTGGAACATAACCGTAGGAGGGGATGGTGATTGCCCCTTCGAAATAAGGAATAACACCAAGCATTGATTGAATTGTAGTACTTTTCCCTGCACCGTTTCCCCCAATTAAACCAGTAATAGTTCCAGGCTGCATTGAAAAATCAATTTGCTCAATGCTTGATTGATTTGCAAGATAACCTGCTTTCTTAATATGAATTTCCATAATATTCCACCTCATCCATTTATACGGATATATATGAAAAAGGTTTCAAACATAAAAGCGAACCGTACAATCTACGGTTCGCTGTCCCCAGTTAGGCTTTCATCAGTTTTTCTATCGGATTTTTCCAATTAATCGAAGCGTTTGGATAATTCATGAGAATCTCGTTTTCCAAATACATAAAATCCTCTTTCGTAAACCCTTGAAGTTTCATCGCATCATGGACAAAGACGAAAATACTTACGACTTCAAATGCATTGTCCGTCGTACCTAAATATTTTTCTCCTTCAAATAATGCCCCCTTATATGATATGAAAAAGTTTTTCCGAATGTTTTTTACATCATCATAAAAATAATATTGTCCATTTTCATAGGCCTCATCCAATTTACGCTTTGGGTCGATTAAGTAGCGTACCCCTCTGTAAAATATGTAAATGATGAGAAGGATGATGGCAATTCGTAACAATAAAGCCATAAAACTTCCTCCTTGCTTACGGTGATTCCCTCCTATACGATTGAGTAGTATAAAAAGTTTCATTTTATTTTGAAAAAGAGGGATGTTTTAATGCAATTTCGTCAATTATTTGAAAAGCAACGGCAACTAGACCGATTTATTGAAGAAAACCAACAAGTACAAAAAGATGTATTTGCCGAAAAAGGCCTCGCATTATTAGTTGAGTTAAGTGAACTTGCTAACGAAACACGCTGTTTCAAGTATTGGTCAACAAAGGAGCCATCAAAAAGAGCTGTCCTTTTAGAAGAGTTTGTAGATTCGGTTCACTTTATGCTTTCACTTGGAAATATGCGCGGCTTTCTTTTAGTGGAGTGGCCCTATTTAAAAGAGAAGCAAGAGTTAACTGAAACATTTCTTAATACGACACAGACGATTCTTACGTTTTTGCAGCACCAAACAGAAGAAAATTACAGGGCAATGTGGGAACAGTATAGCTTAATTGCCTACAACTTGAACTTTACAATCGATGACGTTTTCCAAGCATATAAATTAAAGAATGAAAAGAATTATGAACGACAACGAAATGGCTACTAATTTACATAATGGCGAGAAACTATTTCACATTTCGAAATATTGTCGCTATAATAAAGATGAGTAATTATTAGGGGGAAACCGACATGACAAAGCTCGATGCTACATTACAAATGTTCAAAGATTTAACAGATGCAAACGGTATACCGGGAAATGAACGTGCACCACGTGAAGTGATGAAAAAGTACATCGCACCATATGCAGATGAAGTGGAAACAGATAACTTAGGCAGTTTAATCGCAAAAAAAGTAGGCGATGAAAAAGGTCCGAAAATTATGGTTGCGGGTCACTTGGATGAAGTTGGTTTCATGGTTACACGCATCGATGACAAAGGGTTCGTATTCTTCCAAACAGTAGGCGGCTGGTGGAGCCAGGTAATGCTTGCCCAACGTGTGACAATTACAACGCGAAAAGGGGAAGAAATTATTGGTGTGATCGGATCAAAGCCACCACATATTTTACCGGCTGATGTTCGTAACAAAGTAGTCGATATAAAATCAATGTTCGTTGATATCGGTGCCACTTCAAAAGAAGAAGCAATGGAGTGGGGCGTACGTCCTGGCGATATGATTACACCATATTTTGAATTCAATGTGATGAAAAATGAAAAACATCTATTGGCGAAAGCATGGGACAACCGAATTGGCTGTGCGATTGCAATTGATGTACTGAAAGCATTAAAAGATGAAAAGCATCCGAACATCGTATATGGTGTCGGGAATGTACAGGAAGAAATCGGCCTTCGAGGCGCGAAAACTTCTACATTTAAAGTACAGCCGGATATCGGTTTTTCTGTAGATGTTGGTGTTGCTGGCGATACGCCGGGCGTGACACCGAAAGAATCGACTTCAAAAATGGGCGCAGGTCCACAAATTGTCGTATATGATGCATCAATGGTATCACATACAGGGTTACGTGAATTTGTCCTTGATGTAGCTGAGGAAGCAGGTATTCCATACCAGTTCGAAGCAATGGCTGGCGGCGGTACGGATGCAGGAAGTATCCATATTACAGCAAACGGTGTACCATCATTGGCAATCGGTGTTGCAACACGTTATATTCACTCACACGCAGGTATCCTGCACCGTGATGATTATGATAATGCGGTGAAATTAATCGTAGAAGTAATTAAACGATTAGACCGTGACACAGTAAAAAAAATTATATTTGAATAATATAAAAACTGCAGAAAGGACAATTATTAGCTGTTTAATATTATAATATGAAAAAATATCCATTTCCTTATAAGGAAATGGATATTTTATTTTAAATAGGCCCCCTTTAACTACCAACCTCTTATTTCCCTGTAAATTCCGCAACCCGACCTATTTTCTTAATTAAATAAGTACTTTTTGAATATTTGACTATAATCTGGCGATAATGAATTCATTATTCAGCGAAACATAGAGTAAGCGAAAAATATAATTTTAGATAAATGGGGGAAGATTATGTTTTTTGAAAAAAAGAATAAAAAGGCAACGTTCAAAAAACAAACAGGAGATTTAACAAGGCCTTCAAAAGATAATCTGGGAGAAAAAAAACAATCTACTTCATCAACTTCCGAAGTAACTACCAAAAAGGATGATTGGCAACCCATTTCCGATTCAACTGATGTTTTTATAAAAAAAGTAAAAGAGCAAATTCATTCACCGGCTGATTTAGTAATTCGATATGTAACAGATTCAATTACTATTTTGTATATCGATAACTTAATAAAAGAAGATATAATGAACGGTAAAATATTACCTGTTCTGCAGAATATACAAGAAGGAACCCCGAATAGTATCCAGAGTCAGTTACCTCTGCCACAAGTAAACGTGGAAAATAAATTAAATCAAAGTATCGATACTATGTTAACTGGCGCTGTTATGATTCATGTGGCGGGACATGCACTGGTCACTATGGTCATTATTCCAGCAAGAGAATCACGGAGTTTGTCTGCACCTGAAAATGAATCGCAAGTTATCGGTTCGCAAGTAGGGTTTAATGAAAGTCTCTCCACAAATATCTCGCTTGTTAGACGGTTTATTTTAAGTAAAAATCTTAGTAATGAAAAATTAAAGGTAGGAAACCAGACCAATACATCGCTCTCTATACTTTATCTAGATGGTGTTGCATCAGAACAAAATATAAATACTGTCCGACAAAGAATACAAGCTCTCGATATTGAAGATTTAATTGATAGTGCGGAACTGGCAGAGTTAATCGATGACAGTTCCCTGTCTATTTTTCCTCAGATGTTATTAACGGAGCGCCCCGATCGATTTTGCGATGGTATATTGGGTGGAAAAATAGGCATTCTTGTTGATGGCAGTTCGATGGGGATACTTTGCCCTTACTCATTTATTGAGTTTTTTCAAAGTAGAGAAGATAAAAACTTGAGGTGGCCAATTGCAACATTTGTAAGATGGCTAAGATTTGCAGCCATTTTTATCTCTATTTTTTTTACACCACTGTATGTTGCATCATTAACTTTTCATTATGAAGTGATCCCACAGCCGCTTTTAGTTCCGCTTAGTGAATCGAGGGCTAAAGTACCGTTTCCTCCTATATTAGAGGCGCTATTTCTGGAGCTGATTATGGAATTGCTTCGTGAGGCTGGGGCAAGATTACCGACAAAAATAGGACAAACAATTGGGATTGTCGGTGGGATCGTACTTGGTACAGCAGCAGTGGAGGCAGGGATTACGAGTAATATTCTTATAATTATTGTCGCTCTATGTGCGCTGTCTTCCTTTATAACACCGAGTTATATGATGGGAAATGTTATTAGGCTGCTACGTTTTCCAATCATCATTTTAGCTGGATTTTGGGGTTACTATGGTATAATGCTTGCCCTTTGTATTCTTGTGATTCATCTATTACGACAAACAAGTTTAGGCGCTCCTTATATGGCGCCATTATACCCACCTAGACTTAAAGATTTGGGTGATAGCCTTGTTCGTCTACCATATCCGTTCATCGCTCGGAAATCATTAAATGCGAGAGTGGAGAATCCTGATTATTCAAAAATGCGTGTAAATCTTAAGGGAGACAAGGAGAAGGTGAAAGAGTGAAGAATATGCTGCAAATTAATCCCACTCAAACATTCAATGCCCCTCTTCTCTTTTTCATCATTTCTTCTGCTCAAATAGGTGTAGGAGTTCATGGATTTCAAAGCATTATCTATAAAGATGCGAAACAAGATGCCTGGATTTCCATCATTATTAGTTTTATTGCAGCACATTTTATTGTCTTTATAATTATTAAAACGCTGGAATTGTACGAAGCAAATGATATTTATGGGGTGAATTTGGATTTATTTGGTAAATACTTAGGGAATTTTATTAATTTGACCTATATTGTTTATTGCGGTTTGGCGTATTTTGCCATTATTAAAAATTATACAGATGTTATTAATACATGGGTATTTCCAGGCTTAAGTTCTTCGTTTATTACCATTACACTGCTTATAACTGTAAGTTATGCATTCACGGGCGGCCTACGAGTAATAATTGGAGTCTGTTTTTTTAGCTTTTTTTTAAGTCTCTGGATTTTAATTGTACTGTTATTTCCTATTGAATATTCGAATGTTAATTACCTGTTACCTGTACTAGATAATGATTTTATAAGTCTACTCAAAGGAGCGTATTCGATGACGCTTACGATTGTAGGTTTTGAAATAATTAATACGGTTTATCCATATGTCAAAGAAAAGAATAAGGCGCAAAAATTTGTACATTTTGGATTGCTGTTTACATTGGCTATTTATTTGTTTGTTATGTTGGTTACATTAACATTTTTTAGTGGGGAACAGCTTGAGAAAACGATTTGGGCAACATTATCATTATTCAGCATTGTCCGTTTGCCATTTCTTGAACGGATTGAACTGATAACGGTCTGTTACTGGATGATGATAATCTTGCCGAACCTTTGTTTATTTGCATGGTCTGCTTATAGGGGGGTTAGCCGAATAATAAATATAACCGATAAGAAATTTATTATTATTTTCTCCCTTTTTATATTTATAGGATCGTTGATTGTGGAGACACGGTTTGAGATTAATACATTCAACAACTATTTTGGGTACTACGCATTTTATATCGTATTTGCTTACCCTGTCTTATTATATTTCATTGCTCTCCTAAAGAAAAAAGTCTTTAAACGACAAGCGAGAAGGGAATGAAGGAGCTGACTACGTTAAAAAAACTGATTTTGCTGTTCGCCTGTATTATCGTTTTGGTAGGTTGTGCAGAACAGAAAATTCTTGAAAGAATCAGTTTAACAACATTGGTAGGCTTTGATTTAGCTGATGAGGATAAGTTGGCCGCCATTGCTGTTATCCGACAAATTAATCCGGATTTAGAAAGTAAAATTGAATTGCAATCTGCAACTGCATTAACAAGTAGGGGGGCACGTTCAAAAATTGATTTAAAAACATCGAAGACTATTGGCTCAGGGCAATTACGGGTTGTGTTATACGGTGAAGAGCTGGCTAAAGTAGGTTTAAATGAGAACATTCATATCTTAAAAATGAATTCCGAAATCAGCAATGCAACATATATAGCTTCTGTGGAAGGGGATTTGAACGAACTATTAGAGTATAAGTATGAAAATATATCTGATCTTGGACAACATATTTATCAATTAATTAAATATAATGTAGACAAGCAGTATATTATTTCATCGACTCTCCATGAAATCAACAGAGATAAACTATCATTTATAGATAGTTATTCCATGCCGATATTAGAAAGAGAAGAAAATAATATCAAAATATCTGGTATAGCTTTTTTTAACGAAGGGAAAATAGTCGGCAAACTCCCGGCAGAGGAAGCAATTTATATATTGATGGTTAAAGGGAAGACTCATAATGGAACGCTTGAAATGGAAATACCTATAACAACATTGGAAAAATCCCCCCCTGATTCCTCGGAAGGACTACCAATAGCCATTGACTCTATAAATTCAAAGCGGAAGATTAAACTAGTAGATTCGGCAGTGCCTGAATTCAATTTAACGATTAAAATTGAATGTCGGTTATTGGAAGTTGATTCAGATGTGAGCATGGATAATCCGAGCATCATTCATAAACTTGAGAAAGAAATCAACAAGAAAATTGAAAGTGAAATTAATCAAATTATAGACTATAGCCATGAAATCAATACCGATATATTCCAGTTTGGCGAATATTATAAAGCACAGAATCGAAATGCGGATATTGATAAAAAAAAGTGGGATGAAATGTTTTCCGAAATGAAAGTGAACGTTACAGTAAATACTACAATTATACGCGATGGTGTGTTTCAATAGATCTCTATAAATGAATCAATTTGGGAAATGTTTTTAGAGGATGGCCTGGAACAGGGGACTTTATGAATACAGCCGGAAATAGTTGTAGAAGGGTTTGAAGGAAAAAAGAAGAATAGCTAATGGCACGGCGTTTTCAGAAGTTTGGACGAGAAAAGTAGCTATATTAAAATGTACTAGAGAAGGCATTCAAGAAAAGATGAATGAGTTTAGCAGTTATCAAACGACGAATTTTACTGTGACTTACATTATATATGAAAGTTTGTATTAGTGTCTGCAGTGAATATGATGAAGGAATTGTGCATCGTATGCTGAAACCTGCTGTACAATCTCCATTAAAATAAGCGAAAACCATTAATTTTCCGATTGTCAGGAAAGTTAATGGTTTTTTGTTTATTTTACATCATGTAGGGCAGTAAGCTTTGTTTCAATTGAGTTCGTTAAATCAGACGTCGCTTTAGGTACGAAACTTTCCAAAACAGGGTTGATCATCATCCCCATAAAACCGCCAGCAGATAAATCCAGGCTGCCTGTTACTTGAGTAGACTCGTTATTGCCGGTTGCAATGTTAAAATAGCCGTTCCCATCAAAGTTGTCGGACAAACCTTTTATGTTAAATTTTACATTAGTTGGTTCAACAGAATCAGTTATATCTACTTGAAGAATAATCTTCTTTTTCGTGAACCCTAAATCTGCAAGTAAAGTCCAAGTGAACTGCGTATCATGTATTGCTTCGTGCTCGATATAACCTGGAATTAATGGTGCCCAATTATTATAGTCCTTTAGAAAATGCCATATTATCTCATTAGATAATGGTAATTCCACTGTGTGGATCGCGTTCGGCATAATGATTCCTCCTAAATCAGTTATAGAGTAAATTATTTCCAAAATATACTGCTGTAAATAGTATGCTTAAAAATGAATTAGAATTCAATAAAAATCGAAAATATTCTCCAAAAAACATAAAATATATCCTTCAAGTGAGTTATCTCATCGTTAAGGAATGAGTGTAATTATTATACAATTTAATTAATTTAAATAATTTATAATAATTCACTTGATTTTATAATTATTCATTTGTATAATAAAATCAACATAAAGCTCACAGAGGTGTGTAATGATGAAGTTATTAGAAGAGGTGCAATTAAAGCCCGTTGAAAGTTTACAAGGAAAAGACTTATTAACACTGCTTGACTATACGAGTGAAGAAGTGAAGCAACTGCTTGAACTTGCGACACAGTTGAAAACAATAACAAAAGCAGGCAAATGTCCACGATTATTGGAAGGTAAAACACTGGGCATGATCTTTGAGAAAAGCTCAACGCGTACACGCGTATCATTTGAAGTAGGTATGCAGCAGCTCGGAGGATATGGCATGTATATGAATGCACGTGATATGCAAATTGGCCGTGGTGAACCAATCTCCGATACAGGAAGAGTATTGTCAGGTTATTTAGACGGAATTATGATTCGTGCCAACTCCCATACGATGGTGGAAGAATTGGCTGATAACGCATCGATTCCGGTCATTAATGGTTTAACGGATCTTGATCATCCATGTCAGGCATTAGCTGATCTTGAAACAATTGCCGAAAATAAAGGGGATTTGAAAGGATTAAAAATTGCTTATGTAGGTGATGGCAATAATGTAGCACATGCGCTTATTGTTGCTGCAGCACATGTTGGTATGCATGTAGCAGTTGCAACACCACCAGGATATGAATGCGATACGCGTATTATTGAAAAAGCACAAGTGATTGCTTCTCGAAACGGCAGTACCATTGTTGTAACGAATGACCCTGTGGCAGCTGTTACAAATGCAGATGCTGTTTATGCAGATGTATGGACATCTATGGGGCAGGAAGAAGAAACGCAAAAGCGACTAAAGGATTTTGCGAAATACCAGATTAATGATGAATTGGTTGCCCATGCAAAGCCGGATTATATGTTCCTTCATTGTTTACCGGCACATCGAGAGGAAGAAGTTGCGACGTCAGTTATTGACGGCCCAAATTCTTATATATTTGAGCAAGCAGAAAATCGTCTGCATGCACAAAAAGCAGTTTTAGTATCTTTATTGGCGTAAAAAGTAACAGGCAGTTGGCTTTATACTACGGGTTGTAGTCGCCACTGCGAACCATACATTATTTATGTGCAGGAAGGGCAAATAAATAATGTAGTAGTCCAACATGAATAACAACGGGAGACGCTGTGACGATTCATGAAGAACTACAAGTGATGTCTGTATTCAAGATGGAATGCCCCATCACTACATAGAAAAAGCAATCCGGGAGACGCTGGATTGCTTTTTTGTATGGAATCATAATTGAATGATGGGTGGTTATGCTAAATGTTAGCTGACAAATTGTTTTGCTAATTTTTGTGAAAAATCGTTTCGCTCACTTTCGCTTGCACCGTTCCACCATTTTTCCAAGAATACACCAAGGCCTGGAAGTAAATGTTCCTCCCCCCGTGCAATTGCATCATTGACGATATCCTGAAATTCAGCGGCATCTGAGCCCATTACATTGGCAGTAATTGCTTGTCGAATTTGAAAATCCATATGAAACCTCCTTTTCCCATACTTTGTTCAAAATAATAAACTTTATACATGGCATTGCATTATGGATTACAAAATAATTGTGCTAAAATATACAATCGAGTACGTAAAAAAGGACGGGAAATCATGAAAAGAATCGAATCGATACAAAATACGCTAGTGAAGCATTGGAAAAAGCTTGTGACACAACGAAAAGAACGTGAAAAAACAGGGGAATATATAGTAGAAGGTTTTCATTTAGTGGAAGAAGCGTTAAAACATAAAGATCAAATCGTGCAAATCATTGTGCGTGATGGTGTTGATCTACCTTTATTATGGGCAATTGATGAAGTGGTATTAGTACACGTAAATGATGCAGTCTCAAAAGAAATTGCGGAAACTGAAAATTCCCAAGGGGTATTTGCCCATTGTAAGCAACGCCAAATCTCCGAAGATGAACAATTAAATTGGCGCAAAGTACTTTTAGTCGATGCGGTTCAAGATCCGGGAAATATCGGCACAATGATCCGAACTGCAGATGCAGCTGGAATTGATGCAGTTATATTAGGGAAAGGTAGTGTCGATGCATTTAATCCGAAATCTTTGCGTTCTGCACAAGGTTCTCATTTCCATATTCCAGTCGTACGTGGCGACTTGTTGGAATGGGTGGAAAACCTGCAGGCTGATAATGTTCGTGTATATGGAACTTCATTGGACGAATCTATTTCTTACAAAAAAGTGGAACCAAGTGATTCATTTGCATTAATTGTGGGTAATGAAGGGAGTGGTATTAATCCTCAAATTTTGGCAAAAACAGACCAGAACATCATCATTCCTATATTTGGCGGGGCAGAATCATTGAACGTTGCGGTGGCAACAGGAATTTTACTGTATGCATTTGTAAAATAAACAGTCGAAAAGTTAACGAGGGATTTTGTAAGTAAGTACTTATAAAATCCCATTTCTTTTAAAATATTAGGTAAAAAGTGGAAATAAAACCCATAATATGAAACATTAAGCGCTTTCTGATTAGTCGCAAAATATGAACATTAACGAGTTCATAGAAATGTCATTTTTGAAATGAAGGCGTGTTTTAGCTCGTAATTGCTTTGTTTTACTGCATTTGTCTTCATTATTTTAAAATATTAAAAAAGAATTGCTCGAAAAATGGCAGAAATAAGGGTATTTTCCAATTTGATGTTTTGACACTTATTTGATGTTTAACTAAAATCTAAGTAGGTTAGACAGGCGCCTTAAGTTGTCACAACAAAAAAATAAAATAATGCTTTTTGAAATAGTGAGCAAACTGTTAATTATGGGATTCAATTTAAAGGTTCTAAATGGTGATGAATTGATGTTCTGGTTATTTGCCACTATATGCATAGTGTAAATGGTAATAAGTGAAATTATTCATTCGTAGTAACACTATTGTCATTATTTTATTTTCGCTCTCACATGAAAGCGCTTAAGCAAAATCTAACAAGCTCTATTTATTTGGAAAGGAGTCCAACTATGAAAGTAAATATGAAGGGAACATTACTCTCTTTCATGGGACTAGGTGCTATTCTATTAGCAGGCTGTAACGATAAGTTAGCAGTACTTGATCCTAAAGGTCCTCAAGCTCAAAGACAAGCCGATGACACAATGTTATTAATTTACTTAATGTCAGGGATTGTTTTAACAGTATTAGCAATTTTGGTGTTTATGTTATTTAAATACCGTGCATCAAAACAAAGTCCAGATTACGAGCCACCGCATATTCATGGTCACTGGCTTGTAGAAACAATTATGATTGGTATTCCTGTAATCATCGTTATTTTCTTATCATTTGTTTCTGTTAAGAGTAACTACATTGTTGAGAATGTTCCTCAAGAATATGAAGATCAGGAACCTTTAGTTATTTATGCTTCTTCATCTAACTGGAAATGGCACTTCAGCTATCCAGAACAAGGTATTGAAACAGTAAACTACCTATACATTCCTGCTGGACGCTCGGTTGAATTTAAACTTTATTCTTATGGTCCAATTACAAGTTTCTGGATTCCACAACTTGGTGGTCAGAAATACGCAATGGCAGACATGGTAACAACATTACACTTAGCTGCTGACAACCCAGGTGAATTCTGGGGACGTAACGCGAACTTCTCAGGTCGTGGTACAGCAGAAAACATTTTTGATGTAACAGCATTAACTCAAACTGAATTCGACGAATGGGTAACAGAAGTTCATGAAACGGCTGCTCCATTAACAGAAGAGAAGTTTGACGAATTATTAGAGCCAGGTCACCTTGGTAAACAAACTTATACTGGTACACATCTAGAGTTCTCACCAGCTCCGGAACACAACCATGAATCTTCAGACGAAGAAAAAGAGGATGAAGAGGACCATTCTTCACACTAATTTTTGAAAGTAACAACTTTTCGAAAGGAGTACTACTATGTCGGAATTCTTTGCACAGTTTGCAGTTCCACACCCAAGCACATTAATTTATATCGCAATGGCTTCTATCGTTTTAGGGTCAATCGCGTTAGTAGCGATCGTTACTTATTTTAAATTGTGGGGCTACTTATGGCGTGAATGGATTACAACTGTTGACCATAAAAAAATCGGTATCATGTATTTAATCACTGCTTTAGTTATGCTTTTCCGCGGCGGTGTCGATGCCGTAATGATGCGTTTACAGCTAGCTATTCCAGAAAACGGTTTCTTAGACGCTCAGCACTATAACGAAGTATTTACAACTCACGGAGTAGTCATGATTTTATTCATGGCAATGCCATTCATTACATTCTTCTTTAACTTTTTAGTACCTTTACAAATCGGGGCACGTGACGTTGCGTTCCCACGTTTGAACAACTTGGCATTCTGGTTATTCTTCATGGGTATGGGATTATTCAATATCTCATTCATCGTTGGGGGATCTCCTGATTCTGGATGGACTTCATATTTCCCATTAGCGGATAATGAATTCAGTACATCAGTTGGTACAAACTATTACATGCTGGCACTTCAAATTGCGGGTCTTGGTACATTAATGACAGGTATTAACTTCATTACGACTATCATGAAAATGCGTGCTCCAGGCATGACATTATTTAAAATGCCAATGTTCACTTGGTCAGCACTTATTGCAAACTTAATTATCGTATTCGCGTTCCCAGTATTAACAGTAGCATTAGCTATGGGTACAATGGACCGTCTATGGGATACTAAATTCTTTGCTATCGGTGACGGTGGTATGGACATGCTTTGGGCCAACCTGTTCTGGGTTTGGGGTCACCCTGAAGTATATATCTTAATCTTACCGGCATTCGGTATTTTCTCTGAAGTTATTTCGACATTCGCACGTCGTAACTTATATGGTTACACATCAATGGTTTGGTCAATGATCTTAATTTCAGTATTCTCGTTCGCTGTATGGACTCACCACTTCTTTACAATGGGTCAAGGTGCATTCACGAACTCGATCTTCTCGATCACAACAATGGCAATTGCGATCCCAACAGGGGTTAAAATTTTCAACTGGTTATTCACACTTTATAAAGGGAAAATTGTTATTACAACACCAATGTTGTATGCATTGCACTTCATTCCTTTATTCACACTTGGTGGTGTTACAGGGGTTATGCTTGCGATGTCAGCAGCTGACTACCAATACCACAACACAATGTTCTTAGTAGCCCACTTCCATAACGTAATCATCCCTGGTGTTGTTTACGCGATGTTAGCTGGTTTAACGTTCTACTGGCCAAAAATGTTCGGTTTCATGTTAAATGAGCGTCTTGGTAAAGCAACTGTTTGGGTAATGTCTATAGGTTTCGTACTATCATTCATTCCAATGTATATCACTGGTTTAGATGGTCAAGCACGTCGTATGTACACATACTCTGATGCTGCAGGTTTCAGTACTTTAAACATGGTATCGTTCGTCGGTGCCGGAATCATGTCTGTTTCATTCTTAATGCTAGTATGGAACATTTGGTACAGTTTCAAAAACTCTCCACGAGACATCGGTTCAGATCCATGGGATGCACGTGGTCTTGAGTGGGCGACACATACACCAATCCCACACTATAACTTTGCAATCACTCCGGACGTAACTGATTCAAATTCAGAAGCATTCTGGGATTCTAAGAAAAACGGCACGAAGTTATTCAAAGGTGAAATTCAAGATATTCACATGCCAAATAACTCAGGTCAAACATTTATTTTATCAATATTCTTCTTCATCGGTGGTTTCGCTTTAGTATTCAGCATGTTCACTTTAGCAATCATCAGCTTAATCGGTATTTTAGCTTGCATGGGTTACCGTTCTCTAGAAGACGACCATGGCTACCATATCCATAAAGAAGAAGTAGAATTAATCGAGAAAAAATATGAAAAAGAAGGAGGTGCGAAATAATGGGTAAAGTTAATAACAATGTTCCATTGGAATATTCAACAGAGGAAAATAACCTGAAAATCTTCGGATTCTGGACTTTCCTAGGTGCGGAAATTATGTTATTCGGTACATTATTCGCATCATACTTTGTCCTTTCGGGTCGTACAGGTGACGGTCCAACTGCTGCTGAGATTTTCGAAATCGGTCCAGTATTGGCAGAAACATTTATTCTTTTAACATCAAGTTTTACAATCGGTTTAGCTATTCATGCTATGCGTCTTGGCAGTAAAAAAGCGACATTGTCATTTATGGGTATTACGTTATTACTTGGTGCAGCGTTCATTTCTGTAGAAATTTACGAATTTGTACACTATGTACATGTTGGTGCAGGTATTACGACTAGTGCCTTCACATCTGCTTTATTAACAACGTTAGGAACACACGGTCTTCACGTAACGTTTGGTTTATTCTGGGGAATCTTCATTATGATCCAAATTGCCAAACGCGGACTTAACTCAGTAACAGCAGGGAAAACATTTGTATTCTCACTATACTGGCACTTCCTGGATGTTGTTTGGATCTTCATCTTCAGTTTCATTTACTTGAAAGGAATGATGTAATCTATGGCTAAGTTCTTCCCAATAGGCCAAATTATGGGCTTCGTATTTTCACTGATTTTAACAGTGATTGCAATGCTTGTGTACTTCACAGATATGTCATTCACAACTGGAATGGTTATCCTTTTAGTGACAGCATTCATTCAAGCAGGTTTACAGTTTATTGTCTTCATGCACGCTGGTGAAACAAATGACAAGTGGGCTATCTACTCGAACATCGTATACGGAATCGGTTTAGTAGTATTGACTGTTTTAGGTTCTTTATTAATCCTTCTTTGGGATATGTAATGATGAAAAACGCTCCAGCTAGTTGATAAATGTACGAAAATACATTAAACTAGTTGGAGAATATATTACGAAATGCGTTGACCGGGAAGAGTAGGTATACACCATTTGTTTTAGGGAATGCAAGCCAATGACTGAAAGCTTGCTAACAAATTGTATAGTGAAGTTCACCCCGCGAGCAGCATCCGGGATCCACTTGTGGTGAAAGGATTGCCGGCTAGACATAGTCGTTAGCTCCAATGAAGTGATTGCTTTTTGCAATAACTAGGGTGGTACCGCGAAACTCGTCCTCGTCCCTTTCTTAGGGGGCGAGGATTTTTTATTTTCAGAAATGGTGATTATTATAGTGCGTATATGTAAATTTGTTAAAGCAACGGGTTCAGACCAGGCACTATGACACTGGATTTTATTAAGGAGGACTTTGTAAATGGAACAACAATTAAAGCAATTGGAACAAGAAGCATTAGCTAAAATTGCCGATGCAGCTGACTTAAAAGCATTAAATGACGTTCGTGTTGCGTACTTAGGTAAAAAAGGACCGATCACGGATCTATTAAAAGGAATGGGGAAACTTTCTGCAGAAGAACGTCCGAAAATGGGTGCCCTAGTTAACACTGTACGTGAAAATGTAACAGCTGAACTTGAGAAAAAGGTTGCTGTTTTAGAAGAAGCTGCAATTTTAGCTCAGCTTGAAAACGAGTCAATCGATGTGACGTTACCAGGTGCAAAAGTACGTGCAGGAAACCGTCACTTGTTAACACGTGTAATCGAAGAAATCGAAGACCTGTTTTTAGGTATGGGCTACGAAATCGTAGAAGGACCTGAAGTAGAAAAAGACTACTATAACTTTGAAGCAATGAACTTGCCTAAAGGTCACCCGGCCCGTGACATGCAGGATTCATTCTATATTTCAGAAGAAACATTATTGCGTACACATACTTCTCCAGTTCAGGCACGTACAATGGAAGCTAAAAAAGGCGAACCGATTCGTGTGATTTGCCCAGGTAAAGTATTCCGTCGTGACACAGATGATGCGACACACTCTCACCAATTCATGCAAATTGAAGGTCTTGTAATCGGGGAAAATATCCGCATGTCTGACCTAAAAGGAACTCTTGATGCATTGGCCAAGAAAATGTTTGGAGCAGAACGCGAAATCCGCCTGCGACCATCATTCTTCCCATTCACAGAGCCTTCTGTAGAAGTTGACGTATCTTGTCATAAATGTTCAGGTAAAGGCTGTAATGTATGTAAGCAAACTGGCTGGATTGAAATTTTAGGTGCTGGTATGGTACACCCGAACGTACTTGAAATGGCTGGCTACGATTCAACTAAGCTTTCAGGTTTCGCTTTCGGTATCGGTGCAGAACGTATCGCAATGTTAAAATACGGTGTGGATGATATTCGTCATTTCTATACAAATGACACACGCTTCTTATCACAATTCCACCAGGCAGAAGTGTAAGAAGGAGGACAATATAAATGTTAGTTTCATTAAAATGGTTAAGTCAATATGTAGACATTTCTTCTATAGAAGCAAATGAATTAGCAGAAAAAATTACGCGTGCGGGTATTGAAGTTGATGCAGTAATTGACCGTTCACTAGGCATGTCAAATGTTGTTGTTGGTCATGTTGTATCAAAAGAAAAACATCCGGAAGCAGATAAATTAAATGTGTGTCAAGTTGATGTTGGGGAAGAAGAGCTTCAACAAATCGTGTGTGGGGCTCCAAACGTTGATGCTGGTCAAAAAGTCATCGTAGCGCGTCCAGGGGCAAAATTGCCAGGCGGCATTAAAATTAAAAAAGCGAAGTTACGCGGGCAAGAATCAAACGGAATGATTTGTTCACTTCAAGAGTTGGGCATTGAAGGCCGTCTTGTGCCAAAAGCTTATGCAGATGGGATTTATGTATTACCTGCCGATTCAACTCCAGGTGCAGATGCATTAGAAGTTTTAGGCTTACGTGATACAGTACTTGAGCTTGGTTTAACGCCGAACCGTTCGGATGCAATGAGCATGCTTGGTGTTGCTTATGAAGTAGCTGCGATTTTATCCCAAGATGTAAAATTACCGGAAATCGTTTATACAGCTTCAGCTGAAAAAGCGGAAGACGTTTTAAAGTTAACGGTAGAAGATAAAGAAGCAAATCCGATGTACGCAGCAAAAGTTGTAAAAAACATTGAAGTAAAAGAATCGCCATTATGGCTGCAGCATGCGCTTATGTCTGCAGGAGTACGACCACATAATAACGTAGTTGATATTACAAACTACGTATTAATGGAATACGGTCAACCATTACATGCATTTGACTACGATAAATTGGCAACTGGTGAAATCGTAACGCGTATAGCACGTGATGGTGAAGTAATGACAACGCTTGATGATCAGGAGCGTAAATTGGCTAACCACAATCTTGTCATTACAAATGGTCAAGAAGCTGAAGCGGTTGCAGGTGTTATGGGCGGTGCTAAATCAGAAGTATCAAATACTACAACGACAGTAGTAATCGAATCTGCATACTTCAATCCGGCTTCTGTGCGCCGTACTTCAAAAGAGATCGGCTTACGTTCAGATTCTTCAGCGCGTTTTGAAAAAGGTGTTGATCCGAATCGTGTCCTTCCTGCAGCAGAACGTGCAGCACAATTACTTGCTGAATTAGCAGGCGGTGAAGTACTTGAAGGTACAGTGCTAGTTGATGAACTTGATAAGTCACCTGCCCGTGTTGTTGTATCACCTGACTTTATTAACGGCCGTTTAGGTATGAAGATTTCGTTAGAGGATATGCTGTCTATTTTAGAGCGTTTAAAATTTGATGTGGAAGCAGCAAATGGCTTATTGATCATTGATGCTCCAACGCGACGACAAGATATTAAAATTCCGGAAGATATCGTTGAAGAAATTGCACGTATGTATGGCTATGATGAGATTCCTGTAAGCTTACCGGCGAGTGATCAAGTTGGCCGGTTAACGCCTTATCAGGCAGGACGCCGTATCGTACGCAATGTAATGGAAGGTGCCGGTCTTTATCAAGCGGTAACTTACTCATTAACTTCAGCAGCACACGCTCAAAAGTTTGCATTAAAAGCTGAAGATACAACAAAATTATTAATGCCTATGTCTGAAGAACGCTCAACATTACGCCAAAGCTTAATTCCTCACTTAGTAGAGGCAGCAAGCTATAACGTAGCCCGTCAAGCGGAAACAGTAGCATTATATGAAATTGGTTCAGTATTCCTTGGACAAACTGCTGAAGAACTTCCATTTGAAGAAGAGCACTTAGCGCTTGTGTTAACAGGTAAATGGATAGATAATACATGGCAGGGCGAAAAGAAAAATGTTGATTTCTTCGTTGCAAAAGGTATTGTTGAAGCGGTATTTGCTAAATTAGGCTTAACAGCTCGAGTAAGCTATGTAAAAGCGCAAGTAGACGGTTTACATCCAGGTCGAACAGCTGATGTATTATTAGATGGCGAAAAAGTGGGTGTCATTGCCCAGCTTCATCCGCAAGAACAAAAAGCATTTGATGTAAAAGAAACATATGTAGCCGAACTGAACTTAAATGCCATTTTAAGTGCAACACAAGAAGAGCTTGTTTATTCAATGATTCCTCGCTTCCCGGCAATGAGTCGTGATATCGCATTAGAATTGGATGTAGCAGCTCCAGCTGGTGAAATTGTAAGCATTATTAAAGGTGCAGGAACTTCTTTATTGAAAGAAGTAAAAGTATTTGATGTTTATGCAGGGGAGAAAATGACGGCTGGTAAAAAATCAGTAGCATTCTCATTAACATATTTCGACCCAGAGCGTACATTAACAGACGAAGAAGTGGTCACAGCGCACAATAAAGTATTAAAAGCATTAGCAGCAGCTGGTGCAGAAGTACGCTAATTAACAATAACAAAACCCGAATGGTTCAAACCATTCGGGTTTTTATTATTGCGGAGACTGTTTGGCAGGCTTGACCATTCCTGTAGCAGCACCGACTAAAGCACTTAAAGTATGGACAATTCCAAATGTATAAAAATTAAGAAAAACGTGATTCGTGTACTCATTTAATAGGGGGAAACGATAAATTGTGGAACCGGGTGTCTTCGTATCACCGCCGAGGGATGCATACACACTATTTGAAAAATCAATAGCATAATAGATGAACGCCACTAACAGCGCCACTCCAAATACTAAATAAATCATACGCATAAGTTGATCTTTTGCGTTTCTTGCACTTTCAGTAAAGAAGCGAAACGTAATAAATAAACTAAGTATAATAAATGGTGCAACTAGTGCTAAACCTAGTGCCCCAAGATTTCCTCCATTTGCAACATCGTCCGGTTTTACCGTAAAAAAGTGCTGAATAATTAATACTCCAAATAAACTAATGCCCATACTTATGAGCCAACTAAGACGCAACATATAAATCCTCCATTTCTCTTTTCACTATACATTGTCATCCATTTCGTTTCAATGGAGGATCTACTATTCATTTAGTGGAAAAGTTCAGTATAATAGAGAAGAATGCAACTTAGGGGAGGTATATTCATGTTAAAAAAAGAAGAAGCAGTATTAGTACTGATTGATATTCAGGGGAAATTGGCGCAAGTTGTTGAGGAAAGTGCACTAGTTGTAGGTAATATCGCCACAATGGTACAAGGGGCAAAATTATTGGAATTACCTATTTTATGGCTTGAGCAATATCCAAAAGGGCTTGGTCCGACAGATGAGCGAGTTGCGGAGCATTTAACAGATGAAAAACCGATTGAAAAAATTACATTCAGTGCTTATGATACTGAGGAATTTGTACAAGCATTACAGCAAACAGGACGCAAGAAGATTTTATTGGCCGGAATTGAAGCCCATATTTGTGTGTATCAAACAGCAGCTCAATTACTGGAAAACGGTTATGAAGTCGAAGTGCTGGCAGACTGTGTGTCTTCACGCACAGCGAGTAATCGAGAGATAGGCATCCAGAAAATGATGCAGCTTGGTGCACGCGTAACTAGTGTGGAAATGGCATTATTCGAAATGCAGCAAGTAGCAAAAGGCGATGCATTTAAAGCAATTAGCAAATTAGTAAAATAAAAATAGGATTGGTTAGCGAAATTGGCCGCTAACCAATTTTTTTATCCTCATTAACGGGGTCCCGTCTCTATAGGGGATGAGGAACCCCCCACTAATTAAAGTTTCATTTTATTTAAAAAGGGGCAGTTTTTTCAAAGCGATACATACTGGTATTGCAATGATAAGACCCACTGCATTTTGAACGAGATTTCCTGGAATTGATGCAAGTGGAATGACCCAGTTTCCGTAGAGAACACGTTCACAAATATAATAACCGCCAAGCATAAAGGGAACCGAGATAACGATAGCCGCAAAGTTATAAATAAAACTTCCGCCATTTTTTCCATGCATCGTCGCAATTTTACCAACAATATAGCCCTGAAGACCGCGAGTAATGAATGTAAATGGTGCCCATAATGTCCAGCCGGATAAAATATCAAACAGTGCCATACCGAATGCCCCGGCCATTGCGCCCTTCTTCGGACCAAATAAAATTGAGATAATAAAAAGCATGGCAGAACCTAAATGAACGAGCCCCCCATTTGCAGCAATCGGCAAGCGGATATTAATAAAAAATGTGGCTACGAACACGAGTGAAATGAGAAGGCTCGTAATAATTAAATCTTTTGTTTTTTCTGATGAAGTAGTGAGTGGTCGTGATGATTCCATAGTAAATGACGCTCCCTTGCTTGAAATTATCTTTCATATTAGCAATTCGTTGGCATCTGTAAAAGGTTCAAAAACAAATAATTTGATAAGGTCAGAAAATTTGCATATCGCTTTTTTCAAAGACAGGGAATTTTTCAGAAAATAAAAGCGCAGCAAATTATCGGAACTAATTTGCTGCGCTTTTTATATAGAGCGGTTATAGTACCAACTCTGTTCAACTATTTAGATTAAGAATTCATCGTAGAATGTTTTTTTCCATACGCAAAATAAACGATTATACCGATAATAAACCAAATACCGCAAGCGATCCATGTGTGCAAGGAAAGTTGTGTAATCAGTAAAATACATAAAATAAATGATAATATTGGTAAAACGGGATAAAAAGGTACTTTGAATCGATCTTGTGGCAATTCTTTATTTTTACGTAAAGATAAAATGCCGGCAGAAACAAAAATAAACGCGACCAGTGTCCCCATATTAACAAGTTCCGCCAACAAATCCAATGGAACAAACCCTGCAAAAAATGAAATAATTACTGTAAATAGCCACGTATTTTTAGCAGGCATTTTACGCTTTTCACTTAAGTGTGCAAGCATTTTTGGCATTAAGCCATCACGGGCAAACGCCATTAACAATCGTGTCCCGCCGTACATCATCACTAATATAACGGTCATCATGCCAATGACAGCCCCGAGTGATATAATTCCAGCTGCCCATTCCTGATCGATTACTTGCATCGCGTAAGATACAGGATCGGTTACATTCAGGTCTGTATATGGAACAATCCCTGTCAGTACAAGTGAAACTACTACATACAAGACAGTACAGACAAGCAAGGAACCGATAATTCCGATTGGCATATTCCGCTGTGGATTTTTTACTTCCGAGGCAGCAGAAGATACGGCATCAAACCCTAAGTAAGCAAAAAATACGAGCGCGGCACCTGTGAAAACACCGCTCATTCCAAATGGCAGGAAAGGTGTCCAGTTATCAGGCTTCACATAAAAGACACCTACTACAATAAACAATAAAATAACACCAAGTTTAATTGCGACCAATAATGCATTAAAACGTGTCGATTCTTTCATTCCTAATGACAGTAAAGCACCTATCGCAAAGATAATACATATCGCAGGTAAGTTAATATAAGTACCGTTTGCAGGACTAAATGCCCCTGTCAAAGCGACCGGCAAATGGATACTCAATCCTTCCAGCAGCGAAACGAAATAACCTGACCAGCCTGTTGCCACGGCAGCAGTTGCGAGACCGTATTCCAATAATAATGCCCAGCCGACAAGCCATGCTATGATTTCTCCAAAAACGATATAGCTATATGAATAGGCACTACCTGCAACGGGTACAGTAGAAGAAAATTCAGAATAACATAGTGCGGCTAATGCACATACGACTGCAGCAATCGTAAAGGAGAATACAATTCCGGGGCCTGCATGGAGCGCAGAGACCGTGCCCGGTAAAATGAATATGCCTGTACCGACAATGGCACCGACACCTAACATAATCAAATCAAAAGGACCGATTGTTTTAGGTAACTGCATGTTTCCGCTTTTAAGTAAAAGGTCATTGATTGGTTTTTTTCTAAATAATTTTTCCATTTTCACACCTATTTCTAATTTACAATAGTCAAAATTTTATCATCATTTTTCTGGATAATAAACAAGTTTATTGAGTTAAAGTGCTAAAGTGTTAGTTTTGTCGAAAAAATGAGAAATAACTCGAATAAAAAAGTTAATAATGTTATTGTTAGTATTTAACAGAAAAAAATACCTATATTTTAATTCAATTTATTGAAATGAAACTGTTTAAAATCAGCGAACTATTTGTTGTTTTTATAAAAAGGTATATAATTTCGATATAGTATAAATATAGGAATTTTGCTTATGCATACTGAACACAGCACAAAGGAGTGCAAATAATGGAGAAGAAAATCCAAATTAAGCAGCCCAAATATCAAGTAATAGCAGAAGATATTGCCGCTAAAATTGTTGAAAAAAAATATGTTGTCGGGGAAAAGATTTATGCCCGTTCATCGCTGGCATCTCAATACAGTGTTTCATCAGAAACCGCGAGACGAGCGATTGCCGTTCTACAGGATCTAAATATAGTAGAAGCGACAAAGGGGAGCGGTGTTGTCATCGTTTCCTATGAAAATGCTGCTAAATACATTCAACGGTTAACTGGCGTTAAATCAATAAGAGATTTACAAAAACAATTAACCGACAGTATTGAACGCCAAATTGATGAGTTGCATCATTTCCAGGATACATTAGGAGAAATGGTCAATCGGACTAGCCGCTATCAATCGATAAACCCGTTTGTACCTTTTCAAATCGATATTACTGAAAATTGCCCATTCCTATCGAAAAATGTTGGCGAAATCAATTTCTGGCAGGAAACGGGTGCTACAATAATTGGCATCAAAAAAGATCATGAGCTAATTGTTTCGCCTGGTCCATACGCAACACTCTCTGCCGGAGATACATTATTTTTTATTGGTAAAGAAGAATGTTATTCGAATGTAAAACACTTTTTACAGCTAGAAAGTAACAACTTTCGATCAGAATAGATAAAGGTCGTCAAATTTATAACAAAAACAAACTACTCCCTCATTGTATTTCGGGGGTAGTTTTTTCTGTTTAAGGGACTTTATTTCTAGATAGAGGAGCAAAAAAATCAATTCTTATTTGACAATAGTAACAACGTATATTAATATAAAAGTTGTTGCTTTTAACAACCTGAGATAAATATAAAGTTGTTACTAGCGTGAAATTAATTATATTAGGAAGTGGATTATGGGGAAAATTAAAATTGACCGAGTCACTAAAGTATTTGGAAAAAATACATCACAGGCATTAAAGCTCGTGAAGCAAGAAAAATCCAAAGAACAGATATTAAAAGAGACAAATGCTACTGTAGGTGTATATGAAGCTAGTTTGACAATTGAAGAGGGTGAGATTTTCGTAATCATGGGGCTCTCAGGAAGTGGGAAGTCTACATTAATCCGTTTACTCAATCGTCTCATTCAACCAACGAGTGGTGATATTTATATAGATGATCAAAATATTACAAAGCTCAATAAAAAGAGCCTGCAGCTAGTTCGCAGGGAAAAAATGAGCATGGTGTTTCAAAACTTCGCATTATTCCCGCAACGTACCATTTTACAAAATGCAGAGTATGGCCTGGAAGTCAGAGGCGTTCCAAAAGAGGAAAGACGATTAAAAGCAGAAAAGGCTTTACAGAATGCAGGGTTGCTCTCCTATAAAGACCAGTATCCAGATCAATTATCAGGTGGTATGCAGCAGCGTGTAGGACTTGCACGGGCGTTGGCAAATGATACAGAAATCATATTAATGGATGAAGCTTTTTCTGCTCTTGATCCGCTCATTCGTAAAGAGATGCAAGATGAGCTATTGGAGTTACAAGCTAATTTACAAAAAACCATTGTCTTTATTACACATGATTTAAATGAAGCACTTCGTATAGGAGATCGTATTGCCATTATGAAGGATGGAAAGATCATGCAAGTAGGAACAGGGGAAGAAATTTTGACAAACCCTGCAAATGAATATGTCCGTTCATTCCTGGAAGATGTAGACCGTTCGAAAGTATTGACGGCAGAAAATGCGATGATTCGTCCGATGACCATTCAAATTGATCATGAAGGGCCAAAAGTTGCGTTGCAGCGTATGAGAGAAGATAAAGTTAGTGTCCTGCTCGCAGTAGATAAAGCCCGAAAATATTTAGGTTATATTACTGCAAATGATGCTCTGGAGCTTGCGCAATCCGGTGAAAAATCACTGCAATCAATTTTACGTAACGATATGCCGATAGTGGAGCCATCTACAATTATTCAGGATGTTTTATCGGTTATTTCCGATTCTCCGACACCATTAGCAGTAGTCGAAGAGGGAAAACTGCGCGGAGTCTTAATCCGTGGAGTTGTTTTAGAGTCGTTAGCCTCTGAAAAAAACGGGGGTGTAGACAATGAGTAAACTTTTAAATTTGGCAACACCATTACCGATTGCAGAAAATGTTGAGAAACTGATGGATTTTGTTACAGATACGTTTTCTGCTCAATTCCGTTTCATTCAGAACAACGGTGAAGATTTAATGGATTTTGTAACATCCACATTAACAGCGATTCCACCGTATGTATTTATTTTAATCATTGCTGTACTAGCGTTTTTCGCAACAGGCAAAAAATTCGGTTTAGCCCTCTTTTCAATCATTGGTTTACTGTTCATCTTAAACCAAGGCTTATGGGATCAGCTTATGAATACATTTACACTCGTGCTGTTCTCTAGTTTAATCGCGATTGTAATCGGTATACCACTTGGAATTCTAATGTCGAAATCAAAAGTAGTAGAAGAAATATTAAAACCAATTTTAGACTTTATGCAAACAATGCCAGGGTTCGTATATTTAATCCCAGCCGTTGCATTTTTCGGGATTGGTGTCGTACCAGGTGTATTTGCTTCAGTTATCTTCGCATTACCACCAACTGTACGTTTTACAAATCTCGGTATCCGTCAAGTTCCGACTCATTTAATCGAAGCGGCGGACTCTTATGGTAGTACTTTCACTCAAAAATTAGTAAAAGTAGAATTGCCACTTTCAAAATCTACAATTATGGCCGGTATTAACCAAACGGTACTTTTATCATTATCGATGGTCGTTATTGCATCGATGATCGGTGCACCTGGTTTAGGTCGAGAAGTATTATCGGCTCTACAACGAGCGCAAATCGGTAATGGATTTGTTGCGGGGATCAGTCTTGTAATCTTCGCTATTATCGTAGACCGTTTAACACAAAGTTTAAATAAACAAAAATCAAATGGGGGAAAGTAAAATGAAAAAATTAAAATGGATGCCTGCAGCAACAGCAATGAGTGCGGCGCTATTATTAGCTGCGTGTGGAGATGACACAACAGAGAAAAAAGAAACGTCATCTAAAGAAGATCTAGGTTCAATCGAATTAGCCTATGTAGAATGGGATTCAGAAGTTGCCTCTACTTATGTAGTGGCAGAAGTACTGGAAAGTGTCGGCTATAAAGTTGACATTACACCATTGGATAATGCCATCATGTGGGAAGCAGTTTCTAAAGGTGAAGCAGATGCAATGGTATCTGGCTGGTTACCTGCTACACATGCTTCACAGTATGAAAAATACGGGGCAGATGTAGAAGATTTAGGACCAAACTTACAAGGTGCGAAAATTGGATTAGTTGTACCAAGTTATATGGAAGCAACATCAATTGCTGATTTATCGACAGAAGCGGCCTCAACAATTACAGGTATTGAAGCGGGTGCAGGTGTAGTTGCAGCTGCTGAAAGAGCACTTGAAACATATCCAAACCTGGAATCATGGTCATTACAACCATCATCATCGGGTGCGATGACAGTTGCTTTAGAACAAGCGATTAAAAATGAGGAAGATATCGTTGTGACAGGCTGGAGCCCACACTGGAAATTTGCCAATTATGATTTAAAATATTTGGAAGATCCTGAAGGCGTATTCGGCGGAGAAGAAAGCATTCACACATTTGTGCGTCAAAACTTAGAAAAAGAGTCACCTGACGCTTTCAAGATTTTAGATGCCTTTGAATGGACAACAGAAGATATCGAAGAAGTTATGCTGAACATTTACTCAGGAACAAAACCTGCAGAAGCAGCACAACAATGGGTTGAAGAAAACCAGGATGTTGTAAACAAATGGACAGAAGGTATTGAAAAGTAAGATTAAATAAAATAACGGTGCAAATTTTGAAATTTAAAATTTGCACCGTTTTTTTTTATCTATTTAAATACGAAATAAAAGACTCAAATTCCACTGACGGAAATGAGTCTTTATGTTTTTTATTTTGTATAGTTATCGAAATACCCTTGGATGTAGATCATTGGTGTTCCTTTATCGCCTGAACCTGAAGTTAAGTCAGATAATGAACCGATTAAATCGGTCAGCTTACGAGGTGTTGTACCTTGAGCCGCCATATTACCAGTTAAATCTTCTTCCTTGTTGTTAATATATTCTTTGATTGCTGATTTTAATTCTTCACCATGCAAGTTAGAGAAATCATTGTCCGCTAAATACTTCAACTTGATTTCGTTCGGAGTACCGTCAAGACCTGGCGTGTAAGCAGGTGATACAACAGGGTCTGCAAGTTCCCAAATTTGGCCAACTGGATCTTTAAATGCACCGTCACCGTAGATCATTACTTCTACAAGTTTCCCTGTAGCCGCTAAAATTTTCGCTTGGATGTCATCAACGATTGGTTGACAGTTGTCCGGGAATAATTTCACGCTATCTTCTGTCGATTTGTTTGATCCAAGTAACCCGTAATTAGAGTTAGAACCAGATCCGTTTACAGATTCAGCTAAAATGTTATCAAGACCATAAACTTTTTCTGCTCCAGCAGCTTTTAAAATACGTTTTGTACGGAAGCGAGAGTGAATATCGCAAGTTAAAATGCTTTTCGTATAATCTAAAATTGTTTTTGCATTGTTCGAGAAGATGACTTCAACTTCAGCACCTTGTTCAACGATTAATTCTTTATAATATTCGATGTAGTCTACACCTGTAAATGTATGTTTGTTATAACCGAAATGGCCACGGAATTCAGCTTCTGTCAGCACATCAGTCCATGGGTTGATACCTTTTTCATCTAGTTCATCCAATGATACTAAATGGTTGCCCACTTCATCAGATGGGTAGCTTAGCATAAGGACGATTTTCTTTGTACCTGCTGCAATTCCTTTTAAAATGTTAGAGAAGCGGTTACGCGAAAGAATCGGGAAAATCACACCTACAGTGTCATCACCGAATTTTGCTTTTACATCAGATGCGATATCTGAAATTTTAGCGTAGTTACCTTGTGCACGTGCAACAACAGATTCTGTCACTGTCACAATATCACGATCCTCAATTTCATAGCCTTCTGTCTTTGCAGCATTTAACGCTGTATCAACAACGATTTGAACAATATCGTCCCCTTCATTAATAATTGGGCCACGAAGACCTCGTACAACCGTTCCTACTACACGTTCCAAAATAATCTCTCCTTCAATAGCTGTAAGTTATATTTTAATTGCTTTTGCTTACTGTTAAGCAAAACATAAGTAATCTCACAATGTTTACTATAACCTGTTCATGTGATATAAGTAAAATTAATATTTCTAATATCAGATATAAGTGAGGGTTATATGATAATAAAATTGGAAGCATATCGTATTTTCAATGAAGTAAGTCGAAGTAAAAGTTTTTCAAAGGCAGCAACGGCTTTATATATGACACAGCCGGCCGTTAGTCAGTCTATTTCAAAACTTGAGAAAGAACTTGATACAATTTTATTTAACCGAACGCCAAAAGGGGTAACCTTAACTGAAGAAGGCGAATTGTTACACGAATATGTCAATTCCGCTCTTGGTATTTTAGACGCGGGTGAAGAGAAAATCGCAGAATTTAAAAATCTGCGTACAGGCGTTTTACGTATCGGAGTTGGGGATACGATTTCAAGATACTTTTTACTGCCTTATTTAGAGGCATTCCATATTAAATATCCTGGCATTAAACTAAAGGTTTTAAACGGTACAACGAATGAAATATTAGCTTTTATTAAATTTGGGGAAGCGGATTTGGGCATATGCAACTTGCCGATTCAAGATCCACAGCTTCAAGTTATCCCTTGTAAGGAAATTCATGATATATTTGTGTGCGGACAAAAATATAAAAATTTATCAAAGAAGCCAATTCGCCTAGATATGCTCATGAAGCTGCCGTTAATTTTTTTGGAGAAAAAGGCAAACTCTCGTAATTATGTGGAAAACTATTTAAAAGAGCAGGGCTATACAATTTCACCTGAATTCGAGTTAGGGTCACATGATTTAGTATTGGAATTTGCAAAAATTAATTTAGGTGTCGCAAGTGTAACAAAGGAATTTGCGACAGATTACTTGGATAAAGGGCTTTTATATGAAATTGAACTCCAACAACCAATTCCTAAGCGTAATTTAGGGATTGTCCATTTAAAAAATGTTTCACTTTCAAAAGCAACGAGAAAATTTATCGCTATTGTTGATCCGGGAATCATTCATTAATAGAAGAAAATGAGGAATAAATATGACAACTAATTTTAACGACTATCCATTATCACCAGAATTACAGCGTGCGCTTAAAGATTTGGATTACAGCACACCGACTGAAGTTCAGCAAAAAGTGCTGCCCCATGCATTAAAGGAACAAGATCTAATTGTTAAAGCACAAACAGGAAGCGGAAAAACTGCTGCATTTGCAATCCCGATTTGCGAAAATATTGATTGGATTGAAAACAAGCCACAAGCACTAGTACTAACACCGACACGTGAATTGGCTGTCCAAGTAAAAGAAGAGTTTACCAATATTGGACGTTACAAACGTATTAAAGCTACAGCATTATACGGAAAGCAGCCGTTCCGTTATCAGCAGGACGAATTGAAGCAAAAAACACATATTGCAGTTGGTACTCCGGGACGCGTACTGGATCATATCGAAAAGGGAACATTGAAGCTTGATAAAATTCGCTATGTTGTCCTTGATGAAGCAGATGAGATGCTAAACATGGGCTTCATCGAGCAAGTTGAAGCGATATTGGCTCATGTGGAACATCGTGAAGTAACAATGCTGTTTTCAGCGACAGTACCGGATACGATAAAAAAGCTGGCATCCAATTATTTAAAAGACCCGGTTGATATTGAAGTACATTCCGAAGAGGCTGCGCCAAAAATTGAGCATGCGGTTATTGAAGTACAGGACGATGAAAAAACAGCTGCTGTCGAAAAAATTGCGGTTGTGGAAAATCCGGATACGTGTATTATTTTCTGCCGTACGAAAGATCGTGTCGATGCATTGCACGATTATTTATATGACCGTGAATACAGCGTCGATAAGCTGCACGGGGGTATGGACCAGTCAACTCGTCTACTTGTCATGAATGACTATAAGCGCGGTGACTTCCGCTATTTAGTGGCAACAGATGTTGCGGCGCGCGGTATTGATATCGAGAACATTTCGTTGGTAATTAACTATGATTTGCCGATGGAAAAGGAAGCATATGTACATCGTACGGGCCGAACAGGACGTGCCGGCAAGGAAGGGAAGGCTGTTACATTTGTTACCCCGTTTGAACATGACTTCCTGGCAGGGATTGAAGACCTGATCGGATTTTCGATTCCGAAGATGGACTTGCCGACACATGAAGAAGTAGAGGCAAAGGCGGAGGCATTTGACAAAAAAATGCAAAGCCGACCACAAAAGAAAAAACAAAAGAATGCCAAAGTCGATGCAAATATTACGAAGCTCTATTTTAATGGCGGTAAGAAGAAAAAGCTGCGTGCTGTTGATTTTGTCGGAACGATTGCAAAAATTCCGGGGATGACCGCTGCAGATATCGGCATTATTACGATTCTGGATACCTCTACATTCGTAGAAATTTTAAATGGTAAAGGCAATCTTGTGTTAAAAGCGATGAAAACAACGCCGATTAAGGGCAAGCAATTGAAAGTACACATCTCGACGAGCAATAACTAATAAAAAGTCGTATTGAACAGATAACGTTCAATACGACTTTTATTGTTGAGAGAATCAGATACGAGTTACTTCTTGTCCCCGTTTTTGATAAAGTACCATAATAAATTTGCAAGTTCGACATTTTCCCCGGCATGCGGTGTGTTTGCAAAAGCTTCACGGAAAGGTTTAAGCAAAGTTTCGATAACAGCAAGACGTAACTCATTACGCTGCAGTTCATCCAGAATACTTTCAGTGAATTGAGCCCCTACCTCATTGTCAGTATCCAGTTTTAACTGGTCAAGGAATCCTTGGACCTTTTCGATTAAATCGTTCTTTGTAATCGACTGGTAAATTTTTTTCTCTTCGACAAGTTGAAGGGCATCCTGTGTAATGAGGATTTCACCATTTTCCAACATAATTGGATAAATTGCTTTAACGTTACGTAATGCAATTCGCAAAATTTTCTTTTGGTCGATCATTTCACTGTAGAAGAGACGGTGGGAATAGGTTAAATGGTGAACCATCGCAAAATATAAAATGGCAAGCTCAAGAGAATAAGGGCGGACTTCCTCGCCAAAAATATCTGTGAAACGATTGGATACCCACTCGATTTCCAATTGGCGATAGCGTTCCAATAATTGACGGAGCTCCTTGTCATTTGATTGAAAGATATTTTCGAACACGGATACTAAGTTTTGCTTTTTATTAATTTGCATAAGAACGAGAATTTGTTCCAATAATAAGTTTTCATCGGTAATATCTTGATTTAGCAGCATTTCGTGGCGTAATAAGCTTGCTTCGTATCGGGTCTGCTCCATAATCGATATAAAACATTCCACTTTAGATGAGAAATAATTATAAAATGTCCCTTTTGAAATAAGCGCTTTGTCTAAAATGTCCTGTATTGATGTTTCATGAAAGCCCTTTTCGATAAAAAGCTGCAATGCACTATCAAGTACCTGTCTTTTTCGTTGATTCATGAACTTCCTCCATAACAATTAAAACGATTTGCTGTGCATATAACGTAATAAAAGTGAGTTTTTTTGTACTGTATACACTAAATTGTACTCTCATTCTACTGTTTAAAGCGTGTATTCGCAATGTTTTTAGACTGCGAGTATAAAATTGTTGAATTAAATGGACTCTGAGTATAAAATAGTTCGAGTACAGAAATAGGAAGATTAAAAGATTGAGGAAGGGAAATAAAATTATGGAACAGACACAAGATGTAAAAACATTTAAAAAACCCCCGTATTTAATGATAGCCGTATTATTTGTCGGGGCGTTTGTAGCATTTTTAAATAACACATTATTAAACGTAGCATTACCGTCTATTATGACTGCTTTTGATATTAAAGATTATTCGACAGTACAATGGTTAGCGACAGGCTATATGCTTGTAAGTGGGGTATTGGTTCCTGCTTCGGCGTACTTAATTACAAAATTCAGAACACGACCTTTATTCATTATATCAATGACGATTTTCGTTATTGGTACGGCATTGGCCTCATTTGCACCTAGCTTCAGTTTTTTATTGGCAGGTCGTATGATTCAGGCTGCTGGTGCAGCAACAATGGCACCGGTTTTAATGAACGTAATGCTTATTAGCTTCCCTGTTGAAAAACGCGGGCAGGCAATGGGGATGTTCGGGTTAGTTATGGTACTGGCACCAGCAATTGGACCAACACTATCTGGGTATATTGTGGAACATTACGACTGGAGCGTTCTTTTCAAAATGATTCTTCCAATTGCCGTTTTATCACTTTTACTGGCAGTTTGGAAACTGGAGGATGTCCTTCCTAACCGAGATGCTAAAATCGATATACTTTCAATTGGATTGTCTACAATCGGTTTTGGCGGATTATTATACGGCTTCAGTACAGCTAGTTCAGCTGGCTGGTCAGCAGTAGAAGTTTGGGGAACAATTACTGTAGGGGCAATTGGTTTAGCATGGTTTATCATTCGCCAATTCCGTTTAGAGCAGCCGTTGCTAGATTTACGTATTTACACATACCCTTCATACGCATTAGCTTCTGTCGTATCAATGGTATTATCAGTAGCGATGTTCTCAGGGATGATTTTAACACCTGCTTATGTGCAGAATGTTCGCGGAATCGAACCGTTTGAAGCAGGATTAATGATGTTGCCAGGTGCAATTGTAATGGGGATTATGTCGCCAATTACAGGAAAATTATTCGACCGGTTTGGGCCACGTATTTTGGCTGTTATCGGCTTAACGATTACAACATTAGCAACTGTTGGATTAGGTTATCTTGAAGCTGATTCATCTTATTTATTTATTATTTCAGTTTATACAATTCGTATGTTTGGTATTTCCATGGTTATGATGCCGATTATGACAAACGGTTTAAATGCTTTGCCGAACCGTTTAAATCCGCACGGTACAGCGATGAACAATACTGCTCAGCAAGTAGCAGGTGCAATTGGTACAGCTGTTTTAGTAACAATTTTCAACTCGCATACAAAAACACGTGCAGCAGAAATTGCAGCAGATATGCAAGCGAATGCTTCATCTGCAGTACAACCGACTGCTGAGAAAATCGCCCAAGCCCAAGCACAAGTAATGCAACAGGCCATGCTGGACGGAATTACGTACAGTTTCTTCGTAGCAGCAGGGATTACAGTGGTAGCATTAGTGTTAGCTTTATTTATTAAACGCGTTGATGTGACGAAACGTGAAGATTATACGGGACCAGTTCCTGAAAAGAAATAAAATGATTGTAACGGCAGGTGTTTTCTATTCCTGCCGTTTTTTTTATTTGTTATACTTGGGTAAAGTAAAGTACGCTGTATAAAAAGGAGTTCGAAAAATGATTGAACAATTAGGGCAAGTTATGTTGTATGTAGAAGACCAGGAACAGTCAAAAAAGTTTTGGACTGAAAAATTAGGATTTACTGTAATTTCCGACATCAATAACGGCATGCGAATTATTACGGTTGCACCAAAAGATGAAGCGCAAACAAGCATTGTATTGCATGATAAAAAGAAAATAGAAGAAATGTCTCCAGAATTGAATTTATCTACGCCTTCACTAATGTTTTATGCACAAAATTTAGAGGAACTGTATGAAGATTTTAAAGCAAAGGGAATTACGGTTGGGGAGTTCATGAAGATGCCTTTCGGGAAAGTGTTCAACTTTGCCGATGAAGAGGAAAATTATTTTGCAGTAATGGAAAAATAGAAAAGGAGCTGTGCCAATAATGGCGGCAGCTCCTTTTCTATTTTCTCTTTTGCAGAAGTTTACGTGCTTTTTCGGTATTGGCAAAATGCCATTTCGTCATAGAACGAAGTGTCTCTTCGCCATGCTTTCGCCAAATTTTAGCGGCCATTTCATCGACTTTGCCGCTCGCTCCTTTTTGAAGAGGGAACCCTGTCACTTTTGCAAGACGATCCATTTCTTTAAGAAATGCATAACGTGCCAATATCGAGGCAGTAGCAACAGCTACATGCAGATTTTCGGCTTTAGTCGAGAACAGAACATTTTGGCGGACAATTTCTTTTTCATTTTTAATGTGATTATAGTAAATTCCGCGCTCTGCAAATTGGTCGATTAAAATATATTGCGGGGCTTCGGGTGCTATTTTTGTCAATACATGCTTTAATGCCTGATTGTGCAGCAGCGCTTTTATTTTTCCCTGCGAGTACCCGCGTGCCTGAATTGCATTGTATTTATCATTGCGCAGCGTCAAAATACTGTGAACGCACACCTTCATTAAATCCGGAGCAATTTGTCGCATATAGTCATCAGTCAATTGTTTGGAATCCTTCACACCTAGTTCCTGGACGAGCGCTATTTTATCTGCGGGTACATAGACAGCAGCTACAGTTACAGGACCAAAGTAATCGCCTGTTCCGGTTTCATCTGAACCTAAAACAGATAATGTTGCAAAATTGTCCGGGAGTGTATCACCTTTCGTGGAGGCAATTTTAGCCGTTGGAGCACCAGCTTGCCCCCAGCGTGCTGCTTCACGTTCTGCACCAGCCCCTTGAAACATAACTTTTCCTGATTTATATGCAGTAATAGCTGTATCGGCAAGCTTTACCGCAAAAATAACACCAGGAGCCTTTCGTTCAATAAGAGCGTCTTTATAGAAATGTTGAATTGATTGCTGTTGTTCAGCACTGCAAAGTAAAACGATATTTGTCATAATCGATCCTTTCAAAAACAATGTATTACTATGTAGTATAGCTTTTTGAATAAAAAAGGGGAACTTACATATGTATGCTTCTTTCACAGGAACATTCGGGACATGGTGTTGCGATAGTGAAATTGGAAATGTTATGATGTACAATAGGAAAATGGCATCGTTATATAATAGAATCAATCAGGTTTGCTTTCAATCTTTTATTGGGCAAAAACGAAGAAAGTTTTTTCGTTACTGTTCACTTATTTTTCTGGAGGGATTATTTTGGCTGAGCAAGAAAAGAATCGCATTTCCGTAGAGATATATGGTAATACATATAAAATGGTAGGAACAGAATCATCGGTCCATATGCGTCTTGTTGCTTCATTAGTGGACGACAAAATGCGGGAAATCAGTGCCCATAATCCATCTTTAGATACAGCGAAGCTAGCTGTATTAACAGCCGTTAATTCTGTGCACGATTATCTATTATTAAAAGAACAATTTGAAAAACTAGAAATACAATTGAAACATTTGAAGGGTTGACATACATGTTGGATTTAATTATTATCGCAGTCTTTATCATTAGTCTTATAGTTGGAGCGAAACGAGGGTTCGTTGTTCAGCTTATTAATATCGGAAGTTTTATTGTTGCCCTCATTGTAGCGATTATTTATTATAAGCCGCTAGCAGAAAAATTTGTTTTATGGATTCCGTATCCTGGCTTTACAGAAGGTTCAACAATGACGCTCGTTCTGGATTCACTCGATGTTGACCGTACTTTTTATCGCGTCTTTGCGTTTGCCATTATTTTCTTTGCAGTAAAGATTGCCCTCCAAATTGTCGGGTCAATGTTTGATTTTTTAACGTATTTACCTGTATTGAGTTCGTTAAACTATGTATTAGGTGCAGTTCTTGGATTTATTGAAATGTATCTTGTACTATTTATTGGACTGTATGTTGTGGCATTACTGCCGGTGGAATCGATTCAAACATTCATCGACAGCTCAATTTTGGCAGGACTCATACTTGAGCATACACCGCTTATTACGAGCATGTTCCAAAATTGGTGGTATATACAAAAGAATTAACTTATTTCAGCGGGTGTCCTAAATTCGGAAAAGGGGTTATTAAAAAAAGAAGTCAACCTAAAAGCATCGCATTATGCTAATACAGCTGACTTATCCGCGCACCGTAGATATTTAGCCGGTTCAGGACACCATTATGCCGAGGCGTAATTGATTTGAAAATCATGCGAATGCTTCTCTCGATTTTCGGGAGGAGCTTTTTTAAAGGAGAGATAATGATGAACAAAAAAATTATTATTCGTACATTGGAAAAAATCGGGTTATATATGGAACTGCAGGCAGAAAATCCATTTAAAGTATCCGCCTTTCGAAAAGCGGCAGCGGCTCTCGAAGCAGATGAGCGGAGTCTAAGCGAAATCGATGATATTACAGCAATTAAAGGGATCGGTAAAGGAACAGCAGCGGTTATTACGGAACTGATGGAAATCGGAGAATCGACTGTATTGAAAGAGCTTGAGGCAATCGTACCGAAAGGGCTTATTCCGTTGATGAAACTACCGGGATTAGGTGGTAAAAAGCTTGCCAAATTGTATCAGGAACTGAACATAGTTGATGCGGCCACATTAAAGGCAGCTTGTGAGGCAGGTCAAGTAAGGGGACTTGCAGGATTTGCGGCAAAAACAGAGGAAAAAATTTTAAAAGAGCTTGAAACATTTGGTTCCCGCGCGGAACGTTTACCTATTTGGCAGCTCGAGCCTGTCGTATTGGAGATTAACGAGCTTTTGGCAAGTTTACCTGAAGTGGAGCTGTTCTCGGTTGCAGGGAGCTTCCGACGCGTTGCAGAAACGAGTAAAGATGTTGATTTCATCATAGCAACAAAGGAATATGAAGTTGTACGTGAAGCGATTTTAACGCGACTCGCAATATTAGAAACCGTTGCAGCAGGGGATACAAAAGTATCTGTCATATTGGACCGTGAAGAACCGGTAAGTGTGGATTTCCGTTTAGTGACTCGGGAAGAATTTGCAACAGCACTTCATCATTTCACCGGATCGAAGGACCATAATGTACGCATGCGTCAGCTTGCTAAATCTATGGGGAAGAAAATCAGTGAATATGGTGTCGAGCAAGAAGACGGTACTGTCGTAACATTTGAGTCGGAAGAAGCGTTTTTTGCGCATTTCAACTTACCATTTATTCCGCCGACTGTGCGTGAAAGCGGGAAAGAGCTGGATCGTCTGAACGAGCTAAGCGGGTTAGTGAAGCTGAAAGATATCGTAGCGGATCTTCATATGCATACAACTTGGTCAGATGGCGCGCATTCAGTTAGCGAGATGGGGCAAGCTTTAATGGATATCGGATATTCACATGCAGTCATTACCGATCACTCTCAATATTTAAAAGTGGCAAATGGATTAACACCTGAACGACTTGAGCAGCAAAAGCTTGATATTTATGCATTTAACGAAGCAAATCCAAGTTTCCGACTGTACAGAGGTACGGAAATGGATATTCTGCCTGATGGAACATTAGACTTTGGTGATGATGTTTTAAAAGAACTGGATTTTGTTATTGCATCGATTCATTCAAGTTTTACACAATCGCAGGACAAAATTATGGCGCGCTTAAAAACAGCGGTAGAAAATCCGTACGTCCATATGATTGCTCACCCGACAGGACGTATCATCGGGCAGCGCGGAGGCTATGACCCGGACGTACCGTTATTGATCGAATGGGCAGCAGAATATGGTAAAATATTGGAACTCAATGCTAATCCGTACCGCCTGGACTTAAGCATCGAATATTTGATGCTGGCAATGGAGAAAAATGTACCAATCGCCATCAATACAGACGCCCATGCAATTGACCAATTGCGCTTTATGGACATCGGTGTCAAATACGCACAAAAAGCATGGCTGAAAAAAGACCTGATCGTCAACACATGGTCAAAAGAAAAGTTCGAAGCATTTATTGCGAAAAATAAATGATTAATTGTTGATAAAGCGAGTTGATTGGAAAGCGTCCAACCCGGAATGGAAATCAACTCCATAGTACAGGTGTACTAAAAAATAAAGAAAAGTAATAGGAGGTGTTCTCATGATCGAACAACGAGCATTGAAAACACTAGAATTTCATAAAGTACGTGAGCAAGTAGCGGCATTTTGTACAAACTCTATCGGTAAACAAGCGATCGATGAACTTGTACCGGAAACGGATTACGATACAGTTGTAGAACTTTTGGAAGAAATGGACGAAGGACTCGCGATTTTGCGTGTGAAAGGCAATGTACCTTTGGGCGGTATTTTCGATGTACGTCCACATGCACGACGCTCACAAATCGGCGGTATGCTCAGCCCGATGGAATTAATGGAAATCGCAAGCACAATACGAGCAAGCCGAATTTTACGAAATTTCATTGAAGATATCGAATCAGAAAAGACAATTGAAATCCCGCACTTTATCGAACGTAAAGAACAAATGCCTGTCTTGACGGCATTGCAGCACGAAATTAATGATTGTATCGATGATAATGGTACGGTGCTTGATTCAGCGAGTCCTGCATTACGCTCAATTCGCCAGTCCTTGCGTTCAGAAGAATCTAAAGTGCGTCAAAAGCTGGAAAGTCTCACACGTGGTTCGAATGCAACAAAAATGCTGTCTGACGCGATTATTACTATTCGTAATGACCGCTTCGTAATCCCAGTTAAACAAGAGTATCGTTCACATTATGGTGGAATCATCCACGACCAGTCAGCTTCAGGTCAAACATTGTTTATCGAGCCTGATGCAGTGATTCAAGCGAACAATGAAGTGCAGCGTCTTAAAGTGAAAGAAAAGGCTGAAATCGAGCGCATTTTATCCGAGCTAACATTAAAGGTACAGGAAGTCGGTCATGAAATATTTGTTCTTGTGCAGTTACTTGGAGAATTGGATGTTATTTTAGCAAAAGGGAAATACGGACAAGCAAATAAATGCACAATGCCAAAAATGAATAAAGAAGGTTATACACGACTAGTACGTGCACGACATCCGCTATTGCCAATTGAAGAAGCAGTTGCAAACACGATTGAATTTGGACGAGATGTAACAGCTATTGTTATTACTGGACCAAACACAGGCGGTAAAACAGTAACATTGAAAACAGTGGGACTGTGTACAATCATGGCACAGTGCGGACTGCCTGTTCCGGCACTAGATGGTTCTGAATTGGGTGTGTTTGAGCAAATTTTTGCTGATATTGGTGATGAACAGTCCATTGAACAGTCATTATCAACTTTCTCTTCTCATATGGTGAATATAGTAGACATTTTAAGCAAATTTAATGAAAAATCGTTAATTTTATTTGATGAGCTTGGCGCAGGTACCGATCCGCAGGAAGGTGCGGCACTCGCAATTGCTATATTGGATGAAACAGTTGATCGCGGTGCGCGTGTTATGGCAACTTCTCACTATCCGGAGTTGAAGGCATATGGCTATAACCGTCCATCTGTTGTCAACGCGAGTGTAGAATTCGATATTGAAACACTTAGCCCTACTTATCGATTACTGATCGGGGTGCCAGGTCGCTCGAATGCATTTGAAATTTCCAAACGTCTTGGATTAAGTTCAAATGTAATTGACCATGCAAAATCCTTTACGGGTACTGACCGTCATGAAGTAGAGTCTATGATTGCTTCACTTGAAGAAAGCCGATTACGATCTGAACGTGAAGCGGACGAAGCTCACCTTTTACTGGAGGACGCACAAAAAATCCGGGCAGAGCTGGAAGAACGTCTTCGTATTTATGATGAGAAAAAGGAAAACCTGGAGAAAAAAGCGAAAGATAAGGCTCGTAAAATTGTCGATGAGGCGAAGAAAGAAGCGGAATCGATTATTACAGAGTTGAGAAAAATGAAAGAAAATGCCGCATTATCGGTGAAAGAGCATGAGTTAATCGATGCGAAAAAGCGTTTAGATAATGCAGCACCGATTGATAACAATAAAGTGCTTCAAAAGGCTGTCGCTGCCCGTGAGCGTAAGCAAAATCTGCAAGTGGGCGATGAAGTGAAGGTATTAAGCTACGGTCAAAAAGGTTCACTCCTGCAAAAAGCAGGAAATGAGTGGGTTGTTCAAATCGGTATTTTGAAAATGAAACTGCCTGAATCAGATTTAGAGTATTTGAAACCAGAAAAAGAGCAGGCTACTCGTCCGATGATGAATGTGAAAAACCGCAACAGCGTTGTAAAACTTGAACTTGATTTACGTGGAGAACGATATGAAGAAGCACTTATTCGCACAGAAAAATATTTAGATGATGCGTTATTAGCGAACTATCCGCGTGTATCGATTATTCACGGTAAAGGGACTGGTGCATTACGCCAAGGGATTCAAAGCTTCCTGAAAAATCATAAGCGTGTTAAATCATACCGATATGGTGAAGCGGGCGAAGGCGGATTCGGTGTTACAGTCGTAGAACTAAAATAGTTGTTGCTCCTTTTAAATTATGCGCTAATATTAAACATAGAAAGAAAATAATTAAAGGGGGTAAAATGGATTGCTAGGATCAAACTTTTGGCACCATCCTCTCGTAGAAACTGCAGGCTATTTTAGTGTGGTAGTCCTTTGCCTATTCGTATCGATGATTTTATTTGAGGTCGTAACAAAGTATAAAAATTGGGATGAAATAAAAAAGGGAAATGTCGCGGTCGCTTTAGCTACTGGAGGAAAAATTTTAGGCGTCTGTAATATTTTCAGATATTCAATTAATCAGCATACATCATTTATTGAAATGCTCGGTTGGGGTTTGTTCGGTTTTACGTTATTAATTTTTGCCTATTTTTTATTTGAGTTTTTAACACCGAGATTTAATGTGGATGAGGAGATTGCTGCTGACAACCGTTCAGTTGGATTTATCTCATTTACAATTTCTCTTGGTTTGTCATTTGTTATCGGAGCAAGTATTTCATAGGAGCATACACATGGAAACATTATCGAAAATCTTACTCGTCGTCTGTTTCATTTTTCTTGCAGTCGGCATTTACTACATGATGACACTCTAAACATAAAAGCAAATGAACTAGCATTTAGTTAGTTCATTTGCTTTTTTCATTAGCTGAGCAGATTTATATCAATCGAATAAAATAAACTTTTAGGACCGTTAACAAAAAATATTTAAACTATTTAATACTTTATTGAAAAAGTATATTTCCATACTAAACGAATAGTCCTATATGTTTTAAATACAATAATACTATAAAAGTCAAAATAAATAACGAGAAAATATATGCATGAACGAGAATATAATGTGTATATCTATGAAAATAGTTTGAAACCATTTCCAATTTTCATTATAATGATGTAAACAAGTAAAGCTTTATCGAAGGGGAGGAGTTTTATGACAGAAAAGGTTTGGTTGGCAAGCTATCCGAAGGAAGTACCACATTCTATTGAGCTGCCGGAAATTCCTGTACACCAGTTTTTAACACAAGCATTTGAGTCAATGCCTAATAAAGTGGCAATTCACTTCATGGGGCGCGAGCTTACGTACAAAGAGCTTTATGAATCGGCGTTGAAGTTTGCGAACTACCTGCATTCTCTAGGGGTGGAGAAGGGGGATCGAGTTGCAATTATGCTGCCGAACTGTCCGCAAGCAGTCATCGCCTATTATGGTACGATGTATGCCGGTGGGGTTGTCGTACAGACGAATCCGCTTTATACAGAACGGGAGCTGCAATATCAGATGGCGGATTCCGGAGCAAAAGTAATATTAGTAATGGATATTTTATATCCAAGAGCAATGAAAATATTATATGAGACAAATATTGAAAATGTCATCGTTACAGGAATTAAAGATTATTTGCCATTCCCGAAAAATTTAGTGTATCCGTTCATCCAAAAGAAACAGTACGGTTTTAGTGTAAGGGTGGAACATAGCGGAACGAATCACCTGTTCACGGAAATCATGAAAATGGCCAAAACCGATAAAATCGAGCAAGAATTTGATTTTGAAAATGACTTAGCATTATTGCAATACACTGGCGGGACAACAGGTTACCCGAAAGGTGTTATGTTAACGCATAAAAACCTGATTGCAAATACATTAATGTGTGATGCATGGATGTATAAATGTAAAAAAGGTGAAGAGACAATTTTAGGCATACTTCCATTCTTCCATGTATATGGTATGACAACTGTATTAATTTTATCTGTCATGCAGCAAGGCAAGATGGTATTACTTCCGAAATTTGATGCAGAGCAAGCGTTGAAAACGATTGATAAACAAAAACCAACTTTATTCCCCGGCGCCCCAACAATGTATATTGGCTTGTTGAATCACCCGGATTTAGCAAAATATGATCTATCGTCAATTAAAGCGTGTTTAAGCGGTTCGGCTGCATTACCACTGGAAGTTCAGGAAAAGTTTGAAGAATTGACAGGCGGTCGTTTAGTAGAAGGATACGGTTTAACCGAAACTTCTCCGGTTACACATGCCAATCCAATTTGGGACCACCGTATCAACGGTTCGATCGGTTTACCTTGGCCGAATACAGAAGCGGTTATTTTACGTTCAGGTGAAGCAGAAGTATTGCCTGTAGGAGAAATTGGTGAAATAGCGGTAAAAGGACCACAAGTTATGAAGGGCTACTGGAATCGTCCTGAAGAAACAGCAATGACATTTGCAGATGGCTGGTTTTTAACGGGTGATTTAGGTTATATGGATGAAAAGGGTTATTTCTATGTTGTTGACCGCAAAAAGGATATGATTATTGCAGGCGGATTTAATATTTATCCGCGTGAAGTAGAAGAAGTGCTGTATGAGCATGAGGCGATTCAGGAATGTGTCGTAGCCGGTATACCGGATCCGTATCGTGGAGAAACCGTAAAGGCATATATTGTTCTTAAAGAGGGTAAAACTGTTACAGAAAAAGAGCTGAACGAGTATTGCCGTAAAAACCTAGCTGCTTATAAAGTGCCGCGTATCTATGAATTCCGTCAAGAGCTGCCGAAAACAGCAGTCGGGAAAATTTTACGTCGTACGCTTATTGAAGAAGAAAAACAGAAAATGGCACAACAAGAAGCAAAATAATTAATTGTTTAGCAAACTATTGACAGAATGCAGAACAAACTATAATATGAAAACATGAATGAATGGTCATTCATGTTTTCATATTTTTTTTGGTGGTGATCTGCTTGAAACGAAACAAACCCAAATATATGCAAATAGTAGACGCAGCAGTCATTGCTATCGCAGAAAACGGCTATCATCAAGCCCAAGTATCAAAAATAGCAAAACAAGCTGGGGTTGCTGATGGTACAATCTACTTATATTTCAAAAACAAAGAAGATATTTTAATTTCTGTATTTCAGGAAAAAATGGGTATATTCGTAGAGAATTTACAGGCTATAATAAAAAGTGGGGAAACTGCTTCAGATAAGTTATGTAAAATGATCGAAAATCATTTCCATGTTCTATCAAGTGATCGCCACTTGGCAACTGTAACTCAGCTTGAGCTACGGCAATCGAATAAAGAAATTAGACTGAAAATTAATTCTATTCTAAAAGAATACTTGATTTTACTGGATCAAATTCTAATCGAAGGTATGCTAAATGGTGAATTCAACCAGACGATGGATGTTCGTATTGCGAGACAAATGGTGTTTGGTACCATTGACGAAATTACGACAACTTGGGTAATGAATGAAAATCGATATGATTTATTAGAGCAAGCTCCGAAAGTAAAGCAATTACTGCTAAACGCACTTAAAGCATAAAGGGGATGTAGAGGATGGAGTTTCTAAGTTGGAAAGTAGAAGGAGGGGTCGCAATTGCAACGATTTCAAGACCACCAGCAAATGCACTTTCACAAGGCTTGATCCAAGATGTGAATGCACTTTTAGACGCTGTAGAAGAAGATGAAAATGTACGTGTCATCGTCTTGCATGGCGAAGGACGTTTCTTCTCTGCAGGTGCGGATATTAAAGAGTTTACGAGCGTACAGTCAGGAGAAGCATTTACTGGGTTGGCAAAAAATGGACAAGATGTTTTCGAACGTATCGAAACATTCAGTAAACCGGTTATTGCCGCGATCCACGGTGCAGCATTAGGCGGCGGCTTGGAACTTGCAATGGGATGCCATATGCGCTTTGTAACTGCATCGGCAAAATTAGGCTTACCAGAGCTTTCATTAGGCTTAATACCAGGATTTGCAGGAACACAGCGATTACCACGATATGTTGGTGTAGCAAAAGCAGCGGAAATGATGTTTACAAGCGACCCGATTTCGGGGACTGAAGCTGTTGAATGGGGATTAGCAAACCGTGCTTTTTCCGATGAAGAGCTGATGGCTGAAACATTGAAAATCGCTCAAAAAATTGCGAAAAAATCACCAATTGCTCTTAAAGCAGCGATCCAAATGCTGAATTACTCGAAACCATCATCTTATTATGAGGGAGTAAATGCTGAAGCAAACAGCTTCGGTGAAGTATTTGTTTCTGAAGATGCTAAAGAAGGAATCCAAGCATTTATTGAAAAACGTGAGCCAGTATTTACTGGCAAATAAAAAATGTATTCTTCCCTGTTTTTCGGGATTAAAATTAAAAAGCTTTTAGGAGGTCTAGATTATGAATATTTTTGTATTAGTAAAGCGTACTTTTGACACAGAAGAAAAAATCGTCGTATCCGGCGGTAAAATTCAAGAAGATGGTGCAGAATTCATCATCAACCCATATGATGAGTACGCAATTGAAGAAGCAATTCAAAAGCGCGACGCATTAGGCGGTAAAGTAACAGTTGTGACAATCGGTGGCGAAGATGCAGAAAAGCAATTACGTACAGCTTTAGCAATGGGTGCCGATGAAGCGGTATTGATTAATACAGAAGATGATTTAGATGAGCTTGACCAGTATTCTTCAGCTTATATTTTAGCGGAATATTTAAAAGACAAAGAAGCAGATTTAATTTTAGCAGGAAATGTAGCGATCGATGGTGGTTCAGGACAAGTTGGCCCGCGCTTAGCAGACCTTCTGGGCATTAACTACGTAACAACAATTACTTCATTGGAAATCGACGGCACGAACGTTAAGATTGTGCGTGATATCGAAGGGGACGCTGAAGTATTAGAAACATCTTTACCATTATTAGTAACAGCTCAACAAGGTTTAAACGAGCCACGTTACCCATCTTTACCAGGTATTATGAAAGCGAAGAAAAAACCGCTTGCAGAACTGGAATTGGATGATTTAGATATCGATGAAGACGATGTTGAAGTAAAAGTAGAAACAGTTGAAATTTACTTACCGCCACAAAAAGCGGCTGGTCGTGTATTAGAAGGCGACCTTTCTGCACAGGTAAAAGAATTAGTAAACTTACTTCATAACGAAGCAAAAGTAGTCTAATAGAAGTCAACTAGAGTACGGAAATTTTTACGAAGATGGTAATGGAGGGATATTCTATGTCAAAGAAAGTTTTAGTGTTAGGTGAGGTTCGAGAAGGGAGCTTACGTAACGTTTCATTCGAAGCAATTGCAGCAGGTTTACAAATCGCTGACGGCGGTGAAGTAGTAGGTTTATTAGTAGGGGATGCAGTAGCTGGGTTAACGCAGGAATTAATCGCATATGGAGCGAGTCGTGTTATTACAGTAGAACATCCGCACTTGAAAAACTATACATCTGACGGATACAGCCAAGCAATTTTAGCAGTAATAGAACAAGAAAATCCAGAAGCAATCGTTTTCGGTCATACTTCATTAGGTAAAGACTTATCACCAAAAATTGCTTCACGTTTACAATCCGGTTTAATTTCAGATGTTACGGAAATTCAGGGTGCTGGCGATGATACAGTATTCGTCCGCCCAATCTATTCTGGTAAAGCATTTGAAAAAGTAAAAATCAAAGATGGTATTATTTTTGCGACAATCCGTCCAAACAATATTCCACCATTAGTAAAAGACGATTCTCGTACTGGTGAAGTATCATCAGTATCAGTTGATATTACAAATTTACGTACAATCATCAAAGAAGTTGTGCGCAAATCTACTGAAGGTGTAGACCTTTCAGAAGCGAAAGTAGTAGTTGCAGGTGGTCGTGGTGTTAAATCTGAAGAAGGTTTTGAGCCATTAAAAGAGCTTGCTAATTTACTAGGTGGAGCAGTTGGCGCATCTCGTGGTGCTTGTGACGCTGAATATTGCGATTACTCATTACAAATCGGCCAAACTGGTAAAGTTGTAACACCTGACCTATATATCGCAGCGGGGATTTCTGGTGCGATTCAGCATTTAGCTGGTATGTCGAACTCAAAAGTGATCGTTGCGATCAACAAAGATCCGGAAGCAAATATCTTTAAAGTAGCAGACTACGGTATTGTTGGAGACTTATTCGAAGTAGTGCCAATGTTAATCGAAGAGTTTAAAGCACTTAAAGTAAATGCATAAAAAGCGATTAAGGGCTTCCTTCTTTTGAAGGGAGCCCTTTTTAATTTCCAAAGTGCTGTGGTATGGATGGTGCGAATGGTGATGGATTTCGTATAAAGCTTTAAAATGTTTAAATAAAGGATATAAGTATTCTTAAAACCTCAAAAAATGCTAATAAGTATCTATACGGCATCAGATACAACCGCTAAATTTGAGGTGTATTTATATTCCCAAGCATTTTACTACTGTTTAATTGGGAAAACATGCTATACTACAACCATATGTTATTTAAGGAGGCTATTTAATATGGCAATTGTACACGCGACAGATCAAACTTTCCCACAAGAAATTTCAAACGGCACAGTTTTAGTAGACTTTTGGGCTACTTGGTGCGGACCATGTAAAATGATCGCTCCAGTTCTTGAAGAATTAGATACAGAAATCGGTAACGATGTTAAAATCGTGAAAGTGGATGTTGATAACAACCAAGTTACTGCTGCAGAATACCAAATCATGTCAATTCCTTCATTACTATTATTCGTAGATGGTGAAGTAAAAGCAAAAACTGCTGGCTTCATGCCAAAAGAAGCGTTAATTGATTTCATTAACGACAACAAATAATTAAACCTCTGGCCACTCATATGACCAAGGAATAATTGATATGTTGAAAGCCGTATGCCATACAAGGTGTACGGCTTTTTTCTTATACCTTAATCAGTTAAACTATAGGAAAGGACATATTAGACAGGTGAGAATATGAATGCAATCATTAAAGCAAAACTAGAAATACTACCGAATGAATCAGGTTGCTATATTATGAAAGACCGTCAAGGCACGATTATTTACGTTGGTAAGGCTAAAGTATTGAAAAATCGAGTGCGTTCTTACTTTACGGGAAGTCATGACGGTAAAACTGCGAGACTAGTTAGTGAGATTGAAGACTTCGAGTATATTGTGACTTCAAGTGATTTGGAAGCTCTTATACTGGAGCTGAATCTAATTAAGCTTCATGATCCGAAATATAATGTGAAACTAACGGATGATAAAACGTATCCTTATATAAAAATAACGAATGAACGATACCCACGTATTATTACGACAAGAAAAGTGAAGAAGGATAAAGCAAAATATTTCGGTCCGTATCCGAATGCCTATGCGGCAAACGAAACGCGGAAATTACTGGACCGATTGTATCCGCTTCGTAAATGTACACATCTGCCTAACCAGGTCTGTCTGTACTATCACTTAGGTCAATGTTTGGCACCGTGTGTAAAAGATATTGAAAAACAAGTGTATGACGAAATGATTGATGAGATTTCGAAGTTTTTAAACGGGGGCGTTGAAGAAATACAACAAGACCTTCAGCAAAAAATGATGGATGCTGCCGAAAATCTGGAGTTTGAGCGGGCAAAGGAATTCCGGGATTTGATTGCTCATATCGATCAAATTATGGAAAAGCAAAAAATCGTCACGGATGATTTGAGCAACCGGGATGTATTTGGCTATGCAGTAGAAAAAGGCTGGATGTGTGTCCAGGTGTTTTTCGTGCGTCAAGGCAAACTCATTGAGCGGGATGTCTCGATTTTCCCGATTTATAATGAGCCGGAAGAGGAATTTTTAACATTCGTCGGCCGTTTTTACGAACAGCCGCATCATTTATTGCCAAAGGAAATTTTTGTGCCAAAGTCGATTGACGAAACAATTTTACAAAAACTGCTGGATGTGAAGGTGCTGACACCGAAGCGCGGTTCCAAAAAAGAGCTTGTTGATCTAGCAATGAAAAACGCTGAAATCGCCATTCATGAGAAGTTCCAATTGATTGAACGTCAAGAAGAGCGGACAGTCGGGGCTTGTGAAGCACTTGCTGAAGCGATGCAAATTCCATTGCCGCTTAGAATAGAGGCGTTTGATAACAGTCATATGCACGGTGCGGATCCGGTTTCGGCGATGGTTGTTTTTATAGACGGGAAGCCTGCGAAAAAGGAATACCGGAAATATAAAACAAGGGAAGCGGCCAAACATGATGACTATGGTGCGATGCAGGAAGTTATTCGACGTCGTTACACACGTGTACTGCGGGAAAATCTGCCATTGCCTGATCTGATTCTTATCGACGGAGGAAAAGGACAAATGGAAGTCGCACGTGAAGTCATTGAAGACGAGCTTGGGTTAGTCATTCCGATAGCAGGATTGGCTAAAGACGAAAAGCACAATACGTCCCAGCTATTATTTGGTACGCCTCCGGAAGTTGTCCCATTAAAGCGAACAAGTGACGGTTTCTATTTATTGCAGCGCATTCAAGATGAGGTACACCGATTTGCGATTACGTTTTTACGTCAGCAACATCAGACGAATGCCATCACTTCAGTTCTTGATGGGATTGAAGGTGTAGGTCCGAAGCGGAAGCAGCAACTCATGAAGTATTTTGGATCAGTAAAAAAAATCCGCGAGGCAAGCGAATTGCAGCTGCAGGAGTCCGGTGTGCCGGCAAAGCTGGCGGATGTCATATATCGGCATTTTCATGAAGCACCATTGAATAAAGAATAATGGTGTGCTAATATATAAGACAATTCAATATTTACTAAGATAGAGGCGCAGTATTCAACAGTAAATTGCTCGAGGAAGAACAATTCCATTGACAGCAATCGAAAGGGGACCCTGCCGAAGTGAAGTGCGTATTGTTCGCGCAGTTTGCTGGTTTTGCATTTAAGAGATGTAAAACTGTCAGAGCTTTATGTTCTGGAGGGCTATCCTGAAAAACTTATAATTATTATTTGTATTGACGGCGGCTTTCCATGAATATGGGAAGTCGTCTTTTTGTTTACAATTTAAGGAGGGAAAAGAATGGAGACAGTTGTAGTAAAGTTTGGCGGTCCGGCATTGACTACACCGGAAAAAATCGTACAGGTAGCCAAAAAAGTGATAAAAGAGCAAGGACGTGGCATAAACTTAGTCGTTGTCGTTTCTTCAATACCCGCTATACGACGAGAATTGAGACAATATGCTGCTGAAATTACCGATGAGCCGTCGAAACGGGAAATGGATGCACTGGCCTCATCAGCAACACAAATAACTAGTGCAATGCTTGCAATGGCAATTCAGGAGCATGGAGGTAAAGCTGTGTCACTTGCTGGATGGCAAACAGGTATCCATACTAATCAAAAACATGGCAACGCACGAATCGATCATGTGGATAGTAAACGAATTCAGGAACATTTGGCATTAGGTGAAATCGTCGTAGTAGCAGGTTTTCAAGGAGTTACGGGGACAGACAATATTTCAACATTCGGCAAAGGGGGTTCTGAAACTTCAGCAGTTGCACTTGCGGTTGCCCTCGAAGCAGAGCGTGTCGAGATTTTTTCATCAGTTGAAGGGATTTTCACGGCAGACCCAGAAATTGTAAAAGGATCTAGGAAACTACCGGAAGTTTCTTATGATGAGATGTTGGAATTTGCAAATTTAGGGGCTAAAATTTTGCACCCACGCGCGGTTGAACTTGCCAAAAAATACAATATACCGCTCATTGTACGCTCTTTCGTACAGGACGTGGAAGGCACTTTTATTAAAGGGGATGTAGACATGGAGAAAAACTTACTTGTACGCGGGGTAGCTTACGAATCGGATATTATTCGTTTGACGATCGGCTATGATTCTTATGAAACCGCGTCATTGGCAGAAGTGTTTAGTGTTTTAGCAGAAAATGATATCAATGTGGACATTATTGTTCAAGCAGTCATTGATGGCGTGAAGCCGACCATTTCCTTTACAATTTCCAAAGATGAGTTTGCGGAAGCTTTACGGGTACTGGAAACTAGTAAATTGTCACTTGGGTTTAGTTTTGCAGATTTTGAAGTAGGTTTAGCGAAAGTATCTATTATCGGTTCTGCGATGGCATCCAATCCGGGGGTTGCGGCTCGCATGTTTGCACGCTTAGGTCGCGAACATATTCCTGTAAAAATGGTCAGCACTTCGGAAATTAAAGTGTCTGTCGTTGTACCACAGGAAGAAATGGTTCGTGCTGCGAATGTGTTGCATGAGGAATTCAATTTGGCGATGAAAGAAGTAACCGCTTCTTAAAGTAATAGCTGGAAATGAGCTGTAGTAGCTTATTTCCAGCTTTTTATTGAGTAAATTTGCTGCTTCAGCAATAGTTGTTTATTATAAGTTGAAGGCTAAATTTTCTCTTTTAAATCCCATTTTAACGTAAATTTTACGACATGTTTGTCATTATCTTTTTCTTCATAGCATTCCGTCAAATAGCCTAGCTGCTTTTGTTTCTGCTCTGCTAAAAAGCCAGCTTCAAGACGGAAGCAACGTTGTACAATATTGAGTGGCACTTCCTCTGTTGTCAAAAGTATGTAATGAAGTTCGTCCTTCGTTTCTTTTTCCAGAACTAACTGACCCCAGCCAGCTTCCATAAAAAAGGAAGGGAGTTCATCCATTGAAAATAATGGGAACTTTCTTGCAATTTCTTTACCTGCCCAATATAAAACATCTTCTTCATGCTTACCTAGAATAGAAGGAAGAAGATGGTCACGAATGATTTCGTAGCCAAAAGTTGGAATCGTTTTCATTTTGTACCCTTCCATATAAAAAACCTCTTTCATAAATTTTCTTATAATTTTCATTCTTTCATGAAGAAATGAGTTATAAGCAGAAAAAACGGTTCTTAAAACAGCGTAAAACCGTCTTTAAAATGATTATAAAATATCCTGCGTTGCCTTGACGCTAGTATCTGTTGAGAGTACAATGGACATGTCATAATATTGTACCATGATGAAATGCGCAGTCAACATCCCAACTTTTACAATTTTGAGGCGTTGCGCATGTGTATTTCAAGTACTAAGGGGGGTAACAGTTTTGTCGAAAGATCGTGAATTTTTATGGCGCCGCTTACACTCGTTATTAGGTGTAGTTCCTGTCGGGTTGTTCTTGGTGTTCCACTTATTTCTGAACTTCACTGCAGTTGGCGGTGAAGAAACTTACAATAACGCAACAGGTGTTATGGAATTACTTCCACACTCGTTATTGTTAGCGATGGAATGGATCATTATCTATATTCCATTAATGTTCCACGGATTCTATGGAGTGTATATTGCTTTCACTGCAACATACAATACTGGACGTTTCAGCACATTCCGTAACTGGATGTTTGCATTGCAACGTTTCACAGGTATTTTCCTTGTAGTCTTCATTGCGTGGCATATTTTCCAAACACGTATCCAAAAAGCATTAGGTGCTGAAGTTGAATTTAATATGATGGTTGAAATCGTTGACAATCCATTAATGTTAGTATTCTACATCTTAGGTATCGTTTCAGCAGCATTCCACTTAGCGAACGGTTTATGGTCGTTCTTAGTAAGCTGGGGTATTACGCAATCTAACAAATCTCAACGAATCGCAACTTATGTTACGTTGTTAATTTTCGTAGTATTAGCAATCGTTGGTGTTGCAGCTATCTTAGCATTCGTCTAATCCCTTAACTTGATCACTACTACATAGTTAAGATCCTAGAAGGAATGGAATATGAGTAAGAGTTTTTAGCAATTAATGAGGAGTGAGAAATAATCATGGCAAAAAGTAAAGTTATCGTCGTTGGTGGCGGTCTTGCTGGCTTAATGGCTACGATTAAAGCAGCTGAAGTTGGTACTGAAGTTGATTTATTCTCGTTAGTTCCAGTTAAACGTTCACACTCTGTATGTGCACAAGGCGGAATTAACGGAGCAGTTAATACAAAAGGTGAAGGGGATTCTCCATGGATCCACTTTGACGATACAGTATATGGTGGAGACTTCTTAGCGAACCAACCACCAGTTAAAGCAATGGCTGATGCCGCTCCTGGTATCATCCACTTAATGGACCGTATGGGAGTAATGTTCAACCGTACGCCAGAAGGTTTACTTGACTTCCGTCGTTTCGGTGGTACATTAATGCACCGTACAGCATTCGCTGGTGCGACAACGGGTCAACAATTATTATATGCACTAGATGAGCAAGTTCGTGCACACGAAGTAGCTGGTTTAGTTACGAAGTATGAGCACTGGGAATTCCTTGGTGCGGTGCTTGATGACGAAGGCGTTTGCCGCGGTATCGTAGCACAAGATTTACGTTCAGAAGAAATTCGCTCATTCCGTTCTGATGCTGTAATTATGGCAACAGGTGGTCCTGGGATTATCTTCGGTAAAACAACAAACTCAGTAATCAACACTGGTTCTGCAGCATCGATTGTTTACCAACAAGGTGCAACATATTCAAACGGTGAAATGATTCAAATTCACCCAACAGCGATTCCTGGAGACGACAAAAACCGTCTAATGTCTGAATCTGCTCGTGGTGAAGGTGGACGTGTATGGACGTATAAAGACGGTAAGCCTTGGTACTTCCTAGAAGAGAAATATCCTGCTTACGGTAACTTAGTACCACGTGATATCGCAACACGTGAAATTTTTGACGTGTGCGTAAACCAAAAGTTGGGTATTAACGGGGAAAACATGGTATACTTAGACTTATCCCATAAAGATCCTCATGAATTAGATATTAAATTAGGTGGTATTATCGAAATCTACGAGAAATTCGTAGGTGATGACCCACGTAAATTACCGATGAAAATCTTCCCTGCGGTACACTATTCAATGGGCGGATTATGGGTTGACTATGACCAAATGACTGAAATTCCTGGTTTATTCGCTGCAGGTGAATGTGACTACTCACAACATGGTGCAAACCGTTTAGGTGCGAACTCATTATTATCAGCGATTTACGGTGGTATGGTTGCAGGTCCAAATGCTGTTAAGTACATTAAAGGACTTCAAAAGCATGCGGAAGATCTACCTGAAGAAATCTACACGCGTCGCGTACAGGAAGAAACAGAGAAATGGGAAGCTATCCTGAAAATGGATGGTACGGAAAACGCTTACTTGCTACACAAAGAGCTTGGTGAGTGGATGACTGACAACATGACTGTTGTACGCGTAAACGCAAAATTAGAAGAAACTTATGCGAAATTAACTGAGCTTCAAGAGCGTTGGGAAAACATCAACATTAACGATACGCAAAAATGGTCGAATCAAGGTGCCCACTTCACTCGTCAGTTAAAGAACATGTTATATTTAGCTAAAGTTATGACGAAGGGTGCATTATTACGTGACGAATCTCGTGGCGCTCACTTTAAGCCAGAATTCCCAGAACGTGATGATGAGAACTTCTTAAAAACAACTATGGCGAAGTTCGATCCGGCAACGGGCGAACCAATTATTACTTATGCCGAAGTAGACGTTTCGTTAATTCCACCACGTAAACGCGACTACTCAGCGTAGAAGGGGGAACTAAACAGTGGAAACAGTAAATACTGATAGAACAGTTAAGTTAGAAATCGTTCGTCAAGACAATGAGAATGGTGCTACACGCGTTGAGAAGTTTGAAGTTCCTTACCGTCCTGGTATGAACGTTATCTCTGCTCTAATGCATATTCAAAAAAATCCTGTTACTGCTGATGGTCAAAAAACGACTCCAGTAGCATGGGATATGAACTGTCTGGAAGAAGTTTGTGGTGCATGTTCAATGGTAATCAATGGACGTCCGCAACAATCTTGTTCAGCATTAGTAGACAAGTTAACTCAACCAATTCGTTTAGAGCCAATGAAAACTTTCCCGGTTATCCGTGACTTACAAGTAGACCGTGAGCGCATGTTTAACGCACTTAAGAAAGTTAAAGCATGGGTACCAATCGATGGTACTTATGATTTAGGTGAAGGTCCACGTATGCCGGAGCGCAAACGTCAATGGGCTTATGAATTATCAAAATGTATGACTTGTGGTGTATGTATGGAAGCATGTCCAAACGTTTCTGAATCAGCATCATTCATCGGTCCATTTGCTTTATCACAAGTACGTTTATTCAACACACACCCAACTGGTGCAATGAATAAAGACGAGCGTTTAAATGCTATCATGGGCGACGGTGGTCTTGCAAACTGTGGTAACTCTCAAAACTGTGTAGCTGCTTGTCCAAAAGGTATTCCTTTGACAACATCTATCGCTGCACTTAACCGTGAAACAACAGTTCAAATGTTCAAAAACTTCTTCGGTTCTGACCACATGGTTGACTAATCGAATGAATATAATTGACCCTCACCTAGGTGGGGGTCTTTTTGTTTAGGATCGCTTTTTGATTTCTTACAAATTATGCTATAATGAATGAGTATTCATTATCAGGGGATGATGATGTAATCAAACAAAGGGGGAATTTTTATGCGAGCTACATATATTCAGGATGCAACAGAATGGATGGCAGGATTTTCGTTTTCGACAAAGGTAAAGGTACGATTTTCGGAAACAGATATGTATGGGCATGTAAATAATACAAAAGTATTTGCCTATTTCGAGTATGCACGTATCGAATATTTTAAAGCATTAGGATTTGATTTTACAGCAGGATCGGATACGGGAAATATGCTCGTTGTGGCAGATATTCAGTGTGATTATTTAAAAGAAGTGTTCTTCGATGAAGAATTGACAGTATTTGTCAAAACGGCGTCGATCGGCACTTCTTCCATGGATTTGCATTATTTGGTGAAAAATGAAAAAGATGAAGCATGCTATACAGGACGCGGAACGCTTGTACAATTGAGCAGTGACACGGGGAAAGGTGTCCCGTTACTGGAAGAGCAAAAAAAATTATTGCTTGGGAAATAGTTAAATGCCCTCACCTGCTTTGTATTTTCGACATAATGTACAAAGAAGAGGATAGGAGGGTGTTGCAAAATGAATCGTCCGCAGCATCGTTCGCTGTTAACAAAAAGAGAACGCGAGATTTTTGAGCTATTAATAAAGGACTATTCAACACGGGAAATATCAACTAAGCTAGGCATTAGTGAAAAAACCGTTCGTAATCATATTTCCAATACGATTCAAAAGCTGGGTGTATCAAGTCGTACGCAAGCAATTCTTGAGCTATTAAGACTTCAGGAATTGTCGATATACTGATTCGATGCTTGCTATTTTATAAAAAAAACTTCAAAATAGAACTATGAAACGCATCGAGGAGTGAATGGAGTAGATGAAAGATCACAGCACACATAGCTCTGAATCTGTAGCAATCCTGGAAAAAGAACTAAGATATATTTCACACTTAATCAAACAAAAAGGTCGAGAAATTTTAAGCAATTATACGATTACACCTCCGCAATTTATTGCATTGCAATGGTTGCATGAATCGGGTGATATGACGATCGGTGACTTGTCTACGAAAATGTATTTAGCGTTTTCGACAACGACAGATTTAGTGGACCGGATGGAGAAAAATGAATTGGTACAGCGTGTACGTGACGAAAATGATCGACGTGTTGTACGGATTCATCTTTTACCTGAAGGCGAAAGAATTATACAGGAAGTAATTTTTAAGCGTCAAAATTATTTGCGGGATATTACACAGGAATTTAACGCAGAAGAGTTTGAACAATTATCAAGAACATTGCAAAAACTACATTTATTAATGAAATAGGATAGAGGCGGTACAAGTGAATGCCCCAATTGGTGTTATCGATTCCGGAGTTGGCGGATTAACAGTGGCAAAGGCGATTATGGAGCTTTTGCCGAATGAAACAATATATTATATAGGTGATACGGCGCGATGTCCTTACGGGCCACGCACAAAGAAAGAAGTCCGCAATTTTACATGGGAGATGGCAAAAGCACTCGAAAAGATGAATGTGAAGATGCTTGTCATTGCATGTAATACTGCGACTGCCGTTGCATTGGAAAGTCTGCAAAAACATATGCCATTTCCGGTTTTAGGAGTTATTAATGCAGGGGCACGAGCGGCCATAAAAAAGACAAAGCGCAATGAAGTTGTCGTATTAGCGACAGAAGGCACGATCAAAAGCGGCGCATATGAAGAAGCGGTGAAATCATTATCGACAAAAGCGAAAATAATTCCACTTGCCTGTCCGACATTTGTGCCACTCGTTGAAAGTGGTGAATACGAAGGCCAATTTTCGTATGACCTCGTTGCAAAAGGATTAAAGCCGCTTGAAGATGAGCGATTTGATACAGTCATTTTAGGCTGTACACATTATCCTATTTTACAAAAGCAAATTGAGGCAGCAGTAGGCTCACATGTTCACGTCCTGTCATCTGCCGAAGAAACGGCTAAAGATGTCGAAGCGATTTTAAGCTATACAGGACAATTACGAACAGATGAAGAACCACCGCAGCATATTCTGCATGCATCTGGTTCCGTGCCGATTTTCCGTTCCATAGCAGAACGTTGGCTGGAAAAAGGTGAATTGGATATACGTAAAATTACATTCGAAAAATAGTTGATAGCTCAAATTAGGCATTTTGTCTAATTTGAGCTTTTTCCTTCTATGTCTTGCTTTTCTGCTTTAGACCCTCCTTAAATTGTGATAAGATAAGTGCGCGAACAAATTGAGGAGGTCACGAATGACTAGACATGACTTACGAGCTGTGAATGAATTACGTCCAGTTCAAATTGATAATAATTATTTAATGCATCCGGAAGGCTCGGTATTAATAACAGTTGGAAATACAAAGGTGATTTGTACTGCAACAATTGAAGAAAAAGTACCTGGTTTTTTACGTGGACAAGGTAAAGGTTGGATTACGGCTGAATATTCCATGCTACCACGCGCTACAGAGCAACGCACACGCCGTGAAAGCTCTGCAGGGAAGGTAAGTGGCCGCACGATGGAAATTCAACGCTTAATCGGCCGAGCATTACGTGCTGTCGTTGATTTAGAAGCGCTAGGTGAAAAAACGGTATGGATTGACTGTGACGTGATCCAGGCAGATGGCGGAACGCGTACGGCATCGATTACAGGAGCATTTGTAGCGATGACACAGGCAATTGCAAAACTAGGTGTAGACAAGCCATTCGTAAAATTCCCTGTAACAGATTATTTAGCTGCAACTAGTGTGGGAAAATTAGAAAACATTGGCGCAGTTTTGGATTTAAATTATGTGGAAGATTCATCTGCACAAGTCGATATGAATGTTATTATGACAGGTGCCGGCGAATTTGTGGAATTACAAGGTACAGGTGAAGAAGCGACATTCAGCCGTTCAGAACTGAATGAATTACTTGATTTAGGAGAATCGGGAATTGCCCAGCTAATCGAAATGCAAAAAACAGCACTAGGTGAAATCGCAAACTTGATCGGAAAGGTGGAAGCATAATGAAACAAGTAGTAATCGCCACAAAGAATAAAGGAAAAGCGAAAGACTTTGAAGCACTATTCGGACCATTCGGCTATGAAGTTGTCACAATGTTTGACGTTGCTCCGGATGTGGAAATAGAAGAGACAGGTAAGACTTTTGAAGAAAATGCAATTTTAAAAGCGAAAACATTAGCAAACATGCTTGGCCAAATCGTGATTGCGGATGACAGTGGTTTAGCGATCGATGCATTAAACGGTGAACCTGGAGTGTATTCAGCACGTTATGCCGGCGATCATGACGATGAAGCGAATATTGTGAAAGTGCTGGAAAACATGAAGGATGTACCGGAAGAACAGCGTACAGCCCGTTTCTGCTGTGCATTGGCAATTGCAGGACCGAATATGGAAACGAAAACAGTATTCGGCACTTGTGAAGGTATGATTGCACATGAAAAGAAAGGGACTAACGGATTCGGCTATGATCCGATTTTCTATGTGCCTGCTTTGGAAAAACATATGGCTGAGCTTTCTGCAGAAGAAAAAGGTGCCATTTCACACCGAGGCAATGCTATTCGTAAACTGGCATTACAGTTAGCAGAATTTCTGAAATAGCAATTGCGAGAATTGTTGGAAATTGTAAAAATTTGTTTAATAACGATTGAATTTTCGTTTCAATGCTGTCACACTAAGTATAGAAATGTAAAGGATGTGGATACGAATGAAGCTATTGATTATGAGTGATACACATGGTGACGAGGAAATCATTGAACGTGTAAAGGGCTACCATCCAGATGCGCATAAAGTGATCCATTGTGGTGATAGTGAATTACCGTATGCACATCCTGCTCTGCAAGGAGTAGAGCGTGTGAAAGGGAACTGTGATCATGACCATAACTATTTAGAGGAGATGCTGTTTCAGATAAATGGAGATCGTGTGTATGTGACACACGGGCATTTATACGATGTGAAAAACTCTCCAATGAAACTGATTTACCGCGCAAAGGAAGTCAGCGCACAAATCGTATGTTTTGGTCATTCACATGTACTTGGTGCAGAATATATTGACGACATTTTATTTATCAATCCGGGCAGCTTACTAAAGCCCCGTCGAATAGAAGAAAAGTCATTTGTTACCCTAACAATAACTTCCACACATTTTACATTACAATGTTATGACGATAATAATAATTTGATCGATGAATTATTTTATGAGCGTTAATTATCAAAGTGAAGCCTTGAGTTAATGAGGACTTCACTTTTTTTATGCAGAATTGAGAGAACAAAAAATTATTTTAGTTAAATAATAATTTTATTGAATTTGTTTGTTGACTTTAAATATAATATACCATATAATAAAAATTGTCTTTATTACCAATTGGATTAAAGAAATTGTCTCAGTAGCTCAGCAGGATAGAGCAACGGCCTTCTAAGCCGTCGGTCGGGGGTTCGAATCCCTCCTGGGACGTAAAGTAATTTTGAGAAAACTCAATAGTATAAACGATTTGACTAGTGTGGGTATAACTAGCGGGATTCTAACCGTTAAAAATTCACCAAAAAATTGTTGCAAAAAAACCTTCAATTATAATAATTGGAGGTTTTTTGTTTTGATTAAGAAAAAAGGTGTTTTTGACGTTACAGTATCTACTGAAATACAAAACCGAAAAAAGAAACAATTGCAAAAGGAATGGCAGTTGGAAAAGCACTTGAAGAATGAAATGTTAATAAAAAAGAAAGCGTCGAGAGCTTGGAATCGTTTTTAAAATCGGAGTATGATTCTAATGACAAGATTAGAGATGCAATTGCACAACTATAATCCTCATTAGTAGAGGGCAAAATGAATAAACTGTCACCAGGGCAAAATAAAACCATCGAAGAAATTTGGATTTATCATAACGAAAAGTAAACGTATTCTACACTTTCGTGAATTGGTATTGATATATCCATACCATGAAGCAGATGGCAATATTGGCGGAGGTAAAATTAATAACATTTTAATCCAACGGAAAGAAAAGCAATAATGTTATATCAGAAGATAAACGGTACCAACATTTAAAGAAAACCATTGATGCCATTGAAGGATTATATAAAGAATTAGACGATGATCTAAAAAACATTGTTCTATTCGCTATGGGGATAAAGAAGGATGCTATGAATGGGAAGATGATGCAGATAAATTATACATGCGCGAAATTAAGTATTATGTAAGCGCAATGTGTTGATTGACAAGACAGCAGAGAGGATGGGGCGGTTGTGAAGATTGAAATTGGTGGTGTAAGTTTTGGTATGGTGCTTGCTATCATTATTTCATGGAGCGTTAATAAATCTGTAGTGTGGGCGATAATACATGGTTTGTTCGGTTGGCTCTATGTTATTTACTATGTACTTACAATGTGAACTTCACATAAAAACCGTGGAAATTGATAACATACCCATGATTTAAACATACAAATTATCATAACCTGTCGAATTCAAACAGACTATTAGTTGACCATGTGTGATGATGAATAGTGGAAGTTGTTAAGGCAGCGATTAGATGACTTTGGCATGTTGCTGGAGTCATCTTTTTCATTGTCTATTGCTTTATCGTGTGGGAGTTTATCGTTGCAATCAGCCTCCAATTGTTATAATTAAAGTTTTTTTGTTTTAATGAATACTCCCATGAAATAGGTCGACCAATTTCATGGCTGACCTATTTTATTTTAACGGACTGTAATTAGTAGCGGATATATTAATTAGTTCCGGAGAAAAAATGTATTTATAAATAAGGGGCACGACATTTTATTTCAATTCTATATTTTCTATATACAGATCAACATCTTTCATCAATTGTTTAAATAAAATTCTATTTTTCTTTTTGATATTTATTTTTTTTCTTGCAGACTTTAAAGAAAATTCTTCATGAACAATACAACTTCTGAGGTTCGCCAATAATTTAGTATTATTTTTAAAAGTTAAGTAATCACCCAATTTCCTCTCTAGATCGAGAATTATATTAATGTCGGACTTATTTTTATATTTATGATTAAAGTAAACTTTATAAATGTCTTTTAGCAGTTGTTCAGTTAATGAATACAACTCTACTGTGAGTGTTGCATATTTTCGGTCCCTACGGCGTCCATAAAATTCTTCCAACTCATAATCACTCAATAGCTCCACCCATTTAAAAGCACCTGATTTATTCGAAGTATTTTTTACAATTTGCTGAAATTCTTTTTCGATTAAACAAAGATCAGCAAATGCATGATCTTTTAACTTTTTGATTTCTTTCTTTTTACTCAATTCAAACACTCCTTTCAATAATTGGATTTAATAGCAAAAGGGAAGCTCACTCGCTCCAATACCCCTGTGCAACAAGTTACCTATTTTTTCTTACCCGAATTTTTAAATTAACCAACTATTTTTTGACACAATCAAATAACGTAAAGGATTTTAGCGGTAATACAAAGGTTCCTAAATAGACTTAAAAAGATATTGAAGGCGCTTTTTAACGCACCCATTCTATAACATGATTGTGCAATATCTCGTGAAAAGGTCGTAGAATGTTTTATTTAATAGGGAACATGGGAAAACACAATGCATAGGAGGGATCATGATGGATTATAATTTATTTGGCAATTCAGATTTGAAAGTTTCTAAATATGCTTTGGGTACCGTGATGTTCAGTACAAATGGTCTTGAGGAAGCGGGTGCAATGGATCAGACAACCGCAAATTATATGGTGGATTACGCACTGGATCAAGGCATCAACCATTTTGATACAGCAAATATGTACGCAAAAGGTGATGCGGAAGTTATTTTTGGCAAAGCGATAAGAGATAAACGCCAGGATATGATCATCAGCAGTAAAAAAGGATTTCAGCTGATCGATAAACCAACCGATACGGGAGCTTTAATCAACGTTGATTCATCGATAGATGCGCTATTAAAAAGACTAGGTACAGACTATATTGATCTCTATTATGTACATTGTTGGGACGGCCAAGTAGCGGTTAGTGAAACGGTCCAAGAGATGAATGATTTAATTAAAAAAGGGAAAATTCGTCATTGGGGAGTATCCGATTACAACGGCTGGGCACTTGCGAAGACACATACATGGGCAGTAGAAAATAATATGATACCGCCAATTGCACAACAAATCTATTACACACCGGAATCTCGTGAAGCAGAGTACGAAATTTTGCCGGCCGGTAAAGAATTGGGCATTGCTAATAGTATTAGATCGCCACTTGGTGAGGGGCTGCTTACTGGTAAATTTACAAGAAACAAAATGTTCGAACCAGGTACAAGACAAGAGAATGGCTGGCCGGAAACATATATTAAAAATCCGGATTTGTTTTATAATCTAATCGATTTATTGCAAGATGTTGCGTCTAAACATAAAGCGACAGTAGCGCAAGTTGTTCTTGCATGGTTACGTGATCGACCAAATGTTGATTCAATTATCTTGTCTGCAAGAACTAAAGAACAATTGCATGAGAATATTGCATCCTATAATTTAAAATTAACAAACGAAGATATCTCACAAATTAATAACTTAACAGCACTGGAACCTATTTATCCATTATGGCACCGCGCTATGAATACAGTGGATAGAGCTTCAAATGCAGAAAAGGTCTATTTGGACGAATACATTAAGTTGATGGATAGAAAAAATCAGACTGGATTATAATTAATGGACTCCAAGCATAGCGTAAAAAAATCTGATAATTCCAATAAAACTAGTTGACATTTAAATTAGTTTTATTTATTATTAATTTCAATATATGGCTTAGCAAGCTCACTAGATATACTAGAGGCTCCCTTATCTAATTGATAAGGGAGCCTTTTGTTTTAACTGAAAGGGGGATTTACTAATTGTGAGTGGACGATTCATATAAAAAATTTTTTACAATAAACATACTATTTTAATTGGAATTGTATGAAATGGGAGTGTGAACAATGGAAAAAATCAAATTTGAACAAGTCTCCAAAAACTTCTTAGTCCGAGATGAAAACAAAAAAGGGGCTCAACGTGAATTTACCGCTATTCAAGGTATTGACTTCTCAGTAAAGGAGGGTGAATTCATTACTTTAGTAGGGCCGAGTGGATGTGGGAAATCTACATTACTCGATTTGCTGACAGGTTTAACGAATCCGACAAAAGGCAGGATTCTTATTGATGGTCGTGAAATAAGCGGACCAGGGCTGGATCGTGGAATTGTCTTTCAACAATATGCATTATTTCCATGGAAAACAGCACGCGGCAACATTGAATTTGGTTTAGAAGCGAAAGGAATTCCGAAAAAGGAGTGGCAAGAGAGAACCGATTATTATTTGGACTTAGTAGGCTTGAAAAACTATTCTGATCGCTATCCGCATGAATTATCAGGGGGAATGAAGCAGCGCGTAGCAATTGCGCGGAGTTTAGCATTCAATCCAGATGTATTATTAATGGATGAACCATTTGCCGCATTAGATGCACAAACTCGTGAAACATTACAAACGGAATTATTGCGCATTTGGAAGAAGACAGGTAAGACAATTATTTTTATTACACATGGAATTGATGAGGCAGTGTACTTAGGAGAACGGGTTGTTGTTCTTTCAGCCAATCCAGGTACTGTCAAAAAGATTATAGATATTCCACTGAACAATCGTTTAGCTGACGCTGATATTAAATCAAACCAAGCATTCGTAAAAGCGAGGCATGAGGTATGGAGTTTACTGCATGAACCGGAATAACAAGGCGCACACATTTAAGAAGGGGGTTTTTAGATGGTAACATTAAATAAACCGACGCAAATCGAAGAAACGAGTAAACGACCTAGGACTTCCGGTAAATCACTTTCAATCATGTTGAAAGTCTTTAAGAAATCAATCGTACTTATTTTGTTTGTATTATTCTGGGAGCTTGCCCCACAGTTAGGTTTTGTCGATAGGACGTTTCTGCCGCCATTTTCCGAGGTTATTCATGCATGGTGGGACCTACTTATAACAGGGGAAATATGGAGACATTTTGAGGCGAGTATTTTACGTTCACTTTTTGGCTTTGCTTTAGCATTAGTCGTAGCGATACCATTAGGTCTGCTAATTGGATGGTATCCGTTAGCAAGAGAGTTACTAACACCAATCTTGGAGCTATTCCGTAACACAGCAGCATTAGCGCTGTTACCAGTATTTATTTTACTGTTAGGAATTGGTGAAGTTTCTAAAATATCAATTGTCTTATATGCATGTACTTGGCCCGTTTTATTAAATACTATTTCTGCTGTAAAAAGTGTGGATCCGTTATTAATTAAATCAGCACGTTCAATGAATATTTCTTCGTTTAAATTGTTTTACAAAGTTATTTTACCTGCATCGGTACCGACAATTTTTACTGGTATTCGTATGGCAGGGACGGGTGCGATTTTAGTATTAATTGCTGCTGAGATGATTGGTGCAAAAGCGGGGTTAGGTTATTTTATTACGTATTCGCAATACAATTTCCTGATTGCTGAAATGTATGCGGGCATTATTACTATTGCATTATTAGGCTTATTGATTAACTATGGCCTTTCCGGTGCAGAGCGCTACTTCTCGCGATGGAAACAGTAAGTATTTTATTTTTAATTAAAACCTACTAATTTAATTTGTTTAGTCATGTATATTGTTTTTAAACAAGAAAAGGGGAATCTTAGCATGAAAAAGATGTGGTTGTTATTAGTCGTATTAAGTGTAAGTCTGGGAGCTTTAACAGCGTGCTCAAATAATGATTCACGTAGTACAGCAAGCGCAAATGGTCAAGATCGAGTTATACAATATCAAAGCACTCCTGGAAATGTAATATTCCCTGAATTAGCAGAGGCCCTTGGTTATCTGGGGGATATAGAGCTGGAAAAAGTAAGTGATATGGTCGGCGGTCCAGAAAGTATTCAACTAACAGCAACAGGCGAAATAGATTTCGGTTCAGCATTTAACGGTGCCATTATTAAATCTTATGCACAAGGTGTAAAGATTAAATCGGTTGTAGGCTCTTACGGTAGTGATGAAAATACATTTATTGGCTATTATACATTGGACGACAGTGGCATTAAAACAGCGAAAGACTTAATCGGCAAGAAAATCGGAATGAACACATTAGGGGCGCACTCTGAGTTTGCAGTAAAACAATTTTTACGTGATGGCGGTTTAACAGAAGATGAAATTCAAGAAGTTCAATTAGTCGTTGTACCGGGCGCGAGTGCAGAACAAATTTTACGGGCTGGTCAAATCGATGTTGTAGCACTTAGTGGTATTGGGAAAGAACGTGCTTTAGATAATGGTGTCATTTATCCGGTATTTAAAGATACCGATTTATTTGGTCAATTTACAGCAGGTGAATTCTTTTTTACTGAAAAGTATATTGAAGAAAATCCGGACACAGTTAAAACATTTGTAGAAGGAGTTTCGAAAGCAATTGAATGGGCTAGAACAACGCCCCGTGAAGAAGTCGTTGCAAAGTTTGAGGAAATTGTTTCTGCACGTGAAGGTAATGAAACGACAGAAAATTTAAAATACTGGCAGAGCACAGGGATTGCTGAAGAAGGTGGACAAATTGCAGAAAAGGAATTCCAAATCTGGATCGACTGGTTAGTGGAGAATGGTGATTTAAAAAAAGGTCAAGTGAAGTTAGAGAATCTATTCACAAATGAATACAATCCATATGGCAAATAAAGCTTTTAACTAAATTCAACGTAAAAGGAGAATATTAAAATGACAAAAAGACAATTAAGTTTAGGTGCGTTTATTAATCTGCCGGGTCACCATGTTGCGAGCTGGAGACATCCCGAAACCGAAGTGCGTAAAGTAACAGATTTAGCCTATTTAACAGAAATCGCGCAAGTTGCGGAGCGCGGCAAGTTTGATAATTTATTTTTTGCAGATGTATTTGGTCAACCGATTTTAGAAAATGCACACTCAGGATTGAAGCTGGATCCGGTCGTCATTATTTCTGCATTAGCAGCTGTCACGAAAAATATCGGTTTAACAGCAACATTAACAACATCGTATAATGAACCGTTTCATGTAGCACGTAAGTTTGCAGCAATTGATCATTTATCAAACGGTCGTGCAGCCTGGAATGTTGTGACTTCAGCCAATGAGCGAGAGGCATTGCTGTTTGGCCGTGATGCACACTTTCAACACGCAGAACGTTATGAGCGCGCCGATGAATTTGTAGATGTGGTGAAAAAGCTATGGTATTCGATAGACGAAGAGGCATTGGTAATTGATAAGGAAAGTAGTCATTATTACAACTTAAATAAAGTGACTGAAATAGATCATGAGGGGAAATTCTTTAAACTAAAAGGAACACTGGATGCGCCGTCCACACCACAAGGCCATCCGGTAATCGTACAGGCAGGCTCTTCGGAGGCAGGAAAAGAGCTAGCTGCGAAAACAGCTGAAGTTATTTTCACTGCATGGCAAACATTGGAAGATGCACAAGCATTTTATAAAGATGTTAAAGGCCGTTTAGCAAAATACGGTCGTAATTCTGAAGATCTAAAAATATTACCAGGGGCTTTCATTGTTGTAGCTGCAACAGAAGAGGAAGCAATTGCGAAACATCAGCAATTAAATAACTATATTACGCCAGAAGTAGGCTTGGCTTATCTATCCGGTTTTACGGGGGTAGATTTATCGGAGTACGACTTTGAAGGGCAAATTCCAGATTTTAATGGCCAGCAAATTGATGGCACGAATCCGAATATTCGAGCGAGTATTGTGAAAGGTATTGTAGAGGCAAAAGGGTTAACAACTTTGAGAGAATTATACAACAATATTGCAGGGGCTCGCGGGCATCGAGAAATTATCGGGACGCCAACCCAAGTTGCCGATCAGTTGCAGGAATGGTTTGAAAATGAAGCGGCTGATGGTTTTAATATAATGGCACCAACTTTCCCGCAAGGCTTCAACGACATTGTAGAACTAGTAATTCCAGAACTACAGCGGCGGGGATTATTTAAGACGGAGTATGCTGGTACGACATTACGTGAAAATCTTGGTTTAAAACGTCCGGTTAATCCATATATACAGCAAAAAGCTCCACAAGAAGTTCCACTTTAATCTGTAATTTAGCGTTTCTGACAATTTAAAAGCACTTCAGTTTCTATTGTACTTAGAATCTGAAGTGCTTTGTTTGTAAGAAATCGATAAACCTGTAGTGCACGATTAGTACAATAATAGAAAATGTTAAATTGCCACCAACTCCACACTTTCTTTTGCATCAAGATACTCGATCATCTCTACCCATGTATCTGGCTTCTCGGGCAATACTGCATAGTACGTCTTTAAAAATGTCGCAATCAGTGATGCATTTAAATCGGTTTGTTCGTAGTCAGCGGGCATAAAGCATAAATCAAGTCCGCTTACAGCTGTCCCGTCCAACTGCCATGATGGGTGGACGTACGGGAAGTTTAGCCGTTTGTAGCCTAAATGTGATAACACTTCACGGCGTACAAACGGGTCCATTGGTTTTACTCCACCAAAGCCGTGATCGTCTACACGATACGGATCATAGATTTCTGCAAACATGCCTGCCATTTGCTTGTTGTTTTCCTGTGCCAATGCTTGTAAATCTGCTGCACGTTTTGTTGCTAGGAAACGGCCGACGCCAATACCTTCCCGGCCGATAATTGTAAAATCGGTCATGCCAACATTTAAATCTTTATAATAGCGGTACTCTGTTGTCCCAACGACTTCACCTTCATGTACAGCGACAAATACGCGAATGCTTGGATCCTCCAGCGGTTCTTTCCATAAATCAAATGCTAATACTTCCTCCGGTGGAAATACCGTTTTTAATAGTTCATACATATCTGCAAACAGTGGGTCGGTAATCGATGTAATGCGATGATAATCCATTAATAAGCCTCCTTGATTTGGACGAAAGGATTGCGCCATTCCATTAATACACCATAATGATGCGACTCTTCATCCTCTAAATAGTGGGGTACAACTTGTATCGGCATGCGACCGCAGCGTAGTAGAAAGGAAATGACCTGGTCGTGTATTTCACCACGCAAAACGGCTTCAATATACGCTTCTGGTGAAAGCTGGCCGGCATGGTGATGATAATTCGGCATCCGGCTGCCGCCAAGCAGACGAACGCGCTTTTGCTCAATGACGATTTCATACATCGAAAGCATGAGCCATTTGCCAAGCCCTAAATTGCGAGAAGCTGGGCGCACACAAAGATCAACAATGTAGAGTGTATCGCCATTTGGATCATGAGTACGAATATAGCCGTTATCGGTTATGTCCTCCCACGTATGTAGGGGATTGTTTGGGTCAAAATCAACGAGCAAGGACGTCATGGAACCGACGATTTGCCCATCCACTTCAATGCAAAGTGTACCTTCCGGGAAATGTGTGACATGACTTATAAGTTGTTCTTCACTCCACCATAGCTCTGAAGGGAATGGGGGAGGGAAGCAATCCTGTTGAATACGGATAAGGGCATCAAAATCTGCAGGCGTGTAATTCCGGACTGTCGCAAGGATCGGCTTGCTGTCTTGAAACACATAAAACTGTTTACTGTACATTGATAAAACTGCTTTCCCAGTCATTGTATAAATCGGTACGACGGTCACGCCACGTTGTTACAGAGCCCTTTTCGCGTACTTGATAAAGCAGTGCCAAATCTAAATCCCCCGTAACAACCATATCGTTATTGAGCTCTCCTTCAACTACGATTCCACGCGGTGGGAACGGGACGTCATTTGGTGCAATAATCGCGGACTGTCCAAAATTCATGCGCATAAAATCAATGGTTGGGAGCGAACCGACAGTAGAAGCGGTAACGACATATACCTGGTTTTCAATAGCGCGGGCATGACTTGTATATCGAACACGATGGAAGCCGTGGCGATCATCGGTACAAGATGGGCAAAAGATAACATCTGCGCCACGAGCTTTTGCCATTCGTACGATTTCAGGGAACTCGATATCGTAACACGTTAAAATTGCAATTCTACCTTTTTCTGTATCAAAAAGGTGTAACTCATCACCTGCCGCCATGTTCCACTCGTTTACCTCTGTTGGGGTAATATGAAGTTTCGCCTGTGTGGCAACCGTGCCATCCGGATAAAATAAGTGAGCGACATTGTAGAGTTTGTCATTGTTCCGTATGACATGGGTACCACCGATAATATGCGTCTTTGTTTTAACGGCTAAACCTGTAAATAAATCAAGGTACTGCACTGTAAAATCAGGAAGCTCATTGATGGAAAGTGGCTCCCCTTTATCGTTGCCTATTGATAACAGCTGCGTCGTAAAAAACTCAGGAAATAAAATGAAATCCGTCTCGAACTCTAGGGCGGCTCGCACGTAATGGTCTACTTGCTGAGCAAATTCCTCAAATGATCGAATCGTATGAAGATGATATTGAACGGTTGATACACGTAGTTTCATATGGACCCCCTTACTATTTTTTCATAATATTACCATCATATTGCTAGCTATAATAGTATGTTTTTCAGTTAATTTCAATGCGAATTTGGAAATGCATCCGTAACTCACGTATATTGTGAAGATTTTCACTTATACTAACGTGGCAAAAAGCTTAAGTAGAAGAGAATGATTTTATAGGAAAAATATAAGAAAACGATATTTATGGTAATAAAACGGCGAATCAAGGGTACTAAGTGATATATGTACACGCATTAAAGTAAGACGTATGGCATTTTGAGTGAAATTCTATGGCATTTAACGTTGGAAAGGATGATACCGATGAATAAAAAATGGAATAAGCAGTATATTGGTGGAGAATGGAGAGAAGGAAACAGTGAAAGAGTATACGTAGACCAGAATCCTTACAACGAGGAAACGATTGCGGAAATTCGGTTGGCAAATGAAAAAGACATAGATGAGGCGTATCAAGCGGCCAAAGAAGCACAAAAAGAATGGGAACAGGTCAATGCCTATCAAAGACAAGCGATCATAGAAAAAGCTGCTCAAATTGTAGAGCGAAAAAGAGAAGAAATCGTGCAAATTTTAGTGGAGGAAAATGGTGCTTCCCATACGAAAGCCAATATTGAAATTAGTGGCGCGATCGGCATTATGAAAGAGGCGGCTACGTTCCCACTCCGGATGCATGGGAAAATCATGCCATCCATTATTCCCGGGAAAGAGAACCGAGTATATCATAATCCGGCTGGGGTAGTGGGGATTATTAGTCCATTTAACTTCCCGTTCCATTTAACAATGCGTTCCCTTGCTCCTGCTTTAGCAACGGGGAATGGAGTTGTACTTAAACCGGATCTGCAGACGATGATTTCAGGTGGACTTATTTTAGCTGAAATTTTTGAGGAGGCCGGCATTCCTAAAGGGTTGTTAAATGTTACAGTTTGCAGCTCATCTGAAATTAAAGATGCATTTATTGAGCATCCTATTCCTCAAATCATTTCTTTTACCGGTTCTACAGAGGTAGGGCGCCATATTGGAGAGGTATGCGGAAGAAACTTAAAACGTGTAGCTTTAGAACTTGGCGGAAACAATGTCATGCTCGTCTTGAAAGATGCTGATGTTCAAAGAGCAGCTGCTTCTGCCGCTTTCGGTAAATTTTTAAACAGCGGACAAATTTGTATGTCTCTGAATCGGATTGTTGTTGAACGCCCGGTATACGAGACGTTTATAAAAGCATTTGTGGATAGAGCATCCAAAATTAAATACGGGGATCCAAAAAATGATGATGTGGTTGTCGGTCCGCTTATTAATAATAAACAAATCGCCCGAATTCAACGATTAATTGACCAGAGTATTGAAAAAGGAGCAGAATACGCCCTTCAAGGGGAAGTGAAAGGTAATGTACTGGCTCCTACTATTTTAACGAATGTTACGAATGATATGCCGATAGCCCAGGAAGAAATATTCGGACCTGCTGTAGGTGTAATCGTTGTAGATAGTGAAGAAGAGGCGATTCGCGTTGCCAATGACAGTGACTATGGGCTGAGCGGCGCCGTTCATGCCGGAACAACAGAACATGGTGTTGAAGTGGCTAAACAGATTATTACAGGAATGATTCATGTCAATGATCAGGGAGTAAATGATGAACCGATCGTTGCCTTCGGAGGAGAGAAAGCTTCAGGTTTAGGCCGATATGGCGGCGAATGGGCAATCCATGAATTTACAACGACAAAATGGATTTCTGTTCAGACAGACCCACGAGAATACCCGTTTTAATATTTAAATCAATAAGATTAGACCTAATCGACATTTAAGGTTAGGTCTTTTTATTTTAAGGGGATACATTCCGTTTTATTGAAGTGAGACTTTTGGTTTAGTTATTATTAGAGTTTTAAATGAACCCAAGTTAATAGAAATGATTGAAATTAGGAATTGTGTTGCAGGGTATATAGGAATATTGTTAAGATAGCCTTATTGAAAAAATAGTAAATAAATTTTCATTTTTATAACTTATAGGTACAAAGTGAATATATTTTGGTTAAAAGAGTAAAAAAACAAAAAAATGAGAAATTTAAATCATGGATATATAGAACTAATTACCAATCTCATGTTATAATAATATGTGGAACATAAGGTCTATTGATTGGTAATTTAATTGTGAGGTAAAAAATGAAGAAAACTACATTTATACAAGAAGAAAAGAATTCAACAAAACTATTTTTATGGTTATTTTTTGTAGTATTTTTTGTATATGATATATTATACTATGATCTTTTTCCTGCATTTCCATGGCACGATGAGCTTGTTTGGTATGATTTTATGTATTTTAAATATGGAGTTATAGTTGGGATGATTCCTTTATCCATATACTTAATTAAAATTAACAAAATAAAAATCGTGAAATATATAATATTTTTGGGGTATTTTACCACTCATTTAATTTCAGATATTATATATTATAAAGACAGTTCACTAGCATACACTAGTGGAAATCTAGTGGAAGTTATTTTCATCCTCTTTTCACCGATTTTTGTAAATAAGAAATTTACATATTATGTAACATTCGGTTTGATCATTAAATATGCTTTGGTAGGATTATTTATACAGAGCCCTATTGTTTTATTTCCGGTTATCATTATGATGGTTTGTTCATTTATTGCCTTTATCCTTTTACATCGAATATTAAATTATATCAAAGCGTTGAAGTATTCATATGATGAACAGTTGGAAGGTATTGTTAAAGGAGTTATTGCTACACTGGAACTGAAAGACCCATATACTCGTGGACATAGTGAACGGGTTGCTGCATATGCAATGAATATGGCTGAGGCTACAGGGAGATTTAAACCTTCTGAATTAAACAATTATTATTATGCCTGTCTATTACATGATATTGGAAAAGTAAATATTCCGGATGCTATTTTAACCAAACCCGGGAAGTTAACGGATGAAGAATTTGAAATTATTAAGACACACCCAGTTGTTGGAGCAGAAGCTATCCGGGACGTTGAAGGTATTGCAGATAATATTGATGTAATTACTCATCACCATGAAAGATGGGATGGTAAAGGGTATCCGGACGGGCTTGCTGGAGAAAATATTCCTTTTTTAGCTAGAGTTACTGCGGTAGCTGATGCTTTTGATGCAATGACTTCATCCAGATCGTATCGTCCTGCACTTGAATTTGAAGTAGCATATCAACGAATTATCGATGGACAAGGTAGCCAATTCGATCCTCAAATGGTAAAATTATTTAAACAGATCTACCCTGATTGGGTAAACATTTCTAAAACCTACTGTAAGGGAGCAAACTTGAGAGGGGGTAAGAAGTATGAAAATTCGTAAACTTAATAAAATTAAAGTTACTTGCTTTTGGTGTTTCCTTATTCCAAGATAAGTAAGTACTTACTTAGGATGCTATAATTATAGCATCCTATTTTAATTTAAAGAGGAGGCTATATATTGAAGGTATCCTTACAATCCGTAATAACGTTATATCCGTTATCCATTCGGAAAGATAAAAAACATTATATCGTAGAAGAACCGATTTCCGGTGATTTCTTTGAATTGCCTGAGATTGGTGTTGATGCTATCAAACGTTTGGAACAAGGTGAGGAACTCATTTCCATTGAACATGCATTAAAAAATTCATATCCAGATGAAGAAGTGGATATTGTTGATTTTGTTGAACAGCTGTTGGAGTTAGGGCTTGTTCAAGAAGTGGATGGTGTGCTCGTTAAAAAAGAGCAGTCTAAATCCACATCACGTTCGGGTGGTTTCTTATGGATTCCGCAATCGGTGGGGCGTTTATTTTTTAATGGAGCAATGAACAAGATCTACTTGCTGCTGCTCATTGCAAACATCATCATTCTCATACTGAACCCGGAACTTTTTCCTCATTACAAAGATATATTCCTATTCGATTCTATGATGCTGAATATTCTTATGTATCTATCAGTTTCTTTAGTATTAATTTTACTTCATGAATTCGGACATATTCTTGCTATTCGATCACATGATTTGCCGGCTAAATTAAGCATTGGAAATCGGCTCCTATTTATAGTTTTTGAAACAGATCTCACTCAAGCTTGGAAGCTCGATCCAAAAAAGAGAAATATCCTGTATCTTGCCGGAATATCTTTTGAGCAGGTCATTCTTTTCCTTTCATTCGGTATAATGCTTCTTTTTCCGGATGTGAGTATTATAGGAATTCTTGGAATCATCGTGTTGGATATTTTCATTAAATTTATTTATCAATGCTGCTTCTATATGAAAACAGATGTTTATTATGTTATGGAAAATATAACAGGCTGTTATAACTTGATGGAAAACGGCAAAATCTATTTGAATTCCTTATTTAAAAAACAACGAAAAGATGGAGAAAATTATAAAGAAATATTTCAAAATGAATGGAATTTGATTCGCCTGTATAGTGTATTCTACATAGTTGGAGTTGTTTTAACGTTAATTTTGGCAGTGATGTATTTAGTACCACAGCTTTATTATACTTACGCTACTATTTATATGAACCTTCTCGGAGCAGGTGATCCTGCAGCGTTTTGGGATGCTATTGCATTTTTTGTAATGACCATGTTCATGCTTATCATGCTTGTTTTTGTAGCAAGAAAACAGAAGCATGAAAACTGAGAAAAATCGCTAAACTCGATTATATAAGTTTAGCGTTTTCTTGTTAGTTTTCCGAAAATTTTAAATTATTTTAAAAACCTACTTGACGAATAAGAATTAAATCGGTACGATACTGTTAATACTTTTAAAGTTAAGTAGTTTACTAGGGATTGAGTAAGTGAACTTCTACTTTAAAAAATAATTTAATAAAGTGCTGATTAGACAACTAAAGGCGCTAAAAATACATTACTCTCACCAAACACATTGGAGGAGGCTGTATTTTTAGTGCCTTTTCTTTTTAACCTTTGTTAAAAGGTTGTCTTGGAAGGAGGAATGGAATTTAAACAAAGCAAGCAATTGATAACTATTGAATGGTAATTTATTAAGACATAAAATACACGGTTAACTTGAAAAAATAATGAAAAGGGAGCGGTATATATGGGAAATCCAACAATTCATCCGACAGGGGCAACAGTTTACAATCCTGAAAAGGCGGCAAGCGGTTATACAATTTTTCAGGCAGCAAATGAAGGGGCATTACTGATTGATATGAACGGGAAAGAAGTTCATTTATGGAAAGGGCTACGCGGCTTCCCGAACAAAGTATTTCCAGGTGGTTTTGTACTTGGGCACACGTTTAATCGTGATCCACAGTATGGTTTCCAAGATGAGGGCGATTTAGTACAAATTGATTTTGAAGGTAATGTTGTATGGAAATTTGATAAGCATCAGTTTATTGAAGATCCGGGTCATGAGGCAAGATGGGTTGCACGTGCACACCACGACTATCAGCGTACTGGCAGCCCTGTAGGTTATCCGGCACCAGGTCAGGAGCCGCAAACAACAGGTGGAAATACATTGATTTTAGTTCACCGTGATGTAGCGAACGAAAAAATCTCCAAACACCCATTATTGGATGATGCATTTATTGAGGTCGATTGGGAAGGCAATATCGTATGGGAATGGAACGCACATGAGCATTTCGATGAGCTTAACTTTAGTGAGGAAGCAAAAAAGGCGATTTATGAAGAACCGAATCGACGTTTCTTCGGTAATCATTCAGGCGACTGGCTTCACATTAATTCCATTTCATTAGTTGGTCCGAATCGCCATTATGATAATGGTGATGAGCGTTTCCATCCGGACAATATTATATGGGATGCGCGTGAGGCAAATATTATCGCGATTACAAGCAAAGAAACAGGGAAAATCGTATGGCAACTTGGACCGGATTATGACACACCGGAGACAAAACATTTAGGATGGATTATCGGACAGCATCATGCACATATCATCCCAAAAGGTTTGCCAGGTGAGGGCAATGTTTTAGTATTTGACAACGGAGGCTGGGGAGGATACGGCGCACCGAATCCAAACTCGGTTGACGGTAATAAAGTAGCCATCCGCGATCATTCCCGCATTTTGGAAATCGATCCGATTACACTTGAAATTGTATGGCAATATACTGGACTTGAAGCGAAGTTTTCGGTACCAACGGATTCCTATAAATTCTACAGTCCTTATATAAGTTCGGCACAGCGTTTGGAAAATGGCAATACGCTAATTACAGAAGGCTCGAATGGACGTATTTTTGAAGTAACGGCAGACCATGAAATTGTATGGGAATATATTTCTGCCTATAAAAATGAACGAGGGTCAAATATGGTTTACCGCGCATACCGTGTTCCATACAACTGGGTACCTCAATTGGAAACACCGGTTGAAGTTGAGATTAAGCCGATTGATGTGAAAGATTTCCGAGTGCCGAATGCGGCAGAAGGCGGTGCACATTCTGTTGCTGAAATTAAAGAAGCTTTTTCTTATGGAGAAGGAGCCCTTTGCGTTGCGCGTTATGATGAGACAGTGGCGAAGAAAATTACAACATAAATTCTCTGAAATAATTCCTAGTATAAAAATAAAAATAGTTTGCTAATGGAAAGAGTGAAAATATGAAATTAAAAGAATCAATACATCTACTGCTCTTATTAATAACGGCGCTTATATTGGGGGCATGCGGTAATAATGCAAATTCAGCCAATGCTGGCGGCAATACAATTCGGGCAGCGATTGATACAGCAGCAGGGGGTTCATTCCAAATTCGGGCAGCTGCGAATAACAGTTATTTTTCGGATAGAGAATTGAATGTAGAGCTTTCCAATTTTGCCTACGGAATCGATACTGTGAACGCTGTTTTGACAAAGCAGGCAGATACAGGATTGGCAGCAGATTATGCATTACTGAACTCACTTGGTAAAGGTGATTTCGTAGTCGTTTCTTCATTGACAGGGAGCGATGAGCACTTCAACTCTGTCAGTCTGTCGGAAATTTTGGCAGTAAAGGGCATAGAAGTACCGACGGATATTAAAGGTAAAAAAATCGGTGTTGCAAAAGGAACGGTATCTGAATACCAATGGGCTAAATATTTAGAGCACTACAGTATTAGCGAGGACGACATTAAATATGTACCATACAGTACACCTGATGAAGCTATCGTCGGAATGAAAAAAGGGGATATCGATGTCGTTATTGGAACGGGTGCTTTAATAGAGAAATTCAAGAATATTGATGGTGTGCATGAAATCGACCGATTGAGTACTGTACCTGATTTAAGTGTATCGAGCTATTTAATTGTGGACCGTAAATTTGCAGAAGCAAATTCAGAAGAAATCGGGAAGTTCCTTGAAGGCATTGAACAAGGAGTTGAATATGTAAAGGGGAATCCGGAAGGTACTGCTGACATCGGCTATAAAGAGTTGAAAATCGCAAAAGAAGATATAATGCTTGATTTAAAACGAGTGAACTATACGCTCGGTTTTACGAAGGAAGATTATACACATTTATCCAACATGAAAGAGTATTTGCTGGAGCGCGGTATTTTGGATGAAGATTTTGATTTGGATGAAAAGCTGTATCTAGATCCGGCGAAGCAAGTATTGAAAGACAAAGTAACTTACTAACTAAGGGGGAAAAGGCAATGCTGAATACGATAACAGAAGAAGCAATTGTAATTAAAAATGGTGCCAAAACGTTTAAAACAGATATTGAAAATCCGACATATGTATTAAAAAATGTAGATTTATCGATAAAGAAGGGCGAGTTTTATGTACTTCTCGGACCAAGTGGCTGCGGTAAATCGACATTGCTGAATATTATTGCAGGATTTTTGGATATGTCAGTTGGCGAATTGCAAATTGTGACTTCTCGTGAAGAAAACCGAGATGGACGTGGTTTCGTTTTTCAGTCAGCGGATTCAGCATTGTTCCCTTGGTTAACAGTTGAGGAGAATATTTCATTTGGCTTAAAAATGAAGAAGGTGCCTGCAGAAGAACGAAAAAAGGTAGCCAATACTTTCATAAAGCTAACGGGTTTACTTGGCCATGCGAAAAAGTTTCCTGATAATCTGTCGGGCGGGATGAAGCAGCGTGTACAGCTTGCCCGTGTTTTGGCAAATGAGCCGGAAATCTTATTAATGGATGAGCCGTTTGGGGCACTTGATGCGATGACACGACGAACAATGCAAAATGAGCTCATTCGAATTTGGAAAGAAACAAATAAAACCGTTATCTTTGTGACACATGACATTCAGGAAGCGATTCTTTTAGGTCAGAAGATTGGTATTATGTCTGTCGGTCCGAATTCACGAATCGAAACGACTTATGATGTAAACCTGCCTTATCCTCGAGATATAACAAGTGTCGATTTCAACAACCATTATAAGCAAGTTCAGACACATTTTGAGGACTTCACGATTTAATAAAACTTTTGTTTAGAATTAAGGGAGGCAGCTTATGACGACGATTGAACTAAAAAAAGGACAGCAAGTGGCACCTGTCGTAAAGGTAAAAAAGAAAAGCCGAATCGGTAAATTGATTTTACAGTCCGGTATTATCGGCTGGTTATTTATTCTGCTCGTATGGCAAATTGCTTCAATGTTTTCTGAACCGATGTTTTTGCCAAGCCCATATTTAACTTTAATCGGGGCAATTGAAATTGCCAGTGATGGGACGTTGTTTCTCTATATGGGATACAGTTTTTTACGGGTGCTGGCAGGATGGACACTCGGACTCTTAATTGCTGTACCATTTGGCTTGCTTATAGGAACGAATAAGTTTGTGCGGGCACTATTTGAACCGGTTATTAACTTTGTACGTTTCATCCCGCCGCTTGCATTCATTACACTATTTATGCTGTGGTTTGGGATTGGCGAACAGTCAAAAGTATTTTTAATTGTTTATGCAACATTTTTTGTCATTACGATTAATACATTAACAGGGGTCCTATCTATTTCGAATGATAAATTATTATCTGCTAAAAGTATGGGGGCTTCGAAATTCCAAACGCTTATTTATGTCGTTATTCCGGCAACAATCCCGTACATCTTCACAGGTGCAAAGCTTGCAATGGGTTCATCGTTCATGGCGATTGTCGGTGCGGAAATGGTCGCTGCAAATGAAGGGATCGGTTTTATGATCTGGAATGCACGACTGTACTTTAAAACAGACTGGATTTTTGTAGGGCTTGTCGTTCTTGGGTTAATGGGCTTTATTATGGACCGGATTTTCGCATATGCAGGACGCAAGCTGCTTGGTCGCTATAAAGTTGTGTAACATAAAAATGGGCTAAACGAATTTGTTTAGCTTATTTTTATGAGAGACTATTAGTGCAATTCAAAAATAATAAGTTTGTACTATTAATCTAATTATTCATATTTTTTTACTTGGTATTATTGATTTGTAGAAAATTTCCATGTATCATATGATTTATTATACAAATATTTGGACTTTTGTTTTTATAAAGGAGAGTAACTTAATGGGGAAAGTATATATTGTTGGTGCAGGACCTGGTGATGTCGATTTAATCACCGTAAAAGGTTTGCGTTGTATACAGGAAGCAGACGTAATTTTGTATGACCGATTAATTAACAATGAGCTGCTTTCTTATGCAAAGCGTGGGGCACAGTTAATCTTTTGCGGCAAATTGCCGAACCGTCATGCAATGATTCAGGAAAATATTAATCTTTCATTAGTTCATCATGCTTTGCAAGGTAAAACGGTGACCCGATTAAAAGGCGGCGATCCATTTGTTTTTGGTCGTGGTGCTGAAGAAGCGGAAGTATTAGCGGAAAATGGCATACCTTTTGAAATCGTGCCGGGAATTACATCTGGCATTGCGGCACCCGCCTATGCAGGTATCCCGGTTACGCATCGTGAATTGGGCTCCAGTTTTGCGATTGTCACAGGACATATGCGTGAAGGAAAGGACGATTCCATCCAATGGGAAAGTTTGGCAAAGGGTATTGATACACTTGCTATTTATATGGGGGTAGGTAATTTACCTTATATTTGCCGGCAACTTTTAACGTATGGACGTGACGCATCAACACCCGTTGCATTAGTACATATGGGAACTTTCGAACAACAGCAGACGATAACTGGCACACTTGGTACGATTGTTGATATTGCCAGAGCAAACGACGTAAAAAACCCAAGCATTATTATCGTGGGTGAAGTCGTAGCATTACGGGAAAAAATAGCATGGTATGAGCAAACCGTACAACAGGATAAAAGATTGAAGGAAAAAATTGTGTAAAGCAGGAAGCAGGTGATTCTAATGAAGGCAATTTTGTATGTAGGACACGGCACACGCTTGAAAAAAGGTGTTGATGAAGCGATACGGTTTATTGAAATAACAAAGTCTTTTGTAGAAGCTGAAATTCAGGAAACCGCCTTTTTGGAACTGGTCGAGCCGAATATTGTTGAAGGCATTGCAAATTGTGTCAATCAAGGTGCAACACATATATCGGTTGTCCCGATTTTATTATTAACTGCCCAGCATGCTAATAAAGATATACCTGCTGAAATAAAAATTGCAAAAGAACGTTTTCCGCATTTGAAGTTTACAATCGGACGTCCTTTAGGAATTCATTCATCTTTAATTGAGACAGTTTTTGAAAGAATTGAAGAACAACAGGTGCCGATTAATGCAGATGCAGAAGTTATATTGATAGGCAGAGGAAGCAGCGACAATGCCGTTGTAAGAGATATGGCGATAATCAGTGAACAGCTAAAGGCAACTTATGGCTTCCGGGAAGTGAAATCTTGTTTTTTGTATGGTGCAGGTCATTCTTTTGAACAGACATTAGTTGAACTGAAAACCAAGCAGATAAAGCAAGTTTTTATTGTACCTTATTTATTGTTTTCAGGACTTTTAAGTGTAGGAATCGAAAAGAAAATACTGGCGCTTGACCTTGATCCAGCTTCCGTTATTTTATGCAACCATTTAGGCTATAACGAAAAAGTACGGAATGTTTTGCTGGAAAGAGTGAAAGAGGTTATCTGAAAATTAGGAGGCATTTAATAATGACAAAATCAAATGATCTTACCCAAACAATTGAGAAAATTAAAGATACGGTTGCATCCGTTAAATATGGAACAGTTACTTTAGTTATTCAGGACGGTCATGTTGTACAAATTGAAAAAAACGAAAAAATAAGATTGAAATAAAACAAGATTCGCGAGGTGGAAGTTTTGACGTTAAATCTGCATAATAGCCCATTTTCCGAGGCACAGACAAAATTAATCAATGAGCTTTATCCAACATTAACGGACTATCAAAAAGTTTGGTTGAACGGTTATTTAAGCGCAATACAAACAATTGGAGATTCCAGTCAGCCGCTTGAAGTAACGGTTACTGAACAAGGGCAAACCGTTGCAGTACTGGAAGCAGTCAAACAGGAGGCAACCATTTTATACGGTTCCCAAACAGGCAATGCACAAAGTGTCGCAAAAAAATTGAAAACGGCTTTAGAATCACAGGGAGTCGAAGTCTCTCTGTCTGCAATGTCCGATTTTAAGGTGAATAGTCTGAAAAAACAGAAAAATATTTTCGTCATTACAAGTACACATGGTGAGGGCGATCCACCAGATAATGCCATCTCTTTCCATAGTTTCCTATATGGTAAACGTGCGCCGAAACTGGAGGATGTATCTTTCTCTGTATTATCGTTAGGCGATAGCTCGTATGAATTTTTCTGTAAAACAGGAATTGATTTTGATGAACAATTAGAAAAATTGGGCGGAAAGCGTTTAGTTCCCCGCTTTGATTGTGATTTGGATTTTGATGATCTTGCATCAGAGTGGATCGGGAGCGTCGTAGAAGCACTGGCACAAAATACGCCGAACAAACTGCCGGAATTACAAAAGTCTCCGGTTGCGGTAAGTGCATCTGAAGAATCCGTATACAACAAAAATAATCCCTTTTATGCGGAAGTTCTGGAAAGCATCAATTTAAATGGCCGCGGATCGAATAAGCAAACGCAGCATTTGGAGCTTTCATTGGAAGGATCCGGTTTAACTTATGAACCGGGTGACAGTGTCGGCATTCTACCGGAAAATGATGCAAACTTAGTAACTGCATTACTATTATCACTTGGGTTTGAAGGTTCGGAAATAGTATCTGTGAAAAACCAGTCTAATACATTAAGTGAAGCGCTCATTTCCCATTTCGAAATTACTGTACTGACAAAACCATTACTACAAAAGCTTGCTGTCTTTTCAACGGATGAAAAGCTTAAGAAGTTGTTGGAAGATGATGTGAAGTTGAAAGAATATATTTATGGACGCGACCTGCTGGATGTTGTGCAAACATTTGGACCGTTCAACTGGACTGCCCAACAATTTGTTGATCAACTACGTAAAAATCCGGTACGTCTCTATTCAATTGCAAGCAGCCAAAAGGCGAATGAAGAAGAAGTGCATTTAACAATCGGTAAAGTTTTTTATGAAGTAGATGAGCGTGATCGCATAGGGGTTGTATCGGGACAAGTGGCAGAGCGAATTGAAATCGGGGATAAGGTTCCGGTTTATATTCATAAAAACCCGAATTTCCGTCTGCCTGAAGATACAACAACACCAATTATTATGATTGGTGCCGGCACAGGCATTGCGCCGTACCGTTCATTTTTGGAAGAACGTGCTGAGGGAGGAATTGAAAGCAATGCATGGCTGTTTTTCGGTGACCAGCATTTTGTTACAGATTTCCTGTATCAAACTGAACTGCAGCGCTGGCTCAAAGATGGGATATTAACGAATTTATCTGTAGCCTTTTCACGTGATACAGAACAGAAAGTATATGTACAGCATCGCCTGCTCGAAAATGCTGCAGAAGTATATAGATGGATCAACAATGGTGCGGTTATCTATGTATGTGGTGATGAGAAATATATGGCACATGATGTGGATCAAACATTGCGCCAAATTGTTGCAGAACAAGGCGGCAAAACAGATGAAGAAGTTTCATTATTTTTTAATGAGCTTAAAAGTCAAAAACGTTATCAGCGAGACGTTTATTAAACAATTTAGCAGTTATTGACCGTTAATTTTAACAGAGATAGGAGATAGGCATATGAGTCAGAAAATCGTACTTCCCCAACAGCCGGGTAAACCGAATGATGTTGAACGTATTAAAGACGAAAGTAATTATTTGCGAGGGACTTTAGAAAAAACAATGCAGTATCCAATTAGTTCTGGAATTCCGGATGATGATAACCGTCTCATGAAATTTCATGGCAGCTATTTGCAGGATGATCGGGATCTGCGTACAGAACGTGAACGGCAAAAGCTGGAGCCAGCCTACCAATTTATGGCACGTGTCCGAACACCAGGAGGCGCGGCAACACCGGAACAGTGGCTTGTAATGGATGAAATGGCGGAAAAGTACGGGAATGGGTCACTAAAATTAACGACTCGTCAGGCATTCCAGGTGCATGGCATTTTAAAATGGAATGTCAAAAAGTATATGTCAGAAATCCATGAAGCACTTCTTGACTGTATCGCAGCTTGCGGTGACGTAAACCGGAATGTGATGTGTAATGTTAACCCGAATCAATCGGCATTTCATGAAGAAGTGTATAATTGGTCGGCGAGATTAAGTGAACATTTACTGCCTCGTACACGTGCATATCATGAACTATGGCTCGATGGGGAAAAAGTTTACGATGGAACACAAGATACAGAAATAGAGCCGATTTACGGTGCCCTGTATTTACCACGTAAATTTAAAATTGGTATTGCCGTTCCACCGAGCAATGATATTGATGTATTTTCACAGGATATTGGTTTTATTGCCATTGTCGAAAATGACGAGCTGCTAGGCTTTAATGTCGCGGTAGGCGGCGGGATGGGTATGACACATGGTGATAAAGAAACATATCCGCAATTAGGACGTTTAATCGGTTATATTCCAAAAGAACGACTGCTTGAAACAGCCGAGAAAATTTTAACAATCCAACGCGACTACGGAAATCGAGCGGAACGTAAAAAAGCCCGCTTTAAATATACAGTAGATACAAAAGGATTGGATTTTATTAAACAAGAGCTGCAACACCGTTTAGGGTGGGAGCTAGAAGAAGTAAGACCGTACACATTCAATCGTACAGGAGATGAGTACGGTTGGATAAAAGGAAAAAATGGAAAATGGCATTTTACATTATTTATCCAAAACGGGCGCATTAAAGATTTTGAGGATTATCAGTTAAAAACAGGCTTGCGTGAAATTGCGAAAGTGCATACAGGGGTTTTCCGTTTAACACCAAACCAGAATCTTTTAATCGCGGATGTAACACCACAGAAAAAAGCAGTCATTGATAAGTTGTTAAAAGCTTACAACATTACGGACGGTGCACATTACTCAGCACTGCGCCGCAATTCAATTGCCTGTGTCTCATTACCGACATGCGGCTTGGCAATGGCAGAGGCGGAGCGTTATTTGCCTTCATTAATTACAAAAATTGATGAAATACTGGCGGATAACGGGCTGCGTGAAACCGAAATCGGTATTCGTATGTCAGGATGCCCAAACGGCTGTTCACGTGCAGCAATGGGTGAGATCGGCTTTATCGGAAAAGGACCTGGCAAATATAATTTATACTTGGGCGGCGATTTTAAAGGACAGCGCTTAAACAAAATCTATAAAGAAAATATTGGTGAAGAAGAAATTTTGAGTATCCTTGCACCGATTTTTTCTGAGTATGCAAAAGAACGTTTCGATGGTGAACATTTCGGTGATTTCACGATTCGTAAAGGTTATGTAGAAGCAGTAACAGATGGCCGACAATTTCATGGAATGAGCGAAGTGAAAAGTTGACAATGTTACCGATAATGGTCAATATACGAAATAAAAAAGTAATTGTAATAGGAGGCGGAAAAATAGCGACTAAGAGAATCGAGTCGTTATTACGCTTTCAACCGAATATTACAGTCGTAAGTCCGGTACTTGAGGTACGTTTACATGACCTTGTGAAAAGTGATGTAATCAAGCATATTGCAAGACCCTTTCATAAAAGTGATGTGCAAGGTACGTTTCTCGTCATTGCAGCTACAGATGATACAGCGGTAAATCGAAGGGTTAAGGAATGCTGTCAAACCAATCAGCTGATCAATATTGTCGATGATCCGGCAAATAGTTCGTTTCATTTTCCGGCAATATATGAGAAAAATGAAATTACGATCGCGGTGACGACGAGTGGTATAAGCCCAATGCTTGCCAAAAATCTGCGGGACGACTTCGCAGCAATTGTTGATGGGATAGATCCGGAGTATTTATTGTTTTTAAAAGAAGTCCGGCATCTGGTGAAAGAGGGTCAATTTACAAAAGAACAGAAGCGTATTCTGTTAAAGGAATGCTTGGAAGAATGTTATCATTCCAATTCTATACAACGGTCAATTTTTATGGAAAAGATTCTAGATTTATACTATCACCGCCAAAAAAATAAAAGATAAATTAGGGAGCAGTTACAATTGACTGCTTCTTTTTTATTTCTGTATTTATAGAAAAAACTGGGTAAAGCAGTAGAAATCTAATTATAGATAAAGACATATTTATTTATGTTACTATTAATGGAAGATGATAAATCTTTACTATAAAAACTTTGAATGTTTCCATAATCTATAACTTCAAACGGATATTCTGGAATGGAGGTAATTTCATGGTGATACCAATGCAGGAATTACAGATGTATCAAAATTTTAATGAACTCGCCAGTGATGTATTAGAACTAGCAAAAGAAATTATGCCTGACAAACTGATTTATTTAAGTTCATTCACCGAAAATGAGCAAGTTATTCTTCGGCTTTCAAATGTAGATTCACATATTTTATTATCTGAAGGAATGGCAATTAAGCTTAATCAAACGGCTTGTAATCAAATTGATTTTGAAAATAATCGACCGTTAATATATGAAGATATCAGTAAAGAAACGGATTTTGAAGAGCTGAAAAAAATAAGCGAAAAAATTAATATTAATTCCTATTTGGGTATCCCAATTTCCCTTATAAATGGGGAAAAGTTTGGCACATTATGTGTGGTACATCATGATGCTGCTCATTTTGATACAAAAAGCATCAGTTTGCTTCAAAAGGTAGCGAAGATGTTTTCATATTATTTAATGTTGGAAAAACTGGCCTATAAAGATTCTTTGACAGGACTTTACAATAGAGAGTTTCTTTTCGCGTTTTTCAAGGAATATTCAGAATTAGGAGGGACTTTATTCTTTCTTGATTTGGATGGGTTTAAAAAGATAAATGATCTGTATGGCCATGATGCAGGGGATCAAATCTTAAAAAGTGTATCTTCTAAAATTAAAAAATTTATAAAACATCACGAAAATGTATTTGCAGTGAGGTTGGGAGGAGATGAATTTATTATAAATTTACCTCATATTTCTTCTAAAGAAGAAACTGCCAAACAGGCTGAAATACTTCTTGAGTATCTCAATACATGGGATAACGAATATCAACTTTCCGCAAGTCTAGGCATAGTCCATTATACGGCAGAAGATACGTCTGCCCTGGAAACAATCCTAAAACATGCGGACAAAGCACTATATCAAGCAAAATTGGCGGGTAAGAACAATTATAAATTTTTTGAGGCTAATGTGGATTGAATTCTCCAAAATGAACTGCACCCCAATTGTTAGATACATCTCAATTGGAGGTGTATTTTTTTATGACTAAATTCAGTGCAGAGGAAACGCTATCAGTTAATCGAGCTTTATGCTTTGAACTTTTCTATTGAACAATAAAATGTTGATGTAGGTTGAGGGACTGTTTGGTTATTGCAACTCACACACATCTTTAAACAACTCTAAGGAATGAAGTGCATAGTATAACAGAAACCGGCTATAAGAAAGGTGGAAGCTCTTGTATCACCCACAAATGATGTTTCAACCAGTCGCCAGTATACGGGAATTGACCGTTACAGGGACTGGTGAAATCGTTGCTCAGCCTGATTATGCGCAAGTGCAAATCGAAGTTCGGACGCAAGGGGAAAATGTCAGCACGATTCAGCGGGAAAATGCGGTCATTATGAATCGTGTAATAGACTCACTAATCGCTTTAAAGATTCCAAAAGAATCGATTCAGACGGCTGCTTATAATATCTTTCCAAACTACGATTTTATAGATGGAAGACAGGTGTTAAGGGGCTACGAAGTACAAAACGCCATAACAGTGAAAATAGCCGATATTGGTCAAGTAGGTTCGGTAATTGATACGGCAATTCGAAACGGAGCAAACCATGTATCTGCTATCGAGTTTAAAATAACGGATACAGATGTTTACTACAGGCAGGCACTTCAGTTTGCCCTGATTGATGCCGTGGGGAAAGCAACAGCTATGGCTAAAACGATGGGCATTACATTACACATGGTGCCGGTGGAAATAATCGAAGAGCAAACGATTGCTCCAATTCCGTACAAAGCGATGCAGTTAAGCAGCCAACAGGTAGTGACACCGATAGAACCTGGCACAATGACAGTAAGCGCATCAGTTCGTGTAAAGTTTAGTTATTAGAAAATTTATATTACATTCTATAATACTTTAACCGTCTAGAAAAATAGCGGTTAAGGTATTTTTTTATTGCGGCGTTTTTCATTCACATTCTCTTCTTTTTATATTCAAGCATGTTTTCTACATGCCTGTACATAAAGTATCTATGATAAATAGAAATATAAAGAAGGTGCGAATTGAAAAAGAGTATTCAAATTGCAGGGGCGTTTGTCAGTTTAGTTGTCGGTGCAGGATTTGCTTCAGGACAGGAAATAATGCAGTACTTTACAAGTTTTGGGTTAATGAGTGTTTTTGGCTGTATTGTAGCAACAATTATTTTTACGATGTTGGGGATGACGCTTGCACAGATTGGTTCAGATTTGCAGACGACTTCCCATAAGGAAGGTATTCATTTTATTGGTGGACGCTTTTTTGGTCCGGTACTGGACCAGATGATTTCCTTTGTGCTGTTCGGCATTGCGGTTGTTATGCTGGCCGGGGCTGGCTCTACATTCAATCAGATGTACAGTATGGATGCATCGGTCGGCAGCTTGTTAATGGCGTTACTCGTCGTAGTGACACTGATGCTTAATGCGGAAAGTATCATTAAAATGCTGGCGGCTCTCATGCCTTATTTACTTGGTATCATTTTTATCCTATTAATTTATTCATTGTTTACGATGAATTATCCAATAAGTGAACTTAATGCAATCGCAAAAAGTCAGCCTTCTGCAACACCGCACTGGTTTTCTGGTGCAGTCATATATGTTTCATATAATATTGCGGGTGGCGCGGCGATGCTTATTGTAATGGGGGGCACGGCTCCAAATAGAAATATTGCAAGAAGAGGAGGTGCTTTAGGGGGCATTTTTCTAGGTTTGCTTATATTGCTCATTAATATTGCCTTATTTGTCAAAATGGATATTGTGGCGGGTGTGGAGATGCCGACACTGGAACTGGCAAAACAAATTCATCCCGCTGTAGGAATCATCATGTCCTTCGTGCTGTTGGCGATGATTTACAGTACTGCTGTAGGAACCCTTTATATACTGGCTGTACGAATCGTAAAATCGGATCGTTTTGCATTTAAGGTTGTAGTCAATCTGCTCTGCATCGTTGGCTTTGCGATTAGTTTAGTCGGCTTTACAACGTTGATCAGTAAGTTATATGTCGTAATGGGGTATTTAGGTATAGGGCTGATCCTTTGTATTTTAATTTCAGCATTATTTAAATCGAGTAATCAGAAGGTGAGTTGAATGCAGAAGACTCCTTAGTAGCCGCAAGATTGTCAGAAAGACCTGAAGTATATTAGTCGGCTTTTTAATATCAAGATGTCAAAGTGAGTTCTGAATTGGCTATTAAATAATTTATGGTTAAGAACTTACTTTGATTTCATTGGAAAATGAAAGGACATAGGTTATTAATATTTCCAAAATGAAGATACATAAAATGAGATAGTTTACTTATTTAAAATTTAATACTTAGTATAAACTCCCTCTTTTGTAGGATCCTTATTGACCTGATTAATTAAGGTTATATAGTATTGAGATGAAATGGAGGTATTCACCGCATGCTAAAAAAACTATCTGAACAAGATTTCGCAGTATTAAGGGGATCGCTGGAGTCTGGTAGACAAAGTCCAAATTCGTTGGCATCTGTGCTTGTATTAGGCATTTTCCTGCAGGCACTGTTTTTCTATCTAACTTATAATATTGCAGGTAAATACACAATCTATCCAAATTTCGAAAGCATTAAAACAATTCATATGTGGCTTACAGGAATCATTATTTTATTGTCCCTTCTATTCGCTATTCCTGTCGTTTTTAAAAAGATGGAGAAGCTGCAGTACTTCCTGTCGATTATCATGACACAAAACTTTTCCGTATTTTTCTTCCTGTCCCCATTATTTCTTTTAGGGGAACAGGACGGTGCAACAGTTGAAACACTACTAAACTTAACTTGGATTACACTTTCCATCGCAGGCCTGTTGTTTATCGCTACATGGATCCGCTTTTATTTACTTCTTAAAAAAGGGCATTACCGAGCAGGGTCAAGGAGCGAAGAAATGCGTGGTAAATTTGAAACGAAATCCTATATTCCGATTGTAATCATTGGCAGTACGGCCCTTGTTTTTCTTATTCAATTTGTTGTGAAATTCGGTTCGTCCGATTTATATGAAACAATCACGCTCGTCTTTTTGCCTTTTGGCATATTTTATACACTCATCTTCGTATTGCCGGAGCAGCTTGTCATACTGTATTGCAAAATAAGATTTAAAAGCTTCAATTTTGATATAAACGGTTATCTGAACACGGAAAGAGCAGTCAAAAATAATAGAAAAGTAAAACAAAGTTAGGAGGACATGGTCGTATGAGGTTTACAAGTATAGAGAATTAGGGGTGTTTATGTGAAGGTATTTGAGGATTATTTTTCAGAATTACAAACAGACATGGTGGCTATTTGTTTAGAGTACGTCGATAATAAAGCAGATGAGATCTTTATTTATTGTTCATATGAACCCAAAATGTATGTTTTTGATTTTTTCTATAAAATTAATGGTAAGGTTGTTCATAAACATCAACTCAACGAGACTGTAAAAGGATCGAATAGTCCACAAAATCAGGTTTATGATGTTTCTAAAGAAAGACAAAAGGCTGCACTAAGAATTGGTAATCAAAATTTAAAGCATATTCATAAAAAATGTGAAGAGTTCAAAAAAGATATGCCGACAGAAATGAAACTTTATTATAATGTAAAACAAAATAGCTTAAAAGGAAAATATAGATATGAGTTAGTTTATTCGAATGATTACGAACTATTACCAGATGATATTTTTGATTTATGGTTTGAAGAAGTGAAGGGAAGTAATTAGTAAAACAAGACCTTGATTGGCTATATGCCTTTCAAGGTTTCTTTTTTAGGTGAATACCTAGCGCCGAATAAAGCGCTATTATTTTTAAAATGTAGATAACCCCTGTATCCCTTTCCAAGCCTTGAAGTTTACATTCGTTGTAAAAATCGTGCTCTTATTTTCGTAAAGTACATCGATTAACTACAGGAGAAATAGCACTTCATCTCTCGAACCGAATTAGTCGGGCTTTATTCGCCAAGCAGCATTAGAAGGCGAAATCGAGCAAGGCTTAAACCGAGCCAAACAAGTGACGGAAGAGCTGACAGATGAAGCCAATAATATCATGGACCAAGTGTCAGATATCGTGAACTTGCCAAAACTGGATGATAGTGAAGTCCATCTGGGTGTACATGACGCGAAACGCCATCGGGACGAAACCGTTGAAAAACTCATTGAATTTGACGTATCCCAAACAGATGCATTAACGACAATTCAAACAGACCTGATGCACATGAAAACATGGATTACCAACATAGAAACGATGATGACAGAAGGGGTAACAGATGTTAACTTCCCGGCAGAACAATGGCAGTCATTCGCTAGTCAGAATCCGTTAATGATTGCACTGGCCTATCGTACGCAATCGTTGGATCAAGTAATTAATATGAATCCGCTATTTAATCCTGGAGGAATCGGAGGGGCGAATCCTTACACACTTTCGGGTATTTATCTAACCGGTCAACAGCCTTTAGGTACTTTCGGTCTCAGCGGCGCAATGGTTTCAACAAATTTCGTTTCATTTATGAAGCAAAAAGAAAAAGAAAAAGAAATCGCAAAAGAGCTTTCCGCTACAGCCCCAAAAGTAGATAATGTGAAAGAAGAGGGGAATGGTTTTCTTAATTTCCTAGGAGATGTCGGAAGTGGCGCTACAAAAGTTGGAAAAGGTTTGTTGGATTTCTTACTATTGGACGACGTGAGCACGCTAGCTGATAAAAATGCTTCGGGCCTTGATAAAGGTATTGCGTTAGCATCCTTCATCCCAATAGGAAAAGTTTTGAAAATCCCGAAAGCAATTGATAAAATTGTTGATAGTAACGTGGATGAGGTAGCAGGTTGTTGAGAAGGGTAGTAAGAATACCAGCCAGCCCTTCTAATAGAAGCCATAAAAATTAATAACCGTGCTCATGTTAAAGGAATACAAGTAATTGATGGGAATTAGTAATTTCTAATGATTATAGTTCGAAAACGTAGAGTAAGAAAAATAATAAAACGGAGTTGAAACATATGTTATTGGAACCTAAAGCACTTGAGAATATTATTGTAGGTGTATTAATTGATAATCATTTCAAATGGTATGTTTCACAGAAAGATTTGTGGTTTTTAGATAGAAAAAAACTAGAAGAGGCATATAGAAAGAAACTTAAAGAAGTGGGACTTGGAAATATGGGTCCTTTTATCGAAGAAGATGATGAAAGGAAAGACATAGATATATTAGATCAGGATTCATATGCAGCATTTGCGCCAAGAATTGTGAAGTATGCTGTTTCAACAAAAGAATTAAGAGAAAGCCTTAAGTTAAATTTACTTACTGAAACGAAAGAGAACACTTTTTATAGTTTTATGCCTTCTTTATTCGTAAATTTCGATAAAAGAGAACTGTACTCCCTTTATTCAGAACCAGCTTCCTACGAGGATTTTGTACCTGAAAATTGGACAGGAGTTTATGAAGATTTTTTATCATACATAGATAGAGCAGAAAAGTACTGGTATGATGAAAATGAGTTTGATCTATTAAATTTGGAGGGAGGTAGTTGTAATTGACTGTTTCTTTTTTGTGCTCCATATTTATTTCGAAAAATATGCACCGGTATATAGGAGAGGTAAAACAATACCGAATTCGCCAAGAAAGCGAATTCGGTATTTCATTTTGCACAACAATAGCTGCCTGGTGGGGCCACAGACGGTCATGTATCGACATACCTAAACCATACTCCAGGATTTGAATGAGCTTTATCATTTGAACATTGAGCTTTAAAAGTTAAGAGCTTTGAAATTTAATATTTCAGCTTTGACCTTTAAGCGTTGAACTTTTCTATTAAGATTCAACTATTAATTGTAGGTTGAGTGACTGTTTGGTTGTTTCAACTCGCACACAGTCAAAGCACGAGCGCCGATCCGTTTACTGTTTTCGCTACGCTATGCAAATTATTAATTATATCTCAATAAAGGTTATAGCATTTGATTCTGATAATACAGCGTCTACTTCTGACTCAAATTCCTCAATTTTCGCTGCAAGCTCGTCAATGGTTTTCTTTACTTGCATCGGGTCGATCAGTTCGTATTCATTGCGCTTCATAAAAGTTTCGGTATGGAGTTTTACTTCATCTGAGGATGATTGTTTTTCCTTGTTCCCTAAAATATTAATTAAATAATTTTCAAGCTTTTCAGGGAGCGCCTCATTCGCAGCTGTTACTTCTTCAATTGCTTCGAAATATTGTCGGCGCAGATGATTTAGTAAATCCTTCTCATATGTAATCGATTGTTTGCGTTCAATCGCTTCAGCAACTGTCATTTTATCTGCACCGATTTTAACGATTGTTTTGGCATTCGACTCAACAACGAGTGCTTTTAGTTTATTGCGGTATTGAATAAGACTTGTGACCTTGTCGTAAGAACCTTGCATTTCTTTTTTGTACTCATCAATTGACATACCTTCAATTTTTTCATTGCTTTTTCTGTTTGCTCGAGCCAGCACTACACGGTACGTAGCCGATTGGATCCGTTCACCAAGCATTTTTAATTCAGATAGTGCACGATGCAGCGATATTCTTTTCGTCTCCAAGATGAACCCCCATACAATAAAAATTTAGTAAATTCTAGTATAACATATAGTTTCTCTCAATTTCATATATATAGGGAAAATATTAGTTAATAAAGAAGCGATTGAAGTTAATAATCAGTTTTCTCGAACCGTGTTAATAATCACCCACCGCATTCATATACTTTCCTATTGATGATTTTATTGAGGGAGGAGCTTTGTGGAGATTTTCGTAAGACCGGGTGATTCCTTTTGGTATTATAGCCAAGTTTTTAATCTTCCTTTTCAGCTGATTCTTGATTCGAATCGGAATCTGAATGCACAAGCCCTGATGCCCAACCAACCCGTTCAGATTCCCGGTTATGTGACAAGTCAGTATACGGTTCAACGGGGAGATACGGTTTGGTCGATTGCACAAAGAATTAATATGCCGATGGATGCGCTTTTTCTGGTCAATCCGGTACTCAATCCATACGTACTTCAGGTCGGTCTACGGTTGCGGTTGCCTGTTCGTGTGACATGGAGAGTTGTGAACGGTGAACAGGATTACGATTATAGGACAATGGTGCAGGATATTCGGTCATTGCAGGCAATCTATCCGTTTATAGCAAATGAGCCGATTGGCAATTCCGTATTGGAAAAAGAAATTCCGGGGCTCACGATTGGGAACGGTCAGAAACGTGTTCATTTTAATGCTTCTTTTCATGCCAATGAGTGGATTACGACGTCGATTGTCATGACGTTTCTTAATGATTATTTAATTTCGCTTACGAATAATGCTTCAATACGAGGGCTATATACATTGCCATTGTATATTCAAACCAGTTTAAATATTGTGCCAATGGTAAATCCCGACGGAGTGGATTTAGTGCTGAACGGACCTCCGGAAGATGAAACAATTCGTAAAAACGTAATCGAATGGAATAATGGTAGTACAGATTTCTCGGGTTGGAAAGCGAATATTAATGGGGTTGATCTGAACGACCAGTTTCCTGCTGAATGGGAACGGGAAAGAGAAAGAAACCCGAAAACGCCTGGGCCGCGGGATTATGGTGGGCAAAGTCCGCTATCGGAACCGGAATCCATTGCAATGGCCGATTTGACAGTAGAGCGGGATTTTGCTCGGGTTTTGGCTTTCCATACACAAGGTCAAGTTATTTATTGGGGATTCATGGGATTGGAACCTCCTGAAACAGAACAGCTTGTCAATGAATTTGCGAGGGTAAGCGGATATGAGCCTGTGCAGACAATAGAAAGCTATGCGGGTTACAAAGACTGGTTTATTCAAGATTGGCGCCGCCCCGGATTTACCGTTGAACTGGGGCTTGGAACGAATCCTTTACCAATCAGCCAATTCGGTGAAATTTATGAAGAAGCATTAGGGATTTTTTTAAGTGCATTATATATGTAAATAAAGTCCCCCCGTTACGTCCTTAGAGGTAACGGGGGAACTTTTATGAATCCCTCAAGGTTTCATCAATTTCAAGGATGCTTTGCTTTAGCTCATCTAGTTTGGATTTATTCTGCTCGACAATATCCAAATGCTCCTGCCTTTGCTCTGCATTGGCAAGTGCATTTTCGGTACGTTCCATTGAATTAAAAGCATGTTCCACCGCAAATTCCTCCGGGTGGGACATTGCCTGTTTTACTGCACGTTCTGTTCGTTCAACGGAGTTGGATAATAAAGTAATCGGGTGATTTTGTTTCCAGCTAGGTGTACCTGAACTTTTTTTAGCCACTGTTCCTCATCCTTTCTTGCGAAAATTGACTGATTCACACGTTTAGTATTGGTGGATGCAATGATTCCATACGCGGAAGAAATTCGGAATTGTTAGGAAATGTGTCGATATCAATTTTTATCTTTATAGGGAATAACTGCAGCAAGTACAGCCATACTAAAATTGATTCACTTTTAAACATAGGGAGGCGGAACGAATGGATAAGAAGGGTTTCACAGATCCAAAATCTAAGAAGATCCACCAAAACTGGGCGAGCGACAAGCATCAAAAGTCTCAAATCAAAGGGGAAACAGAGGTAACTCTGCATAACCAGATTTTGAGAATTAATGCGAAGGCGAGACAGTTCTAACCTTTGTCTTGAAGTAAATCAGGCCTTCATTCCAGACATACTGGAATGAAGGCCATTTACATATCAATACATTTTTCTTTTTCCTTTTTTTGCTTGCTGATGGAGCTCGGTTAGTTCATTCGCAATTTCTTCCTTTACTTTGTTTGGTGCAATTTTCATGTTTTTCGGTGTTTGCGGTAATGATTGTTTATTCGTTCCTTTACTTTTACTATCATCTCTGCCCATTTAAATGCTCCTTTCAATATTGGTTCCTTCTTAATATGGCTTTACAACTTTTTTTCATTACAAAAATTGAGGAAGCCTGAAAAAAGCATAAAACCTCCTATCCTGAGCACATTAAGCCAGTAGGAGGTGATGAAATGAGCAAAAACAGTAAAGAAACGATGAATACGCGAACACATAATCCTTTTTCTACTTATAAAGAATTACACCGAAATACAACAAGTCACAACCGGAATCCTGAAGATAATACAGCGGAATTTGCCGAAGAGTTCGATTCGAAATTAAAAAATAAAAATAATAAAACAAACCATGATAAAAACCAGCAATCCAATAAAAAGTAACGGATAAAGAAAAATGAAAAAGCCTCGCTACATAGAATGTACAAGGCTTTTTTTTATATAGCTGAGCAATAGGTAATGCTAGCCCATATAAACACTTTCACATGTTCCTGCTATAGGCTCATAGAAACAATGCTGTTTAAATTGACCTGTAAATGGTTGATCGTACCAAGTAGGAGGACATGGGCCGGATGGGTTAAAATACCAAAGTGCATATTTCGCCGGATGGTCTCGCCAATAGTCCAGCGTCTGTCTTGCTAATCTTCTTTCAGTCTCTCTAGCCCTCTGATAAAACATGTTTCCTTTTTGTACCGCCTCAAAAGAATAGTTATTGCCCTGTACTTGGAAAATAACCTGCTCGATTGTTCTCACATCATTAAAATCCAGGCATGAAGCAACAGCTCGGTTCACAATTACATTTCCGACATACAGCATCCCTTGTTTTCCTTCACCTTCAGCCTCAGCCCGCATCATTCGTGCCATCAAATCCACATCGGAATCCCGGTATTTTACTCTTGGCATTTTTTCACCTCACAACTATAGTATGAAACAGTCAACCTGGTTGCGCATATGAATGAATGAAAATGTATAATATTGTTTTTTGTCATGGTTACTTATATATTTCTAACCTATCTTTCCGCATTAATACGGTATATAGTTCATAAATTAGTACATAGGAAAAGGAGGACGGACAATTCAAATTCATGTAGTACAACCGGGAGAATCATTGTGGGCAATCGCACAGGCTTATGGAACAACGGTGCAGAGTTTAGTGGAAGCCAACCAAATTCCGGAGCCGGCCCGGTTAGTGGTCGGGCAAGCATTGGTCGTTCCATTGAAAGGGCAGTATTATATTGTACAGCCAGGGGATAGTTTATGGTCAATTGGTCAACGTTTTCAGGTGAATTATTTAACGCTCGCACAAGCAAATGGCTTGAATCCAGATGCGTTGCTGATGATTGGCACCTCATTGTATATACCGGAACCAACTAAAAGGTCCGCAGAAATTTTGGCATATGTAGAACCAAGAGGCGATGAAATAAGTGATACGCTGCTCGACCAAGTTCGGGAGGCAAGTCCTTATTTAACGTATTTAGCTATTTTCAGTTTTGAAGCAAGACGGGATGGTTCATTAAAAGCGCCTACAATTAACCCATTACCGGAAATTGCTGAACAAAATAATACAGGAATAGCAATGGCAATCACTAATCTCGAGGATTATCAGTTTAGTGCTGAGCTAGCACGTGATATTTTCCAAAGTGTTGCTGTTCAAAATTTACTGCTGGACAATATCATTGCTGAAGCAAAGCGTATCGGAAATATTTCGGATATTCATTTTGATTTTGAACGGATTGCACGCGATCAGCGGGAAGCTTATAATAATTTCCTCCGAAGAGCTGTCGAGCGTATGCATGCGGAAGGATATACCGTTTCTACCGCATTGGCTCCAAAAACGAGAGCCGATCAGCCAGGGGAATGGTTTATGGGCCATGACTATAAGGCGCACGGCGAAATAGTGGATTTTGTTATGTTGATGACATATGAGTGGGGCTATTCTGCTGGACCTCCAATGGCCGTTTCTCCGCTGCCTCAAGTCGAACAAGTAGTACAATATGCATTAACAGAAATTCCTGCAAATAAAATTTTACTTGGGCAAAATTTGTATGGTTACGATTGGACATTACCTTTTGTACAAGGAGGAGATTACGCAGAAGCGATAAGCCCGCAACGTGCAATTGAAGTGGCCAAACGCTACAACGCAGCAATCCAATTTGACTATACAGCACAGGCACCCTACTTTAACTACTATGATGAGCAAGGGCGTTCACATATTGTCTGGTTTGAAGATGCACGTTCGATTCAGGCGAAGTTCGATTTAGTAAAGCGATTAAATTTGCGCGGAGTCGGCTATTGGAAGCTCGGTCTGCCATTCCCGCAAAATTGGCAGCTCATCGGGGCTAATTTTAATGTAGTGAAGAAATAGCAAAAAGGAAAGAAAGTCAGATGAAAAAACATCTGACTTTTTGATTGTCATCTAAATTAAGAAGGAGATTTTATTGAAGCTGATGAAGTATTAGTAGTAGCTGAATAAAAGGGGGATTATAGATGGGGAATATTCCGGAAATTTTAAAAAACTTACGTATCCCAGTGATCGGGGCACCATTGTTTATTATTAGCAATCCGAAATTGGTCATTGAACAATGTAAGGCAGGAATAGTCGGGTCAATGCCTGCGTTAAATGCAAGACCGGCAAGCCAGTTGGATGAATGGTTAGCTGAAATTACAGAGGAGTTGGCCAGCTATAATGCCAAAAATCCGGATCATCCGGCTGCGCCATTTGCCATTAATCAGATTGTTCATAAAACAAATGAACGTCTGGAACAGGATATGGAGCTTTGTGTGAAATATAAAGTTCCGATGATTATTACTTCACTTGGGGCACGTGAAGAAGTATTTGAGGCAGCACATCGTTATGGAGGCATCGTTTTCCATGATGTCATTAACAATCATTTTGCAAAAAAAGCGATTCAAAAAGGTGCAGACGGCATCATTGCTGTAGCAACAGGTGCAGGTGGCCATGCAGGTCAGCAAAGCCCATTTGCGCTTGTACAGGAAATCCGTGAATGGTTTGACGGCCCATTAGCTTTATCAGGATCAATCGCACGAGGACATTCGGTATTGGCTGCACAGGCGATGGGGGCTGATTTTGGCTATATCGGTTCACCATTCATCGCGACCGAAGAAGCGTTTGCTCGTCAAGAATATAAACAGATGATTGTTGATAGTACTGCAGAAGATATTGTATACAGCAATTTATTTACAGGGATTCACGGTAATTATTTGAAAGGTTCTATCATGAACGCGGGGATGGACCCGAGTAATTTAAAAGAAAGTGATCCTTCAGCAATGAACTTTAACGATAATACCGCAAAAGCCTGGAAAGATATTTGGGGCAGCGGGCAAGGAATTGGCGCGATTAAAGAGATTACTTCCACAAAACAATATGTCGATAAACTGGCCGAGGAATATGCTCAGGCTTATCAGGAACTGACTGGTAAAAGATCTGCAGTAACCCATCTACAATAGATGTCAGCGCATCATTAGTAACAAAATTTTTACTAACGATGCGCTATTTTGTGAATTTGTTATTGAACTATTAATTTCGTAATTTTGTGAATTCACTTGCCCGGGTCGAATTAATTTGTTACACTCGGGGTAATTAAATGCATTTGCGGGGGGACACAGCAGTGTTGAGAAGGTTAAAACCTGACCCTTAGAACCTGGCCGTTAATACGGACGTAGGGAGCAAAGTACACGCTATACATATGTACTTACTTTGGCTCCGCGTATCCTTTACGTGGAGTCTTTCTTTTGCAAATATACAAGCATTTGATTTGCGGGGGGACACATCAGTGTTGAGAAGGTTAAAACCTGACCCTTGGAACCTGGCCGTTAATACGGACGTAGGGAGCAATGAAAAGTGGTACGTACACTTTTTGGGGACGTCTCTCTATATGTTGAGACGTCTTTTTTGTGCTTCCGCCAACAAAAAGGAGGAGTAACAATGGGATTTTGTGAAAAAGTAAGGAAAGAAACGGATTTTTATTGGGAGGCTAGCTTCTATCATCCTTTTGTACAAGGGATTGCAGATGGGAGTCTACCGCTGGAGAAGTTTAAGTTTTATATGCTGCAGGATGCGTATTATTTAAAACATTATACGAAAGTATTAGCCCTTGCAGCTGCAAAAGCGACAACGGATGATGATGTTCAATATTTTCTGCAAACAGCAAAGTTTATCCATGATGCCGAGCTTGAGTTACACCGTACAACGTTTAAAGAATTAGGTGTGACTGTGGATGATTTAGAACAATTCGAACCGGCACCAGCAGCCTATAACTATGTGAGCCATATGTACAATGCAGTGCATAACGGAGATGTAGCAGAAGCATTTGCGGCAATCCTGCCATGCCCATGGCTGTATCAGGAAATTGGGCAAAGATTAAAAGATGCATGCCCGAATATACCTCTTTATGAACAGTGGATTGCATTATATGCTTCCGAGGAGATGCTTCAAAATATTGAAGTACAAAAATCGATGCTGGATCGATATGCGAAAGAACAACCTGCAAAGCTAAAAGTATTGCAGGAGCATTTTAAGAAAAGCTGTTATTACGAATGGATGTTCTGGGAGATGCCTTGGACAAAGCAAAGCTGGGAACAAGGGGTGTATATAAATGAGTCTGCAAGCAATTTATAATAAACAACCATTAGTTCATTGTATTACCAACTATGTTGTCGCAAATTTTACAGCGAATGGCTTGCTGGCGGTAGGAGCTTCACCAGTAATGGCGGATGCAATAGAAGAAGTGGGTGAAATGGCTGCCCAGGCCAATGCTTTGCTTTTAAACATGGGCACTTTGAATGAACGGACAATAGAGTCGATGAAGAAAGCAGGACTTAGCGCAAACATGCATAATACTCCGGTTGTTCTGGATCCAGTAGGTGTAGGGGCAACGAAGTTTCGAGCTGAGACAGCACAACAATTGCTCGACCTTTTAAAGATTAATGTAATCCGTTGCAATATTGGAGAAATGGCGGCTCTTGCGGGAGTAAATTGGGCGTCTAAAGGTGTGGATAGTGGCAAAGGAGATATCGATGTTGCAGTGACTGCCAAAAAGTTGGCTAATAACTATCAATGTATTGTGATCGTAACAGGAGAACAAGATGTTATTACTGATGGGATAAGAGTGGAATTTGTAGAGGGTGGTCATGAAAAGGTGACAAAAATGACGGGGAGTGGCTGCTTGCTTAGTGCCTTTTGTGCAGCGGTGCTTGCAAACAGTAAAGAACCGTTTGATGACTTACAAACGCTGCTGAATGAATATAAACAGGCAAGTGCCAATTCTGTTGCAGCTATAGGAACTTTCCACACAAATTTCTTGAATGAACTAGAAAATTTAGCGGAGGGACGACAATGATTACATGTACGATAGCAGGCTCGGATAGCGGTGGCGGTGCAGGCATCCAAGCCGATTTAAAAACGTTTCAGGAACTCCGTGTATTCGGTACATCAGTAATCACCGCATTAACCGCTCAAAATACTGAAGGAGTGCATGGAATTTTTCCGACAACGGCTGATTTCGTTCAAGCTCAGCTAAAGGCAGTACTTCAAGATTTCGACGTAAAGGCAATTAAAACAGGGATGCTGTTTAGTGCTGAAATTATCGAAGCCATTGTGATTTTACTAAAAAATACGGATATTCCGCTTATCGTTGATCCGGTCATGATTGCAAAAGGAGGTGCCAGTTTACTAGAACAGGAAGCAACAACGGCCCTTAAGGAAAAGTTATTGCCGCTTGCAACTGTTTGTACACCGAACATTCCGGAAGCGGAAATCCTGACTGGTTATACAATACAAAATGAAAAAGATATCAATTTAGCGGCGCAGCATCTATTAAGTCTAGGGCTGGAATGTGTAGTCATTAAGGGTGGTCATTTAAACAGTAAGCATGCGACAGATACGGTTTTCATTCGCGGGGAGCAACCATTTAAAATGAAAACCGAGAGAGTGGATACTAAGCATACCCATGGAACAGGATGTACATTTTCGGCAGCAATCACCGCGGAGATGGCAAAAGGCAGATCGATAGAGGCAGCCATAATAGAAGCAAAAAAATATGTGCAGCTGGCAATTCGTCATCCGCTCAATATTGGCAAAGGGTTTGGCCCGACAAATCATTTCGCCTATCATGAACAGCGGGGGTTGTGTGATGTCCATGTTTTTTGATTTAAATAAATATTTTATTATGGGAACAGTTAATTGTAAACGCGACCCACTGCTTGTTTTAGAAGAAGCGCTACAGGCAGGAATCACGATGTTCCAGCTGAGGGAAAAAGGCAAAAATGCTTTAAAAGGCGATGCGTATGCAGAGTTTGCGCGTCAATGCCAAAAGATATGCCAAACATATAAAGTACCATTCATTATCAATGATGATGTTGAACTTGCATTAACATTAAATGCAGATGGGATTCATGTAGGGCAGGAAGATACCGAAGTTGAAAAATTTAGATCTTTTGCGAAAAATAAAATCGTTGGAGTATCGGTTCATACAATGGAACAACTGGAATTTGCCATTGCAAATGGGGCGGATTATGCGGGAATTGGTCCAATTTATGAAACTTCCACAAAAGATGATGCGAGAGCACCGGTAGGGCTGACGTTACTGGAAGAAGCGAAATCTCAGTACCCTCAATTTCCGATTGTAGCAATTGGCGGAATCTCTGTTGAAAACAGTTTCATTGTTAGACAAACCGGAGTAAATGGAGTCGCCGTTATTTCTGCAATCAGTCATAGCGATAATATAAAAGAAGCTGTAAATTCACTGTAAGTTAAATTCTGTCATATAAGTACTATTTTAATTGGAATAACCTGTACCAAATTACTCTTTTCTACTATTCTGGCAATTTAGTATGATAGTTCTGTTATACACTACAGAATTTGGGAGTGAAAGAAATGTTGAAAAAACTATCTGCTTCAGCCCTAACGCTAACACTTTTAGCAAGTGGCATGTCAGCAGTTTCAGCGGCACCAGCATCTACGAATGAAGATATGACACGTGGAGAGTTTGTGAAGGCCGTAATTGATGCATTGGGAGTAGAGGTCGGTACGGGACAGTCTGTAAAATTCCAGGATGTACCTGAGTCGCTTAAGCCTTATATTGAAAAAGCGGTAGAATTAAAGTTAATTAAAGGAAAAACTCCAACTAAATTTGCACCAGACGAAAAATTGACACGTACTCATGCTTTCCTTATTGCGGCGAGAGGATTACAAGATGAGGAAACATATTCTGAAAAGGTATTGGATCAGTTTAAAGATGCAAACAAAATTGGACAAGGCAATCGCCAGGAAATGGCCAAAGCCGTAGCAACAGGCTTACTGACAGGCTTTAATGACGGAACGATTCGCCCGAACGATTTTGTAACAAAAGCACAGATGCAAAAAATTCTTCAGCGCTTTTTGGAAGAATACAGTCCTGTAAAAGCAAATACGACGGTTTCTTTACGTATTTTAGGCACGACGGATATTCATACTAATATTGTAAACTATGATTATTACAAAGATACTCCAACGAACAGTTTAGGTTTGGCAAAAACTGCGCTGCTAATCGAAAAGGCACGTGAGGAAAATCCAAATACAGTGCTGTTTGACAATGGAGATGCAATACAAGGAACACCACTTGGCTCATATATTCAGTCCGTAACGAAATTAAAAGACGGGGAAGTTCACCCATCGATTGCGGCCATGATCGCACTTGATTATGATGTAGCGACATTCGGTAACCACGAGTTTAACTACGGTTTGGAATTTCTTGATGAAGTAACAGATGATGCCCCATTCCCGTATGTTAATGCCAATGTGCGCAATGCAGCGACAAAGGAATTAATGTATAAGCCATATGTTATGATTGAAAAAGATGTAGTTGATTCAAACGGTGAAAAAACGACAATTAATATTGGGGTAACAGGTATTGTACCACCTCAAATTTTAAAATGGGATAAAGCAAATTTAGAAGGAAAAGTGACAGTTGATGATTCCGTAGAGGCTGTTAAAACAGTCGTTCCGCAAATGAAAGAAGCAGGAGCGGATGTTGTCGTAGTACTTTCACACTCAGGTATGGGAGATGCTACACATGAAAATGGCGAAGAGGATGTATCGTATTTGCTATCTACAATTGAAGATGTGGATGCAATCATTACTGGGCATGCCCATGGCGTATTCCCTGGTAAAGTGGATAGCTCTATAACAAATGTGGATATTGAAAAAGGAACAATGAACGGCAAGCCGATTGTTATGGCCGGTAAATTCGGTAGCCATTTAGGGGTCATTGATCTAGAGCTTGAGAAAAAAGACGATGCATGGGATGTTACAACAGGAACGGGCGCGGTGCGTGAAATCGCAAAAGATAATGATGCTGTCAGCGCTACGGTTGTAGAAAGTGTAAAAGAAGCACATGAAGGAACAATTAAATATGTGCGTCAGGCAGTGGGGACAACGACAGCTAACATTCACAGTTACTTCTCGCAAGTACAGGATGATCCTTCTATTCAAATTGTAACGGATGCTCAATCAATTTATGTGAAACAAAAGCTGAAAGGTACAGCGTATGAAAACCTTCCTGTCTTATCAGCGGGTGCACCATTCAAAGCAGGAACAAGAAGCGATCCGGAATACTATACATTTGTACCAAAAGGCGAGCTTGCAATTAAAAATGTTGCAGATTTATATTTATATGATAATACACTTGCTATGCTGAAAGTAACAGGGGCGGATGTGAAAGAATGGCTGGAAATGTCTGCAGGCCAATTCAATCAAATTGTTGTAGCAAAAGCAGATGAGCAGCAATTAATCAATGAAGAATACCGTTCATACAATTATGATGTGATTGACGGTGTGACATATGAAATCGATGTAACAAAACCGGCAAAATACGATGAGAGCGGAAATGTAGTAAACGAACAAGCATCACGTATTGTCAATCTGCAATATAACGGAAAGCCAATTGATGAAGCACAGGAATTTATCGTAGCGACAAATAACTATCGTGCAAACGGTACATTCCCGGGTGTACGTAATGCAACAGCGGTTGAAATTTATCCGGATGAAAACCGTCAGGCAATTATCGACTATATTTTAGCCGAAAAAACAATCGATCCGACAGCAGATGGTAACTGGAAATTTGCTTCGATTCCGGATAGCGTAAACGTTGTATTTGAATCTTCTAAAAAAGCAGTGGATGTTTTAGATGAAAACAGCGCTATTAAGTATATTGGAGACGGTACAGACGGCTTTGGAAAGTATGGTTTAAAAACAAAATAATTATAAAAATGCCTGTAGGCGAAGAATACCTTTCTTCTGTCTGCAGGTTTTTTTGTGTTTTGAAATTCCAGTCATGAGTAAGAACGGCGGACTATATAGTAACTATTTTTGAGATAGATCCGTTTGACATAGTGACAACCTGTTGTTAATATTGAGTTGTTACTTTTTAGATATAAATTTCAATTTAGGGGATGAGAAAATGAGCAAAATAAAAACAGTAGGTATTACTTTAGGGGTATCTTCAGCACTTCTACTTGCTGCTTGCGGAGATGATACGGAAAATAAAGAAAATACAACAGGCGCATCGTCCTCCAGTATTGGTGAACAGGTGAATTATACCGTTGTTGCCACTGAACCTGGAGCAGGTCTGACTGGCCTCTCACATGATGTATTGGAGCAATATGAAAATCTGGAAGGTTGGACATTACAGGAAAGTTCAACTGCCGGAATGTTGAGTACATTGGATAAGGCAATACGGAATGAAGAACCTGTTATTGTGACAGGCTGGACTCCACATTGGAAATTCTCGGCTTATGATTTAAAAATACTTGAAGATCCTAAAGGTATTTTAGGCGGTGCTGAAAACATTCAAACACTTGCAAGAAAAGGGTTAGAACAAGACCTGCCTGATGTATATACAGTACTTGACCGTTTCTATTGGGAACCGGAAGATATGGAAAAAGTAATGTATGATGCACAAGAAGATGGAGACTTTGATGTAGCAGCAGCCGATTGGGTTGAAAGTAATCAAGACAAAGTAAGTGAATGGACAAAAGATATAGCACAAGGAAATGGCGAGAAAGTAAAAATCATTTCTACACCATGGGATTCTGAATTTGCATCTAGTAGTGTAATAAAAACTGTACTGGAACAATTAGGGTACGAACCTGAGGTGACTCCGGTAGACCCGGCTATTATGTTCCAGTCGATTGCAACAGGTGAAGGAGACGTAACGGTTGCACCATGGTTACCGACAACTCACAAAGCCTTTTATGACAAACATAAAGACGATATTGTTGATTTAGGTGAAAATCTGGAAGGCACGCAAAATGGTTTTGTTGTCCCGGCATATGTAGAGATTGATTCGATTGAAGATTTAAAACCGAAAGAATAAATATAGATATGCCCCGTAATAGTCTAGACGGGGCTTTATTTATTTGTATCTCTAGTTTGACACGAGTAACAACTTGTAGTTAAAATGGAGTTGTCGATTTTCGGGAGTAGATAAATTCAGATTATAGGGGATGAAGTATTTTGAAACAATTTAAAGCTTTAGGTTTAACTATGGGGGTGTCTGCAGCATTGTTATTAGCAGCATGCGGGGATGATACAGACAGCAGTGATAATTCAAATGGAAAAGAAGCCACTATTGGTGAAGAAGTGGGCTATACAATAGTTGGAATTGAACCTGGTGCTGGATTAACAGGTCTTACATATGACGCATTAGAACAATATGAAAATCTGGAAGGCTGGACATTACAGGAAAGTTCGACAGCCGGTATGATAGGTAGTTTAGATCAAGCAATTCGTAATGAAGAACCAATTATTGTTACAGGTTGGAAGCCTCATTGGAAATTCTCAGCTTACGATCTAAAGATATTGGAGGATCCAAAAGGAGCTTTAGGTGGGGAAGAATATACGAATACACTTGTAAGAAAAGGGTTAGAGGAAGATTTACCTGATTTGTATACTGTTCTTGACCGATTTTATTGGGAACCGGAAGATGTAGAACAAGTAATGCTGGAAGCTTCAAATAGTGATTTTGATTCGGCTGCAGCGGAGTGGATTCAAAATAATGAAGATAAAGTGAATGAATGGACTGAAGGTATTGTAAAAGGAAACGGGGAAGAATTAAAGTTAATTACTACTACTTGGGATTCTGAATTAGCATCAAGCAGTGTCATGAAACAAGTAATTAATGATTTAGGGTATAAAGTTAATGTGATTCCTGTTGATCCAGCCATTATGTTCCAGGCTATTGGTAGCGGTGAGGGAGATGCATCGCTTTCTGCAGCACTTCCAACCACACATGATGCGTTTTACAAAAAGCATAAGGAAGATATAGTGGATTTAGGAGAGAACTTAAAAGGCACACAAAATGGTTTAGTCGTACCAGCATATATGGATATCGATTCAATTGAGGATTTGGATCCAAAGAAGTAAATTACGAATAAGATCTTTAGAGTAAATCTAATATGAAAAAAGCTATGTGCAGTAGTGGGAAACCATTTTGCACATAGCTTTTTCTTATCGGATGGAACGCTGTGGTTCGACGCTTGGTTTTCCAAATAAATAGCCTTGGAAAAGCTCATAGCCAATTTGTTTTAGCCACTCGAAGTCTTCCTCGGTTTCAATACCTTCAGCAAGTGGTGTTGCACCAATTTCAAGTGCTTTCTTTAAAAACTGTTTAGCGGTATGTTGTTTTTGACTATCGTTTACAACACCTTGTACATACTTCATATCAAGCTTCATATAATGCGGCTTCATGTCGTCGAGCATTTCCAGTGTGTTATACCCTTCTCCTACATCATCCAAAGCATATTGAAAGCCCTTATCATTATAGTAATTCAAGATCGATTTTAGATGCTCAATATCATCGACCTGCTCCGATTCGACGACTTCAAAGACAAATTGACTCGGGTCAATTTGCAGAAGTTTAGCAAGCTTCACCGTTGACTGCAGACAATATTCCGGAGAATAAATCGATGTAGGAATGAAATTGATAAATGTTTTTTTCATTAGCACAGCAGCATATTTTACGGCAGCCATACGACATAAACGGTCCAATGCATACAAGCGCCCTCGAGTTTTTGCTGCCGTGAAAATTTCATTTGGGTATATAAGCGAACCATCTTCACGGGTAAAGCGTGACAACACTTCGTAAGCATAAATTTCTTTCTTGTTATTTACGATAGGTTGTGAATAGCTGACAATCGCATTTCTATGTATGACATCATCAATCCATTGCATTTCCAAAACTGATTCAATTTCAGCAATAGTCTTCCAAGCCATCTCATCTATTCTAAAATAAATCTGTTCGGGTTCCATATAATCCCTGCTAAAGTCAAGAAATTCCTTTACACCGGATTCTTGTATCGATACGAGCTGTTCCTTTTTAGTAATCGTTAAATTCCGACGCTTAAAGTGATCGATAATCATATCCATCATAGCTATATTATTTTCGCCTTCTAATAAAATATCAAACTGTAATTCAGATACGACACAGTTTTTACAGGACATGAGCTTTCCCTCACTTCTTAGTTTTAATTTTACTGTATACCATTAAGTACAAATATACTATAAAAAAAATTAATAATATATACATTTACTTATATAAGGTGTACAATGTTTGTATATTAAATAGATTAAATAGCGATAATATTTACAGAAAATAGAGTATAACGTTGTACAAATACTATACATAATGTAAGGGTGACGATAATGGTGATATGGTGGAAGCGGAAATCGGTAAATGAAGATAGTAAATTAGAAGAAATGAATTACTTTAAGCCTATTATACAATTTACAAGCATGCCGGAGTTAGAGCAGCAGATGAAATTAATCGGAATAGACGAAAATAATTTACGTTGTATAAAATCGTATCAACCTGCAATTACTGCAGGCGTATCAGAGATAACGGATGTATTTTATGAAAATGTATTGGCTGTGCCATCACTAAAAAAAATAATTGAAGAACGAACAAAAATTGATCGCTTAAAGAAAACATTGAATTTGTACATTATTTCTATGTTTGATGGCGTTTTTAATGAAGAGACAATTGAAGCAAAACGAAAACTCGCCCGCATGCATTTCAAAATCGGTTTGGACCCGAAGTGGTATATGGGTACATTTCAAAAATTGCAGGAAACGATGATTGTGCTCATTAGTAAAGATATAACGGACCTTGCACTTAGGGAACAAATTACATTAAATGTGTCAAAACTTATTAACCTGGAAATGCAGATTGTATTGGAGGAATACGAAAAGGAAAATCAAAATCTACGAGGAGAGCAATATAATGTTGTCAAACTTGAATTAAAGGATAAATTATCGGCCGTTATTCAAAATCTGGCTGATTTAACAGAAGAAACGAACCAATCGATTGAACAAGTAAACAATCATACATCACATATAAACAATACAATCAAATCGAATGTCGCAATTGTCCAACATATTCATACAGATGCATTGACAGGGAAAAATGAAGTTTCAAGGCTGGAGCAGGAAATGATTGAAATTAAAGACAGCGCGGTTGAAATGGGACAACTAATCGGAAATTTAAAGGTCTCTTCAGAACAGATTATCAATATTGTGTTGCTAGTAAAAAATATTGCCGACCAGACAAATTTACTGGCATTAAACGCCTCGATTGAAGCAGCAAGAGCAGGGGACCATGGAAAAGGTTTTGCAGTTGTCGCACAGGAAGTACGTAAACTGGCAGAGCAATCGAAAAGTTCAGTAGAGAACATAACAAACCTTATCCAGACATCCACGTTGTTAACGTCGACTGCTGTTCAAATGATTGATGCTGTCCAGTCAAGGGTGGATTCAGGTCTGGACGTATCAATAAGTACGCAAACAAAATTCCAGCAAATTTTAAAGGCAATCGAACAGAATGAAGCACAAATTAAAGAAGTCGCATTGGATATAACAAACCTAACAAGTGTCATTAGCAACATCGGTCAAGAGACGAGAGATGTTGCAACTACTGCAGATGAACTGTACCAAATGACTACCCACCTGTAAAAATTGTTTAAGTATTATGAAATGAATAAGGCTGTGTAAAAGTGCAATTGCTTTTACACAGTTTTTTGTTTTCTGAGCTGCCTTTTATAATTAAGTGTAATTACAAAATGATTGGGAATAGTAAGGTAGGTGAGAATAAATTAACAAATAAGGAGACACAAAGAATGAAAATTACAGCAGCTGTAACTGAAGCACAAGGAAAAGATTTCGTCTTGCAGGAAGTGGAACTTGCATCTCCAAAAGCAAATGAAGTAATGATTAAAATTGTAGCAACTGGTGTTTGTCATACGGATTCGGTAGCACGTGATTTAGCAATTGCTCCACTTCCAGCCGTTCTTGGTCATGAAGGATCAGGAATTGTGGAAGAAGTGGGTGAAGCCGTAACAAGTTTAGAAAAAGGTGACCATGTCGTTATTTCATTTGCACATTGCGGTTCATGTCCAAACTGTTTGACTGGACATCCTACAGTATGTGATACGTTTAATCCACTAAACTTTGGCGGTGTCCAAAATGACTATACAACACGTCTTTCAAAAGATGGTACTGAGTTAGCGACATTCTTCGGCCAGTCTTCATTCGGAACATATGCAATTGCACATGAGCGAAATGTTGTAAAAGTAGATAAAGATGTCGACTTAGCGTTGCTTGGTCCTCTTGGCTGTGGGATTCAAACAGGTGCCGGTACAGTATTAAATCGCCTGCGACCACAATTTGGTTCCACAATTGTCATATACGGATGCGGAGCTGTAGGTTTGTCTGCATTAATGGCAGCAAAAATTGTCGGCTGTAAACAAATTATTGCCGTGGACGTTCATGATTCCCGATTGGAGTTTGCAAAAGAACTCGGGGCAACACATGTATTAAATGGACGAAATGTTGATGTCGTTGCCGAGGTGAAAAAGATTACAAACGGAGGTTCAAACTTTGCTGTTGAAACGACAGGTGTGCCGCCCGTTGTGAAACAATCCCTAAATGCATTACGCCCATTAGGTACTTGTGCCATTGTAGGCGTAACACCTGAGATGGCAATTGATGTCCATAACGATATTATGGCGGAAGGGAAAACAATGATGGGTGTCATCGAAGGCGATTCGGTACCTCGCGTATTTATTCCGGAGTTAGTCAACTATTATAAAGATGGTAAATTCCCGTTTGATCGACTCGTTAAGTTTTATGAATTTGAACAAATTAACGAAGCTTTTGAAGACTCTAAAAAAGGGATTACGATTAAACCCATTTTAAAAATCGCGAAATAAAGGTAAAAGCCGAGTACACAAAAATTCTCGGCTTTTTGATTTTATTGCGGTCATTCTAAATAATCATATTTACGTGCTTCATCTGCATACTCTTTGGAAATTTGCCCCTGAAGATAATCTTCTTTTGAGACATGCAATATTTCCAATGCAGAATACGTATCTTCATCATCTTTGTCTTTATATAAATCATTGTAGTGATCGAAATCCCCTTCAAAATCCGCGGGTGTATCGGAATTTCCATATTGTGCTACGATTTGGAAAGAGTCTTCGTTATCTTGAAGCTCATCATCCTTTTCCCGATTTGAAAAGGAGTTGTCTACAGCCGGATGGAGCAGTTGTTCTTCAACCGGACGATCTGTTGCAGGAGCTTTTGCATCACTATGCTCAATACAAAAAGTCGTATACGGAATTGCTTGCAGCCGATCATATGGGATTTCTGTTTGGCATTTTGCACAAACTCCATATGTACCGTCATTCATCCGTTCAAATGCTGCTTCGATTTGGCCCAATAAGTCATCACTATGCACTTTTAACGCCATATCTTTTTCACGGTCATACAATTCGGTCGCCAAATCTGCGGGATGATTGTCGATAGTAGAGAGTTCATCAGTAGAATCCCTTAAACTGGCACGTGCAATAATTTCATTTTCATTTGTATTGACATCACCAATTAATTCTCTTTTTTGTTCGATGAGCAGTCGTTTTAATTTAGTAAGCTGTTTTTCACTAAGCATCATAATCAATTCCTTTCAATAATAGTATGGGCGAAATACGATGAATTATTTCAAAACATCGTGAACTGCGTTCGTATAGTTTCTTTTTAAATTAGAAATACTAATGTATAAGGCGAAATTTTATGCACACATAAAAATATCCATCCTATAGGAGGACTCGAAGTTGCTAAATACTGAAAATACACTATCCATCTTCGCACTCGGCGGTATTAATGAAATCGGAAAAAATATGTATGTCATTGAATATGGAGAAGAATTAGTTATTGTTGACTGTGGCGGTAAATTTGCGGATCAAAGTTTATTAGGTGTTGATTTAATTATCCCGGATTTAAGTTATTTGGAGGAAAATAAACATAAAATCAAGGCTTTAGTTGTAACCCATGGGCATGAAGATCATATTGGCGGTATCCCATATTTGCTGAGAAAAATTAATATGCCGATATACGCTACCAGATTTACACTCGGGTTAATTGAATTGAAATTAAAAGAGCATAAATTGCTACGTGATTCAGAATTAAATGAGATAAATGCAGAATCTAAAATTAGTTTCGACCAATTATCACTCACATTCTTTAAGACGAGTCACAGCATCCCAGACTGTTTAGGGATTGTTTTTCATACACCTGAAGGGAAAGTCATTCATACAGGTGACTTTAAATTTGATTTTACACCTGTTAATGATCAAACGTCGGATATTCACAAAATGGCAGCACTCGGTTCAGAAGGGGTGCTTGCGCTTATTTCCGAAAGTACAAACGCTGAACGTCCGGGATTTACACCATCCGAGCAAGTAATTGGACGTCATTTGGATGAGGCGTTTCAAAAGGCGACCGGAAAAATCTTCATTTCTACATTTGCATCCAATGTGAATCGTATTCATCAAATTATCGAAGCAGCAAAAAAGACGAATCGAAAAATTGTATTATTAGGCCGCAGCATGGTCAATGTTACGTCTGTAGCGATGCGACTAGGCTACTTGGATATTCCAGGTTGGATGCTTATCGAACCAAGAGAGTTAAAAGAGTTGCCGCCGGAACGGGCAGTAATATTATGTACGGGAAGCCAAGGGGAACCATTAGCTGCGCTTTCCCGCCTCTCAACTGGTCGTAATCGAGATGTCAAAGTTGTCCAAGGCGATACGGTTATTTTCGCAGCTTCTCCTATTCCGGGAAATGAAAAAGATGTTTCAAAAATAGTTGATAATCTGTTTCAGCTTGGCGCAAATGTAGTTTACGGAAATTCAAGTATTACCGGTATGCACGTCTCTGGACATGGCTATCAAGAAGATTTAAAAATGATGCTGACACTCATGAAACCAAAATATTTTATTCCGATTCATGGAGAATATCGCATGCTTCATATTCATCGTTCATTGGCCGAAGCGGTTGGAGTTGAAAAAGGGCATACATTTATTTTGAAAAATGGTGATATAGTTGATATTAAAGGCGGGGAAGCACGGCAAACACGTTCAATTCCGGCAGGAGATACGTATGTGGATGGTACTGGAAGTGATGAAGTCGGTGAAATTGTACTGCGGGATCGAAAGCAGCTATCCGAAGATGGGATGCTAGTTATTGTTGTCACAATCAGTAAATTCGATGGTTCCATTATTTCAGGTCCGGATAGTATTTCACGAGGATTCGTCTATGCAAGGGAATCAGAAGGATTAATAAATGATATTAACGAAATTGCTCAAGCAGCTGTAGAAAACTTTAATGAAGCCAATCCTTTTGCTATGAAAAAAGCGGTTAAACACGCGGTAGATCAATATATCTTTACATTAAAAATGAAAAAGCCAATGATTTTGCCGATAATTATTGAAATATAAAATTAAATTAAAACAGAAAAACGATCTTGAAAGGAAATGTTCGCTTTCAAGATCGTTGTTTTATTACATGCTTTTTATTCTTTATTTGTTTGGGCTCACTAAAATTAAGCAGGCTGAAGTTCTGTTTGTTCCAGTAACTGTTTGTAAGCTGCTAAATCTTCTTCATAATTTCTAATATATGTGGAAAGACTATGTTTTTTTATCGTTTCAAATGAATTTTGATCGATGAATTGTAATTTTTGATTCAGAATTTCTGCATTAGCCCATGCTGTTTCTTCAAAAGCAATGTTCATTTGATGTTCTTCAATAATCATACCTAACAATTCGGGATTATTAAAAATTTCTTTAGTAGAATATTGATCTCGCATATCAAAATAATCGAAGGTTCTAGTTAAAGAAGCATCTAGTGCAGGGCGGTCAATCGCATGACCTAGTTCATGAAGTGTAATGGTTTTTACATATTGATCAAATGGAATGGTTGATAGTTCTCCAGCTGCTTTTACTAAACGGTTTGCATCAAAACTAACAACATTCGTTATAAAGTTATAGCTCATATTTACTCCGGTATGATCCTCTTCCAACATTGTATTGAGGCCGGTAGCTTTTATAGTGGAATAAATTAATTCATATAAAAATTTGTTTGTAGATTGTTGCATGTATGCGCTCATTTCCTTTTCTATATATATAAAATAAATAAGAAAACACAATAAAACGCTCGCTATAATTAAAGCAAGCATAAAATAATATATAATTCCTATATAATATTTTCAAGTAATTTGTTTGGTTATGTATGCTGTTGGAGAGAAATTTTGGATAGGCGAGTAAAAGCATGCAAAAAAGGATGTTTGCCATTCTTCTAAACGGCAAACATCCCTTATTAATGTAAATTATTAATATTTACATCTTGCATTAACCTATCTTCAAGGTCAATTAAATAATTATGAGTTATTTTTGTTGTTATTGTTACTGTTATTGTTATTGTTTTTACGGCTTGCTTCTCCGCCTTTGCGGCCAGCTTCTTCACGGCTCATTTTGCCGCCGCCGTTGTTATTGTTGTTGTTACCGTTTTGGTTGTTTCCGCTGCTCGCTTCTCCACCTTTACGGCCGATTTCTTCGTAAAATTCTCTACCATGGTTATTAGATGTAGCTTCTCCGCCTTTACGACCCGCTTCTTGAACCGTCATTGATCCGTCATTCTGATTCTGATTACGTTTGTTGTTGTTAGCCATTTCTTACATCCTCCTAGTGAAAATTTTTTAGCTTATTGCTAAGCTTACTAGTTAAATTCCCATCTCACTTTATATTAAACATAAATTATATTTCATTTATATTACAAAAAAATGATGTAAAGTTATTAGAAACAAAAAAAGCAGTTCATTCTTTAGAAGAGAATCTTCACGTAACATAGGTATGTGAAGTATTGTAAGGGGAATTTATTTCTATTGTTTTGATAATTACCATAATTTAAGTAGTCTAGTATGATAAAATAGCTATTATGCATAATTTTCAGTTAATTTTAAATATTGTGATACAACAGTTCTTAATTTTGTTATTGTTGTATTACAACAAAAGAGATATACATAGGGGGAAAGTGAAATGAATGCGATTACACTAGTAATTGGGGCAATATGTATTTTAGTAATTGCCTATCGTTTTTACGGAATTTTCTTTACAAAAAAAGTATTAAAGATTAATGAAGATACGCCAACACCTGCAAACGAAAAAAATGACGGACAAGATTATGTGCCGACAAATCGTTGGGTAGCATTCGGGCATCACTTTGCAGCAATTGCAGCTGCAGGACCGTTAGTTGGACCAATTTTAGCCGCGCAATTCGGTTATTTACCGGGTTACCTTTGGTTATTAATTGGTGCTGTTATTGGGGGAGCTGTACACGATGCTGTTGTATTATTTGCTTCGATGACAAAAGGCGGGAAGTCATTATCGGAAGTTATGCGTGAAGAGCTTGGGCCTGTCGCTGGTTTTTGTACAGGATTAGCAATGCTGTTCATTATTACAATTACAATGGCTGGTTTATCAATGGTTATTTTAGGTGCTTTAGCAGAAAACCCTTGGGGAACATTTGCGGTTGCTGCAACGATACCGATTGCAATGCTCATGGGCCTGATCAATAAATTTACAGGGAACTTGAAAATATCAACAATACTTGGGGTCATCCTCCTTGTTGGGGCCGTTTTCTACGGACCATCTATTCAAGGTACTTGGTTAGGTGATGTACTAACATTGGATCGTGAAACATTATCGATTCTATTGCCGATTTATGCGTTCTTTGCGGCTGCTTTACCAGTATGGTTCTTATTGGCACCACGCGATTATTTGAGCAGTTTCATGAAAATAGGGGTGTTTATTGCTTTAATCATTGGAGTGTTTATTATTAACCCTACAATTCAATTCCCTGCGATTATTCCTGAATTCCTAGGAGGGGGTCCAATTGTTGCAGGTCCAGTATGGCCATTCGTATCGATTACAATCGCTTGTGGAGCTATTTCTGGTTTCCATGCATTTGTAGGATCAGGTACTACACCGAAAATGCTGAACCGATGGGATGATATTCGCGTAGTTGGTTTTGGTGCAATGCTCGTAGAATGTGTCGTTGGAGTTATGGCACTGATCGCTGCAACTGTACTGCATCCGGCAGATTACTTTGCGATTAACTCATCACCTGAAGCATTCGCGAAATTAGGAATGACGGTAGTTGATTTACCGGTGCTGTCAGAAGCGATTGGTATGGATCTGGAGGGACGTACTGGTGGTGCCGTAACACTTGCAGTCGGTATGGCATCCATATTTGCAGGGGTAGAATGGTTTAGCCATCTAACCGCTTACTTCTATCAATTTGTTATAATGTTTGAAGCTGTATTTATTTTAACTGCAATTGACGCAGGTACACGTACAGCACGTTACTTAATTCAAGACTTTTTAGGGAATGTCTATAAGCCGCTGAAAAAGACGGATTGGCTACCAGGGGCAATTGGAGCAAGTGCATTGGCCTGTATCATGTGGGGATACTTATTAAATTCAGGGGATATTGCTTCTGTCTGGGCGTTATTCGGGGTATCCAACCAGCTGATGGCCTCCATTGGTCTAGTATGTGGTGTAACATTCGTATTGAAAGTAGCAGATAAACGTATTTATGCTTTAACTTGCTTTATTCCATTAGTGTATTTATATATTACGGTAAATGTAGCAGGATTCTGGATGGTGAAAAATGTTTACTGGAACGAAATGGCCGGTGGTTACAATATTTTAAACGGTATTCTATCGATTATTATGCTGACATTGGGATTGATCATTGTAATTACATCATTCATAAAATGGCGTGAACTTTGGGCACATCCTCGTTTCACAAAACAAGCAGCTGCTAACTAAAATAAATAAAAAGAGCGGAAAATTAGAGTAATCTCTAAATTTTCCGCTCTTTTTGTGTTGGATATAAATAGTTGAGAAAGTCGTCCTTGAAAACAGCATTTAAAATACACGGCTGCTTTTGTCTTTTTTCCAGCAGCAAATGTTCTTCGGGAAATTGCTGTTCGATATTTAAAGATATGAACGGGAGTTTTTCCTGTGCTTTTTGAGAACGCAAATTGACCGTGCGTGCACCGGCAAAAACTACCTCAAGATGCAAGTATTCAAATGCTATTTTCAATAGTTCTATTTTAGAGGCCAGATTATAACCTTGTCCCCAATAATCGACTCCAATCCAGCTTCCGATATGGCATTGCTTATTGGACTGATCGATAAACATCAGTGTCGTAATACCAATCAATTGGTCCTCTTCATTCAAAATTAAACGGGATATAGTTTTCCCTTCAGATTCCTCCATTAGTGTATTAATAATAAAGTTTTCCGTATCCTCTAAAGATTGTGTAGGGAGCCCGAGTGCATTCTTTACTTCGGGCGCCATTGATAATCGATGGATTTCTTTCGCATAGCTAAGCGCTTGTGGAACTAATGTTACTTTTTTCATTCATATAACCTCACTTTCCGATAAAACAAACGAAATCTACAAAGAGTAGATTGCTCTATTTTACATTATATTCTAAAAATATCCGATTATTTTTTAGAAAATAAAAATTAATTAAAAAATAAGGTTGTTTTATTTAAGTAAGTATAATAATATAACTCATATAATATAAAACCAAGTTGAATAATCGGTATTGGGGTGAAAAATAATTGTCGACAGCTAAGATTGAAATTAATGAGGTTTCAAAGTCGTATGGAGAAAAAGGTCCGACAGTATTAAAGGATGTTTCCTTTAATATAAAACACGGCGAAGTGATTGCCATTCTGGGGAAAAGCGGTTGCGGTAAAAGTACATTGCTGAACTGTATCGGTGGCTTTGAAACGACTAATCAAGGACAGATCCTGCTTGATGGGACTGCCGTTACAAAACCTAGTAAACGCTGTATTATGCTTATGCAAAATTACGGGCTGCTGCCATGGCGCTCTGTTCGGAAAAATGTGGAGCTCGGGATTGAGAATTCAGATTTATCGACTGCTGAAATTACAAAAAGAGCGGCCCATTATTTACAGATGGTCGGATTGGAAGACCGTGCAAATGCATTGCCTGGCGAGCTGTCGGGTGGCATGCAGCAACGCGTCGCAATTGCCCGTGCGCTAGCCATTCAACCGGAAGTTATTTTAATGGATGAACCGTTCGGAGCGCTTGATACCTTTACACGCTATTATTTACAGGATGAATTAAAACAAATCCAGCAACGCGAGAAAATGACGATTGTATTAGTAACCCATGACATCGATGAAGCAATTTATTTAGCAGATCGCATCCTTATTATGAAGCCTAATCCTGGTGAAATTCATAAAGAAGTTGTGCTGAAGTTGCCAAAGGAACGCAATCGTGCTGATACGGATTTTCAGCATTACCGCGAAATTATATTCAATGAATTCCAGTTTACTCATGATAAAGCAGCAATCGAATTTAATATTTAGGAGGATAGTAGATGAAAAAGGTAGTGTTAATCATGACAATGCTGTTCGTGGCAGTGTTGTCGGCATGCGGGACGAATGAAGGAAGTTCTGCAGGTGACGGGGAAAAGCCAACGATTAAAATCGGCTATTTACCGATTACGCATGCAGTTCCGTTATATATGCAGAATGATGAAAAGTATGAAGATTACAATTTAGAGCTCGTGAAATTCGGGTCTTGGCCTGAGCTGATGGATGCACTGAATACTGGTGCAATTGATGGGGCATCTGTATTGATCCAGCTAGCGATGAATGCAAAGGAAAAAGGCATTGATCTAAAAGCAGTGGCACTTGGTCACCGTGATGGCAATGTATTAATTGGAGGTAAGGATATAAATTCCGTGGAAGAACTGAAAGGGAAATCTTTTGCGATTCCAAGCAGATTTTCAACACACAATATTTTGCTGTATGAAATGCTGAAAAAACATGGCATTGCTTACGATGAAGTAGATGTGATCGAATTGCCGCCAGCGGAAATGCCTGCAGCTTTAGCGGAAGGGCGTATTGCTGGTTATGTAGTTGCTGAGCCATTTGGTGCGATATCGGTTGCATTGGAAAACGGGAAAGTGCTTTATCAGTCAGAAGAAATTTGGCAAGATTCGATTGATTGCGGTTTAGTATTGCGCGGTCAGTTTATTAAAGACAATAAAGAATTGGCAGGGAAGTTTGTCGATGACTATGTAGCAGGCGGTGAGCTTGCACAAGGGAAAGACGACCATATGCATGAAGTCGTTGGTCAATATTTAACAGTTGAAAAAAATGTACTGGATATATCATTAGATTGGATTTCCTACGACAATTTAAGTATTGAACAAGACAGCTATGCGATTCTACGTGATGCATTATTGGAAATGGGATTATCCGAAAACCCGCCTTCCTATGAAGATTTTGTTGATGCTAGCTTTGTAAATTAGTAGAGGACGGAGGGATATTATGGCGATAGTGAAGAAATTGTCCCCGATTGCACTTGGCTTTCTATTATTACTTGTCGTTTGGCAAGCTGCAATTATGATAGGTGGGCATCAGTCGGCACTTTTCCCTCCGCCTTTAAAAGTGGGGGAAGCATTACTTGCGATCATTTCCGATGGTTCGCTGTTTGCACATATACAAATTAGTTTATTACGATTTTTTTCAGGTTATCTTATTGCAGTTGTTGCAGCCATTTCGTTAGGGTTGATTTTAGGAAGGTTGCCGGCTGTCTGGAAAGTGCTCGATCCAGTAGTTCAAGTATTGCGACCGGTTTCGCCGATTGCATGGTCACCGTTTATCGTTTTATGGTTCGGCATCGGCAATATGCCGGCGATTGTGATTATTTTTATCGCTGCATTTTTCCCGGTCTTATTGTCAACGGTATCAGCGGTAAAAAAAGTCGACAAAACGTATTTACGCATTGCATCGAATTTTGAAATGAGCCCTTTTGAGACAATGAGAAAAATTATATTGCCGGCTTCATTTCCGATGATCGCCAATGGGCTGCATATGGCGCTAGGTTCTGCATGGATTTTCCTCGTAGCCGGGGAAATGGTCGGTGCGCAATCGGGTTTAGGATTTTTAATTGTCGATGCACGAAATTCTTTGAGTCTGGATTTAGTCATGGCGAGTATTGTTGTAATCGGGGTACTTGGCCTTTTACTGGATAAAGGCATTCATTATTTTGAAAGCTGGGTAAACCGCATCTGGGGAGGCGCAAAATAAAACTGCCTAATGATTTTAGACAGTTTTTAACGGCCGTATATGAATCGTATCGACACGTTCGCCAGTGTCAGTAGAATAATATCCGACTTCTACACGCTGTTCATCAGGACCTACGATTTCTTTATAGCAGGTTTCCAGATGATCAGCACCCCATATAATCATCGAATTGAAAACATGCTCAAGGGCGGTACCTTTTTCCGTTAATGTGTAACGGTAGCGTGGGGGATGGGCGGAATATAGCTCACTTTGAACGATCTGTGCTTCTTCCAATTCTTTTAACCGGTTTGACAGAATATTTGCTGACAAACCTGGAAGCTTCAGCTTAATATCATTGAAGTTCGTTTCACCGATCAGCAGTTCATGAATGATGAGAAGCGTCCAACGATCACCAAGAATATTTAATGTTTGTGCAATGTTACAAGGTAAGTCATAACGTGTTTTCATGTTTTCGCCTCCTTGATACAAGTATAAACATTAATTTTATGCAATGCGAGTTAATTTTTTTAACCTGTAAAAGGCATTAAAAATGGGTATTCATAGTGCGCTCTATCAGAACGCCTATTTGAATATAGAACAATCTAACATTTACTATTAGGAGGATAATACAATGAGTTTATTTTTAGTAGAATCAACAATTAACGAGGTTTCTTCAAAGGAAGCATTTGCGGCATTAGTCGAAAAAGTGCATGCAACGGAAGGTGTTGGGGTTATCGAAGTACAAGTGGCAAAAGATTTTTCCCGTGGCTATTTCATTATTGAAGCATCTGATGAGGAAGCAGCAAAAACAGCATTACAAACACAAGGTGTTGCTATTGATTTAGTAAAGGAAGTACGTTTAATCGGTAAAGAACTTGATGAAGTCAAAGCAGGCGGCGAGCAAGTGAACTACCTAGTGGAATGGGAAATTCCTGCAGAAATCACAATGGAAAAATATTTAGAGCGTAAAAAGAAAAATTCGGTAAAATACGAAGAAGTTCCAGATGTAAAATTCTCTCGTACTTATGTATGTGAAGATATGACAAAATGTTTATGTTTCTATGATGCACCAGATGAAGCAGCTGTAAAACGTGCACGTGAAGCAGTGCAAACACCGATCACATCATTAACGGAATTGGCAGACTAAAAGGAAAGGATGCGGGGACAATGGCATTGAACAAAGAATTGTTAGAACGAATCATCGATGAAAAACTGAAGCCCGTAGTGAAGAAGGTCGATGAACAGGCACATTATGCAGAAGATTATATTTTAGCGCTAAGTGAGGCTGGATTCTTCCATTCGGCAAATAAGGACCAATCGACACTATTACAAGATGAGGCAGCGGTTGTTCGTGAAACAGCAAAGGTTTGTATGACAACAGCGTTTTGTGTTTGGTGCCATTTAGCCGCATTAACTTATTTGCGTAATAGTAATAACTCGTATTTAAAGCAAACAATATTACCTGAGCTGGAAAACGGCGTAAAACTTGGTGCAACAGGTTTATCAAATGCGATGAAGTACTATTCTGGATTAGAAAAACTTCATCTGAAGGCAGAAAAGACAGAAGAAGGCTATGTTATTACTGGAACATTGCCTGCTGTATCAAATTTGGGGAACCGTCATTACTTTGGTGCAGTTGCGACAGTCGATAGTCGTGAAGTTCTGGTGCTTGTCCCAACTGATATCAAAGGTCTTGAAATGAATGAACGACTTGGTTTCCTTGGAGTGAATGGCAGCGCGACTTATTCATGTAAATTTAATCAAGTTGTAATTTCGAAAGACTTTGTCATTTCCGAGGATGCAAAAGCATTTTGCGATATTATTCGCCCTACGTTTATTTATTATCAAGTTCCGCTTGGTGCAGGTGTTATTGCGGCAGCAGTTGAAGGTATTGAAAAAGTAAAAGCGAAGCAAAATGGCTGTAATGAATACTTAAAAGTACAGGCAACTGAACTGCGGGATCAATATGATAGAATTAATTCAGAGTTGAACAACTTGGCAGGCAATTTGTCATTGAAGGAAATTGTCAACACACGTCTGCAAGCAGTGCATGATACATTAGCTGCGGTACAGGCGAACATGATACACAATGGAGCTGCCGGTTATGTTGCAGGAAGTGTACCATCACGCAAACTGCGTGAAGCATACTTCTTTGCCAACTTGACGCCAACAGTCCGACATCTAGAAAAAATCAAATCATCTTTTGCTTGAGTTTGAAGAGGCAAAGATAACCCAAAAATATCATTTTTCTCTAAGGGGAAATGATATTTTTTTGCTCTTAATTTTTTCATTTACTCATCTCATAACGTAATTATTGAAGAATTAAAGGTTTTCTTCATCTTCGCTTCAAACTAGTAATTCAATGAGTGACATGAGAAAATGGATTGAATAGAAAAGGGGGAACGGCATGGATATTAAACTATCGGAAAAACAAATAAAAAATCTATGCGGAACCGTTTCTTTTAAAAAAGGGCAAACTTTTTATCAAACAGGAAAAGTGAATTTCCTGCAATATACGGATATGTATGGAGAAGCGGTTGTAAAAAGCACGGAACAATTCGTTGTCCGGATAGAAAAAGAGGGAACAGATCAATTTAAGACATCGTGCAGTTGTCCGACATTGGGTGATTTCAGTAAAAGCTGTCAACATGTAGCGGCGGTTCTTATCGCTATTAATAATCTCAGCAAGAATAAGGCTCAATCGCTGCCAGATGATGAGTACGATGAAAGTTTTATTTCTGAAAACAGTTTTCTTTCTATTTTTAAACAACAGACAGTACAAACGACAAAGCAGCAGCGTCACTTTGAAAAGCGGGAAGTAATGGATGTACAGTTCGTAATAACACCTGTTCAATTTACAGAACAAGACCCGGTTATTGGAATGCAGCTCCAAGTTAATGGAGATCAAATTTTATCTATTCGAGAGTTCTTAACACATATAAAAAATAAAAAGCCATACCGGATTTCCCATAACACAACCTATAATTTTGAACAGTTTTGTTTTGACGAACAGCATGATGCCATCTTACAGCTCCTTATAAAAATTGTAGAAGATGATGCACTTTATAATGATATGCCTGTACAAAGTCAGGAGCAGCATTTGCTGATCATTCCGCCTTCATCCTGGTATATACTTTCTTCATTGATTTCCAATACGAAAAATGTTTTGTTATTTTATCAAAACGAAAGCTATAGCGAATTAAAGATTGTAACACAGCCTACAGCACTTCGTTTTTTCATTGAAGCAAAAGGAGAAGAGTATCAGCTTTATATAGAAGGAATTGAACGTGCTGTCTTGCTTCCAAGTTACCGGTTAGTGCTATTTGAAGGTGAATTGACGCAAATGAGTGAAGACAGCATGAAGCAGCTTTTCGAATTAAAGCAAATGCTTCAGCAAAAATCTTTATTAACAATTGAGCATTCACACTGGGATTACTTCCGGGAACAGGTGATACCTAAACTGAAAAAAATAGGCGTTGTCGAAATGGCTCGGGAGCTTTCGGTAAAACAGATGGAAAACCCATTAGTAGTAAACGTTTATTTAGACCGTCTGAAAAATCGTTTCCTAGCAGGTGTGGAATTTCAGTACGGGCAATTTGTCATTCAACCATTGGATGAAAAGCTTTCAGATGACGTGTTCATCATTCGGGATATCGAAAAGGAAGCGGCAGTTTTAGCGTTGATGGATGAAAGCGGCTTTACAAAAACGGATGGCGGCTACTATATGCAGAATGAAGAACTTGAATATGAGTTTTTATATCACCAGCTTCCAAAGCTCACAAAACTCGCTAAAATCTATGCAACAAGTTCTGTTAAGCTGCGGATTGCCAAAGAAAATAACTTTCCAAAAATCCGGGTGAATGTCCAAAAGGAACGAACAAATTGGCTTGAATTTAAATTTGAAATGGATGGCGTTTCGAATAAGCAAATTAAAGAAATTTTAGCGGCAATCAAAGTGAAGCAAAAATATTATCGTCTACAAGATGGGGCATTGCTGTCTTTGGAGACGAGGGAAATCGAAGAAATTCAACGTTTTCTTAGAGCAATTCCAGCTCAGGATGATGAGTATGAATTAACGTTTAATATGCCAATAACGGATAGTCTACCGTTTTTGGAGCAATTTGAACAAAGTGATATATTCGAAGCGGAAGAATCGTTTAAACAGTTTACAGGTCAGTTATTACATCCTGAATCATTGACATTTGAAGTTCCAAAAAGCCTGGAACCAATTCTTCGGGATTACCAGAAACATGGTTTTAACTGGTTGAAATTGCTCTCGAATTATGGATTCGGCGGTGTGCTTGCCGATGATATGGGGCTTGGGAAAACAGTCCAGAGTATTGCTTTTATTGTATCAGAATTGCCGATAATCCGTGCTAACAAACAGCCGGTTCTAATCGTTTGTCCATCGTCGCTTTCATACAATTGGCTTTATGAGTTCATGCAATTTGCACCGGAAGCCGAAGCGATTGTCATTGATGGGGAAGTAGCGGAGCGGCGTCATTTACTGCGTACAATGGAAGATCATGATGTTATTATTACAACCTATCCGTTATTACGTAAAGATAGCGCATTTTATGAACGTCAGCATTTCCATACGGTATTTTTTGATGAGGCACAGGCCTTTAAAAATCCGGTTACTCAGACAGCAAGAACGGTAAAAAGAATCAATGCAACAAATCGCTTTGGTTTAACAGGAACACCGATTGAAAACTCATTATCGGAATTATGGTCGATTTACCGTGTCATCTTTCCGCAGCTGTTCCGCGAGCTTGAGGATTTCCGCCATATGCAGCGAAAAGATATTGCACGAAAAGTACGGCCGTTTCTCCTTCGCCGAATGAAAGAACATGTATTAGGGGAATTACCTCAAAAAGAGGAAATGATTGAAAAAGCTGAACTGTTACCGGAGCAAAAAGCGTTGTATGCCGCCTATTTGGCCAAGTTGCGTGTTGATACAATGAAGCATCTGGACAAAGAAACGTTTCATAAAAACCGAATTCGTATTTTGGCGGGAATTACGAGACTGCGTCAAATCTGCTGTCACCCGGCATTGTTTGTCGAAGGGTATAAAGGTGGTTCCGCAAAGTTTGAGCAGCTGTTCCGACTATTGGAACAATCGAAGGCATCCGGCCGACGGGTATTAATATTTTCACAGTTTACACAAATGTTGAAAATGATTGCGACAGAGCTTTCCAAGCGCGGAGAACAATATTTTTACCTTGATGGACAAACGCCTTCAGAAGAGCGTATTGCACTTTGTAACTCTTTTAATGATGGAGAGCGGGATATGTTTTTGATTTCATTAAAAGCAGGTGGTACTGGACTGAATCTAACGGGGGCGGACACCGTCATTTTATATGATTTATGGTGGAATCCGGCAGTCGAGGAACAAGCAGCTGACCGTGCCCATCGTATGGGGCAAAAGGAAGTTGTACAAGTTATTAAGCTTATTGCAAATGGAACGATTGAGGAAAAAATGAGTGAGCTTCAACAGAAGAAGAAAATGCTTATTTCGGATATATTGGACGGTGATGAATCGTCGAAGGGAACATTAACCGAGCAAGATATCCGGGAAATTTTAATGATTTAAAAAGGTTATGAGGACGTTTTTGTGCACCTCATAACCCCTTTTTTTATTTTTCTGGTGTACGTACAATCAATACATCACATGTTGCATGCCGAACGATTGCTTCTGTAGTGGAGCCCATGAACATCTGCTCTGCCGCATTTGATCCGGTTGCCCCACAAATAATAATATCTGCTGGCGCATGCTCTGAAAGCTTTCTCGCTAAAATCGTCTTAGGTGTGCCTTTTGTTAAAATTTTATTGATTGTAGGAATGCCTGCTTCTTTTGCTTCCAATTCATAGCGGTCCAATAAAACTTCACCATGTTTTCGAACCAATTCAACCATATTATCATAAAGCATATCAAAAGATGTGGAGAAGCTCGTATCGATTACATGGATAATATGTAAAGTCGAGCCGATATTTCGTTTTGCTATATCAATCGATTTTTGAAAAGCGAGATCACTTATTTCTGAACCATCTACTGCAACAACTATATTTTGATAATGATTTGCCATATGAAATTCCTCCTTCATCTATTGAATAAAGTATATCAAATATATGAATCTCGGTATAATGATGACGCCGATAACATTAGATGAGGAGTTCTACTGCAATCTTTTATATTATTTTGTAGGCAGGATTTTCAGGATCTTTTGGATACGATAAGCAAAAAACCCGGCAAAAATTGAAAGAATAATATCTTTTGGCATTGGAGGAATCATCCAAAGCCATGCCATTTTAAATGTAAAACCTTCTGGAGCAGATGCCCATAATGTATAGGCGAAATACATCCATGTTGTTCCTATAATATAGTTAACTGCCATCGCAATAAGTGCGCCAATAATATAGGCAAGTCGCGTTTGAAACTTTTCGGCAATTTTACCGGCAATATATGCACTAATAATAAACGTTACGATAAAGCCGAAAGTCGGTAGTAGAATCGCCGAAAATCCGCCTGTGAATTTAGAGAATACCGGTGCCCCTGCTAACCCGATAAACATATACACTGCACATGCAATGGCTCCTTTTTTTGATCCAAGTACTAAACCTGCTAATATTGCAAAAAATGCTTGTAATGTTATCGGTACACCACCGACCGTCAGAAAAGGTACGAATGATGTAATATTTGCTCCTACCATAATAAGTGTCGCAAAAAGTGCACTGTAAATTAAATCGATTGTTTTAAAGCTTTGTGTTTTATGAACAGTCTCCATACATTACTCCCCTTGTCGTTAACTTCTATATTATTCTGGTTAACATAAATATAAAATGAGTTTTGTTTTGTGTCAACTTTTATTTTTAATAGGTTAACATATGAGGGGCGTGCTTATATAAATATAACCGGGCGTAATTTTGGTTAACTTGTATAAAAAAGTTTATAATAAGTGCATCTTTGAAAGAAATGAGGCGAAAACAATGACAGATAAAAAGCAGAATTTTGGTTTTCGTTTTAATAACAGTTATATGGAGTTGCCGGAAACTTTTTATTCCCATGTAACGGCTAATGAAGTGACATCACCTTCAATCGTCATCTTTAACCGTACATTAGCAGAGCAGCTTGGTTTAAAGGCTCAGGAATTAAAAGAGTATGGTGCCGCTATTTTGGCGGGACATGAAATGCCGGAGGGTGCAGCGCAAATTGCTCAAGCCTATGCGGGACATCAGTTCGGACATTTTAATATGCTAGGCGACGGAAGAGCGTTATTAATCGGAGAGCACATCACGCCAAATGGGGAACGATTTGATCTTCAATTGAAGGGATCCGGTCTTACACCATATTCTCGTGGTGGCGATGGACGTGCTGCACTCGGTCCAATGTTGCGGGAGTTTATCATCAGTGAGGCAATGCATGCGCTTTCGATCCCGACAACACGCAGCCTAGCCGTTACGGCAACTGGCAATATTATCTATCGTGAAACGGCTTTGGAAGGCGCTGTTTTAACTCGGGTTGCCGCAAGTCATTTGCGGGTCGGAACGTTTCAGTATGCGGCTGCATTTGGCGAAGCTGGCGACTTAAAAGCTTTGGCAGATTATGCAACCCGGCGCCATTATCCCGAGCTATTGCAGGCGGAAAACCGCTATCTTGCATTGCTCGAAGCGGTACTTGATAGACAAGCTGCCCTTATAGCGAAGTGGCAAAGTATCGGCTTTATTCATGGTGTAATGAATACCGATAATATGACAATCAGCGGTGAAACAATCGATTACGGGCCATGTGCGTTTATGGATACGTATGATGTGGCAACTGTATTCAGTTCGATTGATCGTCAGGGGCGTTATGCCTACCGCAATCAGCCGCCGATCGCATCATGGAACTTAACACGTTTTGCTGAGAGCTTGCTGCCGCTCCTTCATGAAAATGAAGAGGAAGCAGTTCAGCTAGCACAAAATATTCTTGGGAAATTCCCATCAATTTATGAAGCATATTATTATAGCGAAATGCGGGAAAAATTAGGTCTTCTTTCAATTGATGAACAGGATGAGAAGCTGATTGATGATCTGCTGAATTTAATGGAAGAACATGAAGTGGATTATACAAATACTTTCCGTGCATTGTCGGAAGGTAAGCGGCCGAATAATGATTTGTTCCAGTCAGAGGCATTTAAACAGTGGGAAAAAACATGGTTTGAACGGATTGAACAGCAAGACACGACGATTGATGAAACGATGCAAGTAATGCAGTCTGTTAATCCGGCCGTTATTCCAAGAAATCATTTTGTGGAACAGGCAATTGAACAATTTGCAGAAGGCGACCCGTCAATGTTTGCCGAGATGCTGCAAGTGCTGACAAGTCCGTTTAATATAACGGAGCAGTACAAAAAATATACAGAGCCACCAACAGACGAAGAACCACCGTTTGTAAGCTATTGTGGAACTTAAAAAAAACAAGCATGGTACAACGTAAAAGTTGTTGCCGTGCTTGTTTTTATGTATTCTGGCAATTTCGGGAAACAGAAAAACATCCATTTCCTCAAGGAGAAAATGGATGTTTTGTTACCCTGTATTATTAATTAAGATAGACGGTTACGGTAGTCTTCGTATTGGAAGGTACGAATTACTTTCACACCATCTTGTTCATTGTAAGTGCAAATACTTGGTAAATTTACACCATTGAACATATGCGTTTTTACCATTGTATAATGGGCCATGTCCGTAAAGACAAGTTTGTCGCCTGCTTTAAGCGGCTCATCAAAAGAATAGTCTCCGATAATGTCACCTGCTAAGCAAGTCATGCCGCCTAAACGATATGTGTAAGCTTTTTCGTTTGGCTGACCCGAACCGATAATATGCGCGCGATAAGGCATTTCAAGTGTATCCGGCATATGGCAAGTAGCTGAAGAGTCGACAATTGCAAGCTCCATGCCGTTATGCACGATATCAAGCACTGTCGCGACTAAATACCCTGTATTAAGCGCAATTGCTTCGCCTGGCTCTAAAATTACTTTTACGCCATATGTTTCTTGGATGCGGTTGATTAAGCTGACTAATAGCTCAACATTATAACCTGGTTTCGTAATATGGTGTCCGCCGCCGAAGTTGATCCACTTCATTTGATGCAAGTATTCACCATATTTCTCTTCAAAGTGTACTAAAATACGCTCCAGAACTTCAGCACCTTGCTCACACATAGCATGGAAGTGAATGCCTTCAACACCGTCAAGTTCATCCGGACGGAATGACTCCACCGGAATACCTAAACGCGAGTTAATATAGCAAGGGTCGTACAGAGGTGTTTCCACTTCTGAATAACCAGGATTTACACGTAAACCAATAGAAATATTTTTCTCGTGATTTAACACTTTGTCTTTGTACTTATTTAACTGATCAAAAGAGTTAAATACAATATGGTCGACATAAGTTAAATACTCATCGATTTCATGCTCTGCATAAGCAGGAGCGTAAGCGTGTACTTCCTTGCCGAATTCTTCAAAACCAAGACGTGCTTCAAATAGTGAGGAAGATGTAATTCCCGCTAAATAATTGCGCGCCATCGGAAATGTTGACCACATAGAAAAGCCTTTAAGTGCAAGTAAAATATCACAATTCGTGCGATCTTGTACGGATTTTAATAGTTTTAAATTGCGCTCAAGTAATCGCTCGTCCACTACGAAGGCTGGAGATGGTGCCTGTGACCAGTCTATGCCTGTTTCTTCTGCAAGAGCAGCCGCCATCACAGGTTTTTTCGTATTTTTAATATCTGCCATTATGCTTTTTCTCCAGCAGAAGTAAATTCCAAGTCGATTAATTCAGGGTTTTCTGTTTCGTGCCATGGTAATCCCCATTTATTTAATGCATCCATGAATGGGTCTGGATTGAAGTCTTCTACATTCCATACACCTGGTTTTTGCCATTCGCCGTTCATTACAAGCATTGCGCCGATCATTGCCGGTACACCAGTTGTGTATGAAATCGCCTGTGAGCCAACTTCTCTGTAGCATTCTTGGTGATCACATACATTGTATACATAGTAAGTTTTTTCTTTACCGTCTTTAATACCGCGAACGATACAGCCGATGTTTGTTTTACCTTTTGTAAGAGGACCTAATGTAGCTGGGTCTGGTAAAACAGCTTTTAAAAACTGGATTGGCTGAATCATTTGTCCTTGGAATTCGATTGGCTCAATTGAAGTCATACCTACATTTTCAAGTACATTTAAATGTGTTAAGTATTTTTCGCCAAACGTCATCCAGAAGCGGATTTGTTTTAAACCTTTAATATTCTTCGCTAAAGATTCTAACTCTTCATGGTATAGAAGGTAGCAATCTTTTTCACCGATTTCCGGTAAGTTATAAACTGTTTTATATTCTAAAGGCTCCGTTTCAACCCACTCGCCATCTTTCCAGAAACGTCCGTTCGCAGTAATTTCGCGAATGTTGATTTCAGGGTTGAAGTTTGTCGCGAATGGAAGTCCGTGGTCTCCACCGTTTGCATCAACGATATCGATGTAATGAATTTCATCGAAATGATGCTTTTGTGCATGCGCTGTGAATACGCCTGTTACACCTGGGTCAAAACCTGAACCTAGAAGCGCAGTAATACCTGCTTCTTCAAAACGTTCTTTATACGCCCATTGCCATTTATATTCGAATTTAGCAGTATCTAAAGGCTCGTAGTTCGCTGTATCTACATAGTGAGTCTTTGTTGCTAAACATGCATCCATAATAGTTAAGTCTTGATATGGTAAAGCTACATTGATCACCACATCTGGATTAAATCCATTGATTAGGTCAATTAGTTCCTCAGTGTTATCCGCATCCACTTGTGCTGTGTGAATAATCGTTTTTCCACCATCTAATTTATCTTTTAAAGCATCACATTTTGATTTTGTTCGACTTGCGATCATAATCTCTTCGAATACTTCTGAGTTTTGTACACATTTATGTACGACAACGCTAGCTACACCGCCAGCTCCAATAATCAATGCTTTACCCAATTTCTTGTCACGCTCCAAATCTATAATTTTTTGGTTTCATTTTTGAAACAAGATTGATTATATAGAATAGTACGGTAGTTAGCAATTATGTTCTCATATTTTTTTTGAGAACTGAGAGAAATTATAAACATAAATTATTATCATTTTTGTCTAAAAAAGAAAATGCCCAGTGAGAAGTCAAATCCACTGGGCTGGCATTTCTATTTAACTGTCTGTTTTTGCAAAAATGTATCACGGTTCGTAACGGCATCAACGGCTTCGTAGATTGTACTTTCGAAGTGATTGACTTGAAGGGAAGTGACACCTTGAATTGTCGTTCCTCCAGGTGAACATACTTGATCGATCAATGCCCATGGGTGTGATTCGGATTGTAATACCATTTGCGCACTGCCTAATACAGAGCTTGCTGCAATTTGAAGTGCCATATCTTTTGGCATTCCTTCACGAACTGCCGCACGTGCTAATGAGTCGATATAAAGGTAAGTGAAGGCAGGAGAAGCACAACCGATTGTTGTAAAGATTGAGAATAGGCTTTCAGGAAGTTCAACAATTGTTCCGACTGTAGCAAACAGCTTCTCGACGATGGCTTTTTGATTGTCACTAGCTTTCTGAGTTGAATAACAACTTGTCGATGCCCCGATGGTAGCGTTGATATTTGGCATAACGCGGAAGATAGACGTTTCGCTTCCAAGTTCCTCGTGTAAATAATCGAGTGATTTACCGGCAGCGATTGAAATGACGATGTGTTTATTTGTCAGGTGTTTTTTAATTGCGGGTAAAACATCTTCAAACATTTGGGGCTTTACAGCGATGACAATAACGTCAACTTGTTCCATTAGCTGTTCGATCGTATCGGCTGCCTGAATGCCGTATTTATGTACAAGGTCATCGGTTTTTTCGCGGCTCCGATTCATCCCGTGTACATCGGCAGCATTAAATTGCTCGCTTGTAATCATGCCGTGAATAATCGCGCCAGCCATGTTTCCAAGGCCGATAAATCCAAATTTCATTTATAAATCCTTCTTTCAATTAATTTAATTATATCTATTACGTAAATATTCATAGCGCTTAGTATACCGCACTGCTCGGTCAATGCAACCAGAACGACTTTTTTCACACATAAAAATACCTTCAATCTGCTGATATTATCAATAAAATAGGTTATTTCCAAGTAAGAACGGGAACATTGAGGAAAAAGGGTAACAACTTCGAATTAAAACACGCATACGAGTAATCAATTGTATATAACTATAATTTTTGAGTACTTATTGTTGGAATGAAAAAACAACGTTAAAATAAATGCAATGGACGAAGAGTGCATTAGCATTACTTTGTCGCCGATGGAGTGATTAGATGAAAGAAAATAAAAAGAATAAAGGTCATGGAAAAGTAATTTTATTCCCTGGGATGACGGACCGGTTATTTAATGAAGCAAAACATATGGCTGAAAATAACCAATACAAAGAAGCGAATGAGTTATTTGAGCAAGCTTTGTTGCTGGGTGAAGGGGATGAAATGTCACTTAGTATTTTTGCGTACTCATTATATGAAGAAAAAAATTTCGAACGTGCGAAACAAGTATGTGAGGAATTGCTTGCGATAGGCCCTAACATGTACTTTGAAGTAATGGAATTGTACTTAACGATCTGCATGCAATTACGCCAGTTTAAACAAGTCGAAAAAATCATTGAGTCATTGTTTGACGAACAGTTAATTCCTGATCATGAAGTGGGGAAATTCGAACGTTTAAAAAACTTGAACGCCCATATTGCCGAAAATCAGGAATCCCATTTTCAAGCAACAATTATAGAAGATGAAGAACTTGAAGAATTTACGGCAACAGAATTTTTAGAAAAGTCCGCACAACAGCAAATGATCCTAATACATGAGCTTACAGAAAAGAATATCCGTCCTTATTCAGATGAATTGAAAGCAATCATTGAAAACGATGGAATCGAACCATTTATAAAAAGTTTACTGCTCATCCTGCTTGTTGAACAGGAAATCAATATGACAGTTACTGTAACAAAACTTGATCAGTCCATAGAATTAAATCCGGTGAATTTTCCGTTGCCGACGAAGCTGCCTCAATATACGGAAATTACGGAAATTATAGCGGGAAAATTGGCGCAGGAACCTTCAACATTAGAGTTTGCGCTGCACTTAATCGATAAGCATGCAATTGTTCTTTATCCGTATGAATGGTCCGGGTATTCCAGTGAAGAAGTTGCAGCAGGCTATATCGATTACGTGAAAACAATGTTCGGTGAAGACAGCGAAAAGAATGGTGAAATAGTAACTTTTTTACAAAACATAGAAAAAATGTCGGATTTGCAAGAGTAGTGAAAAAAGTTGAAACATTGAGCATCTATGTTATACTAAAATGGTTGTCAAACAATATATATGACGAGTTTGTTTATTCAAACGAATGTTAACTTTGGAGGTAATATATATGTCAGTAAAATGGGAAAAACAAGAAGGTAACGAAGGTTTATTAACGGTTACTGTAGAAGCTGCAGAAGTTGATAAAGCTTTAGACCAAGCTTTCAAAAAAGTAGTAAAACAAATTAATGTACCAGGTTTCCGTAAAGGAAAAATGCCTCGTAACGTATTTGAAAAAATGTACGGTGTAGAAGCTCTTTACCAAGATGCTTTAGAAATCGTTATCAATTCTTCATACCCAGTTGCTTTAGACGAAGCTGGTATTGAGCCAGTTGACTACCCGGAAATCGCGGGTACTGAGAATTTCGCTAAAGGTACTGACTTCACATACACTGCTACAGTAACTGTGAAACCAGAACCTAAATTAGGTGAATATAAAGGTTTAGAAGTAACAAAACAATCTGCTGAAGTAACAGACGAAGAAGTTCAATCTTTAATCGACGCTCAATTAGCTAAAAAAGCGGAATTAGAAATTAAAGAAGATGAAGCAATCGTTGAAGGCGATACAGCTGTAATCGATTTCGAAGGTTTTGTTGGAGAAGAAGCATTCGAAGGCGGTAAAGGTGAAGACTACGCATTAGAAATCGGTTCTGGTTCATTCATTCCAGGTTTCGAAGAGCAATTAGTAGGTGCTAAAACTGGTGAAACGAAAGATGTAGTAGTTACTTTCCCAGAAGAATACCATGCTGCTGAATTAGCTGGTAAAGAAGCGAAATTCGTTGTAACAGTTAAAGAAGTTAAAACAAAAGTATTACCAGACTTAACTGATGAGTTCGCTAAAGAAATCGATCCAGAAGTTGAAACTGTAGAAGCATTACGCACTAAATTAAAAGAAACAACTTTAGCTAACAAAGAAGCAGACGTTGAAGCTTCTTTACGCGACGAGTTAGTAGAAAAAGCAGCTTCTAATGCAGAAGTTGAAATTCCACAAGGTATGATCAACACTGAAGTTGACCGTATGGTTCAAGAATTCGGCCAACGTTTACAAATGCAAGGCATGAACTTAGACCTATACTACCAATTCTCAGGTCAAAACGAAGAAGCATTACGCACTCAAATGGCTGAAGAAGCTGTAAACCGTGTACGTGTATCTTTAGTTTTAGAAGCAATTGGTCAAGCTGAAAATATTGAAGTATCTGAAGAAGATATCAATACAGAAGTTGAAAAAATGGCTGCTCAATTCGGTATGTCAAACGACCAAATTTTAACTGCTTTAGGTGGAACTCAAGTTCTTGAGAACGATATCCGCACTCAAAAAACAGTTGAATTCCTAGTTGAAAACGCTAAAATTTCTAACTAATTATTTGTTTTGAATAATCGAGTTCGAATTCAATCCTGTACTGATTCATGACCATGGTGAAGCAAGAATCAGTACCGACAAGTACCGGTTTAATTCCTGGGCTACCGTCTAACATAAAGATAAAACTAGTACGGATTGAATAAAATGAGATTTTGACAAGGTACGGTATTCCCGTGCCTTGTTTTCTACCTTTGAATACATACATATAATAGTTGGTTCATTTGAATATTTAATGATAAAAAGTTACAATATAATTTCATTAACTATTGAACAGCCAGCAAAGTTTAATAGGACATAAAATAAGCTAGTAACAACGCGCAATCAATTTATTTGATAAAACAACTAGAATCTTGTAAGATTGTTGCTTGAATAGGGGTGAACCAAATTGTTTAAATTTAATGATGAAAAAGGCAATTTAAAATGCTCTTTTTGTGGTAAACCACAAGAACAAGTTCGTAAACTGGTTGCAGGACCAGGCGTATATATTTGTGATGAATGTATCGAACTATGCTCAGAGATCGTAGTGGAAGAGTTAGGGATCGAAGAGGAAATCGAGTTCAATGAAATTCCAAAACCTAAAGAGATTTTAAATATTTTAGGTGAATATGTAATCGGACAAGAACGTGCAAAAAAAGCATTGGCAGTTGCTGTATATAATCACTATAAACGTATTAATTCGAATTCAAAAATTGATGATGTTGAATTATCAAAATCGAATATCGTATTAATCGGACCAACTGGTAGCGGTAAAACTTTACTTGCTCAAACGTTGGCGCGTATTTTAAATGTACCATTCGCAATTGCTGACGCGACAAGCTTAACTGAAGCAGGTTATGTTGGTGAGGATGTTGAAAATATTCTTTTAAAACTAATCCAGGCTGCAGATTACGATATAGAACGTGCAGAAAAGGGTATCATTTATATTGATGAGATTGACAAGGTTGCTCGTAAATCTGAAAATCCTTCAATTACACGAGACGTATCAGGTGAAGGTGTACAACAAGCATTACTGAAAATTTTAGAAGGTACAGTTGCAAGTGTTCCTCCACAAGGCGGACGTAAGCATCCACACCAGGAGTTCCTTCAAATCGATACATCGAACATCTTATTTATCGTAGGTGGAGCATTTGATGGAATTGAAACAATTATTAAACGTCGTCAAGGCGAAAAAGTAATTGGCTTTGCTTCAACACAAAATAAAGATATTGATGAAGAAGCTTCAATTATGTCTCAGTTAATTCCTGAAGACTTATTGAAATTCGGTTTAATTCCGGAATTTATCGGACGTTTACCGGTATTGGCTACTTTAGAACAGTTAAATGTTGATGCATTAGTACAAATTTTAACTGAACCTAAAAATGCTTTAGCAAAACAATACCAAAAAATGCTGGAGCTAGATGATGTAGAACTTGAGTTTGAAGATGATGCACTTGTCGAGATTTCTAAATTAGCAATCGAACGTAAAACAGGTGCCCGTGGTCTTCGTTCAATCATCGAAGCGACAATGCTTGATGTTATGTTTGAATTGCCTTCACGTGAAGATATTAAAAAATGTATCATCACAGCTGAAACAATTCGTGATAAAGCAGATCCAAAATTAATTTTGGATGATGGGTCTGAATTGAAAAAAGATGACAACAAAAAAACTTCAGCTTAATTTTAGCTGAATGGATTCCAACTATGTAGCTGACTTAGACTTCTCAAGCAAGTCCAAAGTCAGCTTTTTCTTACAAAACGTATATACATAAAGTTTCGGGTATTTTTAGCCGAATGATACAGGTTTTGAAGCGTTATTTATGGTTTGCTCCCGTATTTAGAGCACATAAACTCGGAAAAATCTGGACACAGCTACGCTTAGGCGTAATTGACAAGAAACTAACACATACTTATATTGCGGGTTGTTTTTAAGATTTGGATGGAGGTGAATACCCGCGTGACAAAAAAATTAACTAATATGCCAGTTTTACCGTTAAGAGGACTTCTTGTATACCCAACGATGGTTTTACATATTGATGTGGGTCGAGAACGTTCTATTGCTGCACTAGAACATGCGATGCTTGAAGATAGCACAATCTTTTTGGTAACTCAAAAAGATTTACGTGTTGATTCACCGGGAAAAGCAGATCTTTATAAAATGGGGACATTAGCGAAAGTAAAACAGATGCTAAAGCTTCCGAATGGAACATTGCGTATTCTGGTTGAAGGTTTAAACCGTGCGGAAATGGTTCGTTATGAAGATTCCGGTAAATTTACAACTGCAGATTTGGAACTATTTGAAGATGAGCTGCACAAAGATGCGGAAACGGAAGCTTTAATGCGTACTGTATTATCGTATTTCGAAAAATACGCAAAATCTTCAAATAAAATTACGACGGAAACAATCGAATCGGTGCTTGATATTGAAGAACCGGGCCGATTAGCAGATGTCATTGCTTCTCATTTACCTTTCAAAATTAATGAAAAGCAAGAAGTGCTCGATATTACGAACATTAAAAAGCGTTTAGACCACTTGATGATTCGTTTGCATGACGAGCAGGAGATTTTAAATCTCGAGAAAAAAATCAGTACAAAAGTGAAGCAGGCGATGGAGCGCACACAGAAAGAGTATTATCTGCGTGAGCAAATGAAAGCAATTCAAACAGAGCTTGGTGATCGCGAAGGAAAAACGGGTGAAATTGCTGAACTTCGTAAAAAAATCGATAGTGCCGGAATGCCGGAGTCTACACAAAAAGTTGCGTTAAAAGAACTGGACCGCTACGAAAAGCTGCCTGCTGCAAGTGCAGAGAGTGGTGTCATCCGCAACTATTTGGAATGGCTTGTATCGATTCCCTGGACAGAAAAAACGGAAGACCGTATCGATATTGCCTATGCTGAAGAAATTTTAAACCGCGATCATGATGGCCTGGAAAAAGTGAAAGAGCGTGTTTTGGAATATTTATCAGTACGTCAATTAATGAATTCATTGCGCGGTCCGATTTTATGTTTAGCAGGACCTCCGGGCGTAGGTAAAACGAGTTTAGCGCGTTCTATTGCAGAAAGCCTTGACCGTAAATTTGTCCGTGTTTCACTTGGCGGTGTGCGTGATGAGTCTGAAATTCGTGGTCACCGTCGTACGTATGTCGGCGCAATGCCAGGACGTATCATTCAAGGAATGAAAAAAGCAGGCACGACAAATCCTGTATTTTTACTTGATGAAATTGATAAAATGTCAAATGACTTCCGTGGAGACCCATCGGCTGCAATGCTTGAAGTATTGGATCCGGAGCAAAATAATACATTCAGTGATCACTTCATCGAAGAACCATACAATTTGCAAGATGTATTATTTATTGCAACAGCAAATGATTTAAGTACAATCCCTGCACCGTTACTGGATCGTATGGAAGTCATTAATATCGCAGGTTATACAGAATTCGAAAAAGTAGAAATTACTAAGAACCATTTGATTCCGAAACAGATGAAGGAACATGGTTTGAAGAAAACGCAAATGGCAATGAAAGACGAAGCGATTACGGATTTAATTCGTTACTATACACGTGAAGCTGGTGTTCGTGGATTGGAACGCCAAGTTGCGACTGTTTGCCGTAAAGCTGCGAAAAAAATCGTATCTGGCGAAAAGAAAAAAGTAACGGTCAATTCGAAAGTATTGGTGGATATGCTTGGGAAACACCGCTTCCGCTATGGACAGGCGGAAATGGAAAACCAAGTAGGTGTTGCTACAGGACTTGCCTATACGACAGTCGGTGGAGATACATTGCAGATCGAGGTTTCATTAACACCTGGTAAAGGTAAATTAATTTTAACAGGGAAGCTTGGCGATGTAATGAAGGAATCTGCACAAATTGCGCTTTCATTTGTCCGCACATTAACAAAAGATTTAGGTGTGGATGCTGATTATTTCGATCAGCACGATATTCATGTCCACGTTCCGGAAGGCGCAGTACCAAAAGATGGTCCATCAGCAGGTATTACGATGACGACTGCTATTGTGTCTGCAATAACTGGAAAAGCAATTAAACGCGAAATTGGAATGACTGGAGAAGTAACATTACGGGGTCGTGTACTGCCGATCGGCGGCTTAAAAGAGAAATCATTAAGTGCCCACCGCGCGGGATTAACGACGATTATCATTCCGCAAGACAATGAACGTGATATTGATGATATTCCTGAAACAATTCGTGAGCAACTCACATTTAAACTAGTTTCACAAGCGGAAGAAGTTCTTGCGCTCGCACTAGATGGAGGTTTTAATAAGTAATGAAAGTCCATAACGTAGAAATGATCGGCAGCTTTGTCCGACCAGAACAGTTCCCGGAAGACGGGCTACCTGAATTCGCTTTAGCGGGTCGTTCAAATGTCGGCAAATCTTCGTTTATCAATCGTATGATTGGCCGTAAAGCAATGGCGCGTATTTCGTCAAAACCTGGTAAAACACAACAGCTGAACTTCTATAAAATTGAAGAACAGCTCTATTATGTTGACGTACCAGGATACGGCTATGCAAAAGTTTCAAAATCAGAACGTGCAGCATGGGGAAGAATGATCGAGCAGTACTTTATGAGTCGCGAACAGTTAAAAGCGGTTGTCTTAATTGTTGATATTCGCCATAACCCGACTTCAGATGACTGCATGATGTATGATTTTTTAAAGCATTACAATATCCCGGTAATAGTTGTCGCAACTAAAGCCGACAAAATTCCGAAAGGGAAATGGGATAAGCATAAAAAGATTGTCCGCGAAACATTACAAATGGAAAAGCAAGATCCATTAATTGTGTTTTCTTCTGAAAAAGGTCTTGGTTTTGAAGAGGCCTGGGCCGAAATTGAATCACGCATGTAAACAACGCAACCTCGAATTAACTTTCGGGGTTGTTTTTATTTTGGCCAATTTACTCTCAGAAATAATAATAATTACTTGATATTCATAGTATTTAGCCGATAAAGGTAAATAGGAGGTGTACATTTGGATATTGCTGCATTAGCGATGTCGATGAAATATACTGAATTAATGCAAGATGTTTCATTGGTCATGACGAAAAAAGTGATGGAGTTTCAGCAAGAAAATGCGGAACAAATAGTCGAAGTGATCGATGCGTCACACCCCGTATTAGGTAAATTAATCGATATTTCCGTATAAATAATTTCGACAACCAATGCCAATAGTCGGCAAATTTGTTACACTATATAGGTCCTACAACAATATTTGGGATTAAATACAAATATTTCAGGCGTTTGCTATGAATTAAAAGAAAAGTTACTGAGAGAAGGAGGCGGAAAAATTGCTTAAAAAAATCATTACCGTATTAATGGCAATTACTTTTGCTTTAGCAATCTTACCAACAGGGCAGCAAGCTGAAGCATCAAATACATATACATTTATGAAAGCAAATTATAATGAAACTGAAGATAAGAAAGGGAATATCACACGAACATTAAAAAGTGTCACATTAAAAAACAGTGCAGGGAAAACCGCAACATTTAACCTTGCGAATACGCAGAAATACTATATTAATAATACGCTGACAACAATTGCAGGATTTAAAGCAGGCATGAGTGTCACGATTAAATTAAACTTAGGAAAAATTACAGAAATGCGTGGATCTACAAATGTAGAAGGCGGTTCAATCGTCGAAAACAGCAAACAAGTAACCGGTGCTGTGACACAGTTTGATCCGAACGGTTTGCAGCTCCGTGTAAAAATCGACGGCGCTTCAACGAAAAATTATACAGTGACAAACAATACGGAAGTGTTCAAAGGAAACTCATCAGTAGATTTAAGTTCACTTTACGTAGGAGACCGTGTCCGCTTAAAATTTGCAACAGCCAATACTTCCCGTATCGCTGAAATTACGATTATGAGTACAGCCAATATGGTGACAGAATTATATAAAGCAGATTTAAATACGGTTAATACAAACAAAAATTCGCTAAATGTTAAGAATGCGCATCCTTTACTAAACTGGCGCTTTGGGACGGTTAGAACGAAGACACAGGCAACATTTAATTTTACAAACAATACAAGTATTTACGTAGGAAATAAAAAAATTTCAAAAAGCCAATTAAAAAAATATAAAAATAGTGAGCTTTATTTTGTAACAAAAACTCAGTTCAGCAAGGAAGTAATCGATAAGATTATCGTATTAGCTAAAAATGAGCGTACATTCTATCAACCTATTACTAGTGTCAATCTTGGTGTGAATACACTGCAACTTAAAAATTCTTTGAAATTAAATTATCATAACGGTTCGATTTTAATCCGCAATGGCCGTTTAGTAGAACCTGAAGGCCTTATTGCTCTTGATTTAGCGCAAAAACCGATTTCGACAACGGCATTTGTATTAACGGATGGTGCGGCTAAGAGTGATTATGCTCATATCGTCAATATAACAAATGATGCATATTTAGCACCGAATCTATCAAAATATAAACTTTACTTTGGTCGAATTGATGTAGCGGATTTAGATGCATATGAAGTGGAGTTATCAGATTTACAACGTTTCGATAATCATTTCTGGACTATGGATAAGACCATTACATCATTTGCTTACAGTAATTCTACAATCGCATCTGAACTGGACGGAACAAAGCAATTCAAAGTCATTCCGGAACTGGATCTTGATTTATATGATAATTATACAAATTCACCAAATCCATATTATGGATATTTCTTTGTAAACGAAGGTCATATTGAGGGCATTCATTTTGTGCCAAATGAAAAACTGGCTACGTTAACATTAACAGGCCGTGTAAGTTCGATTAATTTTAATACGAAAAAGATATCTGTTGTTAACAGCAGCCAGTGGAGCAAAGATGGTAACTGGAACTACCGTTTCGGTTCGCTTTCACTCGACCTATCAAAAGCGATGGTTATTAAAGATGGTGAAGTAATCGATATTACTGATATTCATAAGGCAGATCATGTAACAGCAATTGCACGTTCAACATCGGAAGTTTATGTATTATTAGTAAACTAATTAAAAAGGCATGCGGGACAAGTTTCTCGCATGCCATTTAAACAAAAGTGAATTTTAAAGAAATGAGGGACGAATTTGTGAGAAAGAAACTTTGCTTCACCTTCCTATTGGCATGCTCATTTTTTCTGATGCTGCTCCCTTCATCAAGTTCCGCACAATCTATCGATTTAACAGGCGGTATAAAAAACGAATATGAGTATGAAGAATACTTTTTCTTAACAGGAAAACCGATTAAATTTACGGGCACAAATAAAAATGTAACGATTTCAACGAGAGAATCTAAAGGCAAGTTAACCGAGACATACAAGTTTACGTTGGCTGGACCAAATGGAGAAAAGCTGACGCGGAATTTTACGTATACATACGATGTTACAAACTATGACCAAGTAGGGCAAAGTTCAGCAACGGGTGAGGTTACAAAATTTACCGAAAAAATTACAGTTGGCGACAGAACATTTACATTGGCGGATTACCAGCTTTCTAAAAGTACGATTACAGACAAGCGTCCGGCATCTGACTATTATTCAGGAAATGCGATTGCCCGCAAAACATATACCGAAACGACAGGCCGAGGCAAGAATGCTGTTACAAAAACGATAACGGTACATGCAGATAGCCGAAATGAAGGATATGAAAATTTCTGGGGAGCTACTGAAACACAAATTACAGATTTCGAGATTGAATATGATGACGGGACGATCGGTACAGTGAAAAACAAAGTATCGACATCCAAGTCACGAACACTAGAATATAACGAAAACGATGCATCTTTATCAAGTTTTAACGGCAACTATAAAACGATTAGCTCTGCCGATTCGCTTTCGGAATACGAATACGATTTACCTGGTAGCGAAGGAACGGTCGCAAGCAATATCGATTATATGCCGAAGCTGGAAATGCTGAAAATCCCAAAATTCCGTGATTTATCTTCCAACTGGGCACGTGAGCAAATTGAAAAATTGTATTCACTTGGGATATTGGATGATCAATCGAACTTCTATTCACCTAATACACCTGTACAGCGCTATGATTTTGCAGTTGCTATTGGTAAAGCAATTGATCTGCGTGTATTGGAAGAAACGAACCGCAAAAAGACACAGCCTTCTATTTTCAAAGACGTGAAACGTACAGTAAAGGATTACAATTACTTAGTGGCAACGGTTGATAAAGGAGTTATTAAAGGAAAAAATCCTACGACATTTGATCCGGATGGTTTTTTAACACGCCAGCAGGCAGCGACAATTTTAGTGCGCGCACTTGGACTGGAAGGAAAAGCACCTGATCCAGGCTATTCTACAGACTATAAAGATGATTACAAAATTACGGATTATGCACGCGATGCAATTTATGTCGCAACTCAGTTAGGGCTAATGTCAGGCAGCGACGGTTATTTCAATCCGAAAGCAACACTGACACGTGCACAGTCTTCCGCGATTATTGAACGATTTTTACGTTATTTAGAAGCAGATTTAAAAGAGAATTACCGAGACAATATTCTGTTCTTTAACTAAGGGGATGCAAACATGAGTAAAATGAAGAAACTAATGGCCATGCTGCTCAGTTGCCTACTAGTATTTTCCGTGGTATTTCCGTTCGGTGCTGCAGAAACGGAAGCTGCAAGCAAGCAAATTTCGGATATAGCGAAAAAAAATTCGAAATATAAAGCAGCCAAATGGACAATAGATAATGATTATTTGCAGTTATATAAAGGGAATAAGTTCCAGTCCGGTACACTCGTGATGGAATGGCAGATGCTGCAGTTTTTAGCGAAGATGGACAAAAACTATCACTTCAATACAAATGATAAAGATATGCTCTATGAATATTATCGTGACTTGAATATTCCGTTATATGGCGTGAATAATAAGTCAAAGCGCAATGCCAATATTTCACGCGGCCACTTTGCAAAGCTTTATGCGGCGGTAAATGGTCTCGATTTATCCGAGATCCAGGCAGTCAGATATTTATATATGAACGAAATTACAACAGGTACAACCGGAAAGCGCACATATGAAGACTATAAGCCGACGCGCAACATTAATCGCGGTGATATGGCGGTCTTCATGTACCGTATCAATCAGCAGGGGAAATTGGCGGTCGAAGGTCTGGCAAGTACACCTGCCGGCAAAGACAATAATAAAATTACATTACCGGTGAACTTTGTTGAGAGTAAAAACGGTACTGTGACGATTCCGACAACTCCTGGTAAAAACACGGATGATAAAGCGACACGTCCGGATGTTTATAAAGCGGTTAAAAAAATTAATGTTGAAAACGAAGAGCTTACAGCAAACGGCGTGGATTCAACTTTAATTACAATTGATTTGCGCGATAGCTACGGCAACGACATTTCATATGATGAATCATTGGCATTTAAAGTGACTTCAAAAGCCGGGGCAAAAGTTTCTGAAACGAATACAAGTACAAGCGGTCAATCAACAACGGTTTATACCGATGGACCACAGCTTAGCGTATATGTAACGGCTCCTGCTTTAACGAAGTCAGTAGTTGATACAATTCGCTTTGAGATGATTAATCCATCAGAAAAGTATTACACATACAAAAATCAGGTTATTGAAGCGTCTGTCCGCTATGTGCCAAAAGCGGAATTGCGTATTACTTATGAAGTGTTTGATCCAGAACAGACGGAATGGAATGGAGGAACGGTTGATCCTGGGGTAAAACCATTACCTGCATTGCCTTCAGGTGTGGTAGGGACAACGACAGTACCATTTACACAAAACGGGGTTATTACAATTTCAGATTACGATCCGGATTTAAAAGTGATGACAGGGTCTAAATGGGAAAACTATACAACTGCTGACGGGAAATTGACACAAGGTCAGGTTACTTCCAAGGAAATTCAATACGGGAATGCAGATCTAAAGCTGGAAGGTCAAATTATTTCGGTTTGGCTATTCGAACAAATTCTCGACTATATGATCGAAGGACCAAAAGAGGAGTCTTCTTGGGGCGGTCTCGGCAATGCTAAAGTCATGTACACGGTCAACAATGAGGGACGTGCCACATATGATTTGCAAGGTGTTATGAGTGAAGAAGATACTGAAGCATTCGATTCAATGCTCCATGCGGTCATTATTTATTTGACAGATAAGTTTCTACCGATTGCTGATCAAGTAACATTAGCACATGAAGAATCGGTTGAGGTCATTAAGGCAATGTATGATCGTTTAGGTCAAATCGACAAAAACTTATTGCGAAAAGATTATGCGGACGTAATCGGGAAGCTGGAAGGTGCCGCTGCGAAAATTAAAGTATTGCTTGCAGGAAAAGAACTGCAGCAGCGCCCGGATGGCATGGACCGTTATACGAAGGTAATCGTAAACCTTGTCGCACCTGGCGGGGTAATTATTACCGACTATAAAGGAACGGTGGAAGTAACATTTAACGGAAAAACGCGTGTCGTATCATTTGATACAAATACGAAAGACTATAATAACGGCACAGGTAGCCGCGGATCTGCTGTAGTTTACTTTGACGATATTTTATATGGTAAATCACAGGTTAAGGCACGCTTGATCGATCTGGATCCACGTTATGATAAAGTCGTACAAAGTCTGAAAAATACAACAGTCTCTGAACAAATCTTTGCAAACCCGCGTTATGAAAACAATTTATGTTCCGTTGAATCGGAAGTTATGTTTGTTGTAGACCACTCTGGTTCGATGAAAGCGCGCGATGCGAAAAATTATACAGCGAATAAAGTGAAGCAAACGATTAAACAAATCGGGGCAAACCCAAGTCATGTATATCGCTTCAATAATCGTCCAAATCACGAAGCAACAGACAAAGCGGATATCGTTTCTAGTATCGATAGTTTGTTAACGTATAAAAACGAAAATCGATCGACAAATATTGTGAAAGCACTTGAAACAGCAATCAGTAATTTCACGACAAACCAGTATACAAGTAAAGCCATTGTCCTTGTGACAGACGGTTATTCAAACAGCAGCGGACTCACTAACGTGCTGAACGATGCAAGAGAAAAAGGCATTGCTATCCACACTGTTTCGGTTGGATCATATACAACGGTAAATGAAAAACTACTGAAAGATATTTCATCCGAAACAAAGGGCACATATCAAAATATCACATCGATTGAAAACTTGCACAGCTCTCTACAGGCGATCATTACAACGATTTTATGTAAAACTCCTGTTATGAACAATAGTTGTCTAGTAGGGGATACAATCTTTAACAATACTGATGTGCGTATCGAAACATCAAAAGTAACAATTTTGGCGGATGTGAATACAGGATGCGACAATGTAAAAGGTGTACGCGTTGTATTTATATCACCGAGTGGAGATGTTAAATACGACTTGCCGGCACGGGGTTCTTCGCGCTATATGCATCGACCGAACCTTTATGAGTTCCCGGAATTTGATTTATATGTAGAAGTTGAATTCCAGGCAATCGATGCAACAGGAAAAGTTATTGGGACTAAAATTCATAATATGTGACAAAATAGAGGCTCACTTATAAAGTGGGCTTCTTTTTTGGTTTGAATGATTGAAATCTATGTCGAACTTTGTTAAACTTACATTAGAATAATTCTAATATAACAATTCAAAATCCTTTTCCGAAAAGACTTCATCTTGCGCTATTTGTGACAAGATGTATTTTTCTGAAGTTAGGGTATAGATACAAAGGTTTAAACATCCAATGACAATTTAAAAGTTGTTTTTTGGATTTAATTAAGTATGTTTAGTAAATACTTTCAAAGCATGTTCACAAACTAAACTAGAATCATGCTGTCATTATGCTACAATAAAATCAATGAATTAGAACGTGTGAGGTGTGGGGGTTCATGCATACATTAGTAGTAGGCCTGAATTATAAAACAGCGCCAGTAGAAATTCGTGAAAAGCTCTCGTTTATCGAATCGGATCTTCCGAATGCTATGGAAGCGCTACAAAACCAAAAAAGCATATTGGAAAATGTAATAATCTCTACTTGTAACCGTACTGAAATTTATGCGGTTGTTGATCAATTACACACTGGTCGCTACTATATTAAACAATTTTTGGCGAACTGGTTTAACATACCAATGGAACAGTTTGAGGATCACTTATTCATCCGTGAAGAAGATGAGTCATTAAACCATTTATTCCGTGTGACGGCTGGTATTGATTCCATGGTGCTTGGGGAAACGCAAATTTTAGGACAAGTAAAGAAAAGTTTTTTACAAGGTCAGGAAATTGGTACAACTGGTACAGTTTACAACCAATTATTTAAGCAAGTCGTAACATTCGCAAAACGTGCCCATAGCGAAACAGCGATTGGGGAAAATGCTGTTTCTGTTTCTTATGCTGCCGTGGAGCTTGCCAAAAAAATCTTTGGGTCCTTAAAAGATAAGCATGTAGCCATTTTAGGTGCCGGTAAAATGGGTGAGCTTGCAATTCAAAACCTATACGGAAATGGTGTAGGAAAAGTAACGGTGATTAACCGTACATTTGAAAAAGCTCAAAACTTGGCAGCGAAGTTTGATGGCGATGCGAAAGCAATGAATGAGCTGCAATGTACGCTGCTTGAAGCGGATATTTTAATCAGTTCAACTGGGGCAACAGACTATGTCATCGATTATGACTTGATGAAAGATGTAGCGAAATTTCGTAAAGGCGACCCATTGTTTATGGTCGATATTGCGGTACCGCGTGATTTAGATCCTCGTATTGGCGATGTGCCAAATATATTCCTTTATGATATTGATGACCTTCAAGGAATTGTACAAGCCAACTTGGCAGAGCGCGAACGTGCGGCAAATGAAATTACGGCGATGATTCAAGAGGAAATTATTCAATTTAAAGATTGGTTTAATACACTTGGAGTCGTGCCTGTTATTTCTGCCTTACGTAAAAAAGCGGCATCTATTCAAGAAGAAACGATGATGAGTATCGAAAACAAAATGCCGAATTTAACAGAGCGCGAACGCAAAATTTTAAACAAGCATACAAAATCGATTATTAATCAGCTATTGAAAACGCCGATTCTCCAAGCAAAAGAACTTGCGAACGAGAAAAATGCGGAAGCACAGCTTGCATTATTCCAACAAATCTTCGGTATTGAAGACGAAGTGAAGCAAGAAGTACAGCAATTACGCCCGGAAGTTAAAAACAGTGAAGCAGCACAAGAGGTAACCTTAAAACCAGGTTTCTCTTATTAATTGAACAATAGCCAATAGACATTGAGCCTTATTGAAGCACTTTATTCAAATAAATCATAAGCGTTTTCGTATCTATATGGTAAAATTATAGATAGCGAAAGCGCTTTTTTTAGTAAGTTTCCATCAGGAGAAGGTGCATATGACAGAAATGGTAATGACAAGATTATACGAGCTCATGATCATTCTCTATGGGCTCTGTATCGTACTTTATTTTTCAGACTACCTTTATAAAAATATAAAATTCAGGCGTGTAGCCTTCTGGTTTGTTTCCATCGTCTGGGTGTTGCAAACTTTATTTATCGTCTTGTTTATCATTGAAACGAAACGATTTCCTATTTTGTCATTGTATGAAGGGGTATTCTTTTATGCATGGCTCTTAACAACACTTTCAATCGTCCTTCATTGTATTGTACGAGTTGATTTACCGGTGTTTTTCATTAATGTATTGAGCTTTGTATTTATGACAATTCACTTATTTGCACCGCAAACGAATGATCAGATTGTCGGTGATTCATTAGTTTCGGAAATGCTGTTAATCCATATTAGTTTTGCGATTGTGTCATACGCCGCTTTTTCGGTTGCGTTTGTCTTCTCGCTGCTGTATTTAATTTTATATCGCATATTAAAGCAAAAAAAGTTTACGAATTTATGGTCACGATTGCCTAGTTTACAGCAAATGGTTAAGTGGATTAATTTATCGACCATTATTGGTATTCCATTGCTATTAATAAGTTTAATTTTAGGGTTAGAATGGGCATTTTTAACATTAGAGAATGTTTCCGTTTTCGATGTAAAAATTTTAGGCTCGTTTATCGTATCGATTGTTTACTTAATTATTTTTTTGCTGCATCGGAAAGGAAAATTAATCGGCATGGTGTATGCACAGGTGCATATTTATTTATTTTTACTCGTTGTGATTAATTTCTTTCTCGGCAGCAAATTATCAAATTTCCATCTGTGGGTTTAGCAGAATAGAAAGGTCGGAGTAACGTGAGAAAAATTATTGTAGGATCTCGAAAAAGTAAATTAGCATTAACACAAACAAACTGGTTTATTAATGAGCTGAAAGAAGCTGGCGTACCATTTGATTTTGAAATCAAGGAAATTGTAACAAAAGGCGACCGCATCTTAGATGTACAGCTTTCTAAAGTTGGCGGTAAAGGTCTATTCGTTAAGGAAATCGAACAAGCTCTTTATGATAAAGAAATCGACTTTGCTGTGCATTCGATGAAAGATATGCCTGCCGTATTGCCTGAAGGGCTGATCATTGGCTGTATTCCTCCACGTGAAGATGCGCGAGATGCCTTTATTTCAAATGGTCATGTGAAATTTGCCGATTTGCCAAAAGGTGCAATCGTTGGAACGAGTTCATTACGTCGTAGCGCACAATTATTACAAGCACGTCCAGATCTTGAGATTAAGTGGATTCGCGGAAATGTTGATACACGTCTAAAAAAACTGGAAACAGAAGATTTCGATGCGATTATTTTAGCCGCAGCAGGCTTGAAACGACTTGGCTGGAGTGATGAAGTCGTAACTGAATATTTAGATACGGAAATTTGCCTTCCAGCTGTTGCACAAGGTTCATTAGGGATTGAATGCCGCGCGGATGATGCGGAGCTGCTTGAGCAACTGGCAAAATTAACGGATGCTACAACATGGGCTACAGCACATGCCGAGCGTTCGTTTTTAGCTGCGATGGACGGGGGCTGCCAAGTGCCGATTGCCGGCTATGCAACAGTAGACGGTGACACAATTACTTTAACAGGTTTAGTGGCAGCACCGGATGCTTCTGTAACTTATAAGGAAATGTTAACAGGGACAGACGCGGATGCAGTTGGTAAAGCTGTTGCCGCAAAATTAACTGAGCAAGGTGCCTTTGACTTAATTCAAAAAGTAAAGGCTGAGTTAGATGCCGAGTAATGCACTCTTAGGAAAAACATTAATTATTACAGGCTCGGCGGTTGTAAGGTCTGTAGAGCAATTGATTGAGCAACATGACGGGAAAGTTTATAATTATCCATTAATCGAAACAGTAGAAAAGGTTTCTAAGGAAGATGAATACTATTTTCGTGAATTACCTGCATATCAGTGGCTCATTTTTACGAGCCAAAATGCGGTAAAAAGCTTTATCGATAAATGTATACGGCATGAACAGACGATTCCGGCCACAATGAAAATTGCAGCTGTCGGTGAAAAGACAGCTGCTTTATTGCAGGAGCACGGTTATGAAATTCATTTTATGCCAACTGTTTACAGTGCTGATGTATTTGTGGAGGAATTTTCGATGGAGCCAGGTGAACGTGCCTTATTTGTGCGCGGATCGATGGCGAAAAAGACGATTCATGAAGGTACTGGGGCGGATGAATGGACGGTTTATGAAACACGTCCGTGCAGAAAATATTTTTCGCAATTAACACAGTGCCTACTGACAGAAAAACATCCGATTGTAATATTCGCCAGTCCTTCTGCGGTAGATATTTATGCTGAGCATATTGTGCCGCATGTAGATTGGCAAAATGTGAAATTTGCATCGATTGGTCATGTAACAACAGCAGCCCTTGAAAAATACGGGGTTCAGCCAATTGTGCAACCTAAAATCTATACGATGCAAGCTGTAATTGAACAGCTCATCCTGGAGGAACAGACAAAATGACAGAACTATATTTCCAACGTCACCGTCGCTTACGTCAAAATGCAGCGATGCGTGCACTCGTAAAAGAAACATACCTACAAAAAGAAGACCTTATTTATCCGTTGTTTATTATTGAAGGCGAAAATATTAAAAACCCTGTTAGTTCAATGCCGGGCGTGTTCCAATTATCTTTAGATAACTTGGCAGCTGAAGTAGATGAAATTGTAGACTTAGGCATTCGTGCGGTATTACTTTTCGGAATTCCTAAAGAAAAGGATGCAGTCGGTACTGGTGCTTTCCATGATCACGGCATCGTACAGGAAGCGACACGTTTAATTAAAGAACGTCATCCAGAGCTTCTAGTCGTAGCAGATACTTGCTTGTGTGAATTTACAGATCACGGTCATTGTGGTGTTATTGAAGGCGATCAAGTGTTAAATGATCCATCACTTGATGTGCTGGCGCGTACAGCAATTTCACAAGCAAAAGCTGGTGCCGATATTATTGCACCATCAAACATGATGGACGGGTTTGTAACGGCGATTCGTGCAGGATTGGATTCAGCAGGATTCCAGCATATTCCGATTATGTCTTATGCGGTTAAATACGCTTCAAGCTATTACGGTCCATTCCGTGAAGCGGCAGAAGGAGCACCACAGTTCGGTGACCGCAAAACATATCAAATGGATCCTTCCAATCGAATGGAAGCGATTCGCGAAGCAACTTCGGACGTTGAAGAAGGTGCAGATTTCCTAATCGTGAAGCCAGCATTAGCATATATGGATATCATCCGTGATGTGAAAAACAGCTTCCCATTACCTGTTGTAGCGTATAATGTATCGGGCGAATATTCAATGGTAAAAGCAGCTGCACAAAATGGCTGGATCGATGAAAAAGCGGTTGTACTGGAAACATTATTAGGTATGAAGCGTGCAGGTTCCGATTTAATTATTACTTATCATGCAAAAGACGTTTGTCGTTGGTTGGAGGAAAAATAATATGCGTAGTTATGAAAAGTCAAAAGCAGCATTTACAGAAGCGGTTGATTTAATGCCAGGGGGAGTAAACTCTCCTGTACGTGCATTTAAATCAGTAAACTTGGATCCGATATTTATGGATTCAGGCAAAGGTGCAGTTATTAAAGATATTGATGGCAATGAATATATTGACTATGTCTTATCATGGGGTCCGTTAATTTTAGGACATGCACACCCGGAAGTTGTTTCGGCTATTCAGGATCAGGCAGCTAAAGGCGCATCATTCGGTGCACCTACTGTTTCAGAAAACAAATTGGCGAAGCTTGTAATGGACCGTTTGCCGTCAGTGGAAATGATTCGTTTTGTATCATCAGGCACAGAAGCAACAATGTCTGCACTACGTTTAGCGCGTGGATTTACTGGACGCGACAAGATTTTAAAATTTGAAGGTTCATATCACGGTCATGGGGATTCACTGCTGATTAAAGCAGGTTCAGGTGTAGCGACACTTGGTTTACCTGACTCACCGGGTGTTCCGGCTGATATTGCCAAAAATACATTAACGGTTGCTTATAATGATTTGGAATCTGCAAAATTAGTATTTGAAAAATTCGGCGCTGATTTAGCTGCAGTTATTTTAGAACCGGTTGCCGGCAATATGGGTGTTGTTCCGCCACAGCCAGGTTTCCTTGAAGGGCTGCGTAAACTGACAGAAGAGAATGGAACGGTTTTAATTTTCGATGAAGTTATGACAGGCTTCCGTGTAGACTATGGCTGTGCACAGGAATATTACGGAATTAAACCTGACCTTACTTGTTTAGGTAAAGTAATCGGCGGAGGCTTACCGGTTGGTGCATTTGGCGGAAAGCGCGAAATTATGGAGAAAATCGCTCCGTCAGGTCCGATTTATCAAGCAGGTACGTTATCAGGTAATCCGCTTGCAATGACAGCCGGCCATGAAACATTAAGCCGTCTGAACAAAGACTCATATGAATACTTCCGCAAACTGGGTGACCAGTTGGAAGAAGGTTTCCGTGCGGCAGCGACGAAATACAATATTCCACATACAGTGAATCGTGCAGGGTCGATGATTGGTTTCTTCTTCACAAACGAAGATGTAATCGATTTTGAATCGGCGAAAAGTTCGGATTTAGAGCTATTTGCAGAATACTTCAAACTAATGGCCGAAGAAGGAATTTTCCTGCCGCCATCACAATTTGAAGGACTATTTATTTCAACGGCGCATACAGAAGAACATATCGCAAAAACAGTTCAGGCATTCCATAATGTTTTTGAAAAATTAGCGAGATAATCTCATAAATAAATCATAAATTCCCTTTCTATGCATAATGTAAGCGTAGGGAGGGGATTTTTTATGCAACAGTGGGAAATGAAAGAGACATTTACATTTCCAAAGCAATTAGGAAATGTTCAAGAGAATTCTAAAATAGTAGTAGAACCGAAATGGCATGAAGAGATTAGCGAAGATTCCGTCGTAGTAAGAGGAATTTATGTAGTAAAAGGCAATATTCAATTTGATCATGTAGCACGCGAGGATGAAATTGAGGAAGGTATCTATATCGAGCATATGGATATTGAAAAAGATCATGGTTATTTCGAATATGCCCTGCCTTTTTCAGTAGATTTTCCGAACGATGACATTGAAGCTGTATCACTTCGCATAAATGATATTAAAGTGGAGCCGAATAATGGCTACTGCTCATGTAGCTGGGCAGTCCATTGTGATGTGGAAAAGAAAGTACAAGCAATTGTTGAAGTAGAGGAACCGGCACCAGTCGAAGAGATCGTCGTCGAAAAGCCTGTAGAAGAAGTACAACCCCGACTTCAAGCGGAAAAAGAAGTAGAATCAACGCAGATGGCTCAAACCGTTCCCCATGAGCTTGATTTCCTGGAACAGTTGGCTGATGCATATAGTCGCGTTCAAATACAATTGAAAAAATAAATAAATGTTCCGTAAGAATTGAAGCTTACGGAACATTTTTTTGTTGTGAATTTTAAATGAAATCTGTGAGTAATAAGTAAGTAAATAAAATTAGAATGGCCAGCAATAATATATCACCCGTTGTCGGAAGTAAGACCGTTCGAATCGCCTGAAAAATCGTAATCGGCAAAATACAATGACGCATAAAGAAACGGAATTTTCGCAGCCATGGAGGCAATAAATAAGGATTGTAGTTTTTTCGCAATGTCCAGACTCCTTTTGCATAGTATATGTGAAGAGCGCAGATAACGTGTTAAAGTATATTCCCCATTCGTGCTTGATATTTCATTAAAAACAGCTTAAAATAAAGTGCAACTATATAATTGAAGCGAAGATTAGGAAGAGTACGTATGAGATCGATGGCAAGAGAGGAAACGGTAGCTGAAAAGTTTCTCCATCAACCATGCAGAAGGTAGCCTAGGAGCTGACTTAGTGAACTAACAGTAGCTAGGGTCCGGTTAAACACCGTTATCGAATGAAGTGCCGATTGGGCATTCCAACGCTGCATATTGACTGCTTGCGCTTTTTTAAATTTAAAGAAAGCGTTTGTGGGTAAGGAATGCGAACGCTTGACTAAACCCGATCGGAAATAAAGGTGGTACCGCGAATTAACTCCCTCGTCCTTTTTTTAGACGAAGGGAGTTTTTTTATGTCCAATAATAAGGTGACAAAGGAGAGATTCATCATGACGGAAATTACAATGCCAACAAAATACGATCCGCAGCAAACTGAAGCCGGCCGCTATGAATGGTGGTTAAAAGGCAAATTTTTCGAAGCAGATCCAACAAGCGATAAGGAACCATACTCTATCGTTATCCCACCGCCAAACGTAACAGGTAAGCTGCACCTTGGCCACGCTTGGGATACAACATTGCAAGATATTTTAATTCGTATGAAACGCATGCAAGGATTTGATGCACTATGGTTGCCAGGTATGGACCATGCAGGTATTGCGACACAGGCGAAAGTAGAAGAGAAATTGCGCGGTGAAGGTATTTCCCGCTATGATCTTGGCCGTGAAAAGTTCCTTGAAAAAACATGGGAATGGAAAGAAGAATATGCATCCCATATTCGTGCACAATGGTCGAAATTAGGTTTAGGATTAGACTATTCAAAAGAGCGATTTACACTTGATGAAGGCTTATCGGATGCTGTAAAAGAAGTATTCGTTAAATTATACGAAAAAGGCTATATTTACCGTGGTGAGCGTATTATTAACTGGGATCCGGCTGCCAAAACGGCCCTTTCAGACATCGAAGTAATCCACAAAGAAGTAGAAGGCGCATTCTACCATATGGAATACCCGCTTGCTGATGGTTCAGGTAAATTACGCGTTGCAACAACTCGTCCAGAGACAATGCTGGGTGACTCTGGTGTAGCTGTACACCCTGAAGATGAGCGCTATGCACACTTAGTAGGGAAAACTGTCATTTTACCTATCGTAGGTCGTGAAATTCCAATCGTTGCAGATGACTACGTAGATATGGAATTCGGTACAGGTGTTGTAAAAATGACACCAGCACATGACCCGAACGACTTTGAAGTTGGGAACCGTCATAATCTAGAACGTATTTTAGTTATGAACGAAGATGGTACAATGAATGACTTAGCTGGTAAATATGCGGGTATGGATCGTTTCGAATGCCGTAAGCAAATCGTTGCAGATTTACAAGAGGCAGGCGTATTAATCGAAATCGAACAACATGTACACCAAGTAGGCCATTCAGAGCGTACGAATGCTGTTGTAGAACCGTATCTTTCTAAGCAATGGTTCGTAAAAATGGCTCCACTTGCTGAAGAAGCATTAAAAATGCAAGCAGATGAAAATGAAAAAGTAAACTTCGTACCAAATCGTTTTGAAAACACATATAACCGCTGGATGGAAAATATTCATGACTGGTGTATTTCGCGTCAATTATGGTGGGGTCATCAAATTCCAGCTTGGTACAACAAAGAAACAGGCGAGCTTTATGTAGGAAAAGAAGCACCTGAAGATGCTGAGAATTGGACACAGGACGAAGATGTTCTAGATACATGGTTCTCATCTGCTTTATGGCCGTTTTCTACAATGGATTGGCCAAATGAAGAATCCGAAATGTTCAAGCGCTACTACCCGACAAATACGTTAGTAACGGGCTATGACATCATCTTCTTCTGGGTAAGCCGCATGATTTTCCAAGGGAAAGAATTTACAGGCGAGCGTCCATTTACAGACGTTTTAATCCATGGTTTAGTTCGTGATGCTGAAGGACGCAAAATGTCCAAATCACTTGGTAACGGGGTTGACCCGATGGATGTAATCGACCAATATGGTGCGGATTCATTGCGTTACTTCCTTGCAACAGGTTCATCTCCAGGTCAGGATTTACGTTACTCTACAGAAAAAGTAGAATCTACTTGGAACTTCGTAAACAAAATCTGGAACGCTTCTCGTTTTGCTTTGATGAACATGGAAGGCCTAACATATGAGCAAATTGATTTAACAGGTAACCTTTCAACAGCGGATAAATGGATTCTATCACGCTTGAATGAAACGATTGACCGTGTAACAACATTATCTGATAAATATGAGTTCGGTGAAGTTGGCCGTGAACTTTACAATTTCATTTGGGATGATTTCTGTTCATGGTATATCGAAATGGCGAAATTGCCATTATATGGTGAAGACGAAGCGGCTAAATTAACGACACGTTCAGTACTTGCTTACGTTTTAGACAACACGATGCGTTTACTGCACCCATTCATGCCTTTCGTAACAGAAGAAATTTGGCAGCACTTGCCGCATGAAGGGGAGTCAATTACAGTTGCTGCATGGCCGACTGTTAATCCGGCATTCAACTTTACAGCAGAAGCAGGCGATATGCAGCTATTAATGGATATTATTCGTTCTGTACGTAATATTCGTGCAGAAGTGAATACACCAATGAGCAAAAAAGTACCGATGACGATTTCAGCAAAAGATGAACAAACATCGGCAGTGCTTGAAGTGAACAAAGGCTATATTGAAAAATTCTGTAACCCGGATGGCTTAACAATCGGGGCGAATCTTGAAGCACCAGCACAGGCAATGTCAGCAGTAGTTTCAGGCGCAGAAATCTTCATGCCACTTGCAGGCTTAATCAATATTGAAGAAGAAATCGCACGTCTTGAAAAAGAGCTCGACAAATGGGCGAAAGAAGTAAAATTAGTTTCTGGAAAGCTATCGAATGAACGTTTCGTTTCAAAAGCACCGGAAGCATTAGTAGCAACAGAGCGTGAAAAACTGGCGGACTATGAAGCAAAATACGCAACAGTTGAAAAACGCATTGCAGAACTGAAAAATATGTAATGCCAAAGAGAGGTACCGTATAACGGTACCTCTTTCTTTTAATTCAGCTATAATAAAATATATTACATATTAGCCGTATTAGGGAGAGGACATAATGTTTCAAACGATGAAGCAATGCACAGATTTTATTTTTAAGTTAAAAGCAAGCCAATATAAAGGCGAACCATTACAGTCGGCGAAGATTATCCTGGATGCACTTGGCAATCCGGAACAAAAAACGAAATTCATACATTTTGCAGGTTCCAATGGAAAAGGTTCAACATTGAATGCAACGCGTGAGATTTTAATCAAGCACGGCTTAACGGTCGGCGCCTTCATATCTCCGCATCTTGAGCGTGCCAATGAACGGGTGACAATCAATAAACAGCAAATTTCCGATGAAGACTTTCTGCGTATTGCAAATGAAATTGCGGAAGTTATTGAAAATAAATTGGGCGGGGAATTCCCAAGCTTTTTTGAGTTTATGACATTGCTTGCCCTAAAATACTTCTCGGAGCAGTCATTGGATATCGCATTGCTTGAAACCGGTATTGGTGGGCGTTTGGATTCAACGAATGTTGTGACACCGGAAGTATGTGTGATTACAACAATTTCGCTTGAGCATACGGATATGCTCGGTGAGACATATGCCGAAATTGCCGCAGAAAAAGCAGGAATTATTAAGCAAGGAAAGCCGGTTGTTGTCGGAGTGAAAAATGTGGAAGCGCTGGCGGTAATTCAGCAAACGGCAGCACAGCTCCATGCTCCGATCTTTACGTTGGGTGAACATTTTTATGTGGAAAATCAAAAAGGTGCTTATTTTGACTACCGAGGAAATATTATGATCGACAAAATTGCACTTGCGATGGCAGGGGAACATCAAATGGCCAATGCCGCGCTTGCCATTACGGCAGCATATTTATATCTTGAATCCTTTAATGCGCAAAAAGTAAAATTGGCCTTGCAACATGCAAAGTGGGAAGGGCGTTTTGAAAAAGTGCACGACAATATTATTTTGGACGGTGCCCATAATTCGGAAGGGACGACTGCCCTCATTAATACATTACAGGAAACTGCACCACAGCATAAAGTGAAGTTTGTCTATGCTGCTTTACAGGATAAGGACCATGGTATCAGTATAAAATTAATGGATGAGGTCGCATCTGAAATGCACTTCACACAAATTGATTTGCCGCGCGCGGCGACAGCGAAGCAACTTTATGAACAAAGCACACATTCAAAAAAGTTTATGCATTCAAATTGGCAGGAGCTAATTGAAAAAGAAATGAATCATTTGGCTGAAGATGAGCTGCTCGTTATTACCGGCTCCTTATATTTTATCGCTGAAGTACGCAGTCTGTTTACAGAAAGAGGGTGGATTTCATGATTCCATTACTGGAGTTATACAAAGAGCGTTGGCAGGTAGAAAGTGAACGAGCGATCAAGCCGGGTTTAGAAGCGATTGAATCCGCACTTAATCTGCTTGGACAGCCTGAGAAACAGCTGAATGTAGTCCATTTAGCGGGAACGAACGGAAAAGGCTCAACATTGGCATTTGTTGAAGGGATGGCTCGCGAATACGGTTTATCAGTCGGGAAGTTTATGTCACCTTGTATTGTAGATGTCCATGATCAAATACAGATTGATGGCCGGTCAATCACTAATGAGCAGATGGACCGGAAGTTTCAGCAGTTGGCAAAAGCCGGACTTAGCGGAAAACTGACAGACTTTGAATTATTGACGGCGGTGGCACTTTTATACTTTGCTGAGCAAAAGCCGGACTTAGTATTAATCGAAGCAGGCATGGGTGGCAGAGAAGACAGTACAAATGTAGTGACACCGATCGTTTCGGTTGTCCCGAGTATCGCTTTGGAACATACGAATTTTTTAGGCAATACATTAACAAGTATAGCGTATCATAAAGCCGGCATATTGAAAGAAAATCGTCCGGCGGTAATTGGGAAAATGACAGAAGAGGTTACCGAAGTTTTCGCAAAGGAAGCCGTTCAGAAAAATGTACCATTATTCAAGTTTGGTACCGACTTTTTCGTTTCAAAAAATGAAGGAACCGAAGTATATGAGTATCCATTACTGCAACTAAATATATCCAAATTACAGCGTCAGTTACTAGGGAAACATCAAGGGCATAATATGGCATTGGCCATTACTGCATTTCTGGAAGTTTTAAAGAAATTTGACTTGCCGCTAGATGTTCAAAAAATCCGTACGGGTGTGAACAATGCAATACTTGCCGGGCGCTTTGAACAAATCCGGCCGAAACTTTATTTTGACGGGGCACATAATCCTGCAAGTATTCAGTCATTGGTGGATACGGTAAAAGAGCACTTTCCGAACAAGCGAATCGAATTTGTCATCGGTTTACTGGCGGACAAGGATGTCAAAACAATTCTAAAGTTACTGGAAGAAGTCGGTGACGCTTTTTATTTCGCCAATATTCATAATGAACGGGCAATGCAGGCAATGACCCTTTACGAACTTAGTCGAGCGGAGGAAAAACAAATAATAGAAGATGTAAACGAATTTTTACAGCGACCGGTAATAGATGAAACAGTACGAATTGTTACCGGTTCACTCTATTTACTAAGTGAAATTCGACGAAATATGCACTGATGCCAACCAGGCACCAAACCCGGGATAAAGCGTGCAGATTGCGATCTGCGTCAATTTGAAAAGGATGAATTGCTGTAAAAGAAAATCGGGTTGCAAATAAAGAAGAATAATATCGAAAACTTTTTAGAGGAAGGCGACAGCAGTCTCCTCTTTTTTTAACGCTATTTTGCTATTGTTGTATGAAAAAGAGATGGAGCTGTGGCAACAATGAAAGCTTTAAGGAATAATGCCATTTTTCAAGCAATGTTCATTGGAAGTATTACAGGGCTTGCTGGCGTCATACTATTTGTTTTTATTCTGCAACTACCTACGACAACCGAAGAAGCTGCAGAAACAATCCCGACGACTGTTCAAACACCCGAGGAGCAGCAAGTACAGCAACAGTATTTTGCATTGCAGCACGGTGTTTTTTCAAATTTTGATAGTGCAGCACAATTTTTGGGGACTTATCCTACGTTAAATAAAGCAGCAGTTGTTAAAGTGGGCGATCAGTATTTTGTCTGGTCCCGACTGGATACAGAAAAAGTTGAAACGGCATTAACAATTGTGCCTACCGGTTTTTATAAAAAAATTAAGATTGCGAGCAGCTGTCCTAATCCTGCAGAACTCCAGCTGCCGGTCACATTGAAAGATCCGAAATTGTTTTCGGCTGAGGATACTAAAGCAATTGACAAAAAACAGGTACCGGAAGACTGGACAGGGATTATGACAGAAGTTTCAAAGCTTTCGACGAATCCTAATGTTGTTCGTCTGCATATGTTTATAAATTATTTTGAGAGTCTTGATTGCTTGAAAGTAACATTTTAATCGTGGAAAATATAATGAAATTTTGTTTTTCGTATATTTGCATATAGAGTTGGCTGTTGTTCAAAATTCCATTTCTCAGTTACTATAGTATGTAGGAGGATTGGAAATGAATTTTACTACAAATGAACAACTTATATTAGCTTCTGCTTCACCAAGGAGAAAGGAATTGCTCCAAATGCTGAATGTCCCGTTTGAGATTGTGACAAGCGATGTTGTCGAAACAAGCGTCACGGGCGAAACGGTTCATGAATATGTGACAGAAGTGGCATTATTGAAAGCGCGTGATGTGGCTAAGAAATGTCCGAATCATTGTATTATCGGAGCGGATACAATTGTTGTGTTTAATGACCAACTACTGCACAAGCCTGTTTCGGAGGAAGAAGCCGTAGAGCATTTAACGAAGCTTGCCGGAAATCGACATGAAGTGATGACAGCTGTAGCTCTTATTTTGGCGGACGGAACAGAGCATACATTTGTTGAAATAACATCGGTGCTATTTAAAGATGTTTCTCCGCAAATGATCAAGGCCTATGTTCAGACAGGAGATCCTTTTGATAAAGCAGGCGGATACGGAATACAGACGAGTGGCGCCATGCTCGTTGACCGTATTGAAGGGGACTATAATAATGTCGTCGGTTTACCAATTGCTACATTAGTTCAAAAAATGCTTACATTACAACTACTAAAACTACCATTTTAGGAGTGATGTAAATGACGGTCCAACAACCGTTATTGAATATGAAAATCCATGACGTTCATGAAGCAGACCGCCCGCGGGAACGCCTCATCCGCCAAGGCGCAAGAAGTCTTTCGAATCAGGAGCTGATTGCCATATTGCTCGGTACCGGAACAAAAAGTGAGTCTGTATTGACAGTAGCCAATCGGGTATTGATCAACTTCGAAAAATTGCATAATTTAAAGCATGCAACACTTGAAGAAATGACCGAGATTAAAGGAATAGGGGAAGCAAAAGCAGTTTTGCTGCTTGCTGCGATCGAACTTGGAAGAAGACTCGCATCGAAAGATTTGGAAGAACGCTTTACGATCCGCTCGCCGGAAGATGCAGCGACCTTTTTAATGCAGGATATGACGTCATTACAGCAGGAGCATTTTGTCTGTCTTTTTCTCAACGTAAAAAATCAGGTGCTCCATAAACAAACCATATTTGTTGGGAGCTTGAATGCCAGCATCGTCCATCCCCGGGAAATTTTCCGCGAAGCTGTAAAACGTTCCGCTGCTTCTATCATTTGTTCCCACAACCATCCAAGCGGCATTCCGACACCCAGTCCTGAAGATATCGATGTCACAACAAGACTTTATGAAGCGGGCAAAATAGTCGGAGTCGATTTGCTCGATCACGTCATCATTGGTGATCATCAGTTTATAAGCATGAAGGAAAAGGGATATTTCTAGGGAATTCTAGATAATTGGACAAACGTATTAAAGCGTTTGTCTTTTTATTTTGTAGTTATTTTATAATTAGGAATTATTACATTGCGATAACAATTATTACGGATTTAAAAATTCGTCGACAATTTTCGCAATTGCAACTTTTATTTGTTATATTCGTCATAAGCATGTGGCGATTTTGTTAAATCTTACATATTAATTTTATTTGTTTCGTAACAGAAATAGAAATACAATAGTAAAGTAGTGTTGTAGAAAAAAACATTCGACAAAAGTCGCGATTCGGTGCTTGTAACACTATAATTTTTTGATGTAATTCGTTATAATAGAGCGTATGATTTTGCTAGCATCATAAATTAGAAATTGTTTTAATAAGAAAGGGAGTACTTAATTTGTTTGGATTAGGGAATAAAGATGTCGGGATCGATCTTGGCACAGCTAATACATTAGTATTTGTAAAAGGTAAAGGAATTGTATTGCGTGAACCTTCAGTAGTAGCGAAAAATACAAAAACAGGCGATATTGTAGCAGTCGGAAACGACGCAAAAAATATGATCGGTCGTACACCGGGTTCAATCGTGGCTATCCGCCCGATGAAAGATGGCGTTATTGCTGATTTTGAAATTACAACAGCAATGATTCAATATTATTTAAAAGAAGCAATGAAAGCATCGGGTTCTAACTGGAAGAAACCGAATGTCATGATTTGTGTGCCATATGGTATTACTTCAGTTGAGCAACGTGCGGTTATTGATGCAAGCCGTCAAGCAGGCGCAAAAGAAGCATTTACAATTGAAGAACCGTTTGCAGCAGCAATCGGTGCTAACTTGCCGGTATGGGAGCCAACAGGTTCGATGGTAGTAGATATCGGTGGAGGTACAACAGAAGTAGCTGTAATTTCTCTTGGTGGTATTGTAACAAGTGAATCAGTACGTGTTGGTGGTGATGCAATGGATCAATCCATCATTGCTTACATCCGTAAAACATATAACTTAACAATTGGTGAGCGTACAGCGGAAAGCATTAAAGTAGAAATTGGTACGGCACGTGCTGAAGGACCTGCTGAAACGATGGAAATTCGTGGACGTGACCTGTTAACAGGCTTACCAAAAACTATTGAAATTACATCAGACGAAATTTCAAAATCTTTACATGAAGCTATTGTAGTTATTTTAGATGGCGTTAAGAAAACATTGGAACAAACACCACCTGAATTATCTGCAGACGTAATGGAGCGCGGCATTGTTTTAACAGGCGGTGGTGCATTATTACGCAATTTAGATAAAGTAATCAGTGATGAAACTAAAATGCCTGTATTTATTGCTGAAGATCCGTTGGATTGTGTTGCGATCGGAACGGGTAAAGCATTAGACAACATCGCTTTAATTCGAGCGCAACAATTGAAGTAAGGAGGACTGGCAGTGCCACATTTTTCTAATAAAAAATTAATTGTCCTATTAGTAAGCGTGATTTTTCTAGTGGCATTGATTGGTTTCTCTTTACGTGATCGTCATAACGCAACATTACCCGAGAAAATTATTAAAGATACAGTTGGCTTTGCACAATCGCTTGTCGCAAAGCCGGCTAATTACATAACAGGTATTTTTAGCAATATTGATTCGCTGTTAAATACGTATGAAGAGAACCAGCGCTTAAAGATGCGTCTAGAAGACTTTGCCGTCCTGAAGGCGGAAGTAAGTACATTAAAGGCCGAAAATTCTTCATTGCGTGAACTCGCATCAATCGAGGAAAGTTTGCGTGATTTCGACCCAATTCAGGCGACGGTCATCGCGAGAAACCCTGATCAGTGGGAAGAAAAAATTATTTTAAATAAAGGGACAGCAGACGGTGTTGAAAAAAACATGGCTGTTATGACTTCGCGAGGGCTAGTTGGTAAAATTGTCATCGCAACACCTTATACTTCAGAAGTGGAATTGCTTTATACGAATAATGAAAACTATCGTGTATCTGCAGTAGTACATGATGAAAAGAATAGGGAAATTCATGGTTTAGTAGAAGGTTATGACGTTGAGCGTAACGAATTATTATTAAAGCGTATCGATTCCAAAGTTGACTTGAAAGAAGGCGGAAAAGTATTGTCTTCCGGACTAGGTGGAATCTTCCCGAAAGGTATCTTGATCGGAGAGATTACAGAAGTAACAACTGATGATTTCGGTTTAACGAAAATGGCCTATGTCAAACCAGCAGCAGATTTTTCAATGATTGAACATGTTATTATTGCTAAGCGCAAAACAATTTCGGTAGATGGTTCTGACGGTGGCAGTACAAATGAAGATTTAGTAAACGGACCAGCCGATGAAAATGAGGGGGATGAGTAATGCTCGCTCGATTTTTAATTGGCTTCGTTGCTGTCTTGCTGTTTTTGCTTGAATCTGAATTTGCTGTATTCTCCCCATTGCAGTTGGGCGAAGGAATCTATTATTTGATTCCGCGTTTTTTAATTTTATATTTAATTTTTCTAGCCATTTATTACAGCCGAAAAAAAGCCATGATTTATGGTCTTATTTTTGGACTTTGTTTTGATGTGTTTTATATTAATATTATTGGTCTTTATACGGTTTTATATCCCGCTATCTGCTATATTGCGGCATGGTGTGTAAAACGTGTTCATCCACATTTAGTATTTTCTACGATTTTGGCATTATTGCTAATGATTGTTTTCGAATTTGTTGTATATGAATTTTTCTATATGCTCCAATTTACAACGATGGCGCTTCAGCCGTTTCTAGTGAATCGATTAGTTCCGACAACAATTGGTAATCTATTATTTTTGATAATGCTTGCATGGGCGTTTAAATATTGTCTTAACGCTCGTGTATTTCAACGGGCACAATAGCATTTTAAAAAAACGAAAAGAAACAAAACGGACCTATAATCCGATTGTTTTCTTTTCGTTATTATGTAGCGCGAGGTGACTTGAAAAAGCTATGAAAAAACAACTTATCCATATTAAAGGAACAAAAGATGGGTTAGTTCTTCGTTTGGATGACCAATGTTCTTTTACCGAATTGGTAGAAGAACTTGGAAAAAAAGTTACAGACGGCCATCTTGATGGTAAAATAGATGTACAATTGCACTTAGGAAAACGTTACTGTACACAAGAGCAAAAAGACCAGCTTACTGATATTGTGGAAGAACAGCAAAAACTATGTGTGAAAAAAATTCAAAGTGATGTCATTACATTAGAAGAAAGCCATAAATTGCTTGAGACAAGTCGCTTTGAAACATATGTAGGCATTGTGCGTTCCGGACAAACGATTCGTGTAACGGGTGATATACTTGTGTTAGGTGATGTCAATCCAAACGGACGTATTGAGGCAGGGGGTAATGTACATATTGCGGGTAAGTTAAAAGGCATTGTGCATGCAGGCATGGGTGGCAATGAACAAGCAATTGTATCCGCGTCACATTTTGAACCAACACATATATTAATTGGGAATTATGTGGAAGTAATGACGAACGAGACGCAATATATACTAGACAATACCGATCAAATTTTTGCCTATCTTGGAGAAAATAATGTAATAGCATATGATAGAATCCAGGAAATAAGAAATGTACGACCGAATTTATCAACATTCAAAGGAGGAAGCTAAATGAGTGATGAAGAATTATTATTCTCTAAGAATACTGATGAAACTGGAGCTCAAAAAGCTACCTTATATAAGGAAGGGGCCGCTAATGTGGGAGAAGCAATCGTTATAACTTCAGGAAAAGGTGGAGTAGGGAAAACTACTACGACTGCAAACCTAGGAACGGCATTGGCACTTCAAGGAAAGAAAGTTTGTCTAGTCGATACGGATATCGGACTGCGTAATTTAGACGTTATATTAGGCTTGGAAAATCGAATCATTTATGATTTAGTGGACGTAATTGAAGGCCGCTGTAAAACGCATCAGGCATTAGTAAAGGACAAACGTGTAGATGAACGTCTATACTTGATGCCTGCTGCCCAAAACACAGACAAAAACGCCATCAATCCTGAACAGATGAAAGCTTTAATTGATGAGTTGAAGCGTGAGTTTGACTATATTTTAATTGATTGTCCGGCTGGTATTGAGCAAGGCTACCGCAATGCGGTCGCTGGTGCGGATCGTGCCATTGTTGTGACGACACCTGAAATTTCAGCAGTAAGAGATGCGGATAGAATTATCGGTTTGCTGGAGCAGGAGCCGATCGAACCGCCGAAACTTATTATTAACCGAATCCGTAAAAGTTTGATGAACACCGGAGATGCGATGGATATCACAGAGGTAACTACTCATTTATCGATTGATTTATTGGGAATCATCGTCGATAGTGAAGATGTTATCAGTTCATCCAATAAAGGTGAACCAATTGTCATGAATCCGAACAACAAAGCGTCATTGGGATACCGTAATATCGCACGCCGTATATTAGGTGATTCTGTGCCGTTAATGTCCTTGGAAGATGATCAGCCAAAAGGCGTTTTCGCAAAAATAAAAGCATTATTTAAATAAGAAGTAAGCTGTATGGGATAAAATCAATTATCCTTTGCAGCTTTTTTTCTATGTACAGGCATTCTTGAATTGTATTGTCGTTCCTGACATATACTAGTGCAAAAAGATTGGATGGTGAGCTTGAAAAAATGGCAGTGGCTCATCGCGAGTATTGTCTTTGTTATTATTTATAGCTGTAATTATTATGGGGATATCGCTACAAAACGTGTCATTCATTCCATTGTCTATAGTTCAGATGATTTAGTCATGATGCGAAAAGCGGTTGTGAATATGTTGTCTAATGAAGACCAGCAGCTCCCTGTTAGTGCAGATGTATCGATTAGTCAATTACAGCTGTTTGAGACGATTGATCGTTTTAATGACGGATATTTACTCGTGTATGATGAACCTTTCGTATTAAATGCATTGTATGATGGATTGATTGTGTTTACGGGCCATACAAAATATAACGGAAAAACGGTCTCGGTTGTTTATGATACAGGGGATACGGTTACATTTGGATTTGTGGACGACTTCTATGTATTACCATACACGACAGTAACAAAAGGAACTGTCGTCGCAACGAAAAAAAGCGGGGAACTCTACATTCAGATTGAACGTAACGGGGAAGTTTTAAATATGGAAGAAACGATTCGCTGGCTAAAGGAACAGCCAATTTAGATGAAAGTCACGATTCATCCATTATTTTTGTTACTGCTCTTATCAATTGTTTTATATGGTGATATTGCTTTATACAGTATTATTATTGTTTCGCTCTTATTTCATGAATTAGGTCATTTTATCGCTGCAAAGCTAGTCGGAGCCAAAATAACGCAATGTAAAATTGTTCCGTATGGCGGGGAGATGACGATTAAGGATGAATTGCAGTTATCCTATCAGCAGCTGATCATTATCGCTATTGGTGGACCGGTTGCAACATGTGTGGGGATTTTTATCAGTTTATTTCTGCCTGATATGCTGAGTGCGAGGTTAATAGAGGTGCAGTTATTTATTTTAGCTATTAATCTTATTCCTATTTGGCCCCTTGATGGTGGAAGAATAGTATGTTTCAGCATTTTGAAACGGCGGCCGTTTTCTAAAATTTTCGAATTTTATTTAACGGCTTCTTTTTATTTACTTACGGTAACAATTATCGTACTATTATATTTATTGCCGCAAACTTTATCTTTAGCAATTATAAGCCTCTTTTTATGGAGCAAAGTAATTGGAGATTGGAAATATCGAAAATACCGTGCTGCTTTTGAAAAAATAGTAATGAAGCGGTTGACTTGATAATTTCGGTGTGGTAGTATTTTAATGTTATTGTTTGTAGCACCCGTGCTACTGCAACCGCGCTGAACAGGTTTAAGTACCTTTATAGGTCACCTGCAATTCCGGGCGAGTCTGAGTCTAAGAGGAGGTGCATTTTAATGTACGCAATTATCGAAACTGGTGGTAAACAAATCAAAGTTGAAGCAGGTCAAGAAATCTATGTTGAAAAACTAGGTGTGGCTGCTGACGAAATCGTTACTTTTGACAAAGTTTTATTCGTAGGTGGAGAAACAGTTAAAGTTGGAGCTCCAACAGTTGCTGGCGCTACTGTAACAGCGAAAGTTGTTAAAGAAGGTAAGCAAAAGAAAATTACTGTTTTCAAACTTAAAGCGAAAAAGAACTACCGTCGTAAGCAAGGTCACCGTCAACCATATACAAAATTAGTAGTTGAAACTATCAACGCTTAATAAGTAGGTGACGGACATGATTACAGTAACTATTTATAGTGATGAAAATCGTAAATCGTATGGATTTGAAATTTCAGGACATGCTTTATCGGATATCTATGGTCGTGATTTAGTTTGTGCAGGTGCTTCTGCTGTTGCCTTTGGTGCAGTAAACGCAATCCCGCAAATTACAGGAATTACTCCTGAAATCGAACAAGGTGCTGAAGGTGGTTACTTGAAAGTAACTGTTCCACAAGCTGAACTGAATGATGAAACAGACGCTAAATTACAAGTTATTCTGAACACAATGGTGACACAGTTCTATACAATGACTGCGAGCTATTCAGAATATATCGAATTGAAATATAAAATGATCTAGGAGGTGGAACAGAATGTTATTATTAACTTTAGATCTTCAATTCTTCGCATCTAAAAAAGGTGTAGGTTCTACTAAAAACGGACGTGACTCTGAGTCTAAACGCCTTGGTGCTAAACGCGCTGATGGTCAATTCGTAACTGGTGGTTCAATTCTTTACCGTCAACGCGGTACAAAAATTTACCCAGGTACAAACGTAGGCCGCGGTGGTGACGATACATTATTCGCAAAAGTTGACGGCGTTGTTAAATTTGAACGCTATGGTCGCGACAAGAAAAAAGTATCTGTATACCCTACAGCTCAAGAAGCATAATTCTTGCAATGAAAGGACTGCATTTATTGCAGTCCTTTTTTTAAGTTTTTACTCAAATTCATAGTTGAGTACAGAGATGCCTTTATGGAAATGGATGATTGAAATTTTCTTAAGTATTGAATATGTATGAGTATGAAGTATGGAAGGAAAATAGATGAAATACTTGTTATACTAATAATATTGGAATACGGAGTGTGTGAAATGACCGTTTCAAAATTAACTGTAAGTGAAGCATTGCGCTTTGCAAATCATGATTATTTGAATCAGCTTCATTTGATCCAGATGAACTTAGATTTAGGACGAGTGGACGAGGCAAAAAAGGTGATTTTTGACCAGTCTGAACATTGTAAAATACTTTCGAACATCAATCGACTTCAATTAACAAAAACAGTTGAATGGCTTCATACCCTATGTTGGCGTTATCCGGCTTTACAGCTAAACATGACAAGTGATGTAAGTACACCAATACAAAGCAAGTACGATGAAGCGATTGTTCAATACTTGGAAAACACAATTATTCATGTTTACGACAAGCTTGATCCATATGAAGAGCATCAATTACTGTTAAACATCGAAACATATGAAGATAAATGGAATATTTCATTTCATTTAAAGGGAAAATGGGAACAGACGCCATTTTCAATAGAACAGAATATTTTTAATGTGGAAACATATGAACAAACGAATACAAGTTGGAAATATGTTCTTCACATATGAGGAGTGAAAGAAATGTTTGTCGATCACGTAAAGATTTATGTTAAAGGTGGAGACGGCGGGGATGGAATGGTCGCCTTCCGTCGTGAAAAGTATGTACCAAATGGTGGTCCAGCAGGTGGAGACGGAGCACGTGGCGGTAACGTTATTTTTGAAGTAGAAGAAGGTTTACGTACGTTAATGGATTTCCGTTACAAACGTCACTTCAAAGCTGAACGTGGAGAGCACGGAATGAGTAAAGGGATGCACGGTCGTCGTGCAGAAGATTTAATCGTTAAAGTGCCACCGGGAACAGTTGTAATGAATGCTGAAACAAAAACAGTCATTGCCGATTTAGTTGAACATGGCCAACAAGCAATTATTGCTAAAGCAGGCCGTGGCGGACGCGGTAACTGCCGTTTTGCGACACCTTCTAACCCTGCACCGGAATTAGCCGAAAAAGGCGAGCCAGGTCAGGAACTGGAAGTAATTTTAGAATTAAAAGTATTGGCGGATGTTGGATTAGTTGGTTTCCCTTCAGTAGGTAAATCAACATTACTATCTGTTGTTTCTTCTGCAAAACCTAAAATCGGCGCATATCACTTTACAACGATAGTACCGAACTTAGGTATGGTGGAAACTGATGATGGCCGTTCATTCGCAATGGCAGATTTACCTGGTCTAATCGAAGGCGCACACCAAGGTGTCGGATTAGGGATGCAGTTCCTGCGTCACATTGAGCGTACACGTGTCATCGTACACGTAATCGATATGTCCGGTATGGAAGGCCGCGAACCTTATGATGATTATGTAACAATCAACAACGAGCTTGAACAATATAATTTACGATTACTTGAGCGTCCTCAAATTATCGTTGCGAACAAAATGGATATGCCGAATGCGGAAGAAAACTTGGAAGAGTTTAAAAAGAAAGTAGGAGAGGATGTAAAAATCTTTCCTGTTTCAGCAGTTTCACGTCAAGGGTTAAAGCCATTACTATTTGAAATTGCGGATCTTTTAGAAGTGACACCGGAGTTCTTATTACATGATGTTCTTGAAGAAGAGTCGGATGCAGTCGTAATGTACAAGCATGAAGGTCAAGGCGGCGACTTCGAAATTTCACGTGATGATGATGGTGCATATGTTCTATCAGGATACACAATCGAACGCCTGTTCAAAATGACAGACTTCAGCCGTGAAGATGGTATTCGACGCTTTGCTCGCCAGTTACGTGCGATGGGTGTCGATGAAGAGTTACGTAAACGCGGTGCTCAAAATGGCGATACTGTACGTTTAATGGAATTCGAATTTGACTTTGTCGACTAATTAAGTGGGGGATGACGATGAAAAACGTAGCAAATCAGCGATATTATTTAGTGCGTGAAGATGTCCTGACAGATGCGATGCAAAAAACATTGGAAGCAAAACAATTATTGCAAAAAGGATCTGTTTCATCCATTTGGGATGCGGTAAAAGAAGTGGATTTATCTCGCAGCGCATTTTATAAATATCGGGATGCAGTTTTTCCTTTCCATTCGATTGTGCAAGAGCGTATTTTAACGGTTTTCATTCAATTGCAAGATCGAAAAGGTACACTTGCCAAATTACTCGAAACTGTATCTGATGCCCATTGCAATGTACTGACGATTCACCAGACGATTCCCATTCAAGGACGTGCCAATGTGACGCTTTCTTTAGATGTGACAAGCATGTCTTATGAGCTGGATGAACTTATTCGCAGCTTAAATCAACTTGAATTTATCGAATCTGCTGAAGTAATCAGTTCAGGCGCATTTTAACTATTCTTCAAAGCGCGATGTTGCTTGTAGGGAAAAGTGAGATGTCCCTGTGCAATTCCATCAGAATATAATTAAATAAAAATTGCTGTCCAATAGGTTTTAGGGCATATTGGACAGCTTTTCTTATAGGATGAATTTCCAGAAAATTTAGAACTTATAATCGAGGTGCTTATTAATGTCAGAAAAAAATTGGGAAAAAAGAGTTGCTTACCTAGGTCCGGAAGCATCATTTACATATTTGGCGACAAAGGGATTGTTCCCGCATGATTGGCATATCCCGTACAAATCCATCCCGGAATGCATTGAAGCTGTATCTGAGGGGAAAGTCGAACTGGCGGTTGTCCCTGTAGAAAATGCGCTGGAAGGTTCTGTCCCACTGACAATTGACTATTTGTATCATGAATCCGAGCTTTTCGTTACAGCAGAAGTCATGTCGAAAATCCAGCAACATTTATTAGTAAATAAAAAATTCGCAGAAAATAACGAGGTAATCGAGGAGATTTATTCACATCCGCATGCTTTGGCACAGTGTCATAAATATCTATATTACAATCATGGTGACGTAAGACAGACATCGTATTCTTCAACAGCTGCCGCAGCTGAACTTGTTTCCCGTACGGAAGACCGATGTATCGCTGCTGTCGCGAACTTTTCTGCCGCTGAGAAATATAATTTACATATACTCGAACATAATATCCATGATTTCCATTTTAATCATACGCGCTTCTTCGTTTTATCGAAGCAAAATATAAAGCATGGTTTAGTACCGTTGCAGGCACAGCCGAAAACAACATTTATGCTTACATTACCTACAGATGTGTCTGGTGCGCTTCATCAAGTACTTTCGGTATTTGCATGGCGTAAACTGAACTTGAGCAAAATTGAATCACGACCACTGAAAACAGGACTCGGGAATTATTTCTTCATAACTGATATACTAGCAGATGAAGAGGAACCGATGATGAAAGGCGCTATGGCAGAATTGATTGCGCTAGGCTGCAAAGTAAAATCACTCGGTACATATTATACATATGCCACTCCGGAATGAGGTGAAAAGCATGAAACGAATCTTATTATTTGATGGAGAGTGCAATGTCTGTGATGCAAGTGTCCAATTTATTATAAAACGTGACCCGAAAGCATTGTTTCAGTTTGCCTCGCTTCAAAGTGATATTGGAGTAGCTTTATTGAAAAAGTATGATGTGCCGGAAACAACGGACAGCATTGTGTTTATAGAAAATGACCGGCATTATACGGAATCGACGGCCGCACTTAATATTACACGAAATTTATCAGGTTTATGGAAGTTGTTTTATGTATTTATCGTTGTACCAAAACCGGTTCGCGATCTTGTGTATCGCTGGATTGCAAAAAACCGCTACAAATGGTTCGGGAAAAAGCAGGAATGCATGTTACCGTCACCAGAACAGCGAAAACGATTTTTATAAAATGTACAGGTGCACTCCGCTTTATGCGGAGTGCATTTTTTGATTGTTAGGATCGATCAGGTTTTTAATGGAACAATGTTGCCTATTATTAGAAGAATGTAGGTATTTATTCGAAAAAGAAATGATGTTATTAGAACTCGGGAGAATTTTGGATACGCACTACAGTATTTTAATACGTATAGGGCTGAAAAAAATAGGCGTATCGAATATATTAGAACTTTGCTGCGGGATATTAGCACAAATCATACGGATATTTGTACATCCTGCTGCGATAGAACATCCGGGCGATATATTAGAAAATCGCCATTTTATTAGAAGATAAAATTTATATTAGAAAATCTGCAAATATATTAGAAATTCCGTCAAGAAATCAAACTTTCCAATAACGGAGCTCGTCTAATTGATGAAAGGAGGTATTCCGGTGGAAGGTTATTTAATAAATGATACCGCTAACTTATCAAATGAAGCGATTATAGATGAACTAATGCAACATTACGGAGAAGACGTATTAAAGCTTGTCATGCAATATGTACATAACAACTCGATTGCCGAGGATCTGACACAGGAAATTTTCGTGAAATGCTACAGGGCACTTCCTTCTTTCCAATACGGATCATCGTTAAAAACATGGCTTTGGCGCATTGCAATTAACCATTCAAAAGATTATCTGAAAAGCTGGTATGCCAAAAATGTTGAAGCTAAAGATGATGAAGTTTTTATACAAGTGGAAAGCAGTATTTCCGTTGAACAGGAGGTCATCCAGCAACAGGAAGATGATAACTTAGTAAAGGCGGTCATGGCGCTGCCGATTAAATACCGTGAAGTTATTTATTTATGTTATTACGAAGATCAGACGATGAAGGAAATGGCTGATGTACTGCAAATTAACGAGAGCACAGTAAAAACGAGGCTTCGAAAAGGGAAGCAACTATTAAAAAAACATCTGGAGCGTGAAGAGAATGGATGATCGTTTAAAAAATTTGAAAAAAGCGATGGATCGCACTGCATTTTCCAGCACGAAGTTCACAGAGCAGCATAAAGAAAATGTTCAGCGACAGTTAAGCGCTGAGGAGTTGAAAAAGGTTATTTTATCACTACTTTTTGAAGCGAAGTCCGGTATTGAAATTACGCAATTACTCCATGTAAGGGGGATACATGATGTTGTCAACAATGAGGGGATGATCTATTCAATTCTTCACGAACAGGAAAGCGATGGATATGTGCTTGCCAATTGGAAGGAAGGCGTTAAGCGATACGAGTTAACGAAGACCGGTAAAAAACAATTACAGCAAGGCGGGCATGTGAAACTGACAATGAAGGAACGTCTATTGGGGGTGCGCATGCATGCAGAGTGAAAGGTTTTTAAGTAAAGTAACCGCCTTTATTCGGTCAAAGGAAGCTCAGGTTCATGTATATGGCGAATTAAAGCACCATATAGAACATTCGAAAAATGCATGGATGAAAAAAGGGTATACACCGGAGGAGGCCGAACGAAAAGCAATCGAAGAAATGGGGTCGGCGTCTGAAATCGGAAAATCCATGGACAAAATCCACCGGCCGAAAATTGACTGGTTGCTGATTAGTTTAGTTGCCATTCTTTTAGGTGCAAGTTTTATCCCGATTTTATCATTTGACAGTACCATCATTTTTGGAGTTGATATGACCGATTATTTTATTCGAAATAAATGGCTGCACCTTCTATTTGCCGTAATATTGATTGCAGCACTGATGTATATCGATTATCGGAAGCTGGAGCGCTTCAGTCTAGCTATATATTTTGGTGCCCTTATTTTGTTAATGATATTAAATTATTTTCCGACAACTATGGTACAAGGGCAAAGCTATTTAATGGTAGGACCGATACAGATTCAAGCTTGGACCGTTTTACCATTGCTGCTCATTGCTTGGGCAGGCTTTTTTACGCAGAGAAAACTTAAAAGCTGGCAGTTAATCGTGTTATTTGTTTTGCCGTTATGGTTTATTTTAAGTGCACCAAGCCTGATAGCAGCCCTCATTTATGCAGGGGTAGTGACGGTATTATTTTTTGTTAGCGACTATTCCGCCAAGACAAAACTTGTGACAAGTTTAGCGGTAATCGGGTTCATAGTGAGTAGCATGTTCTTGATCATTCCTCGGTTGCACGATTATCAGCTTGTACGGTTTTATGCATTTTTAGATCCATCTAGCTATGCAACAACGGAAGGCTATGTTTATTTGGCAGTTAAAAATGCACTAAATGAAGCAGGGTGGTTTGGGGCAGAGAAAATTCGTTATATTCCGGAAGGGCATACAGACTTTGCTTTAGTACTGCTAATTCAGGAATTTGGATATATTGCGGGGATTGTTATCGTATCGGTATTATTTGCAATCGCCATTCGTATACTTTGGAAAGTGAACCGATTAACCCGTTCCTATGGCAAAATGCTTGTAATTGGAGCAGTATCTTTTTATTGCATGCAGTTTGGATATTCCGTTGCCATGATACTTGGCTGGTTACCGATTATCGGATTATCGCTTCCTTTTATAAGTTATGGTTTTACACCGCTCCTATTAAACTCATTTGTTATCGGGATTGCATTAAGTGTTTATCGCCGGAAAACATTGTTTAGAAATGGATTACAACGGGATTATTCATAAGAAAAACAGCTTATTCATCTGACAAGTGTCTTTTTGAATAAGCTGTTTTAACTTAGTTTTCAATTAAAAAGCCGCGCTGGCGTAATTTCGCTTCAGCCAGATTCAAACTCTCTTCCGAAGCCGAGCTAATAACGTGTAAGTGTGTACCATCCGTTAATGCAGAAAGATACAATGCATTAGTTTCCTGGACGCGTTTCACAAAATGCTCAACTTCCAAGCGGTTAGATACCATGATCGAAGCGGTAATTTCTCCATATACCGGATGTTCGACAATAACGCTTTCGACCGTAACCCCACAATCGACCAGTATGAAAAGTTCTTCTTTTGCCTCATTTGGATTATGCATACAGACAATTTTTCGCTGAAGGCGTGTTTGTTGGACATTGTGCATATAAATATACCCTTGGCTTGTTGCTACAATCGGTTCATTTCGTGCTTTCAATAAATTCATATCATTGACGATGACTTGTCTTGAAACATTTGTATGCTTCGCCAATTCTGTACCTGTCATTGGCAGTTCAGCAGTTTTTAACAATGCAAGCAGTTCCAGACGCCGTTCTTCACCTAATAATTTTTTCAATATATTCACCTCAATTAGCATACCAGTTCCTTTTCATCTTATCATATTTACCACTAACTAAGCGTGAACATTGTGGCAATAGCACAATTTGTGCATATGCTATTACGAGAAAAGGAGGAAAGAAGTGCGCGTTCATATTGTTCAAAAGGGAGACACTTTGTGGAAAATCGCGAAGCAATACGCGGTTGGCTTTGATGAGTTAAAGCGATTAAATGCCCATTTAGCAAACCCTGACTATATTGTTCCGGGAATGGAAATCTATTTACCGGACACGACAGCGAAAAAAGAAATGCACCATCCTGTGAAGGAACAGCCAAAGTCTGTTAAAGAGCAGCCGGTACCAACACCGGCACCAGCGCCAACACCAGCCCCAGCACCGAAAAAAGAGCAAATGGTTAAGCCGGCACCAGCGCCAGCACCAGCTCCAATGCCGATGCCACAGCCGCAAAAGCCAATTTGGCAAGGGGATATTATTTATTTCCAGCAACCACAGCCGATGCCAATGCCGAGTTGGCAAACAAATGTACATGTTCAGCCGACATTTGAAAATACGGTGACAGTACCGCAACCAATGCCAATGCCACAGCAACCGGTTGTTCAACCACCTCCGCAGCAACCACAGCATCCGATTTTTATCGAACAACCGCAATATATCCAGCCAATGCCGATGCCGATGCCAATGCCAATGCCACAAATGCCTGTGTGCCCAACGTGTCACCACATGCCAATGCCAATGCCACAAATGCCTATGTGTCCAACATGTCATCACATGCCAATGCCAATGCCGATGCCACAAATGCCTGTATGTTCAAAATGTCATCAAATGGCCATGGAATCTCCAATGCAGATGCAACCAATGTCAATGCCACAAATGCCTGGATGTTCGAAATGTAACCAAATGGCAATGGAATCCCCAATGCAAATGCAGCCAAATATGTATATGGAACAAATGCCGATGTCGGTGCCTATGCAAATGCAGATGCAGCCGATTTTCCATGAAGAATCATCGTTGAAGAGAGATCATTGCCAGGATAAGGATCACCTAGTACACCAGTATTATGAAGAGATTGATCACATGATGCGTCAACCAAACCCTTGCTGTCACCCACAAATGATGCCGTACCAAGAAAATATCATGCCACAAATGATGCCGTACCAAGAAAATACCATGCCGCAAATGATGCCATATCATGAAAATACCATGCCACAAATGATGCCATATCCAGCAAATCAGATGCCTCAAATGCAACCAATGCCACATCCGCCGAAATCATGTCAATAGTAATTAAAGAAAATTGCTGGAAGTGGGATACACATAAAGGGTCCTTTTTTATGAAGTACTATGAGAATGGTTTTGTTGCGCAGAAAGTTAAAGCGATTCATCGAGAGCTTGAAAATATACAATTTCCATATCATATTCCACTTATAGAAAATGAAGAGCCACATATATTAAAGCAGTTTTGGTTTGAAGGAAAAAGTGCGGAGTATAAACGTTTTGAACATCAGCAGCTTTCCCTCCATGCAATCGAAAAACTGCATGAAACAAATGAAGTCATTCCTTGGGCGGAAACGGGCATCTTGTCCACGTATCAATTACAGGAGAAGTGGACGAGGAGATTTGAACGTTTTATCAATCATGAAAGAGAACTAAGACGTTTATTAAAAAGCAATTATGATATTTTAGTCAATCATGCTTCCTATGCCTTAGGTTTAATGGCTCAAATTACAGTTCCGAGTGAAAAGCAAACGATTTTACATGGGGATGTTGTTCATCATAATGTGATGCTACGTGGTGAAGACGTGAAACTTATTGATTTTGATTTAGCTTCTTTAGGAGAGGCGTCAGATGAAATTATTTTATGGCTTCATCGCGTATTACCACATGTTCAGTATGAGGTCCAGCCACTTGTAAATGACCATCATTATTTGCATAAAGCGCAGGAAAAGCTTCATTATCTGTTTTTCCCGAATGAAATATTAAGGGAATGTCTATTTTATTTGAAACTCAGCGATCGACAAAAGCTTTCCTGCTATCCGTTTATTCAATCGATTGTTTATGACTGGATGAAAAATTATGATTCTTTTGCAAGACAAATTGATTCATTGCAAAACTGATTGGCAGTTTATAATCGATGTTAGATGGAGAAGAATATGATAAACTATTAAAGGCTGTCTTTAAAGACGGTCTTTTCTTTTTTGGTGCAACATACGTTCGGTAATTCACAGTTCTTATGCTATAATAGAGCGAGAAATGTGAGGGATAAAACGATGTATGATTATTTAAAGGGACAGGTTACTAGGGTTACACCAGAATATATTGTATTAGAGCAACAAGGCATTGGCTGGATGCTCTATACACCAAATCCATTTGCATTCCGTACATCTGCAAGTGAACAGCAAATCTATGTGTCATTACAAGTACGTGAAGATGCCCAAAATTTATATGGATTCAATAGTTTGGAGCAACGTGAATTATTTAAAAAACTGATTCAAGTATCAGGTATCGGTCCAAAAGGTGCGCTTGCTATTTTAGCGAGCGGAAATCCAACTTCAGTCATCCAGGCAATTGAAATGGAAGATGAAGCATTTTTAATCCGTTTCCCGGGTGTCGGGAAGAAAACAGCTCGTCAAATGATTCTCGATTTAAAAGGGAAACTGGACATGCTGCTTGATCACGTCGAATTACCGAGCGCCGAAAATGAACTGCCATTATTTGGAGTGAATCCGAATGAGCATGAGTTGCAGGAAGCGATGCTGGCACTTGTCGCTTTAGGCTATTCAGAAAAAGAATTAGATAAAATCAGATCCCAATTAAGTGAAGACGAAAAGTTAACGACGACAGACGCCTATATTAAACAGGCATTAAAGCTGTTGTTGAAATTGAAATAAAAAGGAGTGAGAATCATGTCAGACCGTGTACTTTCTGGTGAAGCAACAGATGCCGAGCAGCAGTTTGAGCTATCTTTAAGACCACAACGTCTAGCGCAATACATAGGCCAGGATAAAGTGAAAGAAAACCTTAAAATCTTTATCGAAGCCGCTAAGCTACGTCAGGAAAGTCTTGACCATGTTCTCCTTTATGGTCCACCAGGTTTAGGGAAGACGACGTTAGCGATCGTCATTGCAAATGAGATGGATGTAAATGTAAAGATGACGAGCGGTCCTGCAATTGAACGGCCTGGGGATTTAGCAGCGATTTTAAGCTCCCTTGAAGCAGGGGATGTACTTTTTATCGATGAAATTCATCGCCTGCCTAGAGCGATTGAAGAAGTGCTTTATTCTGCAATGGAAGACTTCTGTCTTGATATCGTTGTCGGAAAAGGTCCTGAAGCCCGTTCGATCCGATTGGAATTGCCGCCATTTACACTCGTCGGTGCAACAACGAGAGCGGGTGCTTTATCTGCTCCACTTCGTGATCGGTTCGGTGTATTATCGCGCTTGGAATATTATGATGAGCAGTCTCTCGCTGAGATTGTTGTCCGCTCCGGCGAATTATTCGGTGTTGCGCTCGATAAGCATGCGGCATTTGAAATTGCCCGCAGATCCCGTGGGACACCTCGTATTGCAAATCGATTGTTAAAACGTGTCCGAGACTATGCACAAGTATTGGCAGATGGCATTGTTTCCACAAGTTTGGCTGAGCAGGCACTCGAGCTGCTGCAAGTTGATCCTCGTGGCCTTGATCATATTGATCATAAACTGATGCAGTCAATGATTGAACGCTTCGGCGGGGGTCCTGTCGGATTGGATGCATTAGCGGCATCAATCGGGGAAGAGCGTATTACAATTGAAGATGTATATGAACCATATTTAATGCAAATCGGATTTATCCAACGAACACCACGCGGTCGAATTGCGACAAATCTATGTTACGACCATTTCGGTTATCCGCCGACACAAAATGAATAGAAGGAAGTTTTGAACGTGAAAGTAGAAGATTTTGATTTTTATTTACCAGAGGAATTAATTGCCCAAACACCACTATTGGACCGTACAGCGAGTCGTCTAATGGTAGTAAATCCGAACTCGCTTGAAGTGGAACATCACACATTCGGTCATATTTTAGATGAATTAAATGCAGGGGATTGCCTTGTATTAAATGATACACGTGTATTGCCGGCACGGTTAATGGGTGTCAAAGCTGATACAGGTGCGAACATTGAGTTACTGCTGTTAAAACAGACAAATGACGATGAGTGGGAAACGTTAGTAAAGCCTGCAAAGCGTGTGAAAACAGGCACTGTCGTTACTTTTGGCGATGGACTATTAACGGCAATTTGTACGGGTGAGCTGGATCATGGCGGCCGTACTTTTAAATTCACATATGACGGAATCTTTTATGAAATTTTAGATCAGCTTGGTGAAATGCCATTACCGCCATATATCCGTGAAAAGTTGGATGACCAAGACCGTTATCAAACGGTTTATGCAAAAGAGCGCGGGTCTGCAGCTGCACCAACAGCGGGTCTGCATTTTACACAGCCTTTACTTGAAGCGATTAAAGCAAAAGGTGTTGAAGTCGTATTTATTACACTGCATGTAGGACTTGGTACATTCCGCCCTGTAAGTGTGGACTCGATTGAGGACCATGATATGCACTCTGAATTTTACAGTGTGACAGAAGAGGCAGCGGCTGTAATTGAACGTGCTAAACAAGCAGGGGGCAAAGTTATATCGGTAGGGACAACTTCAACTCGTACACTTGAAACTGTCGCATCGAAAAATGACGGTAAAATTGTCGCTTCTCAAGGATGGACAAATATTTTCATTTATCCGGGATATGAATATAAAGCAATCGATGGCCTGATTACAAACTTCCATTTACCGAAGTCGACATTAGTAATGCTTGTCAGCGCACTTGCTTCAAAGGAAACAATTATGAACGCTTATGAACAGGCAGTTAAGGAAAAATACCGTTTCTTCAGCTTTGGCGATGCCATGTTTATCCGCCCGGCTAAGTAATTTGCAATTAAACAAAAACCTATATACAATAATGATTTGTGCAACACCTACTAAATTTAGTAGGTGTTTTCATTCGAAGTACTGTGTTTACTTTAGAAACGAGAGGATTTTTATATTATGACTGAAACAAAACAACCACCAATTCGCTATGAATTGATTAAAACATGTGCCCAGACAGGTGCACGACTAGGTATTGTCCATACACCACACGGTTCATTTGAAACACCGACTTTTATGCCGGTCGGTACACAAGCGACAGTAAAAGCAATGAGCCCAGAAGAATTAAAAGAAATGAATGCAGGAATTATTCTGTCAAACACATATCATCTATGGTTGCGTCCAGGAAATGATATCGTGAAAGAAGCAGGCGGACTGCATAAATTCATGAACTGGGATCGTCCAATTTTAACGGATTCAGGCGGTTTCCAAGTATTTTCATTATCAAAATTCCGTAAAATCGAAGAAGAAGGCGTTTATTTCCGTAACCATTTAAATGGAGACAAGCTGTTTTTATCACCGGAAAAGGCGATGGAAATCCAAAACGACTTAGGTTCTGATATTATGATGGCATTTGATGAATGTCCACCATTCCCTGCGACATACGAATACATGGAAGCATCTGTTGATCGTACAACACGTTGGGCAAAACGCTGCAAAGAAGCACACCAACGTCCTGACGAGCAAGGACTGTTCGGTATTATTCAAGGCGGAGAATATGAAGAGCTGCGCCGTAAATCGGCTGAAGCTTTAGTGGAGCTGGATTTCCCGGGTTATGCAATCGGCGGTTTATCAGTTGGTGAACCTAAAGATATTATGAATAAAGTATTGGAATTTACTGCACCTATGATGCCGGCAAATAAACCGCGCTATTTAATGGGTGTTGGTTCACCGGATTCGTTAATCGATGGAGCAATGCGCGGCATCGATATGTTTGACTGTGTATTACCAACACGTATTGCACGTAACGGTACATTAATGACATCTGAAGGTCGTATGGTTATCAAAAATGCAAAATATGCAAAAGACTTTACGCCAATCGATGAAAATTGCGACTGCTACACATGTAAAAACTATACGCGCGCTTATGTGCGTCATTTATTACGTACGGAAGAAACGTTCGGTTTACGTTTAACGTCATACCATAACCTGCGCTTCCTTATTAAATTAATGGAAGATGTACGTCAGGCTATCCGCGAAGACCGTCTAGGCGATTTCAAAGAAGAGTTCTTTGAAAAGTACGGTTACAATAAACCGAATGCTAAAAATTTCTAAAAATATGTTCGAAATTCGAAATTCAATATAATTTTTTGAGAAAAAAAAGAGTTTTTTTGCGCAAAAACGTGCAATTCTATACTATACTAGGTAAGTGAGAAAGAGATAGAGAAAGGGGGCAATTTGAAAATGGAAGGTTTAGTACAATTTTTACCGATTATCGTAATGTTCGTTGCGATGTGGTTCATTTTAATTCGTCCGGCACAAAAACGTCAAAAAGCAACTGCTACTATGCAAAACAGCTTAAAACGTGGTGATAAAGTAGTTACTGTAGGTGGCTTACACGGAGAAGTAGATGCAATTGAAGATACGACTGTCTTTTTATTAGTTGACGGAAATACACGTTTAAAATTCGAACGCCAAGCAATTGGCCGTATAGAATCGGTTTAAACGTTACATAAAAAAGCTTGTGGATTTTAATTTTCCACAAGCTTTTTTGTATTTTTCATGCAATTTCGAACAAGCTATTGTATGAGAGGTGAATCAATTGGAAGATTATACATTAATTATATTTCGAACAATTGTTTTATATATTATTTTACTAGTTGTTTTCCGCCTTATGGGCAAACGTGAAGTTGGTGAGCTCAGTATTGTGGATTTGGCAATATTCGTATTGATGGCTGAAGTAGCTGCAATCGCCTTAGACGATTATGACAGGCAGTTCTTTAAAGCCATTTTACCGATAATTTTATTATTTTTGATTCAATATTTAAATTCCTGGCTCATATTAAAAAATAAAAAACTGCGCGATTTTATTGAAGGTGATCCGTCGCTTGTTATCCGCGACGGATATATTTGTGAAGCGGAAATGAAAAAGCAGCGCTATAATCTCGATGATTTACTCCAGCAATTACGTGAACAGGGAGTATGCTCTGTGCAGGATGTTGCCTACGCTTTTTTGGAGCAATCCGGAAAGCTATCGATTTACCAAAAAGATCAGGGCGGATTTATTTTACCTCTCATTTTGGATGGCTATGTTGACAAAAGACATTTAAAAATTATTGGTAAAGATGAAAAATGGCTCGTTCATGAATTATTGGTAAACGGTTATCCCAATATACGCGATATATTCTACTGCAGTTATGAAGACGGAAAGTGGTTTGTCCAATTACGAGCGCGAAAATATTGAACGAAGATAATGGAAATCGTTAAAACGGATTTGTTTTGTAATGAACAGTAACAGCAAGACAAACCCAATCGTAATTGCAACGCTTACGATAAGCGGCATGCCGGCAGCGATAATCGGCTGTACAAAACAAGTAAGGATGAAAATACCATACGGCAGAACGAAGAAGCGGAAACCTACATTAATCTTTTTCTGCTGCCTAATGGAAGCAATGTGTAAGAAGGACGTAATTAATACGCCAAAGCCTATAGCGATAATCGCGCCTTTTTCCTGAATGGCAGGTTGTGAGGCAAGGAAAAACAGTAAAAACAGTTTCCCTATTCCTCCATAGATGGAATTCATCATGGCAGCCTGTGCTTCATCTAGTGCTTGTAAGATGGAATGAAGCGGACTCTGTATATAATAAAAATAAAAAATAGGAGCCAATATTTTCATATAGCCACGATTTTCCTCAAGATGGAACAGTACCATAGTCAACTCATCGCCGTGTATGAAAAACACAGTAGCGGCCATACAGCCAATTAAAGAAGATAGTCGTAATGAATGTGTAATGCGTTTATTCAGCAACGGGTAATTATTGCTGGCTAGTGCGCTGCTAACGGCAGGAATGAGTACAATTGCCAATGCAGCAGGTATGAAAGCCGGAAACAAGAGTAATGGTATATGCACACCTGAGATGATACCGTACAATGTAGTTGCCGCGCCTGCAGCCAATCCTGAAACCGTCAGTGCCTTTAAGAAAATGATTGGTTCCAAAAACCATGTAAAGGTACCAAATAATTTACTGCCGGCTGATGGCAATGCAATATTAAAAATCGGTTTTGTAAAGGAAGTGCCTGTTGATCCCTTCTTGAACATTCTACTCGAGCGTTTATAAAAAATTGCCAAAAACAGTAATGAAAAAATCTCACCAATTGCTGTTATCCCCATAGCGGCTGCTGCTGTCAATGCAGGCGATTCCGAAATGAAATAAGGTAACAATACGACAATGAGACCAATCCGTACAAGCTGCTCAAGAAGCTGTGCCCATGCAGTTGGTGCGATTTTTGCTAAACCTTGCAAATATGCTTTTATTAAACTTGAAAAGATTACGATCGGAATTGTGAAAAGGCTAATATAAAGAGTAAAAATAAGGTTTTCATTATGTAAAAGCACTTTTGCGATATACGGAATAGCAAAATAAATGAATGGGCTAAATAAAATAATTGAAATAGCCGAAATTTTGATTGCCGTTTTCATTACGGATGTGACATGTTCCGTTTTCTTTTTCGCATGGTATTCTGCAATCAGCTTGGAAATGGCAATCGGAATACCTAATTGAATAAGCGAAATGAAAAATATAAATGTCGGATAAGCCGTCATATAAAGCCCGACCGCTTCCTCCCCGGCAATACGCATAAACTGCATTCTGTACATAAACCCAAGACATTTTGAAATAAATATAACAAACATTAAAAATAATGTTCCTTTTAGAAATGAGCCCAAATAACTTCTACTTTCTCCCTTCTCAATTTAATTTCATTCATATACAATAAAGTATGCAGTAGTAATCGCAGTTAAAACCTAAGTTCAGGAGTGATCGACATGCAAATTCCATTTTTCAGCCTTTACGAAAAGGTACAGCTTATATTGACGAACAAAATCGAGGAATTCCATTACTATGGATATGATTCGATAACAGAACAGGATTTATGGAAATATTGCATTGATAAGGTGTGGCGCAAAAGAGATGTGCAAAATATGCGATTGCATGAGCTGACAGCCGGCATTTTCCGTGCTACTGCTTCGGAAGTGCTAAGCTATATGCAAATAAAGGATTTTAAGCGCAATGAATTGAACTTAAAGCTTTCCAATGAAGAGCTGCAAGGTTTGTTCCATGTGCTTAAAGAGTAGGGAAAAATAAGAATAATATAATAAATTATCTAGTAATAATTTGACAGTTTCCATAAGCTGTTTCATAATGAGAGTGTTGTGCTTTTCAAACTATCGGAATGTTATTTTTGAAAAGTGATTCAGAAAATTATTGAAATGAATACATAGTTTGTGGAAGGTAATTTTTACGTTTTACATCACACCGCGTTTCGTGTGATATTGAGGAGGATTTTTTAATGAAATTAGCAAACCGTATCATTACGTTCGTTCTTGTCGTAGCATTGCTATTTACAGGGATGGGCACAACGGTAGAGAAGGTTTTAAACGATGTAAAACTTGGATTGGACCTTCAAGGTGGATTTGAAGTACTTTATGAAGTGGAATCACTTGTTGATGGACAAAAGATTACCCAAGATGTATTGGCAGATACGACTACGGCATTAGATAATCGTATTAATGAATTCGGGGTTAGTGAACCAAGCATTCAAATTGAAGGGGAAGACCGAATTCGTGTACAGCTTGCAGGATTAGCGGATCAGGATTCTGCACGTGAGCTATTATCGAGTACAGCGAATTTAACTTTCCGTGACGTAAATGATAATATTTTACTCGATGGGACAGATTTAAAGGAAGGTGGCGCAGCGCCTTCATTTGATCAGCAAAACCAACCAATTGTAACTTTAACTTTGAAAGACGCAGCGAAATTCGCAGAAGTGACGCAAAAAGTCATGAGCATGGGCGCACCGAATAACTTATTAGTTGTTTGGCTGGATTTTGAAGAGGGCGTAGATTCTTACGCTGAAGAAAGCAAAAAGCCTCCTGAAGAGCAAAAATTTGTTTCTGCGGCATCTGTTACACAAGTATTAAATACTACAGATGTTATGATTTCTGGTAACTTCACAGTAGATGAAACGAAAAACTTTGCATCTATACTTAATGCAGGTTCATTACCTGTTAAGTTAACGGAGATTTATTCAACATCGGTTGGGGCACAATTCGGTGAAGATGCTTTAAATGATACAGTATTCGCAGGAGTAGTCGGCGTACTGCTAATCTTCCTGTTCATGCTGCTTTACTACCGTTTACCAGGGTTTATCTCAATTATTACTTTATCGGTATTCACATATTTAGTGTTAATCGTCTTTAACGGTATTAATGCTGTATTAACATTACCGGGTATTGCCGCGATCGTATTAGGGATCGGGATGGCCGTTGATGCAAATATTTTAACTGCCGAGCGTATTCGTGAAGAACTACGTGTTGGCCATTCTGTAAAAGATGCATTCAAATTAGGTTCAAAACAATCACTATCAGCAATCATTGATGCGCAATTGACAACTCTACTTGCTGCTGTCGTATTATTCTACTACGGGACAAGTTCTGTTAAAGGTTTCGCTACAACATTAATTATTTCGATTTTACTATCATTTGTAACAGCTGTATGGGGTTCCCGTATGTTGCAGGGGCTTCTTGTAAACAGCGGCTATTTCAATAATCCGGCATGGTTCGGAATTAGCAGATCGAAACAGCATTCACTTGATGAAGGGATCACTTCATTGGATTTAACAACGAAATTTGATAAATTGGACTTCGTTGGAAACCGTAAAAAGTTCTATGCGATATCTACAATCATTTTAGTTGCAGGTATTGTTGTGCTAGGTGTATTCAAACTGAATTTAGGGATCGATTTCTCAAGTGGTACACGTGTAGAGATTAAATCGGATACAGCACTAGTACAAGAAGAAGTTAAGAATTATCTGGATGAAATCGGTTTTGCTAACGAGGATGTTGTTATTTCAGGCGATAATCAGACAATCGCTGTAATGCGATATAAAGATGACTTCTCTCAACAAGAAGTACTTGATTTTAAAGGGCAGGTAAACGAAAAATACGGACATGAGCCAAGCTTAAGTACAGTATCGGATACAGTCGGAAAAGAACTGGCGAAAAATGCAATGTATGCATTGGCGCTTGCGGCACTCGGTATCATTATTTATGTGGCGATCCGCTTTGAATGGCGTATGGGTCTTGGGGCGATTGTTTCATTACTGCATGATGTATTCTTCATTATTGTTATTTTCAGTATGCTGCGTCTAGAGGTAGATATTACGTTTATCGCTGCGGTATTAACAATTGTCGGTTATTCGATTAACGATACAATTGTCACGTTTGACCGGATCCGTGAAAATATTGACCGTCACGAAAAAATTACAACGAAAGAAGAGCTTGCGTTGATCGTCAACAAATCTCTTCGTCAAACTATGGGACGTTCCGTGAATACAGTATTGACGGTTATTGTAGTAGTTATAGCATTGATTTTCCTAGGTGCTCCATCAATTCAAAACTTCTCAATCGCTTTATTGATCGGGCTAGTTACAGGGATTTACTCTTCAATCTGTATCGCGGCACAAGTTTGGTATTCACTGAAATGCCGTGAAATGGACAAAAAAGGTACTTCTGTTGTGAAAAAAGAGAAAAAACAATGGGGTTCAGACGAGCCACAAGTTTAAAAATATTAAACCGCGTAATTGCATTTTGCAAATTACGCGGTTTTTTGTTTACCCTTTTTCAAAAAAAGGAATAAATTTCTTAACTAAAGCGTGAGAGGAGACTAATATGAAAATTCAATGGACATTGGTAGTTGGACTTATTTTTGCTATTATTATTGCCATTTTTGCTACAGTTAATGTGGATAGCGTACAGGTTAATTATGTCTTTGCAGAAGCACGCTGGCCATTGATATTAGTTATTTTAGGGTCAGTATTAATCGGTTTTATCATCAGCTTTTGTTTTTCGGCATTCCGTATGTACGGAGGGAAAAGGCAAACGAAAGCAGTTCGAAAAGATCTTGAAGCTGCACACGTACTGATTAATGAAAAGGATGCTGAGATTGTCCGATTGAAAAACGAGCTTCGTGAACGGGGTGCTTCCGCATTTGTAACTGAAGAAATTCCGGATAATGATGAAATGCCGAAAAAGTAAACAAAAAGTGATGCTTACCATTAGTAGCTATCTGAAACGCAAAAAACGTTTCAAATAGCTATTTTAATTGTTTAGCATATTCGGTAAAGAAACCGTTTGATAACAATGTAATGTATCTATTTTAATAAACACTCTTCCTGAAATTACATATCAATTTTTCTATTAATATCGGAAGAAACTTTGGGAAACGCAATAGATTTCCGTTATAATGAACTGCGTGAGGAAGTGAATATATATGATACAGTCACAAAAATTATGGACAATAACAAAGCAAGATGAGCAACTTGTAAAACAATTTAGTGAACAGCTGAATATTTCAACGATCGCAGCAAAAATTTTAATTGCCCGTGGCTGCATATCGATAGAACAAGCAAAGCCATTTCTGAAAATTGATGAAACCCAGTATCATGATCCGTTTCTAATGGCTGGAATGGAAGACGCGGTTATGCGTATTGAACAAGCATTGGATAACGGTGAAAAGATTCTCGTATACGGTGATTACGACGCAGATGGTATTACAAGTACAACTGTGCTGCTCAATGCTTTACTTGATCTGGGGGCAGATGTCAGTTTTGTTATTCCGGATCGTTTTATTCATGGATATGGACCGAACGAAGAACTTTTCAAAAAAGCATATGAAGATGGCGTAAATTTAATTATTACGGTCGATAATGGGATAAGCGGGATTGAACAAGTAAAAATGGCAAGAGAGCTTGGTATGGATGTGATTATTACCGATCACCATGAAGCGGGTGATATTTTACCGGATGCCAACGTCATCATCCATCCGCGTGTGCCAGAAGGTCATTATCCGTTTGGAGAACTCGCAGGCGTAGGGGTAGCCTTTAAATTGGCACATGCATTGTACGGCGAGTTGCCTGATCATCTATTTGAATATGTGGCAGTAGGGACGATTGCCGATTTAGTGCCACTCGTTGGCGAAAACCGCTATTTAGTACAGCGCGGTTTACAGGCGTTAAAGCAGTCTCCAAATCCTTGGGTAAAGGCCATTTGCGATGCATCAGGGGCAAACAAGAAAGACATCAATGAAGAAACTGTTGGCTTTTATTTTGGCCCCCGCCTGAATGCAATCGGACGACTAGGCAGTGCCGAACCGGGAGTACACTTTTTAATGAGCGAAGACCCGCTTCAGGCAAATACACTGGCTACCCAATTGAATGATAAAAATACGGAACGGAAAAAAATTGTGGAAGACATTACAAATGAAGCAATGGCTATGATTGATGATGATGCTTCATTAAAAGATTCCCTTGTTCTAGTAGTAGCAGGGGAAGGCTGGAATCCTGGTGTTGTCGGGATTGTTGCATCGAGATTAGTTGAAAAATATTACCGTCCGACAATCGTTCTTTCACTTAATCATGAAAAAGCAATTGCGAAAGGTTCCGCGAGAAGTATTGAAGGGTTCCATCTGTATAATGAGTTGGCGAAAAACCGTGATATTTTACCGCATTTCGGCGGACATCCAATGGCGGCAGGGATGACATTACCGATTGAGCATGTGGAATCATTGCGTACACGTTTAAATGAACAGGCCAGACATTGTTTAACCGAAGAACAGCTTGTACAAAAGATGCAGATTGATGTGCCGATAGAGCTAAGTGAAATTACTGTTGATGCGATTGAAGAACTGCGGCAATTGGCGCCATTTGGCACAGAATTTCCGAAGCCGGTTTTTGGCATTCAGGATGTAAAAGTAAAATCGATGCGTAAAATTGGTTCCGGCGAAAATCATCTGAAGATGGAGTTGGAAGATCCGTATCGCTCCCTTGATGCAATTGGATTCAACAAAGGGACTTTACATGATGAGATATCATATGGAGTTGCTCTATCATTAGTTGGGGATTTGCAAATCAATGAATGGCAGGGCAATAAAAAACCGCAATTCATGATTCAGGATGTCCGGGTTAATGAATGGCAGCTATATGATTACCGAGGGAAAAGCAAGACAGCAAACTGGCTTGCAAAAATTAACGTGGAAAAAACGGATTTTATTGCTTTTTCCGAACAGACAAAGTTACATTTTGAACAGGAAATTCCGAAAGAAATAATATATTTTACAGGTGGGACAGAAGCCGAAAAATTACACAGAAATATCGTATTACTCGATTTGCCGGAAAATGTATCCACATTGGAGAAACTACTGCAAGATGTACAAATTGAACGAATCTATGCACATTTATATACCGATCAACCTGCATATTTTAATGGAATGCCGACAAGGGAACACTTTAAATGGTATTACGGATTCCTGAAAAAACGTCCGGATTTTAACTTGAAACAACATATTCGACAATTATCCGAACATATCGGACTAAATATAGAAGTAATTAAATTTATGACAAAAGTGTTTTTTGAGCTAGGATTTGTTACAATAGAGAATGGTTTGACGACAGTAAACGAAAATGCACCGAAAAAAGCATTATCCGAAGCACCGTCATATAAATTGCGTTCACAACAGATTGAACTTGAGCAGAAGCTGTTATATGCAACATACAGTGAACTTAAGCAATGGTTTAATGAACGATTGAGTTCTTGAGGAGGACATAGGAAGAATGGATTTAAAACAGTACGTAACAACAGTTGAAAATTGGCCGAAAGAGGGCATCAGCTTTAAAGATATTACAACAATCATGGATAATGGTCCGGCATATAAATATGCGACTGATGAAATTGTAAAATATGCAAAAGAAGTTGGCGCTGAAATCATCGTAGGTCCTGAAGCACGCGGATTTATTATTGGATGTCCGGTTGCCTATGCATTAGAAATCGGTTTCGCACCAGTTCGTAAACCAGGAAAGCTTCCACGTGAAGTAATTTCTGCAGATTATGGATTAGAATACGGTACAGACACGTTAACAATGCACAAAGATGCAGTAAAACCAGGTCAAAAAGTTTTAATCTGTGATGATTTGCTTGCAACAGGCGGTACAGTAGAAGCAACTGTTCGTTTAATCGAGCAATTAGGCGGCGAAGTAGTAGGTGCAGCATTCATTATCGAGCTTACAGAATTGAATGGCCGCAACAAAATCAACAATATTCCAATTAAAACTTTAATTCAATATTAATCCACAGAACTATCCCGTATAAACTTTGCGGGATAGTTTTTTTCAATGAAGTATCTACTAGAAGCTGTTCAATAATTCTACAAATTTCGACTTTCTGCAAAACTAAATGCCCACGTGCCTTTACATTTAGTAGATATATTTTATACAATTGAACTTATACTTAAAGCGAAAATAGAAAGAACAGGTGGACTCATAATGGCGAAAGAACAAATATTGGCGCCCGAAGATGTTTTCGAGCTCGTCAAATCTTATATGAACGAAGAACATGTTACCTTTGTTGTTAAAGCATTTGAGGTAGCGAAAGAAGCACATAAAGAGCAGTTCCGCAGCTCTGGAGAACCATATATTATTCACCCGGTACAAGTGGCGGGGATTTTGGCTGAGCTGCAGATGGATCCTGAAACAGTAGCAGCAGGATTTTTGCATGATGTCGTGGAAGATACGGAAGTGACACGCGAAGATCTAGTAAATGAATTTAGCGAAGAAGTAGCCAAGCTTGTGGACGGGGTAACAAAGCTTGGGAAAATTAAATATATGTCAAAAGAAGAACAGCAAGCTGAAAACCACCGAAAAATGTTCGTTGCGATGGCTCAGGATATCCGAGTAATTTTAATTAAGTTGGCGGACCGCCTGCATAATATGCGGACATTAAAGCATTTACCGGCTGAAAAACAACGTCGTATTTCTCAGGAAACACTGGAAATTTTCGCACCATTAGCGCACAGATTAGGGATTTCGAAAGTGAAATGGGAGCTGGAGGATACGGCATTACGCTATTTAAATCCGCAGCAGTATTACCGGATCGTCAGCTTGATGAAGAAAAAGCGTGATGAACGTGAAGCTTATTTGGATAACGTAATGGACGAAATCAATTCCCAGCTGAAAGAAGTGGAAATTGAAGCGGATATTTTTGGCCGTCCGAAACATTTATACAGTATTTACCGCAAAATGGTACTTCAAAAAAAGCAGTTTAATGAAATTTATGATCTACTGGCGGTACGTATTTTAGTTGATAGTATTAAAGATTGCTACGCGGTAATCGGTATTATCCATACATTATGGAAGCCAATGCCGGGACGCTTTAAAGATTATATTGCGATGCCAAAGCAAAATCTGTACCAATCCCTGCATACAACTGTTATCGGACCATATGGGGATCCGCTTGAGGTGCAGATCCGAACAAAGGATATGCACAAAATAGCAGAGTTCGGTATCGCGGCACACTGGGCTTATAAAGAAGGTAAAACCGTAGAACAAAATGCAGAAACAATTGACCAGAAGCTGACTTGGTTCCGTGAAATTCTCGAGTTCCAAAATGAATCATCAAATGCTGCTGAGTTTATGGAATCGTTGAAATTCGATTTATTCTCGGACATGGTATATGTCTTCTCGCCAAAAGGGGACGTTATTGAGCTTCCATCAGGTTCTGTACCGATTGACTTTGCTTACCGCGTACACTCGGAAGTCGGGAATAAAACAATTGGAGCAAAAGTAAACGGTAAAATGGTACCGCTTGATACGCCTTTAAAAACAGGCGATATTGTTGAAGTATTAACATCGAAACAATCATTCGGCCCGAGCCGAGACTGGATTAAAATTGCACAAAGTTCGCAGGCAAAAAATAAAATCAAGCAATTTTTCAAAAAGCATGTGCGTGAAGAAAGTGTTGTAAAAGGAAAGGAACTCGTTGAAAAAGAAATTAAGGCTCAAGAGTTTGATATGAAGGAAGTCTTAACAACAGAAAATATTAAACGTGTGATTGGAAAATTCAACTATACACATGAAGATGATTTATATGCGGCTGTAGGCGTAGGCGGAATTACGGCTCAGCAAATCGTCAATCGTCTTGCTGAAAAAATGCGCAAAGAGCGTGAACAGGAAGAAGCGCTTGAAAAAATCGTTAAAAGCATGAACAATCCGACACCGAAAAAGCGAACGGAATCAGGTGTTATTGTAAAAGGAATAGATAATTTATTAATCCGTTTATCACGTTGCTGTACACCGGTACCGGGTGATGATATTGTCGGCTTTATTACGAAAGGCCGCGGTGTTTCAGTACACCGTGCAGATTGTCCGAATATCCAGGAAGATGGAAACGTGGAGCGTCTTATTGAAGTAGAATGGGAAAATGACGGCACACAAATCCGTAAAGACTACCCGGTGGATATCGAGATTTCGGCATTCGACCGTCCAGGCATTTTAAATGATGTCATGCATGCTGTCAGTGAAGCGAAAACAAATATTTTGGCAGTTACAGGTCGTGCGGATCGTGAAAAAATTGCCACGATTCATTTAACGATTGCTATTACCAATATTTCAGGACTACATCGTGTTGTCGAAAAAATTAAACAGCTTCCGGATATTTACTCCGTTCAGCGTGTAATTAATTAATAGATAGTAGGGGAAAAGATGCGCGTAATATTACAACGTTCAAAACAGGCCTCTGTTACAGTCGATGGACAAGTAACAGGTTCCATTCAAAAAGGCTATGTGCTGCTTGTCGGCATTACACATAGCGATACAGAAGAAGATATCAAATATGTAGCGAAAAAAATTACCGACTTGCGTATTTGGGAAGATGAGGACGGCAAGATGAATCGTTCCATTGTTGATGCAGGCGGCGATATTTTATCAATCTCCCAATTTACCCTTTATGCGGATACTCGCAAAGGGAAGCGGCCCAGTTTTGTGGAAGCGGCAAGACCTGAACAGGCAAAGCCATTATGGGAAGCATTCAATGAACAATTAAAAGCGAATGGACTGCATGTTGAAACAGGTGTTTTCGGTGCGATGATGGATGTTGTACTCATTAATGATGGTCCTGTAACGATTACAATTGAGTCTAAAGCCAAATAATCGATGAACGGATCACTCCTTTTTCGCATATTGTACAGTATGCATACAAAGGAGTGATTTTTTGGTTCAAATGAACACATATCCAAACGCGTACTGGCTTGAAGCGATCCAAAACTATTTAGGGCAGATGGTTGCCGTCCAGCAAGAGGGAAATCGTGTTCAGCAAGGGATATTGGCCGCAATCTGTCCGGACTATATTGTACTTGATGTTTGCCAAACGCCGTTTTATATCCGTATCGACAAAATAGTTTGGATTATGCCATTTTTAAAAAAATGAAATGAATGTGGTCTACGCACTCCCAATTCGTCATAAGCTTACTATGACAATTAGGGGGTGCTTTATTGTTTCAACGCGTCAATCGATTACTTATAGATTTACCACAGGTTGAATATGGAGACGCAAACGCTGCAAGTGCGGTACAGGAATTATTAGGCGGAAAGTTTGGCGAAATGTCGACTTTGAATAACTATATGTATCAGTCATTCAATTTCCGTGGAAAAAAGAAATTAAAGCCTTTTTATGATTTAGTTGCGAGTATTACAGCAGAAGAGTTTGGGCATGTGGAACTTGTAGCGACGACAATCAATTTACTCGGCAAAGATACGACGTTTTCCGGGAACCCAAATCTGGGACCGATGATGAACGCCAAAAATATGCGCAATACGCAGAGCTTTATCGCTTCTGCGCAGACAGCTTTGCCTGTCGATTCGATGGGGAAACCTTGGAATGGGGAATACGTATTTTCCAGCGGAAATCTCGTGCTCGATTTACTGCATAATTTCTTCCTGGAGTGCGGCGCGCGGACACATAAAATGCGTGTTTATGAAATGACGGATCATCCGACAGCCCGTGAAATGATTGGCTATTTACTGGTGCGCGGCGGGACACATGTTGTTGCCTATGCAAAAGCGCTGGAAATGGCGACTGGTGTGGATGTAACAAGGATGCTTCCGATTCCTAGCCTTGATAACCATGTATTTGACCACGCGAGAAAATATGAAGAGCGCGGCTATGGAAATGTATTATTTACGTGGAATTACGTAGGGGATTATCAGGATATAAATAAAATCTGGAAAGGGCCGCATCCATTGACGAATGCACCGCTCATTGTAGAAGAGGGAACGCCAAAAGGTGCAAAGATGCCGGATCTAGATGAATTACCGGAAGAGTTTGCACCGGGAATCGGTCCGGAAGAGTTCCAGATGATCGCAAAACGTCTCATGTTCAATATGTAAAAGAAGCGTGATAAAAAAAAGGCCCATTTTTCTCTGACGAAAAATGGGTTTTTAGTGTTGTTTCTTATGGTATTTCTTAAAATTTTTATATCCGTTCTGGCTATTCAATACCTTCGCAATAATTCACTACTGTTTGGAAGTCCAGGTCACCGCCGAAGATAGAAAGGGCGCTGCCGATTGTTACGTGTAATTTACCATTAGAAAGTGATTCGAATTTTTTCAAATCATCAATTGAACGTACGCCTCCAGCATACGTTGTCGGAATCGATGTCCATTCAGCTAAATCACGTACTAAATCTTCCTGCATACCATTGCGTTTTCCTTCCACATCAACCGCATGGATGAGCAGTTCATCACAATATTCTTCAATTTCCTTAATCGACTGCGCATTTACTTCGAAGTCGCTGAATTTTGTCCATTTGTCTGTTACAACATACCATTTACCATCACGTTTTCGACAGCTCAAATCAAGGACAAGTTTTTCTTTGCCGATTGTTTTAACCAATTGCTGCAGGCGATCCATATCAAGCTGCCCATCATGAAAAATATAGGATGTCACAATGACATGCGAAGCACCTGCATCGATATATTTCTGTGCATTGTCGACTGTAATACCGCCGCCTAATTGAAGACCGTTCGGATAAGCCTGCAATGCAGAAATCGCCGCTTCTTCATTGCCAGGACCAAGCATGATGACATGTCCGCCCGTCAGTTTGTTTTGCAGAAATAATGAAGCGTAATACGAGGCATCCTGGTCAGAAGTGAAATTTTCAACCACTTTTTTATTGTCATAGCCAAGCGTGCTTCCGACAATTTGCTTTACTTTTCCGTCGTGTAAATCAATACAAGGTCTAAAATTCATGTTCATCACTACTTTCTCTTACATTCTATATGTATCATAACATTTTAGTGAGCTAAATTAATAGAAAAATCAGACGTAATGGCTTGTTTGCATTATTGTAGGACAGGCTTTAATCGGTATGATAAAATGGGCTTACAATTTATTAGAAAGCGTGGCATGAAAATGGCGGAAAATCTAAATTTGTTTGACGTAAATAAGCTTTTTATTTTAGGTCGACCAATTGTAACAATTTTTCATAATGCAACGAATATGTACTCCATTGTTCGTGTCAAAATTCAAGAAACAAATATTCAGTATGACGAGAAAGAGATCATCATTGTCGGCTATTTTCCTCAATTAGTAAATGACGAACAGTACCGCTTTACAGGACAGTTAAAAAGTCATCCGAAATACGGGATGCAGTTTCAGATTGACACGTTTGAAAAAGAAGTGCCGACAACAGAGCAGGGGATCGTCCATTATTTATCAAGTGACTTATTTACAGGGGTCGGCAGAAAAACGGCGGAGACAATCGTAGAAAAGCTTGGAATGGATGCCCTTACGAAAATACTGGAAGATCCTTCAGCACTTGATGCAGTACCCCGTTTATCTGCTGAAAAGAAATTACATATTCGCCAAACGATCGAGGAAAACCTTGGACTGGAACGGGTGATGGTGCGGCTGAATGATTGGGGCTTCGGGCCACAGCTGGGAATGAAAATTTATCAGGCATATCGTGAAGAAACAATTTCGCTGCTGACAGAAAATCCTTACCGTTTGATTGAGGAAGTAGAAGGGGTCGGATTTATACGTGCAGATGAACTTGGTGCGAAACTGGGGATAACAGGGAATCATCCGGATCGAATAAAAGCAGCCATTTTTCATGTACTGACAAATGCAGCATTATCAGATGGACATGTTTATCTGGATGCGGAAATGGTGCTTCCGATGGTGAAAGACATACTTGAACAAAGTCAGCGCATTGAAATTCCATATGATGCGATTTCAAAAGCGGCTATCGAAATGCGTGAGGAATCGAAAATATGCGGTGAAGAAACACGCATGTACTTGCCGTCACTTTATTTTAGTGAAGTGGGCATTGCAAGTAAAATTAATGAACTGAAAGAAAAAAATAAAATAGCCGAAAGTTTCTCGAAAGATGAAATCCGAAAAGCGATTGGAGATATTGAAGAACAGTATAATGTGACATATGCGCCAACACAGGCACAGGCGATTGAAACGGCGATCAATTCCGCGGTGATGATTTTAACAGGCGGACCGGGGACGGGAAAAACGACCGTTGTCCGAGGTTTGGTCGAGGTATATGCTGAGCTTCACGGGTTATCATTAAATCCTAAGACATATGCCGAAAAAGAGGAACCGTTTCCGATTGTCCTTGCGGCACCTACAGGACGTGCAGCAAAAAGGTTGGCAGAATCGACTGGTTTACCTGCAATGACAATACACCGTTTATTAGGTTTTAATGGGCAGGAAAAGGATGAAGAAACAGAGCGTGAAGTTGTAGGGCGACTCATCATTATCGATGAAATGTCAATGGTGGATACATGGCTGGCACATCAGCTTTTAAAAGCGCTGCATGAAGATGTACAGGTCGTTTTTGTAGGAGACCAGGATCAGTTACCGCCTGTTGGACCAGGACAAGTATTAAAGGATTTGCTTGCATCCAAGCAAATCCCGACCGTTGAATTAACGGATATTTACCGTCAGGCTGAAGGATCTACAATTATCGAGATGGCCCATCAAATTAAAAAAGGCAAAGTCCCGGATACGTTGACTGCCAAAACAACGGACCGCTCGTTTATTCAGGCAGGAGCAGGACAAGTAACGAGCGTTGTCACTCAAATTGTAAAAGGTGCGCTTGCAAAAGGTCAGGCAATTCGAGATATTCAAGTATTGGCGCCGATGTACAAAGGTCCTGCAGGCATCGATAATTTAAATAAAGAAATTCAGCAGCTTGTTAATCCAAATGATGGGACAAGAAAAGAACTGGTTTTCGGTGATACGATTTACCGTATCGGGGACAAAGTGCTGCAATTAGTGAATCAACCGGATAATAATGTATTCAACGGAGATATGGGTGAAGTGATTTCCATAATCCGTGCAAAGGAAACAGTGGAAAAGCAGGATTTGCTTATCGTCAGCTATGATGGAATCGAAGTGACATATCAGCGTGCTGATTTAAATCAGATAACATTGGCCTATTGCTGTTCGATCCATAAATCACAAGGTTCGGAATTTCAAACGGTCATTATGCCGATTGTCCGAGGTTATTCGAAAATGCTTCGAAGAAATTTACTTTATACCGGTATTACACGTGCTAAAAACTTTTTAATTTTATGTGGTGAGCCGGATGTATTAGCGAACGGTTTAGCAAAAACAGATGATTTAACCCGATTAACAACATTAAAGGCACGACTAAATCAGGAATTTATCACTGAAGAAAAGACAGAAGAGTCACCGGAAATAGAAGAGAAAAAAGCGTCCGTTAAAGGAGTGAAACAAAACTCTTCAACAGAGCAGCTTGGACTCTTGAATGTGTCGGATTCGCATAAAATCGGTGAATCTCTGCCAAATCACTTAACGGCAGAAACAGCACCTTATATTCATCCTTTAATTGGTATGGCGAATATTTCACCATATGACTTCAATGAAGAATAGAACTAGTCATTTTCGTTCATGTTTGAATGGAAATGACTAGTTTTTTATTGCTTATGGAAAAGTACAATTCTGGACAAATTTATAAAATGCTGTGTTTATATTCAAAGGTAGAGGGAAAATGTTTTAATTATAATAAAAGTTTGAAACAAAACAGGGCATAATAAAATAATGATAACTTTTTGCGGAAAAATCAGAAATTTTGAAAGAAACTATTAATTAATATTAGTTTGCTGGATATGTTAGTATGAAAAAAAACTTATATGACATCCGAAGTTTGATGTCAAATATTACAAAATGAAAAGGTTTTCAAAACTAAAAGAAGAGGTGCACATACATGGATTTCGTATGGGGAATCATAGGTATTCTGGGAGTCGTAGCGATTGCCATAGGGTTATCTAATAACCGTAAAGCAATTCAATGGAGAATTATTATTTCAGGATTAGTTGTCCAGTTGATTTTTGCATTTATCGTATTAAAGTGGTCTTTCGGCCGCGAGAAGCTTATGCAACTTTCTGAAGGTGTTCAGAAGCTGATTGGTTATGCCAACGAAGGGATTAACTTCGTATTCGGCGGTTTAGCAAATCCGGATAATGTTGGATTTGTATTCGCGATGAGCGTTTTAACAATTATTATTTTCTTCTCATCTTTAATCTCTGTCCTTTATTACTTGGGAATTATGCAATTTGTCATTAAGATTATTGGTGGATTCTTATCAAAAGTATTAGGTACAACAAAAGCGGAATCAGTAAATGCTGCTGCCAATATTTTCGTTGGACAAACAGAAGCACCGCTTGTAATTCGTCCATTTTTAAATAAAATGACGAAATCGCAAATGTTCGCAGTTATGACAGGTGGACTTGCATCGGTTTCAGGTTCGGTATTAATCGGTTATTCGTTATTAGGTGTTCCACTTGAATACTTACTGGCGGCAAGTTTCATGGCTGCTCCAGCTGGACTTGTAATGGCGAAATTAATGATTCCTGAAACAGAAGAAGTAAATGAAGATGACTTTAAATTAGAGCGTAATTCTGAAGCGACAAATGTTATTGATGCAGCTGCAGTAGGTGCATCTGACGGATTGAAATTAGCAGTAAATGTTGGAGCAATGCTTTTAAGTTTCATCGCATTAATTGCCTTATTAAACGGTATTTTAGGTGGTATTACAGGATTATTCGGTTTTGAAAATGTAACACTTGAAGGTTTATTAGGTTATGTATTTGCTCCATTAGCATTTTTAATCGGTGTACCTTGGGACGAAGCAGTACGTGCAGGTTCATTTATCGGTCAAAAATTAATCTTAAATGAATTTGTTGCCTACTCTAACTTTGGACCGGTTATCGGCGAGCTTTCTGACAAAACAGCCATTATTATTTCGTTTGCACTTTGTGGTTTTGCAAACTTAAGCTCAATGGGTATTTTAATCGGTGGTTTAGGTGGTATGGCACCGGATAAACGTCCAATGATTGCAAAGCTTGCGATTAAAGCGGTTGCTGCAGGTACATTAGCATCATTACTATCAGCTGCAATTGCTGGTATGTTTATTTAAAATCTTTCAGTGTTCAAGAGACTGTGCTAAAAATATTTTAGCGCAGTCTTTTTTAATACGTAATTTCTGATGCGAGTTTTTCCAGTTCAGACCGATTCTTCAGTACATACCCGCGATTTTGTTTCGTTATATAGCCGGCTTCACTAAATTGTGCTAGGACAAATAACAGGTGGCGATACGATACACCTAAGTAATCACATACTTCTGTATGTTTTTCTTTATAGAATTGTTGATCCGATGATAGTAGAATGAATGAGGCTAATCGGTTTTCCAACGGATAGGCCTGGTTTTGTGTATATTTTGCTGTGGCTGTCGTTGCTTTGTGACTTAAAAAAATACAGAGCATTTTCAGAAACACAGGATCTGCCAATAATTTTTCCTTCACTTCCTGAATGGAAATCGCAAAACATACTGACTTTGATAAAGTTTGAATGCCTTTTGAATAGCGTTCGGCATTTAACAGTTCCATTTCGCCCATAAATGTTGGGGCTGTAATAAAATCGATAAGAGAAATTTTCCCGTTTTTATGGGTAATATATAATTTAGCTTTCCCTTCAACCATGTAATACAAATAGTCAGGGAAGGAATGCTCATGGAAAATAAATTCGCCTTTATCGAATTCATACACATGGATAAATGGAACAATATCAAAAGAAAAATATTGGGAAATCGGGTATTGTTCGATATATGAGAGACTTTCATCTATTGGTAACTTTCTCAAATTATAAAGCAACTCCTTCCAATTAAATATGAGATTTCTCACATTATTGTAGTATTTCTCATGTTAATATTCAACTTAATAAAAAAGAAAAAGGATGAAGACTATGAATAATCAGCGTTGGCTCGCGAAAAACTTCTTTATGTTCTTTATTACATGGGGTATTTTCCTGCCATACTGGACAGGTTGGCTTATTAATGATAAAGGGCTTACGGTTTCGGAAGCGAGCATTATAATGGGCTTTGGACTGGTTGCACGGGCCATCTCGACGATGTTTATTTTCCCGTTTGTTTCTAAAGTAATGAGCAACAAAAATGTGCTGATCTTTTTTACTGCAAGTTCATTAATTGTGACGCTGCTATACATACCGATCAATTCATTCGGCGGCTTATTTTTAATGACGTTACTGTTCAGTGCTTTTTACCCGGCTTTATTACCGGCTGTTGAGAGCAGTGCTTCCACATTAATGCAACATGGAACCATACATTATGGGAAAGCGCGTTCGTTAGGATCTTTCGGGTTTGTCGTCGCTGTATTAATCATCAGTATGATCAGCGGGATGTACGGGGAGCAAATGATCTTATGGATGATGATTTTAGGTTTAACGGCATTGCTCATCATTCAATTCATGCCTGCACCTCAAGTTTTAAGTATAGTGCCTGTAAAAGAGGATGGAAAAACGCTCTCAATGAAGGGTCTATTTGAAGTGAAAAGCTTTATCATCGTATTGTTTGTCGTCATTTTACTTCAGGGGGCACATGCATCGTACTATAACTATGGCTATATTTATTTACAGGATCTGAATGTCAATCCGTTTTATATCGGCATGATTTTAAATGTCGCAGTAATATTTGAAGTTCTTTATTTTTTCAAGGCCGATACAATTTTAACAAAATGGAAACCTTCTTCATTATTGCTTGTTGCGGCAATTGGCTCGAGCGTTCGTTGGATTTTAGTTTACGCATTTCCGAATATGCCGATGTTTATCATATCTCAGGCACTTCACGCTCTGTCATTTGCGATGGCGCATTATGCCTTTATCCGCTATATTTCAAAAGCTTTACCACAGGAGCAGATCCCAAATGCACAGGGGATTTATTCGGCACTTGCAATGAGTTTAAGTGCAGCGATTCTTACATTATTAGGTGGTGCACTTTATGAAATCGAGCCAGGTCTGGCGTTCTTAGGAATGATCATTTGTACAGTGCCTGCAATCCTTTTAATTTTACTGACGAAAAAACGTTTTAATTATTAAGGAATGCCGATTGACAGCACGGTGTCTATTTTTTATAATGAAGAGCATAATAAAATGAAAACGATGATGGAACAAGTACGTATGAATTTCGTGAGCAGAAAGAGATTTCCCGGCTGAAAAAATCTCCCCGAATAAATACTGAAAGCTACTCCAGAGTGCAGCTAATCACTGCCGTTTGCTTACGTTACAAGCACTTGAGATATAATGCATTGCGCATTATAAATTAGGGTGGTACCACGAAATAATAGTCTTCGTCCCTTTACCGGGATGAAGGCTTTTTTTGTTTTCTTCAGCGGATCATTGGGATTTCCGGTGAACAAAGCACTTATTTACGTGAAGGATGTAATTAATTCGTACCAAAATTCATCGACTTCAATAAAAATTAGGAGGAAAAAAATCATGACAACAAAAATTATGACAGGTTCTGAAATTCGTCGTCTTTATTTGAATTTCTTTAAAGAAAAAGGGCATCATATTGAACCATCGGCACCATTAGTTCCAATTAATGACCCATCACTTTTATGGATCAACTCAGGAGTGGCGACATTAAAACCGTATTTTGACGGACGTATCATTCCTGATAACCCGCGTATTACAAACGCACAAAAATCGATTCGTACAAACGATATCGAAAACGTAGGTAAAACAGCACGTCACCATACATTCTTTGAAATGTTAGGGAACTTCTCTATCGGAGATTACTTTAAAAAAGAATCGATTCATTACGCTTGGGAGTTTTTAACAGATCCAAAATGGATGGGCTTCGACCCTGAAAAGTTATCGGTAACAATCCACCCTGAAGATCAGGAAGCATATGACGTATGGCACAATGAAATCGGGATTCCGAAAGAGCGCCTAATCCGACTTGAAGGCAACTTCTGGGATATCGGCGAAGGTCCATCTGGTCCAAACTCTGAAATTTTCTATGATCGCGGTGAAGAGTACGGTGTTGGTGCACCGGCGGAAGAAATGTACACAGGCGGGGAAAATGAGCGTTACCTTGAAATTTGGAACCTTGTATTTTCTCAATTCAACCACAATCCGGATGGCACATATACACCACTTCCAAAGCAAAACATTGATACAGGTATGGGTCTTGAACGTATCGTTTCTGTAGTACAAAACGTACCAACAAACTTTGATACAGATCTTTTCATGCCAATCATTGAAAAAACAGAAATGTTTGCAAACCGTACGTACAAACGTCCGCATGAAGTGGATTTAAATGAAATTTTCGGATCAACTGAAGACGTGAATACACCATTTAAAGTAATTGCCGACCATATCCGTACAGTAGCATTTGCTATTGGGGACGGTGCATTGCCATCAAATGAAGGCCGTGGCTATGTATTGCGTCGTCTATTACGTCGTGCTGTTCGATATGCGAAGAAAATCGGCATTGAAAAGCCGTTTATGTATGAATTAGTGCCGACTGTTGGAGAGATTATGCATGATTTCTATCCGCAAGTAAAAGAAAAGGAAGCATTTATTCAACGTGTTATTAAAAATGAAGAAGTGCGCTTCCATGAAACACTTGATGGTGGATTAGCAATTTTCAACGAAGTTGCAGCAAGCCAAAAAGCAAAAGGCGAAACAGTTATTCCTGGTGCTGATGCATTCCGTCTGTATGATACATTCGGTTTCCCGATTGAGTTAACGGAAGAGTATGCCGAAGAAGTTGGCATGACAGTTGACCATGAAGGTTTTGAAACTTCTATGGAACAACAGCGTGAACGTGCTCGTAATGCACGTGCTGATGTGGATTCAATGCAAGTACAAAACGAAGTGCTGTCAAATTTAACACAGCAGTCTACATTTATTTATGATGCATTTGAAGCTTCTGCAAAAGTTGCTGCAATTGTTGTCAACGGACAAGAAACTTCAACTGCTTCTGAAGGTGAAGAAGCGTTGGTTATTCTATCCGAAACACCGTTCTATGCTGAAATGGGTGGACAAATTGCCGATACAGGTATCATTGAAGCAGACGGATTCACTGCTATCGTAAAAGATGTTCAAAAAGCACCAAATGGCCAGCCATTGCACACTGTTGTAGTAGAATCAGGTGAAATGAATGTCGGCGATTTGGCTACTGCAAAAGTAGATGAAGCAAAACGTAAATTAATCCTTAAAAACCATACAGCAACACACTTAATGCACCGTGCATTAAAAGATGTATTAGGTGACCATGTAGCACAAGCAGGTTCTTATGTAGGACCGGACCGTTTACGCTTTGACTTCTCTCACTTTGGCGCTGCAACGAAAGAAGAACTTGCGCAAGTTGAGCGTGCGGTGAACGAAAAAATTTGGGAAGATATCGAAGTCGTTATTCAGGAAATGGATATTGATTCTGCAAAAGCGATGGGTGCAATGGCACTGTTCGGTGAAAAATATGGTGATGTTGTCCGTGTTGTAGCTGTTTCGGATTATTCGATTGAACTTTGCGGTGGACTGCATGTAAGCCGTTCATCTGAAATCGGCATTTTCAAAATCGTATCTGAAAGCGGTATCGGTGCAGGTACACGCCGTATCGAGGCTGTTACAGGAAAAGCGGCATATGAAGCAATCAAAGAAGAAGAAGCGATCTTAAATGAAGCAGCTGGCCTTTTAAAATCAAATGCTAAAGACGTGGCAACTCGTGTTGCAACACTTCAAGCGGATTACAAAGAACTTCAACGCGAAAATGATACATTGTCTCAAAAAATCGCAAATGCACAAGCTGGCGCAGTATTGGATGCAGCACAAAAAATTGGTGATGTGACAGTACTTGCTACTCGTGTAGAAGCAAAAGACAATAATCAATTACGCCAGATGATGGATGATTTAAAAGGAAAAATGGAATCAGCCGTTATTGTTCTTGGGGCTGTTGATGGCGAGAAAGTAATGTTATGCGCGGGTGTAACGAAAGATATCGTAGGTGGAAACTATCACGCTGGGAACATTGTGAAGCAAGTTGCTGAAGCTTGCGGCGGTAAAGGCGGCGGTCGTCCGGATATGGCAATGGCCGGTGCAAAAGATGCTGCCAAACTGGAAGAAGCATTAAATGCTGTTTACGAACATGTAAAATCTTTCTAAACATCTAAATTTTACTACTGGCATATTTGAAGTGCTTGCAGGAATAAGTTATAATGATATAAATGGAGATGGGAGAGTGTGATTCATCTCCTCATTGCTGAAAGCGAGGTGCTGGTCTTGAGTTCTTTCGATAAAACAATGAAATTCAGTTTTCCAGAAGAATCCATGGAACAAGAAGTAAAGCAAGTGATGCTGAAGGTGTATACGGCTTTAGAGGAAAAAGGGTATAATCCAACAAATCAAATTGTAGGGTATTTATTATCTGGCGACCCGGCATACATCCCTCGCCACCAGGACGCACGTAATTTAATCCGCAAGCTTGAACGTGACGAGATTTTAGAGGAACTCGTTAGATTTTATATTAGAAAGAATACTGAGGCGGATAAATGAGAATTATGGGTTTAGACGTCGGCTCGAAAACAGTCGGCGTTGCAATTAGCGATGCGCTAGGGTGGACAGCGCAAGGAATCGAGACGATAAAAATCGATGAAGCGGCAGGTAAATTTGGTATTGAACGTATCAATGAGCTTGTAAAGGAACACAATGTAACAGAATTTGTTGTAGGCTACCCGAAAAACATGAATAATTCAATCGGTCCCCGAGGGGAAGCTTCTGAAAGCTATAAAAAACTGCTGGAAGATACATTTGGTTTTCCTGTTAAGCTTTGGGACGAGCGTATGACAACGATGGCTGCTGAACGTATGCTGATCGAAGCAGACGTAAGCCGTAAAAAAAGAAAGCTAGTTATTGATAAAATGGCTGCTGTCATGATTTTACAAGGTTATTTAGATAGTAAAAACTAAAGTTGCTCTACATGAGGCTTTTTTGTACTTATCCGAAAAGGCTTTATGTATAATGTATTGAGCAGCAACAGGCACCAATGCCTAAATATTATGAAGAGGTGACGATCATGTCAGAACAACAAAATCATATTACAGTAGTCGATGAAAACGGCAACGAACAACTTTGCGAAATTTTACACACTTTCGATTCAGAAGAGTTCGGTAAATCATACGTATTATATTCTTTAGTAGGCGCAGAAGAAGACGAAGATGGCGCAGTTGAAATTTTCGCATCTGCATTCGTTCCTGCTGAAAACGGTGAAGATGGCGAATTAACGCCGATCGAAACAGAAGCAGAATGGGATTTAATCGAAGAAGTATTAAATCAGATTGAAGACGAATTAGGCGAAGAAGAATAATTCATTTGACACAATAAAAACAGAGTGGGTGATGAGCCTGCTCTGTTTTATTCATTGGGAGGAATTAGTTTGGAAGAAAATATTTTTATTTTGCAAAAAGAAGACGGCGGAGAGCAACAATGCCGCGTTGTATTTACATTTGATTCGGAAGATCATTCATATGTTTTATTCTCATTAATCGGTGATGAAGAAGCAGGTATTTCTGCACTTCGCTATGTTCTCGACGAGAATGGCGAAATGAGCGGCTTTTCGGATATTGAAACAGATGAAGAATGGTCAATGGTTGAAGAAGTTATGAATACGGTACTAGACGAATTTGGCTCGGATCAGACAAATTACTTCACAATCACGAATGAAGATGATGAAGAAGTTATGTGCCAAATATTACACCGCTTTGAAAGCAACGGCAAAAATTACTTATTCTATGCAATTATGGAAGACGATGAGCCTGTACTGGAGGAAGTATATGCTTCTGCCTATATCGCTGGCGATAACGGTGAAGTAGTGGACTTGCTTCCTATCGAAACAGACGAAGAGTGGGAAATGGTAGAACAAGTATTAAACTCATTGGCACAAAACTAATTTCAAGAACCTTACTGACGATTTATACGGCAGTAGGGTTTTTTTATTGTTCAAATTTAGACAAAAACGAACATTTTCTATTATAAAACGTCGCAAATAGTGAGAATTTCCATACCTTTCATGGCTCTATATTGTGTCGAAAGAGATTTTTATGTATCATTATGGGAGAGAAAAAGGGGGGACTCCCGTGCTAGACGAAAATAAGAAGCAAGAAATGTTCAATAAGATGAAAGAGCGTAAAGGAGAAGTCAGAACGGTGCGTAAAATTGTGGGAATCATCGCGCTTGTGGCTCTTCTGATTATTGCCATTGTCGGTTTCGTAGGATACAACTATGTGACATCGGCATTGGAACCAATGGACCCGGAATCGAACAAAAAAGTTGAAGTCGAAATTCCGATGGGTTCAGGTATTACATTAATATCGACTATTCTAGAAGATAAGGGCATTGTAAAGAATGCACAGATTTTTAAATATTACACTAAATTTAAAAATGAATCGGAATTCCAAGCCGGCAGTTATTCTTTAACGAAATCCATGACACTCGACGAAATTATTGAAAGCTTAAAGACAGGTCGTGTGTATCGCGAGCCTGTATTTACAATGACAGTGCCAGAAGGGTTAACACTTGAGCAAGTAGCAGATGTTGTACAGAAAAATACTTCTCATAAAGCAGAGGACTTCATGAAAAAAGTGACGGATGCCGCTTATGTCAAGCAATTAATCACTGAATATCCTGAATTATTGTCAGAAGCTATTTTAAAGGAGAATATTCGTCATCCGTTAGAAGGCTATTTATATCCGGCAACATATCCTTTCTTTGAGGAAAACCCAACGATAGAGGAAATTATCGATACAATGCTTTCTGCGATGAATACGATTGTTTCCGAATATACTCCGGTATTGGAAGAACGTGAAACATCTGTTCATGAACTATTGACATTTGCATCACTGCTTGAAGAAGAGGCAACTGCCCAAACGGACCGTGAAACAATTGCGAGTGTATTCTATAACCGTATGGAAATTGAGATGCCTTTACAAACAGACCCAACCGTACTGTATGCATTAGGGTCCCATAAAGACCGCGTGCTGTATGAAGATTTGGAAGTAGACAACCCGTATAATACGTATCAAAATGTTGGATTGCCTCCAGGACCAATCGCGGGAGCCGGAAAAACATCAATTGAAGCGGCATTGAATCCTTCACAAACTGATTATTTATACTTCCTGGCAGATAAAGAAGGCATAAATCATTTTGCTAAAACGTATGATGAACATTTAGCGAACATCGAAAAATATTTACGTTAAGAAAGTTAAGTTGTGGAAAAGGGATCGAATGGCTTGAAATTTCCGTTTTACGATGGAATTCAGTAAATTGTTCGCATTCCTTTTCTTTTCATGCTATTATAAATTGTGATTTTTTGTCCTTATATAACAATTTTGTAGGCGCAAACATCTTCGTTTCGTCTTTTTTCTTGTGAATGAAAGATGGGCGCAAACAACCAGGTAAAGGGAGAATGACGAATGGAATTATCAGACGCTTATATTGCTTCTTTCATTCCTGAACGTGATGAATTATTAATGGAAATGGAACGCTTCGCAGAACAGAATCATGTCCCAATCATGCAGCTTGCCGGGATTGAGTCACTGAATCAAATTTTGCGAATTCAAAATCCGAAATCGATTTTAGAAATTGGGACGGCAATTGGTTATTCTGCTATACGAATGGCTCAAGCGCTGCCAGATTGTCATATTGTGACGATTGAACGCGATGTGTCGCGAGTTCAGTATGCCAAGGAATTCATTGCAAGGTCAGAGGTGGCAAACCGCATACAAGTAATAGAGGGCGATGCGTTAGAGGTAGACATGGAAACACTTCCTACTACTTTTGATGCTGTTTTTATTGATGCGGCAAAAGGGCAATACATGAAGTTTTTCGAAAAGTACGCAACACTCGTTCCATCGGGTGGCGTTTTATACATCGATAATATGTATATGCACGGATTATCAGATTTAGATATAAAAGAAGTACCTAGAAGAAAAAGAACGATGATCCGCAATTTAAAAACATTTTCAGACTGGATCATGGCACATCCGGATTATTCTAGTGCCTTTTTCCCTGTCGGTGATGGTTTGTTAATTTGTTTGAAGAGGTGATTAGTGTGAAAAAACCAGAATTATTAGTAACACCACAATCCATTGAGCATATTACAGCACTACTTGAGGCAGGTGCTGATGCTTTTGTGATCGGTGAACAAAAATTTGGCTTACGTCTAGCTGGAGACTTTACAGTAGCACAGGTGGAAGAAGCAACAAAACTGATTCACGCTGCAGGTAAAAAGGTTTATGTGGCGGTCAATGCATTATTCCACAACGATCGTTTAGATGCATTGGATGAATATTTAGTACAGATGCAGCGTATTGGGGTAGACGCATTATTATTCGGGGACCCAGCAGTAATTATCGCAGTGCGTGAAAACAATGTAACCATTCCGTTGCATTGGAATCCGGAAACGACTGCAACGAACTTCTTCCAAGTGAACTATTGGGGTGAACGCGGAAGTAAGCGTGCTGTACTGGCACGTGAACTTTCAGTCGATGAAGTGCTCGAAATTAAACAAAATACAAAGCATGAAATCGAAGTACAAGTACATGGTATGACTTGTATGTTCCAATCTAAGCGCGCACTTTTAGGGAACTATTTCCTGTACCGTGACGAAGCGATGGAAATCGAAAATCGTAAAGAAAACAAAAATATGTTCCTTCACGATAAAGAGCGTAAAAATAAATATCCGATCTATGAGGATATGAATGGCACACATATTTTCTCTCCGAATGACATGTGCATTATTGAAGAGTTAAATGAATTGTTTGAGGCGGGTATCGATTCATTCAAAATTGATGGTGTCCTTCAAACGTTTGATTATACGGTGACAGTTACAGAACTTTACCGTCAAGCAATTGATACGTATTTTGATCAAGGCGAAGATGCGTACGATGACATTAAATCCGAGCTATTTGAGCAAATCGAAGCAATTCAGCCAGCGTTACGTCCACTGGATACTGGCTTCATCTACAAGGAAACAGTCTACTAGGAAGGAGAACTAACGCAGTATGCTACAATTAATTCAAAATGAAAAGATCCGTGAAACTATTAACGGAAAAACAGTAATTACGAAACAACCAGAGCTTCTAGCACCAGCAGGAAGCTTGGAAAAATTAAAAGTAGCCGTACACTACGGTGCTGACGCTGTATTTATCGGTGGTCAGGAATTTGGTTTACGTTCTAACGCAGGGAACTTCACTATTGAAGAAATGAAGGAAGGCGTTGAATTTGCCAATAAATACGGAGCCGTTGTATATGTAACGACAAATATTTTTGCGCATAACGAAAATATGGACGGTTTGGAAGAATACTTGCAGGCAATCGAGGGAGCAGGCGTAAAAGGGATTATCGTTGCAGACCCGTTAATTATTGAAACTTGTAAAAAGTGTGCCCCTTCTTTAGAAATCCATCTTTCTACACAACAGTCTTTATCCAACTGGAAAGCGGTAAAGTACTGGAAAGAAGAAGGTTTGGAACGTGTTGTTTTAGCACGTGAAGTCGGCGGGGAAGAAATGCGTAAAATGAAAGAAGAGGTAGACATTGAAATCGAAGCCTTCGTGCACGGTGCAATGTGTATCGCTTATTCCGGACGCTGTACACTTTCAAACCATATGACGGCCCGAGACTCAAACCGTGGCGGCTGCTGTCAGTCTTGCCGTTGGGATTATGATTTATATGAAAATAACGACGGTAAAGAAACAGCATTGTTTAACGAAGGTGAAGCACCGTTTGCAATGAGCCCGAAAGACTTGAAATTGATCGAATCCATTCCTCACATGATTGAGTTAGGGATTGATTCATTAAAAGTGGAAGGCCGTATGAAGTCGATTCACTATATCGCAACGGTTATTTCCGTTTATCGTAAAGTAATTGATGCTTACTGTGCAGACCCGGAAAACTTTACATTCGAAAAAGAATGGCTGGAAGAACTGGCGCGCTGTGCAAACCGTGCGACTGCTTCGTCATTCTTTGAAGGTGAGCCAAGCTATAAACAACAAATGTTTGGTTTCCATTCACATAAAATGAAGTGGGATTTTGCTGGTTTTGTAATGGATTATGATGCCGAAACACAAATAGTTACATTGGAACAACGCAACTATTTCAAGACAGGCGATACGGTTGAATTTTTCGGCCCTAATATGGATGCATTCAAAATGACGGTTGGCCAGCTTTGGGATGAAAAAGGCAATGAACTAGATGTTGCCCGCCACCCACTACAAATCGTTAAATTTAAAGTTGATCGCTCATTATCACATTTTGATATGATGCGAAAGGAGAATAATTAAATGTCAAACCGTCCAGTTGTAATCGGAATTGCCGGTGGTTCATGCTCAGGTAAAACGAGCGTGACACGTTCTATATACGATGTTTTCCGTGAACATTCAGTAGTTGTTATCGAACAGGATTATTATTATAAAGACCAAAGCCATATGACGTTTGAACAGCGTCTGGAAACAAACTATGATCATCCGCTTGCATTTGACAATAATTTGCTGATCGAGCATATTCATCGTTTACTTGCCTATGAATCAGTGGAAAAACCGGTCTATGATTATGTACAGCATACGCGTTCAGATGAAGTCATTCATGTGGAACCTAAAGATGTAATCATTGTCGAAGGAATTTTAGTGCTGGAGGACGAGCGTCTGCGTGATTTAATGGATATTAAATTATTTGTGGATACAGACTCTGACTTACGTATTATCCGACGCATTCAACGTGATATTAAAGAGCGCGGTCGTACAGCTGATTCGGTAATCGATCAGTATTTAACAGCAGTGCGTCCAATGCACAATATGTTTATCGAACCGACTAAGCGATATGCAGATGTAATTATCCCTGAAGGCGGAGAAAATAACGTTGCAATTGACTTAATGGTAACGAAAATAAAAACAATTCTTGAAACTGAATCAAACTTGTAATATGATGATGTAGTATTTACATTAATTACATTTTAAATTGATAGAACAACATAAATAATTAATCATAAAATTCGGCTGCCCGTATTACGGTGTAAACTTCTTCTAAAAGAAGGGATTTACACATACCGTAAACTAGTAGTCGGGTTTTCTGTTATTTATGAACAAAATACGTGAAAATAACATTTAATTTATACGTATTTTTTAGAATAGAAATAGAAAACGCTAAAAGTAAACGTTTTCAAGTTAATACTAAGGAGTGGGAATAATGTCAAACGAAAAACAATATCCAATGACACTTGATGGAAAACAAAAATTAGAAGATGAATTAAACACATTAAAAACAGTAAAGCGTCCGGAAGTAGTAGAGCGCATTAAAGTAGCTCGCAGCTTCGGTGACCTTTCCGAGAACTCTGAATATGATTCAGCAAAAGAAGAGCAAGGATTTGTGGAAGGTCGTATTTCTTTGATTGAACAAATGCTGCGCAATGCTGTTATTATTACTGAGGACGAAACATCAAATACAATTTCTTTAGGTAAAACAGTTACATTTGATGAACTGATCAACGGTAAACGTGCAAACTTTGAAGAATCATACACAATTGTTGGTTCAGCTGAAGCCGATCCGATGGAAGGTAAAATTTCGAATGACTCTCCGATTGCTAAAGCTTTAATGGGCAAGCATGTGGACGATGTTGTAAAACTGACAACACCAGGCGGAGATATGGAAGTTATTATTTTAGAAGTAAAATAATTATGAAGCAGTTAGCATCAAATTGCTAGCTGCTTTTGTTATGTTGATATATTTGGAAGAGTTTCCAATGTTCAATTTCCGTGCAACCTTTGCTGTTCTAATGCTAAAATAGGTGTGCATAGGAGGAATTGAAATGGAACGAAAAAGACGATTTCAAACACGACAACAGTATGCTGAACAAAAAACAAAACAGACGAAATTTCAAAAAGCGGATAAAAGATTAAATTATTTAATCGCTATTGTCGCTGTGTTAATTGTGGCAACATTAATTTTTATCATTACACAAGAGCCGGAACCTAAAAACGAAGCAGAGCAAGATTCACCGGCAGAAGTAGCAACTGATGTCCCGGAAGATGACGCTGGACAAGAAACGGAAGATAATGAAACAGAAACAAATGTACCGGAAGAAGTAGATGAGGAAGATAACGCTACAGATGAAACTGAACAGCCAACATCTGAATCGGGTGACATGGTGAGTCCTTCCAACGATCCGTCAGTAAAAGAAGTCATTACAAATCCAAATTGGCCGGCCTATCCGACGGCACAAACAGGAGAACATGTGTCGACATATGAAAAAGGGCATATTGATTACGAAGAAAAACTAAAAGCAATTTTCAGCGTCATTGATTTACAGCAGGAAAACAGTATTGTACTGCGTGTGAATAATAACGGTAGTACGGAAAGTGCAATTGCCGTTGTCACATCGATGGACAAAGAACAAAAATATCGTGTAAGTATAGAATGGGTTGACAATGAAGGCTGGAAACCGGTTCAAATAGAAGTTTTGACAACATTAGAAGGTTCACAATAAAGTAGAATAGTTAGCAAGTTTAATTGGAGGAATGAACTAAATGACAATAGCAGTAATCGGTGCAATGGAGCAGGAAGTAGAATTATTACGCGGTGCTCTACAAAATACAAAAACAGAAACAATAGCAAACAGTGAATACACAACAGGTACATATGAAGGCAAAGAAATCGTACTGTTAAAAAGCGGTATCGGTAAAGTGAATGCGGCAATGTCTACGACGATCTTATTGGAAAAGTTTAATCCGAAAGTTGTCATTAATACAGGATCTGCAGGCGGTTTTGATGCAGCATTAAAGGTTGGGGATATCGTCATTTCGGATGAAGTACGTCATCATGATGTCGACGTTACAGCTTTTGGCTATGAGATCGGTCAAATGGCTGGGATGCCGGCAGCTTATAAATCAGATGAACAATTAATGGAAGTTGCGAAACAGGCAGTTAAAGAAGTGGGAGAGCATAATTACAGTGTAGGCCTTATTTGTTCAGGCGATGTATTTATGAGTAACCCTGAGCGTGTTGAGGCAGTGCGAAAAGATTTCCCTACAATGAAAGCCGTGGAAATGGAAGCGGCGGCTGTAGCGCAAGTATGCCACCAATTCGATACACCATTTGTAGTCATTCGTGCATTATCAGACATTGCAGGACAAGAATCGAGCATGTCATTTGATGAGTTTTTACCTGTAGCAGCGAAACACTCAACGGAAATCGTATTAAACGCAATTACAAAGTTATAATATGGATCACGTAGAAATGCCCAATCGCATTAAAGGATTGGGCATTTTCTTTATTGTATGTTGAAAATCTATCTGCCTTTCATATGGCTTATTCTTTCTCACCATGTTTAAACTGCTGGTAAAGCTTAATAAGTGCCCGTTTTTCAATGCGTGAAACATAGCTGCGTGAAATATTGAGCCTTTTGGCAATTTCTTTTTGGGTATGCGGGTCGAAGTTTTGGAGCCCATAACGGTAGGAAATAATTTCGAGCTCACGTGGATCTAATGTATCCAAATAGCGATACAGCTGGGCAAAATCCTCCTGTCGTTCAATTTTTTCAATTGTGGAAGGTTCGTCAAGCTGCAGTAAATCACGGATTTGAAGAGACTGCCCATCTTTATCGACACCAATCGGCTCAAATAACGAGACATCTTTTTGCACTTTTTTTTGTGCGCGAAGATGCATCAGAATTTCATTTTCGATACATCGGGCGGCATATGTGGCGAGACGGGTCTTTTTTTCTGGTGTGAAACTGCTTACGGCTTTCATAAGACCAATCGTGCCAATTGAAATATAATCATCAAGTAAATCGTGTGAAGGGTGGAATTTTTTTACAACGTGCGCAACAAGCCGCATATTTCGCTCGATTAATTCGACACGAGCGCTTTCATCCCCCTTTATAAAACGATTGATGACTTCTTCTTCTTCCTCGCGTGATAACGGTTTATAAAACGTCTGCCCTTTTAAATAGCCTAGTAATGCGGGAAGCTCAAGCCAAAGTTGAACCAATGCTGTCACAAAACCGCTCAAGCAATTAACATCCTTTCATCTTTTCGACAGTATATGATGAAATTTGCGCAGAAATGAAAAAAGTGTAAGAGCGATATTTCTGCTCTTACACTTTTTTTAATGTAAAGGTACTTACCATCAATAGTGCCAATACCGGGAAAAGAATTAAGTAAAACGTTTCGGATAACATATTTGTAAAGAAATAAGAAAAAGTTAGTAATGTACCAGCCGCTGTAATCGGCAGTCCTACAAAATAACCTGTTGAATCCATCACATTGAATCGAGCTAAACGCAACGCACCGGCAGCAATAAATAATACGGGCATCATCATACCTGTAAATCCTGCATTCATTAATGCCATTTCATACATTAATAGGGCAGGTGCTACACCGAAAGAAATAATATCCGCCATGGAATCAAGCTGTTTTCCCAATTCGGACTCCTGATTAAATTTACGGGCAACTTTACCGTCATAACGATCTAAAAAAGCAGCGATAAAAATTAATAGTACACTGTAGCTATGATACTCATTTAGTGTAGCCATAATTGCAGCCCCACCAAACGACATATTTGTAATTGTAATGATATTAGCAGCGTTTGCTTTTATTTTTTTAAACGTTGAATCAACTTTTTGAAGTAGAAACATTGGAAAACACTCCCTTGCACATCGGCTATATTCTATTATACTTGTTCTATTAAAAAAAGGTAATAGTTAATTCATATTAAAACCTATCTTTGTTTGGCCAGTCATTATATAATTTACTTTTATCCCGCATTAATGAGTAGTAAAACTACCTGTAAAAGCCCGATTGGTTCGGGCCAACATGATGTTGATTACACAAGCGTTGTCACTGGACGTGACGGTTTCAGCTTGTGTTCCTTCTAATCAGTGGGGATGAGGAAAGCGCCCAACTGATTGAAGTCTCACTTTATTCAATACTTAACGGAGGACCTAGAATGAAGGAAAAATTATACCGGAATATGATAGAACTATCAAATGGTAAAATCTCTTCGAAAATTTTACAACAAATTGCACAATCACGTTTAAGTAAAAATTTTATTCGTAGCTATAGTCAAATATACGGAATTAACATACAAGAAGTTTCAAAATCTCCAAAAGAATTTACTAGCCTGCATGATTTTTTTGTTCGCCAGTTGAAAGAAGAAGTACGTCCGGTAGATGTTCGCAAAAATATATTTGCAAGTCCAGTTGACGCAAAAATAGAAGCATTCGGCAATATTGAGGATCAGGAAATGTTTACTGTGAAAAATAAGCCGTATTCTTTAATTGATTTAATGGGAAATGAAATACAGGCAAAGAGGTATAATAATGGCAAGTATATTGTTTTTTACTTGAGTCCTGCAGATTATCACCGTATCCATAGTCCGATTGATGGTATTGTTAAGCGACAATACATACTTGGTCAAAAGTCTTATCCTGTAAACCAGATGGGCTTACAATATGGAAAAAAACCAATCAGTCATAATTATCGTATGATAAGCGAAATTAACTATGAAAAACAACATTATACAGCATTCATTAAAGTAGGAGCGACATTTGTGAATTCAATTGAACTTACAAATACGTCAACACAGTGGAAAAAAGGACAAGAAGTCGGCTATTTTGCGTTTGGTTCAACCGTTGTGATGTTATTTGAACAAAATGCAATTGAATTTACCGAGAATGTTACAAATGGGGCGAAGATAAAAATGGGAGAAGCTTTTGCTACTATGGTATAATGAATAAATAAATTTTGAGTTAGGGGTTACGGCTTTGTACAACTTTTTATTACCAGATGAATTTATTCGCAGTGTATATGAAATTACACCGGAAAAATTAAAGGATTTAGGCATTAAAGGGATCATAACAGATTTAGATAATACGCTTGTTGAATGGGACCGTGCTGATGCAACGGAAGAGCTTGTACAATGGTTTGAAATGATGCGAGAAGCAGGCATAAAAATTATCATTGCCTCAAACAATCATGAAGCACGGGTGCGCCAGTTTGCAGAACCGCATGGCATACCGTTTATTTTCCGTGCCAAAAAACCATTAGGAGCAGCATACTATGCGGCCCTTGTTCAGCTGCGTCTACGTCGCCATGAAGTTGCGATGCTGGGAGATCAGCTATTAACAGATGTGATGGGCGCAAAACGTCAAAAACTTTATACGTTTTTAGTTCGTCCTGTTGCTGACTCTGATGGACTCGTCACAAAATTTAACCGCTTCGTCGAACGTCGTGTATACAACGATTTAAAGCGAAAAGGAAAGTATCCTTGGGAAGACTAAAAAGCGACCCAAGTTTTTTTGCATGAAGGTGCAATAGTAGTTAGGAGGAAATATTGAATGAATGAAATGCCACAATGTATTGGCTGTGGAACAGTGATTCAAACTGAAGATAAAAATGGATTAGGGTATGCACCTGCGTCCTCGCTGGAAAAGGAAATGATTATTTGTCAACGTTGTTTCCGTTTAAAAAACTATAATGAAATCCAACCTGTTAGCTTAACGGATGATGATTTTTTACGTATTTTAAACGGTCTTGGACAACAGCAAGGTCTGATCGTGAAAATCGTGGATATTTTCGATTTTAATGGCAGCTGGCTACCAGGTTTACACCGATTCGTTGGAAATAACCCAGTTCTTTTAGTAGCAAATAAAGCAGACCTTTTACCAAAATCGGTAAAAGAAAAGAAAGTGATCAACTGGTTGAAACGTGAAGCGAAAGCACTTGGATTAAAGCCGATTGATGTGAAGCTTGTTTCGGCACATAAAGGAATGGGCATGCAGGAAGTCGTTGAAGCGATTGAAGAATACCGTAATGGTAAAGATGTATATGTTGTAGGTTGTACAAATGTCGGTAAATCGACGTTTATTAACCGTATTATTAAGCAAGCTACAGGTGAAGGAGAAATTATTACAACTTCTCATTTCCCGGGAACTACGCTTGATATGATTGGCATTCCGTTAGATGACGGATCATCTTTATATGATACACCTGGTATTATCAATCATCACCAAATGGCACACCATATCGATTCAAGTGAATTAAAATATATTATGCCAAAAAAAGAAATTAAACCAAAAGTGTATCAGCAAAATCCTGGACAAACACTCTTTATCGGTGCTCTTGCCCGTTTTGATTTTATACAAGGCGAGCGTTCGGCATTTACTGTACATGTTGCAAATGATTTGCCGATCCACCGTACGAAGCTGGAACGTGCGGATCAATTATATGAAGAACATAAAGGTGAGTTATTGGCACCTCCAACGTCTAAACATATTGATCAATTACCACCATTAGTACGTCACGAGTTTTCGATCAAAGAACCGAAAACTGATGTAGTTATTTCAGGATTAGGCTGGGTTACAGTACAGCATGCCAATGTTGTCGTAGCAGCACACGCACCAAAAGGCGTAGAAGTATTCATTCGTCCATCACTGATTTAATAGAACGTCTCTTCAACTAATTTAGGGAAAAATTTTTAACATCTGAAGTGAAGTTAGTTGATTGGTATGAAGGGGAGGCGGGCAAATTCGCCTTCTTTTTATCAAGTCAATTATTTTACAGTGAATGAATGGTAGCAGGAAAGAGGGAAATGTCGGTGAAAAAATGGTTTGCGGTTATTGGGGATCCGATTGCACACTCAAAATCTCCGGAGATGCATAATGCATGGTATGAAGAAGCGAATGTGGATGCGACGTATATCCCGATACACGTGAAGCCAGAACATCTACAACAAGCTGTTGCATCTTTCAAACTGTTAGGGACAAGCGGCTGGAATGTAACGATTCCGCATAAACAAGCGATTATTCCGTTCCTGGATGAACTTGACGAGCTTGCCGAAAAGATGGGTGCGGTCAATACGGTCGTGCGTACTGCAGAAGGTAAATTAAAGGGCTATAATACGGACGGTCCGGGTTTTGTGAAATCACTTGAGCATGTGATCGGTACTACAAAACGTAATGCACCGGTTTTACTGATCGGAGCAGGTGGCGCAGCCCGCGGTATTGCATTTGCCCTTCAACTAACAGGTTATACGAATATAACAATTGCCAACAGAACAGTTGAAAAAGCACAGCAAATTATTGATGAATTACATGCCGGCCAAGCTGTTTCGATGAAAGAAGCAGAACAAAGCCTGGCTAATTATGAAATTTTTATTCAAACAACACCAGCAGGAATGGCTACGGGCGACTTTGCATTACCATTTTCGCTTGGAAAGTTCCCGGCAGGCGCAATTGCTGCAGATATTGTGTATAATCCATTAATGACGCCATTTTTGCAAGCGGCTGAGCAAAAAGGGGCGACAATTGTCAATGGGTTAGGCATGTTCGTGCATCAAGGTGCGATTGCATACGAACACTGGTTAGGTCATTATCCAAATACAAATGCAATGATTGCCCGTTTAACGGCGCAATTAGGAGGAAATTATGTTAACAGGTAAACAAAAACGTTTTTTACGTGCTGAGGCACACCACTTAGATCCAATTTTCCAAGTTGGGAAAGGTGGCGTAAATGATGCAATGATTGCACAATTACGTGATGTATTGGAAGCACGCGAACTTATTAAAGTACGCATTTTAGACAACTGTGAAGAAGACAAAAAAGTTGTGGCGGAAGAACTGGCTGCCGGTACACGTGCCGAGCTTGTTCAACTGATCGGGTTGACAGTTGTTTTATATAAAGAATCGCGCAACAACAAAAAAATCGTATTACCAAAAGTAGCTACGAAATAAGGTGAAGTGTAATGAAGAAAGTCGGTCTTTTTGGCGGAACTTTTAATCCACCGCATATTGGACATTTAATGATGGCCAATGAAGTGTATGCAGCGCTTGGTTTGACGGAAGTACGCTTTATGCCGAACGCAAAGCCGCCGCATAAGGATTTGGCCCGCTCTGCAACAAATGCTCAGCGTCTGCGGATGGTTGAGCTGGCGATCGAGGATATTCCGTATTTTCATGTGGAAACATATGAACTTGAGCGCGGAGGGGTATCCTATACATTCGATACAATGAAAGCATTGTGTGAACGTGAACCACAAATACAGTTTTATTTTATTATCGGCGGGGACATGATCGATTCTTTGCATACATGGCACCGTATCGATGAATTAATGGAACTTGTCACATTTGTTGGAGTGAAGCGCCCGGGCAGTGAAGCAAAATCATCCTACGACGTGTGTATGGTGGAAGCCCCGCAAATTGACCTTTCTTCAACATATATTCGAAACCGGTTACAGCAAACAGAGGCACCTTTACAGTTTTTATTGCCTGCTGCAGTTGAACGGTATATTCGAAAGGAAGGTTTGTATGGAACGTCAAACGATGCTGGCAGCGATTAAAGATCGAATGCCTGAAAAACGGTATATTCATACCATTGGTGTAATGGAAACAGCGATCCGTTTAGCTCAACAATACGGTGAAAATCCACAAAAAGCAGAGATTGCGGCTATCTTCCATGATATAGCTAAATATGCGGATGTTGACTGGATGAAGCAAGTCGTGATTGAACAGCAGTTGGATGCGCGTCTGCTTGACTGGAATGCTGAAATATTGCATGGTCCGGTCGGTGCCTGGATTGTCGAGACGGAATTCCAAATTAATGATGAAGGCATTTTAAATGCAATTCGTTATCATACTACCGGACGTGCGAATATGACAACTTTTGAGAAAATTATTTATGTAGCAGATATGATTGAACCAAATCGTAAATTTCAGGGTGTTGAGGAACTAAGAACGTTGGCAGACATCAGTTTAGAGGATGCATTCCGGGCATGTGTGACACATACGCTCAGTTTTTTAGTTTCGTCACAGCAGGCAATTTATCCTGTTTCAATTGAATGCTACAACAGCTTAATAAGAGAGGAATAAACATACATGAATGAAACGTTATTAAATATTACGTACAAAGCAATCGATGACAAGCGAGGAGAGGATATCGTTGCATTAAATATGCAGGGAATTTCACTTTTAGCTGATTATTTCATCATTGCAGAAGGTAGCTCAGAGCGCCAAGTACAGGCAATTGCACGTGAAATTAAAGAAAAAGCAGAAGAAGCGGGCTACACAGTACGTAAGCTTGAAGGCTTTGATACTGCACGCTGGATTTTAGTCGATATGGGTGATGTTGTTGCACATATTTTCCATAAAGATGAGCGTGCCTATTACAACCTGGAACGTCTATGGGGAGATGCACCACAATTAGACGCGCCACATATGGACAATGAATAGTTATGAGCGTTTTGCGGAAGTTTATGATGAATTGATGACCGATATCCCGTATACGGAATATGTGGAATGGATTCAGACATATGCACCTGCACAGAACTATAAAAATCTGCTCGATATTGGCTGTGGTACAGGAACGCTTGCATTATTACTGAATAAAGCGGGTTACGCTGTATCAGGGATTGACCTATCGGAAGAAATGCTTGCCATTGCAAGTGCGCGTATGGAGGATGAAAAAGTTTCAATGCCTCTATATGCTATGTCAATGGACGAACTGGAAGGTTTCAGCAATTTGGAGGTTGCGATCATTCCAATTGACTCGATCAATTATGTAAAAGAGCAGCAAAATGTCGTGGAAACATTGAAACGGGTATTTGACAGTCTTCGGGAAGGCGGACAACTATTCTTTGATGTACATTCGTTATATAAAATGGACGAAATTTTTCTGGATGGTCCGTTTACGTATGACGACGGCGAAATTTCATATGTTTGGCATACAGAGCCGGGTGAAGAACCCCATTCTGTGTACCATCAAATGACGTTTTTTGTACTAACAGAAAGCGGTCTATATGAACGCTTTGATGAAGAACATTATCAGCGCACATTTGCGTATGAGCAATATGTGAAATGGCTGAAAGAAATCGGTTTTTCTCACGTTGAAGTGACGGCAGACTGGATGACAACACAACCGACTGATGAAAGCGAACGAATTTTTATTCGGGCGGTTAAATAAAAATAGCTGAAAAAGTAAGTTTCAGCAGTTTTGATGGAAATACCTTTTCATAAAGAAGCGGAATTTGTATAGTGGATGTAAGCTCCATATATAAAACCTTCTTTATGAAAGGGTGTTTTTTATTTTGCAGCCATTTCTGGAGAAGTATAAAAAGCAACTCGCCATTCTGGGCGGAGTCGTTGCTGCAATATTCATCTACTTATTATTCCTCGATGATTCCTCGCACAGTGCTGCGATTGAAACAATTGACCAAATGACAATTCCTGCTATTGATGAACCTTCCACAAATCCGGAAACGGAAATCGAAAACGAACATAAGCCAATAATGGTGGATGTAAAAGGAGCGGTAAAATATCCGGGTGTGTATACATTATCCGGAGATCAACGGATTGTCGATGCCGTTGAAGCAGCAGGAGGGTACACAGACGATGCCAATCCGGTGCTCATTAACCATGCCCAAAGGCTTCAGGATGAAATAGTGATCTATATACCTAAAACTGGCGAAGAGCCTGCGGAGGTAATGGAACAGATAATACAGGCGAGTCCGGCGACCGGCTCAGGCAGCGGAAGTACGAACGGAAAGATTAATATAAATAAAGCGATGGAAGCGGAGTTAACCCAGCTTCCGGGAATTGGTCCATCCAAAGCAGGGGCGATTATTCAGCATCGGTCCGAACACGGGAATTTTCAAGTTATAGAGGATTTAAAAAAAGTAACTGGAATCGGGGATAAAACATTTGAGCAGTTAAAGGACTTAATCGACGTAAAATAAACCGAAATTTCTGATTGATCTTACATTGCGAATGTCAGGAACTACGTATAAACTGATAGGTGACAAAACATTTGGGGGTTATCATATGGAGCGAATTACTTGGGATCAATTTTTTATGGCGCAAAGTCATTTACTCGCATTAAGAAGCACATGCAGCCGTCTTGCGGTAGGTGCGACAATTGTACGGGAAAAGCGCATCATTGCCGGCGGATATAATGGATCCATTTCAGGTGACGAACACTGTATTGAAGAAGGTTGCTATGTTGTGGACAACCATTGTGTCCGCACAGTGCATGCCGAAACAAATGCATTACTGCAATGTGCGAAATATGGTACGCCATCAAATGGAGCGGATCTATATGTCACACATTTCCCATGCCTGCCATGCACGAAGACAATCATTCAAGCCGGTATCAAAAATGTGTACTATGCAAAAGATTATAAAAATAATATGTACGCAATGGAATTGTTCAAAAAAGCAGATGTCCATGTTGCGCATATTCCATTTGATGAGGCAAAAATCGACTTTCTGCAAGATGAAAAGTTCGCATTAACTGCTGAAATGCTCGAAAAGCTTCGTGAGTTAGGTGCAAGCCGTGATCAGTTGCTCCCATTAGAGGAGAAGATGCATGCTTTATTTGGTAAACTTGTTCAAGCATAACTGGATATTTTACGCCTTGTCGGTTTGTATCAGTGCACTTGCTGCATTGGAATCGGGAAGGCTTCTTTTCTTGCTGGCATTATTGTTGGTGTTTAGTCTTTATAAACGACTGGCAAACATTCATTTGCTGTTTATTTTAATAGTTGGCATTGGGAGTTACAGTTATTTTTCCTATGAAATCAATAAGCTTTCACTACCGGTTGAACTACCGGCAATATTAACATGGACCGACGAGTACAATATAAATGGTGTGATGCTAAGGGGGTTCATGCTTGATGAATCCGGCGACAAAGTATATGTCACCTATGAATTGAAAACTGAAAAGGAAAAACAACGCTTCGAGGCACAGCAGCTTGCTGGTACAAGTTTTATTGTAACTGGGGAGCAAGTATCCCTATCAATCCCCGCACACCGCTATGGCTTTTCTATGGCCCGCTATTTGCAAGGTAAGAATGCAAGAGGTATTATCGAAATTCAGCAGCTCCAATATTTTCGGCAAAATAAAAGTTTCATGCAACCTATTTATGAACAGCGCTTTCAGTTAAAAAGGCATATTGAAGAAACGTTCCCGCCATCACTTGCCGCAGAGGCACAAGCCCTTTTGATTGGTTTCCAGGAAAATGTCGACGAACAGTTAAATCGCGCTTATCAAAAACTCGGGATTACCCATTTATTTGCAATTTCGGGTTTGCATGTCGCACTTGTCTCATTCCTGTTTTTTCAGTTATTGCTCCGCTTGAGGATACGTAGAGAGGTCGCTACAGTATTTTTGCTTATTTTATTGCCGTTGTATGCAATTTTAGCAGGAGGGGCACCGTCTATTTGGCGTGCAGTAAGTGTCGTGGAATTTGTCTTGCTAGCACAGTATGTTCGTTGGAACATACCGATGGATGATGCATTGTCGCTCAGCTTTATTATGTTTGTCTTATTAGAGCCGGGTGCAGTTTTTCAAGTCGGCTTTCAGCTATCCTATTTGGCCACTTACAGCTTAGTTTATTCCAGCCGTATTTTAGCTCGCTACTCAAATTTTTGGGTACAATCCTTCTACATTACGTTCGTTTGCCAAATCCTCGTTTATCCTTTATTACTGTTCCACTTTTACGAAATTAGCCTATCCTCTTTTATCGCCAATATTTTCTTCGTCCCTCTTTTTTCATTTATTGTTTTACCGACCAATCTATTTGTCCTTGTGCTGACTTATTTGCCACTCCCATTTGACTCCATTCTGTTCTTTATATATGAGCCGCTGCGTACAGCGCTGACAAATTTCATTCTCTTCATTCAGCAGCCGATTGTCCAAATGTGGAACCCCGGGAAACCTTCGATGATATGGCTTATGGTTTTATACGGTTCGGTTTTTTTCACTTTTTATTTGCTTGACCAGCAAGCTCCGTTAAAGAAAGCCATCTTTGCTTTAGTACTGCCTGCATTTATATTTCATATACAGCCATTTTTGCATAGTGATCTGAAAATGGCCTTTGTCAACGTCGGTCAAGGGGACTGCATTGTCATTGAATTGCCGTACAGAAAATCGGTCATTGTCATCGATGCAGGGGGCTTGTTGAGATTTGAACAGGAAACATGGAAAGAGCGGAAAACTCCCTATGAGGTTGGGCGTCAAGTTGTCGTTCCCTATTTAAAAGGGCGAGGAATCCAAACAATCGATACATTTATGCTGTCACATGCGGATGCGGATCATGTAGAGGGGGCTGAAGAAGTGTTGCGGGAAGTGATTGTAAAGGAGGTGCACGTTACACCAGGTTCGATCACCAAACCGGTTATGAACGATTTTTTGCATGAGCTGGAGAAAACAAATACGAAACTGATTGAGAAAATGGCTGGTCAAAAGTGGCAAATAGGAGAAACAGCTTTTGAATATTTATGGCCATTGGAAATCGAATATGAAGGAAATAATGATTCGCTCGTTCTACTCGTAAAGCATGAGGCATTTCGGGCATTATTTACAGGAGATTTGGAGCAGGAAGGCGAGAGGGAACTGATTCGGCTTTATAACGAGAAATTACGTAACATCGATTTATTGAAGGCCGGGCATCATGGCAGTAAAACATCAAGCACCGAGGAATTTATAACAGTAACAAACCCTAAATTTGTTGTGTTTATGGCAGGTGAAAATAACCGTTATAATCATCCGCATATTGATGTTGTCAATCGGTTTGAGGCGAAAAAAATTCCATACTCGACAACAGGAATAGATGGTACGGTAGAAATTTTTGTCTCACAAAATCAAATGTATATTGAAAAATTGAATTCTCTTTTTATGAAATAAAAAATGGAATGGTTTCTCATTTTAACAAGAAACCATCCCACTTTTAAGGAATTACAGACGTGTAGCTGCTTCTACGATTGTTGCAATAATAAACAATACGATGAAGAATCCGCCACCGATGGCGAAACCGTAACCGGCATCTGGGAAGTCATTGCTTTTCATCGCTCGGCCACGACCTTCAAATGGGTTTTCAGCTACATAGTTTGGATCTTGATGTCCTGCCATAAGTATCCCTCCTAATCTTCAATAATTATAGAATATTCTAACTAAAAATGCTATATGAAATGCTAATTATTCCTTTTATTGGTTTATTGAATCGGTGTGAGCTTCAAGAAAAATCCATAAGTAAATAGTGAAGAGGTCGGCCATATAAATTCTTCTTCAAGGCATATTGTGATGTGAAACTGGACATCCTCAATAACGTAAAAAATGGTATACTTAGAACTACGAAAGTAAAGGAGGTTCCCAGTATGATAACAAAAGTATGGCAAGATTTTAAAAAGGGGAATTTCGCACCGGTTTACTTGCTTGTAGGAGAAGAATCCTATTTTGTAGATGAAACAATTAAGCAGTTGAAGGCGGCTCTTCAAAAAAATGAAGATGCGGAAGTCATGACCTTTGACTTAAATGAACAGCCGATTGATTATGTTATTGATGAAGCGGATACAATTCCGTTTTTCTCGGAACGTAAATTAATAATAGCTAAAAATGCATCATTTTTAAAAGCGACTGAAAAAGGCAAGGAAAAGATTGACCATGATTTAAAGCGTCTTGAAAGCTGGCTGCAGCATCCTACTGATACAGCCATCACCATATTTATCGCGCCATACGAAAAGTTGGATGAGCGTAAAAAAGTAACGAAGCTTATGAAAGAAAAATGTACAGTAATCGCAGCGGAAACACCACAAAACAACGATTTGAATATATGGGTAAAAAGTGAGGCAGAGCAGCATGGAAAAGCGATCGCCGATGAAGCTGTCGGTAAACTGCTGGAAATGGTCGGTCCGAATATGCTCCAGCTTCAGATGGAAATAGAAAAGATGGCCTTGTATTTAGGTGAAGATTATGAAATAACACATGAACTTGTAGAGGATTTAGTGGCGAAAACACTTGAACATGATGCATTTAAAATGCTGAATGCCTATTTGGAGCACAATCAGGAAGAGGCACTCAAAATCTATCATGATCTTTTACGTCAAAAAGAAGAACCGATCAAACTTGTAGGACTTTTAGCGAACAATATCCGGACGATGACCAATATTTTCTATTTGCAAAAAAAGGGGTACCATCAGCAACAGATTGCAAAACAGCTTAAAATTCATCCGTACCGAGTGCAGGTCATTTCAGGTCAAAGAAACCGCCCATCCGACCAGCGTTTACTTCAAGCGCTCTATAGTCTGGCGGAAGTAGATCTTCAGCTTAAAACAACAGGTGGTAACCGTGAGCGACATCTAGAACTGTTTTTAATGAAGAAACTATAGAAATTTATATTCTAGGAAACAATGAAAAAAGCCAACTGTGCAAATGCACAGTTGGCTTTATAAGTTTACAATTAAGCTTTTTTCGCTAAACGAGACTTTTTACGAGAAGCCGCGTTTTTGTGAATAAGACCTTTAGAAGCAGCTTTATCTAATGCTTTAGAAGCAGCAACTACTAATTCTTGTGCGTTTTCAGCACCTGTTGCGATCGCTTGCTCAGCTTTTTTAACTGTAGTACGCATAGCAGATTTTGCTTGTACGTTAGCAGCGTTAGCTTTTTCGTTAACTTTTACACGTTTGATAGCAGATTTAATGTTTGGCATTTCTTTCACCTCCTAGATTTAGGTACGAGATGAGTATTTTCTCACTTATTTCATGTGTCAATACAACAAAAATCATTCTACCAAAGGATTGAAGGAATTGCAATACATAAACGCAAAGAATATTTACTTGACAGTTTGAACAAACTGAATTGTGGAGGTGCATTATGAAAAAAATCGATTGGAATCGAACAGATTTAATTGATGAAACAGCAGAAGTTGTCCAACATCAAACAAAACAGCAAAAGGAAACATTGGAACAAGAACGTGGCATTCACATGGAAGAATCCCAACAAAATCGTGTCAAAATCACAAAAGTTGAAGTGAATGCTACAGGGGAAGAAAGAATAAGTAAAAAGCAGGGGACGTATATAACGTTGTCGATCCCTACACTAACATCAGAAGACCGCCATGGTTTTGAGCAAATGCAGGAATCTTTAATCCATTACTTGCACGATTTGCACAAAGACGTAAAAATTACGGCGGATTCAAAAATTTTAGTGATCGGTTTAGGGAACAAGACGATTACCCCAGATGCAATTGGTCCATATACGATTGATGCCATGCATAAAAAACAGTCGGAACTGGATTCACCAAAGTTTATTTTGTATGCGCCAGGTGTAACCGGCCAAACAGGATTTGAGACAAGTGATTATATCCATGCATTGGCAGAAAAAATTAAACCTGCACTTGTCATTATTATCGATGCGCTTGCAACAAGCGGAAGTGCACGTTTATGCCGGACGATCCAACTGACAGATACCGGAATTCATCCAGGAGGGGGTGTCGGTAACCATCGTAAGGAAGTTTCCAAGGAAGTGCTCGGCGTCCCGGTAACAGCAATCGGAGTTCCGACAGTTGTCGAAGCACCAATTTTAATCGCCGATGCAATTGACGTAGCATTCAGATCAATTGCGGCTAAAATACAGGAAAGAGATAAACCGTCGGGCAAGCTTTCAGTAACAAACTGGACACCTGTAAACGAGGAAGTCGATTTAACGAAAGTTGAACCGATTTTCGGTCAGTGGGCGACATGGCCGACTGAAGATCGCAGACAATTATTTGAAGAAGTTTTCAGTACCCATCCGGAGCGATTGATGGTTACACCGAAAGAAGTCGACTTCTGGCTAAGCCAATATGCATTTTTACTAGGTGAAAGCTTGTTTACATGGCTTGAAGAAAAACAAAAAGCCGGTAATTAACAGGCAATTTATTTTCTGAACAATAAAAACTAGTTATACGTTCTAAGTTTTACTCTTTTCCCATATTGTATTGGAGAAAGGGTGATGTGTTTGCGGAAACTAAAACGCTTCTCATTATTGTTCTTATTTTTATTTTCACTGCCTATCATTATTGGGCAATTCCCTTTTCCAAATAATGAAATGACTACACAAAAAAGCAAAAGTGAACGTCCACACGTTGTTTATGCAGCGGCAGAGCCAATTGTCACAGTACCTGAAGAACCGAAAGTCGATCCATTCGATGTACTGTTGATGTTCACACATTCACACGAGTCCTATAAGCCGATCGTCAAAAAAACAAAAGGGATGCAGGCAGTTTATGATGAAGAAATGAATATCTTTTCACTACAAGAAATGATGCAGCATTATCTTGAATTAAACGATTTAACCCCACATATTGTAGACTTTGATGTTATGACCGAAATGAAACAGGTTGATGCAACATTTCACCAAGCATACAAAGTGGCTCGACCTGTATTGGCTCAGTATTTGGAGGAAAGCGAATATGATCTTATAATCGATTTCCATCGGGATTCAGCCCCTAAAAAAGTGACGACACTTACAGCAAACAATGAACAATATGCAAAGATTGCTTTTGTTGTCGGCGCTGAACATCCTGCATATGAAGCGAATTTAGCTTATGCAACAATGTTAAGTGAGCAAGTGAACCGTATTGTGCCAGGCGTTTCACGCGGTATTATTAAAAAGTCGGGTACTGGTGTTGACGGTGTTTATAATCAGGATCTTGCAACAAATGTATTGCTGATTGAATTTGGCGGTATTGACAACACGGAAGAAGAGCTTCAGCGAACAATGGCGATTTTAGCTCAGGCAATCCGGGTTGCTTTCGTTGAATCAGCAGCGTAGGTATTAATTGGTTTACAAATAGCAGGCGGGTAGTGTGAGACATGTTGAACAATTTCAGCACGGCTATTCGCTCCAATATGAAAAACCGCATTTCGCAAAAGTTAGGCGCGAAATGCGGTTTTCCTATTGTAGGTGAAGGTTCGCTGTTGTCGTTTCACTACAATTCATAGTATAATTTAAAATAAGTTATGCCTCTATTGTTCCATTACTTAAAATTGGTGGAGATAGAGGCTGTATTTTAGTAGAAAAGTAAATGGATGAATAATCTACATATGTAGTGACACCAACGCCAAATGGGCTCAGGTGTTTTTTCTAATTAGGAGAGGAATTATACATGAACCGAGAACAACGTTTAAAACGACAAGAAAATATCCGAAATTTCTCGATTATTGCACATATCGACCACGGGAAATCAACACTTGCAGACCGTCTTTTAGAATCGACGCAAACTGTTACACAACGCGAAATGAAATCACAGCTGCTGGATTCTATGGACTTGGAGCGCGAGCGCGGAATTACAATTAAATTAAATGCTGTACAATTGAAATATAATGCTAAAGATGGCGAAATTTATACTTTCCACTTAATTGATACACCGGGCCATGTCGATTTCACATATGAAGTATCACGTTCATTAGCGGCATGTGAAGGTGCTATTCTAGTAGTGGATGCTGCACAGGGAATTGAAGCGCAAACACTTGCTAACGTATATTTGGCATTGGACAATGATCTGGAAATCTTACCGGTTATCAACAAAATCGACTTACCGGCTGCAGACCCTGAGCGTGTTCGCGCTGAAGTAGAAGACGTAATTGGGCTGGACGCTTCTGAAGCAGTACTTGCCTCTGCAAAAGCAGGAATTGGGATCCAGGATATTTTGGAACAGATTGTTGAAAAAGTACCTGCTCCACAAGGTGATCCGGATGCCCCATTACAAGCATTGATTTTCGACTCTGTTTATGATGCGTATAAAGGTGTTATCATTTCAATTCGTATCGTAAATGGTACTGTTAAAGCCGGAGATAAAATCAAAATGATGGCTACCGGTGCAGAGTTTGAAGTAATCGAAGTAGGTGTTCATACACCGAAATCGATACCACAAGCTGAATTGACAGTAGGCGATGTTGGGTATTTAACAGCATCAATCAAAAATGTTCAGGACACACGTGTAGGTGATACGGTAACATACGCGGGCAGCCGTGCTGCAACAGAACCGCTTCCAGGTTACCGTAAACTGAATCCGATGGTATATTGCGGTCTTTATCCGATTGATACAGCCAAATACAACGATTTACGTGAAGCACTTGAAAAACTGGAATTAAACGACTCTGCACTACAATATGAGGCAGAAACTTCTCAGGCATTAGGCTTCGGTTTCCGATGCGGATTCTTAGGACTATTGCACATGGAAATCATTCAGGAACGTATTGAGCGTGAATTCAACATTGATTTAATCACGACTGCGCCATCAGTAATTTATGAAGTAACAAAAACAGATGGTTCGGTATTAAAAGTAGATAACCCGTCAATGATGCCGGATCCTCAAAAAATCGAACGTATTGAAGAGCCATATGTAAAAGCGACAATTATGGTACCAAACGATTATGTAGGGGCTGTTATGGAGCTTTGCCAGAAAAAGCGCGGTAACTTCTCAGGAATGGATTACATCGATGACACACGTGTAAAAATCGTTTATGAAATGCCTTTAGCGGAAATTGTATATGACTTCTTTGATTTCCTGAAATCAAATACGAAAGGCTATGCGTCATTCGATTATGAATTAATCGGATACCAGCCTTCTAAGTTAAGCAAAATGGATATTTTACTGAACGGTGAACAAGTCGATGCGTTAAGCTTCATCGTACACAAAGACTTTGCATATGAACGCGGAAAAATAATTGTAGAAAAATTAAAAGAGCTGATTCCACGTCAACAATTCGAAGTACCGGTGCAAGCAGCGATCGGTCAAAAAATTATTGCCCGCTCGACAATTAAATCGATGGGTAAAAACGTACTTGCAAAATGTTACGGCGGTGACATTTCTCGTAAACGTAAATTACTTGAAAAGCAAAAAGCGGGTAAAAAACGTATGAAACAAGTAGGTTCAGTAGAGGTTCCACAAGAAGCATTTATGGCTGTACTGAAAATGGATGATAGTAAATAATATTTGTAAAAGGCAGATAGAGCAATCTTTCTGCCTTTTATTTTTAGAGGTTAGTTTACTGAAATGTTTTTTAAAAATGAGGTAGAAAATATGACCGATATTTTAAATTTTTTGCATTATAAAAATGAAAAACTGGAAAGTGAATTAAATAAATTGTTTGAACGTGCCAACTCTCCGGGGAGCCGGGTAGATGCCCTGCTGGAAAACAAAGCATTGCAACTGGAAGACCACAAGCTGTTCTTGGCGTTTTTAGCGTATTTAGCGCAGCAAAATATTGAAGCGAGACGACTTTTCCAAGATGTTCTGCGCCTGCCAAAGCATCAATTCGAAGCAAAATATGAAATGAACTGGGCGCAAGTAATCAAATTGAGTGTCACATTTTTTACAATTTTACGCGATAATGACTTGAATAGTTACAAACAATTTATCGACTAGCTTGTAACAACCAGCAACAGTTCGCTATAATGATGAAATGAGTAAAGGTAATAAATGATAGGGGGGCAAGTAGTCGATGAATGAAGAACAACGACTAGCTAGTCAGCAGATTAAACAACCTAAGGAAGAAAAAGACTATAGTAAATATTTCGAGAAAGTATTTACGGCTCCTTCACTAAAAGACGCGAAAAAACGCGGTAAAGAAGAAGTAAAGTATCATAAAGATTTTGATATCGAAGAAAAATATTTAGGAATGGGACAGGATCGTAAGTTTTATATTCGAACATACGGCTGTCAAATGAATGAGCACGATACTGAAGTAATGGCTGGTATTTTCATGCAGCTTGGCTATACACCGACTGAGATGATTGAAGAAGCGGATGTCGTTTTACTAAACACGTGCGCGATCCGTGAAAATGCGGAAAATAAAGTATTCGGTGAGCTAGGCTTCCTGTTAAAATATAAACGTAAAAATCCGGAAATGCTGATTGGTGTTTGCGGATGTATGTCGCAAGAAGAATCTGTCGTGAACAAAATATTAAAACAGTATCAGCATGTTGATATGGTGTTCGGGACACATAATATCCACCGATTGCCGAATATTTTACATGACGCTTATATGTCTAAGGAAATGGTTGTCGAAGTATGGTCAAAAGAAGGCGATGTTATCGAAAACCTTCCGAAAAAACGTATTGGTTCGATTAAAGCTTGGGTGAATATTATGTACGGCTGCGACAAGTTCTGTACATATTGTATCGTTCCATATACACGAGGCAAAGAACGTTCACGCCGCCCGGAAGAAATTATTCAGGAAGTGCGTGAATTGGCAGCACAAGGCTATAAAGAAATTATGCTTTTAGGCCAAAATGTCAATGCATACGGGAAAGACTTTGATGATATGGAATACCGACTTGGTGATTTGATGGATGAACTCCGTAAAATCGATATTCCACGTATTCGCTTTACAACAAGTCATCCGCGCGACTTTGATGATCAATTAATCGAAGTATTGGCAAAAGGCGGCAATCTCGTCGATCATATCCATTTACCGGTCCAGTCGGGTTCAAACGAAATTTTGAAAATTATGGCACGTAAATATACCCGTGAGCATTTTCTGCAATTAGTCGATAAAATTAAAGCGGCAATTCCGGGAGTAACACTGACAACAGATATCATTGTAGGCTATCCGAATGAAACAGAAGAGCAATTCCAGGAAACGCTTGATTTGTATCGTCAAGTCGGCTTTGATATGGCGTTCACGTATATTTATTCGCCTCGTGAAGGAACACCTGCTGCAAAAATGATTGATAATGTAACAGAGGAAGAAAAGAAAGACCGTCTGCACCGCTTGAATGCGGTTGTCTCTGAGTATTCTGCAAGAGCGCTCAAAGACTTGGAAGGTCAAACAGTAGAAGTTTTAGTTGAAGGCAGCAGTAAAAGACGCGATGATGTGTTAGCTGGCTATACGCGTAAAAACCGTCTTGTTAACTTTAAGGCAGATCCAAAATATATTGGTAAGCTTGTAAATGTAAAAATTTTAGAAGCAAAATCTTATTCTTTAATGGGTGAGTTTGTAGAAGAAGTGACAAAAGAGGGGGAGTTCGTAAGATGACAACAAAATTGTATACAAAAGATGAGATTGTAGAGAAAGCAAAAGAAATTGCCCATATGATTGCGAATACCGAAGAAGTAGAATTTTTCAAAAAAGCGGAAGAACATATTAACGAAAACCAATTTGTACGCGAAAAGATTGCCTCATTGAAAGCACTGCAAAAGCAGGCGGTTAACTTCCAGCACTTAGGGAAAGAAAAAGCGCTTAAAATGATCGAAGGTAAAATTACAGGAATTGAAACAGAAATCGACGAATTACCAGTCGTTCAACAATTTAAACAATCACAGACAGAAGTAAATGAATTGTTACAATTAGTATCAAATGCCATTGCGAATAATGTCACAGATGAAGTCATTGCTTCTACAGGCGGCGATGTTCTAAAAGGCGAAACAGGATCAAAAGTACGTAATAGTACACCAGGCTCATGTTCTTAAAATAATTATTAAAGATATCCCACGTGGATATCTTTTTTTATGTAGAGTTAATATTCTAAAAGTTTAGCAATATGTGACAATAAATATGTCGATATTCCTACTATTTTTTGTTATGATTTAAGTTAGTTAGAACTATATAGGAAGGACTTTACTAATGAACGAATTTGATAATCTAAGTGTAAGTGATGAAGGATTGTACGATTGGTTATGTCAGATGGCTCGGCAGATTGATTTGGCAGTAGCAATTATTAACCCGAATAAAGGGTATACAATTGAATTTGTAAACCAGATCTTTACGCAAACAACAGGGTACAGGGAAGATGATGTGCTCGGGTCAACACTTTCTTTACTACAGGGACCTCTTACTGACATGTTAAATGAGAATTCGATTCAGGAAAGTATTGAAAATGGACTGACATTTAAAACATCATCCTTTCATTACCGGAAAGATGGGTATGCATTTTGGAACGAAGTCAGGCATTTACCAATGTTTAATCAGCAAGGAATACTCCAATATTGTGTGATCATAATGAAAGATGTAACGGACTCCATGAACATAGAGTCGTTGATTGAGCTGGAACGTGAAGTCTACTTTAGTCTGGAAACAGGGCATCCACTTGAAAATGTATTACGTAATATTTGCAAATCGGTTGAAATAACTTTCGGAAAGAAATGCCATTGTTCCATCGTCCTTGTTGATGAAAATGACCGGATGATTAATATTTACGGTGAAATGTGGAAAGATTTGAAGGAGCTCGATGAGAAAGTTTTATTGATGGATATGAAAGACAATAGGAAAATAAATAAACCGCTCATTTTAAAAGACTTAGAGCAATCGATTTATCATGAAGCATATAGACCGATTATCGATAAATATCGTATAGTTTCAATGTGGAGTCAGCCAATTTTAAATTCAGAAGAAAAAACGATCGGTTTATTTACAATGTACTTTGAACAACTGGCAGAACCAAAAACGATTGAAATAAAATTCATGAACCGAATCGCACCGATTGTTACACTCGCATTAAAATATTTTGACCAAAAAAGTGCGATTCACCGTCTTGCTTTTTGTGATGTTGCATCCGGATTAAATAATTATGAACGCTTTAAAATCATTTTAAATGATTTTACTGCAAATCAGTCGATGGGGCATTTATATATTATTGAACCGGGAGAATATCAAAATATTATTGATTTGTATGACCGGCAGGGCGGGGATGAAGTGCTGCGTCAGTTAGCAAATCGAATACAGAATATCCCATCATTCGCAGACTCGATCATTGCGAGGTATACCCATTCAGCGATTATTGTAGCGACACGTTTATCATTACGGGAAATGAAGATTCCGCCCATTGTAGCTGAACAGTTTTTATCAGAGCCATATTATATTGATGGAAAAGAAGTATACTTAACATTAAAAATAGGAACTTCATCTTTTAGTTCCCGTATTAATTACATAGAAGCAGTCCGCCAGGCGGATATTGCGTTATCAAGTGCACTTAAAGGAACGGGCACTGTTATTAAAAATTTTAATATGAGTTTAATTGAATCTGTAGAACAGGAAATGAATGTACTGGCCCATTTTGCACGCGGTCTAAAAAATAGTGAATTTTTTCCGATGCTCCAGCCGAAAGTGAACTTGATGACAGGGGAAATTGAAAGTTTTGAAGCTTTGGCACGTTGGAATTCGACGGATTTAGGTGTTGTCTCACCGACGTTATTTATACCGGTTGTAGAAAATACCGGCAATATTTATAAAGTAGACCTCGAAATTTTCAAGAAGGTGCTCCAATGGCAAAAACAACGACACGATGCGGGATTGAAATTGTATCAAGTATCGATCAATATTTCACCAAGCCATTTTTATAATCCGGCATTTGTAGAAAGTTCCATTGCCCTTATAGAAAGCTATAAAATAGATCCGAAATTTATAAAATTTGAAATAACCGAAAGTGTCGAACTGGAAAATGTCATAAGAGCAAAAAAAATAATCGACGAGTTGCAACAGCTGGGGATTGAAACATCGATTGATGACTTTGGTGTTGGTTATTCATCACTCAGCTATTTGCAGGAACTGCCATTTAAAGAAATCAAAATTGATAAAAGTTTTGTCGATAATTTAGCGAATCCAAGGATGAATGCCGTCATAAAAACCATTATTCAGCTTTCGGATAACTTGAACATGGTGTCGGTAGCAGAGGGGATCGAAACAGAAGAGCAGCATCTTGAGCTGAAGCGATTAGGCTGTCAGGTCGGGCAAGGGTATTATTATTATAAACCAATGCCAATTAAACAAATAAATGAACTACTCGATAACGAAATAAAAATTACTTTCAGCAAATGAAACTCACAGTAAAATAAAAATATGGGCTAAACAACAAAGCACTATGTAGGCCATATCCCGTATACGGATACGACAGCACTGAGAATCATTTGAGCGAGGTAATAGGAAAAGCACTACTGCAACAAAGGTTTGTAGTAGTTTTTTCTTTTCTAAAAACTCATTTCACCCTTTAGGCACCTGCCGCATACAATAAGTCGAGTTAGTTGAAGAAAGGAGAGATGTTCGGTGAAGCGTTTACGTCAAATTGTGACGAAAGCAGTTATTGCAAAAGGGAAGAAGCGTACCGAATGTGTAGAAACGCTCTGTCCACCGAATGCGCCAACGAGCATATTAGGTTGTTGGGTAATTAACCATCAACACCAGGCGAAACGTAACGGTAAATTTGTTGAGGTGACAGGGAAGTTCGATGTGAATGTGTGGTATGCATATAGCAATCATTCAAAAACGGCAGTGCATACAGAGACAATTTCCTATAAGGATCGTGTCAAACTGTCATTCCGTGATGGAGAAGAAATTGATTCAAATGATGTAAAAGTCCGTGTATTACAAGCGCCGAATTGTATTGAAGCAATTATTACAAAGCAAGGCGACAAAATCCAAGTAACGGTTGAACGTGAATTTTTAGTGGAGATTATTGGGGAAACAACAATTGTCATTAATGTACACCCAATGGATTTTGAAGATGAATGGTCGTTTGAAGAAAGTTCACAACAACCATCCAGCAGTTCTTCATCCTCATCCTCATCGTCATCATCGTCCGACTCTGGCGGCAAAGATTTTGGCAAAGATTATGATTCCTCGTCATTTTCGTAAAAGCATCCATCTTTTAACAACAAATGTCTAATCGTAAAAAATTGTAAAACTCTATCGTAAACAGATGGGAATTGTTTGAAGATAACTTTCAGACAATTCCTTTTCTTTGCGTTTGGAAGGCAAATTGCGAGTCAAATGGTATAATACTTGTACAAGTTTTAGCAAGTGAGGGAAATAACCATGACTACATATACACCGATGATGCAACAATATTTGCTCGTAAAACAAGATTACAAAGATGCTTTTTTATTTTACCGTTTAGGCGATTTTTATGAACTGTTTTTTGATGATGCCATTAAAGCGTCACAGCTGCTGGAAATTACATTAACAGCGCGTGCCGGCAATACAGATAATCCAATTCCGATGTGTGGGGTACCGCATCACTCTGCGCAGGGCTATATAGAAACACTTGTCGCAAAAGGTTTTAAAGTGGCAGTATGCGAACAGACGGAAGATCCAAAGCATGCAAAAGGTGTTGTGAAACGCGAAGTTGTACAAGTAATTACACCGGGAACGATTACAGAGGGAAAAGCGCTTGACGGGAAATCCAATCATTTTATTGCTGCTGCTGAAAGTAATGAAGATGATGAAATCGTCTTTGCCTATTTGGACGTATCAACAGGCGAAGCAAACTGTTCGGTAATTGAAGGAAGTGCAAAACAATTAATTCAGCAAGTACAAGCATATGCGATAAAAGAACTGATTGTAACAGAACAGCTGCAGTTACTGCTTGCCGATTATGCGGAAGCAGGAGGTATCGTCCTATCACTTGAAACAGAAGAAATGGATCCGGTAAAGGCAGATCAGTATGTTGCACATTTGCCGGTTCAGCTGCAAGGTGTGGCAAAGCGACTACTACAATATGTGGAACGTACACAAATGCGTTCTTTATCGCATATTCAGCCGTTTTCCTATACTAAAGCCGATAATTTCCTTCGTATCGATACAAATTCCAAACGTAACTTGGAGTTAATCCAATCGATACGGGGCGGGGATGCTAAAGGTACATTGCTTTGGCTTTTGGATGAAACGGTAACAGCGATGGGAGGCCGAAAACTGAAACAATGGATGCACCAGCCGCTCGCAAAGAAAAATGCTATTGAAGCACGACAGGCGATTGTTACGGAATTACTGGAAGACTTCTTCTTGCGCGACGAATTAACGACACTGCTGAAAAATGTATATGATTTAGAGCGTCTGGCAGGGCGTGTAGCATTTGGTTCTGTTGGAGGGCGCGATTTGGCACAGCTGCGCGAATCATTACGACAAGTACCCGAGATTCAGCAAAAGCTTGTAAACAGCGGGTTGGAGAAATGTGTGACGCTTGGTCAAAAGCTGGACGTATGTGCCGATATCGAACAATTGCTGGCAGAGGCGATTACCGATCATCCGCCAATTTCGATCAAAGAAGGCGATGTCATTCGCGATGGCTACAATGCACAGCTGGATGAATATCGTGATGCATCCCGAAACGGGAAAGACTGGATTGCCCAGCTTGAGCAGAAAGAACGTGAACTGACAGGGATCAAAAATTTAAAAATCGGCTATAACCGCGTGTTTGGGTACTATATTGAAATTACAAAATCCCATTTGAATAATACGGACCTGGCACGTTTTGAACGAAAACAAACTTTAGCGAATGCCGAGCGTTTCATTACAGAAGAATTAAAAGAAAAAGAAGCACTGATCTTGAATGCTGAAGAGCAGAGCCTTGCATTGGAATATGATTTATTTGTAGCATTGCGAGAACAGTTAAAAGGGTATATACCTCGGGTTCAGGCATTGGCTGCCCAAATCAGTGAGCTTGATGTTCTGATGAGCTTTGCAACGGTAACCGATAAGTACCGTTTTACAAAGCCGGAATTCCATGAAGGACGTGCTTTGAAAATTATTGAAGGAAGACATCCGGTCGTTGAAAAAATGCTCAATAAACAAAGCTATGTACCGAATGATTGTGTGCTAACAGAGGATAAAAATATGATGCTGATTACCGGTCCGAACATGTCGGGTAAAAGTACGTATATGCGCCAAGTCGCACTAATTGTCGTTTTGGCTCAAATGGGATGCTATGTACCGGCTGATGAAGCGATACTACCGATTACCGACCAGATCTTCACACGAATCGGTGCAGCTGATGACTTAGCAGCAGGTCAATCGACATTTATGGTAGAAATGCTTGAATCACAGCATGCCATTACACATGCAACAAAAAACAGTTTGCTGTTATTTGATGAAATCGGACGCGGCACCTCAACATATGACGGAATGAGTCTGGCACAGGCAATGATGGAATATATTCATGATGAAATCGGAGCAAACACACTATTTTCAACTCACTATCATGAACTGACGGATTTGGAAAACGAGCTGGCACGACTGCAAAATGTTCATGTCAGTGCAACCGAGCAAGACGGCCGAGTTGTATTTTTGCATAAAGTGAAAAAAGGTGCCGCAGATAAAAGTTACGGTGTTCATGTGGCAGAGCTTGCGGAAATGCCGGAAACGATTTTACAGCGTGCACGTCTGTTGCTGGAACAATTTGAAGCAACGAATGCAGAAAAGCCACAAGCTATTTTTGAACAAGAACCCCCACAAAATCCGCAATTAGTGGAACAGGTGGCGGAGAACGATTTGCAGCTTTCATTGTTTACAATGGAAGAAGAACCATCAATTGCACCAGAACAACAAGAAGTACTCGATGCATTGAAAAAACTGAATGTGATGGGTACAACACCGATGCAGGCCATGACATTATTGCATGAACTGCAGCAAAAATTACTAGGCAATCAATAAAGGAGGGAACGGCTTTGGGGAAAATTCAAATAATGGATGAGTGGCTATCAAATAAAATTGCAGCCGGTGAAGTAGTCGAACGCCCTTCATCTGTTGTAAAAGAACTAGTTGAAAATGCAATCGATGCTGGCAGTACGTCAATCGAAATTTTCCTGGAAGAAGCTGGCCTTCATTCAATACAAGTCATAGATAACGGAAGTGGTATGGACGAGGAAGACGCGCTTAAATCCTTTTCGCGCCATGCCACATCAAAAATAGAAAAAGAACAGGATCTGTTCCGCATTCGGACGCTTGGTTTCCGTGGTGAAGCATTGGCATCGATTGCTTCGGTTTCCAAGTTAACATTACGCACATCGGACGGAAATGGAGGTGTGCATTTGTATATGGAAGGCGGTCATTTGAAGGAGCATCAGCCGACCGCACTTCGCAGGGGGACAGATATTACTGTTGCTCAGCTTTTCTTTAATACACCTGCACGCCTAAAATATTTAAAAACGATTCAGACCGAGCTTGGGCATACAATCGATTTTGTTAACCGGATTGCACTTGGCTACGCATCGATTGCGGTTAAACTAGTGCATAATGGGCAAACATTATTGCAAACGAACGGGCGCGGCCAAGTTCAACAAGTATTGGCAGCCATTTACGGTGCACATAATGCAAAGAAAATGCTGCCGTTTGAAGGTCAAAATCAAGATTATAAAATTCATGGTTTTGCAAGTTTGCCTGAGGTGACACGTGCTTCAAAAAACTATATGTCACTTTTCGTCAATGGACGCTGGGTCAAACATTTCGTGATTCAGAAGGCAATTACAGATGCATACCATACGTATTTACCGATTGAGCGTTTTCCCATCGTACTTTTGTATGTTGAGGGAGATCCGCAATTAACCGATGTCAATGTTCATCCGGCGAAGCATCAAGTACGCTTAAGTAAAGAGCCGGAACTATTGAAGCTTATTGAAGATACGATCCGTTCTGCGATTCGGGATGTTATCCGCATTCCGCTCGCTGAAAAAAAGGAGAAGCCAATTCGAACGCCGACTGAGCAGATGAATATTTGGAACCCTGCACCGGCACCTTCAACACAGCCTGTATTCAATGAAGAAAAGCTATCGACAATCGTTGAGCGATTATCAAGTGAGGCTTCTGTTGTAAAAGAGCCGTATGCGCCGGTTCCGACTAAGCAACAACCGGTCGCGCATACAGCTTCACCTGTGCCGGAAAGCAGGGAACAGCATAATCGGTCTGATTTCGATGAACTTCCAACTGTTGAAGAGGAAACCTATCCGGAAGAGGTACCAATGGAAGAAGATGAAACAAAACGGCATTTCCCGCAAGTTGAAATTGTCGGTCAGATTCACGGAACGTATATTGTAGCCCAAATGGAAGACGGATTTTATTTAATTGACCAGCATGCAGCACAGGAACGGATTAAGTATGAATATTTCCGTGATAAAGTCGGAGAAGTGAATGCAAACGAACGTCAGACACTTCTCATGCCATTAACATTCCATTATGCGGCAGATGAGGCATTGCGTCTAAAAGAATCGAAAGAGGCACTTGAAGAAGTAGGGGTTTTCTTGGAAGAATTCGGACTTTCTTCATTTGTTGTACGGGAATACCCGACTTGGTTCCCGAAAGGCGAGGAACAGGAAATTATCGAGGAATTGATCGAGCAAGTGTTAAGTGCACGGAAAACCGATATAAAAAAATTACGTGAAGATGCGGCCATTATGATGAGCTGCAAAAAGTCGATTAAAGCGAATCATTATTTAAATAAAGAACAGATGGAAAGGCTGATCAATGATTTGCGAAATGCCGACAATCCGTTTACGTGTCCGCATGGACGACCTGTATTAATTCATTTTACGTCATATGAAGTGGAAAAAATGTTTAAACGCGTTATGTAATTCATAAAAAGGGGATGGTTTTATGGAACAACGGTCATTTTTTGTCACAATGTCAGACGGGCATGATATTTTCGTCCGTACTTATGCACCGAGTAAGAAGCGTATTGGACATATTCATATTTTACACGGGATGTCGGAACATAGTGGGCGTTATGAAAATTTTGCAGAAAAGCTATGTGATGAAGGGTATTTTGTAACAGCACATGATCATCGCGGCCATGGTTATACAGCGCAAAAAAACGGCATGTTCGGCTATTTCGGACCTGAAAAAGGTTTTGAACTTGTTGTTGATGATGTTGTAGAAGTGCTTTCCTTTTTAAAGAAAGAAACAACGGAACGGCCTATTTTATTCGGTCACAGTATGGGGTCGTTCATAGCACGCCGCTTTATTCAACAGCATAGCGATAAAATTGAACGGCTGATTTTATCGGGATCGGGATCACCGACATTGCTTCATAAGGCAGGGCATATTATCGCGAAGCAGCTGGTAAAGCTGCAGGGAGCACAAATCCAAAGTGATCTCATGAATGATCTTAGTTTTAGCAGTTTTAACCGAAAAATTAAAGATGCAAAAACAAATTTTGACTGGCTTACTACCGATGAAGAAGAAGTACAAAAATATATCGATGATCCATTTTGCGGTGTGATTCCGACGAATCAATTTTTCGTTGATCTAACAGGAGGCATGCTTAAGATGGAGGATGAATATGCAAATGCGCGCATCCGCTCTGATTTAAAAATACTCGTTGCAAACGGGACATATGATCCGATCGCCGGACCTGAAGCAGAAGGAGCGTTTCGAGTAGGGAAACTGCTTGCACGTGCCGGTGTGGAACATGTGAAGGTGCATATATTTGAAAGGATGCGTCATGAAATTCTAAATGAAAAAAAGAAAGAACAAGTAAGAGAAATAATTGTACGGTGGTTAAAAGATGAATAATAAAATCGATGTCGTGGCCATTATCGGTCCTACAGCATCAGGAAAAACAGCGCTAAGTGTCCGCTTGGCAAAAGAGATTGACGGCGAAATAATAAACGGAGATTCCATGCAGATTTATCGTCATATGGATATTGGAACGGCCAAAATTACAGAAGCCGAAATGGAAGGTGTTCCGCATCATTTGCTCGACATTAAAGAACCGACGGAAGGGTTTTCGGTTGCGGAATATCAGCAGCTTGTTCGCGGGAAAATTGAAGAGATTCAAGCGCGAGGTAAAATGCCGATTATTGTTGGCGGAACGGGGCTATATGTACAATCTGTCTTGTATGATTTTCAATTTGCCAAACAGGAAGTTGATGAAGCAGCACGCGAAAACTATTATAAAGAACTTGAAGTTTTAGGTCCTGAAGCGATGCATGCAAAACTTGTGCAAATAGACCCGGCAGCTGCAGCGTCCATCCATCCGAATAATACAAGACGTGTTATTCGGGCACTGGAAATGGCAGAACTTGCAGGGGTTTCTCGAGCGGAAGAGCAATTCAATCGAGGGGACATTCCGCTATATAACCACTTAATCATCGGGTTGGATATGGACCGTGAAAAGTTATATGAAAGAATTAATTTACGTGTGGATTTGATGGTGGAAGCAGGTCTTGTTGAAGAAGTTAGGGCGCTATACGATGCTGGGATACGTGATGTTCAGGCGATTAAAGCAATAGGCTATAAAGAATTGTATGCCCATTTCGATGGACTGGTTTCACTTGATGAAGCAGTGGAACAGATTAAACAAAATTCCAGACGCTATGCAAAACGCCAGCTTACCTATTTCCGAAACAAAATGGATATTGCGTGGATCGGAAATGATTGGAGTAAAATAAAAAGTTTATTTGAAAATCATTAAAATTAAAGGGAAATTTTGTCCGTATAACGAATAGGTAACTATTGCATGTATTTTATGGTAAGGGAGATTGAACGACGATGAAATCGATTAATTTGCAAGATACTTTTTTAAACAATTTACGTAAAAATAATGTTTTTGTAACGGTATTTTTGTTAAATGGCTTCCAATTAAAAGGACTTATAAAATCATATGATAATTTTACCGTATTATTGGAGTCGGAAGGAAAACAGCAGCTTATTTACAAGCATGCAATTTCTACTTTTGTACCGTCAAAAAATGTAGCTTTATCGGAAGAAGAGTAACAACACAGCCAAACTTGTAGCGAATTTTGGTCTGATTGATTATAATGACTAAGATGCTATAAGTATTGGAGGATTTTTGATGAAAACGATGACAACAGATGAACTGATCAACTTACTCGATGCAAATGAAGATTTAAATGTAATCGATGTTCGTGAAGATTTTGAAGTGGAACACGGAATGATTCCAGGTGCTGTACATATTCCACTTGGCTCAATCCCTGAACGTACTAATGAACTGGATAATTCAAAATCCTATATCGTCGTATGTAAAGGCGGCGTACGCAGTGCGAATGCATGCGAATATCTGGCAGAGCAAGGTTTTGATGTAACGAATTTAGATGGCGGAATGATGGCCTATGATGGAGAATTAGAATTTAAATAATTTCCAAAAAAAGGGAGTGCCGATTGATTCGGCACTCCCTTTAGTTATCCTACTTTGTATAATAAATTTTCTTTGATGGCAGGCTCCAGCCTTTAGTGTATGAACATATCCGCAGGACAGTAATGGAAACAAATAAAAAGTATAAAAACAAATCCCCCTTAAAAATTTCAAGGCCGATTAAGAAACCTGCACTGGCCGCCCAAACGGCATAAATTTCGTGACGCAGTATAATGGGTCTTCTACCGGCAAGCAAGTCCCGAACCACCCCACCGCCTGCACCTGTTAAAACGGCAGCTACAATTACTGCTACAATCGGTAACTCCAGGTGGACAGCATGCATTGCACCTTGAATGGCAAAGGCGGATAATCCGATTGCGTCGGTAACGTATCCCCATCGACTCCACTGTTTAAATAAATGATGCGGAATTAAAAAGAACACCGTAATCGCAAGAAGCGCGAATTGAAACATAAGCTCCTGGTTCCATAATGTCGAAACCGGCAGACCGATTAATATATTACGGATAGCCCCGCCGCCAAAAGCTGTAACGATACCTAATATGTACACCCCAAATAAATCATACTCTTCTTCCATTGCCACAATTGCCCCGGAAATGGCAAAGGCAACCGTTCCGATCAAACTAAATACATCCCACGCCATAAACATCTCTCCCTTAATGTCCTTTCGACCATGACGATAGCAGTTTTTCAAACATTCGTCAAAACTATTTTTTTTCATGTATAATGGATACAGTTTGAACAGAATGGAGTAGTAAAAATGGCATTTCAATCAATATTAACAGCTGAAACATTAACGCTTGCAGCAAAAGTGGAAGAAAAAGTCCGCACTTATCATCAGGAAGTGGATGAACGTGCGTTTTATAATCAGCAAAAGGTGCTGGCAGCTTTTCGAGAAAATCAAGTAAGCGACTTTCATTTGCATCCTTCAACAGGGTATGGCTATGATGATGAAGGCCGTGATAATTTAGAGCGTGTATATGCGCAAACTTTCGGGTCAGAGGCAGCTATCGTCCGTCCTCAAATCATTTCAGGTACACATGCAATCACATTAAGTTTATTTGGTGTATTACGTCCTGGTGATGAATTGCTCTATATTTCAGGTAAGCCTTATGACACACTTCAGTCGATCGTTGACGGGGGCGAAAAGGATACAGGTTCCCTGAAGGACTATAAAATTGGCTATTCCCATGTAGATTTAATCGATAATAAGGAAATTGATTGGGAAGGTGTAAAACAGGCAGTAAACGGAAATACGAAAATGATTGCAATTCAGCGGTCAAAAGGCTATGCGACGCGCCCATCATTTACGATTGAACAAATTGCTGAAATGGTTGAAAAAATACGGGTAATTGCACCAAACACCGTTATTTTTGTTGATAACTGTTACGGTGAATTTGTAGAGTTGCTTGAGCCGACAGAAGTTGGTGTTGACTTAATGGCCGGTTCATTAATCAAAAATCCGGGTGGGGGCTTTGCAAAAATTGGCGGATATATTGCAGGTCGCGCGGATTTAGTGGAAAAATGTGCATATCGTATGACGTCACCGGGAATCGGTGCGGAGGCAGGGGCTTCATTAAATACGTTAGCAGATTTTTATCAGGGCTTCTTCATGGCACCGCATATTGTTGCACAAAGTTTAAAAGGTGCAATTTTTACATCGGCTATGCTTGAAGAAATCGGTATGACGACATCCCCGCATTACACGGATGTTCGCACAGATCTCATTCAGTCAGTCTCTTTCCAAACGGCTGAACAAATGGTGGCATTCTGTCGTGAAATTCAAGCTGCTTCACCTATTAACGCTCACTTTGCGCCGGAGCCTGCCTATATGCCTGGTTATGAGGATGATGTTATTATGGCGGCAGGTACATTTGTCCAAGGATCAAGTATTGAATTAACAGCAGACGGTCCGATTCGCCCTCCCTATACTGCATTTATCCAAGGCGGTTTAACATATGAACATGTAAAATATGCCATATGTTCTGCTGTCCAAAAACTAAAATAGTTTATAGAAATCGTCCATTTATTGGGCGATTTTTATTGTGCATAGAATTCGCTTTATTCTGTCAACTATTTGCTCATTTACATAAGTTATGTGAGTTTTTCTGACATACATTTGACATTGTAAATAACAAGTCGTAATATAGCGATAAGGGAGGTGAATTAAATGAGTAGTGAAATTCGACGTTCAATGCCACTATTATCGATAAGTATCGTCATGCAACTAACGGATCTGACAGCAAGACAAATCCGTTATTATGAAGAGCATGATTTAATTCAGCCGCACCGGACAGAAGGAAATCGACGGATGTTTTCTTTAAATGATGTCGATACTTTACTTGAAATCAAAGATATGCTTGAGCAGGGTATTAATATGGCAGGTATCAAAAAAGTGTTTGCTTTGAAAAATGATCCGGCCGCCCAACAAGCGAGCAAAGAAATTTCAGATTCGGACTTACGAAAAATTTTACGTGAAGAAATGCGCCAAGCACAGCGCATGCAAAAAACATCTATTCGACAAGGGGATTTATCACGCTTTTACCAATAGTGTGTAAATTATAAAAGATCGAGTAAAATCGGTACTGAACAAATTTAGGAGTGTGGAATTTAGTGGGCAAATATACAAAAGACGATATTAAACGTCTAGTAGAAGAACAGCAAGTAAAATTCATTCGTTTACAGTTTACAGATATTTTAGGAACAATTAAAAACGTAGAAATTCCTGTAAGCCAACTAGATAAAGCATTGGACAATAAAATGATGTTTGATGGTTCATCAATCGAAGGTTTTGTGCGTATTGAAGAATCAGATATGTACTTATATCCTGATTATGATTCATTTATGATTTTCCCATGGACTGCTGAAAAAGGGAAAGTAGCACGTTTCATCTGTGATATTTACAATCCGAACGGTACACCATTTGCAGGAGATCCACGTAACAACCTGAAACGTGTATTAAAGGAAATGGAAGAGCTAGGATTCACAGATTTCAACTTAGGGCCAGAACCGGAGTTTTTCTTATTTAAACTGGATGCAAAAGGCGAGCCAAGCTTGGAAGTTAATGACCACGGGGGTTATTTCGACTTAGCACCGACAGATTTAGGTGAAAACTGCCGTCGTGATATCGTATTAGAACTAGAAGAAATGGGCTTTGAAATTGAAGCATCTCACCATGAGGTTGCACCGGGACAACATGAAATTGACTTTAAATATGCGGATGCAATTACAGCTTGCGACAATATTCAAACATTTAAATTAGTTGTTAAAACAATTGCACGTAAACACGGTTTACACGCAACATTCATGCCAAAACCTTTATTCGGTGAAGCCGGATCAGGAATGCACTTCAACGTTTCGTTATTTAAAGGAAAAGAAAACGCCTTTTTTGATGAGTCTACTGAATTAGGTCTTTCTGAAACAGCGATGCAATTCATGGCAGGTGTACTTAATCATGTTCAAGGCTTTACTGCAATTACAAACCCGACAGTAAACTCTTATAAACGTTTAGTACCAGGTTATGAAGCACCATGTTACGTAGCATGGTCTGCACAAAATCGTTCACCTTTAATTCGTATTCCTTCTTCTCGCGGAGTTTCAACACGTGTAGAAGTTCGTTCGGTCGATCCATCAGCTAACCCATATTTGGCGATGGCAGTAATTTTAGAGGCTGGTCTGGAAGGGATTCGTAAAAAATCAACGCCACCACCAGCAATTAACCGCAACATTTATGTAATGAGCGAAGAAGAGCGTAAAGCAAACGGCATTGATAACCTGCCTGCAGCTTTAGACGACGCTTTAAACTTACTTGCAAAAGATGAAGTTGTTCAACGAGCATTAGGCAACCACATCTATGCTAACTTTAAAGAAGCAAAAGAAATCGAATTCGACATGTACCGTTCTACTGTCCATCAGTGGGAACGCGACCAATATATGAAGATGTACTAAGAGAAAGCGCTGGAGTTAAAATTCTAGCGTTTTTTTTATATGTATACATATTATTTAAAATTATAACCAATATAATTTTGAACTAAAAAAACCGGCAATAAAAATTGCCGGTTCAATATTTTTTATTTATTGCCGTTTTGGAATTTGTTCTTACCAAATTGACCCGATGCTTGTTGTTTTTTAGCTTCGGCCTGCTGGTTTTGCTGTTTCACTTGGTTAACATCTGTTTCCATGCCAAACTCAGCGCTCATTGAAGAAAGCTTCTTCTGTAAACCGCTGTTTGCGAACAAACCGGAAGATTGTTGCTTTTTGGCTTCGGCCTGCTGGTTTTGCTGTTTTACTTGGTTAACATCTGTTTCCATGCCAAATTCGGCGTTCATGGAAGAGAAGTTTTTCTGTAAACCATTATTCGCGAACAATCCAGAAGATTGTTGCTTTTTGGCTTCAGCTTGCTGGTTTTGCTGCTTCACTTGGTTTACGTTAGTTTCCATCCCGAATTCAGCATTCAAGGAACTTGATTGCTTTTGTAAACCGCTGTTTGCAAACAAACCGGAAGATTGTTGCTTTTTAGCTTCAGCTTTTTGGTTTTGCTGTTTTACTTGATTAACGTCCGTTTCCATACCGAATTCGACGTTTTTATTATTGATGTTGTTTTTATTTTTTGACATCAATATCACCTCCTGAGATTATTCTGTTCAGAGGTTGTTTTATTATTCGGTTAAATAATTTGCCAATTTTTTTATTAAAGTACAGGGCAACAATAAAAGGACACTGAAGCTTGAGTGTATGTCGCCGTATATATCCCGTAAATACTGTTTTAAATGAAATATATACCAGCAAGCTTATTGAGAAGAACGCTAGGTATGTTTGGCGATTAAATCATATAATAGTATAAGACAAAAATAATAATAAAAAAGGAGGAAATTATGAAACTCGATACAATGATGCAAGAGTTAGAAGCACTTGGGAAAGAGCGTACAAAAAAGATTTATATGTCCAATGGGGCAAAGGAGCCGTTGTTCGGTGTAACGATTGGCTCGATGAAACCGTATGTAAAACAAATAAAAATAGACCAGGAACTGGCCGAACAGCTCTATGCTACAGGCAACTATGATGCTATGTATTTCGCAGGAATTATTGCGGATCCGAATGCAATGACTGAGGAAGATTATGACCGCTGGATGGAACAGGCCTATTTCTATATGATTTCGGATTATGTTGTGGCAGTAACTCTGGCGGAATCTGATATTGCGCAAGAAGTAAGCGATAAGTGGATTGCCAGTGGTGAGGATCTGAAAATGTCGGCAGGGTGGCATTGCTACTGCTGGCTTCTCGGCAATCGTAAAGATGAGGAATTTTCAAAGGAAAAGTTAATGGACATGCTCGAGTATGTAAAACAAAATATCCGTCAAGCACCGCAGCGCACACAGGTGGCGATGAACAATTTTGTCATGACAGTCGGTGTTTCATTTAAACCTTTACATGATGAGGCAGTGCAAATTGCAAATGAGATCGGACCAATTGAAACGAAACGGGAAGGGAAAAAACCGGGTTTGCTTCATGCATATGAGGAAATTGAAAAACAGGTGGAAAAAGGGCGAATCGGTTTTAAACGTAAATATGTACGTTGTTAATTGTAAAGAGTTATACCTTGTTTTTTCACAATACAATTGTATAAACTAAAATTATGGGAATTTCAAGGAGGCTTATTACATGAAAAAAAGTATTGCTATCGATATGGACCAGGTACTAGCTGATTTTTATTCGAAATTACGTGTGACATATAACGAAAATTTCGGAACAAATTTTACAGATGAAGAGTTTCTTCTGACGACACAGCGCGATTTGCCTCGAGAAGATGCGAAGAAATTATTTGCAATATTAAATGAGCCTGACTATTTCAGAGATTTAAAAGTACTGGATGAAGATGCGATTAAAGTCATTCAAGAGTTGCAGGAACATTATGAAATTTTTATTGCGACAGCTGCAATGGATGTACCGGGTTCATTTACAGCGAAATACGACTGGTTAATGGAGCATTTACCCTTTATTAAAACACAGAACATTGTGTTTTGCGGAAATAAAGCGGTAATACATACCGATTATTTAATTGATGACAGCCCACGCCAACTCGCAGCATTCAAAGGGACAGGTATATTGTATTCGATGCCGTACAATCGATCAGAAGAAGGTTTCATGCGTGTTCATAACTGGAAAGAAATTAAACAGTATTTTATAAAACAAATGGAAAGTGTTTAATAAGTAAAGGGTTGCGATTCTGCAATCCTTTTTTATTTTTGTAGTCATTTCGTATAACGCAATAGTATAATTTAAATTATTGGAATTATCTATAAATTATAAGGGGATAAAAAGAATGAAACCGATTATTGGATTAACAATGTATGATTTTGACAAGAAGTTGGATATTAATAACACGTATTTAATTTCAATTGAACAAGCGGGAGGTATACCGATTTGTATACCGAATGCTACAGAAGAAAACGTAAATGAGTTATTAGATCTAATTGAAGGCCTCGTATTAATTGGTGGAGCGGATATAGATCCATTGTTGTTTAATGAAGAACCGCACCGTCATATCGGAAGTGTTGTACGGAAACGTGATGACAGCGATCTTTTATTGATGAATGAAGCCTATAAAAGACAAATGCCTGTTCTCGGTATTTGCCGCGGACAACAGATTATGAATGTCGCATTCGGGGGGAAGATAATTCAGGATATACCCTCACAAGTAGCGAACACAATTTTACATAAACAGCCTTCAAAGCGAGGGGAACTGGCACATACCGTTGAAGTAAAGACACCTAAATTTAAAGAGATTTTTAAAGAAGACTCATTCCGTGTAAATACATTTCATCATCAATCGGTTGGAAAGCTGGGGAAAGGGCTCGTTGTTTCGGCACTTGCTAAGGACGGCATCATTGAAGGGATTGAACATGAATCGCATCCATATTGTGTCGCGGTGCAATGGCATCCGGAAGAATTGGCTCCGAACGGTGATGTTTATGCACAGCGCTTATTTAATAGTTTTGTAGAAGCATGCAATAAATAACGAAAGGCTTAGTCGTTCGCGGCTGAGCTTTTTATTTTGTAAATAAAAAACTTGCCGATTCTATTAGAATGGCAAGTTGATGATTAATGGATATTTCGATAGAGGCCGACCACTTTACCTAAAATAGAAACTTGGTTGACAATGATTGGCTCCATTGAGCTATTTTCAGGCTGTAAACGGAAATGAGTTTTTTCTTTGTAAAAGCGCTTAACAGTTGCTTCATCGTCTTCCGTCATTGCTACGACAATCTCTCCATTGTTCGCAGTAGACGTTTTTTTAACGATCACATAATCCCCATTTAAAATCCCGGCTTCAATCATGGATTCTCCCATAATCTCAAGCATAAATAATTCCTCTTCCGGTGAGCCGTAAGCATCCGGCAACGGGAAATATTCCTGGATATCCTCGATTGCAGAAATAGGCAGACCAGCTGTAACTTTACCGATCAACGGAACATGAATGACACCTTGTTTTGCGATATTCATCTCTTCCTGATCCAATATTTCAATGGCACGCGGCTTTGTAGGATCACGGCGGATAAGCCCTTTACTTTCTAAACGAGCTAAATGCCCGTGGACAGTTGAACTGGAAGCTAAACCTACTGCTTCTCCAATTTCGCGAACTGATGGCGGATAGCCTTTAGCACGAACTTCCTCTTTTATAAAAGTTAGAATAGCTTGCTGCCGCTTTGAAATTTTTTGTGTCAACTAACTCACCTCTTTATCATGCTATTTTTCTTAAAGTAAGTATAGCAGTATGCGAACATGAATGCAAACATAAGTTCGAAAAAACGGTTGACAAAAACATACGTTCGTATTATTATGAGAACAAACATTCCGAACATACATTCGAAAGAGGGTTTTTCAAATGAAAAGAGTTAAATTAAATGGCTTCACATCAATGTTTCTACTATTCTCTGTACTTATGATTGCTTTATTCATGATGCAGGATGATAAAATTGAATTATACGAACACGTAAGCATAGAGCATGGCGATACTTTATGGTCGTTGGCAGAACAATATCGTGGTAAAATGGCTAAGCATGATTGGATCAATGAAGTAAAAAAGGAAAACGGAATGCTGGATGAAAAAGTTGTTTTAGGACAAGTATTGGTTGTGCCTGTAGAAAAAGATTCACAATACATTGCTCAGCTGAATGAATCCTCCGATATGCAATTGATTAAAGTAGCGAGAGGGAACAATGATAAAAACTAAAGCAGTAATCTATTGCCGTGTCAGTACGGATAAAAATACACAAGAAACATCGCTAGTGCGTCAGCAGGAGGAGCTGACAAAATACGCAAAATCATTCGGCTATAAAGATGTGGAGATTTTCATGGACCAGCATAGTGGATATGATGTCGATCGAGACGGATTACTCGACATGCTTGACTACATGAAAGAGTACGGTATTAAAGCATTATTTGTACAGGATGAAACCCGTTTAGGGCGAGGGAATGCCCGTATGGCAGTGCTGCACCTACTGCAAAAATATGAAGCGACAGTATATACATTGAATGATGCAGGTCCTGTCGTATTAAACGAAATGGATACAATGCTGCTCGAAATTTTAGCGATTGTCGAAGAGTATCAGCGTCGTATGCATAATGCAAAAATCCGCCGGGGAATGCGCCGCGCTGTAGAAAATGGCTACCAGCCGCAAAATAATTTGAAAAACCGCGGTAATATTGAAGGGCGTGAACGAAAAGAAGTGCCTGTCGAAGAAATTGTTCAACTGCGTCAGAAAGGCTTAACCTTTGCAGAAATTGCTACGACTTTGTCTGGCTTGGGCATTTCTATCAGTAAAGCGACCGTACATAGAAGATATATTGAATATATGGAGCGACTTGAAGAGTAAACACTTGTTTTCAAGTCGTTTTTTTTATACCTTTGTAGTAGGTAGGAAGAAAGGTGAGATTCAAATGTTATCAAAAGAAAAATTAGCTCGCATTAACGAGCTTTCTAAATTAGCGAGAGAAGGTAAATTGACGGAAGAGCAGGCGAAGGAACGTACAGCGCTGCGCAAAGAATATTTAGATACTTTCCGTACTACAATGCGTGATACAATCGAGCATGTAAAAGTAATTGATGAAGAAGGCAATGATGTGACACCTGAAAAATTAAAACAAATTAAATCACAGAAGAAATTCTTAAACTAATAACATTTCATTAATATGTCACATTTAATATAAAGTATGACATATTTTATAGGACGTTTTTAGAAATTATTGTTTTCTTGTGAAAATTTGTCTACACTATAAAATGTATAAATATCGTACGAGGAAAGGATGTCACATAATGACACAACAGATGGATCAGTTAGCAATTAACGCAATCCGTACACTATCAATCGACGCAATTGAAAAAGCAAATTCAGGTCACCCAGGTTTACCAATGGGTGCTGCACCTATGGCCTATACATTGTGGACGAAGCATTTACGCCATAACCCTCAAAATCCTAATTGGTATAACCGCGACCGTTTTGTATTATCAGCTGGACATGGATCCATGCTTTTATATAGTTTATTGCATCTAGGTGGCTACGGTTTAGAGTTGGAAGAAATCAAAAACTTCCGTCAATGGAATTCAAAAACACCGGGACATCCTGAATATGGTCATACAGTTGGTGTAGAAGCGACAACTGGTCCATTAGGACAAGGTATTGCAATGTCAGTAGGTATGGCTATGGCTGAACGTCACTTGTCAGCAACATACAACAAGCCAGGTAAAGACATTGTAGACCACTATACATTTGCACTATGCGGTGACGGTGATTTAATGGAAGGTGTTGCTGCAGAAGCAATTTCTCTTGCAGGTCACTTAAAATTGGATAAATTAATTGTACTATATGATTCAAATGATATTTCACTTGATGGTGATTTAGAAAAGTCATTCTCGGAAAACATCCAAAAACGTTTCGAATCATACGGCTGGAACTATTTAAAAGTTGCAGACGGTACAGATATCGTGGAAATTAATTCAGCTATTGAAAAAGCGAAACAAAATACTGGCGGCCCAACTGTAATCGAAGTGAAAACTGTTATCGGTTTTGGTTCTCCTAACAAATCTGGTAAAGCAGATTCACATGGTGCGCCACTAGGATTTGATGAAGTTACTTTAACAAAAGCTGCATACGCTTGGGAACATGAGCCATTCTTCGTTCCAACTGAAGTATATGATACATTTAAAGCAGCTAGCGAAGTACAAGGTGTACAAGCAGAAGCAGCATGGAATGAATTATTCGAAAGCTACAAAAACGAATATCCAGAACTGGCTGCACAATTTGTAAACGCAATGGAAAACAAATTACCGGAGAACTTTGCATCTGAGTTACCTGTATATGAAGCAGGTACTGCAGTAGCTACTCGTTCATCATCTGGTGATGCAATCAATGCAATTGCAAAAACAACACCATCATTCTTCGGTGGTTCTGCTGACTTGGCAGGATCAAACAAGACAACTATTAAAGGCGCTGGCGATTTCTTTGCAGAAACTCCGGAAGGCCGTAACATTTGGTTTGGTGTTCGTGAATTTGCAATGGGCGCTGCACTGAACGGTATGGCATTACATGGCGGTTTAAACGTATTTGGCGGTACTTTCTTTGTATTCTCTGACTATGTACGTCCAGCAATTCGTTTATCTGCATTAATGGGATTACCTGTAACATATGTGTTTACACATGACTCAATTGCAGTAGGGGAAGATGGTCCTACACATGAGCCAGTTGAGCATTTAGCATCATTACGTGCAATGCCGAATCTTTCTGTTATCCGTCCTGCAGATGCAAATGAATCTGTAGCTGCATGGAAATTAGCTGTAGAGAGCAAATCAACGCCAACTGTATTAGTATTATCTCGTCAAAACTTGCCGGTATTGGATCTTGCGACAGAGACAGTATACGATGGTGTTGAAAAAGGTGCTTATGTCGTTTCAGCTTCATCTAAAGAAACTCCGGATGCCCTGTTAATTGCAACAGGTTCTGAAGTTGGCTTGGCAGTAGAAGCTAAAAAGGCACTACTTGCAGAAGGAATTGATGCATCTGTTGTATCAATGCCATCAATGGACCGCTTTGAAAAACAGTCCAAGGAATACAAAGAATCTGTATTACCAAAAGCTGTGACGAAGCGTTTAGCAATTGAAATGGGTGCATCACTTGGCTGGCATAAATATGTTGGCTTTGAAGGCGATGTATTGGCAATCGATAAATTTGGTGCATCGGCTCCAGAGAAAATTGTGTTAAAAGAATACGGCTTCACAGTAGAAAATGTAGTTGCGAAAGTAAAAGCACTTTAATTCGAAGCTCAAAATGTCACTTGTCTACTATGGCAAGTGGCATTTTTTTATTTCTAAATCAATCGGAAGCCCGACTTATTGTATAGGTGACAAGAAAAAAGCTTTGGCAAAAAGAGCTGAATTCAGATACAATAGGCCCATACAGATAATAGGATAACGTGCGATTTTACTGAAGGAATGGTACGATAATAAAGAAATATGGAAGTATCAGATGAAGGATGTGGATGAATCATGACAGCAGAAAATAAGCAAAAAGAAATTACTACATATATCGAACAGACACTTTATTTCCTATCGAATAAAGCGGATCTTGAAAAATTCCAAACAATGCTTCAAAAAAATATCGATGAAAAAAGAGCTTCCTCCACGTCAACGACTGATTTTTATGATCGATTAATGTTAAATATTGCGTATTATGTGGAGAATAAAATGGCATGGACAGATCTTGTTCGGGAAACATTCAGTTCAGGAAAAGTGCCAACCGTTTCTTATATCGAAAATGAATTAATGGCACAGCAAATGCAAATCCGCAACAGTGTCGGAGAGAAAATGGACGATTACAAGAAAGCATTCCATCAGCAATATAATGCATTAAAGGTAGAGGATGAAGATGTGATTTACGATTATGCTTATGCATCCGTGGAGCATGCATACCGTATTGATTTTTTGACAGTTGCCTGTGCTAAAAATGCAAATATTTTAACAGAAGGCGATATCGAGGAAACAATCAAATTGCTGGATGGCTACATGGCTTATTACACGGACCAGCTTGTCAATAAAATGACGCTTTCTTAAAAGGAGATATAAAATGAACACACCATTTATTTATTTACACAAAGCACCTAAAGTAGATGCAGATAAGCAACCGGCGATTTTCTTGCTGCATGGATTAGGGAGCGATGAAAATGATTTACTACAACTTGTTGATTCGTTTTCAACAAATTGTCATATTTTTAGTTTGCAAGGACCGATTAAACATCGTCCGGGCTATGCATTTTATACATTTGAAGAAGAGGGTAAGCCGAATCGTGCCATTTTCGATAAAGTGCTGAAAGGTATAGAATTATTTATTAAAGAAGCTATTTGGGAATTCAATTTGGATGAACAGCAAATTTATGTTGTTGGCTTCAACCAAGGGGCAGCGATGGCACAGTCACTTGCGATGGTGATGGGCAATGCCATTCGTGGAACAGCAGCATTAAGCGGTTATTTACCGGAATTCGTTGCGCTTGAATATAGTAAAAAAACGATGGATAAATCTAAAATCTTTATTTCTCACGGGGAATATGATTATGATTTTCCGATTGAATGGGCAGAGCATGCCGTTCGTTTCTTCAATGACTATGACACGGACGTTACATTCAGAACCTATCCGGTAGGTCATGGAGTGAGCGAGCAAAATCTACATGATTTAATCGTATTCTTATCGAAAGATTTACCGAACACTATAAACTAAGAAAACAGCTGATGGAAGGTGATTTACTTCCCGTCAGCTGTTTTTTTCGTGTCCAGCAATTGTTCTGCTTCGGTAATAGACATCGGTTTATAGAAATAATAGCCTTGACCAGCAGGACAGCCAAGTTGTTGAAGCATTGCCAGCTGTTCTTCTGTTTCAATTCCTTCGGCAATGGGGCGCATTTGAATATTTTTCGCCAATTGGATAATCGTTTGTACGATTGCATACATCCCGGGTTCATCCATTGCGCTGATAAAGCTGCGGTCAATTTTGATTTCAGAAAAGGGCAACTGCGGTAAATAGCTTAATGAAGAAAAGCCGATACCAAAATCGTCGATTGAACATTCAATGCCCATAAGTCTTAGTTGATTTAGAATCTCTTTTGCTTTTTTAAAATCCACCAACTCAATGCTTTCCGTTACTTCCAGCTTTATATAATACGGCGGGACATTATATTGATAAAATATATCCCTTATATTTTGCAGGAAGTCCGGATCGTAAAAATGGTCCGGCGAAATATTGAGCGCAATCGGTAAAATCTTTTTATTCTCATTTATACGATTTTGTAGCCAGATAAGGATCTGTTTAAAGTTTAGTAAATCAATCGCTTTAATTTTTCCCGTTTGTTCAGCGATTGGGATATATTTTACCGGTGAAATGAAACCAAGTTTGCTCGAATTCCAACGAGATAATGCTTCAAAACCTTCCACTTCGATTGTCTGGAAGTTAATTTTAGGCTGCAAATAAACTTCAAATTCTTCATGTTGAAGCCCATAAGCCAATTGATTGAGGATATCCATTTCTTCCGTCAATTGTTTCGTACTATTATCTTCATATACTGCATAGCTCGTCCCAGTACGCTTCTGTGCATTGGATAAGGCGATATCTGCCTGATGAATGCTCTGTTCGACTGTCATCGACTCATTAAAGACTGTATAACCGATCTTTAATGTAATATAGATTTCTTTACCATCGATAATATATGGCAATTGTGTTATTGATTCAAGCTGCTGATTATAGGCAAGGAAGCAATCGTTTTCGTCAACTTTTCCGAAAATAAGCGAATTTGAAAAGCGTGAAATCAGTGAATCACTTTCCGGAAAATATATTTGCATACGATCCGCGACTTGACGGAGTAAATCGGCTCCAGCGTTTCTTCCGTATAAATCAACGACTTTATTAAATTCAGTAGGATGTAGAATTGCAACTAATCCCGAGTTGCCAACATTAATCCATTCTGATAATTCAGATTTGAAATAATGCAGGTTTGGTAAATTTGTTTCAACATCAAAAAAGGCGAGTCTGCTAAGCTCAATTTTTTGTTCAGCATACTTAATTGCTAATTGGATCAGTAAGGCCAATCGATTTAAGTAATTAATATCTATTTGCTTTAATTCTGTTGGATCCTGATTGAACAGGGTCAAAATGCCGCTTACTTCATTTTGAGGAGTTAAAATAGGCTTTGTCCATGAACCTTGAACAAAATTAAGATGCCAATGTTTAAAAAGATCTATATGGTGATCTTTGGGAGCAAAGTCTTTTAAATAAACTGCGTTTGAATTCAGGCTAGTGTTAGGTGTGATTTCCAGTATATTAAGTTCATTAATAATTTCCAATGGCAATGAATGCGTACCTAACGATTTAATTTCACAATTTTCATTAAAAATGTGAATGGCACAATACACATCGCGAATATAGAAAAGTTCAATCTTCTCGGTAATTAAATTTAAAATGGACTGCAGGTTATCTTCATGATCAATCGCTTCATAAACTTCATGTTCCAATTTATAAACCATTTTATTTAACTCTGCTTCCGTTGTATCTTCGCAAGTTAATAAAATATACTGAATCACGTTGTCTTCATTTCGAATCGGATGCAGTATAATTGTGTTCCAAAAAGCGGATCCTTCTTTCGTATAATGCAAAATCGTAAATTTTTTCGCTACACCTGATTTTAAATGTAAATTTAATTCTTCAATAGAGGTTTCATTCGTTCTGTGTCCATTCAAAATATTGATATTTTGATGAAGCAATTCTTTCATTTCGAATGATGTAAATTTTAAAAAGTGTGGATTAGCATGTAAAATAGGTAAATTTTCATCATTTATATCAATGATGAGCGATCCTTTCGAAAGCTGGTTACTTAAGGTTTTTAGCCAATTAAATAAGCGGTCTTTTGATAGGGGTATAAATTGATCAATGGTCATTCTAACTTCCCCTTTAAAAAGTAATGTGTATTTTAACTAAAGTATAACAAAATTCCTATAAATTTAAAGTGAGATTATATTAATATAAAAACATCCCTTTCAATTAAGTCTAAAGTACTTAATAAAAAATAAAGTATATTAACTACTTTAACGCAAAAAAAAGAAACTAGTAAATATGGAATTTACTAGTTTCTGTGAACCTTATTTTCGATATTCATCGATTTTAGTTGTAATTTTATCTTTTACATCAGCAACTCTTTCCTGTGTTTCCCCTTTTAGCTGATCGCGCTGACCTTCGACTTGTAAAGAAGGATCATTTGTATTTTTACCGATTTCTTCTTTTACTTCACCTTTAATTTTATTGCCTGCGCCTTTTAGTTTATCTGTAAATCCGTTTGACATAATATGACCTCCCAAAAGTTTAGATGATAATCATATTCCCTCGTTTATCAATACTAAACAAAGTGGATTAAAAAGTAGGATTAGAGCAAAATTTGTGTGTAGGTTTTATACAAGTGATGAAGAATCTCCTGACCCACTTCTTTTATAATTGTTTCACTATCCATTATCATGGATACTTTTGTTTTTGTTTCATCCAATGTGCCATTGTTAAATGTAACGATAACTTTCACTTCGCCATTTTCTTTTAACAGTTCTTTTTGGTTCGCAGAAAATGAATGCTCGGCGAATAAACCGTTATCTTGCCAAGTACCTGTGATTTTCAATTGCTGGGTTTCACCGCTGTCGTCATAATTCCACTCGACATCGCGTAATATAGTCTTAAATAAGTCGTTAATCGTAAAAGTTTGATTGTCGAATTCAATTTCAGTAGCTCGAATGGAATGGACATCGATTGAAATCGCTGATGCTGCTTCATTTGCCTTTGCATTAATTCCGGCTGCCGCCTCTTTTAAATTCAATACCGTATCACTACATCCTGCCAAAAAAATTACAGAAAATAATACTAAACTAAATCTCCTCATTAGAGTCCCTCCAATGCTGTTATTTCATTCATCTTACTAAATTGTGATGAAAGATTCGCACTGATTTTGAAACAGATTGTGAATAAATTGTAACAGTTCGTTAATTAGTTGAATAAGGAAAATCTTTTCCGAAATTGTTTGCATTGTCTGTTCATGAATAACGTTCGCAACTCTGGGTATGATTAGAACTAGATAGGAATCGCTTGGCGCTGAAAAGTCCATCATCTAAATAATCGAAAGTGAGTGGTAGAATGCGGATTAATGATGAATTGCTAGACAAACTTGGAATTTACTTTGTTTATCATGAAGTGTATAACAAATATGGCATTACTTTTGAAAGCTTTGTTGATCGTTGGACAAGAGGAATTCTGGAAATATAATTTTGCGTGAGTAGAAGTATTAATCGAACATAAATTCATTTCACTTGATGAAAAAGATGCGACCTAGTGGGAGGACGTGTCTTTTTTTCTGTTTTCTTTTTGGAAAAAGTTGTTTACGATGAAACTAATACATAAACAACTAAAGGAGAACAGACAATGAAAGTACGTGAATTGGGTATAACGATTGGACAATTGCCTCCAGGGGATAAAAACTGCATTACCGATATTGAAGGTGTTAGTGTCGGGCATGTGACCTTGGATTATCCGATAAATGATTCAGGTGATGCTGCCTGTACCGGAGTAACGGCTATTTTACCTCATCAAGGCAATCTTTTCCGGGAAAAGGTGACAGCCGCCAGCTATGTATTAAACGGATTCGGAAAAACAACCGGTCTCGTTCAAGTGGACGAACTTGGTGTAATCGAGTCGCCAATTATGCTAACTAATACATTTGGGGTACCTAATGTATCACAAGGGACACTCCAATATTTACTTGAACAGAATGAAGAGATAGGAATTTCGACTGGTACAGTTAATATCATTGTCGGAGAATGCAATGATAGCCATTTAAACTCCATCCGTCATTTTCCAGTAAAACCTGAACATGCAATTGAAGCGATACAGCAAGCTAAAACAGATGTTATAGAAGAGGGAGCGGTCGGAGCAGGAAAAGGTATGGTTTGCTTCGGCTATAAAGGAGGAATTGGCAGCTCTTCACGCATCGTTGAAGATAAAGCTGCCCAAAAATATACTGTCGGATGCCTTGTATTGAGTAACTTTGGGAAGGCAAGCGAATTTTTGACAAACCGGTATAACGTTACGGCTGCCAACGGTGAATCGACCATTAGCCCTACAGACGGCTCTATTATTATTGTAATGGCGACAGATGCCCCATTAAGCAGCCGCCAGCTGAAACGAGTTATAAAACGTTGCGGAATAGGGTTAGGGAGAACAGGGAGCCACTTTTCTCATGGAAGCGGAGATATTGTCATTGGTTTCACAACAGCTCGTACAATACAACATCAATTCGATGGAGAACTCGAAAGTCGCCGGCAGATTAGAGAAGATCATGACGTCATGAACACATTATTTATGGCAGCTGCCGAAGCGACAGAAGAAGCAATACTGAATGCTTTGTCACAAGCAACAACAACAACGGGAAGAAATAATCACAAAGTCCAAAGTTATAATTTTGTCGAATAATGTATTCTTTCGTTAGTAAGTTTATTGAGTCTTTTACATATCATCAATGTAGAAGGCTTTTTTCTTATTAAAATATAATATCTATTGGGATAATTTGTTTTAAATCTTCTTGAAATAATGCTATTTAGCAAAGGTTTTAGCGCTTTATAAGTTTATTATTTTATTTCGAAAACTATTAGAAAAAACTTCCACAATCGAAATAAGTATGGTATTTTATAGATTATAAATAAAAGACAGAAAAATCTAAATCTTCAAAAATGTTATTCTGGACTGATGAATAAATAAAAATGAAAGGAGAATCGAAAAAAATGAAAGTATATATAAGTGCGGATATCGAGGGAATTACAGGCACAACGGTATGGAGCGAAACCGAACTGAGCGCTCCGGATTACGCCCAGTTTCAAAAACAAATGACAAAAGAAGTGCTTGCCGCAATTGAAGGAGCATTTGCAGGTGGTGCTACTGAAATTTTATTGAAAGATGCACATGATTCCGGCCGAAATATTCTTATTGAAAACATGCCGGAGAATGTAAAAATCATTCGCGGCTGGACACAAGAGCCGATGTGCATGGTTGCAGGATTAGACAGCAGTTTTGACCGGGCGATTTTTATTGGCTATCACAGTGAGGGCGGCAGTGAGAAGAATCCGCTTGCACATACATTGAGCTTACTGGCGGATATTAAAATAAACGGTGAATATGCTAGTGAGTTTTTAATAAATACATATGCAGCAGCCCTCCATGATGTACCGGTTGCTTTTGTAAGCGGAGATCAGGCATTGACAGAACATATCGCCCGTTACAATGACCAAATTTTCACATTCGCGACAAAAGAAGGAGTCGGTCATGCAACAATTAATGTAAGTCCGCAAACGACATTGAAAAAGACGAAATATCTTGTAGAACAATCAATGAAGATTGATCGAACAAAGCTTCAAATTGAATTGCCGAAGCATTTTACCGTAGAAATTATTTACAAGGATCATATTAAAGCATACCGGAATTCGTTTTATCCGGGCGCAACATTTAAGCCGCATAATACAGTCCAGTTCGAAACAACCGAATATTTTGAAGTGTTGAGACTGTTACAATTTTTAACATAAAGCAGGTGAATTTATGAAAATAGCAAAGGTTGAGGTAGGGCTTGTTGAGGCACCTCTTATTACCCCGTTTAAAACAGCATTACGCACAGTAAATAGTATACGAAATATCGCTGTCTTTATTTATACAGACAATGGGCTAATCGGTATGGGCGAAGCTGCACCGACCCATGTCATTACAGGTGAGACTCTTTCATCAATCCGCTATGCGATAGAAGAAGTCATTGCACCGTCGATTATCGGAATTGAAATTGATGAAATTGCACTGCTTTGTCAAAAGGTCGATGCGGGTCTCTACCAGAATACGAGTGCTAAAGCGGCGGTCGAAATTGCGCTGTATGATTTATGGGCGAAACAATACAATGCTCCCCTATATAAATTGCTAGGGGGCTACCGAAAGAACATAACAACGGACATCACTATTAGTGTGAACGGAACGAATGAAATGGTGAAAGACAGTTTAGCAGCTCTCAAACGGGGCTTTTCCATTTTAAAAGTGAAAGTCGGGAAAAATCCGGTAGAAGATGTGGAACGGGTTATGGCAATTCGAAAAGCAGTAGGGCCTGATATTAAGTTAAGAGTAGATGCCAACCAAGGATGGACAGCAAAAGAAGCTGTAAAAATCATTGGACAGCTTGAAGATAAAGGGGCAGATATCGAACTCGTTGAACAGCCTGTACACTATAGCGATGTGAAGGGCATGCAGTATGTTACGAGCAATACGTATACAAATATTTTGGCTGACGAAAGTGTATTTTCTCCAAAGCAAGCGATCGAGGTCATTGAAAAGCGGGCCGCAGATTTAATAAATATTAAGCTGATGAAAACAGGGGGTATTTCAAAAGCTCAACAAATTAATCACATTGCAGAGGCAAATGGTGTCGCTTGTATGATTGGCTGTATGCTTGAAACAAAAATTAGTGTCAGTGCAGCTGCGCATTTTGCAGCGGCCAGCAAAAATGTCACAATGGTCGATTTAGATGGACCAAGTTTGTGCAGTGAAGATCCAATTGAAGGGGGGCCGATTTTCGAAGGGGAGAATATTCAGATGACCGATGCTCCCGGTATCGGGTTATTAATAGAGGCTTTCTTAGCCAGATAGAAAAGAGAAATGGGGGAAATGACTTTGAAAAAATCTTTGTTAGCGTTACTGTGTATGTTTGTACTCGTACTGGCAGCTTGTGGTGATTCATCGGATTCTGGTGAAACATCGGAATATCGAACAGTGTATTCCGGTGAAATTAAAACGCTGAACTATTTAAAAACAGCGGAAACAAATGAATTTGCATTATCAGCAAATTTAGTAGAAGGATTAATAGAATATGACCAATACGGTGTTGTTAAGCCAGGATTAGCAGAAAGCTGGGAATCCAATGAAGATGCAACTGTATGGACATTCAAACTTCGTGATGATGTAAAGTGGGTAGACCATGAAGGTAAAGATGTAGAAAATGTTGTTGCACAGGACTTTGTAGACGGTTTGAATTATGTGCTTGATGCGAAAAACGAATCTTCGACAGCGTGGATTGCAACAGTCGTGAAAAACGGTGATGCCTTCTACAACGGCGAAGTAACGGATTTCTCGCAAGTAGGTATCAAAGCGATCGATGAAACAACGCTTGAATATACATTGGAAGCACCGACGCCATACTTTTTATCGATGCTGAACTATGTATGTTTCTTCCCGGTAAACGGGGAGTTCTTAGCTGAAAAAGGCGATACGTTCGGAACAACTCGTGAGAATATTTTATATAATGGCGCATATATTTTAGATAAATTCGAACCTCAGAATGAGCGTGTACTTGTGAAAAACGACGCTTACTGGGATAAAGAAACAGTGAAAATCGATCGTATCCGCTATAAATACAATAAGGAAGCGGCAACAGTTGCACCTGAACTGTTCCTACGCGATGAAATTGATGGGGCACTAATTCCAACATCCATTTTGGATGAATGGTTAAACAGTGACGACAAAAAAGATTTAGTACGCCAAAACACAAATAACTTCTACACATACTTCTATGCATTAAACTTTGATCCGCAATATGATGCAGAGTATGAGCCTGAAAACTGGAAAGTGGCAGTCAATAATAAAGATTTCCGTAAATCGCTTTATCATGCGCTTGATCGTGTATCCGCGATGTTAACAATTGAGCCTTACAATCCACAAGATTTATTGTCAAATACAATTACACCAAAGAACTTTGTGGATGTTGAAGGTGTAGATTACACAATGCTTGAACCATTAAAAGCAATTACAGAAACAGATTCATTTAACAAAGATTTAGCTCTTGAACATAAAGAGGCGGCATTGGCTGCGTTAGCTGGTAAAGCAACATTCCCTGTAAAGGTATTATTACCTTACAACTCAGGTTCACCTGAATGGGCAAACCGTTCACAAGTAGTGGAACAGCAGCTTGAAAACCTTTTAGGTGCAGATTACATCGATGTGGAACTATATGCAGGTCCTGCTACGGGATTCCTTGGTGAAGTACGTCGCCCTGGTAAGTTCTCGATGCTTGAAGCAAACTGGGGTCCGGACTTTGCTGACCCGTCAACGTATACAGATCCATTTTCAGAAGGCGGAACATATAACAAGCCGGAGATGGCAGAAGGTTATAACAGTGAATACAACAAGCTAGTCGAAGCTGCAAAAGCAGAAGTAGATCCGGCAGTACGTTATGAGCTGTTTGCAAAGGCAGAGGCATTTTTAATTGAGGAAGCATTTGTTATTCCGTACGCTGTAGGCGGCGGTGGTTATACTGCTTCAAAATTAAATCCATTTGAATCACAATATTCGCCATTTGGTGTTACATCCGAGAAGTTTAAAGGTCAGTCTATCCTAGAAAAGCCAATGAGTAATGAAGAATTCAAGTCTGCTAAAGAAGCATGGGAAAAAGAACGTGCGGAAGCATTAGCAAACACTTCTAATTAATACGTAGGCATTTTAAATGGAGGTAGATTAGGAGATGACAGGATGTTTCTGCATCTCCTTTCTGCTTTTATATACTTCATTCGGATGATGTTACGGATTCATTAAAAGAGTAATTGGCGCAAGCGACAAACAAGACACCGGACGTCATTACGCCGAGGAATTACTGAGGAGGGAACGTGTTTGTTAAAGTATATTGCGAAACGATTCGCGCAATCCATATTGACGTTATTTATCATTGTAACAATAGTTTTCTCCCTGTTACGATTAATGCCTGATGAAGGCTATTTAGGCGCGGCAGCAGAAAAAATGTCGCCAGAACAACAGGAAATCTATTTAACAAATCTTGGCTTACGGGATCCGTTATTAGTCCAACTAAAAAACTTCTACATTGACCTTATTCAAGGCGACTTAGGAAAATCGATTACATACCGTACAGATGTACCAGTACTTGACATTATTCAAGATAAAATGATGTATTCCATATTGTTCGGATTAGGGGCTGTAGCACTCTCATTACTAGTTGGTGTACCGTTGGGCATTTTAATGGCGCAGTTTAAAGGACGCTGGCTCGACAGGCTTGGCACAGGCTATATCGTTATTGTAGTAGCGGTACCGGCGATGGTTTATTTCCTCATGATTCAGATGTATATTTCGGAATGGCTCAATTTGCCGATGCTGTTTGATGAATACAATCCCCGGAGTTTTATTTTACCGTTAATCTGTTTGGCACTTGGTCCGATTGCTTCATATGCAATGTGGATGCGACGCTATATGGTGGATGAGCTGAACAAGGATTATATTAAGCTGGCACGTGCAAAAGGTGTGACAGAGCGTACGATTATGTTCCGCCATGTGATGAGAAACGCCTTCATACCAATGGCTCAATATTTACCGGCAACAATTTTATTTACGATTACCGGTTCGATTTACATTGAATCATTATTTTCGATTCCAGGTATGGGTGGGTTGCTCGTAGATGCGATTCAGCGCCAGGATAATAATGTCGTACAAGGTTTAGTGCTTGTATTTTCTTCACTAGGGATCATTGGGTTAATCTTAGGGGACTTACTGATGGCAATTGTTGACCCTCGAATTAAACTAGGGAAAGGGGACAGTGTACGCTAATGGGAATTTTCACGAAAGAGATTCAGAATATTTCGGAAAAATCAACAGAACAGCTGCATGATCATATGTTTGACTTTGCCGCTGTCGATGATGCAAAAGCGGAAGAAACAGCTTATTCCAATTACTCTTATTGGCGTTCGACCTTCCGCTCCTTTAGTAAAAATAAAATTGCAGTATTTTTGCTTGTCTTTGTCATCGTATTGATTGCATTTACATTTGTCCAACCTTATTTACCAGATCAGAAATCGCCGACTCAGATTTATTTAAATCCGGATACAGGAATGCAGGACCGGAATGTTGCTCCAAATGATGAATATATTTTTGGGACAAACTCAATCGGTCAGGATTTATGGTCCCGAATTTGGGAAGGGACAAGAACTTCTTTATTTATCGGTTTTGCAGTGGCGATTATCGAAGTTCTGATCGGCTTTACAGTTGGGGCTTTGTGGGGCTATTCGAGAAAGCTCGAGGTACCGATCACCCAGCTATACAATATCGTGGATAATATTCCGACAACGATTGTGCTGATTTTAATGGCATATATTTTACGGCCTGGCATATCGACGATCATTATTGCCATGTGTATAACCGGCTGGGTTGAAATGGCGCGCTTCCTGCGAAATCAGATCGTCATACTGCGCGACCGTGAGTACAATCTGGCATCGAAAACATTAGGAACACCCGGCTACAAAATCATCTTGAAAAACCTGCTCCCATACTTAATTTCGGTCATTATGCTGCGAATGAGTTTAGCAGTGCCGGCAGCAATTGGTGCGGAAGTATTTTTAACATATATCGGTCTTGGATTACCGGTTAGTGAGCCATCATTAGGAAACTTGATCAATGAAGGACGGGTACTGATGATGTCACCGGATTTACGTTATCAGCTTATTTTCCCAAGTATCGTGCTGAGTGTCATTACGATTGCCTTTTATATTATCGGGAATGCATTTGCAGATGCGGCAGATCCGAAAAATCATGTTTAAAGAGGAGGGCGTTATATGGAACAGGAAAAAATATTATCCATCGAAAATCTTGTCATAAAATTTAAACTGCGTGGACAAACATTGACGGCTATCCGTGATATTTCGCTCGATTTATATAAAGGAGAAAGTCTTGCAATCGTTGGAGAATCTGGTTCAGGGAAATCAGTGTTAGTAAAATCAATCATGGGTCTGCTTGATAAAAACGGCTATATTGCGGATGGACAAATCCACTTTGACGGTCATGATTTATCGAAATTTAAAACAGAGGCAGATTGGCTGAAAGTTCGCGGCAAAAAAATCGCCATGGTTACACAAGACCCGATGACATCGCTTAATCCGCTGAAAACAATCGGAAAGCAGATTGAAGAAAGTGTCGTGCTGCACCAAGGTTTGAAGGGCAATGATGCGTATGAAAAAACATTGCAGCTGCTGCGCGATGTTGGAATTCATGATGTTGCGCGCCGCTATAAGCAATACCCGCATGAATTTTCCGGGGGGATGCGTCAGCGAATCGTGATCGCGATTGCTGTTGCCTGCAATCCGCAAATCCTAATATGTGATGAGCCGACAACAGCACTTGATGTAACGATACAAGCACAAATATTGCAGCTGTTAACCAATTTACAGGAGAAATATTTGCTGTCGACAATTTATATTACCCATGATTTAGGAGTCGTTGCAAAAGTCGCGGACAGAATTGCGGTTATGTATGCAGGGGATATTATTGAAGTTGGACAAACCGAGGAAGTATTTTTCAACGCGAAACATCCGTACACATGGGCATTGATTTCATCACTCCCTCAATTAGGAAATAAGGGCGAGGAATTATATTCAATCAAAGGAACACCGCCGAATTTGTTTAAAGAAATAAAAGGGGATGCGTTTGCACCTAGGAATCAATATGCATTGAAAATCGACTTTGTTGAACGTCCGCCTTTTTTCAAAGTGACCGATACCCATTATGCACGCACGTGGCTGCTTGATCCAAAGGCACCGAAAGTAGAGCCGCCTGAAGTGTTGCAAGCCTTTTTCGCAGAAGGGAGACAATATGCAAATGACTAAAATTAATAAAGAAAAACTGATTGAAGTGAAAAATATTGATATCGTTTTTGGACAAGGTAAAAAACAGTTCAAAGCGGTAGATAACGTGAGCTTCGATATATATAAAGGTGAAACATTCGGGCTTGTAGGGGAATCCGGTTCCGGGAAAACGACAATCGGCCGTGCGATTATGCGTATTAACCCGATAACAAACGGAGAAATTCTATTCCATGGAAAACCGATTAATGGCCGTATTTCCAGTGCATGGGACCGTGAGATTACACAAAAGATTCAAATGATTTTCCAGGACCCGGGCGCATCTTTGAATGAACGGGCAAAGGTTGACTATATTGTTTCGGAAGGCCTGATCAATAATAAAAGGTACAGCAATGAACAGGAGCGGATCGATAAAGTAAAAAAAGCATTACTGGAAGTCGGGCTGCTGCCGGAATTTGCTTCACGTTTCCCGCATGAATTTTCAGGCGGGCAGCGTCAACGGATCGGCATTGCCAGAGCGCTAGTCATGGAACCGGAATTTATCGTAGCGGATGAACCGATCTCTGCACTGGACGTTTCGATTCGAGCTCAAGTCTTGAACTTATTGTCCAGCTTACAGGAACATCGTGAGTTAACGTATTTATTTATCGCCCATGACTTGTCGATTGTCCGCTTTATTACAGATCGGACGGCGGTCATTTATAAGGGGAAAATCGTTGAACTGGGTGAAACGGAAAAGCTGTTCAACAATCCGCTGCATCCTTACACGAAAGCATTACTGGCAGCCGTTCCAGAACCGAACCCGCTAAAAGAGCGCAGAAAAAAGCTGCAAGTGTACGATCCAAATGTTCATCAGTATGAAATGGATCCACCTGAATTTGTTGAAATTGAAGAAGGACATTTCGTATTGGCCAATCAAGAAGAGCAGGCACAGTATCGGACGGTGCTTGCCGGAAGTGGAGTGTAGACGATGGCAATGATAATTCCAAGGTCACTGAAAAAAGGCGATACTGTAGCATTAATTAGCGCATCCGGAGCAACACCCGAACATCGTATCGAACGTGCTATCCAGGCAGTGGAGAAGTTGGGTTTCCGTGTTGTTGTGGGGGAAACGTGCAGAGCGCGTCACGGTTATTTTGGAGGCAGTGATGAACTGAGGGCAAAAGAATTAAATGACATGTTCCGGAATCCTGAAATTGACGGTATTTTTTGTATTCGTGGAGGCTATGGGGCGACACGTATTTTACCAATGCTTGATCTGAAGATGATTAAAGAAAACCCGAAAGTATTTGCTGGCTATAGTGATGTGACAGCACTGCATATTGTTTTCAATCAGCAATGCGGTTTTGTAACGTACCATACACCGATGCCATCAACTGAATTTATTCGTCCTGAAATGGATGACTATACATGGGGATATTTCATCAACAGTGTGACGAATACTGAGTGGAATGATTATTTCCTGGAAAATGCAAATGGCCAGAAAATGAACACGGTTGTGCCCGGTATTGCTACAGGAGAACTAGCTGGAGGGAATTTAACACTTGTTGCGGCATCTCTTGGGACACCATACGAGGTTGATTTGAAAGGCAAGATTCTTTTTTTGGAAGACATCGATGAAAATGTGCAACGGATCGACCGGATGCTGACACAGCTGTCATTGTCGGGGAAACTTCAGCAGCTGTCAGGTATTTTGCTGGGTGGTTGGACGGATTGTGGACCAATGGATTTAAATAACGCAGAAAATAATTTGAGTTTGGATATGGTATTTGAAGAAATTTTAGTACCTTTGAATATTCCAATATTAAAAGATGTAACATGTGGTCATGTGCTGCCGACGATGTCATTGCCGCTTGGTAAAACCGTCACAATCGATGCGACGAATAAATCAATTCGGGTTGTAGGTTAGTTTGATGCATGAACAACTTAATCGTATTATTGCACAGTCCCCATATAAAGTGCATGTCATTGTAGAAGATTACAATACTAACGATATCGTCTGGAAAAATCGGGACGAGGAAATTTTCAGCAGTGCAAGTATAATCAAAGTGCCGATTCTCATTGCTATTTTGGCTCATCTGCAAAAAACGAATGGCAATATGAATCACGTTTACGAGATTGAGCCGGAAAACATGGTCGAGTTCAGTGTGATTACTGAGCAGAGAAAAACTCGAGCTACACTGCACGAGCTATTACTTTGGATGACGATTACGAGTGACAATACAGCAACAAACGTATGTATCGATCTATTAGGCATGGATGGATTCAATAACTATTTTAAAGAAATCGGCTTACATAATACTCGGGTCCAGCGGAAAATGATGGATTTTGAACGTCAAAAGCTTGGCTTTGATAATGAAACAACAGCGCAGGATATGCAGCACCTTTTCCGGCAAATATATAGAGGTACGCTACTAACAAAAGAGTGGAATGCCGTTGCACTCGATATTTTAAGCAGGCAGCGCAGTAATGAATCACTCAAACGCTATATCGTAGATGATGTGAAAATGGCGCATAAAACAGGCGGTCTCGATACGGTCGACCATGACACTGGAATTATTTTTGCAAAAGAACGCGATTATTTTATCGGAGTTTTCATTACAGAAGTGACCGACAATGACAAAGCGAGACAAATGATTGGTACTATTTCTAAAATCGTCTATGACTATTTTACAAAACAGGAGGAGGGAATCGATTGAATGCCGTTGTGAAAATGAAAATTGCGAGTTTACATGCAGCACCGGACCGACATTCTGAGTTAATCGATGAAGCGTTGTACGGGATGCCAGTCGAAGTACAAGAAGAAATTGATGAAAATTGGGTCAAAATACGAACGTTTTACCGTTACGAAGGCTACACACTAAAATCCAACTTGTATCTCGGAAGTGAACCTACTGCAAACTGGGTATATGAAGCGAATGATGTCGTAATACAAAGCTTTGCCGATGTCCTTAAAGTACCAAAAATACAAAGTGAAAACATTATCACATTGACACGAGGCGCCTTTATTAAAGTGGTACTGGAAGCAGGTCTTGATCCTACATGGGCAAAAGTGCAGCTTGTTACAGGGGAAGAAGGGTATGTACGGGCAGCCTGGATTCAGGATCGTATTAAAGTATATACGACAAATGAAGAAGTATTTCGCAAGCAAGTCGTGGAAACAGCTTTTCGCTATATAGGGACACCATACCGATGGGGTGGAAAGACGCCTATAGGTATTGACTGTTCAGGTCTTATATCAATGGCGTATATGCTGAACGGTGCTTACATTTACCGTGATGCGAAAATAGAGGAAGGTTTCCCATTAAGGAAAATAGAAGGCGACAACTTAAAGCTGGGAGATCTGATTTTCTTCCCTGGCCATGTAGCGATGTATATTGGAAATGACGAGTATATCCATTCCTCTCTAGGCGGGAACGAGGTCAATGTGAATAGCTTGAACTTGCAGCATGAGAATTACCGTGAAGACTTGGCCACAACGATTACGGAGTACGGCAGTATTTTTTAATCCAACAAAAAAGGGTCAACTCAGCAAGATTACACTGAGTTGGCCCTTCTAGTTTCAATGGAAATTGGTTTAGTTCAATTAAAAGTTTTTAAGGATCCAATCGTTAGCTTCTACCCAATTATTAACGCGAATGACGTTATTCGGTACAGGCATTTGATTGTACGGTGTATCAAATAAAATGACAGGGATTTTAAGCTCTTCGGCAATTTCCACTGCATTATCATGTTTATCTTCGAAAAAAGCTTCTACTGCATGTTTTTTTGCGATGGCAATTTTGTTATGACTGCCGATACATTCGATATGGTCGTAAGGTACTTTAAATTGGTCAAACCAGTTTTTCGTAATATCGAAAACATTTTCTCCACGTGCAGAAATATAATAAAGCTCATACTGGTTTTGCCAGGCTGTTAAAATACGGTGTGCATCTGCAGCAAGCTCACTCACTTCATACATTCGTGGCTCGTTTTCTTTAAACCAGGCCTGAAACTGTGCGCGGTCTATAGGGTGCGGAAAGCCACTTAAAAAATCATATTCCGTTACATCTTGTAGCGTCATATTAATGTTGTACTGTTTATTAATATGTGGAATCAATGTGGCAGGACATGTAACAGTCCCGTCAATATCAATGCCGAACCGATGTTTTAAGTTTGTCATTTCCATTACCTCATTTCTTTAAACAGTTGCATTTGCTTCTGCTTCACGCTTTGCCACCATTTCAGCAGCTAATTTATCGATTTCTTTCTTCAGTTCTTCCACCATTGTTTCTTCCGGAACTTTACGAACTGTTTTACCTTTCATGAATAAAAGCCCTTCGCCACGTGCACCGGCAATACCGATATCTGCTTCACGTGCTTCACCAGGACCGTTTACTGCACAGCCTAAAACAGCTACTTTTAACGGAACATTCAGTTTTGAAATATATTCTTCAACTTCGTTGGCAATTGAAATTAAATCAATTTCGATACGGCCACAAGTCGGACAAGAAATTAATGTCGCCATATTTGATGCCAAGCCGAATGATTTTAATAATTCACGAGCTACTTTAATTTCTTCCACTGGATCTGCAGATAAAGAAATACGTAAAGTATTCCCGATACCTTTAGATAAAATCGCACCTAAACCGGCAGCTGATTTAACAGTACCGGCAAATAATGTACCAGATTCTGTAATACCTAAATGAAGTGGATAATTGAATGCTTTTGATGCTTTTTCATATGCTTCAATTGCCAAGTTTACGTCTGATGCTTTCATCGAAACGATAATGTCATGGAAATCCAAGTCTTCTAAAATTTTAATGTGGTGCAATGCAGATTCTACCATTCCATCTGCAGTAGGGTAACCGTATTTTTCGAGGATATGACGCTCTAAAGAACCGGCGTTAACACCGATTCGGATTGGTATACCTTTTGCTTTTGCCGCATTTACAACTGCCTCTACTTTTTCGCGGCGCCCGATGTTACCTGGGTTGATACGTACTTTATCAATGCCACCTTCAATGGCTTTTAATGCTAATTTGTAATCAAAATGAATATCCGCTACTAATGGGATATTAATTTGTTTTTTTATTTCAGGTATTGCATTTGCAGCACGCTCATCTGGTACTGCAATACGTACGATTTGACAACCTGCCTCTTCTAAACGTTTAATTTCGGCAACTGTTGCTTCTACATCATGTGTTTTCGTCGTACACATACTTTGGATTACGACTTCGTTATTACCACCAATTGTTAAGTTACCGACACGCACAGGACGTGTTTTCGTACGGTGAACGATTTCACTCATGAAAAATTCTCTCCTTTTCAGGCTTTTAATGTGTTACATCTCCTAATAGATATAACGATATGTAAGCCGTCACTGTTCCTTATTTTATCAGTGTATGAAAAGAAGAACAAGGAAGAAACATTTTGAAGTCAATTTAGACAATTTTCCTTCACGTTCGAGATGATTGGGATTAGGACAGTATCTCCTGGTACAAGTGGCTGTAAATTTAAATGCGGATTAAGTTGATAAAATTGGGCAAGTCTTTCAGGGAAAGTAGTTTTAATAGGTGAGGGTGTTGCTGAAAATAGGCTGTAAATGGTATCGTCCTGCTGAATTTTCACGACTACATAGCTTCCTTTTTCTGCTTCCTCGCACGATTGCGGAGCAGCATAAAAGGAGGCTAATGGGAGCGTACCTTCCTGTAAATCTACTTTAATGACAAACGCAAACAGCAAAAGCACAATGGAAGCTATTAAAAAGCGCAAAAAAAATCCTCCTTATCTCTACAGTTCAACTCGTTAATAGATTGTTAAACTATATGATTCATAAGGAGAATTTATTATTTTTGTACGGGATATTTTGTTAATGCAACGATTATAAAGAGCATTGTAATAAAAATACTGCTAATTGTGATAACTGTTTGTGAGAATATAAACAGATTTCCGAACATCGTTATAAATGTTCCCCAAGTACTTGCAAAAACAGCTGTTCGCCATACTTGCCGATATTCGCCGCGGCGTCTCATCGGCTTAACGAAAAACAGACCTGCAAGTGCATATAAACTTACTTTAATAAAATAAATCGACGTATTCAGTACGAATAAAAATACAATGGCAATCGGATAAACAATCCACTCTATATTCTTGGCATATTGTTCAATTTCCGAATAGCCGAAAATCTCGGCTGTACCGGTATTGATAAATTGACCGAATGAAAAAGCGGTAATGAGGGTAATCATTAAAAAGGCATACTGCATCACTTTACCGATTGATAGAATTCGGTATGCACCCAATTTTTTAGGGCTCGTTAAACTATGTATAAATAACTGCATATGTGAAATTTTCATAATAATCGAATACTCCTTTAAAAGTAGTGTAACATGAAAAAATTTTGATTTGAACTCGGAAAAATAAATTGAATCTTTTCTTCGTACATTACGTATAATTTGTGAAAACATAATAGGAAGAAGATTTGAAAGGATGTGAAATGAGTGGATATTATTGCATGGACACTTATTATAGCGCTGTTTGTGATTGCGTTTATCGGTTTAGTATATCCGATTATCCCATCCGTCTTATTTTTACTTGGCGGGTTTATCGTTTATGGGCTATTTTACAGTTTTACCGAATTGCCGTGGTGGTTCTGGGTAATTGAGCTACTCTTTGTTGCACTGTTATTTGCAGCGGATACGATCTCAAATCTCGTCGGAGTGAAAAAATTCGGCGGATCAAAAGCTGGGATGTGGGGAAGTACGATTGGTCTATTGATCGGTCCATTTGTTATTCCGTTTGCGGGTATTATCGCGGGGCCGTTTATCGGTGCGATCATCGGTGAATTAATTGTGACACGAAGCAATCTACAGCAGGCAATTAAAGTTGGTGTTGGTTCAGTTGTAGGATTTTTAACATCGGTCGTAACAAAAGGGATTATTCAAGTGGTTATGATTGTCTTATTTTTTATTGCCATTTAGTTTAGGATTGAAGGATATTGAATTGATAAGGAGCAAATATTTGTAAAATCAAATAGATATCGCTTACACTAGTAAAGGAAAGATTACTAACAACAGGTAAGACAAGTAATGCGAGCCTTTCCGTCAAAAGACTGAAATGCAAATATTACTGTTTTTTTCATTGAATGAGGAATCATTTTTTGATAACCTAGTATTGTAATCAACATTAATTACTTGTTCCAGGGAGGAATATTATCATGGCATTCAAATTACCAGAATTAACTTACGCTTACGACGCATTGGAACCACATATCGATGCAAAAACAATGGAAATTCACCACTCTAAACACCACAATACTTACGTAACAAACTTAAACGCAGCAGTAGAAGGTACTGAATACGCTGACAAAGACATCAACGAGTTAATCGCTAACATCGATGCTTTACCAGCTGACAAACAAACTGCTGTACGTAATAACGGTGGCGGACATGCTAACCACTCATTATTCTGGGAATTAATCGCTCCAGGCGGTTCTAACACTCCAGTAGGTGAAGTAGCTGCTGCAATCGATGCGAAATTCGGTTCATTTGACGCTTTCAAAGAAGAATTCGCAAAAGCTGCAACAACTCGTTTCGGTTCAGGTTGGGCATGGTTAATCGTTGATGGTGACGGTGTAGCTGTTACTTCAACTCCAAACCAAGACTCTCCAGTAATGGAAGGCAAAACGCCAATCCTAGGCTTAGACGTTTGGGAGCACGCATACTACTTAAACTACCAAAACCGTCGTCCGGACTACATCGGTGCATTCTGGAACGTAGTGAACTGGGACGTAGTAGAAGCTAAATACCAAGCTGCAAAGTAATATGCGAAGAAGTAGCTATATACTAAACGGACTACCAGTTTGCGACGAAAGCGAAGCGACAGGAGCACTTCTGGGACGTAGTAGAAGCTAAATTCCAAGCAGCAAAACAATTAAATTTGAACACTCAAATTTAATTGTTTATGTACCAAAAGCGAAGCTGCAGGTACAAAATAGGTTAACCATAAACGCATGAGAAGTTTCGTTACTTCCATGCGTTTTTTATGTATTTTTTTACAGTAATCTGCTACGCTCAAAAGTAATAAACAGAATTGGGGTGCAGTGCATGATTGATGAATTTATCGCACAAATTGATGAGAAGTGGCACGGTGCTTATATAAAATTAATGGAGACAATTGATGAAAACTTGCCTCCAGGGTTTGAAAAATCAATTGACCGGAATATGATCGTATATAATGTGCCATTAACAACCTATTCAAAAGGGTATCATGTAACACCGGGTACACCACTACCGTTTTTGGCCCTTGCTCCACAAAAACGCCATATTGGGCTTTATCATATGGGCATCTACAGTGATCCTGAACTTCTCAAATGGTTTCAGGAATCCTATGCCGAAGCGGTTCCAACAAAGCTGAATATGGGGAAAAGCTGTATTCGTTTTACATCAACAAAACATATACCATATAAATTGATCGGGGAACTAAGTAAAAAGATTACGGTGGAGCAGTGGATTACTACCTATGAAAATGCATTGCAGAAATAAACAGTACCTGGTTAAATAAGTATACTCCAATATTGTTCTAAATTTTCTGACGTGCTTTGTAACTCCGGTTGCAAGGCTTTTTTTCTTGATTATTCCTTCTCTTCTAGTCGTAAGTACACCTAAACCAAACTTCAGATGAATAAACTATAAAGAGGTGAGGAATAGATGAGCATGACGTACAAAAATATACTGGTTGCCGTGGATGAATCAAAGGAGTCGCTGATTGCCTTTAGAAGAGCTGTGCAAGTTGCAATCAATAATGTCGGAAGTAAGCTGTATATCGTTCATGTAATTGATACTCGTTCCTTTGCATTTTCAGAAGGCTATAACTTTGAGATGGCGGAAAAGTTTACGAATAATAAAAAGGATCTTTTAGATTCTTTTGAGAAAAAAGCGCAGCAGTCAGGGTTTACAAATATCAAAAAAATTATTGAATACGGGACACCGAAGCACGTTATCGCACGAGATATCCCTCAGCAGGAAGAAATTGATTTAATTATTTGCGGCGTAACAGGAAAAGGGGAATTAGCCCGTTTTTTCCTAGGTTCCGTATCGGAAGGGATTTTAAGAAATGCCCGCTGTGACGTCCTTGTTGTAAGAAATACTTAATTAAATGCCGAAGCTCCACATTTATTTTCGTGAAGCTTCTTTTTTTATGAAACTTTATAAAAGCACAGCCGTCTAAAAGATGAATAATTAAAATCTGAACTCTTTTTTCGTAGAGTTTTCAGTGTTATACTAAAAGCTATGACTATACATTCATGTACACGCTACATAAAGTAAGGAAGGGGAAGTGTTCTTTGCGCAAAATTACGCAAAATCGTCAGCAAAATCCGAAGGCAAAGCAACGGGCAAGTTTAACTTTTCGGATGAATGTCCTTTTCTTTTCAATATTTGTTTTGTTTTCATTACTAATTTTTCGTCTAGGATATATACAAATTGTAAAAGGTGAAGATTATGTCCGCGCATTAGAGCGTACAGAGGAAGTACGGGTGAATACAAGTGTACCCCGTGGCCGTATTTTTGACCGTTATGGTCGTATTTTAGTTGATAATCAGCCGGAAAATGCGATTACGTATACAAAAATGCAAACGACAAAATCCGCTGAAATGCTTGAAATTGCAGAAAAACTTGCACATATCATCGAGCAGCCGACAGAAAAAGTGACCCATCGAGATAAATTAGATTTCTGGATTTTACGGAATCCGGAAAAGGCAAAAGAAAAAGTTACAACAAAGGAAATGACGAAATTCCAACTTGAAAATGAAGATTTAGAAACGAAGGAAATCAATAAAGAATACGATCGACGGATTCGGGATCGGATTACAGATAAAGAATTGGAACAGCTTACAGAATTTGACCTGGAAGTTCTGGCCATTTATCGTGAAATGATGACGGGCTATAATTTATCACCGCAAATTATTAAAGGTGAGAATGTTACACCAGAAGAATTTGCCCGAGTTTCAGAACAGTTGGCGGATCTGCCTGGTGTGAATACGACAACCGATTGGAAACGCGTACGATTATCCCCGTTGGCAATATTAGGCCGAACAACGGTACCGAGTAAAGGTGTGCCTAAATCGAAACTGAACCATTATTTAGCTCGTGATTATTCTCGTAACGACCGTGTTGGGGAAAGTTATTTTGAAGCACAGTATGAAGAAATATTGCAAGGTGAAAAATCGGTCGTTAAAAACATCACGAATAAAAAAGGTCAAGTGGTTGAAACGATGACGACTTTCGCAGGGGAGCCCGGTAAAGATTTAGTAACAACGATCGATGTGGAACTCCAGCAAAAAGCTGATGAAATTTTAGAAAAATATTTATTGGAATTGAAAGCTAAAGGTGGTTCCCAATTACTGGATCGCGGCTTTTTAGTTGCAATGAATCCAAAAACCGGCGAGCTTTTATCGGTAGTTGGTAAAAAAATTGAAAAAGATAAAGACACGGGCAAACCTTATATCGTTGACTATTCTTACGGTACATTTACGTCTGCATATGAAGCTGGGTCAACTGTAAAAGCAGCAACCGTCCTAATGGGATACAATGAAGGAGTTATTAAGCCAGGAACTGTCATGCTCGATTCACCCATGCGAATCGGTAACATTACCTTAAATACACTATTCAACAAGACTGGTAGTGTTATGCTGAATGATTTGACGGCATTAGAGCGTTCATCAAACGTCTATATGTTCAAAATTGCGATGGGTATTGGCGGTCGTACGTATTCACCTGGTATGCGATTTAGTTTAGCATCAGGTACATTGCAAACAATGCGAAATGAATATGCGCAGTTTGGACTAGGTGTACCAACGGGGGTTGACCTTCCTGGTGAATCAACTGGCTATCAGGCTGACCCGGATACCGATGTAAAACTATTAAACTTGGCAATCGGACAGTTTGATACGTATACAACGATGCAATTGGCACAATATATTTCAACTATTGCAAATGATGGTTACCGCATCCAACCAAGAATGTTAAAGGAAATTCGCAACCCGTCTAAAGATGGAGAATATTTAGGGCAAGTTGTGGAAGAAGTAACACCTAAAATTTTAAACAAAATTGAAAACAGCCAACAGGAAATTGATCATGTTAAAGAAGGTTTACGCCGCGTTTACTTCGGTGCGAATGGATCTGCTCGTCGTCAATTTGAAACGGCAGACTATACAGCAGCTGGTAAAACAGGTACAGCCGAGGTAGTTTACTATGGACCACAGCGTGATAAATGGAAAACGAACACGATTAACATTGTCCATGTAGGTTTTGCTCCGTACGATGACCCAGAGATTGCATATGCAGTCATCTATCCATGGGCAACGACGAACTTTAACAATAACTATTTACCACAGGCGAATTTGACGGCTCGTGAATTAGTTGATTCATATTTTGAGTTAAAAAACAAATATGCGGATGAGGGCTTATCTACAAGTAAAGTAGAAAAACCAATCATTAAGCATTCTGATGAAAAGCTGGATGAGGACGAAGAAGTCGAAACAGTAAATGAATAAAATAAAGATCCCGTAGTGTCTAGCTACGGGATTTTTTTAAGGGGAAGATTCGATGAGAAAGAAAATCTTACATATTGTCGTTATCGTCGGTGCCTTAAGTAATGCAGCGATTTTAGCATTTATGGACATGCCGGTGTGGCTCATAATCTTAATGTCGGTTATATATATCGTTATGTTTGAAGGGCTCCTGCTAATACTGGAACCACGCTTAGTCCGTGCTGAACGTGAACGGAATATTAAAGCCTTTCCCTTTTTGAGGGAGCTGGTCGATGCTAAAAAAGCGACGGTTACTTTGCGGGATGGTTCGGTGTTATATAATGCGACGTTTGAAGGCTATGCCCATCCAAAAGATGCAAAAACGATTTTACTTTATGTACATAAAGTAAAGACAAAAAAGGAAATGCCAACATTTACAGAACATTCTATTAAACTTATTAACATAAAAAGTGTAAAAAAGATTCAATAAGAAGAAAATGAGACAATTTGCGGAGAGCTACCGTAAATTGTCTTTTTTATTTACAAAGCTTTACATTCAATTAACGGCTGAATTATATAAGCTTAATAAATTTTCTCTATAGTTGGAAATGTAAGAAAAACATCTATTAAACAAGCGGAGGAATTACAAATGAAAAAGTGGCAGTACTTAACATCAACAGCTTTACTAGGTTCAGCAATTCTTTTAGGAGCATGTGGCGGAGAAGAAAATAGTGATGAAACGTCAACTTCAGCACAAACAAACACAGAACAAGCAGAAGCTGGCAGCGCACAATTAACAGGTAATGTAGTAGGCGATGGTTCATCAACAGTTGCTCCAATTACAGAAGCGTTAGTTGAAGAATACGCTGCGGTACAAAAAGATGTGCGCGTAGCAGTTGGTGTATCTGGTACAGGCGGCGGATTCGAAAAATTTATCAATGGTGAAACGGATTTCTCAAACGCTTCTCGTCCAATCAAAGATACTGAAATGGAAGAGCTTAAAAATGCAGGAGTAGAATATACAGAATTTGAGCTTGCTTACGATGGTTTATCAGTAGTTGTACATCCTGAAAATACTTGGGCAAAAGATCTTACAGTTGATCAATTAAAACAGATTTGGGTTGAAGACGGTTCTACGAAAAAATGGTCTGATATTGATCCTTCATGGCCGGATGAAGAAATCGTATTCTACTCACCAGGTTCTGACTCAGGTACGTATGATTACTTCGATGAGATCATTCTAGATGGTGAAGACATTGTTAAATCGGCAACATTATCTGAAGATGACAACGTGTTAGTACAAGGTGTAACAGCAGACAAAAATGCAATCGGCTATTTCGGTTATGCGTACTACCTGGAAAATAAAGACAAATTACAAGTTGTAACTGTAGACGGAGTGGAACCGACAAACGAAACAATCGAATCAGGTGAATATTCTCCATTATCACGTCCACTATTCGTTTATGTGAAAAACAGTGCAGTTAAAGACAATGAAGCTACATATGACTTCATGAAATTCACACTTGAAAACGCTGGTGAAATGGCAGAAGTAGTAGGTTATGTTAGCCTGCCAGATGAAAAGTATGAAGAAGCTTTAAAAGAGTTGGAAACACTAAAATAATTTCGATGTTTAATAGTGTGGGGTGGCTCTCATGCCCCACACATTTTTTAATTCTGAAAATTGATTGATTTAATTTATATAGATGACTGGAAGGAGTTTTCGCACATGGCTCTTAAACAACAGGAGCAAGTAAGTGTCCAACAATTAATCGAGCGTTCGCGCAATCGCAAAGGAAAGAAAGTAATCGAAAAGTTAGTACCTATGGGGTTATTTCTAGCAGCGACGATTTCGGTTCTTACGACGTTTGGGATTGTATTTACACTAATATTCGAGACATTCGAATTCTTTAAGCGAGTGTCGATTACAGATTATTTATTTGGTACAGAATGGCTGCCGTTCTCAGGTAAGGAGCCGTTGTATGGGATATTACCATTAATATTCGGGACATTTAAAATAACACTGATTGCTATTATTGTAGCAGTGCCATTCGGTTTAGGCGCTGCCATTTATCTGAGTGAATATGCATCAGAACGTGTACGAAAAATCATTAAACCGATTTTAGAAGTACTTGCAGGTGTACCGACGATTGTTTACGGGTTCTTTGCCTTAACATTCATTACACCGATATTACAGGCGGTTATTCCAGATTTAAAAATTTTCAACGCAATCAGTCCTGGGATCGTTGTCGGAATTATGATACTTCCAATGATCACTTCAATGTCCGAAGATGCGATGAGCTCAGTTCCAAGGTCGATTCGGGAAGGTGCATTAGGGTTAGGTGCAACAAAATTCGAAGTAGCAGTTAAAGTTGTTCTGCCAGCCGCATTATCTGGAATTGTCGCTTCTGTCGTATTAGGTATTTCCCGGGCAATAGGGGAGACGATGATTGTTTCACTGGCAGGCGGATCTACACCAAAATTCGACTTTGGCTTTACGGATTCGATTCAAACGATGACCGCCTATATCGTGCAAGTTACGACAGGTGATGCCGGTTATGGTACAACAATTTACTACTCGATTTACGCTGTTGGATTCACATTGTTTATTTTCACATTAGCGATGAATTTACTCGCAACCTATATTTCAAAACGCTTCCGAGAGGAGTATTAATATGCGCTATATTCAAGAAGATTTAGTAATGAAGCGGATGAATAAACGCCTCAATTCGAATAAATTGTGGAAAATCATTTTCATTCTTGCCACGAGTTTTGCCCTTGTTTCTTTAGGTATGTTACTTTACCGAATTTTGTCGCAGGGACTTGGTTTTTTAGATATGAATTTCATTACAAACTTCGCGTCACGTATTCCCGAAAATGCAGGGATTAAAGCAGCGCTGGTCGGATCTTTATGGCTAATGAGCGTAGTTGCTCCTGTCTCGATTATTTTAGGGGTAAGTACAGCGCTGTATTTGGAGGAATATGCAAAGCAAAACAAATTAAATGATTTTATCCGGATAAATATTTCTAACTTGGCAGGAGTTCCTTCAATTGTTTTCGGTTTACTAGGACTAACAATTTTCGTTCGACTGTTTGGCTTTGAAAAAAGTATTTTGGCCGCGGGATTGACGATGAGTTTACTTATATTACCGGTAATCATTGTAGCGGCTCAAGAAGCGATCCGTGCGGTACCGAACGAACAGCGTGAAGCTTCGTACGGAATGGGTGCGACGAAATGGCAAACGATTGTTCGGGTTGTTCTTCCAGCTGCTATACCGGGAATTCTAACGGGTAGTATTTTAGCGTTATCACGCGCAATTGGTGAAACAGCACCATTAGTAGTAATCGGAATCCCAGTGATATTACAATTTTTGCCAACGGGTTATCTCGATACATTTACCGCTTTGCCGATGCAGATTTTCGACTGGGCAAAACGTCCGCAAGAAGCGTTCCAGTATGTGGCATCTGCCGGAATCATCGTATTAATGATTTTCCTGTTAACGATGAACTCCATTGCAATCTTTATTCGAAATAAATTCCAAAAACGATATTAGGAGTGAAATGGAATGGTCCAACTATTAACGAAAAATAATGTGCGTCAACCTGCAATGGGCATCGAATCGAATCAGGCGAATGTCATGCAGTCGAATAACTTTAATTTATGGTATGGGAATCACCATGCTTTAAAAGATATCAACTTGGACATGAAAGAAAATGAAGTAACGGCAATTATTGGGCCTTCTGGCTGCGGGAAATCGACCTATATTAAAGCATTAAATCGGATGGTTGAACTTGTGCCAATCGTACGTACATCAGGGGAGATCAATTACCGTGGCCGCAATATTTTTTCGAACGGCTATGAAGTGGAAGAACTTCGAACGAAAGTCGGTATGGTATTCCAAAAGCCAAACCCGTTTCCAAAGTCGATTTACGATAATATCGCATACGGCCCACGCATTCATGGGATTAAAAATAAGAAAATTCTCGATGAAATTGTTGAAAAGTCATTACGTGGTGCAGCCATTTGGGATGAAGTAAAAGATCGCTTAAACCAAAATGCCTATGGATTATCGGGTGGTCAGCAGCAGCGTATTTGTATCGCACGCTGCCTGGCAATCGAACCGGATGTCATTTTAATGGATGAGCCGACATCAGCGCTTGATCCGATTTCGACATTAAAAGTAGAAGAGCTTGTACAGCAGATGAAAGAACAGTATTCGATCGTCATTGTGACACATAACATGCAGCAGGCAGCACGTATTTCCGACAAAACGGCCTTCTTCCTGAACGGGGAAGTCGTGGAGTTTGATAAAACAGATATCATTTTCTCGACGCCGTCAGATCAGCGCACCGAAGACTATATTTCCGGTCGTTTTGGATAATGAGAAAAGGAGAATGATATGATGATTCGAGAACGCTTTGAACAAGATTTAATAGCGGTACAGCAAGATTTAATGGAGCTGTGTGATTTAAGTATTCATGCATTACAGGAGTCTTTTAAAGCCTTTTTAAAAAAGGATATTGATTTAGCTCTACAGGTAATTGATACCGATCCGAAAATTAATCGGTTGGAAGAATTGATCAATGACCGTGTGATTTTACTGATTGCAAAACAACAGCCTGTTGCGACTGATTTGCGTCGCTTAATCGTTGTCATCAAAGCAGCATCAGATATGGAGCGAATCGGGGATCATGCGGTCAATATTGCAAAGGAATCGATACGCATAGGGAATGCACCTTTTGTCACAAGCGTGGAACCGATTGAGGAAATGTTCCATAAAACGATTTTAATGCTGCGCCAAATTGTCGATGCATTTATAGAGGAAAATACAATCAAGGCAAAAGAAATTGCGAATCTTGATGATGAAGTCGACGAATTAACAGGCAATACGCTCAGTAACTTAATGAAGCTGTCTGTTTCCAATGAACATGTGGCGCAAGTGACAAGTTTATCCTACGTATGCCGCTGTATTGAACGTGCGGCAGACCATGCAACAAATATTGCCGAGCATTTATTCTACCTTGTAAAAGGGAAGCATTATGAGCTGAATAATTAAATGTCCAAAGTATAGGGAGGAAACTTCTTATACTTTTTTGTTTTTTTGAAACGTCGGGTAATTGGCAATCGTTTACAATGTAAGAAAGGGGGGCGGCGTAATATGAATGAGGATATCGAGCAAATTATTGATGAATACAGTAAGCATTTATTGCGCATCGCATACTTTTACACAAAAAATCGCCATGCTGCCGAAGACATTGTACAGGATGTTTACATAAAATTTATGCAGTCCGACTACTCGGAAAGCGGTCAATTAAGAGCATATTTAACAAAGATGACGGTTAATAAAAGTAAAGATTACTTAAAGAGCTGGGCGTATAAAAAAATACAATTTGAAACGAAATGGTGGATGAAAGCGACGGACCATGATCATGTCATCCAGCAAGAAGAACGTTCCAATATCGGGGCAGCTATTTTAAAGCTGCCATTGAAATACCGGGAACCAATTATATTGTATTACTACGAAGAAATGAGTGTCCTGGAAGTGGCAGCCATATTGCAGATTAACGAAAATACTGTAAAGACCCGTTTAAGACGGGGACGCGAACAATTAAGGCCAGTGCTGGAAGGAGAATGGGAGGTGCTTCGTCATGAATGAGTTCAAAAAAGCATTAATGGATGTTGCAGGAGATTTAACGGAAAGTGAAACTGCTGTAAAAAATGCTCTATTACTTAAAAAGCCTCGTAACAAAAGAGTAAAAATAGGCTACTATTTATTGCCTGTAGTAATTGTGTCTCTATTCCTTTTTACCTGGCAGTTATTTATTCCGCAAATGATGGATATTAAGCAAGCTGACCAACCTACGAATGAAGATTTATTTGAATTTATCACTGCACTTGAAGAAATGGATTATAAAGGCGATATAGAGACTAGTCGTGCTAATGCTTACTTACAAATGGTGGAGATTATAGGAATACCTAAATATGCAAAGAGTACAGGAATTACGATTTCAGATGAGGATCGTCAGCAGGCGAAAAATCTCCTAGAACAAAAATGGAGAGAAAGAGATTTTGCAGGGGTATTGGCATCAGCTTCTGCTCATATTTCTAAAGGGAAATTTGATGAAAATATTGCCCCTCTATTAATCGAGAGGTTTGCCTATGCTAAAAAGTTAGAAGAGAGAATGTATCAGGATTACGCGAAAATGCTACCGGGAATTGCTAATTCCTATGGAGATTTCATGGGATCCTCCTACATGGAAGCACATTATAAATCACAATTAGATCAGTTTAAAGAACAACATAATATTATAATTTCAGCTAATAAAAGTTCAAGTACTTCTGGTTCAGTAGTAGCGGTAGAGGATAATATGTTTTTATTTGTTAAAAATATGACAACAAACGAATATAATCAGATGTCCCCTCGTATTTTTGTAGATAAATTTGCTGCATGGTTTATAAACGATCCGCAAAAGCCGGTTCAAGTAGGCGATTATGTAAATTTAAAAGAAACGGTAATTTCAGAAGACAGAATAGGAACTGAATTCGCAGGTGTAGGTCTTCATTATGGTCTGGAAATACTTTTGCCTAAAGAACACGCCCAAAAAATAAAAGAGATATCATTAACCGAACCAGTTCTTGAAGAATTTAACGAGATATACGGGAAAGCTACACTTATAAATGAAGAGGCAATCGAAATACTGGAGCCGCCGCTTTGTATTGTCCATATTGAAGGGAAATCCTATACGGTTTGGCAGAACGAGAAAGATCTGCTTTATATCCTTCAGTTTGGTAAGAAAGAGTTGGCCACATTTACGGAATCTACTTCAAAAAAAATATTAACTTTATTTCAACAATTTATTTATGAATAATTTATGAAATGAAAGGGTACATGGTACAATAAAGGTAATTCAAATAAGTTACGTACTTATTTAAGTGTAAAGGGGTAGACAGCATGTTAAAAACAATTGTATTTGACCAATTAAAGCAAGCGATGAAAAACAAAGATGCGTTAGCTAAAGGAGTATTGACTTTAGTGAAGTCCGCATTGGATGCTGCAGAAAAGGAAAAGGGCGCGGAATTGACGCCACAGGAAGAAACTGCTGTCATTAATCGTGAAATTAAGCAGACAAACCAGTCACTGGAAGGTGCTAAGCAAGCGGAACGTTCAGACTTAATAGAAAAAGAAGAAGCAAAATTAGTTATTTTGAAAAGCTTTTTACCAAAACAGTTAACAGAGGAAGAAATTTCAGCTGAGCTTCAGGCAGCAGGTATTGCCTCAGGAATGAATATGGGAGATGCAATGAAAATTGCAAAGCCATTACTTGATGGAAAAGCAGATGGGGCGACAATTTCAAAAGTTGTCAAAACGCTCATTTCCTAAATCGAAAATCTATGAAAAGGAGGTGTGCCGCATTTATTTTGCGGTCACGTCCTTTTCGCTATATTTCTATACTTACTTTTTACAATTTAAAAGGATTAGAATAGGGAGGATTACAATGACCTTACATGAACAGATTAAACAGTATGTACCATATAATGAACAGGAAGCAAAGGATCGGGACATCATTTTACGTGCAATGGCAACTTTGTCGGATGTCCTGACACGAAACAATGAAGTTCTGCATTTTACAGCTTCTGCTTTTGTATTCAACCCGGACCGTACTCGCGTACTAATGGCTCATCATAATATTTATAATTCATGGGGCTGGATGGGCGGTCATGCAGACGGTGATCCGGAATTATTTAATGTAGCCAAAAAAGAGCTGATGGAAGAAGCAGGTCTTCCAGAAGCAAATGCAATCCAGGAAGATATTATTTCGCTTGATATACTGCCGGTTATCGGACATATGAAGAACGGGAAATATGTTGCGGCACATTTACATTTCAATGTGACTTATATATTTGAAGTCGGAGATGAAGCAACGTTTCAGGCGAAGCTCGATGAAAACAGTGAAGTCGGCTGGATCGAATTGGGTGAAGTTGCTGAAAAATGTACAGAAGCGCATATGATTCCAATCTATGAGAAAATTATTGAAAAGGTAAAAAAAATCGGCTGTTAAACGCAAAGATCGGCTGATGAAATTGGTATTTAACAATATAGCTTTTCAAAACTTCATGCCATGGGATGAAGTTTTTTCATACGAAGATTTTCTGGATACAACTGACTGATGTACAGAAAAACACAAACGATTGCTGAAAATGAAATAATTTCACAAAATTAAACAGCCGTGTGCTAAAATAACGTTGTATAAACAAAAGGGAGGCTATTTTCAAATGGCGAAAAAAGTAAAAGAATATAAAATTAACCCAGACCGAGTGGAAGAAGCATTATTAATTCAAAATCGTATGCTTATTGAATTATTTGTTCAAGTTTTAGATGAGCAACTAGTAATTGAACGTCCTGTCTTACACGAACGTTTAGAAAACTTAATCGAGCTTTCAAATAACGATCGTGATTTGAAAGATACTTTACACGCTTTAACTCAAAAATTATAATTACATACATTTATGTGTGGTGCGGTATCCTAGAGATACCGCTTTTTTTATGCAGAAAAACACGAATATAAAGTGAGTTATTCGTGCGAAGTTTAAATTACTACTTTTTAATATTGATTTTCGCTATACTATCGGTATTGATTTGAAAACAGATGGAGGGGTTTCACATGACAAATGAATATAAGACTGTTTTAACCGATGAAATTCTTCATTTTTTATATCGTAACGCATCTTTTCAAGCTTTAGATGAAAATCAGCAGCAACAGTTTCTTGAGAAATTTGGTCAACAACCACTATTTATAGAGGTTATCGAAATTGCAATTGCAGTGGAAGAAATGATTGCAGAAGTGGAAGCAACGATGCCAAAAATACAGGATAAAGATTATTTATTTCCGATTGAGCAACAAAAGCAATTGCTGAAAGATCGGATGGTTATAGATGGAAATGTATTGTATGTATCGTTTGATGAGATGAAAAATCGTTATTCGCCGATGATTGTCATCGTACAGCAATCTGACGCCATGCAGGAGTATGAAGCCTTTACTAAAGGGACCATATTACCGCTATTTAACTTATGTGCTGTCCAGAAGAGGGATTTAATTATTCTTCCGTTTAGTAATAAACCTGCTCAACCGCTTCTTTTTAAAAATGGAAAAATTGATATTGAATTGTTCGACCAATTTTTACAGCAGTATTTACCTGGAGATGCCCAGATTATACCGGCAATAGACAAGGCGATTGAATTCTTTACTCAAGATAATATCGATAATCAGCGGGACCTCATGATTATTACGGACAATCAATTTACCGATTTCCATAAGTTTGAACAACAAGTTACGGCAGGAAAAATGCAGGAGCTTGATATCGACCTGGCCGTCATCGCAATGAGCGAGACCAATTTTGAAAGTCAGCCGATTGCATTTGCCGACAAAGTATTTTTTGCAAACGATTAATGATTTTTATTAACGAATCCGTTACGGGTTCGTTTTTTAATTGGGCGGATTTTGTTATAAACAAGGAATTTTAAAAGAAGATGCGGAATATTTAAAGAAAGGATACATAAATAGAGAGAAATGGAGTGTTTCGTTCAATGTATACAGCCTATTGCAGAACCGTCCAAAGTTCCATGCGTGTCGGTATGAAGCTTATGAACTGGAGAAAGCCAGAATTACTCCAAGGGGAAAACAGCCTCGATAGATTGCCTGAACTTGTGAAAAGTTTAGATTTAAATATGCTTTTAGTGATTACCGATGAAGGAATTCACAAGCTGGGGCTTATGGATACGTTATTAGAGGGCTTACAGGAGCAAAATATTGCATTTGTGGTCTATAATAAAACGGTTCCAAACCCAACTTTCACAAATATTGAAGAAGCGCTGGAATTGTATTATGCGCATCATTGTGATGGCATTATAGCATTTGGCGGAGGGTCACCGATGGATTGTGCCAAGGCGGTTGCAGCAAGAATCGCACGCCCTGAAAAATCACTGGCTGATTTAAAAGGTTTATTTAAAGTAAGAAAAGAAATGCCGCCGTTTTTTGCTATTCCGACAACGGCTGGTACGGGGAGCGAAGGGACGATTGCCGCCGTCGTATCAAATAGTGAAACACATGAGAAATTCGCCATTATGGATCCGGTACTTGTACCGCACTATGCTGTATTGGACCCGGTATTAACAATTAATTTGCCTCCTCATATTACATCTACAACAGGAATGGATGCATTGACACATGCAGTGGAAGCTTATATTGGAAAAAGCAATACTGAGGAGACGAGGAAATATGCCCGCGAGGCTGTTATTCTTATTTTTAAGTATTTAGTACGTGCCTATGAAGATGGGACAGATATGAAAGCTAGAACGGAAATGCAACGCGCCTCTTATTTGGCAGGGCTTGCATTTACTCGTGCATATGTAGGCTACGTCCATGCCATTGCTCATACACTCGGCGGATTTTATCAAGTTCCGCACGGTTTTGCCAATGCGGTGATCCTGCCGCATGTACTTCGATTTTACGGGGAAAGCGCTGCAAAGCCGTTAGCAGAACTTGCGACAATTGTAGGCATCGGAAAAATAACAGACAGTGATGAAAAAAAGGCAGAGTTATTTATCGAAGCAATTGAAGAATTGAATAACAAGATGGAAATTCCTCCAAAAATAACAGGAATCATCAACCGTGATGTGCCATTGATGGTGGAGCGCGCATTACAAGAAGCGAATCCGCTTTACCCGGTACCGCGCATTGTAAATAAAGATGAAATGTTTTATTTATACCAAATCATTCAGGAATAATGGATAGAGCTATTTAAACAAGTAAACCCCGATTTTCTTTTAAAGAAAATCGGGGTTTGTTATTGTTATATGTTATTGTTCAAGCTGGTCGTCGAAGTAGTTTAATAACCCTTGATAAATGCCAAGTGTTGCTTGTTCCCGATAATAATCTGTAGTAATTGCCCTTTCTTCAGAAGGGTTACTTAAATAGCCAAGCTCAAGTAATATAGCATTTTGACGGTTTTCGCGGAGTACTAAATAGTTGCCGAAGCGTGGTCCGCGATCTTTCAAGCTAACTTTTGATGCCAATCCTTCATGAACATATTCCGCAAGCTTTTGCTGATAACCGTTCGTATAATAGGTCGTAAAGCCGCTCACTGAACTATCTTCATTTGCGTCATAGTGAATACTGATAAACGCATCGGCACCTGCCTGATGAGATACTGCAACACGCTTTCGCAAGTCGACAAAAATGTCGGATTCACGTGTCATGACAACATTTGCACCGGCAGCCTGTAATTTGGAACGTAGCAGTTCTGCTGTAATAATATTAATCTCTTTTTCGTCTGTTCCACGAACACCGGTAGTACCACGGTCGTTACCGCCGTGACCCGCATCCAGTACGATTGTTAAGCCCTTTAATGTACCTTTTTTACGTTCGGCTGCCTCGCTTGTATTATTTTTAGATGTAGTTCCTTGTGAATCATTTTCACTGACAACCCAGTTTGCGACGTACGCGGTTTGACGATCATTTACTGCGATTTTAAACCAGTCGCCTTCACTTTCCACTATCGGATATGTATGACCAGCATCTGCAATGACAACAACATTTGAAGAAGTCGAAGGGGATTCCCTTAAATTTGTCCCGTTATAAATAATCGTAACAAAGTTTTTCGTTTCTTCTTTTTCAGATGAAGGATTTTGTTTCAATTGTTTTGTAAACGTTCCATAAAAATTGTATATCCAACCTTTTTTACCTTTTTCATATTCAATTTCAACCCAATTATGATCTCGGCTGACAACTTTAAATTGTTGTCCTTCAGTGGCAAGCCCTAATTTTTTAGATGTTAAATCAGGTTTTTTTCGGATGTTGACAGCATTTACGTTAACGGTAAATGTATTCGGGTCAATTTGTTGTATTGGCTCATTTGACTGTTCCTGTTGTCCGTTATCAGAAGGGGGGGCCGGCTTTTCCGTATTCGCTTCTTTGACTGTGACATATTCCGCAAATACCCAACCTGTCATCTCGCCGAACTGAATTTGAATCCAATCCTGTTCTTGTTTTAAAAATTTACTTTCCGTCCCGGAAGAGATTTTTGTCAGTACAGAAGCGGATAATGATGGTGCTACACGAACATTTAAAGAGTTTACTTGAGAAATGACTGTCTTTTCAGTTGACGAGTCTGTTTGACCGATTGCTGTTTTCACAAGCCATGCCGCAACCCATCCTTTTTGTTGTCCGACTTGAACATGGTGCCAATCACCTTGTTTTTCAATCGAAATCATCTCAGTTCCCTCTTTTAATGTATCGAGAATCGGATAAGAAAGACCTGGACCTTCACGTAAATATAAAATTTCCGCGTTTACATATAATGGTTCCCCGTTGGCATGAGCAGGGCGAGCGGAAAAATAATACGGAACAATCGCTGTGAATAATAATAAAAATGATAAACCTATTATTATTTTATTTTTTTTCATAGTTTCCTCCTTTATAATAATTTAGTTAAATGACCTTTCACTATATACCCCTATATTATAAAAGCATTTATGACAAAAAATATAGCGTTTTTTTGAAAATGGTTGACAACTTGTCATGACATCATTAAGATTAGTGTTAATTTAACAAAAGTAACATTGCCAATGACCAAACAAGTAGCGGTTGCCAATGCTGAAAAGAGAGGGAAAGACTTAGGCTGGAATCTTTCCTGCAGTATGTAACATGTGAACAACAGTTGAGAGGCGTTTCCTCGAAAAAATTTTTTCTAGTAGGGGAAGACGGAATCGGCCGTTATCCGAATTCGAGAGGATGTAGTCATACATCAATTAGGGTGGAACCGCGGAAGATTATACAAGCTTTCGTCCCTTGCAGTTTTTGCAAGGGGCGGGAGCTTTTTTTATTTTCTTCTTAATTAGCACGCGAACAGTTTGGTCAACTAAGAGAGGAGTGCTTTTATGAATTTTAAAGTACCTAAAGGAACACAGGATATTTTACCGGGTCAATCTGAAAAATGGCAGTATGTAGAACGTGTCATTCGTGATTTATGTGATAAATATCGCTATAACGAAATTCGCACACCAATGTTTGAGTCAACAGAACTATTTCAACGTGGTGTAGGCGATACAACGGATATCGTCCAAAAAGAAATGTACACATTTACGGACAAGGGAAATCGTTCGTTAACATTGCGTCCAGAAGGAACAGCTTCAGCGGTACGTGCATATGTGGAGCATAAAATGTTTGGTCAGGCAGATCAGCCTGTTAAGCTTTACTACACAGGTCCAATGTTCCGTTATGAACGTCAACAGGCAGGCCGCTATCGTCAATTTGTTCAGTTTGGTGTAGAGGCTATCGGCTCAGCCGATCCAGCGATTGATGCGGAAGTAATGGCACTTGCAATGGATGTGTATACAACACTTGGCTTGACGGATTTAAAATTAGTCATTAACTCATTAGGTGACAAAGAAACACGTGATGCGCATCGTAGTGCGTTAATCGAGCATTTTACTCCGGTCGTTGGAGAACTTTGCAGTGATTGTCAAAGCCGTCTGGAGAAAAATCCTTTACGCATTTTAGATTGTAAAGTAGATGCAAAACACCCAGCGATGGCAACTGCTCCTGCGCTAACAAATTATTTAACGGATTCTTCGGCTGAATACTTCAAAAAAGTAAAACAATATTTAGATGTGCTAGGCATTTCCTATGAAGTGGACCCTAACTTAGTACGGGGTCTTGATTACTATAACCATACGGCGTTTGAAATTATGATTACCGGTGATGGATTCGGTTCAATTACGACACTTTGCGGTGGCGGCCGCTATAATGGTTTAGTTGAAGATATTGGCGGACCGGAATCACCTGGTATCGGATTCGCCCTATCAATTGAACGATTATTATTAGCGCTGGAAGCTAATAATATTGAGCTTGCTACGGGTAATAATCTGGAAATGTATGTTGTAGCAATGGGCGAAGAGGCAAAACTAAAAGCAGTGGAGCTTGTAAGTTCATTCCGTGCAAAGGGCATTTCAGCAGATATGGATTATTTAGACCGAAAAATGAAGGCGCAAATGAAAGCTGCCGACCGTGCAAATGCAAAATTTGTCATTGTACTAGGTGAGTCAGAATTAGAAGAGCAAGCAGTAAACGTCAAAACAATGGAAACAGGCGATCAGACAAAAGTGGAATTCGGTCAGCTTGTCCAATACGTTTTAGAAAACAAATAGTTGGAGGAATAACAATGGCGCAAAGAACACATGCATGCGGTTTAGTAACAGCTGCAGAAGCGGGACAGGAAGTTGTATTAAAAGGTTGGGTACAAAAACGTCGTGACTTAGGCGGATTAATTTTCGTAGATATGCGTGACCGTGAAGGTATCGTACAAGTAGTTTTCGGTGATCAAGCGAAAGACGCATTAGAACTTGCAAATAAGATTCGTAATGAGTTTGTCATTGAAGTAAAAGGTAAAGTTGTTTTACGTGATGCAACTCAAATAAATAAAAATATGAAAACCGGCGAAATTGAAGTGTCAGCTTCTGAACTGACTATTATTAACGAAGCTAAAAACCCTCCATTCGCAATCGATAACAATGCGGAAGTTTCGGAAGAATTACGTCTAAAATATCGTTATTTAGATTTACGTCGTCCTGTAATGTATGACACATTTAAAATGCGATCTGATGTAACACGTACAATCCGTAATTTCTTACAAAACGAAGGCTTCCTGGAAGTAGAAACACCAATTTTAACGAAATCGACACCAGAAGGAGCACGTGACTATCTAGTGCCATCACGTGTACATGATGGCGAATTTTATGCATTGCCGCAATCACCACAGCTGTTTAAACAGCTTCTAATGGTAGGTGGCTTTGAGAAGTACTTCCAAATTGCTCGATGCTTCCGTGATGAAGATTTACGTGCGGACCGTCAGCCGGAATTTACACAAGTCGATATTGAAACATCATTCTTATCAATGGATGAAATTATCGAAATGAATGAGCGTCTTCTTACACAAGTTATGAAAGATGTAAAAGGTATTGATGTCGTTACACCATTCGCACGCATGAGCTATAAAGAAGCAATGGATCGTTTCGGTTCAGATAAACCAGATGTACGTTTTGGGCTGGAATTAAAACAGCTTTCAGACATCGTGAAAGAATCTGCTTTCGGTGTATTTGCGAACGCGGTAGCAAATGGCGGCGAAGTGAAGGCGATCAATGTGAAAGGCGCGGCAGCAAACTATTCTCGTAAAGATATTGATGCATTAGGCGAATTTGCCGGCCGTTACGGAGCAAAAGGTTTAGCTTGGTTAAAAGTGACGGAAGAAGGCTTGAATGGTCCAATCGCGAAGTTCTTTGAAGGGGAAGCAGCGGACGGAATTATCCAAGCAACAGAAGCGCAAGCTGGTGACTTATTATTATTCGTTGCAGATAAATCTTCTGTAGTCGCAGACGCACTAGGCGCATTACGATTAAAATTAGGAAAAGAATTAGGCTTAATCGATGAGTCGAAATTCGAATTCTTATGGATTGTTGATTGGCCATTATTCGAATACGATGAGGCGGAAGGTCGTTATTATGCGGCTCACCATCCATTCACTCGTCCATTCGATGAAGATTTAGAGTTAATGAATACAAACCCTAAAGAAGTTCGTGCTCAAGCCTATGATATCGTATTAAACGGTTATGAGCTTGGCGGCGGGTCACTTCGTATTTATGAGCCGGATTTACAAGCAAAAATGTTTGAACTGCTAGGATTCAGTGAAGAGGAAGCGCGTGCACAATTCGGTTTCTTACTGGAAGCATTTGACTACGGCGTTCCTCCACATGGCGGTTTAGCAATGGGTCTTGACCGATTAGTAATGCTTCTTGCTGGTCGTACAAATTTACGTGATACAATCGCATTCCCGAAAACGGCAACTGCAAGCTGTTTATTAACAGATGCACCATCAGCAGTTTCCGATGCACAGCTTGAAGAGTTAAGCTTACGTATCGCAGCAACAGCCAAAAAATAACACGTTAAGGTATTTCTTCTCTCGGGAAGAAGTACCTTTTTTAAAAGTAAAAAGGTACCATATATTTCTAAAAAGTTAGTACAATTTTAATAATTTGTAAGAATGGGATATTTTCGATTGAATAATCAGAATATTGGTGTTAATATATCATTAATACGAATCCTGAAGTGTTCGTCGCTATATTTGTTACTAAACACTTTTGACCGAACAATAAATCGTTGGGAGCTACTATTACCGTAGAAGCAAACATGCCCCATTTGGAGCGGGAAGTTTAACGCTGCGATTAGTGCACCCCCTTGCTATAGACGCGGGATCAAAACGATGTTGTAGCAAGACGGCATATTTGGGATTCGTCCATTTCTAATTTTACTCTTCTACTTTCATGTAGAAGAGTATTTTTATTTTGCTTTCATAACTAGGATTAAAGCATTCATGAAGCAAAAATATTATTAATGCTACTTTCTGTCATTATATTGTTGCTTGCATCTCGTAATTGATGTCGATATAATGCCTAGTAGAATGATAAAGATTGAGGGGTAAAATTAGATGTTACATCAATTTTCACGAAATGAATTAGCTATTGGAACAGAAGGGTTAGAAAAACTTAAAGAAACGACAGTCGCGATTTTAGGTGTGGGCGGTGTAGGCTCGTTTGCAGCGGAAGCATGTGCACGCAGCGGGATTGGCCGTATTATATTAGTAGATAAAGATAATGTGGATATTACGAATGTTAATCGTCAATTGGTTGCCTATCTATCAACAGTCGGAAAATCAAAATCTGCTGTTATGAAAGAGCGGATTGCAGATATTAACCCGGAGTGCGAAGTAATTGATATGCATATGTTTTATACAGAGGAAACTTATGAACAATTTTTCGCGCAAGGAATCGATTATGTAATCGATGCATCCGATACAGTAATATACAAAATCCATATTATGAAAGAATGTTTAAAACGCAACATTCCAATTATATCAAGCATGGGTGCTGCGAATAAAATGGATCCTACACGTTTCCAAATTGCCGACATTTCAAAAACGCATACAGATCCACTGGCAAAAGTAATTCGTACAAAGCTTCGTAAAGAAGGCATTAAAAAAGGTGTAACTGTTGTATTTTCAGATGAATCTCCAATTGTTGTGCGTCCTGATGTTGCACAATATGTAGGAAAACCTGAAGCTGAAATCCGCAAAGCACAATTACCGCCTTCATCAAATGCATTCGTACCATCTGTTGCGGGCTTAATTGCAGCAAGCTGGGTAATTAATACGATTTTAAAAGATGTCCAAATTAACCGCGTTCAAGGGTAAGCAAGGACTTCTTTAAATAAAGGGTGTGTAAAGGGGTTTTCGGACCTTTTTACACATCTTTTTTTAGTGGATATTTGCTATTGATAAGGACTAATTTAAACGCTTTTTTTCATCTATTATTTTATTGTGGAATTGATCAAACAACAAACTTAGCTTTCCATCAGTCACTATATTGCGCAATAAATTACATACTTTAATTAGTTATACAAAAATTTCCTAAGAAAACTATAACATTATGAATGAGTATTCATTTTTTAATATAGATTGTTACTATTGTGGTAAAATGATAAAAATGTTTGAGGAAGGGAGCTAAAAAATGGTAATTCAACAAATGGAATACCGGGGTTTGAATTTACATGATGTGATCGGGTCGGTGGAAATTGCGATTGATGCTGATTTAAATATGATCCATATTTATGATACGGATCATATTGTTGAACCTGAATATAATTTTTTAACGAAAAACTTCAAGCTGAGTGAAGGTTTCTGGAAAATGGCCAGTGTAATAAAAGAAAAGCAATTATTTTTGAGCAATGATGAAAAAAGATTAGATAGATGGATTGAATCATTTAAATGGGTCTTTTATAGTTCAGGTCAGTCAATAAAAATATATAAACAAGGTGTAATGGTTGTTTATAAAATCGGTTATATTGATAACGAGAAGTTATTATATGAAAAATACTTTTCCCGTTTGACAGATGAATCTTTGAATAGCAAATGACATAATATTCTATTAAGAGATTAATTATGGCAAAAATATGGCAGGATTTTAATGATTTTTTCGTTTTTGCAGAAAAATTCCTTTTTTTTGCTATAGTTAATAAAGTATTGATAATATGCATGGGGATGCAAGGAGGACGATAGAATGACAATTGAAATGAAAAATGATTTATTGAATTTGCCGAGTCTACAGTTGAAAATGGATAGAATCGTTTTTGAAAATATCGATACGAAACCAAATTGGTCGAAAGCTTTTGAGCAGCTTGATGAATTATTGCATAAAGTAGCGAATAATTTTAATGATTACATCGCGAGAAATAACGGGGAACTGCCATCAAGCAATACTTATTGGATCCTTTATATGGATATTACTTCAAAACTGTTATACTTTACGGGTTTAGCGCATGCTAATTTAATAGCAAAAGATGATGCGGATGCATGTGCACATGTAATTAAGCTATATGAATTAAGTGCGAGCTGTATTCCAAACGCGCATATTGAAAGTAATGAAGAATTACTTTCGGAAATTCAAAAGAGTATTCATCAATTAAATGAAGAAGAAATTAAACTGACTGTTGCCGATAATGTGGAACAATGTATTAAAGCATTTAAGCAATTTGCCGAGTCATACGAAAAGTAAATTATAAAAGAGTGAGTCATTTTCATTGAGTTGAAAATGACTCTTTTTGTGTACTTAATAAATGCCGCTTATTTCTTAAAAGATTTTAGCTTTTCATATATGGCAGCCATTCTTTTTTCTTCACCTGCTATGACGGGCTTGTAAAATTCGGTTCCTGCAAGTTCATCCGGTAAATATTGCTGTTGTACCCAGCCGCCGAATGTTCCGATAGGGGAGTCGTGCGGGTATTTATATCCGACATGGCCGAGTGTTGCCGCACCTGCATAATGGGCGTCCTTTAGATGATTCGGAATATCACCGGTTTTCCCCTCATGAATTGCTGTAATCGCCGTATCCAAAGCTTTGTAGGCTGAATTTGATTTGTCCGATAAACACATTTCAACAACAGCGGTTGCGAGTGGAATACGCGCTTCCGGCAACCCGAGTTTCACGGCTGCTTCTGTTGCTGCCTGCACATGTGCCCCAACACTAGGGTTCGCAAGTCCAATATCTTCATAGGCCATGACGAGCAGTCTTCGACATACCGCAACCAAGTCCCCATTTTCGAGTAAATGAGCCAAATAATATAGCGCAGCATTTGGGTCACTGCCGCGTACCGATTTTTGAAGAGCCGACAATAAGTTATAGAAATGGGAACCGCCTTTATCCCCAAAAACCCCGATCCTTTTTGCTAATGCATCAATCGCATTGTCATTAATAATAGTTACCCCGTCTTTTTCATCTGAAGCATAATATACCGATTCTAGTAGGGTTAATGCTTTACGGGCATCGCCATTTGAGGCATTAGCAATTTTTTCGATTTGCAGTTCGGTAATATCGATTTCTAAATGTCCAAGACCGCGTTCTTTATCTGATAATGCCTGATTGAGCAATTGGACAATATCAGCGCCTGTTAAGCGTTCTAATTGTAATATTTCCCCGCAGCGTGAACGGATGGCAGGGTTTACATCATGGAAAGGATTTTCCGTAGTTGCCCCGATCAAGACGATTGAACCGTTTTCTACATGCGGCAGCAATGTATCTTGCTGGAGTTTGTTAAAACGGTGGATTTCATCTAAAAACAATAGGACTTTACCGCTCATTCGGGCATCCATCACGATTTGTTCAATATCTTTCTTCCCGGCATGTGTAGCGTTTAATGCAAAGAAAGGAATTTTTGAGCTGCCGGCAATCGCATTTGCAATCGATGTTTTTCCTACCCCGGGAGGCCCATAAAGCAACATCGAAGGTACATGTCCTTTTTCAATCATTTTAAATAATGGTGTTGCCGGTCCAATAATATGCTGCTGACCAACAACTTCGCGAATTGTACGTGGTCTCATTTTATAGGCGAGCGGTTCATTTTGCATAATTTTTCGCTCCTTTTCTTTTCAGTTGAATAAAATGGTTTTGTTAATAATCATAATCATAAAGTATTTCCGAGTGGTTTAAAAGGAGTTGTGTTATAATGAATAATATTAAAGGACTAGAAAATAAGAGGTGTAACGATGAAAATATCGACTAAAGGACGTTACGGTTTAACGATTATGATTGAATTGGCAAAGCATTATGGTGAAGGACCGATTCCGCTGCGACAAATTGCTGCGGATAAAGATTTATCGGAAGCGTATTTAGAGCAGTTAGTGTCACCACTACGCAATGCAGGCCTTGTGAAAAGTGTCCGTGGCGCATATGGCGGCTATATGTTGGCACATAAGCCAAATGAAATTTCTGCAGCTGATGTTATCCGTGTTTTGGAAGGGCCGATTCAGCCGGTTGAGGGAATTGAAAACGAAGAAGCGCCACAGCGTGAATTATGGATGCGTATTCGCGATGCAGTAAAAAATGTCTTGGATACAACGACGATTGACGATTTGGCAAAATATACAAATAATGAAGTATCTGACGGCTATATGTTTTACATTTAGTGTTATTTAAAGGAGTTAGTTTGTTTTGAAAAATACAATTTATCTTGATCATGCCGCAACCTCACCCATTGCCCCTGAAGTAATTGATGTAATGGCACGTGCAATGGCCGAGGAAAGCGGTAATGCATCAAGTATTCACACAGTTGGACGTAGTGCACGTAAAGCACTGGATGACTCTCGGGCAAGTTTGGCAGCAAAAGTAAATGCGAAACCCTCTGAAATTATTTTTACAAGCGGTGGAACAGAAGCCGATAATATGGCCATTTTTGGAACAGCGTATGCACGCCAAAAAGAAGGAAAACATATTATTACAACAGCAATTGAACACCATGCCGTTTTACATGCGTGTGAAAAGCTTGAAAAAGAAGGTTTCACGGTGACGTATTTACCCGTTGACAAAACAGGGCGAATCCGCGCTGAACAGGTGAAAGAGGCTTTACGTGATGATACGATTTTAGTTACGATTATGTATGGTAACAATGAAGTCGGCACAATCCAGCCTATTGCAGAAATTGGAGCGATCTTAAAAGAACATACCGCTATATTCCATACAGATGCTGTCCAAGCATTCGGACTGGAAAAAGTGGATGTAGAAGCACTCCATGTTGATTTGTTAAGTGTTTCTGCCCATAAAATTAACGGTCCTAAAGGAATTGGCTTTTTATATGCAAAAACAGGAGTCAAATTAACAAATATCCTATACGGCGGTTCCCAGGAAAAAAAACGTCGTGCAGGAACGGAAAATGTCCCAGCGATTATTGCGTTTGCAAAAGCTGCCGAATTAGCAGGACAATCTGCACAACAGCGTAGAGAGCAGTACAACGGTTATAAAAATATTTTAATCGAACAGTTCCAGCAGGCGAATATTGATTTTCAACTGAATGGTCATCAAAATAGCGTTTTACCGCATGTATTGAATGTCACTTTCCCCGGAACGGATGTTGAATCATTTTTGATCAATTTGGATATGGCAGGAGTACTCGTATCAAGCGGTTCTGCTTGCACGGCAGGTTCGATTGACCCGTCCCATGTACTTGTTGCGATGTATGGACAGAACGCCCCTGAGCTTCGTAGTTCCATTCGTTTCAGTTTTGGGTTAGGATTAACAGATGAGTTAGTAGGGGAAGCAGGGAAGCGTACTGCTGAAATTGTGAAACGGCTAACTTCGTAAATTTATAAGAAAGACTTCGCGCCTTTTACGCGATTTGTCTAAGAAAAGGTGAATAGTAAATGGTAGAAACAAGAGATCCATCTCAAATTCGAGTAGTTATTGGAATGAGTGGAGGAGTAGATTCATCAGTAGCCGCGTATCTATTGAAACAGCAAGGCTATGATGTAATCGGTATTTTCATGAAAAACTGGGATGACACAGATGAATTTGGAGTATGTACAGCGACAGAAGATTATGATGATGTAATCGCAGTATGCAACCAAATCGGCATTCCATATTATGCGGTCAACTTTGAAAAACAATATTGGGACAAAGTATTTACGTATTTCCTGGAAGAATACAAAGCAGGCCGTACACCGAACCCTGATGTTATGTGTAATAAAGAGATTAAATTTAAAGCCTTCCTGGAGCACGCACTGGCACTTGGAGCGGATTATTTAGCGACAGGCCACTATGCACGTGTAGCGCATGACGAAAACGGTGTGAAAATGCTTCGAGGCATTGATAATAATAAAGACCAAACATATTTCCTGAATCAGTTAACTTCAGAACAGCTTGAAAAGGTCATGTTCCCAATCGGACATTTACCGAAGCCTGAAGTTCGTAAAATTGCGGAAGCAGCAGGTTTGGCTACAGCAAAGAAAAAAGATTCAACAGGAATCTGTTTCATCGGTGAGCGTAACTTTAAAGAATTTTTAAGCCAGTACCTTCCTGCACAGCCAGGCAATATGGAAACATTTGATGGTGAAGTAAAAGGTACGCACGACGGTTTAATGTACTATACATTAGGGCAACGTCACGGTCTAGGAATCGGCGGAGACGGCGAACCTTGGTTTGTTGTCGGTAAAGATTTAACACGAAACGTATTGTATGTTGGCCAAGGTTTCCATCACGATGCACTGTATTCGAATGCATTGACTGCGGTAAAAATGAGCTTTACAGGGGAAGCAAAAGCGGGCACATTTAGCTGCACAGCTAAATTCCGCTATCGCCAGGAAGACTCGCCGGTAACAGTGACAATGCGTGAAGACGGTACAGCGTATATTGAATTTGCAGAACCGGTTCGAGCAATTACACCAGGACAAGCTGTTGTTCTGTATGATGGCGAAGAGTGCCTAGGTGGCGGTACAATCGATGGTGTGTTTAAAAATAGTGAAAAGTTAACATATGTAGGGTAATAGACGATAGACGTTCATTTAAAAATGAGCGTCTATACATATTTATAGAGGTGAAAGAATGGATACAAACTATAATGAAATCGGGATTAAAGCATTTCAGGAAAAGCATTATGAAGAGGCTGCACAAGCTTTCACAAAGGCAATTGAGGCACAGCCGGACGATGCGATCGGCTATGTAAACTTCGGTACATTGCTTGCTGCGATGGGGGATATCGAACGTGCTGAACGCTTCTTCCAAAAGGCGATCACAGTAGATGAAAAAGCTGCTACAGCGTATTACGGATTAGCAAATTTATATTATGAAGCGGAACGCTATACAGAAGCCGCAAAACTATATCAAAAATCGATCGATTACGGGATCGAAGGGGCAGATGCCTATTACATGCTGGCAAAATCATTTGAACGCGAACAGCAATTCAAGTTGGCCCTGCCATTTATGCAACGTGCGGCAGAGCTTGCACCAAAAGATCTGCAAATTCGTTTATCATATGGCATTTTGCTTTGCTCTTTGGAAATGTTCGATTTTGCAAAGCCAGAGCTGGAGTATGTTATTGAAGAGGACTGGAACAATGCAGATGCGCATTATAATTTAGGTGTACTTTACGCGGTAGCTACATCAGATACAGATAAAGCAAAATATCATTTGAAACAAGCTTATACACTTCAGCCTGAGTTTGATCAGGCGAAGTATTTATATGATATGATTTGCCAACGTTCGAATTAATCTAATAGACGAAAATATAAAGTGATGTGTTGAAAAGAGAATTTTCAACCATCACTTTTTTTATAATAAAATGATAATAAAATGAAATACTTTAAAACAGTAAGTTTATGATATGATGGATGAAACTGACAATTACTTGAGGTGAGGTATGTAGCATGCAGGCTAAAATAGATAAAGCAGATTGTATGTTTTTAATTTCTGATGAGACAATGTACCGATTTCAGCAGTTGATCGATGAACTTAATCTATTCACATTAATACTTCCATTCAGTGAGGAGTCTTACCAACGTTCAGTCATCATATTTGATATTTGGTATTTATTATCTACTGAAGAAATCGATCGTATTTCCAATCCGGAAAATACGATGATTTATCCAATTCGAAAATTTTTTTTGGATAAAATTAAAACCTTTCAAATAAGACGCTATATTCAGCTTGCTTTATTAGAAAACGAAAAGCTGGCGTTCATTTGTGCAATTTATATTTATTTAAAGCAGGAACAGTTTATCGTGCAAAAATTAGCAGAAAACGAGGAAGTAGCGGCAAATTTCCAAGCGTTGAAAGGCTTCAGCAGTAAAAGTTTAAGACCTTATTATGATTCAAAATATATTGAAGTTGAAAATTACCCGCAACAGCTCGCTTTATTGCAAAGTACTGTATTAAAAGAATTGCAGGAGCTTGTAATGGAATTTGAAACGTCTCTTCTTAACCTATATGAACAAGGAATTGCCGAGGCAAGTGAGATTTACGAAGCCGTATTTGGATTAATCAATGACTGGGGTGGACGAGTGACATGAAAATTTCAAACCAGATTGAACATTTACGAAATCTCTTCAATGAGTTGCGATATATGGAACTGATTCAATTCAGCACCATTACATTGCCGATCACACTTGAAGAAAAAAGGTATGCAGAAGCACTACTATGCTATGAATATTTGGCATCAACTTATTTTGAAATAGGCAGCTATCAGAACTTTCATGCGGTCATGGATGATTATGAAAAGCTTTGTTTAACATATGGAAAAGACGAAAATAAGATGGTTTATTACTATTTGTACAGTCTTGAACATATCTTTACGAAACATCATGATGAATCAATAGAAGCAGCAAAAAAATCGCTTAAATATGCGCATCTTTTGCAAAACGATGAACTTATTATCATTAATTATTGCAATCTGGCAGCACAGTACCGTTATAAAGAAGAACAGCAAAATGCACATATCGCTATAAAGTTGGCGGAGTATTACAAACGGAAAAATCCTGCTGTCAACGCAACAATTGTTAGAGGTTATTTAGGAGCGCTCTATTATTATGCTTCAACGAGTAATGACATCATGTTTAATCAGATAAAGCATGACATTTTGCAGCATCTGGAAGGCAAACCCCCTTACTATGCGGGGAATATACTGTTTGCGGAAGCGATTTTAAACTATAGGGCTGGCTATGGGAATGAAAGCTTGGAAATGTTTGAGCAGACGTTTTTTCAATTGGAGAAACAACAGAATTATGTATTATTGTCCGTAGTTGAAAGATACCTTCTACGTTTTGGACTAATCGAGCAGTTTCGTTTTAAAAAGGAATTGCAGCATCTGATTGAAAAGTATAAAAATGAGCCCATCAGTGTACGTAAAGTACGTCACATACATGCTGACTTTTTTTTCGAAGAGGAAACGACTGCGCTTACAGTAAAATTCCCGCATGTCGTTTCGAAAGAGAGCACCATCGAGTTTGTGGAACATGCGCTTATGAACAATGAGGCAATTTACTGTATTCATTGGTGCTTTATCACAGATAAAATTGAAGAGCTGTTCGGCACCTTATTTACTGAGCAGTTATTATTTACTTTATTTGAGTCGATTTATTCGAATATTTTCGAGTATGAGGCAAAGGTTAATGTATTATCGAAAAATGAAGGAGAAGCGATTATAAAGAATATTTCCGAAAGCGACTTTTTCAAGTTGTTAATGAAGTTGGAGGAGAAACTTCGAACAACTGCTGTTCATTCGACATCAGGAGTCGTAGAAATCCCGATTCATTTTGGGTTTATCCATTCAGACCAATTAAAAAAAGAAGAAGTTTCATATGAACAATTAGTAGCCTTTGCCGATGCAAGTCTGTATTATGCTAAATCACACGGGCAACTATACATTTACAGTTAATTTAAAATAGTTTGTAAAATTCGGGCTGAAACGATACAATAGCAAGTATAGTAAAAGCGATGATGAAAAAATAGTAGTAAAGCGGCGTTTTTTTAGAGAGCTGACGGTTGGTGGAAGTCAGTAAGCGTACTTTATGAATGGACTTTCTAGCTGCACAGAGGAAATGCTGTGCCGTAGCACTCACGTTACGAGTTTTGAGTGGACTAAATGTATTTAATTTAGTCAATAAAGGTGGCACCACGGCTCTTTCGTCCTTTAAAAGCGAAAGGGCCTTTTTGTGTTCCCGAAAAGAAAAGCTGAGGAGAGATGAGCATGGCAGTAAAGACAGACAAATATGTAATGAAACAGGTAAATGGCGATACTTATACGCCTATTTCGATTTTTGAATCCATTATTGGAAAGAAAAAAGTATTATTCGAATCCAATGCAAAATTTAAGCAAAATGGACGCTATTCCTTCATCGCCTTTAATCCGGTTGGTGAACTGAAAGGAAATGCGGAATCCGGTTCTTATTCTATCCATAATCAGGAGCTGAAGACAGAACAGAAACCGGTATTAACTTTGTTGAAAGAGCTATTGCCAATTCAAAAGGAAGACGCTCCGTTCGCCTTTTTTGGCGGGGCAATCGGTTATTTTGGATATGAAACAGCCTATCATTTTGAACAAATCGGGGAAATTGTAGGCGATGTATACAATATGCCGGATGTTCATGTTTATTTTTACGAAACGTTTATCGTCATCGATCATCTGTTACAGCAAGTATCCATTGTGGCAATGGATCTGTTTCAGGCGGGTCATACGATGGCGTTGATGCAGCAAAAAGTGGATGATATCGAACAAATGATGATGTCATCTTTATCATATAAACAAACACCAGAAATCGATGTACAGTTCACACCGACTATTAAAAAAGAACGCTTTATTGAAATGGTTGAAACAGCAAAACAGCACATAAGGTGTGGTGATATTTTCCAAGTCGTTTTATCTCAAACGTTTGAAGCAGATTACAAAGAAAACCCATTGACGCTTTACCGAAAATTACGGACGTCAAATGCGTCGCCATATATGTTCTTTATGGAATTTGGGGACTATACGGTACTTGGCACATCACCTGAAAGTCTAGTGAAAGTTCAAAAAGGACTTGTAACTACAAATCCGATCGCCGGAACGAAGCCGCGAGGACAGAATATACAGGAAGATGAAGCAATCGCGAATGCATTGCTGCAAGACGAAAAGGAAATTGCCGAGCATAAAATGCTTGTTGATTTAGGACGTAATGATGTTGGCCGTGTTGCGCAGATTGGAACAGTAGCTGTTACAAAATATATGGAAATCGAAAAGTATAAATATGTGATGCATATCGTTTCTGAGGTAACAGGGACATTACGAGACGATGCCCACTTAGTCGATGTTATTGCATCAAGCCTGCCAGCCGGTACGGTATCGGGTGCACCGAAAATTCGTGCAATGCAGATTATTAATGAGCTGGAACAGAGAAAGCGCGGAATTTATGCGGGTGCAATTGGTTATTTATCGGCATCAGGGGATATGGATTTAGCCCTTGCGATCCGTACAATGGTAATTAAAGATGAAAAAGCGTATGTTCAGGCAGGTGCAGGGATTGTTTATGATTCGGTCCCTGAAATGGAATATGAAGAAACATTAAATAAAGCAAAAGCGTTGCTGGAGGTGCGCAAATGATTTTACTTATCGATAATTATGATTCCTTTACGTATAATCTGTATCACCAAATCGCACAGTTTGGGGAAGACGTAAAAATTGTTCGAAATGATGCCATGACGGTTGAGGAAATCCGCACACTGCAGCCGAAAGCGATTGTTATTTCTCCGGGACCCGGGGAACCGAAAGATGCAGGTATTGTCATTGAAATGATCCGACAGCTTTATAAAGAGATTCCGATTTTGGGAATCTGCCTTGGCCATCAGTCGATTGGTGAAGCGTTCGGTGCAACGGTGAGCCGGGCAAAAAATATTATGCATGGGAAAACGAGCATGCTTCAATATGAAAAAACAGGTTTGTTTTCACGGTTCGAAGGAGAAGTCGAAGTGATGCGCTACCATTCGCTTATTATTGAAAGGCAAACATTGCATGAAGATTTCCAAGTTGTTGCTACAAGTGCAGATGATGGGGAAATTATGGCTATTCAACATGCTCACTATCCGGTATATGGGTTGCAGTTTCATCCTGAATCCATCGGTACAGAACTGGGTACATCCATGATCAGCGAGTTTTTAAAGAAGGTGGAGGTATTGGCATGATACCGAAAGATAAACATGACATAGCAGCAGTGGAAAAACTGAAAACTGCGGAAGCCGAAGCGGTCATTCCTTTACTGCCGAAGTTGCTTGAATGGGTGCAAGATATGAACTGGCCTGTAGCGGAGCCAATGGTTGAGCTGCTGCTTCACTATCCAAATGAGCTGACGCCACTTGTTGATGAAGTGCTACGCGGGGACGATGACATGTGGATTTACTGGTGTCTCGTTGAGATAGTACCGAAGCTGCCGTTTTATTCGAAGCTCGTATTGGTAGATGCCGTCGAACAAATTGCCGCAATGGAGAAAACACCATTCAATGAAGATAATGTTGAAGCTGCTCAAGAAGCGTTACTAAGTTTTCAGCCATAATAGAGTCGCCTAATCATACATTGGTTAGGCGATTTTTTTAATAATCTTTTCGAGAAATGCGTCCAAATTAAATTTGTTTCCGTCTAAAAGGGTGAAAGGAGGGCGGCTAGTGGAAATCGAGAAATTAATTGATACATACAGTGATTATTTGTACCGCATTGCCTTTATCTATACGAAGGATCGTTTAACAGCTGAAGAAGTCGTCCAAGACGTATTTATAAACTATTACCATAAATCAGGACAATTTGAACAGAGAGCATCGATTAAAACCTATTTAGTGAAGATGACAATTAACCGCTGCTATGATTATTTACGAAGCTGGAAAAACAAGAAATTCGTCATTACCCAGTTTTTTCAGCAGCATGAAAAAGGAGTGGAACAGATTTATGTCGAGAAAGAGTTACATGGTGAAGTAACCGCCGCGGTCCTTACATTACCGGTAAAAGATCGGGAAGTATTATTACTCTATTATTATGAGGAAATGACCGTGTTTGAAATCGCTGAGTTATTGGAATTGGCGGTATCGACTGTTAAATCACGTTTGCAGCGTGCGAGAGCGAAGTTGAAGCCGAAATTAAGCATGGAGGTGATGGAGAATGATTAAGGAAAAGTGGCAGCAAGAGTTAAGCAAACTACAATTAACGGAGCAACAGAAGTCAAAGTTAAAGCAAACAATTGATCAGTCGAAACGCCCGAAACGACAAACGAATTGGACCATTATAATTGCCCCGATATTTGTTTTTACAGCAGTATTTTTCCTATACTTGTTCACTAATGATGGGATCGTGTTGTCTCCTAATCAGGCATCCAGTCCGTTAGTTGAAAAAAATGAACGAGAGCAATTAGCCGAAGCTATAAGAAGAGGCAAGTATGTGGCCATCATCAGTTTATTGCTGATTATCAATGGGGTTTTCGCCACAATAGTTTTCTTTACGATGAAAAGATGGAAAAAAATAGAAATGCATAAACTTCGTAAAACAGTTTATAGATTGCGCTATTTGCTTATCACACTCTCGCCATTTGTCGTCTATGCAATTGGGAGCGCAATCCAAAAGTCTGAAGTAGACATTCAGTGGCTGAATCTTTGTATTTTCGTACTTGTCATTCTTTTGCAAATCGTAGTTTTATTTTATTTTGCCCGCAATACAACGGGAGAGGTAAGCTGTCCACATTGCCGCCATTCGTATTCAAAAAAAGAGCAAATAAAAATTGTATGTAAATTAAGAATGGAATTGCGTTGTCCAACGTGCAATGAAAAATTGTTTTATTCTAAAAAGTACCGTCAAATAATCGGCGGAATCTCGATGCTTACATCGCCAACAATTATTTTCTCTTCTTCTTTTGGGTTACCGATTTTATTAACGATTCTATGTCTGACATTTTATGTACTGACTATGTTTTTTGTAGTTATGCCATTATATCTGGAAGTAACAGATGAAGAAGTATTTTTATATTAAAAAGAGCAGCCGAATTTAATCTTCGGCTGCTCACTTCTATTATAAAAATATACTTTAAAGCAATTTCGCAATATCGTTTTCTGCTTTTGTCGGTGAATCCTGTGGGGCGTAACGTTTAATGACATTACCGTCACGGTCGACTAAAAACTTCGTGAAATTCCACTTAACTGACTGTCCTAAAAGACCTTTAGCTTCAGATGATAAATGTTTAAATAAAGGATGTGCTTCTGAACCGTTCACTTTCACCATTTCGTGCATCGGGAACGTGACACCGTAATCCAGGCGGCAGAACTCGGCAGCTTCCTCACTGGAAGACAACTCCTGTTTAAATTGGTCAGAAGGGAAACCGAGTACGACAAATCCTTCCTCTTTGTATTTATCATATAATTCTTCAAGCTCTGAAAACTGATTTGTAAATCCGCACTTGCTTGCTGTATTGACAATCATCATTACCTGGCCTTTATAGCGGTCTAATTCATATTGCTCGCCTTTTTCTGTCTTAACAGGAATATCATAAATATTCATGCTTTCGTTCCTCCTCGAAACTACTAATATAATTGTTTGTACTTTTATCGTACGGAAATAAAGCCCATATGTAAAATAATCGGTATCACTTGAAAATGAAAATAAAACTCGAATGTTGTCGAAATGATGTCGGCCCTGGAACTTATCCGTTCAAATATGACATGTGTCACTGTGCCGATACTATGATTGCGCTTACATTCTTGGGAGACATAAAATTTTAACATCAAGGAGTTTTATAATGAATAAAAAGATTGCATGGGTTACAGATACTGCAGCATTATTACCAGAAAGTTTTATTAAAGAACACTCAATTCATGTGCTTGCATTGAACATCGTTTTTGAAGAAGGCGCACTTCGTGAAACAGTGGACATGACGCACGATGAATTTTACGATAAATTAAGAAATTCAACAATGCATCCAAAAACATCTCAGCCTGCATTCGGAGAGCATGTAGCTTTATATGAAAAATTAAAAGATCAGGGCTATGACTGTGCCATTGCGATTCATACTTCAGAGCAACTATCGGGTACTGTACTAAGTGCTCCAATGGCTGCAGAACAGGCGGGTTTCAAAAGCTATGTTATTGATGCGAAAATCGGTTCCTATCCAATGCAAGTCATGTTGGCACTCGGAATTGAGCTTGAAAAACAAGGACATGCCCCGGAAGCGATCGTGGAGAAAATAGAAGCAATGCGTGGCAAGGCGGAACTTGCTTTTATTCCTGCAAGCTTGGAGCAATTGCATAAAAGCGGACGTGTTTCAGGGATGGCAATGTTTCTCAGCAACTTGCTCAATATTAAACTAGTCATTGAATACAATAAAGAAGGCGGCGTTGAAGTGGCAAAAAAAGTGCGGGCTGATAATCGTGCCAGAAAAGCCGTCATAGAAAAACTTAAGCGAGCTATTTTAAAGTCACCTGTAAAAGAAGCCGCGATTATTCACTGTAATAATGAAGCAGGGGCTATCGAGTGGAAAAAGGAATTACTAAAGGAATTTCCATCCATTCAATTTACCACTATGCCACTTTCTGCCTGTGTAGGTGTCCACGCAGGAGAAGGAACATTAGGTTTGACTTGGGTACGGGAATAAAAAAATGCAGGGCCTCTTTCTAGGCGCTCTGCATTTTTTCGTATTTAGATTGAAAGTATTGAATAAAGCCTGCAAAAATAGATGTTAATACGAGTGCTGATCCGATGAAAAGGACAACGCCAGTCCAACCATAGTGCATCCAAAAGATACCGCCGAGCGTTCCTCCAATACTTGACCCCATATAATAGGCGAACAAATACAATGAGGAAGCCTGGGCTTTATCGACTTTGGCTAAATGACTGACCCAGCCGCTTGCAATGGAATGCGCGCCGAAAAAGCCAAAAGTAAAAATAATGAGTCCGCTGATTTTTAAAGGCAAACTTACAGGGAAGGTAAGAACTGCACCTAAGATCATAATGATAATGCCGCTGTATAGAACATTTTGCCGGCCATATTGATCAGACAAGCTTCCGAACCATGTGGAGCTCCAAGTCCCTACTAAATAAACAACAAATAGCCAACTTACGAATGTCATGCTTAAACTATAGGGAGATTCGACCAGCTTGAAGCCGATATAATTATACATTGTCACAAAGCTGCCCATTAAAGTAAACCCAATCCCGAACAATAAAACAAGTCGTCTATCTTTTATATGCTGAAACAGTGTCTTAGTCAGTAATCGAAATTGTAATGGACGTGGTGTGAAATGTGTGGAATCCGGTAATGCCCAGACGAAGTAACAACTGATAATAATGCTTAAAACCCCGAGTACGATCATTCCGATTTGCCAGCTGAATAAATCACTCATCGTGCCGATTATAATACGGCCCGATAATCCGCCAATCGCATTTCCGCTTATGTAAAGACCCATTGCCACACCTAAGCTTGATGGTTCCATTTCTTCTCCTAAATAAGCCATTGCAATGGCAGGAACCCCGGCAAACACAAAACCTTGAATGATTCGCAGTGCGAGAATCGATTCAAAATTAGGAGCAAATGCCAGTGCGAGTGTTAAAACGGATGCCGCAAATATGGAAGCGGTCATCAATTTTTTTCGCCCCCAAGCTTCCGACAATGAACCGAACAGTAATAGGCTAAATGCCAAAACAGAGGTAGCAGCAGATAACGATAAACTGGCTACCGCAGGAGAGACATTGTAATCATTTGAAAACTGGGGCATTAGCGGCTGCGTAATATAAAGGTTGGCAAAGGTAATAAAACCTGCAGCAAATAACGCGATATTCGTCATTTTAAAAGCTTTTGTTCCTCTTTTTATATAGTCCATTTAATCCCTTCAATCTTGAAAACTTTTGGATAATTGGTAGTTTAGTATGGAAGAAGGCTTGCTTGCTATCTATAATTTAAATTTACAATTATTCGGTTGGTTGCCCTGTTAGCACTTGGGCAATTTCTTCGATTGTCATATCGGAGCGGAGATCAAATGCGCCTTTTTGAATAGAACGCGCAAATTCCGGTTTGGCCAAATAAAGCTCAAGCTCTCGGCCGTTAGTGACAATACCTAGGTCTTCCGCTTGTTGACCGATTGTATAAATAGAGACATTTTCATAAATATAAATGGTCTCTTGCACAACGTCTGAATTGTTTTCTTCCTTTGTAGAGGCTGTTTTCTCTTCGGTTGTACTAGTTGTTTGCACGTCCGCTTTTTTAGACTTGGCGGAATCCGGGTTTTGCTCATTTAACTGTTTTGTCAATTTTGCGATCTGTTTTTCATAGTCGTCTAATTGCTTTTCGTAAGCAGCATTTTCTTTCTGACTGGAATCAGAAGGCAACTTGTCGAACAATGCCATGCTTGCACCTGCCACAAAAAGACCGATACCAAATGCTCGCAACGATGATTTCATTGTTGACCTCCATTTGCTAAAATCGATTGGATTTGAGCATGTGATAATGTTGAACGCTTACTGATTTCCTCAATCGATAGGCCTTGGCTATTGAGAGCGAGCACCTGACTAACTAAAATACCGTTAATCGTCGGTTTCGCGCTCTTTTGCGGAGCTGCCTTAGAAGCCGTACCATAGCTTTGGGCCGCTTTTACTTGGGCTGCTACTTGCTGGAAAGATGAAAAGGCAGCTTGCTGTTCTGAATTTTGCTGTTGTTGGACAGAAGAAGGTTTGCGTACTTGAAAATTTGGTTCTACAAGCAGTTCCTCTTCCAATGCTTTTACGCGTCGTTTTAAAGCATTTGTTTCCTGATAAATATTGATCGATAAATCTTCGACATCTCTTTCAACTTTTGCTGATTTATCTTTAAACAATAGGGATATAATAATGACAGCAATTCCAGCAATCATTAATATTGAAGAAAGTCCCATATGAAGTCCTCCATTTCTTGTTATCTATGTCATTGTATTGACCGTAAACTTGCAATTGAAGTGAGTAATCGTTTTCTTACTGCAGGATTCCCTTTATTTTAACATAGTAAAACTTATTAAGAAATCATACTAGATTTTTTAAAACAGTGTGTTATAATAGGTAAGTCGTATAAATCATGCTCAAATAAATTTATTCTTAATTTAGAGTAGGAGGGTTAATGATGCGCGTAAACATTACTTTAGCTTGCACAGACTGCGGCGAACGTAACTACATTTCAAAAAAGAACAAGCGTAACAATCCAGAGCGTCTTGAACTTAAAAAATATTGCTCTCGCGAGAAGAAGTACACTCTTCACCGTGAAACAAAGTAATAATCGCTCATTTAGCCAAAACCACTCGTTGGTTTTGGCTTTTTACTTGGTATCCTATTAAATTTTACTATGATGATTCAACGAATTTGATTTATGATAGTAATGTTTAACTTAAAACAGCTTTATTGAAAGTAGGGATTTGTTTGGAGAAAAGAGACTATCGTATTAAAGTGCAGGAAAAGTTGTCCAATATGACCGATCAGGAATATCGTGAACGTTCATTGGAAATCGCTCAGCAATTATTACAGGAACCATCTATTCAAAAAGCAAATATTATAGCAATTACTTTATCAAATCAGCCGGAAGTGGATACGACGTTTATTATTGAAGAATTATGGAAATTAAATAAATATGTTGCAGTTCCGAAATGTAATCCGAAAGATCGCTCGATGGAGTTTTACAAAATTAACAGTTTTGATGAAACCGAACGAGCTTATCAAAATATATTAGAACCGATACGAGAAAGAACGGAACTGGTCGAAAAAGAACGAATTGATGTCATGGTCGTGCCGGGGGTTGTCTTCGATCATCACGGTTACCGCATCGGATTTGGCGGGGGCTATTATGACCGCTATTTAGTTGGCTTTAATGGAATGCGGATATCCTTAGCATTTGAGGAGCAGTTGTTAAACGAAATACCGAGAGAATCACATGATCTTCCGGTACATATACTACTTACAGACAAAAATCGCATTATCTGCGAATAATTGGTGGAGGAACGAGAATGAAGTCAATGTTGGATGTGCTGGGCATCTTAAAACAATACGGCATTTACATTTATACAAAGGACCGTATTGGGGATTTATACTTAATGGAAGATGAAATTAAGGAATTATATAAATCGAAATTTATTGATACGAAAGATTTTCAGATGGCTTTGTTAATCCTGCGTCAGGAAGAGCAAAGACTTAAAGCAGGAAAATAACTGGAATTTAGCGTATAATAGTATGAATCGTATAGAGGTATGCTTGTTTACTCAGGGTTTTAAACTTTTTGACGAACATACCCTAAGTGAAACAGCGGGAATAAACCGCTGTTTTCATATTTAACGAAACCTTTTCAAGTTTAATACGTACTAAATAATAGTGCTATTTTATGAATGTAAACTGTTTAAATGAAATATTGTTGCGGATTTGTTTGAAAAGCTTTAACATAGATTTTGTTTGAATGGATTTTACACAAATAAAACAATGTATTTAAAAAAAATCGAATATGTAAAGAGAGGATGTATAGGATATGAAAGATTTTAAATGGCCTAAACATTCGATATTAGCGATTGCCGTAATAGCAACCTGGATTAAAACTGTAATTGTTTATGAAACTAGCTTTGATATGAAGATAGAAAATGCAATGCAATTGTTAATTTTGTTTATCAATCCATTAAGTTTCTTATTATTCTTCTATGGATTGTCATTATTCTTGAAATCACAAAAAGCACGAAATCGCTATATTGTCGGCAGTAGTATTTTACTGGCCTTAGTATTATACGGAAATGTTGCCTTTTACCGTTTCTACAATGACTTTGTAACATTGCCTGTTTTATTCCAAACGAGTAATTTTGGAGAGTTAGGTACATCAGCTGCAGCAATCATCAGCTGGATGGATTTGTTCTATTTTGTTGATGTATTACTGATTATTATTGCTGTGAAACTTTTACCGAAAGTGGAAGAGCAGTTACTGCCAATACGTAAAGATGCGCGAAAAGCATACTTTGTTATGACGGCAGCTATTTTATTTTTAAACTTAGGTTTAGCAGAAACAGAGCGTCCGCAATTATTGACACGTGCATTTGACCGTGAATTGTTAGTGAAAAATATCGGAACATATAACTATCATCTTTACGATGTATATGTTCAGTCGAAATCGTCTGCACAGCGTGCGTTGGCAGATGGCAGTGAGCTTGTTGAAGTGAGCAACTACGTTCGCGCAAACCAGGCGGAACCTAATGTTGAAATGTTCGGCAAGTATGAAGGCCGCAATGTAATTGCAGTTTCCCTGGAATCATTGCAGTCATTTGTTATTAATGAGGAAATGAATGGGGAAGTAGTAACACCGTTCCTGAATTCATTGACAAACGATAAAGATACGTATTACTTCAGTGATTTTTACCACCAGACTGGATTAGGAAAAACTTCGGATTCTGAGTTTATTTTTGAAAACTCGTTATATGGCTTAGGTCGAGGTGCAGTATTCTTTACACATGGTGAAAATACGTATAACTCCTTTGCAGAGCGCTTAGGGGAAAATGGATATTTTACAAATGTTATGCATGCGAACAACAAATCATTCTGGAACCGTGATATGATTTACAAATCATTTAAATTAGATCAGTTCTATGATCTCGAATCATACAATGTTACAGAAGAAACATCTGTAAACTGGGGATTAAAGGATATTCCATTCTTTGAACAATCTGCAGCATTAATGAAAGAAATGCCACAGCCGTTTTACAGCCGTCTAATTACTTTAACAAACCACTATCCGTTCTATTTGGACCCGGAAGATATAATGATTCCTGAATATGATTCAAATTCAGGTACATTAAATCGCTATTTCCAAACAGTTCGCTATTTGGATGAATCGGTGAAAGAATTCTTCGATGATTTAAAAGAACAAGGTTTATATGAAAATTCGATTATCGTGATGTACGGGGACCACTACGGAATTTCCGAAAATCATAATAAAGCAATGGCAAAATATTTAAATAAAGAAGAAATCACACCATATGACAGTGCGCTTTTACAGGCTGTCCCATTATATATCCACATTCCTGGTTCAAATGATGGACAAGTGATGGATAATGCAGCGGGTCAGTTGGATATTCGTCCGACATTACTGCATCTGTTAGGTATTGAGACTTCAAAAGATATGCAATTAGGTGCTGACCTTTTCTCGGAAGAACATGAGGATTTCGTTATTTTCCGTGATGGTCGCTTCGTAACAAATCAATATGTGTATGCAGGTGAAGTATGCTACGACCGTGATACGGGAGAAGCAATCGATACGGAAGCATGTCAGCCATTTATTGATCGTGCAACTCAAGAACTAGAATACTCGGATCAGATTATTAATGGTGACCTGTTGCGTTTCTATGATACAGAAACTGGGAACTTGCTGATTGATACGAACTATAAAAATTAAAGCTGTCCCGGAGAAATCCGGGAACAGCTTTTTTCTCCATATAAAAAACGTATTGCTTCTAAAGCAATACGTTTTTTGGTTGCAATTAATGAGTTGGTGGATAGCCTTGATTTAATACCGTCATAATGACGAACCAACCGAAAACACCAGCAGCTAAAGCGTTGAAGGCAGCAGCTAAAAGGTTTTTCTCTTTGATTGATTGGAATATGCCAATTACGCCAAAAATTGCAACTAGACCAAAAATAACCATTAATAAGTTCATAAAAAATTGACACTCCTTTCGACATTCCAAAAAATGTCTCAACAATATTCCTCTTTTATTGTAAAGGTTTCCAAATCGTTTGTCGAGAACTAAAAGTGGAGTTTGTTTGAACGATAACTTTCACTATGAGAACGATAGAAAAAATGTATAATGGAAACTGAGGTGATGATTTATGTTAAATGTTAGAAAATATAGTCTAGGACCGATCCAAACGAATTGCTACATTGTCAGCAATAAAGAAAAAGACTGCTTAATTTTCGATCCAGGTGAAGAAGGGGCACGCATTGTAAATGAATTACGTAAAAATGGCTTAAACCCATTAGCTATTTTATTAACCCATACACATTTTGATCATATCGGTGGAGTGGATGCGATACGGGCAATATATAATATTCCGCTGTATGTCCATGAAAAAGAAGTGGACTGGCTTGCTGATCCGATGAAAAATGGTTCCGGCAAATATGCGGAATTGCCAAATTATATCGTGAAAAAGCCTGAAGGAGAACATATTATACGAAAAGAAGGGGAAATGACAATCGGTGCATTTACCTTTACGGTAGCCCATACACCAGGGCATTCTCCGGGAAGTGTATCCTTTATTTTTAAAGATGACGCTTTTGCGATTGTAGGCGATACATTATTCGAACAAAGCATTGGACGGACTGATTTAATCGGTGGTTCGATGAATATCTTGTTGAAATCGATTCACGACAAGCTTTTATCATTACCGGAAGATACAATTATTTATCCAGGGCATGGTGACTACACGACACCTGCTGCAGAAATGGACTCCAACCCGTTTTTAAATGGCTTTTAACTTGCTTGTAAATAAAAAACGACCGCTCTCTATTAAAGAGCGTGTCGTTTTTTAATGTCCTCCACCTGGAGTGTGTATGAATGTTGTGTAATAGGTGAAACCGGCGAAGAAAACAGTTAAGTATGCGCCAAAAATGTACATGTACATGCGTTCTGAAAGATTTAAGAAGCCTAATAATAAAAATAAACCTGTATTACCTACGAATAATAGCGAAACCTCGTTCATACCACCAAGGTAGAACATAACGGCGAAAATAGCAGTCCAGAATGCCATAACTTTATACATATTGCTCATGAAATATCCCTCCTTTTCTAAAAAAATAGAATAGTCTCTCATTCATTATAAATCAAGTTTCTGGATAATGTAAACTGGGAGATATGGAAGAGTTGTGACAAACGCATGTTTTTTCCATTAATTGTGTACGGAAATTTTGTATTTACAGAAGTCACAGTCATGTACCATACTTTCTATTTTTGTAATTTCATGACTTTCAAACAGTGTATCAACTTGTCCATACAAAAAGGATTCATGGAGTTGGCATACAATTTCTCCGTAGTTCATTAACTGTTCCTGGAAGGGACAGTTAAAAAGTGAGAATATAATGGATTTGGATTGATTATCTTCAATAACTTCCGGTATATAACCTATTAATGTCGCACTTTTAGTTAACATGGCCAATTTCTCATCAAATGTATAGGGAGATTTTCGTTTATGTGAATTCATTTGTTCAAGCATCGATTGTTTTCCGTCACGGTAACTGATTTCCTGTGCTTTACTCAACGCTGCGTCACCAAGCTCGCGAATAAGTTCAAGTGACCATTTAATTAATGAAGATGTGTCGCGTCTAGGAATACTTAAATTGATTCCTTCTTGTTTTGCTTTATATACTCTTCCAGGTCGCCCGCCTTTTCCGGTTTTTAAATGTTCGGAGGAAATGGCGCCGATTTCTGCAAGTTTAGTTAGATGCAAACGTGCTACATTGGAATGGATTTTAAATTGTTCTGCAATATCCTGGACGGATAAAAATTGCTTTTGCTGCAGCATAAATTCATAAATAGAAAACCGTGTTTCATCTGCAAAAGTACTTGAAATTTTAATCGGATGTATCATATGTAAACCCCCAATACGGTAAAAATTTAAATATACTAACTTTAATATTATTCTACATGAAATATTAGTAAATTTGTTAATATTGAAAGAAAATTCCTACTAAAAAGAAATTTTATCTGTTTTTATATGAAATATTGGACAATCCATTTATAATGGAGTCACATCTAACTAATTGATGAAGGGGTGATTACCATAAAACAATTATCGATCATTGAACAAAATTGTTTGGAGCTTTTATCTAAGGCAACACAGCTTAACGTTACAGACATCCACTTACTCCCTAGAGAAGGATGCTATGATCTGTTAATGAGAAAATACGGCCGTTTTGAAAAGGAAGATGAACTCCCTACAGAGCTCGCTACCCGTATGATTTCCTATTTTAAATTTCTTTCTTCGCTTGATATTAGTGAAAAGCGAAAGCCTCAAAGTGGTTCCTTCCAAAAATTTATCGACCGGTCCATGTATGCCTTCAGGATTTCAACGTTACCTTCCAGTTTCTTTAAAGAAAGTTTAGCAGTTCGAATATTACGGCAGAACTACACCGTCCCGTTACAGACATTATGTCACTTCCGGGAAAGTGTTGAACAGTTGTATAGATTGTCCAGACTGGAGAGTGGGTTATTATTACTTAGCGGTGCGACCGGATCGGGCAAAACAACAACATTATATTCATTGCTCCAATATTGTTCGCAGCATTTATCTCGACATGTCATTTCTTTGGAGGATCCAGTGGAAAGCAGGCAAGAACAGCTCTTGCAAATTCAAGTGAACGAGCGAGCCGGAATGACGTATTCAGCAGGTCTAAAGGCAATTTTAAGACATTCTCCCGAAGTGATCATGCTCGGAGAGATTCGGGACAGAGAAACAGCAAAGGTCGCAATAGAAGCGGCGTTTTCCGGACACCTCGTAATTTCGACGATACATGCAAAGGATACGGTGAACTGTATTTACCGTCTACATGACTTGTCGGTTTCATTTGAGGAAATGCGGCAGATGCTAAGAGCTGTTGTTTCTCAGCGTCTAATCGAAACAGAGGATAACGGCTATAAAGCTATTTTTGAATTTTTAACAGATGATCAATTACAGCTTGCCTTTGAATCCATCATCCAAGAAAAATCATTTACATTACCTTTTGATCAAACATTGGCAGGTCAAATCGCAAAACTTCATGAGGATTACTATGAATATACCACTCCTTAAAAATGCCACATCAGCTGCTTTGTTTAAAAAACCTATTATAAAGTCCTCTGAGCTTCCTACATTACTCCAACGAATCTCCACACTGTTAAATGAAGGCTATACATTTGCCCACAGTATCGAAATGCTGTTGCCTTATCATGTAAAACATTATGAACCGGTCCAACAGGAAATTTCGAATATATTGCGCGGGGGTGGCAGTGCAACACAAGTTTTTCAGCTGCTTTGTCTTGATAAACAATATTTAGTGTCAATTGAGTTGGCAGAAGTGACGGGCAAGTTAAGTGAAGCGATTGGTCTTGTCGCAAAGCAGCTCGTTTTTCAACAGCAGGCGAAAATGAAACTAATAAAAGTGATGTCGTATCCGCTCATTTTATTTACATTTTTAATAATACTGTTTTTAGCCTTTCGAACATATTTTCTGCCGAATATGTCTTCAGTTATTACATCCCGAGTCCAAAGTGGATCGTCCGCCAGCATTCAGTGGTCGAAGTTTTTCCTCCATATGCCAGACTATATTATTGCAGTTGGTATTGCTCTCGGCATTGTCCTCTCCCTTTTTATTTATCAAATCCGTAAGAAACGAATTGATTTGCAGCTCCATCTACTGTTTAGGCTCCCGTTAATCGGTCTTTTTTGGCGCCTATTTCTGACGAGACAATTTGCCCGCCATTTAGGCAATCTATTATTAGCCGGCTTCTCGCTCCAAAAAGCATTCGATCATTTAAAATCCCAACATCACCAAAAGCACATTGCGTATATTGCAGGTATACTCCAAGAACGCATTCTTATTGGCGATTCATTGGAGCGTGCAGTTGAAATCGTCGGCTACTTTTATCCGAAATTTGAACATTTTATTGCCCACGGTGAGGCGAGCGGCTTGTTAGGACGGGAGCTTATTTTATATTGCGAGCTTTTGGATGAAAAGCTTCAGAAAGTAATTGAACAAATCTTGGCGATAATTCAGCCGCTGCTATTTGTGATCATTGCCATTTGCGTAATTGCTGCATATTTAAGTATTTTAATTCCGATGTATGATGTCATTGATTTTATATAAGTAGAGGTGGATCAGATGAAAAATGAAAAAGGATTTACGTTAGTAGAGATGCTTGTTGTTTTATTAATCATTTCCATTTTAATATTGGTTACAATTCCCAACGTTTCAAAACACTTCGCATCAATCGATGAAAAAGGTTGTAACGCTTATGTTCTCATGCTTCAAGGACAAGTAGAAGCATATAAACTGAACAAAAATGATTATCCAGCTTCGGTCTCGGATTTAATTGACGAGGGGTATATTGTGGAAAAGGACTTAAAATGTCCGGATAATACGGAAATTAAAATAGTGGATGGTAAAGTCATTGGACCGGGGAACAGCGAAACGTAACGATGAAAGAGAAAGTAAAATTACTGTTAACGGATGAAAAAGGTTTTACATTAATGGAAATGCTCATTGTTCTCTTTATCTTTTTGGTCGTCAATTCAACAATCCTCTCACTTTCACAAAAGCCGTTAATGGATTATACAGAAAAACAGGTAATGAATCAAAATGAGATGTTAATACGCATGACACAATTGTTATCCATTGAGACCGGAACGTCCCATAGCTTTGAAATTATTAACTGTCACCGAATACAAGTAATGGATTGGACTACTTCTAATATTATTTACGACCAGCGAATAGCGCGGCCAATTGACATGTATTTATCCACTCCGCATAACCGGCTGTTATTTAATACGAGAGGAAATGTCCAGGCCTTTGGACGGCTAACGTATCATTTTGAGAATACAAGCCATCAATACTCTGTGAATATCGGCAAAGCCAGGATTTTGGAAAAGGAGGTTTTTAATGAGCCAGGAAGGACTAACTCTTGTAGAAACACTGTTAGCAGTCGTCATCTTATTTTTCCTTTCGTCGACAATCATTCCGCTCACATTTAATATGCAACAGCAAATAGCTATACAAAAAGTACAAGCTCATGCTGCAGAAGTAGCTTTTATAGGAGCGCTGAAATATAAAAGATTTGGACAATCCGCCGGAGTTCAACACATTGACGGGGTTCAGTTTCAATGGAATTACGATGGGTACCAAGTATGTGTCCATTATGACAACAATGAAAAAGAAGAGGAACTGTGTATATGAAATTGTGGCAAATATTTAATGAGCGGGGTTTTACACTACTGGAAAGCTTGTTTCAGTTAACCGTATTTGTACTTTTTACCGCAATAAGCCTGCTTATCCTTATATGGGTTCGGGATCTTCAACAGCTTGAGACGATGAAAGATGAGGTGAACTGGGAATTGTTCGTTTATGATCTTCATCAATACAATATGAATTCAGCATCTGGGATGGTGCTCAGCTCTGGTATGCTGCAACTGGAAATATCAAATGACCCCGAGGAGCGTTTGTTTGTTTTTGATAAATCAGAACAGCATTTGCGTAAAAGGTCGAATAAAGGGGGAAATGAAATTATGCTGCCTTTTGTTGAGAAATGGGAGTTGGCGGTGGATGAAAATGATGTGAATATGAGGGTAGTGATGAAAAATGGAACAAAGCGAGAAAGAGACCTCGTGTTACCATTGCCTCCAAAATGAGAAGGGTGCATTATTTTTGCTGGCTGTATTTTTATTGTTCATAGTTTCCGGAGCTGCTGTTTTCTTTACAAATGCATATTTTGCGCAAATAAAAGTATATAATTCATTGGAATCTATTTACGTTCGTGCTACGATAAATATACTAAATTTACCTTAAAGTTCGACTTCTTTTTGCAAAGTCGAAAAAATGTCGCATAATGCGATTTTGTTTGACCTAAAAATATTTCTGTTTAAGTAGCAAAATAGAAACGAAAGAATAGGTAGAGGCGTAATTGATTAAGTAGTCCGTAATAGAAGAAGGTGAACAGCATGCGTAAAATTTATTTAGTAGGATTTATGGGGTGCGGAAAAAGTGCGATTGGAAGACGTTTAAGTTTTTTCTTGAAAATGCCGTATTACGATATGGATCATGAAATTGTACGACAACAGGGTATGACAATTCCTGAAATTTTCGAGAAATACGGCGAAGCACACTTCCGAAAAATCGAGACGGAATTTTTAAAGAACTTTCGTGATGAAGCATGCATTATCGCTACAGGCGGTGGGGTAGCCGTAAATGAAGAAAACAGGAGAATTATGCGCCAGACAGGGCTTGTATTTTTTCTTGATGCAAAATTTGAAGATATTTATATGCGTATTCGGAATGACAAAAACCGTCCCATTGTTCAATCATCAACGGAGCAAGAATTGGAAAATCTGTATCACCAACGCAGAAAGAATTATCGACTAGCTGGCCATATACAAGTACTGACAGCCGGGAGAACGTTAAGACAAATTGTTGAGTACATCGGCTTTCAAGTGAAACGTCTTAAAGGCGAATGATCACTGGATAATTGCACTTAATGTTCGTATTTTGAATAAAATTAAAAAAAGATTGCGTTTGCATTATATTCAATGTTAGGATATTGCTAAGAAGAGCAATAACATGAAGTAAATAATCTAACGCGGATGATGGTACGGGGAGAGAACGTGATGTCACGTCGCCGAAGGAGCAAATAGCTATGCTATGAATCTCTCAGGCAAAAAGACTCGTATTGGACGCAACTCTGGAGAGTGCTGTAATCAGCTATTGTTGCGAACAGCCACCAACGGGGAAAGCCTAAATTGTGATAGTGGATCAAATTTGGGTGTAACTTTCAGGTGCAAGGACAGAGAATCTCGGTAAAGGGGATTCGTCTGTCTTTTTTTGTGGAGAAATCGGCTTTTAATATTCTGATGATTCTAATAAAAAGATAGATTTACACTTTGATAGGTGTAATGTTGTTTCCCCTTACAAAGCAAAATGAACATACATAACTAAAGGAGGAAATGAACATGACAAATGAATTAAAGCTAAAGCGCACACCACTTTTTGATGAATATGCAAAGTATGGTGGAAAAACAGTTGATTTTGGCGGCTGGGAATTACCGGTACAATTTTCTTCGATTAAAGAGGAGCATGATGCGGTTCGTAACCGTGCAGGACTTTTTGATGTATCCCATATGGGGGAAATTATCGTAGAAGGTCCGAATGCACTAGTTTATCTACAAAAGATGCTTTCCAACGATATTTCTAAAATTGCAGTTGGCGGCGCACAATACAGTGCACTATGTTATGAAGATGGCGGTGTTGTTGACGATTTACTGACATACCGTTTGGAAGATAACCGTTATTTACTATGTGTTAATGCAGCGAATATTGAAAAGGACTTTGAATGGTTACAGCAGCATGTCGAAGGGGATGTCAAAGTGACAAATGTGTCAGATGACTATGCTCAAATCGCATTGCAAGGACCATTATCTCAGGAAGTTCTGCAAACATTAACAGCAACAGATTTAACGGCAATTAAATATTTTAAATTCCAGGACAATGTGGATGTAGGCGGTCATTCGGTTCTAGTTTCTCGCTCTGGCTATACAGGTGAAGACGGATTTGAAATTTACGGGACACCAGCAGCGATTGTCGATCTATGGAACAAAATTTTGGAAGCAGGAAAAGACAAAGGTGTAGTAGCGGCCGGTTTAGGAGCACGTGATACACTTCGCTTTGAAGCTTGCTTACCATTATATGGCCAAGAGATTTCAAAAGAGATTTCACCATTGGAAGCGGGAATTGGCTTTGCGGTGAAATTGGCAAAGGATCCGCAATTTATCGGTCAGCAAGCATTAATTGACCAAAAAGAAAATGGCCTAACACGTAAATCTGTAGGCATCGAGATGATTGATAAAGGTATTCCCCGCCATGGCTATAAAGTATTTAAAGATGGTGAAGAGATTGGTTTTGTAACTACAGGAACTCAGTCACCAATGACAAAGCGCAATATCGGCTTAGCTTTAATTGACGCAAAATTCACAGAAGTTGGAACTGAATTAGAAATTGAAGTACGAAAAAATAGAGCAAAAGCAGTTGTTGTAGAAACTCCATTTTACAAGCGTGCAAAATAAAATGAAACTTCAATCAGTGGGGGTCTTCATCCCCTAGATTGGTAGTTGAACCAAGCTTACTACCCGTTAATACGGGATAAAACTTTTGAAAAGAGGGTTAACAATGAAACATCGTTATTTACCAATGACGGAACAAGATAAACAAGAAATGTTAGACCGTATCGGGGTTGCGACAATTGATGAGCTTTTCGAGGATATTCCTGAGAAAGTTCGCTTCCAAGGAAGCTACAATATTAAACCTGCCAAGTCAGAAGCCGCTTTAATGAAGGAACTGGCACAACTTGCTTCAAAAAATAAAGATACAGCAAGCAATGTATCGTTTTTAGGTGCAGGTGTATACAACCACTATAAACCGGTAATTGTTGATCACGTTATTTCACGTTCGGAGTTCTATACAGCATACACGCCATATCAGCCGGAAATTTCACAAGGTGAACTTCAAGCGATTTTTGAGTTCCAAACGATGATCGCAGAACTGACAGGCATGGATATTGCAAACTCTTCTATGTATGATGGCGGTACGGCATTGGCAGAAGCAGGTATGCTTGCTGCAGGTCATACACGTCGCGGAAAGTTACTTGTTTCAGGAGCTGTACATCCGGAGTATCAAGATGTTGTGAAAATGTATGCTACAGGACAATCAATAGAAGTCGTTACAATTCCTGCAAAAGACGGTGTGACAGACATCGAAGCACTAAAAGGCCTGATCGATGACCAAACAGCCGGCGTAATCGTTCAATATCCGAACTTCTTTGGTCAAGTTGAAAACCTGCAGCCGCTTGCAGACATTACACATGACGCAAAAGGATTGTTTATCGTATCTGCGAACCCGTTAGCTCTTGGCGTTTTAACACCACCAGGAAAATTAGGCGCAGATATTACAGTTGGGGATGCACAAGTATTCGGAATTGCTGAAGCGTTCGGTGGTCCACACTGTGGCTATTTCGCCGTAACGAATAAATTAATGCGTAAAGTACCTGGCCGTCTTGTTGGGGAAACAGTAGACCAAGAGGGTCGCCGTGGTTATGTATTAACATTACAAGCGCGTGAGCAGCACATCCGTCGCGACAAAGCGACATCTAATATTTGTTCTAACCAGGCATTGCTTGCACTTGCTTCTTCAGTAGCAATGACAGCTCTTGGAAAGCAAGGTATGCAGGAAATGGCGAAACAAAATATCGTGAAGACACGCTTTGCTAAAAATGCCTTTGAAGCAGCTGGTTTTGAAGTTGTTTATCAAGGCGCACACTTCAACGAAATCGTCGTTAAGACAAATCATAATGTGACAGAGCTAAACAAAGCATTAATCGAAAAAGGCATTATCGGCGGTTTTGACTTAGGTCGTGTTTATCCTGAATTAAAAAATCATGCACTCATTGCTGTTACGGAAATCCGTACAAAAGAAGAAATCGAGCAATTAGTTGCAGAAATGGGGGCTTACAATGCATAACGAAAACCAAACACTCATTTTCGAAATTACAAAACCAGGTCGTGTCGGCTACAACTTAGAGCCATTGGATGTTCCTGATTTTGATTTAGAAGAACTTCTGCCGAAAGAGTTAGTACGTCAAGAAGCGGCTGAACTGCCGGAAGTTGCAGAATTAGATATTATGCGTCACTATACAGCACTTTCAAAACGTAACCATGGTGTGGATTCAGGGTTCTATCCACTTGGTTCATGTACGATGAAGTACAATCCGAAAGTCAATGAAACAGTTGCACGTTACGCTGGTTTTGCCCATGTTCACCCATTACAGGATGAGTCGACAGTACAAGGTGCAATGGAATTATTATATGATCTGCAGACATCACTTCAGGAAATTACGGGTATGGATGAAGTAACATTACAACCGGCAGCAGGCGCACATGGTGAATGGACAGCATTAATGATGATCCGTGCATTCCATGAGGCAAATGGTGAAGGTCACCGTAACAAAGTAATAGTACCGGACTCAGCTCACGGTACAAACCCGGCTTCTGCTACAGTGGCAGGTTTTGAAACAATTACAATCAGATCTGGTGAAGACGGCTTAGTTGATCTGGAAGATTTACGCCGTGTTGTCGGTCCTGATACAGCAGCGCTTATGCTGACAAACCCGAACACTTTAGGTTTATTTGAAGAAAACATTTTAGAAATGGCTGAAATCGTGCACGGTGTCGGCGGTAAAGTTTATTATGACGGCGCAAACTTAAACGCTGTTATGAGTAAAGCACGTCCTGGCGACATGGGCTTTGACTGTGTTCACTTAAACTTACACAAAACATTTACAGGTCCACACGGTGGCGGTGGTCCGGGTTCAGGTCCAGTAGGGGTAAAAGCAGATTTAATCCCATTCCTGCCTAAACCAGTATTAGTGAAAAAAGAAGATGGTACATTCCACTTCGATTACAACCGTCCACAATCAATCGGTCGTGTGAAACCTTACTACGGAAACTTCGGCATTAATGTCCGTGCATATACGTATATCCGTTCAATGGGTCCAGATGGCTTAAAGGCTGTAACAGAATATGCTGTATTAAATGCAAACTATATGATGCGCCGCTTGGAAGAGCACTTTGATTTACCATACGACCGTCACTGTAAGCATGAATTCGTGCTATCAGGCCGTCGTCAGAAAAAATTAGGTGTTCGTACATTGGATATCGCAAAACGCCTTCTTGACTTTGGCTACCATCCACCAACAGTATACTTCCCGTTAAACGTGGAAGAGGGTATTATGATCGAGCCAACAGAAACAGAATCAAAAGAAACATTGGATGCATTCTGTGATGCAATGATTCAAATTGCTCAAGAAACAATCGATAACCCATCGATCGTACAAGAAGCACCACATACTACGGTAATCAGCCGCTTAGATGAAACACGTGCTGCACGTACACCTGTATTACGTTATACAAAAAAAGAAGAAGTAACAATTTCATAAATTGTGACAAAAAGGTCAGAGCTGTTTTCTGACCTTTTTTCTATGAGAAAAGTTAGACTTCTTACGTGTGACTATATAATGGTAGAAACTACTGATAATCAGACAATTTCGATTCGTAGGGCCGGTGAATGAAAATTAAAAAGCCCTCTACAATGTAGAGAACTTTTAGAATTAGTTTTTCGATTTAACTTTGCCTGTCCAAGTTTTGAAACCGCCTTGTAATTGGAACAGTTGGCTATAGCCTTTTTTCTTTAATGTCAACGCTGCTCGTGCACTACGACCAGAGTTTTGGCAGTAAAGGTATACAGGCAGATCCGGACGGATTTCTTTATGACGTGTATTAAGTTGCGTCATCGGAATGTTTCGAGCACCTAAAATGTGTCCCGCTTCAAATTCTTTAGGTTCGCGTAAATCGATTAATTGTGCTTTACGGTAGCCTTCAATAAATTGCTCCTGTGTTAAATTTGTTACGGATTTTTTTAAGCGCATAGAGTTGATTACTACGTAAGCAACGATTACTACTAAAATTACTAGTATCGTATATAAAATTGTCACTGCGATATTGCCCCTTTCTATCTGTACTATCTATTATAAGAGATGAACTAGAGTTAGTCGAGCGAGTTTGTTAAAATGAATTAGTGGAGGCGAGAAATTGTGAAAAAACAATGGTATTTTATAAATTCGGGCCCATGCAGCCCAGCCTATAATATGGCACTGGATGAAGCGTTGCTTGATTGGCATAGCCAAGGGGAAATTCCGCCGGTTATTCGTTTTTACGAGTGGAACCCTGCAACATTATCAATCGGTTATTTCCAGCAAGTACATAAAGATATTAATTTAGAAGCTGTAAAAAAGCAAAACTTAGGTTTCATCCGTAGACCTACAGGCGGACGTGCCGTTTTACATGACCAGGAGCTTACATATTCAGTGATAGTGACAGAGAGCTACCCAAATATGCCGGAAACCGTTACAGAGGCATATCGTGTCATTAGCGAAGGAATTTTACAAGGGTTCCGCCTTTTAGGACTGGATGCTTATTTTAGTGTGCCGGAGACGAAGGAACAACTGGATGATCTGAAGAAACCGAAAAGCGCGGTATGTTTTGATGCGCCAAGCTGGTATGAGCTAGTTGTTGAAGGGAAAAAAGTAGCCGGCAGTGCGCAAACACGTCAAAAAGGTGTAATTTTGCAGCATGGCGCTATTTTACTTGATCTGAATGAAGAACTGCTGTTATCGGTATTTAATTTTGCTACAGCTGAAGCAAAAGAAAGAATGCGAAAAAAGTTGCCAGAAAAAGCAGTTGCGATGAATCAGTTTGTCGACACACCATTTACAATCGAGCAATGTGTTGACGCGTTTTCTAAAGGGTTTGAAGTAGCTTTGGATATAGAACTAATTCCTTATGAATTAACAGAGCAGCAAACCCAATATGTAGAACAATTGATGGAAAATAAATATTTAACAGATGAATGGAATTTCAAAAAATAGATTGCGAACGTGTGTTTTTATTTTTTGTAAAAAAATTTTTATACCCGAAACGTTGATATAGATGGATTTAACAAAAAGAAAAAAAAATCAACCCCTTGTTTGAAAAAAAGATTTATTGTAATCTTTTTTAAGTGTAATTATATAACCCAACATATAGAATGATATTTAAGAAATTAGCACAATATATGGTATAAAATGTGTTTAGTTTACATTCGTGAAGGGAAACTTAAAATTATTAAATCGTCCAAAGGGGGGCTTACGCGGTGGCAAGTGTTTTAGAGCAATCCATCCAAGTCAATCAGTTAAATCAAGATATTGAGCAATTTCCTCAAGTGCACCCGATTACACCGGACATGCATATTACGCATAAAGGTGTATCACGTCTTGTTATGATTGACCGTTATTCTTTTAAAGATACGGAAAAGAAAACATTAAAAACAGGGGATTTTGTTGTTTTGACAGTGAAACAAGATCCGAAATTCCCGGCACGTGGACTTGGCATTATTCATTCGATTAATCCGGAAAAGAATACCGCTCTTATTAAAATTGATGAAGATTACCGTCATGTATTGGAAGGCGAAGAACAAGAGACGGGTATTATTGAACGCTCATTGGATATTATTGAAAAGCCGCTCGAAATTTTTTATGAGCAAATTGCAAAACGTAATGCAACAGGTTTAGCTTCAGTTGAGAAAACAGAAGAAAAGCGCAAAGAATGGTTCGGAAAGTTTTACGAAGAGCTTGTGTCGATGAACTTTATCCCTGCAGGACGAGTAATTTACGGGGCAGGTTCAGAAACTGAAGTAACATTCTTCAACTGTTATGTAATGCCATTTGTAGCCGATTCCCGTGAAGGTATCAGTGATCACCGCAAGCAAGTAATGGAAATTATGAGCCGTGGTGGTGGTGTTGGTACGAACGGTTCGACACTTCGCCCGCGTAACACATTGGCGCGCGGTGTAAACGGTAAATCTAGCGGATCAGTAAGCTGGCTTGATGATATTGCCAAGCTGACACATCTTGTTGAGCAAGGTGGATCGAGACGCGGCGCTCAAATGATTATGCTGGCCGATTGGCATCCGGATATTGTGGAGTTTATCATTTCCAAAATGCAAAATCCGCGTATTCTGCGTTATCTGATCGAGAATACAGCAGATGAATCAATTATTCGTCTAGCAAAAGAAAAATTAAAATTCAAGCCTTTAACACAGCAGGAAGATGCGATGTATCAAGGTATTGTGAACTATAAAAATATTGAAGGTTTCGGCGGATTTAACGAAGCGATTATTCGTGACGCTGAAACGAAGCTACGCGATGGTGGAACGTATTCAGTCCATAATCCGGATTTCCTGACAGGTGCGAACATCTCGGTTACATTAACGAAAGAGTTTATGGATGCTGTAGAAAACGATCAGGACTTCGAATTACGCTTCCCGGATGTAGAAAACTATACTCCGGCACAAATGCTGGATTACAACGAAAAGTGGCATGAAGTTGGCGATGTTCGCGAATGGGAGAAACTTGGTTATCCAGTTCGTACGTATCGTACAATCAAAGCAAAAGAACTTTGGAATTTAATCAATGTCTGCGCAACATATGCGGCAGAACCTGGTATCTTCTTCATTGATAACGCAAACGACATGACAAACGCAAAAGCGTACGGTCAGAAAGTTGTTGCGACAAATCCGTGCGGAGAACAACCACTCGCACCATATTCTGTTTGTAACTTGGCTGCTGTTAACTTGGCGAAGTTTGCAAACAAAGAAACGAAAACAGTTGATTTTGATGCGTTACGCAAAACGGTAAAAGTTGGCGTACGTATGCAGGATAATGTAATTGATGCAACACCGTACTTCCTGGAAGAAAACAAAAAGCAGGCACTAGGTGAACGCCGAGTTGGTCTTGGTGTAATGGGTCTTGCCGATTTGTTGATTTACTGTGAGAAAGAGTACGGTTCTGAAGAGGGCAATACACTAGTTGATGAAATCTTCAAAACGATTGCGGTTGCAGCGTATGAAGAGTCGGTTGAACTGGCAACAGAGCGCGGCAGCTTCCCGTTCCTTGAAGGACAAACAGAAGCTGAAACAGCACGTTTACGTGAAGCATTCATTAACACAGGCTTCATGAAAAAAATGCCGCAGCATATTCGCGAAAATATTGTGGCAAACGGTATTCGTAACTCGCATTTATTGACGGTTGCACCTACGGGATCTACAGGTACAATGGTCGGAGTTGCAACAGGGCTTGAACCTTACTTCAGCTTCACTTACTACCGTTCAGGTCGTCTTGGGAAGTTTATTGAAGTAAAAGCTGAAATTGTAAAAGAGTATTTAGATGCGAACCCGGGTGTGGATGAAAATAATTTACCGGACTGGTTCAAATCATCAATGGAGCTTTCTGCTGAAGCACATGCAGATGTTCAATGCATCATTCAAAACTGGATTGATTCATCCATTTCAAAAACAGTAAACGCACCAAAAGGCTATGGAGTAGAGCAAGTACAAAAAGTGTACGAGCGTTTATACCGCGGCGGTGCGAAAGGCGGTACCGTGTATGTCGATGGATCTCGTGATACACAAGTACTGACTTTAAAAGCTGAAGAAGCCAATTCGGATGAGCAATTAGAGTTTGAAGAATTAAAACAAACAGAAGACCAAGTGAAACGTCAAGTAGTGTTAGTGGATACAATTAAGCCGTTAACAGATACAGATGTGACAATTGGTTCGGAAGTTGGCAATACATGCCCGGTTTGCCGTCAAGGTACGGTAGAAGAAATGGGTGGCTGCAACACATGTACAAACTGTGGTGCACAGCTGAAATGCGGTTTATAAAATAAAGAAAACGCAACTCATATAATATGGGTTGCGTTTTTGCTTTTTAAAGTAAGACTTATCTTTTTAAAAATGTAATCGGCCGGTAGCAGGACTTACTAATGGCCATGCGCGAACATCGATTTTTTTAGAAAAATGCAGAATCGGCTGATCGTTTTCCACAATAATCCCTTGTTTGGACAGAGTTGTATTAAGGGTGATTTCACCTTCTGCTTCCTGTAAAATCCATGGGTGGTGCAAAATATCACAGCGTACCGGGACACCTGAAGTATTTAATGTGTAGAAACAGTAACGCTCGGTAATCCATTCCTCAAAGGTCCCTTTTATCGCAAGGAACGGTTCAGAAACGGGTTTATAACGGGCTGCGAAAACTATGTCTGATTGATCGCGTCTTTTACTTTCAAACAATACTGTATCGCCAAAGTTTTTAATATCCATCTTAGCGTAATGATACGGTAAATGGAAAAATGTCCTGGCCCCTTTTACAGCCGGCCAATTATCCGCATCCAAACTGAAAAAGTATACGCCCGGTTTTCCGTCAATCGTTACATAGGTGCGCACATTAAGTTCCGGAAATTCGTCGGTACCTGGAACTGGGGGCAATCCCCGAAGTCTCACACCAGACATGCGAAACGGAACAACCCCAACCCAGCACACACCGTCGTACGTATCCAGTTCCAACGCATTTGGAACTAACTTCCGCAAAACCTCGTATTTAACCGGATAATGGGCGAATAATAAATCACTCCACGTTTGTTTCATCCCCCAAGGCAAATTAGGCAGCGGCCAAGGACGATGACTGTCATCCCATTTGTTCTCTTGTATGTATAGGAGTTCCACCATAGTTCGTCACTTCCTTCACATCTATCATATTTTATATAAATCCTTTTGAAAAGGATTAAAAACGTTCGCGGATTTGCTTTTTCCTCATCCATTGGGTAGCAACCCATTTCTCGCCTCGTATTACTGGCTCACCGCTATGTAGGGTAAGTTCATTTAATTTTTGATCGTTGTAGAAATATTCAAAGTAAATCGCTGAACCCCTCTCCGGTACAGTTAGGATACCCAGATTAGGAAACGTTGTAACGCCTCCTTCTTCAACATTATTTAAGTAGACTACTAACGTGCTAATGCGATTATTACTGCTTGAAGGGTGATTTGGACCGAAAAAATCAAAGTGTGCCTTAAATTCCTGACCGGGTTCGTAATGTAAAACTTGTAGACCCTCGGCATGTTCGATTGGAAGATGCATCAGGCTGCTAATCCGTTTTTCGATTTCTGAAATAAGCGGATTTTCATTTTCCTCAAAAAACATACCACTGCTCGTACGAATCGGACTTACTTCTTTTTTTGCTAATTTGGATCTTTCCAAACGCGAAGAAGCACAATCGATTATATTCTGACATTCTTCATCACTTAAAACATTCGAAAACTTTACAATGAGCGGCTCTTCATGAAGAACTTCTCCTGTTATCGTACGGTTGTCAATTGAATAAACAGATTGAATAGATAAAATCGAAATTTCTGTTGTCATATGTTATATCCTTCCGCAATTCCTTCAAAGTTAGTACAAAAACATTACTCTAACTCTTTTATGTAGGTTAAGAATGTATTTCTACTCCAATACATATTATACCATTTAATTGAATTTAATGGTATTTAAGTGATGGATTAATAATAAAAAAAATTGGTGGCTGATTCCTAAGTGCTAGTATTTGGGGAATTCAACTAGCATTTAAGGAGGATAAGAAAAAGTTATGGATTTACATAAATAACCTATCATTTTGTTTATGTCATATTTGAAGTAAGATAATGGTAGAAGAGGAAGCTATGGAGGAGGAAAGCGAATGATTATTGGATTACACCATGCACAAATAACAATTCCCCAAGGTACGGAGGAAGCAGGGAAAGATTTTTATTGCAAAATTTTAGGTTTAAATGAAATTTCAAAACCTTCTGTACTGAAGGGGCGAGGAGGATTTTGGCTGCAAGTAGGAAGCCGGGAAGTACACGTAGGGACAGAAGATGGCTTTAATCGGCTTACAACTAAAGCGCACCTCGCCTACGAAGTTGAGGATATTACCTATTGGAGAGAAGTATTGATGGAAAATGAAATTGAGATTTTGGACTCCGTACCCATTCCTAATTATGAACGTTTTGAGTTTAGAGACCCTTTTGGAAATAGAGTGGAGATGATTCAACCAGTTTAATCTATTCCAGTTTATTATTTTTATTCTCATCAGCTTTTGATAATAGCTCAATAATTTCTTTGTTCTGTGATCGTATATCTTTTAGGATTCTTTCAATTGCCAATGCGGTAAAGGTAATGATGATTAGTAGTGCGAAAATTAAAAAGCCCACAAAAATACCTCCATTCAAATTAGTATTACATCTATTATACTAATATTAAAAAGAATAGTTAATTATTTCTAAAAACCTCCACCTAAATAATGATGGTAAATTTACCGAAAATCGCGTATCATTGTAAGGTAGTTTTAAACTATCAGGTATATCCTGCAAATATATTGAATGATAGGTGAAAAAAATGAATTATCAAGTATTATTGTATTATCATTACACAACGATTGAAGATCCGGCTGCTTTTTCAGAAGAGCATTTAGCTGCATGTAAGGAAATTGGATTAAAAGGTCGTATTTTAGTTGCCCGTGAAGGGATTAACGGTACGGTTTCAGGTACGATTGAGCAAACACAAAGCTATATCGATATGATGGAAGCACATCCATTATTCAAAGGGATTGTTTTCAAAATTGATCCAGCAGAAGGCCATGCGTTCAAAAAAATGCATGTACGTCCACGTCCTGAGCTTGTGCACTTAGGCCTGGAAGAAGATGTGAACCCGCATGAATTAACAGGTCGCTATTTATCTCCGGAGCAATTCCTGGAAGAAATGCAAGATGAAAACACAGTCGTACTCGATGTACGAAACACATATGAATATGATGTCGGTCACTTCCGCGGCGCAATTCGTCCAGAAGTAAAGAATTTCCGTGATACACCGCAATGGGTACGTGAAAACCGTGAATTATTCGAAGGTAAAAATGTATTAACATATTGTACAGGCGGAATCCGCTGTGAGAAATTCTCAGGTTGGATGAAGCGAGAAGGTTTCGGTGATGTTGGTCAATTACATGGCGGCGTTGCAACATACGGTAAAGATCCGGTTGCTAAAGGTCAGCTATGGGATGGTCAAATGTACGTATTCGATGAGCGTCTGACAGTGCCAATCAACCAGGTAGAACACGTGATTGTTGGACGTGACCACTTTGATGGAACACCATGTGAACGCTATATTAATTGTGCTAACCCTGAATGTAATGAGCAAATCATTGCATCAGAGGAAAACGAAGCGAAGCATTTAGGTGGCTGTACAATCGAATGTACAAAACATGAACGCAATCGTTATATCGTCCGTCATAACCTAACGGAAGAGCAAGTACAGCAAGCGATTGAATTATTAGAAGCTGAAGCTACAGTATAATAGATTTTAAATGCATCTCTTTATAGGGATGCATTTTTCTTTTTTGTAAACAAAACACCCTTTTGTAAATGTAATGTAAATAGATTTTTCTAAATATTCATTGCAAATTGTCTGTTTTCTGTATTTCTTACATTGTTCAATAAAGATTTGAACATAATATCGACATATTTCCTTTTCCTTTATAAATTAATTATTTAAATCCTCATAATAATTCCCTCTAACTTGTTAAAAAATCTCATAAATATTTACAATTCAGCCCTATTATTTTAAATTTTCAGATTTAATTGAATAATTCTACATAATAAAAAGACCGTTTCTTCATAATTTACATAAGGTTTACATGTTTAATACATGATATTAATTTTATGAATGTATTGTTAAAGCAGGTAGAAAACATTCATGTTGATGGAGGATTGAAGTATGTTGAAAAAAACACGTTACTTCATTGGGTTAACAATTCTAATGGTAGTATTAGCAGCTTGCAGTAATGAAGATTCTACGGAGTCCTCTTCTGGCGGAGACTTAGTAACGATTTCAGGTTCTACATCAGTTGGACCTTTAGCAGAGAAATTAGCAGCAAAATATGAAGAAACAGAAGACGTTAAAATTGAAATAAATCAAATCGGTTCATCAGCAGGGATTACAAATGCGATCAACGATGTCTCACAAATCGGGATGTCGTCTCGTGATCTTAAGCAGGAAGAAATCGATTCCGGTATTCAAGAGTTGGTTATTGCTTATGATGGGATTGTAGTTGTTGCACATCCATCAAACCCAGTTAAAGATTTAACGATGGAACAAGTAAAACAAATCTTCACAGGGGAAATCACTAACTGGAAAGAAGTTGGCGGAAAAGATATGGAAATCGTCGTTGTTTCACGTGAGGACGGATCTGGTTCACGTGATGCATTCCAGGAAATCGTCGGCTATGAATCTGGACAACTGATTCGTAATGCAATCGTAGCAAGCGGAAACGGAAATATTAAAACAACGGTTGCGATGAACAAACATGCGATAGGATTCATCTCATTCGAATATATCGATGAAACAGTTTCAGCGATGGACATTAATGGCGTTAAGGCAGAAGCGGGCAATGTATTGGATGGCAACTATAAATTATCTCGTCCATTCCTATTTGTTTATAAAGAGAGCGTTCCGGAAGCAGCATCAAAGTTTATGGAATTCATTTTAACTGCTGATGGACAAAAGATTGTGGAAGAAGCAGGAGCGATTCCATTAACGAAATAATTAGTGCTGGAGGATAAATTTGTGAACACACAAAACAGAAACGAAGTAGAACAGCAAATAAGCAAAGGCAATAAGCGAAAATACTTTTTAGAAAGCTTATCATCGAAACTATTTTTAGCATGTGCGCTTCTTTCAGTAGTGAGCTTACTACTAATTGTAGGATTCGTATTTTATAAAGGGGCAAACCCATTCGTAACAGGCGGCTATAGCTTCTTCGACTTCCTTTTTGGCAGTGATTGGGTACCATCAGAAGATAAATTCGGTATTTTCCCGATGATTGTTGCATCGATTTACGCAACGATCGGAGCACTTGTAATCGGGGTACCAATCGGATTATTAACAGCGATATTCTTGGCGGAGATTGCACCGAAATCCGTAGCTAAAATCGTATCTCCGGCAATTCAGCTATTGGCCGGTATTCCATCAGTATTATACGGGGTATTCGGTTTAGCGATTATCGTTCCATTTTTACAGGACAATCTTGGATTAGCACGCGGACAAAGTTTAATCGCGGTCATTTTAGTATTGGCGATTATGATGTTACCGACAATTGTAACAGTTGCTGAAACAGCGATTCGTGCAGTGCCGAAAACATATCGAGAAGGTTCACTTGCTTTAGGTGTTTCGCAAATCGGGACAATCTTTAAAGTTGTTGTACCGGCTGCGAAGTCAGGTATTATGGCAGCAATCGTTCTTGGATTAGGCCGTGCATTGGGTGAAACGATGGCCGTCATTTTAGTTGCAGGTAACTCACTTATTATCCCGACAAGCCTGACAGACAGTGTACGTCCATTGACGACAAATATTGCACTTGAAATGGGCTATGCAGCAGGAACACATCAGGAAATGCTGTTTGCAACAGGGATTGTGTTATTCTCATTCATCTTAATTTTAAACTTTGTATTAGCACGTATTACAGCGAAGGGAGCTCAGTAACATGCGACAATTTAAAGATAATATGTTTCGCGGCTTACTTTGGGGTTCCGCATTCGTATCAGTAGCCGTATTAGTTGTAATCGTTGGCTATATTTTCTATAAAGGTTTTTCATATATCAGTTTTGATTTCATATTCGGTGATTATTCGCCAACAGGTGGCGGCGGAATATTCCCGATGATCGTTACAACGATTTTAACGATTGTCATTTCACTTTTAATCGCAACACCAATCGGAATTTTAGCAGCTGTTTATTTACGCGAGTATGCAAAACAAGGACGACTTGTACGCATCATTCGTTATGCGACTGAAAGTTTAACAGGGATTCCATCGATTATTTATGGTCTATTCGGTGCCGTGTTCTTCGTTGTGATTTTAAAACTGGGAATGTCGATTATTTCAGCATCCTTAACATTAACGATTATCGTATTACCGGTGATTATTCGTACGACAGAAGAAGCATTAAAAACAGTGCCGGCAACATATCGTGAAGGTTCACTGGCATTAGGTACTACAAAATTACAAACATTAATTAAAGTTATTTTGCCAAGTGCAATGCCTGGAATTTTATCAGGAATCATCTTATCAATCGGCCGTATTGTCGGTGAATCGGCAGCGATCTTCCTGACTGCAGGGACAGTAGCGGCAATGCCATCAAGTATTTTCTCGTCTGCCCGTACACTGACGGTTCACTCGTATTTAGTAACACAGGAAGCCGGCGATATCGGACTTGCAGCAGCAATCGGAATTGTTTTAATCGTCATTATATTAGTATTGAATTTAACGGCAACATATATCTCGAAAAAACTAAACAAAGCGGACTATTAAAAGGAGCGAAACCTATATGACTATGACTATTTCTGAAGCATCAATTTTTAAATCAACGACGACTTCTACAGGCGCTTTACCAACAAAAATTAAAGTAAATGATTTAAACTTGTTTTATGGTGAAAAGCAAGCGTTGTTCAATGTAAATCTGGACATTAAAGAAAAAGAAGTAACGGCATTAATCGGTCCTTCAGGCTGCGGTAAATCAACATTTTTACGCACATTAAACCGCATGAATGATCTAATCGACGGTGTACGCGTAATCGGGAATATTCATATTGATGGTGAAAATGTATATGAAACAAGCGATGTCATCAAGCTCCGTACAAGAGTCGGGATGGTATTCCAAAAGTCGAATCTGTTCCCAATGAGCATCTATGACAATGTTGCCTATGGTCCACGTATGCAGGGGATTAAAAGCAAAAAGCTCCTAAATGAAATTGTAGAAGAGTCTCTACGCGGTGCAGCAATTTGGGATGAAGTAAAAGATCGTCTAAAATCATCAGCATTAGGCCTTTCTGGTGGTCAGCAACAACGTATTTGTATCGCACGTGCAATCGCAATGAAGCCGGATGTTATTTTAATGGATGAGCCGACTTCGGCACTTGACCCGATTTCTACATTGAAAGTAGAAGAACTAATTACACAAATGAAAAAAGACTATACAATTGTTATTGTAACGCACAACATGCAACAAGCAGCGCGTATTAGCGATAAGACGGCATTCTTCTTAAATGGGGAAGTCATTGAATATGATGATACGAATGTTATTTTTTCAACACCAAAAGATGAGCGTACAGAAGATTACGTAACAGGACGATTCGGATAAGAGGGGGATTTGGGAATGATTCGCGAAAATTTCGAAAAGAACATGCTTGAACTGCAGGACAAAATGGGTGAAATGGTCGACATGACGGTTGTTGCGATGGAAAAGGCATTCAAAGCCCTTCAGGAGCAGGATATGGTGTTGGCACTGGATGTCATTGAAGAGGACAACTACATTGACGATCTGGAAAATGAAATCAATCAAATGGCGATCTGGCTGATGGCGAAAGAACAGCCGGTAGCCCGCGACATGCGCCGAATTATCAGTGTCATCAAAATGTCGTCCGATATCGAGCGAATTGCCGACTTTGCGGTAAATACAGCAAAAGCAACGATTCGCATCAGCAAAGCCGAAACGATTTTAGACAGAACATCATTAGTTGAAATGAAAGATGTCGCGATGGATATGCTGAAAAAATCAATGAAAGCATTTATCGATGCGGATATCGCATTGGCGAAAGAAGTAGGAGAGCTTGATGATATCGTAGATCGCAATAATCATGAAAACTATGCACTTTTAACTGAGTATTTAAAAGAAAGTCCTCAAGAGATCGAACAAACATTGCAATTGTTGTTCATTAACCGTTTTGTTGAACGAGCAGCGGACCATATTACCAATATGGCGGAGTCAACAGCTTACTTTATTAAAGGGCAGCTATTTGATTTAAATTAACTTCCTTCAGCAGATTTTATGCTTAGGCGAAGCAGTAGGCACAGAGTCTATCTATATATATATAGATGTTAATATAATTTTTGGTCAATTTTCATCGGGTGTTCAAATGCCTGCTGAAAGAAGTTAATGCCTCCGGCGGATGTCACAGATTCGGTAAGGAATACTTTGCGCGAAAGCAAACCGAATCTGGACACAATTACGCCGAGGCGTAATTGATTAGAGAAGCGGGGAATCATTAATGACGAAAAAAATATTAGTCGTTGAAGATGACGAAAATTTAGTGAATTTACTGCATATTTATTTAGTAAAGGACAGCTATGAAGTCCATAGTGTACGAACAGGTAAAGAAGCATTGGCTGCAATCCCAACGTTTGAACCGGATGCGATGCTGCTTGATTGGATGCTTCCGGATATGGAAGGAATCGAGATTTGCCGTCAAGTCCGCTTCGAGCATGATTTTCCGATTATCATGATTAGTGCGCGAACGGATGAATTGGATATTGTACTGGCGCTTGAAATGGGGGCGACAGAGTATATCCGAAAACCGTTTGGATTCCGAGAAATGCTGACACGCTTAAGGATTCATTTAAAACGCTACGAAAGAGAAATACAGCAGCAAGAGCGTGTTTCCCAAATGTTGATTGGTCCGTTTCGAGTAGATTTAATCATGTTCAAAGTGTATAAAGACGAAGTGGAAATTCCTTTGACAAAGCGCGAGTTTAAATTGCTGCTTCATTTGCTGGAGCAGCCGGGCAATATTAAATCGCGTGAAGAAATTATTGATATACTGGACTTTACAAAAGGGGATCGCCGTACAGTCGATGTACATATACGCAGGCTTCGGGAAAAAATTGAAGAAGAACCGAGCTCACCGAAGTGGATTAAAACAAAAAGCGGGTTAGGGTATTATTTCAACCTTTCATCACAGGAAGTGACGTACAGTTCATAAATTAGAAAACATTTTGGAGCGAGTGAAAGTTTCAAGATGTTTTTTTATGAGGTTATTTACATCATTTCTTTTACAAATGGAACGGCAACGGATTATACTTAGAAAAGTAGATTGATGAGGAGGTCTGAATATGTCTGAACAAAATGAAAAAAAGAAATTAAGCCTGCAGGAATTAGTGAAGCAACAGCTGGAAGCGAAGAAAAATAATGCAGCTGGCAACAAAGGTAATTTAAAAGGTGATACATCAACGAAAAAGATGAAGAGTCAACAATCAAAGAAAACGAGCAATACCCGTCGTAAAATGGGTGTGTAATGCACTGAAAGGGACCGAAGCAAACGAAAAGTTGCTTCGGTCTCTTTTATTTGAAAAAGTTACAGGTAATTATCTTTAATTCAAGACTCTCTATTTGAAGATATTTTAATTGTATTGTATTATTAATTTGTAATAAAGAGCACATAATAACATACGTACTGGTTTTATTAGAATAGATTTTATTTCGAAAGGGGCAATTTTAAATGGGTAAATTAGATGGAAAAGTAGCAATTATTACAGGTTCTGCACAAGGAATGGGGGCAATGCATGCTCGGAAATTCGTGGAAGAAGGTGCCAAAGTAGCGATTACAGATATAAATTTGGACGGTGCGAAACAACTGGCCGATGAATTAGGTGAAAATGCAATCGCGCTTAAATTAGATGTTTCAAGTGAAGACAACTGGATTGAAGTAGTCGCTAAAACAGAAGAAACTTTTGGCCCAATCAATGTTTTGGTTAATAATGCCGGAATCGGTATTTTCAAACCATTGGAAGAACTTACAGTGAAAGATTTTGAACTGACATTTAAAATAGATGAGCTTGGTGTCTTCCTGGGGATGCAAAAAGTTCTTCCTTCAATGAAGAAGGCTGGTATTGGTTCAATTGTAAACATTTCGTCCGTTGATGGTTTAGTAAGTGCTCCTACTGCAATAGCTTATAGTGCTTCAAAACATGCAGTAACTGGTATGACAAAAGGTGCTGCAACTGAATTGGGGCAATATAATATTCGTGTCAATTCGGTTCACCCGGGTATTATAAAAACACCAATGGCCGATCAGCCAGATGTTGAAGAATATTTAAAACAACTTGAACAAGACATTCCATTAAGAAGAAGAGCAGAAGTAGTAGAAGTATCAAATTTAGTTGTATATCTTGCTTCTGATGATTCAAGCTATTCAACAGGTGCTCAATTCGTAGTCGATGGCGGTATGATTTCAGATTTATAAGTAATAGAATAGAATGATTAGCCCTAACATGTAAATGTTGGGGTTTTTTATATTATTATGTAAAAGTGATTCCAAATCATTCGCTAATCGTCTTTAAGAAGGAAGGAGGCTGATAGAGTGAGACGGGAAATTTTTGAAGCGCATTACGACGCTGTTTATAAATATATACGCTATTTAACGAATGATACAGACTTAACACATGATCTACTGCAAGAAACCTTTTACCGCTTTTATCAGAAAAATTATACTGAACATGAACGGACTTATTTATTAAAAATCGCCAGAAATCTTGTATACGATCATTATCGAAGGAAAAAGATTATTGGTTTTTTTCAGTTGAAAACGGAACCCGTTGCAGTGGACGATTTGCCGGAAGCAGTAGTCGAGCGAAATGCGGAAAATGAAAATCTGTATGCCGCCCTCCAGCAAATTAAATGGAATTATCGTGAAGTGATTGTGCTGCGATACATAGAAGAGTACTCGGTAAAAGAGACGGCAATGATCTTAAGCTGCAGTGAAGTGAAGGTGAAGAATAATACGTCGCGCGGTTTAAAAGCATTACGGGAACTGTTAGGAGGGAAAGAGGATGTTTGATGACGAAAAGTTAAGTCAGCTCAAAAAGGTTCAAGTCGATCCGGAAAAAAAGCAAGAGGACTTCAATAAAATTCAGCAGCGACTCAACAATAAATCTTTTAACTGGCAAATCCCTGCAGTAATGATAGCGATTGCGTGTATTACGATGTTTTTGGTTGGTACATTTCCGATACAGCAGCAAATCACGTCTGACAATATGGATCGTAGCGCATTACAAGCGGTTTATTTTATGCAATGGGAAGGGGATCCGGAGTCCGTCTTTCAAGCTGGTGTGAGAAAGGTGAAAAATGAAGAAACATTAAAAGAGATTGAAACAGCGCTGCAACAGTTTCAGCAAACTGATATTAAAATAGAAGACCCATATATTCAACAAAGCTACAGGCTAAGCTTTAAAAATGATCAGGTGATGCGTATACAGGAATACCCAGGAAGCGAAGTAACGTATTATCGTAATGTAGATACGGGGGAAATATATTTATTAAGTGAAAATTCATTGCAGGAAATTATCAATTTTCATGAACCGGCTGATCGAACATTATCTTTAATTATTGGCATAGTATTCCTGACGTTTGCAATGATTGCGACGAGTAAGGTGAAAAAGAAGATGCGTGACCCGGACGATCCGAAACGGTACATTCCGATGCATTCTACCTATTGGCAAAGCGTCGTGGAAATCCTGACATTATTAATCCTAATCTTACTTATTTTCGCACCACAACTACATCTGTTTGTGCTCATCTCGTTTTTGTTGCTGACAGCACTTATTAATATCCTATTAGAAGTAAAGCATGGCAAAAATAAATGGCGCATATTCCAGTTTGTATTGGTGAAAGTATATGCAGGTGTTTATATTTATATATTTTTATGGCCTTTAATTTAAGTGCAACCAGATTAGGACAGAAGTAGCGATTTTGGACTATTTTCCAGGTTCTTAAGTATTTTTATCTTTCGGAATACTTTGACAACCTATTCTCTCCCCCGTACGATATTAATAAGTTACTAGAAGGGGTGGAAGCATGACAACGATTGAAAAAGCAAGACAACTTGACGAATTGGATGGACTGCAGAAATATGCAGATGAGTTTTATAAAAAAGAAGGACAGATATACTTGGACGGCAATTCGCTCGGGTTGCTGTCTAAGCGGGCGGAACAGTCGGTGCATACACTGCTTAACTCGTGGAAAGATTACGGGATTGACGGTTGGACAAATGGGGAGCATCCTTGGTTTTATTTCTCCGAAAAGCTTTCGGCGATGTGCGCTCCTTTAATAGGTGCCAAAAGTGAAGAAGTAATGCTGACTGGTTCGACAACAACGAATTTGCACCAGCTGTTGGCTACGTTTTTCAAACCGACTGCGGCACGCTATAAAATTTTGGCAGATGAACTGAACTTCCCGTCGGACTTGTATGCGATTGCCAGTCAAATTGCTTTGCACAATTTGCCGGAAAGCAGTATGCAGCTGGTGAAAAGTGAAGACGGGCAAACAATTACGACAGAAGCCATCATCGAAGCGATGACAGATGATGTGGCGGTTGCGGTTTTGCCTGCTGTCTTATACCGGAGTGGCCAAGTGTTGGATCTGCAGGCGATTACGGAAGCAGCACAGGAACGCGGCATATTGGTCGGATTTGATCTATGCCATTCGATCGGTTCCGTTCCGCATCATCTTCATGAAATCGGTGCGGACTTTGCATTTTGGTGCAATTATAAGCATTTGAACGGTGGACCGGGTTCAGTTGCAGGATTGTACGTTCATGAAAAGCATTTTGGAACAGCACCGGGTCTGGCTGGGTGGTTTGGCTCGGCAAAGGAAAAACAGTTTGATCTGGATGTAACAATTACCGCTGCACCGCATGCAGGGGCTTACCAGATCGGTACACCGCATATATTAAGCTTGGCACCGATTGAAGGCGCACTATCACTGTTTGTAGAGGCGGGCATCGAAGCGGTTCGTGAAAAATCACTCGCGTTGACACAATTTATGATGGATTGTATTGAGCAGGAGTTACCAAATACGTTTACATTCGGCAATCCGCTTGATGACACACGTGGCGGCCATCTGTTTTTAGTGCATGACGAGGCGGCAAGAATTTGTAAAACATTAAAAGAGTACGGCGTTGTACCTGATTTCCGTGCACCGAATGGCATCCGCCTGGCACCGGTTGCGCTATATAATTCCTATGAGGAAGTATGGCAATCAGTGCAGATTTTAAAAGAAATTATTACAAACAAAACTTATGAGAAGCACGAAAATAAACGAGACATCATTGCATAAGGGGTGGTTTAGTGGATAAACGTTCAATTTCGGATTTGCAGCACAAGCTAAAGGATGAAAAGGGGATTCATACGGATTTCCGTGAAGAAATGACGTACAGCGATTATTTGAGTCTGGCCCCTCTTTTAAACAGTCAAAATCGTCTTTCCGACCATCATGATGAGATGCTGTTTATTATTATTCACCAGGTGAGTGAGCTGTGGATGAAGCTCATCATCCACGAAATGCGCGGTGCGATACAAGCGATTGAAAAAGGTGAAATGCAGCCAGCATTTAAAATGCTCGCACGCGTATCGAAAATCCAAATGCAGATTATTCAGGCGTGGGATGTATTAGCAACGATGACTCCGGCGGAATATTTGGAGTTTCGGGATGAGCTGGGGAAAGCATCGGGGTTCCAAAGCTATCAGTATCGCTTAATCGAATTTGCACTTGGCTATAAAACACCATATATACTCAAAATCTATGAGAAAGAACCGGACATTCTCGCAGTTCTTAAAGAGGCGTACGATGCGCCGAGTATTTATGATGTAGCGATTCAAGCATTGGCTAAAGCAGGATTGCCAATAACTGAAGCTTTGCTAAATCGTGATTTTTCGGTAGTATATAGTGGTGACGATTCTGTTGCCGCCGCATGGAAGACCGTCTATGAAAATATCGATAAATACTGGGATTTATACCAGCTTGGTGAAAAGCTTGTCGATATTGAAGATTCCTTGCAGCAGTGGCGTTTCCGTCATATGAAAACGGTCGAGCGCATCATTGGCTTTAAAGTGGGCACAGGTGGCTCATCAGGGGTCAATTATTTGCGAAAAGTGCTCGATCACCGCTTTTTCCCGGAACTTTGGGATTTGCGGACAGTACTATAGCTTAGGTTAGACAGATGAGTGGAGTGAGACAGATGGAGAAGAGTAAAGGACAGTGGTCAAGTAAGTTAGGATTTGTATTAGCGTCAGCGGGCGCAGCGATTGGGCTCGGGGCAATTTGGAAAATGCCTTATGTAGCCGGTCAAAGTGGAGGTGGCGCATTCTTCCTGATTTTTGTGCTGCTGACATTAATTATCGGGCTGCCAATGCTTTTATCGGAATATATTATCGGGCGTGCCACACAAAAAGAGGCGGTTACTGCCTATAAAGTATTGGCGCCGAATACGAAGGCTTGGGCTTGGATTGGTAAGCTCGGCATTATTGGCTGTTTCTTATTATTATCGTTTTACAGTGTAGTTGGCGGCTGGATTTTTGTTTACAGCGGAGTTTCGGTTGTGGGAGAAGTTATCGCGCCGACTGTGGAACCAGGGGCATTTTTCGGACAAGTAACAGGTACACCTTGGATTGCTTTACTCGGTTTGGGATTGTTTACATTGGCGAATGTTGTAATCATTGCGCTTGGTGTTCAAAACGGGATTGAAAAGGCAAATAAATTCATGATGCCGTTACTGTTTATTATGTTCTTCGTTTTAGTTGTAAGAGCCGTAACATTGGACGGAGCAATGGAAGGGATTAAGTTTTTCCTGTATCCGGACTTTTCGAACATTACCGGTGAATCAATTTTGTATGCGTTAGGGCAATCATTTTTTGCGCTGGCTGTTGGATTCTCATGTTTAGTTACATATAGTTCTTATTTAAAGAAAGATGTGAGCTTACCGAATTCAGCAGGTTCTGTTGTAGGATTAAGTATTTTCGTATCGTTCTTGGCGGGACTGGCGATTTTCCCGGTTGTTTTTGCCTTTGATATGGAAGTGGCGAGCGGACCACCATTATTGTTCATGGTATTGCCTGCAGCGTTCTCGCAAATGCCGTTTGGTGAACTGTTTTTAGCGCTATTCTTAATTCTGTTTTTATTTGCAACATTAACGTCAGCGTTTAGTATGTATGAAATTATCGTTGCTGCCATTATTGAAAAATGGAAAATTAGCCGTGCAAAAATTACAATCATCATCGGTATCTTTGTATTTATCGCTTCGATTCCTTCGACATTAACGTACAGTACATTAGGTGATGTTTCGATTTTTGGACGCAATATTTTTGATTTCACCGACTTTTTAGTTTCGAATATAATTTTACCGGTCGGCAACTTGCTAATCGCGATTTTTATAATGCATATTATGGATAAAAATCTTGTGAAAAGCGAGCTGTTGCAAGGAAGTAAAATGGGTGAAGGCTTTTATAAAACATATCGCTTTTTAATGACCTTCGTTGTACCGACAGTCATTGTCGTGGTTCTTGCATATTTAGTCATTCAATATTAGGGGTGAAGCCATGTGGATTGATATTACACAGACGATGAAAAATGGGATGCCGAACTGGCCGGGGGATACACCGTTTTCTTTTGAAGTCGGGTTTACGAAACAACAGACGGGCTCGGTCAATATCGGGCGAATCACGACTTCGCTGCACACGGGTACACATGCAGATGCACCGTTTCATTTTAACAGTGAAGCTGAGACAATCGAGCAATTGGATGTAAATGTGTATATCGGTGACTGCGTGATTGTGGATTGTATTGGGCAGGAAGTCATTACAGCTCAATCTTTGGCATCGATGGATTTCCATAGTGTAAAGCGTGTACTATTTAAAACAGTGGAACAGCTCGGTGAAGAATTTCCGGGAACCATTCCCGTAATTTCTCCTGATGTCGTGCCATTTTTAAAAGAGCGCGGTGTAATATTGCTTGGCATTGACAATCCTTCCGTTGATCCGTTGGACAGCAAGGAAGTATTGGCACATCATAAGTTGTACGAACATGGCATTCATATTCTGGAAGGGCTCGATTTAAGGCAAGTTCAGCAAGGTCTTTATGAACTGATCGCACTGCCGCTAAAAATAGCAGGTGCTGACGGTGCACCTGTTCGTGCGGTCGTTCGTAAAAAAGTTGATTCAGCAGAATAATGATGAGAAGCTCACGATTAAATATTCGTGAGCTCTTTTTTTGAAAATTTTCCCTTCTCAATACAAAAGTCCATTGTATTGTATAAAAAAGGGTTGTAATATATACCTATAAACTATTATGGAAATAATCAATTGTTCCTAGGAGGAAAACAGCTTGAAGAAACGCAACGGAAAAGTTAATTGGATTCATCAACTCAATCTAATTATTACGATAGTATTGGCAATTTTAATTGTTTCACCGCTTGTTATTGCAAATGGTTTTAGTAATTCAATCCCTTATGTGATTGCAGGGGGCGGTGTCATTTTATTATCGTCGGCCAATTATTTCCTGAATATATCCAACTTCGCTAAAGGTTTAATTTTTGTACTGATACCAGCATTTGTCGTATTTTTATTATTTTACCTGGATGGATATTCTATAAATAAACATTACATGCTGCTTGTAACATTTATTATGTGTGCAATGTATTTTAATGAACGAATGATTAAAATATTTTTACTGATCGCCAGTATTTCTTATATTTTATTATACATAGCAGTACCGGAAAATTTATTAGGGGTAAATGCAAATCTCTCGGTATTTATTACGATTTTTGTAAGTATGACAGGCTGTAACTTTTTGCTTTACCGATTAACACAATGGGGCAACAAATTAATAAAGGATGCTCAGGAAAAAGAGCGGGAAGCGAATGAACTGTTAGAAAATTTATCCTCTATTTTAAATAAAATTGAGGAAGGTTCAAACCAGCTTGCTTCTAGCATTACACATGTAAATGACAATGTTGGTACATTGAATGTAGCGAGCGAGACGATTTTACAGTCTTCGAATCAAATGGCAGCAGCTATTCATAATGAAGCGGGGATGATTCAGCAGATTAATGAACAAATGATTTTATCGCATGATAATATGGTGAAAACGAAGGAGTCCTCTGAATCGACTGTAAAGGATTCGGATGAAGTGCAAGTAGCGATTGAACAGAGCTGGAAACAGGTACATGATGTGACAGCGGATATGGCAACATTAAGTGACTCTATTGATTTAACGACAACGACAATTGACAATATGCAAGAGAGCCTTGCGAATGTCAATAACCTGTTAAATGGTATTAAAGCCATTGCTGATCAAACGAATTTGCTGTCTTTAAATGCCTCAATTGAAGCGGCAAGAGCAGGGGAGCACGGGAAAGGTTTTGCCGTTGTTGCAGAAGAAGTGAAAAAACTGGCGGAAGAGAGTGCGAATATTGCAACGAGTATTACCGTTGTTACTCAGCAGCTGCTTGAACGAGCAACAACTGCCCAGTTAAAAGCATATGAAGGAAAAGAAGCGGTCCATTCAAGTGTTGGCACATTGAACAATATTACTGGTTCATTTGATGGCATTAAGCAATCATTTAATGGTATTCAAGGGAAAATTAATCAAAACATGTCGATTATTTCGTATACGAACGAACTTGTTGAAGAAGTAATGAATCAAATTGAAAATCTGTCCGCTATTTCTGAAGAAAATGCCGCTATGACTGAAGAAATCGCGAGTTCAATACATGAAGAGCATGTCATGATGAAATCAATTGCAGATGCGAGTAATGAACTTCAGCAATTGCAAAGCGAATTGGCGGAAATTACGAAGCGACAATAAGTAGAAACCGCAAACAAAAAGGGAAGCGTCCAAACTTAACGGACACTTCCCTTTTTAGTTATTCTACTTCTATTGCAATACTATCTGTCACATCACCGTTGCTAAAGCGAGCCATACTGGAAATGATATATTTTCCTTTTTCCGTTGGGGCAGTAAAGCGTGCCGATGTGGCAATTTCTTTATAATCGTAATCTTTAATCCATTGTTGTATGGATACACTCGTTACATTCTGACTATATTGAAACTCCAGTTCTTCCCCTGGCTGTACTTTTACGTAAGGGGTATTTCGCGTACTTATAATTTCATGCGGGGCAGCAGTATCCACACACTCTGCTTCACCTGCTGAATGCCAGCAATAGCTTCCTCGAACTGTTTCAATCGTCTGTTCATTCGTTGCTGCTGTTACGTCAGGAATTACCGTCACTTCATTTTGGGCCATAAAATAACGGCCAATTATAACAAGAATTATGATGGCGATAATGAGAAATAAACGATTTACATTTTTCATCCGGATGTTTCACCTCAATGTAATTTATAAGTAGGTTGTTGTTCAAGTTGTTTTCGGATAACGAAATAAATCGCAATAAGTACCGCCAAATACAGGAGAAGTCCAAATGTGGCTAAATAATTGTGATCAACCAACATTCCGATAACGAGAAAAATGAAAGTCACACTGAAAAATCCTAAATAGATTCTTTTCGTAATCGTAAATTTTAATCTGCTGGCGATGATAAATAGAATACTATGTAACACTAAAAGGTAAACCCATTCCCATTGTATGAAAAATTCTATATTAATCAGTATGTTCATTATACAAAAACCAATCGCGGCCAGTATGGCATCTTTAGACTTTTTAAAGTAAAAACCAAGAAATACTAGGACTCCGATTGTAAAGCCGATTGTATAAAATTCAGGAAGAGCCAAATAGAAAATCGAATTAATATCGAGCAAAGCTGAGATTGTTGCCAGTGTAATGACAATTGTTCTTAAGTTGAGCTTTAAAACAAGCACAATAAATAATATAAATAGAGCAAATATGACGAGCGCTAAAGGCAGCTCCAGATTTTCTATGCGTTGAGAAGCGACATAGACTAAATTGGTGATAAAAGCAAATAGTAAAAAGAGTAGGATGCTTTTCGAATCATTGTTTTTCATAAGTTTTCCCCAGTTCCAAAGGATTGTGAAGAAGGCATTAAAACAAAAACTATGCAAATCGCTAAGGAATTTGCATAGTTTTTATAAAAAAGTTGAATTAGTAAAACTAGACATGCCTCTATCTACATCTTACTAAAATTTGAAATATAAGTCTATTTAAAATTTTCCAGCCATGTGATAATGAAGTTGCGCAAAAAAGTCATAACGTTATGGTGAAACGAGGAGAAAAATGAAGCAAAATATTTATGATAATGCCTTATTTTTTAAAGGATATGAAGAAATTCGTAACCGGAAATTCAATTATAATAATTTGCTGGAGCGGCCCAATTTTTTAGTGTTAATGCCGGATTTTAAAGGAAAAATATTGTTAGATTTAGGATGTGGAAAAGGGGAGTTTGCAATTGACTGTGTTTTAAATGGGGCACAGCATGTCGATGCAATCGATATTTCGGATAACATGATTACCGCAGCAAAAGAGCGCTATAGAAGTGATCGTCTCCATTTTCAAAACATTTCAATTGAAGACATTCAATTAGAGGAATCGTATTATCATCTCATTACAAGTGCATTGGCACTACATTATGTGGCAGATTTTGAAGGGGTAATACAAAAGGTAAGTCAAGCATTATGTCCGGAAGGGGTATTCCTATTTTCTATTGAGCATCCAATATCGACTGCAAATAAAGGTGTGGAGCAATGGATTTTGGACGAGACGCGCACAATCTCTCATTTTGCAGTTGCTCGTTACCGGGATGAAGGGAAACGAACACAAAATTGGCTCGTAGATCATGTCGTGATGTATCATCGCACTATAGAAACAATTATTAATACATTAATTATTAATGGGCTGCAAATCGAGAAAATAGTGGAGCCAATGCCGACAGACGAAGCAATCGAATTACTACCAAGTCTACAAAAAGAACAGCATCGCCCTTCTTTTTTAATCGTGAAGGCGAGAAAAACAATATAAAAAATAAAGCGCAGAAATAAATCTGCGCTCCATTTAATTATTGCTTGTTATTCCATTAGTCATTAAAACGGTCATCGTCTAGATCTTCTTCGTACTTAATAATATCTCCAGTTTTTGCATCGATTTCAAAATCGTATTCCATTTTACCGTTACGGATTTCGATTTCATAGATAAGACGGTTATCATCTTCATCCAATTCAATGTCTGTTACTGTTCCTTTTGCTTTTGCTTGAGCAATTTCAATTGCCTGCTTTTCAGTAATGATAGCAGAATTGTTCACTGAATCTGTTGCTTTTACTGTATCGTCTGTTTTTACTGCTTTCACTGTACTAATTTTTTCACGTTCCGTTACTACCGCTTTACCTGTGCCAGCATTCACTTCAACTTCGATTTTTTCATTGTTTTTCACGATGTCGATTTCATAATGTGGTGTGCGGTCATCGCTATCATATTCAAAACCGATAATTTCTCCGTCCAATTGTTTTAACGCGATTTTCTTTGCCTCACCAGCTGAAATACTTGGGTTGTTTTCGGCTTGCGCAAATAAATCAGATTGTGCGAATACAGCACCTCCACCGATTGCTACTAGTAATGCAGGGATTGCTAAAAACTTTTTATTCATATTCACTCGCTCCTTTTCTTGTTTGTAATGTCAGTATAACGAGCGAATATGAAAACGGTCTGAGAGAATTATTAGAAATTGATGAGAAAATTAATCATCATATTTTATCACGATAATTTCACCGGTAATGGCATGTACTTGAACAGTAACATCATCTTCTTGTTCAATCTCCACAAAATAAATGCCACCTTCCGCATTTTTTATAAACTCAACAGAATCGACTTCACCAGGTACTTCCTTTAAAGCAATGTCTACAGCTTGCTCTTTTGAAAGTAACGGCTTTGTAGCATTTTCAGCTGGCTTATTTGCTGTGGCTTGTTCCTCTTTTGATGTTTCCGAATTCGTTTGTACCTCGGATTGTTTATTTTCATTTTTATGAATAAGCTTCAACTCGGTAAATTGCCCTGTTACGGCATTTACATTCACTTCAAAAATCGAACCGTCTTTATTGAAAGAAGCGACAAAATGATCTTTTTCTTTGACCAATGTTTGGACTTCCGCATTATAAATATCTTTAATTTTCAATTCCAGTTCATTCGTGTTCAGTTCATGCGGTGTTGATAATTGCTTGACTGTCAGTGTAATGAAAAATCCGATTAGGATGACAGCGATGCATAGTATAATCCATTTAGCTTTCATGCTGTGCACCTCCTGAAAGTGGAACAATGAGTAAAATGGTCGTTCCTTTTCCTAGTTCGCTGTCGATGGAAACCTCGGCATTTAAACGATTTGCGAGTTCCTTTGCAATCGATAGGCCAATGCCGGTGCCGCCGGTTTTCCGGTTTCGGTCTTTATCAACCCGGTAAAAGCGGTGGAACAAATTCGGAAGATCCTCTTTAGGTATACCAACACCAAAATCCTGAATGGAAATGTGCAAATCATTTTTCACAGAGGCGTGGATTTTAATGACATCATCACTGTATTTTCGTGCATTATCGATAAAGATAAAGAGCAGCTGTTTTAATTTTGCTTCATCTGTTGTAATTTCAACGTCAGGAATGTTAACGAGAATCTCACGATGATAGGCGGTTTTTATACTTTGCACAATCTGCTCGATAAAAGGCTGCAATGCAAATGTCGTCATATTGATCTTCGTCATTTCATTCGTCTTTGCCAGTGCGAGCATTTGTTCAATCATTGCCTTCATGTTGGATGTCTCTTTTAAAATTGCTTCCAATGCTTCTGCCGTAATTTTCGCGTCTTGTGTGCCGCGGCGTTTTAACAGCTTCGTATAGCTTTCGATGACGGTTAATGGTGTTTTCAGTTCATGTGAAGCGTTGCCGACAAATTGCTGCTGTTTGTCATGGGCATCTTCCAACTGTGCCATTAAATGATTGTACGTCGTGGCCATTTGTGCAATTTCATCGTTTGATTGCTTGCGGACCGGGATTTGCTCATAGCTGGACTGCTGAATATTCTTTTCCATCGTAGTCGTCAGTTGCTGAACGGGTTTTACAATCAGTCGAACAAATAGCTGACTCGCCAAATAAATCGGAATGAGTGCAACAAGTGTCATCAGCACTAAGATTATTAGCAGCCGGTTCATATTTTCGGTAATTGTCGGCAATGGCTGGATCAGCTTTGCCTCGGCAATTTCATCATTCGGCAAAATAATAGGCGTAGCAAGCGCGATATGAGGGATATCACGTATTGTTTTTTCCGTGTAATGCTGGGACGGATCAAGTTCATAATCAATTTGTTCGGATGTTTTTTGAAGCCTTTTAATTGTATTACCTGCGCTGTCATGAACGATGATCGCTCCGTCAGTCGGAAGATATGCTCCGAAAATCGAATCGATTCCATCTGTTGTGTCCAGTGCGCTAATGGCAGTCGTTAATTCATTTGCCCGTGCCTGTAATTGTTCAGCCTCTGTTGAAAAGGCAAATTCTTTATACAAATAATAAATACCAGTAAAACTGCCGATTAATATAACCGAAGTCAATAACATGGAAAACAGATTCACTTTCGTATTAAGTTTCATTTGTCGCTTCCTTTAATACATAGCCGACACCGCGAACAGTATGTAGCAGTGACGGTAAATTCAGATTTACCTCTAGTTTTTGACGCAAATATCGTACATATACGTCAACTACATTTGTATCCCCGTAATAGTCAAATCCCCAAACCGCATTCAGCAGCTGCTCACGGGACTGCACAAGTTTCGCGTGCTTCATAAAATGCAGCAGCAAGTCAAACTCACGGGGAGTCAAATCGATTTGCTGTGCTTGTCTTGTGACTTCACGTGTTTGCTCATTTAATGATAAATCCTGAAATGTGTGGACAGTCGAAGTTATTGCTTCAGGAGCAGATTTGTGTGAAAATCGCAACGCCACACGAATTCGTGCAAGCAGTTCATCGAATTCAAAAGGTTTTGTTATATAGTCATTTGCCCCGTAATCAAGCCCTGTCACTTTATCTTCTATATTACTTTTAGCAGTCAATAAAAGGACCGGAACGGTTTCGTTATGTTTGCGAATTCGTTTTAGCACTTCCAAACCGTTCAGCTCCGGAAGCATCACATCAAGCAATATTAAATCATATTCGTCTTCATGAAATTTCAGCAAGCCGTCCGTGCCGGTAGGGGCGATAGTTGTTTCGTAGCCTTCAAATCCCAGTTCCAGCTGTAATACACGTGCAATCTGCTGTTCATCTTCCACAATTAAAATTTTAGACATGCAAACACCTACTTCTATCTGTTTTGTATCCATCGTATTGTAAAAGAGGCGGTATTGGCAATGGAGAAATGTTATTCGTTGAAAAATGATCGAAAAGGGGTAGCGATGCTTGGGATAAAACTTCCATTTCATGTTACTCTATTTACAGGAGGTGTAAAATAATGGATTATATTGAATTGAAAAACTTCAAGCTGCGCTATTTTATACTGTTTGCGATTGGTATATTCATAGCAAGTTTTATCTTGTTATTTGTAACCGATATCCCAGCCAGTGAAGAGTGGATTACATTTTTTGTTTCGGTCAGCTGTTTAATGTATTTGATGTATCAAACAAAAAAATGGAATTTCACATACAATGAACAGCCGATTCATACTACAATGACAAAAGGGCGCTGGGCAAAGTATTTATCGATTACAGCATGCTTCCAACTGATCACTGTTGTGTTTACAGCGATTTTGTTAACGATTGTATATCTTGTTTTTGAAGAGCATATACGGGAACTGTTTTCATTCTTTCCGATGATGGATTTGGAAGAAGTGCGTCCATCGCTACTCGTATACGTCCTGTTTTTTATTAATATTTGCGTTCTCGCACCGATTTATGAGGAAATGTTATTCAGAGGGATCTTGCTTCGTCGATTCACATTGAGATGGAGCCCGCAAAAGAGTATTATTATTTCTTCTATTATATTTGGCATTATCCACCTCAACCCGATCAATATTGTATTTGCTTTTGCATTAGGCTGTGTGCTTGGCTATACTTACCTTAAAACTAAAAATATCGTGATACCAATGTTATTACATAGTTTTAATAATTTCCTGGCATATATCCAGTTTGTTTATACAAATCAAACGACAGAAATGGATTTACCGACAACAGAAGCTGCCCGACAAGGATTGTTAATAAATGTGGCGTTCTTTTTCATATTGACGGCTGTAATTATTTTCTTGCTCGTCAAATACTATAAAAACTTCCGTCAGTTAAAAAATCCAGCGCCGAAGCCTGAGGAACAAACGGATATCGAAACGGTTTAGCTAGTAATATACAAAATAAAATCGCTCATTTTGCTGAATAAGGCAAAATGGGCGATTTATTATTTTCTCACTTTATTTAATATTACACGTTAAGCATTTGACCGAACACGCCTTGGTTTTCAATTAGTTGTTGGCGTTTTCCTTGTTCGATGATTTTTCCTTGATTTAAGACGATGACATAGTCGACTTTGCGAATTGTGTTCAGGCGGTGGGCGATGATGAAGCTCGTACGGTCCTCCATCAGCTTCTCGAGTGCTTCCTGAATATGCAGCTCCGTCACAGTGTCGATACTGCTTGTCGCTTCATCCAATAATAAAATTTTCGGATCTGCCACAAACGCACGGGCAATCGATAACAGCTGTTTTTGTCCTTGAGAGATCTGGCTGCCGTCCGCACTTAAAATCGTATCGTATTTTTCCGGCAGCTTATCGATAAAGGTATGGGCATTCGCTTTTTTCGCAGCCTCATAAATTTCCTCATCTGTTGCATCAAGCTTTCCGTAGCGGATATTTTCTTTAATCGACATTTCAAAGAGGAACGGATCCTGTAGGACGAATGCCATTTGACTGCGCAAACTCGCTTTTGAAATTTCTTCTATTTCCATATCGTCAAATACAATCTTCCCGTCCGTTTTCTCATAAAGTCCGGTCAACAGCTGCATAATCGTTGTTTTCCCGGCACCAGTTTGACCGATCAGTGCAACCGACTGCCCCGATTTCACCTCAAAGGATACATTTGAGAGGGTAGGGGAGGAAGCTTGTGCATCATACTGGAACGAAACATTTTGGAAACGCACATTCCCGAGCAGTTCCACATTTTCCCCTTCAATTTCATCCTCATTTTCATCCATGATCAAGAAAACACGTTCCGCTCCGGCCAATGCTGAAAGGACGGTGTTGAACTGGTTGGCCAAATCATTTAAAGGACGGGTAAACTGTCGGGCATATTCCGTGAAAATAATAATAGTACCGATTGAGATATGACCGTAATAGGCAAATAAACCACCGGCTAATGCCACGATCGCAAAGCTTAAACTGTTTAATGTGTTCATCACTTTCGGAATGAACCCGGAATACGTTAATGCCCAAAAACCAACTGTGCGGATGCGTGTATTTTTCTCGTCAAATTGACGCAGCATTTCCGTTTCCTGTGAAAAGGCTTTAACGACATGCTGACCGGTAATGGATTCTTCGATTAATCCGTTCATTTCCCCGATTGCTGCCTGCTGCTGTTTAAATAGCAGACTTGTGCGTTTAGTAATCCAGCGCATCCCGTAGAACATAAGAGGTACGATCAGCATTGTGATCAGTGTCAATAAGGGACTGAGCCAAAGCATAACGGCAACCGTACCTGTTAATGTCAAAATACTTGATACAACCTGGATAAAGGCACTGTTTAATGTCGAGCTGATTGTTTCAATATCGTTCGTCGCACGGCTCATTAATTCCCCGTGTTTTCGTTTATCGAAAAAGCGAAGAGGGAGCTTGAAAAAGTGACCATATAGCTGTGTACGAATTCGAAATACAGTTTGCTGGGCGATGCCGACCATCCAATAGTTTTGGAAATAGCTCGCCAAACTATAAAGTAAATATACGACCGCTAGCCCGTATAGCCAATAGGAAAGCTGGCTAAGTGAACTGCCATCAATAAACTGGTCGATCAGTCGTCCGATGATGAATGGTCCGATCAACGCGAACGCTGAACTTAACACGACAAGCAGCAGAACGATAAACAGGAGCATTTTCTGTTCGGCTACAAAATCGAAAATACGCTTCAATGTATACGTCCAGTTTTGGGCACGTTCACCTTTTTTCTTCTTGCCGCTTGCATTTTTGATTTGTTCTTTTGTAATGATCGGTTCATAGTTAAAAAACTTCATTAGGCAAGCACCTCCTGCTGTGAAGCTACAATTTTCGCGTAAAGACCGTTCGTTGCCATTAATTGTTCATGTGTGCCAAACCCATGTAGCCGGCCTTCTTCAATAAGCAGTATACGATCGGCCGTTTGTGCTGTCTGGATTTTTTGGGTTACAACGAGCATTGTGATAGCCTCCTGATCGAGTGCCTCCCATAATTTCTGCTCTGTCGCGACATCGAGCGCTGAAGTACTGTCATCTAATATCAATAATGATGCCGGTTTTAACAGGGCACGGGCAATCGCTAGACGCTGTTTTTGACCACCGGATAAGTTAATACCACGCTGTCCAATCATCGTCTCATACTGTTCATCAAAGCTTTCGATTGAGTGATGAATTTGCGCTTTTTTCGTCGCGTCAATAATTTGCTCAATTGTCGCATCATTTTGCCCCCAGCGTAAATTGTCCACAATTGTACCTGAAAACAGAAGGGATTGCTGCGGGACATAGGAAATTGAGCGGCGTAACTGCTGCAGCGGGATATCCTTTATATTTTGATCATTAATAAAAATGTCACCACTATTCGGTTCGTAAAAATGCTCAACCAATTGTAAAATAGTCGATTTTCCAGAGCCGGTTGCCCCCATTATGGCTATTTTTTCACCGCTTTCAATAGAAAATGACAAGTTTTGAAGCGTATACTGCTCCGTTGTTGGATAATGGAATGAGACATTGTCAAAACGAATCGAGAAATTTTCAAGGACTGGAGCTTTATCTTTCTGTACTTCTTCGACACCTTCCTCGACATTTAAAATCTCTTCGATACGCTCAGCAGACGCTTTGGCGCGGGCATAAGCAATAATGATAAATGAAAAAATAGAAAATGATGCTGTCATACGGAATGCATAGTTAATAATAGCGGCCAAGTCACCGGCAAGAATATCATTGTCACGGATCGCATCTGCACCAACCCAAATGACAATAAGCAAACTAATATTCATAACAAACTGAAGAACAGGCAATGCAATTTCCATAACACGAGTCGCTTTGATCGTATCGAACTTCAAATTTTCTGCAACGGATAAAAAGCGGCTTTCTTCATACTGACCACGCATATATGCTTTAATCAATCGGACAGCCTGCAATCCTTCCTGAAGCTGGCGGTTCACAAAATCAAGACGTTGCTGTACTTGTGCGAACAGCTTGATTCCGACTGATACCATCCATACAAGGAAGATAAGCAGAAACGGAAAACTGACACATAAAATGAGCGCAAGTTTCGCATTGATGACAAATGCCATTATAAGCGAACCAACAGTCATTAGAGGTGCTTTCATCGCAATCCTCAGCATCATAAAGACGATGTTCATCGTTTGTGTAACATCGCTTGTCAGGCGCGTAATAAGCCCGGAAGTAGGGAATGTCAGGTAGGTCGCCATCGTCAGTGATTGTATTTTACTGTACAAGGCTTTGCGTAAATCAAAACCGAAACTATGGGCGACATGCGCAGAGAAGAAGGAGTTGAGTACTCCGCTTATGAAAGAGAATAGGGCTAAAACAAATAAACAGCCACCCCAAAATGCGACATTATGTAAATTTTCTTCAAGAAGGCCTTCATTAATCATTCTCGCCATGAACAGCGGCTGGATCAGATCGCTCGCAAGTTCCAATAGCATGAGAAAAAAGGCGATTGCTGCTGGCCATTTATAGCGCCTCATAAATTGAAAAATCGTTTTCATTTGTTAACTCCTTATAATGAATTCACTGAATTTTAACTCTATTATGCCATTTCATCTATTGGAACTCAATGAAAATATTTCGAGACTCTAAATATATTAAAGCCATTAAAAAAGGGGAGTTATCGCAAAAGTGAATTTCCTTTTACATAACTCCCCGAGTTTTCAATTAATCATGTACTAATGTTTGGGCAACGGACGGATTTTTCTCGACTTCATGCAGCTTGTTGAAAGATGCGATTGCTACTTCCACCATTTCGTCTTTCGGCTCTTTTGTTGTTAACAGTTGCAGCCATAATCCAGGATAGCCCAAGTAACGTAAAACCGGAATTTCACGAACGGCATTTGTCGCCTGTAATACTTCAAAAGAAATACCGATGACAACCGGGATTAGTAAAATACGGCTTACAAGACGAACCCAAAGCGGATCAACAGGTACGAAGAAATATGTAAACATACCTACAATTACGGTAAATAAAATAAAGCTTGAACCGCAACGATAATGAAGTCGTGATTGTTTTTGAACGTTTTCGACCGTTAAGTCAAGACCTGCTTCATAGCAGTTAATTACTTTATGCTCGGCACCATGGTACTGGAAAACACGTTTAATCAACGGCGTCATCGAAATGATTTGCAAATAGGCAAGAAGCAAAACTAATTTAAAGCCGGTTTCGATAAAAATTTGAACCATTTTGCCTGGGAACCAAGGTTTTAAAAATTCTGCCAAAAACATCGGCACTAATGTGAAGACAAATTTACCGAATAAAAATGAGAGCACACCAATAACGGCTACTCCTAAAATCATCATTAACTTCGATGGCTCTTCACCACTGTTTTCCTCTTCTTCGCCTGGTGTAACATCATAGCGGTCAGAAGCAAATTGCAAATGGCGCGACCCAAATCCTGCCGATTCGATTAATGCGACAACCCCGCGTACGAACGGAATTTTCTTCAGCTTTTGAAAAATAGGCTTTTTCTCTTTTTTTACATGGAAATAATCGATGGAATCGTCATTCCGACGGATTGCCGTTACCATATGATCTTGACCAGTGAACATAACACCTTCTAAAAGCGCTTGCCCACCATATACTGGCGCATTATTACTCACTTGCTCGACACCACTCTCTTATAAAATTTCAATCTATTTTTAGTCGGGAGAATGGAATCTATCCATCTCTTTTCTTTGTTATACCCTCATATTGTACTAAATTTTGGAGAAAAGCACTATCCATTCGAATAGTTTTTTTACATTCGGTCATACTGAGTCAAAAAAAGGAGTTTTTGTCATGCATTTGTTTGTCACGGCATTATTTACATCATTTATTGTGACAGTAAGCTTAAAAGGCTTGCACTTATTTGATTTTATTAAATGGCATCCGGTTTCATTTTTAAAAAAATTGGAATGGTTCGAATGGACGGCTTTCGAGCGTTGGGTCATTTTATTTTTAATTATAGCCATTGTTGCTTTTATATTGTTGGTTGTAACACAGCTGCTCGTTATGGTACCGCCTTTTTTACTTTCACTTATTTTAGGAATTGTCATTGCAGCAATACTGGAGTGGCAAATCTTAAATCTACCTATTGAATGGTCATCATTCAAAAAATTCTCGATTCCATTTTTCATTGTAGTTGTGACTTCGATGCGATTAATCGTAGAAACGGCCAGATACCGTACAATCACATTATTTCGTTAGTCGAAAGTATTGATGTCTGAAAAGTCTGTGATAAAATAGGGACAGTATAAAAAAGAAGCGTTCACAATGAAGCTGCTTGTATTCAGGTCCCTTTTAAAGTGTATTTTCAGGGGCTTAAAGACATAGGAGTATTGCATCGCGTGACGCCAAAGTTTCTGTGAATGAAGGCAGGACAAATTTGCAGATCCGGCAATTTAATTGCCAGCTGCAAGTTTTTACAACAAACAAAAGGGGAATGAAAACAGATGAAACTTACTAAACTACGTCAAGCACTAATCGAGAACAATGTCGAAGCAATACTCATTACGAATGAATACAACCGCCGTTATATGACAGGCTTCACTGGTACGTCTGGTGTAGCAGTCGTTTCACAGCAAGATGCTGTATTTATCACAGATTTCCGCTATACAGAACAAGCATCAGAGCAAGTAAAGGAATTCCGTGTAGTTCAGCATAGCGGACCGATCCATGAAGAAGTGGCAAAACAAGTGACGGCAATGGGTGTAAAATCATTGGCATTCGAAAAAGATGCCATGCAGTATGGTACATATGAAGTATACAATTCGGCAGTGAATGTTGATTTCGTGCCAGTTTCAGGTTTAATTGAAAAAATTCGCTTGATTAAGACTGAAGAAGAGATTAATATTATTAAGGTTGCATGTGAAATTGCAGACAATGCATTTACACATATTTTAAATTTCATCAAGCCTGGCATTACAGAGCTTGACGTATCGAATGAATTAGAATTTTTCATGCGTAAACAAGGTGCTACAAGTTCTTCGTTTGATATTATTGTTGCAAGCGGATTACGTTCTGCATTGCCGCACGGTGTTGCGACAAACAAAATTATTGAAACAGGCGATTTTGTAACACTTGATTTTGGTGCTTACTATAATGGATACATTTCGGACATTACACGTACAATCGCTGTTGGCCAACCATCAGATAAGTTGGTAGAAATGTACAATGCTGTGCTCGAGTCTCAGCTTCTTGCGCTTGAAAAAGTTGGTCCGGGTATGACAGGGATCGAAGCGGACGCTGTAGCACGAGATTATTTAAAATCAAAAGGCTTAGGTGAAGCGTTCGGTCACTCGACTGGTCACGGTATCGGCCTTGAAGTGCATGAAGGACCTGGGTTATCATTCCGTTCCAATACAGTGCTGGAGCCTAATATGGTTGTAACAATTGAACCGGGAGTATACATTCCTGGAATTGGTGGCGTTCGAATTGAGGACGATATTTTAATCACAAATACGGGTAATGAAGTACTAACACATTCGACTAAAGAATTAATCATTTTATAATTTGGAGGAAATAATTCATGATCTCAGTAAACGATTTCCGTACAGGTTTAACAATTATCGTTGACGGTAACTTATTCCGCGTACTAGAATTCCAACACGTAAAACCAGGTAAAGGTGCTGCATTCGTACGTTCTAAATTACGTAACCTACGTAATGGCAACGTAACAGAAAAAACTTTCCGTGCTGGTGAAAAAGTAGAAAAAGCAATGATCGAAAACCGCAAAATGCAATATTTATATGCACAGGGTGATGAGCACGTATTCATGGACTTAGAGTCATATGACCAAACAACATTAGCTGCTGCTCAAATCGAAGACGAACTTTACTACTTATTAGAGAACATGGAAGTTCATATCCAAACATATTCAGGTGAAATGTTAGGTCTTGAATTACCAAATACAGTAACTTTAGAAGTTGCTGAAACTGAGCCTGGTATTAAAGGCGATACAGCTTCAGGCGGTTCAAAACCAGCTAAAATGGAAACTGGATTAATGGTAAACGTACCATTCTTCGTTAACCAAGGCGACAAATTAATCATCAACACAACTGAAGGTACTTACGTTTCACGCGCATAATTGCACTAAAACAAAAGAGAAAAAAAGGCAGGGGTATTGTAGGAATACAATATTTCTGTCTTTTTTGTTGTGCTGCTTTAGAAAAGCAATGAAAAATATCCCAAATTATAGCTTGCTAATGGAAGGGTAGGTATAATCAAAGAAAGGAGTGGATTGTTTTTGATGGAAAAATTACCGATTGATAAACCGATTGTACAGGCACCAATGGCAGGCATTACAACCCCTGAATTTGTAGCGGCATGCTGTGAGGCAGGTGTATTAGGTTCAATTGGCGCAGGGTATTTGAACGGCGCAGAAACGAAGCAATTTATACAGGGAGTAAAAGCATTAACTGCAAAACCTTTTAGTGTGAATCTGTTTGTACCGGAACAGCCGAAAACAGATCCCGAATTACTACAATATGCACGAGAGGCATTACAGCCCATCTATGAGGAGTTGAACATCGATATTCCGGCAGCTATTCCAACAACCGACGTTTTTCAAGACCAAGTACAGGCAATTCTTGAAGAAGATGTAATGATCGTCTCCTTTACATTTGGTTTACCCGATGGCGGAACTGTATCAACACTTAAACAAAAGGGCGTATACTTGATCGGCACAGCAACTTCAGTGGAAGAAGCGATTGCAGTCGAACAGGCTGGACTGGATGCAGTCGTTGTCCAAGGAAAAGAAGCCGGCGGACACCGGGGGTCATTTATAGAACCAATGGCACTTCATTCAACGGCTGATCTGCTGAAAGCCGCAAAAGAAAATGTTTCAATCCCTGTCATTGCAGCAGGCGGAATTATGACTAAGCCACAAGTTACTGACATGCTTGCGTTAGGGGCATCATATGTGCAAATCGGTACCGCGTTATTGACAGCTGCAGAATGTGAGGCTCCAAAACTACATAAAGAGGCAATTTTAAATTCCGGAGAACAAGCGACGACATTGACAAAAGCATTTACCGGCAAATATGCGCGCGGTTTGAGAAATAAATTTACCGAGCAATTAAAAGAAGCGACTACTGCTCCATATCCGATCCAGCATTATTTGACACAGCCGATCCGAAAAGAAAGTGCCCGCCAAAACAACCGTGAATATATGTCTCTTTGGATGGGAGAAAATAGTTATTTGGCTAAAGAAGCATCCGTTAAAGAGATTATCGAAACTCTCTTACCGTAAAAAATTTTGCACTGACGACAAAGGATAAAAACTTTCTCGTTAGTGTTTTTTTGTGCTTATTTGTTTGGATATTGCATATAGTTTCGTTAAGGAAGGAGGGCTTTATTGGAATTACAAGATGTGCTTCGTGTTGCAGGGATTGGGTTGATTATTGCACTTCTTCATTTATTCTTCGAGCATTTAGGAAAAAAAGAGTTTTCGTTTTTCTTGTTTTTCATTGCGTACCTATATATGACGATGGAATTAATTCGATTTTTGCGCTTGTTCTTTCAAGAAATTGTCGTATTTTTTCAATGGTTGACGGCAGTCTAGCTAAATGATTGCGCTATTTGCAAGTGTCATTTATTTAGTTCTGTTTTTAATTTTGAAACAGACGATGGACAAGCTGCATTCAATCATTGTCGTCATCGCTTTCTTTATTTTTTTCCAATTTGTTGTCCGAGAGCAACTCATCCCGCTTTGGCAGCGACTCGCAGTTATTTTCAATAATGTTCCATACAGTAAGGGACTGCTTTTCACGGCATTACTCTTTTTGCTGAATGAATTAATCTGTCAGCTATTAGATCAATTTGAATATGAAGCTTTTGCGACATTAGTTACGTTGTCCATTCGCATGACCGCAGTGTTATATTGGATCAATCTGCTACAACCGAAATTTCAGCTATTAATCCAATTATTAGAAAGGCTACAGTAATGCAGACAATTTATTCGATTTTTACAGAACCTATTCAATCTTTATTGTTTTCCTTGCTGCTTGTAGCGATTTATATTTTGATGTATTTACTGCTACTTGCTTTAGTACCGAATGAAACCGTGTTGATTGAACAGTTATTTATTATTTTGTTTATCGTAGTATTTGCGCAAAATGTCGTTGATGCCTTTGTTGTGTTGTATGAGCTCATTGCCATACTTCAAAATTTCTTTATGGCTATTTTGCCGATTATGTCATTTATGCTGTTGACGATTCAAACCGTGTTTACGGCGATTGCGTGGAACCCGATTATCATCCTATTTGTCCAAGTTATTTTATTTGTCAGTACAAAAGTAACAATACCTGCTCTTGTCCTCGCACTAGTATTTGATGTATGCACAAAAATATATCCGGCCATTTCCTTTTCAAAAGCTGCAGATTTAATACGTTCCTCCATATTAAGCGTCATGATTGCGTCGGTCGTAGCATTGACTTCAATTTTGACGCTTTCCGGTATCGCCTTTATTCAGCTGAATGATGCATTAAAATCTCCTATCAAAAAATTAATCGAGCAAAATATTCCGCTAATCGGCAGCTTGATTGTTGAAGGACTGTCTTTTTTCCAAAAAACCCAGTCAACCGTATCAACCTTTGTCGGACTGTCCTTTTTAACAATTATTTGGGGTGCGGCTTTTTATCCGGCGACGGTGCTTTTGCTGCATGCACTGCTGTTTAAAATTATTGGTGCCATTATTGAACCGTTTACAAATATGCGTATGAGCGGTCTGTTTGATGATGTTGGAAAGACGATGTTTGTATTATGTGCAGTTGCATTTTTGCTTGGCTTCGCAATTATGTTTATCGTACTGTTATTTATTTTCTTTATGCAGATGTCCATGGGGGGAAAAACGTGATCCAATTATTTCTTTTTATTTTACTGGGCAGCAGTCTTCTCATCTTTGCCGATGAGCGGCAATGGCAAGTATATGTAAAGCTCGCACTGTATTTATTCGTCGCAAGCACAATTCTTTCATTCTTTGCATAACCGGTTTGTTTCGTTCATACATTATGTTGAAATCTAGTAGAGAAGGGGGCGTATACGCTTAATAATGTGGAAAAGAAACAAGCGAATCGTCCTATCTTATTAATTGTCATTGCCGTAGTATTCATTATCTTTTTATTCATGTTTCTATCACCATCGGAGAAAGGAGAAAGTTATAAGTCGAATGAGGAACAGCTTGCAAAATTATTAAGTGAAATTCAGTCAGTCGGACAAGTTCAGGTTTATTTTCACTATGATCAACAAAGTGAACAGCAATTTTTGTCTGTCTCACAACAGAAAAAGCTATCCGGTGTCATCATCGTGGCACAAGGAGCGAATAGCACCGACGTGAAAACCATGCTAAAGGAAACAGTCGGGCATGTTCTGCAAATTCCGTCGCATCGTATTCAAGTAGTGCCAATGCAAATTAAGGGGGAAAACAAGTGAAAGTGAAAAAGCGAACAGTATGGTTCTTAACAGTAGTAAGTTTAGCTGCGGTAATTTCTGTATTCTATATTTTTGAAGACAATACGCCGAATATTTTAACGATCTTCTCTGATGAAACGATTGATGAAACAGATATTTTAGGGGTTAATCAAAACTTGACACAACCAGTGAACTCAGAAAGCAACTTATTCCAAGAAGTACGTTTAGAGTTAGCAAACAAACGCAGCCAACAAAAAGAACAGCTGACACAAAAGATTGCTGCTGATGAATTTACAGCAGAAGAAAAGAATGAGGCATTCAATGAAATGGATGAACTGATCAAATTAGAATCATCGGAAGCGATGCTGGAAATGCTTATTAAATCAATCGGCTATTCAGATGCCCTTGTCCGTATTGAAGGAGATAAAGTTGCTGTACGAGTTATGTCAGATGAAGTATCCGAGAAATTGGCAGATGAAATTTTATACGTTGTGCGCTCTGAATTTAAGGATTATGTAAATGTTAGCGTAGAATTCGAACCTTTTAATTAAAAGGACGTCATATTATAGTAAAGCAGTAAATGTGTTATATAGCAGTTGCAAATATTTTTCTTTGTCTTAATATACGATTGTTCTGCTTTATGCCTATTTTTGAGCTATTTAAAATTATTTGTTTCAAAATAGTCCGAAAAATTATAAAATAGGGTTTGTATTGTTATTACTTTTTTTAAAGGGAGAGTTAAAGATGTTCAAAGTTCAAGAAATCCGAGAAATTATTAAATTAGTAGATGCTTCATCAATCGACGAGTTTGTATATGAAGCGGACGGCGCAAAGGTTAAACTAAAGAAAAACAACGGTGTTACAGAAGTAGCGGCTCCTAAAAAAGTACAAGAAGCAGCACCGGTTGCAGCAGCAGTTGCAGCACCTGCTCCAGTACAAGTGGAAGCGGCACCAGCACCAGCTCCTAAAGCAGAAGCACCAGCAACACCAGTAGAAAACACGGCTGATTTACATAAAATCACGTCTCCAATGGTTGGAACATTCTATCAGTCTCCAAACCCGGAATCACCAGCATATGTAAAAGTAGGCGACAAAGTAGGCGACGAGTCAATCGTATGTATCGTAGAAGCAATGAAATTATTCAACGAAATCGAAGCTGAAATTAAAGGTGAAATCGTAGAAATCTTAGTTCAAGATGGCCAATTAGTAGAATATGGTCAACCATTATTTTTAGTAAAAGCTGAATAAGGAGCGTATATACCAATGAAAAAAGTATTAATCGCAAACCGAGGCGAAATTGCAGTACGTATTATTCGTGCATGTAAAGAGCTAGGTATTCAAACGGTCGCAGTATATTCTGAAGCAGATGCGGATGCATTGCATGTAAAGCTTGCGGATGAAGCATATTGTATCGGACCAAAGTTATCGAAAGATTCGTATTTAAGTTTCCCAGCAGTTTTAGGGGTAGCACAAAAAACAGGTGCTGACGGAATCCACCCAGGTTATGGTTTCTTGGCGGAAAACGCAGCATTTGCTGAAGCTTGTGAAAACGCGGGTATTAAATTTATCGGTCCTTCTTCGGATGCGATTAAAATCATGGGGATTAAAGACGTTGCACGTGACACAATGGAAGCGGCAAACGTTCCGTTAGTTCCTGGTACAGGCATTGTGCCAAGTATCGAAACAGGTAAAGAATGGGCTGCAAAAATCGGTTACCCAGTCATCATTAAAGCAACTGCTGGTGGTGGCGGTAAAGGGATCCGTGTTGCACGCACAGAAGAAGATCTTGTAAAAGGAATCGAAATTACTCAAAAAGAAGCAGCGGCTGCATTCGGCAACCCTGGTGTATATTTAGAGAAATTCATCGAGTATTTCCGTCACTGCGAGATCCAAGTATTAGCGGACAGCCACGGTAATGTTGTACACCTTGGCGAACGTGACTGTACGGTTCAACGCCGTATGCAAAAGCTTGTAGAAGAAGCGCCATCTCCGGCACTATCTGAAGAGCGCCGTGCAGAAATGGGCGAAGCGGCTGTTAAAGCAGCATTAGCTTGTAACTATGAAGGTGCTGGTACTATCGAGTTCATCTACGATTACCAGGAAGATCGTTTCTACTTCATGGAAATGAACACACGTATTCAAGTTGAGCACCCTGTAACAGAAATGATCACAGGTGTTGACTTAGTACAACAACAATTAAAAATCGCTTCTGGTCAAGAACTGCCGTTCAAGCAAGAAGACATCAAAATTAACGGCTGGGCAATTGAATGCCGTATTAACGCCGAAAATGCATACAAAAACTTCATGCCTTCAGCAGGTACTGTAGATACGTATGTAGTACCAGGCGGATATGGTGTGCGTATCGATTCTGCAGTTTATGCAGGTTATACGATCCCACCATACTACGATTCAATGGTCGCAAAATTGATCGTTCATGCTGACACTCGTGAAGAAGCAATCGCGAAAATGAACCGCGCGTTATCGGAATTTGAAGTAGCTGGACCTGGAATTAACACTACAATTCCATTCCACCAAGCTTTAATGAACAACGACGTATTCAAATCAGCGAAATTCAACACGAAGTTCCTGGAAGAGAATGATATTTTAGATGTGAAAGCAAAGGCTTAATCGGCTTTTACTCACGATTTAACCCTCTAATTTTAAATTAGAGGGTTTTTTATATTTTTTTGAAACTATTTTACAGTTTTACCGTCTGTAGGTGGGATAGCTATTAAAAGACTAAGGGAGGAGGCAAAGAGGCAAATAGCTGTTCAGGGATTATAGTAACCGGAATGTTACCCCTATCTGAAAAGTTTGGTATATGTTAACATATATCTGAATCTTTTAATTTTAGAAAATATAAAAGGAAGTGTAATAAGTACATATGAAAAAAATATTCAAACCATTGTTAGGCGCAATTGCCATTGGTGCGATCACTCTATCTATTAATAATGATAACAACGTATTCGCGAAAGATATAGCAACTGCATGTGACTATGATACGGCATCAAATGTAAACCCGGATTACGCCACTACGAACTGCTTATTAACTGAAACAGCACTGAATTATAATGTCCCGCCTGAAATTGTTAAGGCAATAGCGGAAGGTGAAAGTGGAAATTGGCGTCATTTCGATAACAACGGCAAAACAATTGTAACTGCTGATAATGGAATTGGCTTAATGCAAATTACAAACCAGGTAGGCTACAATGAAGAAAGATTGAAAAGCGACCTTGTTTATAATATTGAATCGGGTGTGAAAATTCTTGATAAAATGTTTGATCGATCGGATTTACCTAAAATCAATGGTGGTGACAGAGACGACCTGGAATCTTGGTACTTCGCGATCATGGCTTATAATGGTACGAAGCCAGTAAATAGCCCGATTGAGCAATCAACTGGTGAAAGAAATGTAAAAGCATATCAGGAAAAGATTCTTGGGTTTGTTGAGAAGTATGAATTAATCGACTTACAAGAGCTGCCTTTTACAAGCGATACTTTCCAATATGACTCTAACAGTAGAGATAATATTAAGTTTTTAGAGATGAACTATAACTTTGATTTACCTTTAACAAAATCAAAGTATTCTTTTGAAAAAAGTCAAAAAGTAAGTGCTACAGCAAATCCTGCATTTAGATCTAGACCTACAACGGGAGATGATTCTAAAAAAGGTACTTTAACTAAAGGCGAAGTGGTTACCATTACTGGTCCATTTGTTTACGATGAGGTAGCAACGAAGAAAAACCATTTTGTCTGGTATCCGGTGAAAAGAAGTGACGGGTCAGAAGGGTATGTAGCATCAAGTTATTTAGATTATGTAGAATCGACATCGACACCTGTAACTCCTGTTGAGCCTAAACCGGACTACTCGTCTTATATCAAACAGTATGCTGATTTCAGTACTACAGCTTGGTGGAAAGATGACATGATCTGGGCAATCGATAGAGGTTACATTCAAGGTGACAGCACAATTCGAAACGCAAAAACAAATAAGTTAGAAACACATTTACTACCGAACAAACAATTAACAGAAGCGCACTTCCTGACAATCTTCTTCCGTTATGCTGAAAAAGATGCATTAGCTAATGTAAAGAGCACATCATCTTGGGGTAATAGTAATGTATACAACTTGGCGAAAAAGTATAATATGCCTGTAGTGGCAAGCGAAAAAACGAAAGCCTCAAGAGCCCTAGCGGAGCAAGGCATCAAACGCGGGAAACTGGCACAGTTGATGGTTTCTTACTACTATGGGAAAGCAGTAAGTGAAGACACAGCGATTCAATTTTTTATCAAGAATGGGCTTACTACACAACCATCAATCAAAGAATTCAAGCCTAACGATATTTTAACTCGTGCGCATATATCTGCATTTATCCAGCGATATGAATCATTTGTAGAAAAGCAAAAATAATGAATATCGGAAACGGTTGCGTCCTCAGCAACCGTTTTTCTTATTTTATAGCTGTAAAATATCATAATTTGGGTAAAGTATGATAGAAGAAATGAGCAGATTTCAGCAGAAGGATAAAGGAAATTTTTCTCGTTATTTAAAGGAAGAAAAAACTCAAAGAGAGAGCTAAAAGAACAACAAAATAAATTTCTGAAAATAACCAATTTTCCCTATTTAAAAAAATGCTCAGAATGGATTGCATTTTACTATAGAAACGAATATTATATATAAGTTCTTAAAAATTGTTCGTGTTTTGAAAAGAGGATTGCAAATGTTTCAGTTAAAAGAAAATGGGACAACAGTTAAGCGTGAATTATTTGCGGGATTAACGACATTTTTAACGATGGCATATGTCATCATTGTTAACCCGATTATTTTATCAGGTGCTGGAGTTCCGGTCGATCAAGTATTTATGGCTACAATTATCGCAGCAGTTATCGGAACTGGCTGGATGGCGCTTTGTGCGAACTATCCGATTGCCGTTGCTCCGGGTATGGGATTAAACGCATATTTTACTTATACTGTTGTATTAGCTTCAAATGGAGAGATTACGTATACTACTGCCTTTTCAGCAGTATTTGTTGCAGGTATTATATTTATTATTATTAGTTTAACGCCATTCCGCGAAAAGCTCATTACAGCCATTCCGGAAAACCTGAAATTGGCGATTACTGCGGGGATCGGATTATTTATCGCGTTCATCGGGCTGCGTATGTCCGGTATTGTCGTAGCTGATGAATCGAATTTAGTTAAGTTTGGTAATATTTCAGAGCCGGCACCATTATTGACGTTTATCGGGTTGTTCATTACAGTCGCGTTAATGGCACGTAAAGTGAACGGTGCAATTTTTATCGGGATGATCGTGACTGCAATTATTGCGATGTTCACAGGACAGCTTACAATCGATAAAGTAGTGGCGCTTCCGCATTTACCGGAAGGATTGATCGTATTCAATCCAATAACTGCGATTTCTGAAGTGATTGAATACGGTCTTTACGGTGTGATTTTTTCATTCATTTTAGTTACTTTATTTGATACAACTGGGACGTTAATCGGTGTATCAAAGCAGGCAGGATTATTGAAGGACGGAAAACTGCCGCGTGCACGTAAAGCACTTGTTTCCGATTCACTTGCAACAACTGCTGGTGCGATGTTCGGGACAAGCCCATCAACAGCATATTTGGAATCAGGTTCTGGTGTTGCAGTTGGCGGCCGTACAGGTTTAACTGCATTAACTGTTGCCGTACTGTTCATCATTGCTTCATTTTTCGGACCGCTTGTCGGTTCATTGTCAGGTGTTGCTGCTATTACTTCACCTGCATTAATTATCGTTGGTAGTTTAATGATCGGTGTCGTAAAAAATATGAATTGGGATGAAATTGAAGAATCGTTCCCGGCATTTTTAGTTATTTTATCAATGCCACTTACATCAAGTATTTCTACAGGGATTGCACTCGGTTTTATCAGCTATCCGTTAATTATGCTTGTAAAAGGGCGTGGGCGTGAAGTACATCCGCTCGTATATATTTTTGCCGTTCTGTTTATTTTACAGTTAATCTATTTACCACATTAATAAAAGTGCTGCTTCTTACTGAAGCGGCACTTTTTTTGATTAATGACTTCCTATTGTACATAAAAAGGATTATCTAGTTATAAAAGTGGCGCGTCAGGCTCTGTTTTTATTTTAAAAACACAAATGGTTTATTTTCACTTTAAATTGAATACATCTTTTTAGCTTTTCTTTAAATACTAATGCAGAGGAAATCAATTAAGGATGTGATTAAATGCAAAGAAAAAAATGGAAAAGAATTGCTTTTATTTTATTTTTAGTCCTTTTATTTATATTTGCAGCTATGTATGTTTTCAATAGTCTTGGTGAAGCAAAAGGACGGGACTATTATGAAGAAACAGGACAGATTATTTGGGATATTGAAACGGATGAAAAGGTAGTGGCCCTGACATTTGATGATGGGCCGCATCCGAAATATACCGGTCAAATACTCGATTTACTTGAACAATATGAGGCGAAGGGAACGTTTTTTATCGTGGGGCAATTGGCTGAAAAAAGCCCCGAACTCGTTTTGCGGATGCATGAAAGTGGACATGAGATCGCCAATCATACGTACACACATCCTTTTACAAAATCAGTTTCACCCATTATAGAAGAGGTTAATCAAACATCCGATACAATTTTCAGCATAACAGGGGTGAAACCAAATTTATTCCGGCCGGTTGAAGGTTATTATACAGATGAACTCGTTAAAGAATCCGTCAAAAATGGCTATAAGATTGTTATGTGGTCATGGCATCAGGATACAGAAGACTGGAAAGATCCAGGTGTAAATAAAATAGTAAATACGGTATTGAACGGTCTTGGAAATGGAAATGTTGTTTTGTTCCATGATGGAGGAGGCAATCGTGAACAGACGGTTCAAGCGTTGGAGAAAATTTTGCCTGAACTAAAAAAACAAGGCTACCGATTTATCACAATTTCACAAATGATCCGATTACAAAATGATACGAAACAACATATCGTAGAGGAGGGAAAATGATGAAATACCGTATTGCATTGATGATGTCGGCCATTTTTATCTTAGGATTTATGCCGGTTGCCGATGCTTCTTCTGAAGAGGACACCACCTTGACAAAAGAACAGCTAATGCAAAAAAGGATGGACTACTATATTCAGAATGAAAATATATTATTGCCCTGGTATTATTTAGCTGCCGTCGATCAGTTTGAACGTAATATTCAGGAAGTGCGAAAGGATATACCAAAACGGGAAAGTGTCATTGCCATTCAATTTTCGGATGAATTTTGGTCCGGTATTTTAAATCCGGCGGGCGATGATACATCCCCGGTCTCAATTGCTTATTTTCATGGAAGTGGTATGGATGGAAATGGAGATGGGGTGGCAGACCGATCCGATGATAGGGATGTGTTGTTTACATTAGCGAAATATTTAAGACAGTATGGCTATGGTGAGGATAATTTTAAGTTGGCATTATGGGACTATTATAAAAATGAACTCTCAGTGAATCAAATACTTGTTATTGCAAAATTATATGAGAAATTCGGAACAATCAATTTAGATAATCATACATTTCCGCTAGCAACTTATGCCGATTACAGCTATAGAGGGACATGGGGAGCGAATCGCGGATGGGGTGGCCGAAGAATTCATGAAGGAACAGACATTTTTGCTCCGTACAACACACCGGTCTATTCAACGTCATACGGTGTAATTGAAGTCATGGGCTGGAATCAGTTTGGTGGCTGGCGTGTCGGTATTCGTGATAACCATAACTCGTATCATTATTATGCACACCTCGCTTATTTCCAAAAAGGACTCAAAGAAGGCGATATTGTCGAGGCAGGACAAATTATCGGCTATGTTGGAAGCACAGGATACGGAAAAGAAGGAACAGCTGGAAAATTCCCTCCACATCTCCATTATGGAATTTATAAATTTAATGGTCGTACAGAGTGGGCATTTGATCCATATCCAGCCTTGGCAAGATGGGAAAAAGAAGCAAAGCAAAGAAAACAATAAGGATGGATTCCATTCTCGCTGTCTATAAAAGTGACGGTATCCCATATTCAATATACATGGACGTTTAGTGGCATTGCTTCTGTTAACAGAAGTTGAATTTCTGAATAAGCTATGAGATCTTTGCTTTTATAGATAGGGGAAATAAAATGAAAAAAAACTTCATTTATTTAGTACTAATCGGTCTTTGTTTACTTACAGGGTGTGAAAAAGCGTCGTATTCTGGTGATTCCGTAACCGGTGAAGAACAGCAAATTGAAGCTTCAACTACCGCACCGTTGCCTGAAAGTGAAGCGATTGTCGGAGAATATCCGCTTATCTATCCAGCTGTCATTACATTGATCGATCCGAGAACAATGGAAATCGTGAAGTCGTTCACACCACAATTATTAGGTTACGGTACGGATGGCGAACTGTACAAAGCTAACGTAAAAAAAATAGCGAGAGATTTAGCCGGAGGGACTAAAGAAAGGACCGGCTATGATCAGATAATGGTGCTTCATAAAGTCGGGGAGAACGGGGACGTTATTGTTGAAGGAAATCCAGGTATCGTATTAAAAGAAAGTGAATTGGTCGACAAAATATTAACAGCTTCACCAAAAGGAGATCATATTTTTTTACCGCTGTATATATTGGAAACTGATCTGGATATAGACATTCCTTCCTTAGATGATGTGACCGTTGCATCGTTTACGACTTATTTTAATGGGGCACAAAGCGGAAGAAGTGAAAATATCGAGCTTTCCTCAAATGCCATCCATAATATATTAGTTGGGGATGGAGATTATTTTTCCTTTAACACAATGGTTGGAGAGCGAACGATGGAAAAAGGTTATCAACCGGCACCTGAAATTATTAATAAGGAGCTTGTAATGGGGATTGGTGGTGGAATTTGCCAAACGTCCTCTACATTATTTAATGCCGTCGACCAGTTAGGAATTCGCATTACAGAAAGGCATCACCATTCATTGAATATCGGTTATGTCCCGACAGGCAGGGATGCGACAGTTTCTTACGGATCGCTCGATTTCAAGTTTCAAAATACGAGCGGGGCTCCGTTTTTAATTAAATCGTATTACAGTAAGGGTGCTCTGACAATCGCTATCACAACATCGCATCAATATAAAGAAATATTAAAAAAGTAATGAAATGCTGCTCTTTACACATAAGGGCGGTTTTTTTATTTTATTGGTGTGCCTTGGTGAAAGAACATCCTCCATGTCCCGTTTTCATTGCGCCAAAGGGAACTGCGGTTTTGACTGTTGCCATTCGTGCGATTTGTAGTAACGAATCGGGTTTGCACAAGCTGCTCTGCAATGGGAATTGCCTGGAAATTCGTAACTGTAAATAAACATTCTTCAATACCTTGATCTGTTAATTCATTCAGTAGGAAAGGTTTCTCCATAATGCCTCCGGATGATCCGTATTCTATAAAATCCTCACTCAAAAGGCTGATAAAGTCCTCCTTTTTGTAATACATAAGTTGTTGTTCTAAAAGCAGAAATTGATTGTTAAGTTCAGTCATAAATAACCCTCCATTCGAATTGACTATCAGTGGAACGATTTTCGATGTAAATCGTTTCTTTACATGGTATGATTTTGTCTTGTAGTTGTAAAGAAGGTTTAAGAAGGTGATTGTTATGTGGGAATCGATAAAATGGTTAATTCCGTCTGTTACCGCACCGACTGTAGCAGATGGTCTGGCGGCTGCTGCAATAATTGTCGTTGGTTTACTCGGCATTCGATTCATGATCCGGCCGCTGCTATTCAAAATCGCGGATTTGTTCAATAAAAAAAATCATCCGGTTTTGGGTGACATTACTAAAAGTGTATATCCATCAATACGTAATGCCATTATTTTCAGCCTGATTGTGATGGCCGCATCCCTATTAGTGGAAGTATGGCTATTTGATAATGCGAAACTCGGTATTTATATCGATTCAGTGTATGTATTTTTTGCGTTTAAAGCGCTGTATGATGTACTCGGTTTTTATTTAAAAAATCCGCACCGGTTTGAAACAGGGAAAGATCAGGATATTTTAACACCGTTTTTTTTAAGGATGAGTAAAGTTGCGGTTATGGTAATTGCCATGTTTACAATTGCGTCACTGTGGAACTTTAATTTAAACGGGTTTTTAACTGCGATTGGATTAACTGGTGTTGCGCTTGCATTTGGTATTCGTGACACGCTCGCACATATATTCGGCGGGATGAGTGTTGCTTTGGATAAACCATTCCAGATCGGGGATTGGGTTATGTCGAGTGACGAAAAAATCGACGGGACGATACAGGATATTAATTTGCGCAGTACGGTCATTCAAACATCTGATAAAGGGACTGTATATGTACCAAACTCGTATTTGGTCAATCGACCGATTTACAATTTGTCGAATCGGACAGAAAGAAAAGTGGAGCATTTCCTGCATATTTCTAATGAAAATAATGAGGGAAGTATTGTGAAATTTATGGAATCGGTACGTGAGCAAATTTCATTACATCCCAAAATCTCGAAAAAAATCATTCATGTGGCGATGGATGAGCTGATGCCGACAAGTTGTCGTATTCTCATCCGATACTTTGTCGAGACGAATGATACCGGTATTATGCTTCAAGTGCGTCAGGAAATATTATTTGTAGCAAAACATTACTGTGAAGTGTATGACATTAAATTAGTTGATCCGAATGACGGACAGTATGCATAGAATAATGGATAACCAGTGCCAAATTTAGAAAATGTGGCGTAACGGTTCTACATCCAGTCTATAATTGTAGTATACTGAACATAAGGATTTAAAGTAACAAGCGTTAGAAATCCATTAGTTTACATAAGAGAGGATGTATCGCAAATGGCTGAGAAACAACAAGTAGCATTCGTACAACCAACACCGGTTGGTAAAGAAGAATTAGGGAAGATTGAAGTCGCGCCAGAAGTAATTGAAGTTATCGCAGGTATCGCTGCAACAGAAGTGGAAGGAATCGCAGCAACACGCGGAAATTTCGCATCAGGTGTTGCCGAGCGTTTCGGTAAAAAAGTCCATTCGAAAGGCATCAAGTCAGCGATGTCTGAAGAAGGCAATATTGTCATTGATGTATTCTGCACTGTAAAATATGGTTATGCCATTCCTAAAGTGGCGAAAGAAGTGCAAACAACGATTCGACAAGCCATTTTAAATATGACAGCCATCGAAACAAGCGAAGTGAACATCCACATTACAGGGATCCAGTTCGAAACTTCAAAAGACGCAGAATAATCGTATAAACATGAACCGAGCTCAATTAAATTGAGGCTCGGTTTTTTTTCGTCTCCTAAAGAGCTAAGGCTTTAATTTAAAATGTTTTTTCATATTTTTGTGAATTTTAGGATATGAACAAGGTGAAAATAGGGTATAGATTTAAAGCTTCATTTGGTAAGGAGGAAAACGGTATGGGAAACTTTTCTGCAAATGCAAGAGAGCGACTGAAAAAAACATTTATAGAAGACACCTTTGATCTATTTGTTATTGGTGGGGGTATTACAGGTGCAGGGATTGCACTTGATGCAGCAACACGAGGGCTGAAAGTAGGGTTGGCAGAAATGCAGGACTTTGCGGAAGGAACGAGTAGCCGATCGACAAAACTTGTGCACGGCGGCCTGCGATACTTAAAACAATTCGAAATAAAAGAGGTTGCCGAGCTTGGTCGAGAGCGGGCAATTGTTTATGAAAACGGACCACATGTAACAACACCTGTATGGATGTTGCTTCCCTTCCATAAAGGAGGGACATTTGGTTCGTTTTCGACAGCGCTTGGATTGAAAGTATACGACATTTTAGCGAATGTCAAAAAGGATGAACGACGTTTTATGCTTTCTGCAGATGAAACGATTGCCCGTGAACCACTTATTAAAAAGGACGGTCTACTCGGTGGCGGCGTTTATGTCGAATATCGTACAGACGATGCGCGACTGACAATTGAAGTAATGAAGGCAGCTGTTGCCAACGGGGCAATCGCAATGAATCACTTGAAAGTTGTCGGTATTGAAGCAAATAACGTGGCCTTTTCTAAAGTGACAGTGGAAGATCAACTCACTGGCGAACAATATGAAATTCGAGCAAAGAAAGTCGTCAATGCGGCAGGTCCATGGGTTGATGATGTACGAAAATTAGATGGAGAACTTAATAATAAACATCTTATTTTATCAAAAGGTGTGCATCTCGTTTTCGACGAGGATGATTTCCCGCTGCAGCAGGCGATCTATTTTGATACCGAAAAAGATGGACGTATGATTTTTGCGATTCCGCGGGATGGCAAAGCATATGTAGGAACAACAGATACATTTTATGAAGGGGATCCTGCAGACCTAAAAGTAACAAAAGAGGATCGACAATATATTATGGATGCGATTCATTATATGTTCCCTCAACTGCAGCTGAAAGAAGATAAAATCGAATCGGCATGGGCTGGGGTAAGACCGCTTATCCACGAAGAAGGTAAGGGACCGTCGGAAATTTCACGTAAAGATGAAATTTGGCAATCGGAAAGTGGACTGATAACGATTGCAGGAGGAAAGCTGACAGGCTATCGTAAAATGGCGGAAAAAATTGTCGATCTTGTCGTAAAACAATTAAACGACGAATATCAGATGATATACGGCAAATCCATTACAAAAAATCTTCCTATTTCGGGCGGGGAAACGAGCGGCTCGAAATTTTTTGAATCGTTTGTTGAAAAACGGACGGAGAAAGGTCAGGACCTTGGGTTAACGGAAGAGAAGAGCCGTTATTTAGCAAAATTCTACGGTACTAATGTTGACAAAGTATTCGATTATATTAAACAGGCAAAAGGGAACTTACCGCCGATCGTTTACGGTCAGCTGTACTATGCGATAAACGAGGAAAGTGCATGTACTCCGTCCGACTTTTTCGTACGTCGTACCGGTGCACTACTATTTAATATCCACCTAGTGAAACAATATAAACAGCTTGTTATTGATGAAATGAGCGACTACCTAAACTGGACAGCAGAAGAAAAGCAGCAGCATACAGACCAACTAGAACAGGAACTATTAGACGTAACAATGAATTAGTGAAAAGAGGCGAAGGGAATGTCAACATTTTTAGCAGAATTAGTAGGAACGATGATCTTAATTATTTTAGGAGGCGGGGTTGTTGCTGGTTCCTTGCTGAAATTTTCCAAAGCGGAAAATAGCGGCTGGGTCGTAATTACGATCGCCTGGGGTTTTGCCGTGGCAATCGCGGCATATACTGTAGGCGGAATAAGTGGTGCCCACTTAAACCCTGCATTGACAATAGCATTTGCAACAATTGGTGACTTCCCATGGGCGGATGTTCCGATGTATATTATTGCACAGATATTAGGAGCAATTATCGGCGCAATTATCGTATATATTGCCTATTTGCCACACTGGTCACAAACGAAAGATCAAGATGCAAAATTAGCCGTTTTTGCTACAATTCCTGCCATTCGTCATCCTTTGGCAAACATGGTAACAGAAATGATAGGGACTTTTATATTATTATTAGGAATTTTGGCATTAGGTGGTAATTCATTGGCGGATGGTATTAATCCGTTGCTTGTTGGTATTATTGTGATCGCCATAGGTATGAGCTTAGGCGGACCTACTGGCTATGCTATCAACCCTGCCCGTGATTTAGGACCCCGCATCGCGCATTTCTTCTTACCGATACCAGGTAAGCGAGATTCGGACTGGTCTTATGCCTTTGTGCCAATTGTCGGGCCGATTATAGGTGGCGTTACAGGCGCACTGTTTTACAAACAATTCTTTTTAAATGAAAATTCAGTGGCATTTTGGTTGTTTACAACGTTATTTGTTGTCATTTGTGTCATTGCATTTATCACACAATCTAAATCCGCTAAAAAGGAGATCGTATAATGGACAAGTATATTATGGCGTTAGATCAGGGTACGACGAGTTCACGTGCCATTTTATTCAATAAAAAAGGGGATATCGTTCATACAGCACAACAGGAATTTAAACAATATTTCCCGAAATCGGGTTGGGTTGAGCATAATGCAAAGGAAATTTGGAGTTCAATTTTATCGGTAATCGCAAAAGTATTATCGGAAAATAATATTCAGGCGTCACAAATCGAAGGAGTCGGGATTACAAACCAGCGCGAAACGACTGTTGTGTGGGATAAAAATACGGGTGAACCGGTATATAATGCCATCGTATGGCAATCACGCCAAACTGCGGAAATTTGTGATTCTTTAAAGGAAGCAGGGCATAATGAGCTGTTCCGTAATAAAACCGGTTTGCTCATCGATGCTTATTTTTCTGGCACGAAAGTAAAATGGATACTGGACAATGTAAAAGGAACACGAGAAAAAGCGGAAGCGGGTGACCTTTTATTCGGAACAATTGATACATGGATTATTTGGAAGCTTACAGAAGGAGCTGTTCATGTGACGGACTACTCGAATGCTTCGCGAACATTAATGTATAATATTTACGAATTAAAGTGGGATGAGGAATTGCTGAACATTTTAGGTGTTCCTGCATCAATGCTTCCGGAAGTAAAACCGTCCTCAGAAATATACGGGGAAATTGCGGGTAATCACTTCTTTGGTCACCGTGTACCAATCGCGGGTATCGCCGGAGACCAGCAGGCAGCATTATTCGGTCAAGCTTGCTATGAACAAGGAATGGTAAAAAATACTTACGGTACCGGTTGTTTCATGCTGATGAATACAGGTGAGGAAGCGGTAAAATCGGAGCACGGCCTACTTACAACTATCGCGTGGGGCTATGACGGAAAAGTGACATATGCACTTGAAGGAAGTATCTTTGTAGCAGGTTCTGCAATTCAGTGGCTTCGTGACGGGCTTCGTATGTTCCGGAAATCTGCTGAAAGTGAAGCGTATGCAGCACGTGTAAAAGATACGGATGGTGTGTATGTTGTACCGGCATTTGTCGGATTGGGAACACCGTATTGGGATAGTGAAGTGCGCGGTGCAGTATTCGGTTTAACACGCGGCACATCGAAGGAACATTTTATCCGTGCGACATTGGAGTCACTTGCCTATCAAACCCGCGATGTATTGTCAGCGATGGAATCAGATTCAGGCATCGAATTAATGAAATTACGCGTTGACGGTGGTGCTGTTATGAACGACTTTTTAATGCAATTCCAGTCGGATATTTTAAACGTGCCTGTTGAACGTCCTTCAATCAATGAAACAACCGCACTTGGCGCAGCCTATTTAGCAGGTTTGGCTGTCGGGTTCTGGGAGAATCTCGACGAAGTGCAACATCATTGGCAACTTAATCGCCAATTCGAGCCGGAAATGGATGAAGAGCAGCGCGAAACATTATTTACAGGATGGCACAAAGCTGTTAAAGCCGCACAGGCGTTTAAGTGATAAAATTTACTAGAAAATAATTGACCTTCAAATCGATTGGCAGCAGCTTCCTATTCTCTATTGGAATTATGCTATAATAGGTCATTATCTAGTTGAGGAGTTAAAATGATATGAGCAAAGATTATATTCGTATAGCAAATGAAGAAGATTTAAATTTGATTAACGCTTACTTTAAGCAAGCCTTGGCACATTATGAAGAAGTAGGAGAGCTGATGGCGATGCAGGACATCCGTTATTTCCTGGAAAATATGGAGCACTTTCAGTTTTACGTAATAAAAGAAACGGCTGAACAAATTACGTACCTATTTGAATTCCCGGAATCAGGAAACGATAAGCGCGAAACAGGCACGCTGACGATTCCGTTACAGAATAATTAATATCACCTTATAATATAAGATGCCTTCAGTAAGTTTTATAACGAGTTGATTGGAATGGAGGGGAGGCGACTCCAGCAGGAATAGCGTGACGCCTGCGGAAAGCGTCCGACCCGCAATGGAAATCAACTACCTAATATAAAAACCAGGTATTTTATTAACGAAAATAATATAGACGACATGTTGATTTATCTCAAACATGTCGTTTTTTTATCGCAAATTTCACCATTTTAAGGAAGAATACAAAAATCTCTTTTTGCAGCCAAAAATTTTCTGTCAAACTGTGCGATGCCTTGCAAAATATGCTATGATAACAAGTAATGCTACTTATGAAGGAGAGCTATTATTTATGAAACGAACAGAGGCGCGTCAAAAAGCGTTACAAGCTTTGTTTCAGTTAGACAGCACAGAATTAACAATAGAAGAGGCGATTGGCCATGTTCTTGAAGAAGAACAAAAATTAAATGCCTTTTTGGAGCAATTAGTTCGTGGGACAACTGAAAATCTCGAAGCAATTGATGCAGCGCTAGAAAAAAAACTAGAAAAATGGACGATTAACCGTCTGCCAAAAATTGAAAGAACAATTTTACGTTTAGCTGTATATGAATTATTATACGCAGAAGAAACGCCAAACAAAGTTATTATGAACGAAGCAATCGAGCTTTCCAAAACATTCGGTGACGAGAAATCTAGCAAGTTCGTCAATGGTGTACTTTCGAAATTTACTGAGCAATAAATCAACAAATGTATTCAATTCTATAAAGATTAATATATCAAGATTTAACTGGTAGGTTGTCAGAACAAGCGTCAGTGTTTATTGAAAATACAAGCAGCAGGCAGCCTTTCCGATTGTCGTAATCACTGGAAGGAGCAACAACATGTCAAGCGTAATTATTAATGGTAAAGAAATCGGTCAAGAAATTCGAACAGGGGTCGCTACTCGTGTAAAGGCGCTAAAAGAAAAAGGGATCACACCCGGTTTAGCTGTCATTTTAGTAGGAGACAATCCCGCATCCAAAACATATGTAGCCAACAAGCAAAAGTCTTGTGAGCAGATTGGGATGTATTCGGAACTTGTCAAACTCCCTGAAGATATTTCAGAACAGGCTTTACTTGAAAAAATTCGTGAATTAAACGAACGTGCTTCAATTCACGGTATTCTCGTTCAGCTTCCATTACCGAAACATATCAACGAGGATAAAGTAATCCAAACGATCTCTCCGGAGAAAGACGTGGATGGATTCTCACCGATTAGTGTAGGGAAAATGATGCTTGGACAGGATACATACTTGCCATGTACTCCTTATGGGGTTATGAAAATGCTCGAATATGCGGGAATAGATGTTGCAGGAAAGCATGCAGTCATCGTTGGACGCAGCCATATTGTCGGGAAACCGATGGGACAACTACTGCTGCAAAAAGACGCAACAGTAACGTATACACATTCTAAAACACCGGATTTACCGTCCTTTACGAAACAGGCAGATATTTTAATCGCTGCTGTCGGTCGTGCGAACTTTATTACAAGTGAGCATATTAAAGAAGGTGCAGTTGTTATCGATGTAGGGATTAACCGCAACCAAGACAACCGTTTATGCGGTGATGTTGATTTTGAAGATGTTCTAGGAATTGCTTCACATATTACACCCGTTCCAGGCGGTGTCGGTCCAATGACGATTACGATGTTACTGGAAAACACAGTACAAGCAGCTGAAAAAGAGTTAGAACGTCAAGAGAATTAATCTAACTTCAAAAATCACGATTTTGATGTAGATCAAAATCGTGATTTTTAGCTTATAGGGTACAATAAGGAATACTTAAGGATAAATATTTCGCTTATTTTTCCTCTTTATTTAATGATGAACCGGCAATTCTGCCGTTGCATCAAAAATCACTTATACGAAAAAAGAACTACCGTAAAGGAGCAATACGTTTATGACATCGAATTCTTATTTATCCGTAAAAGCATTAACTAAATATATTAAACGAAAATTTGATGCCGATCCGCATTTACGTGATGTGTACGTAACGGGAGAGCTTTCAAATGTAAAAGTACATAGTTCAGGTCATATTTATTTTACGCTGAAAGATGACAGTTCACGTATTAACGCAACGATGTTCCGTACACAGGCTTCGAAACTTTCCTTTAAGCCTGAAGAAGGAATGAAAGTTTTTATACGGGGCGATGTGAATGTCTATGAAGCAAGCGGCGCGTATCAGCTTTATGCACAGACGATGGAGCCGGACGGGATTGGCGGATTATTCGTCGCTTTTAATCAATTAAAAGAACGTCTTCAAAAAGAAGGTCTATTCAACCCGAATTTCAAGCAGCCGATTCCGCAATTTCCGAAAACGATCGGTGTTTTAACGGCGACGACCGGTGCTGCCATTCGCGATATATGCACAACGATTAACCGCCGATATCCGCAGGCTGAAATTTTAATCTATCCGACGCTCGTACAAGGTGCAGGTGCGGCTCCAAACATTACAGAGAATATTTATTTAGCGAACCGTCATGGATTGTGTGATGTACTTATTGTTGGTCGTGGTGGCGGATCAATTGAAGATTTATGGGCATTCAATGAAGAGATCGTCGCACGGGCTATTTTTGAAAGTCAAATTCCGGTTATTAGTGCTGTCGGACATGAAACCGATACGACGATTGCAGATTTTGTCGCGGATTTGCGTGCACCGACACCAACTGCCGCGGCAGAACTGGCTGTCCCGAATCAGCAGCAGCTGTATCAGCAAATACTTCATCATCAGTCGATTCTTCATCAAATGATGACGTCAAAGCTCAATTTTGAACGCAATCGCTTAACGAAACTGCAAAATTCCTATCCGCTTGCAACACCTGAGCGATTATATCGTCCTTTTATTGAAAGGTTAATTCAGGTGGACTTATCACTGCAAAATGCAACGAAGCTTTATATGATGAATGAAAAATCAAAATTGCAGACAATAGACAGCAAGATGAAGCTGTATTCGCCGGTACATCAGTTAACTGCAGCCAAACAGCAGCTTACACACCGTACGCAAACATTAACGAATCGAATGCAGCAACAGCTTGCACAAAATAAAGTCGCTTTTACAAATCAGCTGCGTATGCTGGAGGCGTTAAATCCGCTCGCATTAATGAGCAAAGGCTTCAGCGTGGCATATAAAGAGGAAAACGTAGTAAAATCAGTTCACGAGCTGGAAAAAGGCGACGTGATTCAAGTGACGTTTCAGGATGGATATGCCGAAGCGAAAATTGAGAAAAAGCATGTGCAAAAGGAAGGGGAAGCAAAGTGACAAAACCGACATTTGCGACAGCAATGACAGAATTAGAAGAAGTTGTACGTAAACTTGAACAAGGAGATGTTCCACTGGAAGAAGCCATTGACCTTTACAAAAAAGGCATGGAACTATCAAAACTTTGTCATGATACACTGCAAAACGCAGAACAACAATTAATTTCAATCGTTGGAGAAGATGGTGAAAAGAAAGCTTTCCAACAAGGAAATGGAGAAGACTAACAGATGGAAAACACGTTAAAGCAGTTTATTGATCATAATATACCGCAGCTGGAAACGACAATGTATAAACTTGTTGAATCAATACAAGCACCGGCACATTTAAAAGAATCGATGCTGTATTCATTAAAAGCAGGAGGCAAACGAATTCGTCCGTTATTTGTTGTGGCGGTTTGCGAAATGTACAATCAGTCTCTTGAGGCAAGTTATTCTGTAGGCTCTGCTGTTGAAATGATCCATACGTATTCGTTAATCCATGATGACCTGCCAAGTATGGATGATGATGAATTACGCCGAGGCAAGCCAACGAATCATGTTGTTTATGGGGAAGCATTGGCAACTTTGGCTGGTGATGCATTAAACACATTGGCATTTGGTGTCATCGCACGTCTAAATAATCTTTCTGCAGAAAAACGCATTGAGCTTGTTAACCTGTTAAGTATTGCTGCAGGTGCTGAAGGTATGGTCGGCGGACAAGTGCTTGATATGGACGGAGAAAAACGTCTATTAAATTTACAGGAGCTTGAAACGGTTCATGTAAATAAAACAGGCGCATTACTTCGTTTTAGTATTGAAGCAGGTGCCGTGCTGGCAAATGCAAGTAGTTCTGATCGTGAAGCATTAGTGGAATATGCGCACCATATCGGTTTAGCCTTCCAAATTCAAGATGATATTTTAGATATTGAGGGAACTTCGGAACAGCTAGGGAAAACAGCAGGAAAAGACGTTGCAAGCGAAAAAAGTACATACCCTGCTTTACTTACATTAGACGGTGCAAAGCAAAAGCTGGATGAGCATTATGAGCTGGCGATTGAAGCATTGCAAAAAATCGACACTGATACGATATTGCTTCGACAATTTGCACAGTATATTGTGAGACGTAGTAACTAAAATGTGTTAAACTTTTGTCTTGTGTTGTACATTGATATAATAGAAAAATCACAACGGTGAATAAACTGATGAAAAGGTGTGTGGATGAGATGGATTTAACGAAAATTTCTAGTCCATCCTTTTTGAAAGACTTGAATAAAAAGCAACTAGAAGCGCTGGCTGTAGAAATTCGCGCTTTTCTGATCGAAAAATGTTCAATTACGGGTGGTCATATTGGCCCGAATTTAGGTGTCGTTGAGCTGACGATTGCACTGCATAAAGCTTTTAACAGTCCAAAGGATAAATTTTTATGGGATGTCGGGCATCAAGCATATGTCCACAAAATTTTAACAGGCCGGGCAAGTCAATTTGACACATTGCGTCAATTTAAAGGACTATGCGGTTTCCCGAAGCTTGTCGAAAGTGAACACGATATGTGGGAAACAGGGCATAGTTCCACATCTTTATCTGCAGCGATGGGTATGGCTGCGGCGAGAGATATTAAAGGGGACAAAAACTTTGTTGTTCCGATTATCGGTGATGGTGCACTGACAGGCGGTATGGCACTGGAAGCATTGAACCATATTGGTCATGAAAAAACGAATATGATCGTTATTTTAAATGATAACGAAATGTCGATTGCACCGAACGTTGGGGCATTGCATGACGTTTTAGGACGTCTGCGTACGGCAAAGGAATATTCACGTGCAAAAGAAGATTTGGAATCATTAATTCACAAAATTCCAATGGTTGGCGACAAGCTGGCCGCTACTGCAGAACGTGTGAAAGACAGCCTAAAGTATTTAGTTGTATCAGGTGTATTCTTTGAGGAATTAGGATTCAAATATTTAGGTCCGATTGATGGGCATGATTTTGAGGCACTGGAAAAAACATTGGAATATGCGAAAAAAGTACAAGGTCCTGTACTTGTCCATGTGTTGACGAAAAAAGGTAAAGGCTACAAACCTGCCGAAGACGATACAATCGGTACTTGGCATGGTACGGGTCCATATAAAATGGAAACAGGTGCTTTCGTAAAATCTTCAACAAAAGGTCCAGCGTGGAGCAGCTTAGTCGCAGAATCGGTTCGTAAATGCATGAAGGAAGATAACCGGATTGTTACGATTACACCGGCAATGCCTGTCGGTTCAAAACTTGAAGGCATTCAAAAAGACTTCCCGAATCGTTTCTTTGATGTAGGGATTGCCGAACAGCATGCAACAACAATGGCGGCAGGTCTTGCAACACAGCAAATGAAACCGTTTTTATCAATTTATTCGACGTTTTTACAGCGTGCGTATGACCAGGTGCTGCATGATATTGCACGCCCGAATTTAAATGTTTTCATCGGTATTGACCGTGCAGGCCTTGTTGGCGCGGACGGCGAAACACATCAAGGCGTATTTGATGTTTCGTTTTTACGTCATATCCCGAATATCGTCCTGATGATGCCTAAAGATGAAAATGAAGGTCAGCATATGGTAAAAACCGCAATTGATTATAATGATGGTCCAATCGCGCTTCGTTACCCTCGCGGCAATGGCTTAGGTGTTGAAATGGATGCGGAAATGAAAGCACTGCCGATCGGTTCATGGGAAGTGTTACGTGAAGGCTCAGATGCAGTTATTCTGACATTCGGTACAACGATTCCAATGGCAATGAAGGCAGCGGAACAGCTGGCATACCAAGGTATTGATGTACGTGTTGTTAATGCACGTTTTATTAAACCGATGGATGAAGTAATGCTGCATGAAATTATGCAGGAAAACTTGCCGATTTTAACAATTGAAGAATCATTGCTGCAAGGTGGATTTGGTAGTGCAGTGGTGGAATTTGCAATTGATAAAAAATACCGCAATGTTCAAATTGAACGTATCGGGATTCCGGATGAATTTATCGAGCATGGTGAAGTTGATTTATTATTGGAAGAAATAAACGTGACAGCTGAAGAAGCGGTAAAACGTATTACACAGCTAGTACCGAATAAACAGTCGGATAGGGTTTAATAAAGAATGACAAAGCAAAAAAAAGAACGAGTAGATGTAATGCTTGTTGAACGCGGGTTATGTGAGACGCGTGAAAAGGCAAAGCGCTCGATTATGGCTGGTCTCGTGTTCTCAAACGAAATCCGCATTGATAAAGCAGGGGAAAAAATCGAAATCGATGCACCGCTGCAAGTAAAAGGTTCACAGTTAAAATATGTGTCACGAGGCGGATTGAAGCTGGAAAAGGCACTTGAAATTTTTGATCTATCTGTAGAAGGTAAGCTAATGCTTGATATCGGCTCTTCAACAGGCGGATTTACGGATTGTGCACTGCAAAACGGTGCGCGTCACTGCTATGCACTGGATGTTGGATCAAACCAGCTTGCATGGAAAATCCGTTCAGACGAGCGTGTAACGGTTATGGAAAAAACAAATTTCCGTTACACAAAGCCTGAAGATTTAGTAGAAGGCTTACCAAGTTTCGCGACAATCGATGTTTCATTCATTTCGCTATCGTTGATTCTACCTGTATTAAAAACGGTTTTAGTGCAAGGTGGCGATGTTATGGCACTTGTAAAGCCGCAATTCGAAGCAGGTCGTGAAAATGTAGGGAAAAAAGGTATTGTACGGGAGCCGAAAGTCCATCTAGCTGTTTTGGAAGAAACAGCAAAAATGGCAACGGAAATCGGACTTGTCGTAAAGGATGCTTCGTTTTCACCAATAACGGGCGGGGAAGGGAATATTGAATTTTTATTCCACTTATATAATCCGCATGACGGTGAGGAAGTTGAAGCCTTCACAAACTTCGAACAAGTCGTAAAAGAAGCGCATATGCAGCTGAAATAATGGAAAGCACAAAACAGATTCTTATGGATTTGTTTTGTGCTTTTTTGTATTAAATCTATAGGTAGTACAAATGTTGGGCATTAACGGAAATTGATTGGAATGAAGGGTGGCAGACTCCAGCGGGAAAAGCGCGAGGGAGAGACTAGAGGCTCGAGCCGCGCCCGCGGAAAGCGTCCGCCCGAAATGGAAATCAATGGACCATGAAGAAGTCGTAATAAAAGTGTCTGTTTAAATAAAAAAGAATAATTTTTATGCGAAATTTGTAGCTGATTACTTACTTTTTTATGTAGAAAACAGTCGGAAAAAACGGATTTTTGAACATATGTACGGTTTTTTCTTGTTTTTCCTTTATGCAAATGGTAGTGTAAATATACATATATTCCTATACATTTTAATGAGGTGACTTTTGTGAACAAAGGACAGCGCCATATACGCATCCGTGATATTATTACAAATAACGAAATCGAGACACAGGACGATTTAGTCGATCAGCTGAAAAATGCTGGATACAACGTCACTCAAGCAACGGTTTCACGAGATATTAAAGAACTGCATTTAGTTAAAGTACCGTTACAGGACGGTCGTTATAAATATAGTTTACCAGCAGACCAACGTTTCAACCCAATTCAAAAATTGCATCGTTCGTTGGCAGATGCTTTCGTTTCGATTGATGGAGCGTCGCACTTTTTAGTAATGAAAACGTTGCCAGGGAATGCGAATGCAATCGGTTCATTATTGGATCATCTGGACTGGTCGGAAATTTTAGGTACGATTTGTGGGGACGATACGATTTTAATCATGTGTCGAACAGAGGACGAACGTGAAGAAATAAAAAATCGCTTATTAGATATGCTGTAAACCGAGGTGGAATGGTTTGTTAAGAGAATTAAGCATTCGAAATTTTGCTATTATTGATGATTTAACCGTTAGTTTTTTCGGGGGTTTAACTGTTTTGACAGGTGAAACAGGTGCCGGAAAATCAATCATTATTGATGCGGTTAATATATTGGCTGGCGGACGCGGCTCAACCGAGTTTATCCGCCACGGAGAAAAAAAGGCGGAACTTGGCGGATTATTTCATGTGAATAATAGTCAGCATCCGATTTTTGCGAAACTCGAAGAACATGGGATTGAATCAGAAGAAGATACGATTATTTTAAGACGTGATTTGCATGATTCAGGAAAAAGCGTTTGCAGAGTGAACGGCAAACTTGTTCCATTATCTGTTTTACGTGATATTGGCGGCAGTTTAATCGACATTCATGGGCAACATGAAAATCAGGAGCTTATGGATGAAAAATTCCATATTAATTTACTGGATCATTATGCACATAATAAGCTTCAGCCGGTGAAAGCGAAATACGATGAAGCGTATGAAGCGTATCGTCAATTAAAAAGAGAAGTGGCTGAGCTAAGTATGGACGAGCAGCGAATGGCGCAGCGTATTGATTTATATCAATTCCAAATCCAGGAGCTGGAACAGGCCGGTTTGAAAATTGATGAAGAAGAGGCATTGGATGAAGAGCGCCTTCGTTTAATGAATTTCCATAAAATATTTGAACGTGCGAACATTGCATATTCAGCGATTTCCGATGATGGAACAGGACTGGATTTCATCGGTAATGCGATGAATGCACTGGAAGACATTGTAGCGCTCGATTCGAATTTCAAAGAGGCTTCAGAAGCGGTCACTTCGAGTTTTTATGCATTGCAGGATGCAGCTTATCAGGTGAAAAATGTGCTCGATGATTTAGAGTATGACGCAGAGCGCTTAAATGAGGTCGAGCAGCGGCTTGCTTTATATCAAACTATGAAACGTAAATATGGTACGACAGTTGAAGAGATTTTAACGTATCATGAAAAAATCGAGGAAGAGTTAAGCCAGCTTATGAACCGTGATGAAACATTGCAGAAAAATGAGCAATTGCTGGCGAAAATGGAAGCAGATCTAAATGAAATTGCAGAAGAATTGACGACAATCCGTAAAGAAAATGCGATTAAGCTTAGTGATGCCATTATGAATGAGTTGCGTATGCTTCATATGGAAAAAGCGCAGTTTATCGTTAAATTCGAGCTACTGAATCAGCTGGACGCAAACGGCAAGGATTTTGTCGCATTCTACATTTCTACAAATGTTGGGGAACCACCGAAGTCGCTGCCTAAAGTCGCTTCTGGCGGGGAACTTTCACGTATGATGCTTGCGCTTAAAACCATTTTCTCTTCGTCAAATGGCATTACGTCCATTATATTCGATGAGGTTGATACGGGTGTAAGCGGACGTGTCGCTCAGGCTATTGCCGAAAAAATTGCTGCAATTTCTGTTAATTCGCAAGTTTTATGTATTTCTCACTTGCCGCAAGTTGCCGCAATGGCAGATCATCATTACTACATTAAAAAGCAAGTTGAGCATAACCGTACATTTACTTCGATTACGGAAATGGAAGAAAAGGAACGAATTGTGGAAATTAGCCGCATGATGAGTGGGGCTGTAATTACAGACCTGACATTACAACATGCTTCAGAATTAATCCACATGGCCAATGAACGTAAGGAAATGATGAATTAAATATACAAAAACCGTCTAAAATCAATAAAAATTTTAGGCGGTTTTTTATTTTTTTAAACGTATAAGTTTCAAGGTCGCGAAGCAGCAGGGATTACAACGAATACATTCTAATTTTTCCTCATATCAACAAAATTTTTCCGTTCATAACTCCGTCAAATTTTCACATAGTAAGCGCATAGAGGAGGTGAAGGATGATTAAAAAATGGTCGATACTCGTTGCATTGCTTTTTATGTTATCACCAATAGAAGTATTGGGGAAATCATTAATTCCAATGGGCCATTCAATTGGCGTTCAGTTGGAGATGCCTTATGTAATGGTTGCACAGGACGTATTATTGGAAAATAGTGAGTGGTTGAAAAAGGGAGAACATATTTTAAAACTTAATGGTGAAAAAGTAAGCCAGTTAGAAGACATTGCCGGCAAAGGCGAATCATTTACACTGACCGTTGAAAATGGAAAGCAACAACGAGAGATCAACGTATCAGCTCATGAACTGGTGCATTTAAAACCATTTTTAAAAAGTGAAACAGATGGAATAGGGACGTTAACGTACATCGATCCTGAAACGATGGAATACGGAGCGCTTGGACATCAAATTGTAGATTCTACAATGAAGCAGCCTCCGAAATTCAATGATGGTGCAATCTTTGAAGCATCAATCTCACAAGTGAAGAAAAGTACGCCTGGACAGCCAGGGTACAAAATTTCAGTTGTAGATAAATCACAAATGCCACTCGGTTCAGTAATAAGCAATGATGTATACGGTATTTTTGGTAATTGGAAACAATCATTACATGACAGTTTGCATCCGCCGATGGAAATTATACATGCAAATGAGTTAAAAAAGGGAAAAGCACAAATCTTAACGGCAATCGACGGGGAAGAAGTCAATTTGTTTGATATCGAAATTGACAAACAAACGGATAATACGTTTACTTTCAATGTCGTCGATGAACGTCTTATAAAGAAAACGGGCGGTATTGTTCAAGGGATGAGCGGAAGTCCTATTATACAGAATAACCAGTTCGTTGGTGCGGTAACGCATATGTTTATTGAAGAACCAACAAAAGGTGCCGGTATTCTTGTAATTGAAATGCTGAAAAAGAGCCCGTACTAAAAATACTTTAGACTATACTTTTTATTAAAGTGTAGTCTTTTTTTGATTTTTTCATTACAATAGTACATAATGATAAATCGACAAATGATGAACCATATATTTCCTTGTCGATAAACAGAGAAAAGATACTACTTGTTACTCATTTTTTATGAAAGAAAAGGAAATTTAGTAATTCTGTCGAAACTTCACTAAAGGACAATGCAAAATAAGAGAGATCGAAAGACAACTGTCGCTCATTTTTGTTACAATTGTATTACACAAGAAGTTTGGACATTTGTAAGAAAACTCATACAATTTGCTATTGTAATGAATATATAAGAAATAGAATTTAAAGGGGGATTTTGTTTGTCAAAGGTGAAAATTGCGATTGCTGATGATAATCGCGAATTAGTTAAAATGATGGAAGTGTATTTTACGAATCATCCGCAAATTGAAATTGTTGCAACAGCGTCTAACGGAAAAATCTGTATTAAAATGTTGGAAGAGCATAAAATTGATGTTCTGCTATTGGATATCATTATGCCGCATTTGGATGGACTGGCTGTCTTGGAAGAGATGTATAACGATGAGCGTCATACACAGACACAAGTCATTATGCTAACTGCTTTTGGCCAAGAAGATGTCATGAAGCAGGCTGTGAATTACGGTGCATCTTATTTCATGTTAAAGCCTTTTGAATTTGAGCAGCTTGTTCAAAAAATTCTGCATTGTGCAGGCAAGAAAGTCGAACAGGAAAAACGTGTACCGGTTTTATCAACGAGTACCCCTGCGAAAATGGACACACGCTTATTAGATACAACGATTACAGGCATCATTAAAGAGATTGGTGTACCTGCACATATAAAAGGATACGCTTACTTACGTGAAGCGATCCAGATGGTTTACAATGATATTGAGTTGCTAAGCTCAGTTACAAAAATTTTATATCCGGAAATCGCGAAGAAATTCGGGACAACCCCGTCACGTGTGGAACGTGCTATTCGCCATGCGATTGAAGTAGCCTGGAACCGAGGCAGCTATGAGAACATTTCGGAATTGTTCGGCTATACCGTGCACCATATGAAATCAAAACCGACAAACTCAGAATTTATTGCGATGATTGCGGACAAAATCCGTATTGAGATGGTAGCGAGCTAATAAATTGAGGGCATTTTACCTCGGAAACTTATTTTTTATTACAAGAATACTACATTACTAATTAAGCCTTCTTAAACAGTTTCTATCGACAGTTTAAGAAGGCTTTTTTATTTTGACTTCTTTATACCGTTCCAAAGGAATTATCCATCCTATCCGCTATAATTGAAATGTCTTCATCAACGAATATGAACGTATCCTTGATTATTACATAACTATCAATAGCTTGCGCTAGATGCTCATCGGTTTCCATTATTTCTTTCAAATCTTCACTAACATAGTAACAGTCTTCCGAACTATTATAAGAGCAGTCTTCTATCTCACTAATTCCAGCTTCTTTAAAGTATTCATCCATTTTCTTTAAAATTCTATATAATTTTTTATCGGAAAAATATTTATATTCACTGCCATCAAACATCTGAATATATAAATATTTGAACTTATATTCACTCCAAAGTTCCTCCTCATTCATAAGGAACAGGAAAAGAAATCTTTCCTCTGCTTTATCATTTCTATAATAGATTTTTTCTGAATTCAACTCATAATTTTTAATCCTTTTTAGAAAAAGCCTTTTGTTATCAAGTACAATTACACTCATTTCATAATCATCCTTTTACATTCATTGGTAATTTATGAGTATTTTAACCTAAAAAGAGATTTTTTAGACTTTGCGAAACTATAATTTGGGTAAATCGTAAATCGTATTACGTGAATAAAAATATTTGTAATTAACGTTTAACAAAAAATAACAACGGGTAAAATTAGATAGCAAGGCTAAGAAATTCTTCGTCTTCGTTTTTACCTCCTTTCTTTGGATAATATGTTTGAAAACGTATTGTTCTATTTGTGTCTAGCTGGTGCTGGGCACTTTTTTTGTTGTCATAGGATTTTAATATTAATTTCACATTATTAATATAATTTCACAGTAGAATAGGGGGATAACCAATAAGGAGCGATGATAAATGAAACGATGGAAATTCGTATTGATCCTTCTGGGCGTGCTGACGTTTTTTCTGCTAGTAAGATTTCCGCAAGATTTTGATGCGTCTCCTACGACAACGGCCAATTCTCCGGATGAGGTTGTAAAAAAATATAAAGAAGAATTACATGTTCAACGTGAGATATGCTATAACGATATATTACTGCTCGGTACATTGAGTAATACACAGCTTCAAACGATGGAAATTGAGCTTGAAAATTATTTAAATGAGCTGGGTACATTAAGAAACGAGATTATCGAAAATAATATTAACCATCAAAACCTAACCAATTCCATCGAACTAGATATTTTAATGATCAATCGTACACTTAGGGCTATTGAAACACGGGATGAAAAATATTTAAAAGACCTGTCAGATATGTATCATAATTTACTCCAATTCCAACGTTCACTATAATAATATATTATAGATGTTTATAACTTATGAGACAGATACTTTTCGGCTAATTTGAAGAACATGCTAAAAAACCTCCTTACAATCCAATTTTTAACTAAACAATTATCAGAAATATGTATATACTGTAATGTATGAGGAGGTGGAATGGCATGGTTATTCATGAAAATCACTTTTTTGAAATAATAAAAAATGAGGGAAAAATATATTTGCAAACCCGACAGCCAGGTTTTATGCTAAAAGACTTCGAAACGATTTTGCGCCAAAATCCTCGTATTAAACTAACGAATTTTGCATTATTAAAAGAGGGACTAAATGAAGTGACTGACACCCCGGTTGAAATCGGTAAATGGCTTCCATCGATTGTAATCGAAATTTCCCGAGATAAAATGTCAGCATCGCTTTTTGTATATGAGACAGCGGAGTATATAAAAGAAAATGTGCAATCCATACAAAAAAAGGTTCAGAAGCTTTTAGCTGAAGATAACATAACGTACGGTATTTTAAATGTGAAACTGGAATCGATTGTCACTGCGAAGGCAACATTGATTGCGCAAGGAACACCGCCTGTCAAAGGTGAAGATTCACAAATTACCTATTTAGAATTACCTGAGCGAAAACCGGTTATAAGAGAAGATGGCAAAGCGGATTATTATGATATGAACTTTATTTATGAAATTGAAGAAGGCGCATGGCTTGGTGAGAAAATTCATGCACAGCCAGGTATTCCGGGAATAAATATTTATGGGGAATCGATTCCTGCTCCTTTGGGGCGAGATTTGCCGTTGAATTATGACAAGAAATCGGCCTATGAAGTTGAAGAAGAGGGAAAAACGGTACTTCGCTCGAAAATAAGCGGGGTAGTTGAAGAACATCAAGGAATGGTGAGTGTGAATCAGCATTTACCAATTGACGGTGATGTCGGCATCGAAACCGGGAATATTGAATTTAATGGATCTGTCTCAATTAAAGGAACTGTCCAGCCAGGCTTTTCCGTTGTTGCAAATGGTGATATTTCAATCGAACATCCAGAAGGTGTATCCGGCGCAAAACTGATTAAGTCCCTTTACGGGGATATTTTTATTCGAGGAGGCATATTCGGTTTAGGCGAAACACTTGTAGAAGCTGCCGGAGATATATTCGTTAAACATGTAAATGATGCCCATTTAGTCGCAGGTCAAAATCTGAATATTGGATTTTATTCGTTAGGTTCAAATTTGACTGCACATTCCATTTTGGTTGATGAGCGGAAAGGGAAAATCATCGGTGGGACTGCAATCGCAAAAAGTACAATCGTTTCGGCGTTTACAGGAAACCGACTGGAAAGACCGACTGAATTAATCATTAATAGCATAAACAGAGCACAAAGTCTTGAGGTAATTCAATACAAGGCATCGCTGCTAAAATCAATGCATGAAGATATGGTGCAGCTTGAGGCACAAATAGAACGCATCCTTCCTGTTATACATACGTTAACACCACGACAATTGGCGGCATTGGAGCTCACAAAACAAAAGCTCGCTTCCAATAAAGAAACAGCGCAGAATTTAGATCGGGAAATTAAACAATTAATGAACGATTTACGCAAAGTTAGTAAAGCAGAGATTCATGTGACGAAAGAAGCATATCCTGGTACATATATACAGATTGGCAAAAAGTCCACTGTTTTGACGTCTATAACAAATGGACGATTTTTAATAGAAAATGGAGAGTTGAATGTATAATGAATAACATACCCATTTTTGCCCACCGAGGGGCATCAAGCTTTCACTTAGAAAATACGTTTGCTGCCTTTAAAAAAGCGAAAGAACTTGGGGCAGATGGCATTGAACTGGATCTCCAAGTTTCAAATGATGGTATTTTAGTGGTATTCCATGACAATGACTTAAAGAGACTGGCCGGTATTAATAAAATGGTCAATCAGTGTTCTTATGACGAGCTCATTCACTATAAATTAGGTCCGCGGTTTAAACGGCTGTTTCGTCGTGACCGGATGATTGCCTTTGCCGACGTACTGGAATGGGCGAATGCCGAAAATATTGCGTTGAATGTAGAGCTGAAAGAGTCGCTATTAACGAATGAGCATGTTCTGAAGGAATTACTGCAAACGATCAGCTTACCTGAAAACAGCCATTTCTCTTCATTCCATGATTCTCTGCTAAAGATTGTGAAAGAGATTCGCCCGGACATCGAGACGGCGTATATTATTACGAGAAAATTCTATTGGGCCACATTAGCGGAGCAAAATTTTTTCGATGCGATACATGCACATAAACGGTACTATAAAGATCAATATTTAGAGGCCTGTAAAACGGCTAATATCGGCATGCGTTTTTACGCAATCCAGGGAAATGAATCTTTCTTAAAAAATCCCCATTCGATTGTAAAAGGGTGGATTACGGATTTTCCGCATTTAGTTCAGGAAGCCCAGAAAAATCGACAAGTTTGATTTTATTTAAATGAAATGTGGAAGTAATTCCCTATTTACTTTTACCCTAATAATTTTGTGGAATGCCACAATAACATTACTCTTCTTCATTGAAGAATTAACTGAATATACGAAAAAAATCAAATTTCCCTATAAAGAGAAATTTGATTTTTTGTTTTGTCTTTATTTCTGCCAGCGCTCCGATACTTTACCACGCTTGCGATCCCGGTACAGTAAAAACCCTGCAAAAAATAAAAATGAAACGGCAAAGAATATGGCACCGACGACGAATTGTAACCAAATCCAAGGAAATGGTGAAATTAAAATACCGAATAATGTGTCTCGCATAAATTTTATCCCGGCAGCCATTAAAATTGCGGGAATGACTAGTACGATAAATGCAGCCATACGTGCCATTTACAGACCTCCTTCAGACAAAAAACAGTAAATGAAACAATGTCTCAGATTATTTTTAGTATCACTTAATTTTACAATGCAGGCAGAGAAAGTCAATAATCGGGTATAGATTCATAGAATGGAAATATGGGATGAGTACAATAAAACTTAAATTACTATATTGAAATAGTTTTTTCGAAAGTAATTTTGCGTGGTTTTCAAATTTGATTTTGCGTAAAAATTGTCCGAATATTCTAATTTAAATCAAATTAAGGATTTCTAGTTGCATCCTTTTAGATTTATAAGTATTGTAAAAATAACGATAATAAAATTATACAAATTTAAGTATTTATTATCTTTAATTAACAGAAAATAATAATATACGAGAAAGTAAGCGCTTTCTTGAGTGGAGGGGTATAGTGTTATGGAAATTTTCAAGTACATGCAGAAATATGATTTTGAACAAGTAGTCTTTTGCCAAGATGAGGCATCGGGGTTAAAAGCGGTTATTGCTATTCATGATACAACATTGGGACCAGCTCTTGGGGGTTCGCGCATGTGGACATATGCCTCAGAGGAAGCAGCTATTGAAGATGCACTTCGTCTAGCACGCGGTATGACTTATAAAAATGCGGCAGCAGGCTTAAATTTAGGTGGCGGTAAAACAGTTATTATTGGAGATCCGTTCAAGGATAAAAATGAAGAAATGTTCCGTGCATTAGGACGTTTCATTCAAGGTTTGAATGGTCGATATATTACGGCAGAAGATGTCGGTACAACGGTTGCAGATATGGATTTAATTCATGAAGAAACAAATTATGTAACAGGTATTTCTCCGGCATTCGGCAGCTCTGGCAATCCTTCGCCAATTACAGCGTATGGTGTATTTTTAGGGATGAAGGCAGCAGCGAAAGAAGCATTTGGAGATGACTCGCTGGCAGGCCGTAAAGTAGCAGTTCAAGGTCTTGGGAATGTTGCGTACACATTATGTGAATACTTGCATAAAGAAGGAGCGAAACTAATCGTAACTGACATTAATCAGCAAGCAATCGATCGTGTCGTTGCAGACTTTGGAGCAGTAGCTGTAGCACCTGATGAAATTTACGCACAAGATGTGGATATTTTCTCACCATGTGCTCTTGGCGCAATTGTCAATGATCAGACGATTCCGACATTCAAAGCGAAGGTTATTGCTGGATCTGCAAACAATCAGCTGGCAGAATCAAGACATGGTAAAGTACTGCATGATTTAGGGATTGTTTATGCACCGGATTATGTGATTAATGCAGGTGGGGTTATTAACGTAGCAGACGAGTTATACGGCTATAATCGCGAGCGTGCAATGAAGCGTGTAGAAACGATCTACACAAGCTTGGAAAAGATTTTTGCAATTTCAAAAGAAGAAGATATTCCAACATATTTAGCAGCAAACCGTTTGGCAGAAGAGCGTATTGCTCGTGTAGCAAAATCCCGCAGTCAGTTCCTTCAAAACGAAAAAAATATTTTAAACGGTCGCTAATACGCGATTACGAAAGAAGAAATTGATTTTGTAACTGGAAAAAGGGGTGTCGGTTATGGCGAAAGATTATGATGTCGTTATTTTAGGCGGAGGCACAGGCGGTTATGTAGCCGCGATTCGTGCGTCACAGCTCGGATTGAAAACGGCAATCGTCGAAAAAAATAAAATGGGGGGTACATGCCTGCATGCGGGCTGTATTCCAACTAAAGCATTGCTCCGAAGTGCGGAAGTATATGTGCAATCGAAAAAGGCACTTGATTTTGGGGTGGAAGTAAATGACGTCAAAATCGATTTTGAACGTGTCCAACAAAGAAAGGCTACCGTTGTAGATAAGCTTTACAAAGGTGTCCAGCACTTGATGAAAAAAGGAAAGATCGACGTATATGATGGTTTCGGCCGCATTTTAGGACCATCTATTTTCTCGCCGATGCCAGGTACGATTTCAGTGGAAATGAATGATGGCACAGAGAATGAAATGCTTGTGCCGCAAAACGTCATCATTGCGACGGGTTCTCGCCCTCGAACATTGGACGGATTGAAAGTTGATGGGAAAAAAGTATTCACATCAGATGAATTCCTGACAATCGAAAAGCTCCCGAAGTCAGCTATTATTATCGGTGGTGGCGTAATTGGTGTCGAATGGGCGTCAATGCTCACTGATTTCGATGTTGAAGTCACGATTATCGAGCTAGGTGATCGTTTGTTGCCGACTGAAGATGCAGCCATTTCCGCGGAGATGCTGAAATCTTTAAAAAAGCGCGGGGTGAATGTTCATTTCAATGTAAAACTTGATCCTTCCGCAATTGATACAAAGGAAAATGTATCACTACAAGTGAATGATGAAACCATTTCAGCGGAAGCACTTTTACTATCAGTTGGAAGGATAGCGAACACGTCAAACATCGGCTTGGAGAATACGGAAATCGAACTGGACAATGGATATATTTCAGTAAACGAACATTTCCAGACGAAAGAACGTCATATATATGCTATAGGAGATGTTATCGGTGGAATGCAGTTGGCACATGTTGCTTCACATGAAGGAATACGTGCTGTCGAGCATATTGCGGGACAGAATTCGATTCCACTGCATTATGCAAATATTGCACGAGGCGTCTACAGTAATCCGGAAGTCGCAAGTGTCGGCCTTACGGAAGAGCAAGCGAAAAACAACGGCTATAAAGTTGTGACAACAACATTCCCGTTTAAAGCGATCGGTAAAGCGATTGTGTATGGTGAAACAGCAGGCTTTGTGAAAGTAGTTGCCGATGAAAGTTCGAATGATGTTGTCGGGGTCCATTTAATCGGACCACATGCAACGGATTTAATTTCTGAAGCTGCACTTGGCTTGTTTTTAAATGCCTCACCATGGGAAGTTGGACAGATGGTGCATTTGCATCCTTCGCTAAGCGAAATTATTGGGGAAGCCGCACTGGCGATTGAAGGCAAAGCAATTCATTTTTAACAGCGACAAGGGGGTATTTTATGACGGACACTAATATTACACATGAACAATTGGGATTAACGGATGAAGATGTACTGAAAATGTACGAAACAATGTTAATGGCACGCCGTATTGATGAGCGGATGTGGCTGTTAAACCGTGCTGGCAAAATACCATTTGTTATTTCATGCCAAGGACAGGAGGCGGCTCAAGTAGGTGCTGCCTTTGCCCTTGATCATACAAAGGATTATATTGCGCCGTACTATCGTGATATGGGGGTTGTCCTTCATTTTGGGATGACTGCTAAAGATTTAATGCTTTCGGCGTTTGCGAAAGCGGAAGATCCGAACTCTGGCGGGCGTCAAATGCCGGGGCATTTCGGGCAAAAGAAAAATCGTATACTTACGGGTTCTTCTCCTGTAACGACACAAGTACCGCACGCGGTCGGTGTTGCACTTGCAGGAAAAATGCAGCAAAAGGACTTTATCACATTTGTAACGCTCGGTGAAGGTTCGTCAAACCAAGGGGACTTCCATGAAGGAGCAAACTTTGCGGGCGTGCATAAATTGCCGGTTATTATCATGGTAGAAAACAACCAATATGCAATTTCTGTACCGGTTGAGCGTCAACTGGGCTGTGCACAAGTATCAGACCGTGCAATCGGCTACGGGATGCCTGGTGTAACGGTAGACGGCAAAAATCCGCTGGAAGTATACAAAGTGGTGAAAGAAGCGGCTGATCGTGCACGTCGCGGTGAAGGGCCTTCACTGATCGAAACGGTTTCGTTCCGATTGACAGCCCATTCTTCGGATGATGATGATCGTCAATATCGTACAGCTGAGGATATTGCAGAAGGAAAAGCAAAAGACCCGATTATTTTATTTGAAACATACTTAAAAGACAACGGTATAGCGGATGATGCGCTATTGGAAGAAATGAACAAAAAAATTATGGATACTGTCAATGAAGCGACAGATTATGCAGAAAATGCAGCCTATGCCTCGCCAGAACATGCATTGCGTTTTGTGTATGCGGAAGGAGAAGATGCGTAATGCCGGTAATTTCTTATATTGATGCGATTAACTTAGCGATGAAAGAAGAAATGGAGCGAGATGACCGCGTCTTCGTATTAGGTGAAGATGTTGGGTTAAAAGGCGGCGTGTTCAAAGCGACAACAGGTCTGTATGACAAATTCGGCGAAGCACGTGTATTGGATACACCGTTAGCGGAAAGTGCGATTGCCGGTGTCGCCATCGGTGCAGCGATGTACGGCATGCGTCCGATTGCTGAAATGCAGTTTGCGGACTTTATTATGCCTGCTGTAAATCAGATTGTTTCGGAAGCGGCAAAAATTCGTTACCGCTCAAACAATGACTGGAGCTGTCCTTTAGTTGTGCGTGCTCCGTTTGGTGGGGGAATTCATGGTGCCCTTTATCACTCACAATCGGTTGAAGCGATGTTTGCAGGGACTCCTGGATTGAAGATTGTCATTCCGTCAACACCATATGATGCAAAAGGCCTGTTAAAAGCAGCCATTCGCGATCCGGATCCGGTACTGTTTTTCGAACATAAACGTGCATACCGTCTTATTAAAGGTGAAGTGCCGTCAGATGATTATACATTGCCGATCGGAAAAGCCGATGTGAAGCGCGAAGGTGATGATGTAACCGTCATTACGTACGGTCTTGCAGTACATTTTGCATTGCAGGCAGCAGAACGCCTGGCAAAAGACGGCATCGAAACGCACATTTTAGATTTGCGTACTGTTTACCCGTTAGATCAAGAAGCTATTATTGAAGCAGCAAGAAAAACAGGGAAAATCCTTCTTATCACAGAGGACAATAAAGAAGGCAGTATTATAAGTGAAGTGGCGGCCATCATTGGAGAGCATTGCCTATTTGAACTGGATGCACCGATCAAGCGTCTCGCGGGACCGGATGTACCTGCAATGCCATACGCACCAACAATGGAAAAGTTCTTCATGATTAATCCCGACAAAGTAGAAAAAGCAATTCGCGAACTCGCTGAATTCTAGTTAATAGAATAAGGGACAGAATATTTAAGCTACAATTTTGTAGAGAAAAGAGTTGATTGGAATGGAAGGGAGGCGAGTGTTCGTGCTGACGGTTTCACCTTTCGCACTGCTAAAACACAAGCTGACGGCTAGCGCCTTTCGCTACAAGATTTTCTCTGTGACGAAAGCGTAAGCGACAGTCACAAGCAAGCTTCCTGCGGGAACAGCCTGTGGGAGAGACTACAGGCTCGAGCCGGGCCCGCGGAAAGCGTCCTCCCTGAAATGGAAATCAACTCATATATTTTGAGATGCCCTTATTTAATTCAAGTATCTATATTTGGCTTGCAACTTTTTTGAAATAAGGCCTATTAGTTAAAGGGGGATTGTTTAATGACAATTCAAAATATCGTCATGCCGCAACTTGGAGAAAGTGTGACAGAAGGTAAGATTGAACGCTGGCTTGTCCAAGTGGGAGACAAAGTAAATAAATATGATCCATTAGCAGAAGTAACAACAGATAAAGTTAATGCCGAAATCCCTTCTTCGTTTGCAGGGGTAATTACAGAATTAATCGCAAACGAAGGCGAAACATTGCCGGTAGGCGCAGTTGTATGCGCGATTGAAGTGGAAGGCTCAGAAATGCCGCCAGCACCAGTAGAAAAAAGCTCGAATGTCAGCTCGGCAATTCTAAATGCCGGCCCACAGAAAAAAGAAGAAGAAAAACCAGCAGCAAAAAAAGAAGACAAACCGGTGCGCACAGAACGCAAGCCTGGTCGTTTTTCACCTGCAGTTTTAGCATTGGCCAATGAACACGATGTCGACTTGGCCCAAATTACCGGCACAGGTGTCGGCAATCGGATCACAAGAAAAGATGTTGAAGCCTATGTTGCTGCGGGTAAGCCGACAAGTCAGGATATTTCGAATGACGAACAACCAACAGCATTCGCGGAGCCAAAACAAGAATCGTCTTCGCAAGAGTCAGCACAAGGCTCTACACAAGAACCGGTATCGTCGCCTCAGCCGAAACAGGAAATCCCTGTTGCTGCTGGAGATATTGAAATTCCGGTTACGCAAGTCCGTAAAGCAATTGCGAAAAATATGCTGCGTAGCGCACATGAAATTCCGCATGCATGGATGATGATGGAAGTCGATGTGACAGAGCTTGTTGAATACCGTGACAGCATAAAAGAAGATTTCAAGAAAAAAGAAGGCTTCAACCTAACGTATTTTGCATTTTTCCTAAAAGCGGTCTCCCAGGCGCTAAAAGAATTCCCGATCATCAACTCTGTATGGGCGGAAGATAAAATTATTCAAAAGAAAGATATTAATTTATCGATTGCTGTAGCTACTGATGATGCACTATTCGTGCCGGTTATCAAAAATGTCGATGAAAAATCGATTAAAGGCATCGCGAAGGAAATTCATGAATATGCACATCTTGTACGCAACGGAAAACTGAAATTGGAACATATGCAAGGTGGTACATTTACAGTCAACAATACCGGATCATTTGGTTCTGTTCAGTCGATGGGCATTATCAATCATCCACAGGCAGCAATTTTGCAGGTGGAAAGTATTGTAAAAAGACCTGTAATAGTACAGGGTAATATGATTGCTCCACGCTCTATGGTAAATTTATGTTTATCTTTAGATCATAGAATTTTAGATGGCATGATTTGTGGTAAATTCTTATCTCGTGTGAAAGAAATTCTCGAAAATGTCGATAAACAGAAGATGTCAGTCTACTAAAAATGCCGTGAAAGCCTGTAAAATAAGGCTTTCACGTTTTTTTTCTCTTTATTGTCAGAACATTCTCGTGTAAACTATAGTACAGAAATATAACAAGGGGGGAAGCTACTTAGCGACCACATGTCAATGAATATGAAAGAGATCGAATTTCAAACAGCTAGCTATGAGCAGTGGAAGGAAGAAGCGGTAAAAGCATTAAAAGGAAAACCGTTTGAATCCTTATTTACAAAGACAATTGAAAATATCACGCTTGACCCACTTTATACAGAAGAAAGCTTAATCGAAAAATTGGGAGACCAACTGGAGAAACAAGTATCAACAATCCGTTCTTTAACAAAACAAACGAGCTTCACTATTGCACAGCAAATCGCCGGCAATGATGCAGCCAGCTTTTTTGCCAATATCGAGGATAGCTTATCGCGAGGCAATGAAATGATTACAATCAACAGCCCGGTTGCATTTGACTGGTCTGAACAAGACAGCGAAAAACTCGCTTCTTATTTATCGGAAAATTCATTTAAATTTATCGTCGCTTCTGCTGAAGATGCAGTGCTGGATGTATTCAAATATATTGACGAAGCTAAACGTAAAGACGTTGTAGGCTATATTGTTTCACCTGAAACATTAGAATTAGCTGACTATCCAAACGTCCGCACGTTTTGTGCAAATACGATTCCATTCCATAATGATGGCGCTAATGCGGTTCAAGAGCTTGCTATTGCGCTTGCGCAAGCAGCTAAACTTGCGAATACGGCTGAAGATTTTAAAGCATTTGAACAGAAGTTTTTCGTACAGTTCGCTGTCGATACACAATTCTTCGCAGAAGTAGCAAAACTTCGTGCATTCAAAGTATTATGGAAAGCGTTTGCTTCAGCATTCGGCAATGAAGCAAGCGCTGTCCCGGTCGTAGTGGAAACTTCGGTACGCAGCTTCTCGAAATATGATGTTTATGTAAACTTATTACGTGCAGGCAATGAAGCGTTCTCAGCGGCAATCGGCGGTGCAGATGTTATTACGGTACATCCGCATGATGCATTGACAGGTGTATCAGGGCAATCGATCCGTATTGCGCGCAATGTTTCCCTTGTTACGAAAGAAGAGTCACATGTAACTAATGTCATCGATCCATCAGGAGGTTCGTACTTTATCGAATCACTAACAGCTGACTATGTAAAAGAAGCATGGGCACTGTTTTTGGAAATCGAAATTGCCGGCGGATTGGAAGCATACGGTATCAATGCTCAAATTGAGGAAGTGTATCAGGCGCGCATGAAGCAAGTGGAGACACGCAAGCATTCACTAATCGGTACGAACATTTATGCAAACCCGCAAGATACAGTAGCAACAACTGAAAATGCTCAATTTGCAGGTGTAAAACGTCTTGCCATTCCATTTGAAAACTTACGTGCCACTTATGCACAAACTGGAATCAAGGCAGCGATCTTAACATTCGGCGAACTGAAAAACTACAAGCCGCGTGCAGATTTTGTACAAGGATACTTTGCGACAGCGGGTGTTGTAGCATATCAAACAGCAGGCTTCCAAACAATTGAAGATGCAACAACTTGGCTTGCAAGTGCCGACTATGACTATGTAGTCGTAGCAGCAACGGATGAAGATACAAAAGCCATTGTTCCGGCATTACTAGAAAACAATAAACAAACGGTTGTATTGGATGCAGCAGGTAAGTATAAAGAAGATGAAGCGGCGTGGACTGCAAATGGCTTAAACGGCTTTATTTATGCAGGTCAGAACATCGCCCGCAAGCTGTCGGATGTCGTGATGAGCGTGAAGGGGGTACAACAATGAGTAAAGCAAATTTCGCAACGGTTGTCATTGAAGATGTATTAAAACAAGAGCAACTTACTTCTACAGGCTCGTACGTGACAAATGAAGGCATTGAAGTGAATTCGGTTTACAATAAAGAAGATATTCAAGACGCAAAACATTTGAATGATGTGGCTGGTATTGCACCAAATACACGTGGTCCATATCCGACAATGTATGTAGCGCGTCCATGGACAGTGCGTCAATATGCAGGTTTCTCGACTGCGGAAGAATCAAATGCCTTTTACCGTCGTAACTTGGCAATGGGTCAAAAAGGGCTTTCAGTCGCATTTGACCTGGCAACACACCGCGGTTATGACTCGGATCACCCTCGTGTAACAGGGGATGTCGGAAAAGCCGGCGTTGCGATCGATTCAGTAGAAGATGCAAAAATTTTATTCGACGGCATTCCACTTGATCAAATGTCGGTATCGATGACGATGAACGGTGCAGTATTACCGATTCTTGCGTTCTACATCGTTGCAGCTGAAGAACAAGGAGTATCGCCTGATAAATTGGCCGGTACGATCCAAAACGACATTTTAAAAGAATATATGGTACGTAACACATATATTTATCCACCGGCAATGTCGATGAAAATTATTGCAGACATTTTTGAATATACCGCGAAATTCATGCCGAAATTCAATTCGATTTCTATTTCGGGTTACCATATTCAAGAAGCGGGTGCGACAAATGATATCGAGCTTGCGTATACATTGGCTGACGGTCTTGAATATGTACGTACTGGTTTAAAAGCGGGCATTGACATTGATGCATTTGCACCGCGTTTATCGTTCTTCTGGGCGATCGGTATGAACTATTACATGGAAGTTGCAAAAATGCGTGCAGCACGTCGCATTTGGGCACAAATGATGTCTACATTCAATCCGAAAAACTCGAAGGCTCTTGCATTGCGTACACACTCGCAAACATCAGGCTGGAGTTTAACGGAACAAGATCCATTCAATAACGTAACACGTACATTGATCGAAGCGAACGCGGCTGCAATGGGCCATACTCAGTCGCTTCATACGAACGCACTGGACGAAGCAATTGCTTTACCGACGGACTTCTCGGCTCGAATTGCACGTAATACACAGCTATTCCTGCAGGAAGAAACAGGAATGACTAAAGTAATCGATCCATGGGGCGGCTCGTACTATGTTGAAAAGCTGACAGAAGAGCTGACAGAAAAAGCATGGGCATTAATCGAAGAAATCGAAGCTCTTGGCGGAATGGCGAAAGCGATTGAGACAGGACTTCCAAAAATGAAAGTTGAGGAAGCAGCGGCTAAACGTCAGGCGAAAATCGATTCAAAAACAGAGACGATTGTCGGCGTAAACAAATACCGCCTTGCGGAAGAAGATCCAATCGACATTTTGGATATCGACAATGCGATCGTACGCGAATCACAAATTGCTCGTCTTGAAAAAATGAAGGCTACACGTGATGAAGTGGAAGTACAAAAACATTTAGCACGTTTAACAAAAGCGGCTGAAGACGGCTCTGAAAACTTATTAGCTGTTGCAGTGGATGCAGCAAGAGCACGTGCATCATTAGGTGAAATTTCGGATGCGATTGAAGCAGTATCTGGCCGTCATAAAGCGGTTATCCGTTCAATTTCTGGTGTCTACTCTGCAAACTTCTCGGATGATGAAATGATTTCTGAAGTGAAGCAAATGACAGAAGACTTCCTGGAAGCAGAAGGTCGCCGTCCACGTATTTTAGTGGCGAAGATGGGACAAGACGGACATGACCGTGGTGCGAAGGTTGTTGCAACTGGTTATGCGGACTTAGGTTTCGATGTCGATATTTCTCCGTTGTTCATGACACCGGAAGAAACTGCACAAATGGCAAATGAAAACGATGTACACTGTATCGGAGTATCTTCTTTAGCAGCAGGTCATAAAACATTAGTGCCTGAACTTGTAGCTGAATTGAAGAAATTAGGTCGCGAGGACATTATCGTCATTTGCGGCGGGGTAATCCCGGCTCAAGACTATGAGTTCCTGTATGAAGCAGGTGCTGCGGCGATCTTCGGGCCAGGTACTGTGATTCCAGTATCGGCGATCCGCATTATAGAAGAAATTTATAAAAAGTTAGGTTATGAGGAAGTGGCAGAGTAGTGATGCCACAAGACGAGAAAAGCGCTTTATTTGTCATGGATGGTGTGAAGGGTGGTCATGATGGTATGAGCTATTCAAACCCGAAAAGGTTCCGGAAAAAAAAGCAGGAAGCACTTGATCTACAGACGCTGGCTGGCGAAGTACGTGCGGGTAACCGTACTTCGCTCGCAAAAGCGATTACGCTCATTGAAAGCTCGAACAATGCCCATAAGGAAGAAGCACAGAAGCTGCTGCAGGAGCTGTTGCCTTATACGGGCAATTCAATCCGTATTGGCATCACCGGTGTACCGGGTGCGGGGAAAAGTTCGTTTATCGAAGCATTCGGTACGATGCTGTGCAAAATGGGCAAGCGCGTTGCGGTTCTTGCAATCGACCCGAGCTCTTCGCTTTCAGGCGGCAGTATTTTAGGGGACAAAACACGAATGGAAGAACTGGTACGCCAGGAAAATGCCTTTGTCCGTCCATCACCGAGTGCCGGTACATTAGGCGGTGTCCATAAAAAGTCCCGCGAAACGATGCTGTTATGTGAAGCGGCAGGCTATGACGTCATTTTGATTGAAACAGTCGGTGTCGGTCAGAGTGAAACGTATGTGCGCGGCATGGTCGACTTCTTCCTGCTGCTAGTCTTAACAGGTGCGGGAGATGAGCTTCAAGGGATGAAGAAGGGCATTATGGAGCTTGCAGACGGCATTATCGTTCATAAAGCGGACGGTGACAATATGCGCCCTGCACGCCGGACAATGCAGGAATACAAGCAGATCCTTCATTTCCTTCAGCCATCGACTCCTGGATGGCTCAGTACGTCACTGACCGTATCGTCCCTTGAAAAAACGGGGCTCGACAAAGTATGGGATATGCTGATGGAATTTGAGCAGACGATTAAGCAATCGAATTATTGGACGACACGTCGCCATGAACAAACGCGCGACTGGTTCCATACAATGATTACCGATCATTTAATAGATTCGTTCTATAAAAATCCGGAACGCAAAAAGCAGGTCCGGACACTTGAGGAAGAAATATTGCATGGCCAACTGACGGTTACACAAGGTGTTAATGCACTATTTGGCGAAAAAGATGAAAATAAATGAATGATAATCAACAGTCTTTGCACATCTTTCGTAACCTTGCTATGATAAAAAGGAACATAGAAAGGGGCTAAAAAGCTTATGAACATGGATTATGATTTATTTATGCAACAAATTACAACGACTGCACGTGCAGAGATGGAAGCAGCAGGTTATGAACAACTGCGCACTCCGGAAGATGTGGAAGCAGCGTTTGCTCGTAAAGGAACAACTCTTGTTATGGTGAATTCTGTATGTGGTTGTGCTGGCGGTATTGCACGTCCAGCAGCAACACATGCTGTACATTACGATAAACGTCCTGACCATTTAGTAACAGTATTTGCTGGTCAAGATAAAGAGGCAACAGCAGCTGCACGTTATTATTTCGGTGAAGATCACATCCCATCATCACCATCATTCATTTTATTGAAAGATGGACAAGTTGTAGGAGAAGTTGGCCGCTTTGAAATCGAAGGACATGACCCAATGAGTGTTGTAACAAACCTTCAAGGGCACTTCGAGGAAAACTGCGAAGAAATCTAATACTACTAGAGTTATTGTGTAACGGGTGCGTATTGAACGTACCCGCTGCACAGCTATAACGGGGGAGTTCAACCGATATGAAGAAATTTTCAATCGGCTATCGTACTTTAAAAACAGCCATTGGTGCTGCTGTTGCGATAGCAATTGCCCAATATTTTGATTTGCAGTTTTTCACGGCAGCTGGTATTCTGACGATTTTAAGCATTCAACCAACAAAACGTAAATCTCTCCATGCAGTGTACACCCGGATTGTTTCAACATTTATCGGGATTACTTATGCATTTATATTTTTCGAAATATTCGGTTATTCGCCGATTGTTTTAGGGGTTGTTATGATTCTTTTCATTCCGACAATCGTTTCACTAAAGGTTGTGGAAGGGTTTATCTCAAGTTCGGTAATTATGATGCACATTTATTTGACCGGCAATTTTACGGTCGATCTGCTAATTAATGAATTTTACTTAATGGCAATCGGTTATGGGGTTGGTTTAGTCGTAAATATGTACATGCCGGATATCCAGCAGGGCCTGTATTACCACCGCGAAAAATTGGAGTCGTTATTGAAGAAAATTCTTGCAGAAATTGCAGGGTATCTAAGAGATGGCGATACATTATGGGACGGTCACGAACTGATTGAGATGGCAAAAGTGGTCGAGGCAGGAAAAGCGCTGGCATTCCAAGATGTTGAAAACCACGTGACTCGTAAAGAAAATACATTTTATCTGTATTTTGATATGCGTGAAAGACAGCTGGAAATTATAGAGCGCGTGTTGCCGAAAATTACGACACTGCCGGTAATGACAGAGCAGGCTACATTAATTGCAGCCTTCATGGAAGACTTGAGCGAACATGTCCATTCAGGAAATACAGCAAGCCGCTTTTTGGAAAAACTCGACAAAGTAAAAGAAGAGTTCGCCAAAATGCCATTGCCAAATGATCACGAAACATTCCTCGCAATGGCTGCGTTGTACCAGTTCATCGAAGAAATGGATGAATACCTGGTCATCAAGCAATCGTTCAAGGGGATGAAATAAAACGGAACATGATGGGATGGCAACTTTTGATTTAAATGCAAATTGATTGGAATGAAGGGGAGGCGACTCCAGCGGGAACAGCCCGAGGGAGAGCAATAGGAAGAAAAGCTAAGAACGCAACGTCCTGTGGCAACGCTTTTGTGACCAACATCGTGTTGGCCTCGGGCCCGCGGAAAGCGTCCGACCCGGAATGGAAATCAACTTCAGAAACCGGATGAATTAAAAAAAATGGATGCATAAACATCCATTACATAATTGCTGCGACACCCATTGCAACAGTTGAGATTAACATGATAACAACCATTGAATAAACGACTATTTTTTGAAACTTTTTGTTGCTCATTCTTTTCGCTCCTTCAATATGAACTAGTACTAGTTTATCAAATTTGAAGGAATTCTCAAGTACAATAGATTTTACATTTTCGGAATTTTAAAAAATTCTTTATCGGGAGTAGCAAACACCCATTAAAAAAGCCTCGAACAAATGTCTGGATACGATTCAGATGAGGCGGAATTAATAATTTTATTCAAAAGGGAGTCAGTACCGTGGAAAAAGTGGATCATATCGGCATTGCCGTACGTAATATTGAAGAACGTATTACATACTACACAGAAACGCTAGGCCTGAAATTATTAAAGATGGAAGAAGTAGAATCACAGCAAGTAAAAGTTGCTTTTATCGATGCAGGCAACGTAAAAATTGAGCTGCTTGAGCCAATGAGTGAAAAAAGCGCAATCCATGGCTTTTTGGAAAAACGCGGAGAAGGCATTCACCATGTTGCATTTGGCGTAACAGGTATTCGTGAGCGCATGGCTGAACTTCGTGAAAAAGGTGTACGACTATTATCGGAAGAGCCAGGACCAGGTGCTGGCGGTGCGGAAGTAGCATTCTTACACCCGAAAGACTCATATGGTGTACTTTATGAATTATGCGATAAAAGCGGAAAAGGGGATAAGTAACGATGACAACAATGACAGTAACTCCAGATATGTTTGATAAAATTAATGAGCTTTATGACCGTAAAGAAGCGATCCAGCTTGGTGGCGGGGATGCGCGTATCGAAAAGCAGCATGAAAAAGGGAAAATGACTGCCCGTGAACGTATTGATATGTTATTGGATGACGGGTCATTCGTTGAAATCAATCCTTTCATCACACACCGTACTGTTGATTTCGGTATGGATGAACTGGAAGGCCCTGGTGACGGCGTAGTTACTGGTTTCGGTAAAATCAATGGCCGTAATGTGTATTTATTTGCACAGGACTTCACAGTATTCGGCGGTGCGCTTGGTGAAATGCACGCGAAAAAAATCGCAGCGGTAATGGATTTAGCAGCGAAAAACGGTACGCCTTTTATCGGCATTAACGATTCAGGCGGTGCGCGTATTCAAGAAGGTGTATTATCACTTGACGGCTACGGTCACATTTTCTACCGTAACTCAATCTATTCTGGTGTAATTCCGCAAATCTCAGTAATTATGGGACCTTGTGCGGGTGGTGCTGTTTATTCACCAGCGATTACAGACTTTATTTTAATGGTTGATAAAACATCTCAAATGTTCATTACTGGCCCTAAAGTAATTGAAACAGTAACAGGCGAAAAAATTTCAGCTGAAGGTCTTGGCGGTTCTAAAGTGCATAACGCAACTTCAGGAAATGCCCACTTCCGTGCTGAAAACGAAGAAGCTGCCATTGCACAAATTCAGCAATTACTTTCTTACTTACCACAGAACAACAGAGAAAAAGCACCGAAACAAGCTGCTCCAGAAGGCGATAACTTCCGTTCAGAACTTGTTGATGTTGTGCCGATTGACCAAACAAAATCTTATGATGTTCGTAAAGTAGTAGAACAAGTAGTTGACGAAGGTTCATTCATGGAAGTGCAAAAAGAATTCGCGAAAAACATTGTTGTTGGTTTTGCACGTATCGCGGGTGAATCAGTTGGTTTAGTATGTAACCAGCCGAAATTCCTTGCAGGCGGATTAGATATCGATTCATCTGATAAATTAGCTCGTTTCGTACGTACATGTGACGCATTCAACGTGCCTGTTATTACATTTGAAGACGTATCTGGTTTCTTCCCAGGTGTTAAACAAGAGCACGGTGGGATTATCCGTCACGGTGCGAAAATTCTTTATGCTTACTCAGAAGCAACTGTACCAAAAATTACAGTTATTTTACGTAAAGCATACGGCGGTGCGTACGTAGCATTGAACTCGAAAGCGATTGGAGCGGACTTAGTATTCGCTTGGCCGAATGCGGAAATCGCGGTAATGGGTGCTGCTGGTGCGGCAAACATTATTCATGCAGGTGAAATTGCGAAATCGGCTGATCCGGAAGCAACACGTGCAGCGAAAATTGAAGAATACAAAGAAAAATTCGCAAATCCTTATGTAGCGGCATCACGCGGTATGGTTGACGATGTTATCGATCCACGTGAAACACGTATTAAGCTGATCCAGGCATTGGATATGCTTTCAACAAAGCAGGAAGACCGTCCATACAAAAAGCACGGGAATATTCCACTATAATTTTTAAATAAAGTACCCTCAGAAACATCTCTTAAATGATTTGTATACAATACAATCATTTTTGAGGTGTTTTTTTGCTGATATAGAGCCCTAAATGAAAAAATACAGGAATAATACTAGAAAGTTACTAAAAAATATTTACCTGTAATATGGTAAATCCTCCAATTTTATTATAGTGAAATTTTCAAAAAGCCTTTATGCTATATAAATGGAAAGACGATATAGGAGGACAAAGTATGAAGGAAATCAACCAGCTACAGAGGGCAATTGATTTAAGAAGCGATGGGGAATTACAACAATCCAATCAATTACTATTGAAATTAGTTGAACAACATCCGAACGAAGCCCTTATAAATTACCAGTGTGCATGGAGCTTCGATGTACTTGGCAAAGAATCGAATGCAGTACCATACTATGAAAAAGCAATACAAGGTGATTTGAATGATGAAGATTTAGCGAATGCTTATTTAGGTCTTGGCAGTACATATAGAACACTAGGGGAATACGAAAATTCAAAACATACGTTAGAAAAAGGGGTGGAGAAGTTTCCGCACAATTTAGCCATTCAAGTATTTTATGCGATGACATTGTTTAACTTGAAAGAACATGAGCGTTCAATGGAGCTTCTATTGAAAAATTTAGCAGCTACTTCGTCTGACCCTCAAATTCAGAAATACAAAAAAGCCATTTTATTTTATAGTGATAAATTAAATAAAATGTGGAAGTGAGTGATTAATTCATTGGGGAAAAATATTAGAGTTAGTAGCTTATACGATGAAACTTTTTAAGATTGTAAACTGCTTTATTTATACGGCGATGGTCAGCCTGATCGGCTACAGCTGTTATTTCTTATCTGTGTTATTTATCGGTTCAATGCTGTTCACTGCAGCAGATTCACCGCCGGGAGATATTTCAAATTCGGGCAGGTTGCTGACCATTGCCTTTATTGCTTTTGGAACGATTATTGCGCTATTAATTTACAGTGTTGTTCACTGGACCATTGCATCGTTATTGAACATACCGTTTCCTAAGCGATTTCTTCTCATTTTGAATTTTATAATCATCAGTTTAGTCGTTAGTGCGTTAATTTTTAAATTCATTATTATCGACGGCAGTTTTTTATAAAATTAATCTTAATCCACCGCTCTAGACAGATTGAATGCTGCTTGCTGCTTTTTCGGTTCTTTTTCATACGGGTGTTCGTGCTCGGCAAACAGGAAGATTGCCCCAAGTTCTATGCCATGCCCATAATGGGCGGTTTCTTCAGGAGTTAAGTGCAAAATTCGCAAACTCACTTCATACACATTTTTTCGTGTGACAAAGCTGATAAGCTGGTCGAGCCAGTTGCCGGCTAGATGGACTTGAATGTCGGTATACATTTTCAGTGATTGTAAAGGGAAGATATCTTTTGAAAACACATGAATTTCATGCTCGGAAAAACCGTGCCCTCTAATCATGTTCAGCTTTGTCATAGCTTCCTCAACACTGTACACTAAAGCGATTTCACGTCGATATTCCATCATAATCACCTCTTTTTTATTGTAATGGAATTTTTATTGAGATGGTAGTGATTGAAAACAATCGTACATCAATACAATTATAAAATGCAGAAAATTCGAAACTTATACAGTGTTTAATACGTAGAACATGAAAAGGGAGGTTTTACTTATGGGGAACTATTCCATTCGTGATTTTGTCAACAAGACGCAGCAAGACCAGAATGAAAATGATTATTTTGAATTGGAAACCGATCGTGTACTCGAAGTGAATCTGAACGGGGAAGTATGGTCGAAAATGGGCGCGATGATCGCCTATGTCGGTTCGATTAAATTTGAGCGTGAGCGCATGCTGGAGCATGGCGTATCGAAAATGTTTAAGAAAGCATTGACCGGCGAAGGTACGCAATTGATGAAAGCGAAAGGGAAAGGCCGGTTGTATTTAGCGGACCAAGGAAAAAAGATTACAATTTTTGATCTGCAGAACGAAAGCCTGTGCGTGAACGGCAATGACCTGCTTGCATTTGAGCCATCGATCAATTGGGATATTCGACTTATGCGCAAAATGGCCGGTATGATGGCAGGCGGCTTATTTAACGTCATGCTGGACGGCAAAGGAAAAGTGGCGATTACAACCCATTTTGAGCCATTAACATTAATCGTTAAGCCTGGTGAAACAGTATATACTGACCCAAATGCAACTGTTGCGTGGTCCGGTAATTTAAAGCCGGAGTTTGTAACGGATATTACGTTTAGAACACTTATTGGACGCGGCAGCAATGAATCGATCCAAATGGCTTTTTCCGGTGAAGGATTTGTCATCATTCAGCCATTTGAAGAAGTTTATTTATCGTCGGAATCATAATGGCTGCGGGATAAAGTAAGGAGAAAAAAGATGTTTTTAAAATCAGTCAAACTTAAAAAAGAAGAAATAACGGACTATAGCGAATACCCGTTTTCGATTCCGTTTATTCGCCATATGGATGAATTGGATGTGGACGCAAGTGTCACGTTTTTTGTTGGAGAAAACGGTGCGGGCAAATCAACGTTGCTTGAAGCCATTGCAGATCAGATCGGCTTCAATCCGGCAGGGGGAAGCACGCAAAACTATAAGGCGTATGAAGTAGATCAATCCGAATCCGCGCTTGGCGATTATGTGAAGCTCTCCTGGTGGCCAAAAGTAACGAACGGCTTTTTTCTGCGTGCCGAAACATTTTATCAGTTTGCGTCGCATTTGGATCAGATCGATCAAAACGGCTATAAAGCATACGGAGGGAAATCACTTCACCATCAATCACACGGGGAATCCTTTTTCTCGTTGTTCCAGCACCGGTTCACAGGGCAGGCAATCTATTTACTGGATGAGCCGGAAGCCGCATTATCTCCAACTAGACAGCTGGCGTTTTTAACATTGATGAATGATTTAGTGAAACAGGGCAATGTCCAATTCATTATCGCAACACATTCGCCAATTTTACTCGGATTCCCGGATGCGGTCATCTATCAATTTGATGAACATGGCATCGAGCAGGTGAAATATGAAGAAACTGAGCATTATCAGGTAACCTCGTATTTTTTGCAGCACCGTAAAAAAATGCTGCAGAAGCTGTTTGAAGAGGACGAGGATGAACTGGATTAGCAATCGATTGCGGGTGTCGATAACTACACGGAATTTATAAAGGAGTGAAGAATATGGGATGGCAGCAATTGCAACAGCAATCAGAACAGCATCACATTCAACTTTTGGAAGCGGAAAAACTGAACAAGAAAATTGAAAGTCTTGACCAACAGATCCAGCATGCCCAACAGGATGTTAAGCAGCATGAACATGATCTGAAAAAAGCACGTCAACAATTGAATAAGCTCGAGGAATTTTCTTTTGTGAATCTATTCCGTGGCTGGTCAGGGAAAAAGGATGAGCTGATCGAGCAAAATATGGACCAGGTAGCAGTTACAGAACTGAAGCTGGTCGAAGCGCAGTTAACGTTTAATGATTTACAGGAAGATCGGATTGAACTTGTTCAACAATTGAGCACGATAAATGTTTCAATTATCCGTGAGCACCTGAAAAAAATAGAAAACGAAAAACAAGTGTGGCTTATGGCGAATGCACCTGCAGTAGCGAAGGAATTAACGGGGATTACTGAACAGGAGCTTTTATGCAAACAGTTGAAAACCGAGATCCACGAAGCGATTGATGCGGGTAAACAGGCATTTAATAAATTAACAGATGCCGGCTCCAAATTGCAGGATGCCAAATCCTACTCAACATGGGATACATTTTTAGGTGGGGGTTTTATCGCAACGGCGTTAAAGCATGACAAACTGGAAGAAACGAACAGCTATTTGCATGAAGCGCAGATGGCCCTGCAACGTTTCCAAAATGAACTGCTCGATATTAAAGAGATGCGCCAAAATACACTGGAAGTTCATACAGACGGTTTTATCATGTTTACGGATTACTTTTTCGATAATATTTTCACCGATTGGTCAGTACATTCCAAAATTACAACTGCAATCGATCAAATTTCACGTGTACAGGATGATGTGGCGAATACACTTCGCGATTTGAAGCAAAAATTGAACATAACAATCGAAAAAGAACAGGCGCTGCAAGTAGAAAAACAACGCATTTTAAATGCCGATGATCAATCGTTGTTTTTTCAAAAATAGAGGCGTACAATAAAGCGTAAACTAGTTATTTAAAGGAGTTATCGAACATGAACCGAGTAGTAGAAGAGTTTCTGGAATTAGTGCAAATTGATTCTGAAACAAAACATGAAGAAGTAATTGCACCCATTTTAGTGAAAAAATTAGAAGAAATGGGCTTTGATGTTTTTCAGGATGATGCACATACACGCAATGGTCACGGTGCAGGCAATATTATCGCAACATTAAAAGGCGATGAGCGGATCGAGCCAATTTATTTTACAGTACATATGGATACAGTCGTGCCGGGCAAAGGCATTAAACCGGAAATCCGTGAGGACGGTTATATTTATTCTGACGGCACAACGATTCTTGGCGCGGATGATAAAGCAGGTATCGCAGCACTATTCGAAATGGCGCGTCGTCTAAAAGAAAAAGACAGCGCTCATGGTACAATCCAGTTCATCATTACAGCAGGTGAAGAAAGCGGTTTAGTCGGTGCTAAGGAACTTGATCCTTCAAACATCATCGCCAAATACGGTTTTGCGGTTGATAGTGACGGCAAAGTAGGCGGCATTGTAGTAGCAGCACCATTCCAGGCAAAAGTATTTACGAAAATCATCGGTAAAACAGCACATGCAGGCGTTGCACCTGAAAAGGGTATTTCCGCAATTACCGTTGCAGCAAAAGCGGTTGCCCAAATGAAATTAGGCCGTCTCGATGAAGAAACAACAGCGAATATTGGGCGTTTTGAAGGCGGTCAAGCAACAAATATCGTATGTGATGAAGTATCAATTCTTGCGGAAGCCCGTTCGATTGATGAAACAAAACTGAATGCCCAAACTGACCATATGAAAGAAACATTTGAACGTGTTGCACATGAAATGGGTGCACGTGCTGAAGTTGAAGTGAAATTAATGTATCCAGGTTTCCGTGCGACAGAAGAAGATCAAGTTGTGAAAGTAGCTAAAGCAGCGGTTGAAGCAATCGGTCGTACACCACAGCTCGGTATTTCAGGCGGCGGTAGTGATGCAAATGTTATCGCTGGGTTCGGTATTCCTACTGTAAACTTATCAGTTGGCTATGAGGAAATTCATACAACTAACGAAAGAATGCCGGTTGAAGAACTGGAAAAACTGGCTGATTTATTGGAAGAAATCGTTGTTCAAACAACGAAATAAGAGGTATCAATATGAGCATTGAAAAAGCAGTCGTATTTTTATGCGGCACAGAACAATATGCAGTGCCGGTTGAGCTGGTTGTTTCGATTGAAAAGCTGGAGCGTGTAACTCCGATTCCTCATTTACCGAACTATTTGCTTGGCTTTACGAGAATTCGAGGGGAACTTACACCAATAATCGATTTTCAGACCATTTTATACAATCGCCCGACAAATACACAAACAGCTAAAATCATTGTGTTGAAGACAGAGTTGATTAATTACGGGTTGGTCGTTGCCGATGCGAAAGAAATTATCGACTTTGAAGAAGGCGTTTTAAAACAGATGGGGCTTGTCAATTATGAAAAGACGAAATATTTTACAGCGGTTGCCAATTTGGAAGACCGCATGATTTCTTGTATCGATCCGAATATTCTCGTGCATTCATTAGACGGCATCCGTGAAATTATCGAATATTTACATGAAATGAAGCAGCAGGAAAATCAGACAAACTAAAAAACGGAGCTTATCATCTGAACGTGATAGGCTCCATTTTTTCAATCGGCAGTAACCGCTTTCTTTTTTTTGAATTGTTTAACGTACGCATAACCTGTGAAGCTAAATACAAAGATGGAAATAATCGTAAGTGTCAGAACAAGATTCTCTTCAACCCAGGGAATATTTCCGAGTATAAAACCACCGCCAAGCCAGACAACTGTCCAAAGTACGGCCCCCATAAAGTTATAGCGTAAAAATGTTGCATACGAAAAGCCGGAATATCCGCTTATAAACGGTGTCATAGTCCGCATCAACGGCACAAACCGTGAAAACGTAATGGCAACCCGGTCATAGTTTTCCAGGAAGTTCAGAGCTTTTTCATTAGTTTCCTCTGATAAAAAACGCCTAAAGAGATTGCGCTTCGGCGGAATTTTCCGGATCGATTTTCCGATGAGGTAGTTGCTGCTGTCGGCAAGCGTTGTCGCAACGATGAAAATGATCAGCAATGTCAGAAAATCAAGCTTATCGATCGCTGCTAAAGTACCGCTTGTGAACACCGTACTATCCCCGGGTAAAAATGTTAAAATGACAAATGCAGTTTTCGTGAAAACAACCGCAAATAACAGAATATAAATATACAGTCCGAGCTCTTTTATGTAATAAAATATGACTTGGTCAATTTCCCGTAAAAACTGAATAATATCAAGTAGCATAAGTAGTTCTCCCATCAAGAGGATGATTAAATTTAAGTATAGCGGATGTTGGCAAATTATTGTTATAAAAAGTGCTGAGTAATAAAACTAAAAGAGGTGATGGATATGAGTTTGACGAAACGCCCCAAAATTGAGATTCCTAAATCGAAATCCGAATGGCTGATGGATATTATCGGCTATATAGCGTTAGCGATTATGCTCGGTGTATTGTTCATGAACTGGCGCGAACTGCCAAATGAAGTACCTGCCCACTTTGACGGCAGCGGCAATGTCGACCGCTGGGGCTCTAAATGGGAGCTGTTAATTTTACCGGGCATCGGGATTGCAATGCATTTCTTTTTAATAATTTTAGAAAAATTCCCTGAAACGCACAATTATCCGGCACGCATCAATGAATCAAATGCCGAGGTCTTTTACAGAAATAGTCGCCAAACATTAAATTATATGCGTAACATTATAAATATATTATTCGCCTACATTGTGTACCGCACTATTGTGATTGCTTTAGAAGAAGCAACAACGATCGGCTGGCCGTTTTTCGTCATATTGGCAGCGCTGTTTGGGGTATTGATTTGGAAGATGATTAAGATTTTTAGGATTAAGTAAAGTAGAAAGTTTTGAGGGGAATGTGGATCGCGGCGTAGGAAAAGTAGAAGATTTCGGGGCAAAAGTGGAGCACCCCGATCGAAAAGGAGAATCTTTTACGAAGAAAGTAGAACTTCGATTAATATTAGAACATGGCGTGCTGAAAGTAGAACGTTTCTTGAGAAAAGTAGAATACCCCGGTCGAAAAGTAGAACGCAGCATGAGAAAAAGTAGAATCTTCAAAAGAAAAGCAAATTCCTCATCGTAAACCGGAAGCATCTCATAAAGGAGATGCTTTTTTCAGTTTGAAAATTTCAAATTAAATTACATATTTTTAATTTTCATTCGTCTATATAAGTAAGAGAGGTGATGGACATGGATTTTGATGAGCTTTATGAGCAGGAGTTCCGCAAGACTTATCAGTACATACGTTACATGGTATCGAACGCACAAGTCGCAGAAGATTTAACACAGGATACGTTTGTGCGAATTTATAAAACGGACTTGACCAAAGTGACCAATTTCCAGACGTATACGAGGCAAGTCGCTCGGAATCTCGTTTATGACTTTTATCGGAAGAAAGCATTAATTAAGTGGCTTCCGTTTACAAATGCCCCGGAGCAGCAGGATTTTCACCACGTTCCGCATGAATGGCTTATCCAGGAAGAAGACCGAAAACGATTATACGACGCACTGCAAAAGTTAAAACCAGTGCAACGCGAAGTCATCATATACCGTAAAATCGAGGAGCTTTCGATTCAGGAAACGTGTGACATTATGGGACTATCCTCGGTGAAGGTAGCAAATACACAGCGGAGTGCGATGCAGGCATTGCAGAAAATTTTAGGAGGTGAAATCGATGAAGCTTGATGATCGCTTAAAACAGTTAAATGAACTCCCTCAAAATGAAGCATTAAAAAAATCCATCTATCAGAACATCCATAAAAAACCTGAGAGAGCACGTCTTCCATTGAAAACATTCCGTGAAATCGGTGTAATGGCGGCGATTTGTTTCATCGGCATGTTTTTACTGTTTACTTCCGACATTCAAAACAATCAGGCAGCATCAGGTGAGATTGCCAAAATTACTTCCTATGAAAATAACGGAGAAAAGGGGTTTAGGGGAAGAACGTCGACACTTTTTGTTGGGGTTGAAAATGTTACGACAGCTGAAATGGTGACTTTATTTGAAAATATTTCAGAGCTTCCTGTTGTTATGGCTCCTCCGAAGAGCGATGTGCATTATGATATAGTCGTGTTGTATAAGAACGGTGAACAGAGAAAATTTGAACTGGCATGGAACTATTTATATGACGTGAAGAATGATGCGTATTATCCGGGGTATGAACAATATCCATCCGTTATATTGGGGGACATAGAAAATGCGCATAATCGACTACAATTTCCTCCGATATTTATCGGTCTAGGCATTTTAGTGATGATCATGTTGACCTCCAGCTATTATAGTCGCCGCCAAATTGAACAGCCGAAAAAAATCCGCGGATTAGGAATTGTTATAACAATTTATATGATCGTTGTGGCGAGTATAGGGTCGTACTATTTCATGATCGGACCGCTTTATAAGCCATTGCTTCTACTTTTATTGTTTGGATATGGATTTAGCATTTGGTGGCTGATTAAAAAAGAAGTTACAAACTTGAACATATTGAAGGTGGAAAAGTACAAAATCCTATTTATTGTGCTATGGTTCCTAATTTGGATAGTTATGGCGTAACTGCTTATTGAAAATGCATGGCCCTTCATAAAGGAGCGGCCATTTTTTTTTGCATATCAAAATCTTAAAGGAAATTACTTGAAACTTTTTGTCTGAAAATTCGTATAAATTAAGGAGCAAAAAAGAGGAGGCATTTGAATGATTAATCAATTTAAAGAACAGTTCGGTCGGTATTTTTTAAACGGTGAATTTGAGGGAATCTACGGGAAAACAGCTAAATCGTTTCAGAATCTTGTATCGTTTGAACAATTTCGCGAGCTTTCTTTAAACTATAATTCAGGTGTGAGCAGTTATACTTGTATCGTGGCCAATACATTTCAGGGGCTTGAACAGTATATATGGGTTGATGAAACTTATTCGAAAGCTGTTGTCATCGCGTTTGACGAGCAGGGTATTATCCAAGCAATCTATTTAAAACCGTTTGAAACGTTTCCGAGCAGTGATCAAGTATGGACCAAAAATACATACAGCATGCCGATTAATGACGAGTGGTATGTTTTTTGGGGCGGCACGAACGAATTTATAAACTATCACTATCCGTATGAACAGCAGCGCTATGCATATGATTTAGTCCAAATGGTTAATAACGAAACCTATAAAAACTCGACACTGCAAAATGAAAATTACTATGCGTTTGGAACTGAAGTCGTGGCACCGGCTGACGGTGTCGTGGTCGAGGTAATTGATGGAATTAAGGACAATATTCCGGGCGAAATGGATGAAGAAAATGCAGCAGGAAACTATTGCATCATTGCACATGAGCACAATGAATACAGTATGATTGCCCATTTCAAGAAGGATTCGATTTGTGTGAAAACAGGGGATAACGTGAAGGCAGGTCAACTGCTCGGCTTATGCGGAAATTCCGGCAATTCATCAGAAGCACATATCCATTTTCAAGTAATGGATCAACAGGATTTCCTGAAGGCCAAATCACTGCGGATAAAGTTTCATGGCGGCGAAGAACCAATTCAGGGCGATATTGTAGTACCGAGTGGGGGAAAATAAAGAGTCTGATATGTTCGGAAAGATTGAGAACTCAGCTACGGCGGGTGAACTGCTATTATTGATTCCCCGAATTATTGGGCAGTTTTTTAAGTAGTGAACCTAGAAATGTCTTAAATTGGAGAGAAAGGGGCGAACTTTATGAAACTTGGATTAAAAAAGGATGAAGTGATCCTCGTTCCGTATGAAGCTAGTTGGAAGATAGAATTTGCTGAGACGAAAGAAAAAATACTAAAGCATACGAGTTTACAGCCTTATCAAATAGAACATATCGGCAGCACATCAATTGAAGGTATTGCGGCCAAGCCGGTCATAGATCTTGTCATTGGCATTGAAAATCTTGACTCGCCGGATAAAGAGCTATTTAAAGGTCTCAGGGAGGCAGGTTTTTACCGCCTGCAAGTGCAAAGGCCAAATGAAATTATTTGTGCGAAATTTACAGATGCTACGTTTGAAATGAAAACACATTTTATTCACATCGTACAGTTCAACGAGGAAAAATGGCATCAAATGCGTTTTTTTAGAGATTATTTGAATGCCCATATTGAAGCGAAAAAAGAATATGAGGAGTTAAAAGAAGCTTTTTTCAATACAGGTTTACATGGGATTAACGAATATACGCAATATAAAGAGCAATTTGTGCAGTCGATTTTTCGAAAGTTACCAGAATACCGATGGGATACCATATAAAAGAATACGCATTCTCCCAATGGGTCGCATGAAATAATCCAGTATTTTTTCCATAATAATTTTACTGTTTAATAAGGAATTTGCGAAATTAATTTGAAATTAATTTCTGCAAAGAGGGGAATTTTGGGAGGACAATGTATTTTACCGTAGTTAATTTCTGTCCCTTGTGAAGTTTTTTTGCTAGTATAATGATAAGGAAATGGTTAAAGAACATTCGTAATTGACGGAATAATTCGGCACTTTTACCGACAGCGGGGGAAAATAAATCCTTATTTTTTGAAACCTTTTTATCCTTTTGTCCGTACATGTAAGTAAGGAAAATGTAGAGAGATAGAAACTGGAGTGATCAATTTATGCGGCTAGTTCCACATGATTACATAGATAGCACAAAAACTTGGGAAGAAATAATTAGTGCGGGTCTTTATTCACGTCCGATTTTTTTGCAAAGTGATGGTGAATTACAATATACCCGGGTTGCGAAACAAATATTGGGTGTATACGATAATGCCTACGAGATGCAAGAGTATTTGTATGCGCTTACAAACAAAGGCATTCCGTGGACCTTATTGTTTCATAATCTCCCGAAATTGATTGATCCGAAAAAGCGGACGGAAATTGTGAATATATTGCAGATGCATCAGGAAAATCCGATATCATTGAATCGCTTTATGGCATTTTTTGCCGGAAAACAGTTGCTGCCGCTCATGCAAACGAAGTATCGGGATCATTTTATTACGACTTTGCGAAGCTGGCTCGAATTTTTGGAGTCCCGCTATCCAAAGCTCATTAGTAATCAGCTGCAGCGAATCTTTTTGGACTTTGTGAAGTGGTCGAATCATTTTTTCCCTGAATGGCTGGAGCAAAGTGATTTCGGATTAGCGGTCCCGCGCATCGTCTGGTACGGACCTGCAAAAGAAAGTGAAGTGTATTTCCTGTACTTCCTTTATTTATTCGGCTGCGACGTCGTCATATTCGAACCGGATGGCCAGGATATTATGACGGAGTACGGCATCTTAAATTTCCCGACGGAACGATTGGCTGAAAAAGCAGAAACATTTGATTTTCCGCATGAAAAACCGATTCGTGTGCAAACCATTACATCGCGTGCTTCAGAACATGTGCAACAGCATCTCTATGATAATGCAGCGATCAACTACCCATGGAAATATGCGAATCACGAGACAAGAACTCGAATTTTAAATACAACATATGACGAATTATTTATTCTTTCCGAGGCCCAGCTCCATTTAAGGGAAGGGTTCAGTGATGAAGAAGGAATTGTCTATTTACCGGTGCTCTTCGCGAAAATAGAGGGTGTCTCATTGGATAAATCGGATTATGTGCAGAAGCTTCAACGTTTAAAATCCCGTGAGCTTACATATACTGCGACCACATTTCCATTATTGCAGGCACAGAAAAGCAATATGCAGTTTCATATGCGTGATGCCAGTACCAATGGCAAGCTCGATGTCGAAAAAATGCTGCAGCTTGGTATCTGGCCGTTTAAAAATATACCAGTTGGTGCGCAAAGAAATATCGCAAAAACGATAATCCGTCTTATTGAAAGTGATTTCATAGCAGTGGCGAACAATCAGTCTAGGCAAGAGCATGAGCAATATTTGTTCGGGCAAATGTTGCTTGTCCCAACGGAAATCATTCGCCTCTATCAGCAGTTCGACTACAGCTATACAAATCCGACAATTCTCTTGTTTATTGAAGAAAACAGCGGGCAAATGCAGCGGCAGGATGCTGTTATGCTCCTGTTTGCCAGCATGCTGGGGTTTGATATATTCATCTACAGTCCGGGTGCATCTTTGAGCATCGAACATTTTATAACGGAGCAATTGCTGAATTCTTACCGACTTGAAAAAATCAGTTTTGATGAAACACTGGAAAATTTGCTGGCCCGTTCAAACGGGTTGGATGGTCTCAACCGTAAACTGGATTTCAAATCGGTAATCAGAAGAATCGGGAAAAAAAAGAGATAAAAATTTGTCATTATATTTTATAAAATATACAATAATGGTAGATTTTATAGTAATTTACTTTGGGAGGACTAAAAATGTCAATTAATTTACAAAAAGGGCAACGAATCGACTTAACGAAAGGGAACACCGGTTTAAACAAGATTTTTGTTGGTTTAGGCTGGGATGAAGTACAGGCAAAGCCAAGTGGCGGCGGACTTTTTAAAAGTTTATTCGGCGGAAGTACTACTACAGGTGCCCCGGTTGATTGTGACGCATCTGTACTGATGCTGAAAGACGGAAAAGTTGCTGCAAAAAGCGATGTCATTTATTTCGGGAATTTAAAAAGTTCGAATGGCGCTGTGGCCCACTCAGGTGATAACTTAACAGGCGCGGGAGCTGGTGATGATGAACAGATTGCAATCGAATTAAGTTCTGTCCCTGCGGAATATGACCGACTTGTCTTTCTCGTAAATATTTATGATGCACAAAAGCGTAATCAGCATTTCGGGATGATTCAAAATGCGTTTATTCGAATTGTCAATGCATCTTCAAACCAGGAATTATTAAAATATAACCTGACAGACGACTATTCGGGTCAGACAACATTGATCACAGGTGAAATTTATCGCCATGAAAATGAATGGAAGTTTGCGGCGCTTGGTACAGGTACACAAGACAAGTCACTTGGTGAAGTCATCAATCGCTACAAATAAAAAAAGTTATACAACATAAATTAAGGAGTGTTGAAAATGGTAGTTTCATTAGCAAAAGGACAAAAGGTAGATTTAACAAAATCCAATCCGGGATTAACTAAAATCAGCGTAGGATTAGGCTGGGATACGAATAAATACGATGGCGGCAACGATTTTGACCTTGACTCATCGATCTTTTTATTGGAAGCTAGCGGCAAAGTGGCTGGTCCTGAAGGCTTTGTTTTCTATAATAATACAACAGGCGGGAACGGATCAGTTGTCCACTCAGGCGATAACTTGACAGGTGACGGCTCTGGTGATGATGAAGTCGTACATATCGACCTTCAGTCAGTACCATCTAATATTGAAAAGATCACTTTTACCGTAACGATTCATGATGGGGAAAGCCGTGGTCAGAACTTCGGGATGGTATCAAATGCCTTCATCCGCGTATTCAACGATTCAGCGGAATTAATCCGATATGATTTAGGCGAAGATTTCTCGATTGAAACAGCATTAGTGGTAGGTGAATTATACCGCCATAATGGTGAATGGAAATTTGCTGCGATTGGCTCCGGCTATCAAGGCGGTTTAGCAGCATTATGTAACGATTTCGGTTTACAAGTAGGCTAATTTTAATTCATCTCTAAGGGGGAAACGATTATGGCAATTCAATTGAGTAAAGGTCAACGCATCGATTTAACAAAAGGTAATCCGGCATTAAAAAATATTGTTGTCGGTTTAGGCTGGGATGTTAAAAACTTTGATGGTGGAGCGGAAATCGATTTGGATGCATCGGTTTTTCTATTGAACGAGCAAGGCAAATGCCGGAATGATCTGGATTTTATTTTCTATAATAATTTGATTAGTCCGGATAAATCCGTTGAACATACAGGCGATAACCGAACGGGTGAAGGGGACGGCGATGACGAGCAAATCAAAGTTCACCTGGATAAAGTACCTTCCGATGTGCACCGCATTGCGTTCACAGTTACAATCCATGATGCAGAGAACCGTGGTCAGAACTTTGGTCAGGTCATGAATGCCTTTGTGCGTTTAGTTGACGAAGATTTAGGAACGGAAATTTTACGCTTTGATTTAGGAGAAGATTTCTCAATTGAAACAGCAGTAGTATTCTGTGAATTGTACCGACATGGAAATGAATGGAAGTTCAATGCGGTCGGTTCTGGTTATCAAGGTGGTTTATTGGCACTCGTTCAATCTTACGGTCTTAGCGTCTAAACTATGCGCAATTAGTCAATGCCGTATTAAGTTATTGACGATGTGTACACTACAGTGACACAACTAATTTAAGAAGATGGATAAAGGGAGGTGACAAACCTGTTGTCGCCTCCCTTTTAGTGAACCGGAAAATAGACGTTTCCAGTGATTCACATAAATAAAATAATGATTCGCATTACATAAATACAATGAAGGGGAGGATCGGCATTGCGCTTTTTTGAAAAAGAAATTATGAATGGTCAACGCGACTTGTTCTATCGTATACCTGGTGAATTTTCAAAATATACGAATAAGAACCAACTCCGCTACTGTGTTGGTGCAGCGCTGTATATGCCGGCAACAAGAGAGGTGATTGCAGAGGAAATCATCGCACACAAACACCCGTCACTCACTACCATTGTACTGGATTTGGAAGATGCACTCGGTGACCTGCAAGTATCAGAGGGGATTGAGCAATTAAAACGAACATTGACGACATTAAAAGAGGCAATGGAAGACGGCCGAATTTTTGTCGAAAAAATTCCGCTTTTATTTGTGCGTGTTCGAAGCGCAGACCAACTGCAACAATTGACGGAGCAGCTTGGCAATCGTCAGCATTTCCTGACAGGCTACGTATTACCGAAGTTTACATCGGATAACGGGCGGGACTTTTTGCAGCTGATCAAACAGCAAAATCAGCTCGGCTTTCAGCTGTATGGCATGCCGATTCTGGAATCCGGCGAAATCCTGCTGAAAGAAAAACGATTGCAGGAACTTCTTCAAATCCGGGATTTACTGCAGGAATTTGAAGAATATATACTGAATGTCCGGATCGGGTCGACCGATTTTTGCGGATTGTTGGGCGTGCGGAGATCGATTCACCACACCGTGTACGATATCCAACCGGTCCGTGATTGCATAACGGATATTTTAAATGTTTTTTTACGGGATTCACAATTTGTGCTTTCAGGTTCGGTTTGGGAATATTTCAACCAGGATCTTGCTATAAAGGGGCTGGAAAAGGAAATTGAACTGGATCGACTAAACGGACTTATCGGTAAAACGATTATTCATCCTACCCATATCAAAACGGTACAAGCGATGTATGTCGTATCACATGAGGACTATTTGGATGCCGAGCGCATTTTGCTGCAGGCGGACGGTTCGATTGGTGTGGAAAAAAGTGCTTACGGTAACAAAATGAACGAAATCAAGCCGCACTATAGTTGGGCACAGCGAACAATGATGCGCGCGGAAGCATTCGGTGTTTTCAATAAGGGTGTATATTTTACAGATTTGCTGGGAGTGAAGGTACAAAATGCAGTATAACGTCTTGAATGCTTATGAAGCAACCGTACACGAAATCGACAATCCGTACCATTTTGATGAGCACCAGCTTTTTGACATGGCACTGCGCATCAACAAAAAGCGCAGTTTTCTGTTTGTCAGTAAAGTACTCGGCAAACATTTGGCGGTCAGCCCGCAAATTCCGATATTGACAAGCCACTTGCTGGCACATCGTTTCATGGAAGTGCGTTTTCAGGAAAAACATGAATTCGCCGAAAAAATATGCGAAGCCATTAAAACGCAGGATAATGTCCATGAAACATTGCAGGAATCATGGAATAATAAGATTTTCATGAAACAGCCACTGACAATTATCGGTTTTGCTGAAACCGCGACGGCATTAGGGCATGCTTTTTTTGATGCTTTTTCCGGCAATGTAAGGTTTATTCATACAACAAGAGAGATCATCATTGATCAGCAGCCGGTGATCAGCTTTGAGGAAGAACACTCGCATGCGACGAGCCATCATGTCTATGCAGAAGCATCCTTTTTTGCAGATCAAACGGAAATTGTCCTTGTTGATGATGAAATGACAACGGGCAAAACGAATGTTAACATTATCCGTCAATTGCATGAAACGTATCCGCACTTAACAACATTTACGCTCGTTTCCATTTTGGACTGGCGAAATGCGGAACATGAACAGGAACTGCAGGCTTACGCGCATCAGTACGGGATTCAGATCCATACTGTCTCGTTATTCAAAGGGGCCTTTCAAATTGAGGACAGGGGGGCGCTCCCGCATACCGAACAGTGCATTAAAAAGATAGCGGCCAGTCCTGTACACATCCATTCATTTGAAGAGGAATTGAAGCAGCATCTCGTTATGCAACGCTCGCTTAGTGAAGAAAATAATACCTATACGGCAAATTATTATACGGGCAGCGGAAGATTCTCGTTGGCTGCGGATGAACAACGCATCCTTTATGAAGATGTCGAGCTGATTGCCAAGAAAATTTCGAACGCAAGATCACATGGGAAGTGCCTAGTGCTTGGTACGGGTGAGTTTATGTATATCCCGATGCTGATTGCCGCACAGCTCGGTGAAGATGTGGCCTACCATGCGACAACACGCAGCCCCATTTTTGCCGATGAACAATCTGTAATCACGAACAAATTTAAATTTAACAGCGCGGAATATCCGGGTGTTGTGAATTACCTCTATAATGTACCGGCAGATCACTATGAAGATATTGTCATTGTCTATGAAAGAATACTGGATCATACAGCATTGATGGAGCTTGTCGGATTGCTGAAGCCATACGCCGGAACAATTCATGTTGTAACTTTGGGAGGTGCCGACAATGCTGAAATACTTACCGGATAAAATGGGCAGTTACCGCGATGAAGATGTTACATTTGTAATGCGGGATATTAGTCATCTGTCGATTGAAAAGAATACGGAAGAGCGGGAAAAAACAATTCAATCCGGAAAAGCCCACTACTCCGAGATGCTTCCGATCGAATATCAGCCGGACATCCGTTATATGAAGCTATATGAAGCAATGCTGGAAACGTATGGACAGAAGGTGAGCCTATGTGTGGCGGTAGTGGCAGAAAAAATAGTCAAAGCGCGGGACACAAACGAGCTTGTCCTCGTCAGCCTGGCGCGTGCCGGTACACCGATCGGCATATTGATTAAACGGTATTTGCAGCAGTTTCATGATCTTGATGTTCCGCATTATTCGGTCTCCATTCTTCGGGGACGGGGGATTGATGAAACCGCATTGCATTACATCGTCCACCAGCATCCAAAAGCCAATCTTCAATTTGTTGACGGCTGGACCGGGAAAGGTGCGATTACTAAAGAGCTGGAACAATCGGTTGCCAAATGGAATGCAGCCGGCAAGCCGACGATTAAAGCAGATTTAGCCGTACTGGCGGATCCCGGAAACTGCGCAAAACTATACGGGACGCGGGAAGATTTCCTCATCCCGTCAGCCTGCCTGAATTCCACCGTTTCAGGTCTTGTCAGCAGAACGGTATTCAATGAGCGCTTCATGGAGAAATCCGATTTCCACGGTGCGAAATTTTATGATGAACTGAAGCAGCAGGACGTTTCGCAGGCATACATAGAAGCCATAGCTTCCCATTTCACGCCAGATTTAGCGGCCGAGGCAAAACAGGCAGCTGACAATGCGGACGTGGAACAAGAGCCGTCATGGAGCGGGCTTCAATGTATTGAGGAAATCCAGCAGCATTATCAGATAAAAAAAATCAATCATATTAAACCAGGTGTAGGGGAAACAACACGGGTGCTCCTACGCAGAGTTCCTTGGAAAATTCTGGTCAATCCATCCGCAAAGCAAAACCTGGAACATATTTATATTCTGGCAGAGCAGCGCGGTGTGGAAATTGAGTATTACGAGAATATGACCTATGCATGCTGCGGTCTGATTAAGGAGTTATTGTAAATGCAGTTATTCACCTCTGATCTGGACCGGACGCTTATTTTCTCGCAACGGACGATTCATACAGCGATCGAAAACTGTTTATGCATCGAACAACTGGAAGAACGGGACATTTCGTATATTAATGCCTCGATTGAGCAGTTACTGAAACAGATTCATGACACGATGCACTTTGTTCCGGTGACAACCCGTTCCATGGCACAGTATAAACGGATTACACTGTTTCAGCATACCGTCGTTCCGGATGTAGCCATTTTGGCGAATGGGGGTGTCATTCTCCGCAATGGAGTGATCGATCCCGACTGGCAGCAGCATATTGAACAGCAGCTTCAATTGTTGCCGCTGTCACTTCAGCAAATCGGCATAAAATATGCCCGAGAGCTGTCGGCCGGCTATTTCCTTCGCCATCATATCATCGAAAATCTGTTTTACTGTTTTATTATCGATCAGCAAACCGTCAATCTTCAGGAGCTGAAAGAATTCAATCAGTCTTTGCAGCAGGACGGCTGGCAAAGCTATTTGCAAGGGAGAAAATTGTACATCATGCCGCAGTTCTTAACGAAAGGTGCCGCAGTCGAATATATTAAACATTTCCAGCACTACGACTGGCATTTTGCGGCAGGCGATTCACTGATGGATCTGAGTATGCTTGAACTTGCCGACGAGTATTTCGTGCCGCTGCACGGGGAGCTTACGCAGTTTGCCCAACAGCTGAATCTGAAGATCGTGCAGAAGAACGGGTCTGACTTTGCCGAACATTGTCTGCGGCAAATTTTAATCAAAAGCTCGGAAAATGCTGCTTTATAAGAAGGAAAACAACTAAAAATTTCAATCTATCATAAAAATGAAGAAGGTGTAGTGTATGTCAGATAACCCGCTATTTGAAGACCTGGAAAAAAGAACAACGACAACTGATGCGCTGCCGACGCAAACCCCAGCAGCGCCTGTGCAGTCACTTGTTTCGACTGAGGAAATGTCGCAAATTCGTCAGCGTCAGCTGGCATTGAAGCAGGAACCGCAAGTCAGGACACTTGCAGAGAGAATCGATCCGAAAAATCAGATTGCTGTACTGGAATTTGGTAAGGAGACAGCGAGCGGCATTTCGACATTTTCGGACCGAATGCTTGCGACCATTAAGCAAAGCGATCTGGAAAAGTCTACGCAGCTACTAACAAGTTTAAATAAAATTATGGACCGTTTTGACCCTGCAGATTTCAAGGAAGAAGAAAAAAAGGGCGGTTTTCTTAAACGACTTTTTACGAAAAGTAAAGTTCAGCTTGAAAAAGTACTCTCAAAGTACGACACGATGAACAAAGAAGTGGATAAGGTGTATACGGAAATTCAAAAGTATGAAATTGAGATGAAGCGAAATACCGTTCAACTGGAACAGATGTATGATGAAAACCTGAATTACTTCAAACAGTTAAGTGAATATGTCGCTGCGATTGATCTTAAGGTTGAAGAACTGAACGCGACAATCCAAACGTTAAACATAAAGGCAGAACAAGGGGATCATGAAGCGATTATGGAACTGGAGACAATCAAGCGCTCCGTGGAATTGCTTCAGCAACGCGGCTACGACCTTGAAATGGCACAGCAGGTTTCATTCCAGTCAGCTCCACAAATTCGCCTGATGCAACAAGGAAACAACCAGCTCATTGGTAAAATCAACTCGGCTTTTGTTACGACAATCCCGATATTTAAACAGGGGCTTATTCATGCCGTAACGATGCAGCGCCAGAAACTCGTATCAGATTCGATGGCGGAACTGGATAAGCGTACAAATGAAATGCTAATACGCAATGCGGAAAATGTCCGGAGAAATTCCGTCGATATTGCCAGACAAGCTGGAAATCCAAGCATAAAGGTCGAAACAATGGAACAAACATGGCAGTCAATTATTGCGGGTATTGAGGAAACGAAGCAAATACAGGCCGAAACGGTTCGTAACCGCGATGAAGGGCGAAAGCGTATCGAACAACTGCAATTACAGTACGAAAAATTGAAAAAGGTATAATCGTTAGACTTTTGGGCACACCAGCAGATCCGTTGCCATCCTATTTTGATTTCAGAACTTGTGAAGCAACTTCAAATTAAAAGGGAGTGATTGCCTTGGAAATAAGAAAATTTAACTCAGAAAATGATGAACTGATTGATTTACTTTGTACCAATGATTGGCCTTTCCATGCGAAGGTTCAATTAAATCCAGCAGCGATTAAAAGAGCAATCGAGAATGGCTATTACTCTGAAGGAAGAGAAACGTTTTGGGTTATTGAAAACGAACAAAAAGTAGGAATTTTAATAATCGATGATATTGAAGATACGATCCCTTTATTTGATCTCCGTTTAACAACAAAAGCAAGAGGCAAAGGCATTGGTCAAAAATCTTTAAACTGGCTAAAAGACTACTTGTATGGTGAAAAGTGTAAGATTCGAATTGAAGGTTATACAAAAGCAGATAATTTAGCGATGAGAAACTGCTTTACCAAGTCAGGCTTCGTAAAAGAAGGCTATTTACGCAATGCATGGGAAAATGAAGACGGTTCAATTTCAGATACTGTCTTGTATGCATCCATTTATGATGATTGGAAGGACAATAAAATCACACCGATTAAATTGGATCAAGTCCCTTATTAAGTCGATACCGGCTGCCCGGAAGTTAGAAATAAATTCTAATTTCCGGCAGCTTTTTTATTGGAAAAATGATGAATAGGTAAGTTTGGAAAGGGTTCACAAGATCACTCCTTCCGTTATTGCAAACCATTTAAAGCATGGAATTTTTTGCAATAAACATTTCTCTTGGTAGCCGGTGCAATATCTACTATAATTAGTAATCGATTGGGTATGCAGTGGGGGTGTATGACAGATGATACAATTACAGCACGTTACGAAAAAGTTTGGTTCCTTTGTCGCGGTTCAGGATGTGAGTTTAACGATTGCGAAAGGGGAAATTCACGGTTTGATCGGGGCAAGTGGTGCGGGGAAATCGACGTTGCTGCGGCTGATGAATCTGTTGGAAGTACCGGACAGCGGGACTGTTGTCATAAATGGCCAGCAACTAACAGCTTTAAAAAATGCGGAACTCCGTGAAGCTAGAAAATCAATCGGGATGATCTTCCAGCATTTTCACCTTGTCGCAAATAAAACCGTCCATGATAATGTGGAAATTGCACTCGTCCTGGCAAACTTTCCGAAAAAGCAGCGGAAAGCACGTGTCATGGAATGTTTGCAGTTTGTCGGTTTGGAGCAGTTAGCCAATCAATATCCTGCCCAGCTGAGCGGCGGACAAAAGCAGCGTGTGGCGATTGCCAGAGCACTTGCGAATGAAACGGCCGTCTTGCTCTGTGATGAACCAACCTCTGCGCTCGATGCAAACACCTCTGCGGAAATACTGCGCGTTTTACAGAAGGTCAATGTTGAGCTCGGTGTGACAATTGTGCTTGTCAGTCATGAGCTTGATGTTGTGAAAAGTATTTGCCATCGCGCTACGGTGCTGGACGCCGGACAAATTTACAAAACAGTTAATTTGATACCAAGCGGCGTACTTGAAACGGACCATCATCCGCAAAGCTTTGTCGATCAGCTTGTGAAAGGCGGGGTCGGACATGCCTAATGTGTTGCGTCAATACGAAGCTGAAATTTGGCGGGCGATCAGTGAAACATTTTTCATGGTCGGTGTGTCAATTGTAGCTGCCGTATTAATCGGATTGCCAATCGGTACATATTTATTTCTTTGCGGGAAAGAAAGGTTGCTTGAAAACCGTGTCGTTTACAACATACTGAACCTGGTGGTGAATACGATCCGCTCGTTTCCGTTCCTGCTGCTGGTCGTATTTTTGATTCCCTTTACGAGGCTCCTTGTCGGTACGGCAATTGGGACGGTGGCGGCAACGGTTCCGTTGTCGATTATTGCCATAGCGCATTATGCAAGGCTTGTCGAACAGTCACTGCTCGATGTGCCAAAAGGTGTAATCGAGGCTGCGGTTTCAATGGGGGCATCGGTGCGACGAATTATTTTCAGTTTTCTTTTTGTGGAAGCGCGTTCAGGACTAGTGCTCGGCCTGACGACTTCAATAGTCAGTTTTATTTCGTATTCCACAATAATGGGTGTTGTCGGGGGCGGCGGTATCGGTGACTTTGCAATTCGCTACGGGTACCAGCAATTCAAGACAGATCTAATGCTTTATATGATTTTCATTATGATTATTTTGGTGCAGCTTATTCAAATGATTGGTACGACTGCAGCAAGATGGTTGGACAAAAGATAGGAGAATGATTGTGAAAAAAAGATGGATGTTAAGTGTGGCTGCTGTGCTAGCTTTAGTTGGCTGCGGACAGAATAAAGAAACAGAACCGAATAAAGAAGGGGAAAAGGAAGAGACAACATTAAAAGTGGCCTCATTAATTTCACCCATGACGGATATTCTGGAGCTAGTCGAGCCTCAATTGGAAGAGCAGGGCATTGACTTGGAGATTGTCGTTTTAGGGGATAATGTACAGCCAAACAGTGCACTCGCTGCAAAGGAAGTTGATGCAAATTTCTTCCAGCATGTACCGTATATGGAGGAATTCAACCGTAACAATGACGCGAATTTAGTGCCGATCCAGCCGATTTACTTTGCGAACTACGGTGTGTATGCTAAAAATTATGATTCAATCGAAGAGTTGCCTGAAGGGGCGACAGTTGCAATTGCCAACGATATTTCAAATGTTGACCGTTCATTAATGCTGCTTGCCCAGCACGGTGTCATTACTTTGAAGGAAAAGACGGATGTGTATTATACATTGGCAAGTGTCGAGGACAACCCGAAAAATCTTCAGTTTAAAGAAGTCGATTTGTTAATGCTTGCGCGTATGTACGATGATGCCGATGCAGTTGTGATGACACCGGCATATGCGGCACCACTTAACCTGACACCGAAAAGTGATGCGCTGCTGACAGAAGGTGTAGAAAACGACTTTGCCATTACTTTAGTGGCTCGTGAAGACAACAAAGACGACGATGCAATCAAAAAGCTTGCAGAAGCGATGACGAGTGAAGAAGTGCGTAATTTCCTGATTGAAAACTACGACGAAACAGCAACACCAGCTTTTGAATAAATAACTTGATTGATGCCGAGACGCGTTTACATTATGCGTTTCGGCTTTTTATATTAAAAATGCGTTGAATCAAAGCAGCTTTTTGACCGGTATGCCTAATTTTGTTACCCTTTATTTGTAAACAATTGAAGGGGTGGTCAAAATGGCAGATAACTTTAAAGCATTAGTCGTAAATAATGAAGAACAATTTACAGTGAACGTGAAGGAACTTTCCTTAAATGATTTACCTGAAGGAGACGTGCTGCTTAAAGTCGAGTATTCTTCTATTAATTATAAAGATAGTTTAGCAGCAATTCCGGACGGTAACATTGTGAAAAGCTATCCATTTGTACCGGGCATTGACTTGGCAGGAACGGTCATTTCTTCGGAAAACCCGCAATTTAAAGAAGGGGACAAAGTGATTGCGACAAGCTATGAAATCGGGGTTTCTCATTTTGGCGGATATAGTGAATATGCCCGCATCCCATCTGAGTGGCTTGTTCCCCTGCCGGAAGGACTTTCATTAAAGGAAGCGATGGTCATCGGCACAGCCGGCTTTACGGCAGCTTTATCAGTCCAACGGTTGGAAGATAATAATGTAACGCCTGATAAAGGGAAAGTACTTGTAACCGGTTCTACAGGCGGTGTTGGCAGCTTTGCCGTTTCGATTCTGTCAAAGCTTGGCTATGAAGTAGAAGCGAGCACTGGGAAAGAATCGGAACACGGGTTTTTAAAAAGCCTTGGTGCGACTTCGATCATTCCACGTGAAGAAGTATATGACGGGAAAGTGCGCGCATTAGGCAAGCAAAAATGGGCAGCTGCGGTCGATCCTGTCGGTGGTGAGCCATTAGCATCATTGCTAAGCCAAATTCAATACGGCGGATCCGTTGCGGTGAGCGGGTTAACAGCAGGGACAAACCTTCCGTCAACTGTTTTTCCATTTATATTGCGCGGGGTCAACTTACTAGGAATTGATTCTGTATACTGCCCGATGGAGACGCGATTAAACGTATGGCACCGTTTAGCGACAGATTTTAAACCGGATAACTTGGAGCAATTAATTCAACAAGAAATAACGCTCGAGCAGCTTCCGGAAGTTCTGCCAACGCTGTTGAAGGGTCAGGCAAAAGGAAGAACGATCGTGAAGCTATGAGAGTGGCACTTTGACAAGGTGAATTTTTCTGATGAACGCACTTCTATATGGGAGTGCGTTCGTTATTTCAAAATGACTCCGTTTAGCGGCTGATTTATTCAAAGGTGACTAATTTCTTATTGAAAAATGGAAGGGTTGAAAAAATGGAGAATTGTATATTTTGTGGAATTGTAAGGGGAGAACTATCCTCATACACAATATTTAAAGATGAAAAAGTTACTGCATTTCTTGATATTAATCCTGTGGCTATGGGACATATATTAGTAATCCCAAACAAACATTTTGAGAGATTAGATACTATAAACGATGAAGAAATTATGAAAGGATTAATGAATGCACTTATAAAGGTATCAAATTTGCTCATTGCTTCTGGTATTTGTAATGACTTTACTATACTCAATGATAATGGATTAAATGCACAACAAGATATTATGCACACTCATTTCCATATCATACCGAGACATCATAATGAAAAAATAGAATTAAAACTTCCAACTGATAAAGAAGTTGCTAATTCAGAGACACTTAAATATACATATTCTCTTTTAAAACAATCATTATAAATTATTCAGGTAAACAGGTACTTTAATAAAGGGATTTATCAATAATCCCAATTAACTAAGCCTCTTTCAGTTCGTCCGCAAAGAAGTTTATTTCATAATTAGAAATATAAATAAACGGAGGTGTAGAACAATGAACAAAAAGAATGGTTTTCTTTTTTTCCTAACTTTATGTATCGAGGCGGTTATCACCTATTTTGTTGCAAGTACGTTCTCTGTTCGATTTATTGAAGTAATGGGAATTATCGGGGCAATATGTAGCGGATTGTTTCTTTTGTTAACAAGTGGAGGGGGGCCAATTTCGAATTTCTTTACTGCGAGAAACGCGGGCATAACAGGAATCATTCAAAAAAGAGAAGCCTTTGTTTTTAAAAAAGGTGCAGTGTTTTTCGCTTCCGTTGTTTACTTTTGCATCGGATTGATTTTCTTTATTTTGCTAGTTACAAATGCCATTCCGCCCGCGTAATAAACATTTGTTCATCCTGACCTTTTAAAAAGAAAGAACAAGTAAAATGATTTGTTAAGATCATAGTTATTCCATTAAAGGGCGCATTTCTTCAATAAGAAGAACACGTTTTTCCGTTATAGGGCCATATTATTGAATTACACTTTTAAGTAATAGTCTACCAAAGACGCTTAGGTAACTAATATATTACCAGCTATCAAAATAACTTGTTCAAACAACAACTATATAAAATAACCCTTAAATGGTAATATTATGACATACATTATTTAGGGGGCACTACAATGAGATTAAATAAGATTTTAAGTATTATATCTATTTTATTCCTACTAAATCTAAGCGCATGTTCAAAAGAAGAAGTTAAATATGATGGAGAACCTTTAAAAATCGCTGTAATTGGTCATATTCCTGAACTAAATAATAAAAAAATTAGTTTTGAAAAAATTTCATTAGATGAACTTAGCGAAGATACAGTACAGATTTCAACAAATTTTGATGCAGTTATGATAACACCATTGATGTTTGAAGAAGCTTCTAATGATCGATTTGTTGAAGTTTATAATAACTCTGAAATCCCCTATATCTTTTTTGATTCCGAAAAAAGGGATCTTCCATTTACAAAAGTTGGGTATACATACGAAACAGCGCGATGGGAAGCATTGAAAAACGGTTCACATACGACAATTTATTTATCCGATAAAGATGCCAATAGAGAAGATGTTTGGTATTTCTATTTAAATGATGAAAAAGGATTAGATGTCCTTTTCAAAGAGATTTTTGAAAAGGTTAAAATGTTATAAATCTATTCAGAAAAACGATATTCAATATTCGGGCGCGATTGTTGTATAGCCTTCTAGTTTAGGGCATAGGATTCGCTGTGTTAAATCGCTAATGTATTCAACCGGCTGCCGTATTGGGGAGGTAGTAAAATTAGATCGTCATGATTTTGATTTTCGAACAAATTCAGTCATTGTACAAGGGAAAGGTGATAAAGAAAGAGAAGTATACTTTAATACTCGCTGCTCCATTTCGTTAAAAGGATATTTAGACGAACGAGAGGATGAAGATCCTTGTTTATTTATTACGAACAGGAAACCTAAAAGGCGGATGAGCATTGATAATTTGAGATATAAACGCTTTTTAATAACAATTAGTGAGTCTATTTTGGGGGAGATTTTTTGAAAACGAAGCATCATTCTTGGAAAAGCTATGTTTTTTTAACTGTTAGCGTGATAGTTACGGTTCTTATGATTTTATTAGACCCAATTGGAGTAGCCACAAAAGAAAAGCTGACAGGGGGTATAATTTTTCTTATATTGGCAGGGAATGTCGTGTCTGTCTTACTGGGCATTTTAACATTTACATCCAAGTACGAACGGAAATTGATTCCTAGTATAGCTGCCATATTTACTTTCTTAAATTTAGGGGTGGTGATTTTCTTTTTCTGGTTTGGTGCGAACTTTGCGTGAGTAAAAGATATTCTTCAATCGGGCGCGATTCTTCAATAAGAAGATCGCGTTTCCCGTTATAGGGCCATTTAATTTAGTAAACTTATTTTAATGTATATAAGGAAAGGTTTATTCCTCTCGATTATAGAATTTGGGGAGTAAAAAACCACCTCTATTGAAAGGTGGAAGAAACAGAACAAGAATTTACTCTATATAATCAATTAACTTTGATGGAACTTGTTCAAAAATATAAATTTCTGGGTTATTATAAGGCTTATTTTTTTAAAATTCTTCAAGAGTGTTCATACTTGCCCAATAATTTTTCATTAAATCTTCCTTTGAAGGTAATCCCTCAACAATACGACCATTGCCACCATCATAAATATCTTCAATATAAGAAAATAAATCACTTGCTATATCTCTGTTAAAAACCAAAATTTTATCACTAAACACTGGAAATCGATAGTGAGGAATATCATACTCTTCCAAACCTGCACCGAAAGCAACATTAAAGTCAACCCATTTCGGTAAATTTGCGGGTCTGAAACGGATAGTTAAATCTGGAAAAAAATTACCGCTATTGCCATACCACTTTGTAGCCGTCTTACGATTTAACCCTTCCTTTAAAACGATTGCGGGGCTAAAATATTCACCAAGATCATCATTTCGAATAATTACATGATACAAAAACAAATGATTGCCTCCATTCCTTAAATATTATCCTAAAAATTCTACAATTAACTACTGGGTTAATTTAATAAGCAACTATTTACTACCTTTATTTTACCATTTCCTATACATATAAGAAAACTAGAGCTTAAAGGATTATTAACTGTTTCTAGTTAATGAATGGGAATTTGTTTTCAATCTGACAATATAAAGGATCTTCCACAATCGGGCCAAATTATTGAATAACTTCTTTTAAAAAAGGTGGTAATCTATTGTTGGTTTAATTAAGTATTAAAGAAGATGGAATTAATGTTAATTAGGTGATATAGTGGAAACTGCCATTAACGTCATTTTACCAAATATTTAAACTATAGCGGTTTTTCTTTTGATAAGGAGCGTGACAGAAACAATGGATAGATACTTAAAATTGTTTGTAGGTTTTGTTTTTATTTTTTTACTAGCTGGATGTATCGGAGAAGACTATGATTTTTCACCACCAACAGTAAATGTGTATAATCCTAATGATATTGATTCGCAACAAACTTTAGCGGAAGCCAACATAGAATGGAAGCATGAAGATCAAATTTATAATAAAGAAACAGAAGATATTAAAGCCTTAGCTGAAGAGCAAAATATTATATCCTTTAAAGCTGGCGATACAGTATCTATTAACCTAGAAGATGGTGACTTTGATCAGGATAGAATCAGTGTTTCTTTATTAAAAAATGAAGATAATATTGAATTAGAGTACAATGGAAAACAACAAACTTTCAACTTACCTATGGAAAAAGGTGAATTCATACTCGTTGTCGGCGTTGATACTAGCAGGGGAAATGCACAGTATGTAGGATATTTAGTTATTCAGTAAAGTACTACAGTGGTGTTGCTGTATAAAATTGTGGATATTCTTAACGTTGTAAATTTGCTTTTTTTCCTGATGATGTATAGCTAATAAAGTCATCTAAAATTAATAAATGCATTAAAAATGTTAGCCACTCTATTCAACAATCGGGCGCGATTCTTCAATAAGAAGATCGCGTTTTTCCTTTATAGGGCCATATTGTGGAGGAACGTCTTTAAAGAAAATTGAATTTCTAGGTTAAAGTATAGAAGAGATTGTGAAGTTGCTGTACTTAAAGTAACGTGAAAAATACTTAAATCATACTATAAAGAAAGTTAAATTATAAAAGCATGTTTTGGATTATAAATTCTCCAAACATGCTTTTTTTATCTTTGTTCGTCAACCTTTTTTTAAAATATTATTTTTTAATGTTATAAAGAACTTTAAATGCTTTTTCGACTTCTTCATCTTCTAAAAGTTCTATTTTGACCGAGTGGATAATTTGGTCAGACCATGTCAAATGGCTTCCACCGCCTGCCCTTTCTTCTCGGTGATAATACGTTAGATAGGGGTTCGGGTACGGAGAAACACTATTTTCATTTTTAAGTGCATCTGTCAAATCTGATATTTGATTATTGTTCAATTCATACCCTAAACCTGTAGAAATCGCTTTGAATATTTTTTTCATAATCGAGGAATCAATAGGCGTACCCTCTTTTCCGGCTACGATATAAATATACTGTAATTTTCCTTCTATTTCATTAAATTTAAGATCCGAGTCGTAAACAAAATCTAAATGCGTTCCCTCATGATATGTTGACACCAGAATAGAAGCCCTAGAATCCCCATCTTTCATCTCAAACTCTTTATACGATGACTCCTTATCTTTATTCTTCTCTTTTTCTTATCGGTAAAAATAATAGATTTTATAGATGACTTGGATATAACTTAGTAAAGGAATAATTTTTCTGAAATTTGAAAAACAAAAAAACACCCAGAATGGATGTTGTTATGATAAATAAGTATCTTGATTATGTCCCAAAAGATTTTACTCTTTTGAGAGGGTGAAAAAATGTACTTAAAGTTATAGGAGCTTGAGTTCAATAAGTGCGGCCCACCTTAAAAAGCCTTTGGTCTTCAACAAACGGGCGCGATTCTTCAATGTGAAGTTCGCGTTTTCCGTTAAATGGCTATATTGTTGAGCAATGCTAGAGAGTAGTTCCGAATATTTTTCATAAACTAATGGACAGTTTAGTGAATTTTTGGATATTCTTTTCTTTGAATACTAAGTAGAAGTAAGGGGAAATTGAATTATTTTTATTGTTTATAGGAGTGGAAGAAAATGAATTTAGAATTATGGGAAGAAGAATTAGATGATTATTTCAAAGGTCAAATCGATTTAGAGATGTTAACAAAAATTCAACAGGAATTAAAAGCAGATTTGCCTGAGTCTTATATAAATCTGATGAGACAAAGAAATGGGTTTTATTTAAAAAATAAGTATTTCCCTACTGACACACCTAACAGCTGGGCTAATAATTCGGTATATGTGGATTTTTTATATGGAATAGGCGAAGGGCCAGGATTATTAGATAATATGGATATACGGAAAGAATGGGGAATACGGAATAAAAAATTACTAGTTATATCATCAGACGCACCCATGTTTATATGTTTAGATTATAGAAAGAGAAAAAATCCGTCTGTTATTTTTATTGATGTGGATCAAAATCAAGAGATCAAGTTAGCGGAGGATTTTGAAAGTTTTATAAATGGTCTTGTCGATTATATTGAAGAAGAGGAAATTAGCCTGTATGATACAGGGCTTTCTGAACGAGAAATAAAAGAATACTACAATAAAATTGATGATGTAATAGTAAAGGGAAAACCATCAGAGATCGATCGTTTATTTACAAAGATTCTGTCAATCAATAATGAATTGATCAGATATATGGTTGAGAAAATGAGACAACACGAAAAACCTAAAGTGCAGTTATATTTAATGTTATATTTATCTGCATGTGCAGAAGGAGACAACAAGGGTATGATAGAAGACGACTATTTACTAGAGGCTTTGAATGAGATTTCCAATAGTAAAAATAAGGATGCCAAAGCTTTGGCTATTTATAGCTTAAAAGAATTAAATAAGAGACTTAACCTAAAGGACTAAGGTTTGTACATGTATACTTGAGTTTAGATTGGCTGTAATTTTAAAAAGCCCTTAATCTTCAACAATCGGGCGCTTTTCTTGAATAAGAAAAGTGCTTTATTCAATTATAGGGCCATATTGTGGAATAACACTTTTACCGATAAGAAACGCTATTCAAGTTTTTATGCAAATTTATGAACAAGCTCCGCAAGTATAAACGTTGCTGCTTCAACTGTTTATGTCATCTGTATAGAAAACTGTATAATCGATTGTTAAAGCGCAAAGGCACAAATGTTGATTTACCAACACTCGTGCCTTTGTGGTGTCTTCCCAAACTTGCATTTGGGCACGCTATTTTGTATGGCTATGTATACTAAAATCTAGGTTCTTTAAAATCAAAGGAAGTTCTAAATAATCATCAATTATTGCATCGGCTTCTATATCAGTCCATTGATTATCTTTTTTCCAAATCCCCTTCATTCCTACGTTATGGGCAGCTTTTACATCATTTTCAGGATGGTCACCAATAAATACACTTTCTGAAGGCTCTACATTTAATTTTTCTAATGCATTCATAAAGATTTGGGGATTAGGTTTCTTGATTCCTTCCCATTCGGATACTAAGATTACATCAAAATATTTCTCAATGTCCAAAGCTTTAATGTTATCCATTTGGAACTGACCATACCCATTTGTAATCATGCCTAAAGTAATTTTATTATTTTTTAGCTCCTCTAACATTTCATGAATATGAGGAAATCCTTCACAATGATGTTTGAATTCTTCCACATAATCTTGGAGGAGTTCTTCCCACGTTACGGAAGGTATATTAAATTCATCAATTAGTTGTTGGTATACTTTATCCTTCCAAACATATCCGTGATTGTCTAATTCAATAAATCTCGAAATATATTGCTCTTTTGGAATATGGGAAAGTAACTCATACAATCTTTCGTATTGCTGGTTTATAAAAAGCTCAACCGATTTATCACGATTCAATAAAGTTCCATCTAAATCAAATAATACAGCTTTAAACATTTTAGAATTCCCCCATAGGCAAATTTTCACTCAATATTAATCTTACCAAATTAATAGACTGAATAGTAAAAAGATTCCCAAAGCGTCGTTTGGTAACATTTTATCACTAACGTTGTATATCATCATAGTGCCATGCTTATTCCACAATCGGGCGCGATTCTTCAATAAGAAGATCGCGTTTTTCCGTTATAGGGCCATTTAATGGAATACGAAACTTTTCTTTAGAGTTAAACGTAATAAAGATTAACATAATTGAGAGGCGGAGATATACATTGTTTGATATTGTGCCTAAATGTACTAAATGCGATAAAGAAATTAAAGGAAACGATGTAGTTTTTGTAAAAATGCGTTATCCAGAACGAAAAGGTATGACTGAAATTAAAGCCTATATACAAAATGAAGGAAGACTAATTTGTGAGGATTGCTATAATCAAAAAACTAATTAAATGTTAAAGAATTATGGCGCACTTTCCTTGTGTAAGGAAAGCGCGCAGTCTATTAAATATTTATTCATAAAGTGTCTTGTTCTACAATTGTGCGCGATTCTTCAATAAGAAGATCGTGTTTTTCCGTTATAGGACCAGATTCTGTCACAAGGAACAGCCCTTTATTCACTTAAAGAGTCCCAATGTGTGTAATGTAAATATCTAAATCCCTTAATAATTTTCTAACTAAATATGGACAAAATAAAGTTTTTAATGTTTAATAAACCCAAAAAAATACAAGCCTTTTGGGATTTCAATAGGTTTTAGAATAGAGGGGAAATCATGGATAAATTTAAAAAATACTTCGGTCAATTGAATATGACTTGGTCGAGAGTATTTCTTTTAGCTGTTATTACAGCGGTATATACTGCACTTATCAATCAGGTGTCATTTTTAAAAGATACCTCATTTCAAGATATCGCTATTTATGTTGACTGGTGGATTCTTTTTGCTGTATTCATTATTGTAAACTGCGAAAAGTGGTGGGAAGCAGCACTTAAATGCTTTGTATTCTTCCTTGTTAGCCAGCCCTTAATTTATTTAATTGAGGTGCCGTTTTACGCGCAAGGGTGGGAGATATTCCGCTACTATGATTACTGGTTTAAAATCACACTTCTGACCTTACCAGGTGCTGTGATAGCATTCCAACTTAAAAAGAAAAACTGGCTTAGCGTTCTAGTTTTATCCGTGGCAACAGGTTATCTTGCTTACGCTAGCGTCGATTATTACAGAGCTGCAATGACAAATTTTCCGAATCATCTCCTCAGCGCTATATTTGCCCTTGGCTTAGCGATTTTCTTTATTTTTGTTTTACTAGATAATAAAAAACATCGCATTGCGGCTCTTTCGGTCTTAGCTGCGTTACTAATTGTTTTTGGTCTCTTTACTGGACCAGATAAGACGGAGGAAATATTTCTTGAGGAGGGAAGTTGGACTTACTCGATGGAGGATGAGTCCGTTGTCATGATAGAGATGACAGATGACAACCATGCCACTTTGACAGCAAAACAGAATGGTAATACTTTCATCCACTTTGAAAATACTGACGGTACCGAAATTAACTATTATGTTACTGTAAGCGGTGGTGGTATTTGGATTAATCTACTTGACGAAGACTAACTGTTCTACCTAGCGTAATTTAAATATACTTTGGATTTATGTATGCTAAATGTAATTTTTTTATATCCTAAGGCGATGTTCAACTATCGGGCGCGATTCTTCAATAAGAAAATCGCGTTTTTTCGTTATAGAGCCATATTGTGGAATAACATGGTATGTCATAAATTGTAATTGTAAGAGTTTACTTAGAAAAAGGGGTTGTTTTTAAATTAAAAATTATTAACGTTTTTTTTACTTATTAGAGCAAGGGTATTCCTTGCTTTTTTCTTTGTGTTTGAACATGCATATATTTCAAAAGTATTGACTAATAACACTAATAGTGTAAAATTACACTTGCATAAATGATTTTTGATAATTGAAGTTGTCTGAGGACGACCAAATGAAAAAATTTCTTGGGGGATTTTCATGAGAACTTTATGGTTAATTATTTCTTTAATACCTGTTGCATTCCTTTTTCACTATTATGAATATGGGCAATACATTAAACGCGAAGAAGCATCATTTCTCCTTACTAGTTCTATTCTGTTCGTTCTAGTAGCTGGTTTTTTAGCTGGTAGTGTAAAATTACGATATATTTTCTTTTTGAATATCATAACAGCGTTATTGTCAGTTTTTTTGGCTTCATATTTTATTGCAGATGATGGCGGCTGGTTTAAACCTTTAGGGAGAGACGGCGCAGTGATATTTGTTTCGCTAGTTTTCTTAATAGGACAATTAATAGTAAGACTCTTTTCACATAAGTTATTCATGAGAATTGAAACTTCCCGTGATTAAAATTAGAAAAGCATCGTTATTGTAACGCTGCTACTTCAAACGTTTATGCCATATGTATAGAAACTGTATAATAAATCGTTCAAGCGAAAAGGCACAAATGTTGATTTAACAACATTCGTGCCTTTGTGTTGTATGCCCAAACCTTAATTCGGGAAGGTTTATGTATAAAACTTTATATTAATTATGCAATATTTAAGAACTGTTTTATTAAGTATAAATGATGGTCGTGGAAAAGATGCTTTTCTAAATAATCGAAGTCGACCCAGCGCATTGTTTCTTGTTCAATCGGTTCAGCTACTTTTTCTAATAGCTCACAAACGTATAATATGCCGATGTTATGTTGAGAATCATCAGGATATTTTTCTGAAACCCAGTGTCTTTCGGCTTTACCGATTACTTCAATAATCTGGACCTGATGACCTGTCTCCTCAATACTCTCTCGTAATAATGCAAGTTCTGGAGATTCTCCTTCTTCAACACCTCCACCAATCAAAAATAAATTTCCTTCTAAATCTTCTACACATAAAAATTGTTGAAGGTCATTTTGAATGACTGCATACGCTCCAGTTCTTTTCCAATAATTTAAATTATAATTACGTTCACCAAAAATCTCCACAATTTACACCCCCTAAAATTGGAATTAAAGGAGATTATTATAACATAATAATCGTCCCAAAAGTAATTTTTGGTTTTTTTGTATATACCTTTGTTTAGGCATAAAATTAATTTCATTCGTTCTTCAACAATCTGGGCGCGATTCTTCAATAAGAAGATCGCGTTATTCCGTTATAGGGCCAGATTGTTGAATAACATTTTTTTAGGGAGTGTTAGACAAGATGCAGATTTATAGCGATAAGAGATTTGCTATACAAGTTTTTATGCAAATTAAAGAACAAGCCTAACAAGTACAAACACCGTCCCATCGACGGTTTGCGTCATGCTACATAACCAATACTCACATTAAAAAGGCACGAAATGCTGATTTAACAACGTTCGTACCTTTTTATGTGTCCCAAAACTTTCATTAGGGAACGTTATTTTGAATAGGTTTGTATAAAATTAGGATATCAATTTTTGAACTTTTCTATTTGTATCTTTTATTTTTCTATATAAGAAGAATGAACAAAGTGAGACGATCATAGCTATAAGTGCAGGAATCCATAATTGTAAAGTGGTTGGACTGTAATGCTTTGTTTGAAATGCTCTTTCTACTTCATGCAAATAATGTCTAGCATATTCAAATTGAACAATATACCCATCTTTCTCCATAACCATCGTGCCAATATCGTAATCAGAAGGTGTTATATTGTCTGTTATTAATTGTCCACTTTCATAAATAACTTTCGCTCTTTCATATGGTAGGGGATAAATTGCTTTTGGTTTGTCATAATCTTTAGCTAGAGGCTCTACATCGGCAGTATTAAAAACAGCAATGTATTTAATCCTATTCTGATAATCAGTTGAAACCTTTTCTAGTCCAGAAGCTCCATCAGTAGCAAAATTTTCAAAAGCAGCGTTCATAATGTTTTGTTGTTCCTGTTCGATGTTTTCTTGATGTTTGATATTAGCTGCCAAGCCTTGTGTATCTATAAAACCTTTCCCAATAAGGATAATCATAATAACAACAGCAAGTACTGTCAGCCATTCTAACATTTTTGAAAAACCTCGATAAGACTTAAAAATGTGATTCAATTTTTCAAATGGTTGTTTTTGTTGTATAGCTATTGTATTTAACCCGATTTGTTCAACCTCAAATTCATTTAGCATTTGCTCATAAATTTGTTTACATTGTGTGCAAGTTGAAAGATGCTGTTCTACTAATTTATTACTTGTCTCGCTACATAAGCCATCTATATACATTGGTAATAAGTCTTTTACGATTTCACAATTATTCATTTTGTTTTAACACCTCTTGTAGTTTCACTTTAGCCCTATAAAATGTGACTCTTGCCCAGTTTTCATTTTTACCTAAAATATCACCTATCTCTTGGAAGGTAAGACCACCTAATAACCGTAAATGGAGAATTTCTCGATACGGTTCATTTAGTCGATGGATATGGCGATATAGCTCTATTTTGTCCTCTTGTGCCATTAATAGCTGCTCAATCGAAGGACCATCTTGTAGTTCTGAAAATTCTGGTTGTTTCACTTGCTTATCAACGTATTGATAATATGTATGTTTTGCAATTTGACATAACCAAACAGATATTTTACAAGCACCGTTAAAGCGGTCTATAGAGTGAATTGCTTTATAAAATGTCTCTTGAGTTATTTCTTCTGCTATATCAGTGTCCCTACATAACGTCATCAAATATTTGAAAACAAGTTCAAAATTTTCTTCATATATTTCAGTTAAATGTCCCACACCGTTCCTCCTTTCACTTATATATCTAAAAATAACGAAGAACGTTACATCTTTTTAAAATAATTTTATCATTAACTATAAAAAAGAATCTTAGTATATTAAGATGACGTTTGGAAACATAAATATTTTAAGCATCCAAAAGCAAACAGCCAAATCAATGTGAGTGAAATGTTTTGTTACCAAAATCGTATTTGCGAACATCTCTTTGCTTACCATTGTAAATGGATAAATCTGATGCCACCCTTATGCAACAATCGGGCGCGATTCTTCAATAAGAAGATCGCGTTTTTCCGTTATAGGGCCAGATTGTTGAATAATAAAGATTGATTAAAATTACCTCTCCTCCCTATATTTCTTAGAGCTTGGATGATTTTTTCATTGGATATTTCATCAATTTAAGTAGTAAATATTGTTGATTTAGGATTGCAATGTTAATGTAATTTTAGGGTATGTGAAGAAATGTTCCTAAATTAGTTATCATAAGGAGGAGTGCTTAAATTGACTGTACATAGTAAATTCCCGAATTTAGAAACAGACAGATTAATTTTGCGGAATGTGGGTAATGAGGATATTGATTTTATTTATCACCTATTTAGCACTGAAAAAGTATGTGAATTTTTATATGATGAAGAATTGTTTACGACTAGAAATGAAGCTACAGAGTTTGTTGAATGGAATTCAAATCCTGAAGAAAAAGGATTTAATCGGTGGATATTAGTCGAGAAAAGTAATAATCAACAACTTGGAACGTGTGGATTTCATTGTTGGGATAGAACGAACAATATAGCGGAGGTCGGCTATGATTTATGGCACGAATATTGGGGACAGGGTTATATGAAAGAAGGATTGATAAGTGCTATTGAAAGTGGCTTTAATAATATGGCACTGAATAGAATTAACGCATTTGTAGCTTTGGAAAATATCAATTCTATTAAATTATTAGAAAAGCTAGGATTTAAGAATGAAGGGGTTTATAGAGATAAGCATTTATTTAGAGGTAAGTATTATGACCACTACTCTTTTTCATTGTTAAAAAGAGATTGGAATCAAGTCAAAGGTTAATTCCACTGACGGTCCCGTTAGTATGTTAATGATTGCACTTAAACTAACGGGGGCTTTACTTGAAGATCATTGAGTTGCAGATGCAGCTCTTTTTTCTTATTGAACTAACGGAGCAGATTAGTTTAACAAGGGGGGAAATTGAATGAATAGGTTATTACTGACTGTATTATTAAGTTTTATATTATTTGGTTGTTCAGATGTAAATATTGAATCAGAATCGAGTCCAATATTAGACAAAGAGTTTGTTGAAGCAAATGCAGAAATAGGTCAAACTAAAGATGAAGTAGAAGGAATATTCGGAACAGAATATTTCTCTGGAGAAGGTGAATTCGAGACCAATGAAGTATGGGTGTATGATAAGGTGAAAGACGAATTCGAATATGAAAAAAGTATACAAATAGTCCCCTTTGATGATATCAGAGAAGGCAATGTGGATTATCAGTTATATATAAATTTTGTTGAGGACGAAACATTTATGTATCTGTATATTTACAGAGGAGAAGATGGGGAACTTTGGCAGTATCAAGTAAATCCAGATGGAACTACACAAGATAGAAAAATGTAGCGATAATAAACTATTGGGGGCTTTAGTTTAATAACGTTGTTCAACAATCGGGCGCGATTCTTCAATAAGAAAATCGCGTTTTTCCGTTATAGGGCAATATTATTAAATAACTTTCATTTTTTAAATTTAACCTTGCGATACTTTCGTAGCTATTTTGTTTATAATTGTATCTTGGATTAACTTAACTATTAAGAAGGTGTTAAATTGAAAAATTATTTTAAGTCGTACGCTTTAGGTATTTTATTTGGCTTGCTGTTCTTTTTACCAGGACTTTCAGATTTTAATTGGTCATTACAAAAACATTGGATTGCAATGCTTATTTTTGCCCCAGCTTTAGCATACATATTTGTTCTATATACAAATTTTATTACAAAGCCTATTAAAGAGAATCGGTGGTATTTGTTAACTTTCATAGTAGGCTTAGTTTTATGTTTGATTGCTTTAATTTCTATAGAGTATTCTCTTTAATCTATTTAGGATATCTATAAATTTCAAAAGTAAATAACGTTCCTAAATGAAAGCTAGGATTTTACTTTAGGGGTTAAATTAAAAAGGATTTTCAACAATAGATCCCTATTGTGGAATAATATTTTTTCGGGGAGGCTTCTTATTAACCTTCAAGGGAGGATTTACAAGGTGTATTTATTTACATTTAAATATACCTATGTGTATTTTATTCATATGGTTTATCATAATCCTCAACTTTAAGTTCTTTAAGGAATTCAATAAAATTTATTCTATTTCTATATTTTTTTCCATAATATGATTTTTTACTGAGAAAATCTTCCTTAACAATATTAGTGATATATGGTTTCATACGTGTCTGCTCCCCATAACCATAATTTTCGGTAAGCTCTATTAGAAAGGAAACAATATAATTAAATAATACGGGGAAATCTTTTTCGATTTCTTCCTGGTATTCAACTAAAGCTTTAATATACTTATATAACTCACTTTGTTTAGTAAAACGGAAACTGCATTCTGTATTCCAATAGCCAAGCCAAATAGTAAATATACCAATAGAATAACGTCTCAATTCTTTATCAGAATCACTGAAATACGAATAATATGGATAATGTGGAAATGCCATTCCACCATCAAAACCTAATATTCGAAAGCCACTGTTCAATACTTTGTTTATTTCAGTAAGAATCATACTTTTTTCTTCCGTTGTAAGTTCTTTTTGAATTTTTTTATCTTCTGAGCTCAAAGATAACCCCCCTCTTTTTTTCAATAATACCAAATTTAATATTAAGTAAGAACGTCTCCAAACCGAGTTTGGTAACATCTTTTTACTGAACATTGTAAATGGTTAAATCTGATGCCACCCTTTTTTGCGTAAAAGGGCCATGTATCTTTAAATATACGTTTAAATCCCGTAATGAATCATATATTTATTTTCATTTTTTGCTTGCATTATTTTTTGGCCCAGTTCATTTAAATCGTCAAATTGTTTCAAATCATCAGCAGAAAAAACTATATCTAAAAACGTGGGTAATGATTCTGGTGGAATAATAGTAATACCGTGATATGCCAATCCGTATTCAGGACGATTTAAAGAATGGAAATAAGTTTTCATTAACGATAAGGGCTTCATTAAATTTGTAATTATCTCATCGTCTACAGAAATACATTGAGACTTCTCAGGTGCATAGTTCTTGTAGGATTTTTCGGTAATATCTTTTATAATTCCAAATGCGTGTGTTAAGGGCATTAGCAACCACCTCTTATTATTGTTAATCATAATACTACTATAAATTTCCTGAATAATTAATGGTTGAATAAACTTTACCAAAGCGTCTTTTGATATCATCTCATAGCTTAACATTGTAAATGTATAAATCTAATCCTACCTTATGCAACAATCGGGCGCGATTCTTTAATAAGGATCGCGTCACTTTTCATTAAAGGGCCAGATTGTTGAACATGAGAAGGAAATATCTAAATAGAGATCGAAATTTATACAAATGGATAATAACACTACCCTATGGGAGATGATTCGAAATGGAAATACAGGAGAAACAAATTAAGTTGAATGGACACACTTTTATGTACCGTGAAATTGGAGAAGCTTCTGCACCACCAATTGTAGCACTTCATGCGCTAGGGAAAACTTCGGAATCATGGGATCAAGTTTTCACTGTTTTAGGTGAAAAATATAGAGTTTTAGCTTTAGATCAAAGAGGTCATGGAGGAAGTAGAGAAGCTAATACATATAGTTTTGAATTGATGTGTGATGATTTACTTTATTTTGTCGATGCATTGAATTTGGGACGGTTTACGCTAATTGGTCATTCTATGGGGGGGACTGTATCCTATCTTTTCGCCGAATCATACCCTTCTAGGATAGAACGACTGGTTGTTGAAGACACACCACCTCCTTATCAGAAGAAGCACATTGAAATACCTTTTAGACCTTCTGAACCTTTACCTTTTGATTGGCAGGTTGTGCCTTCGATTCTTCAGCAACTTAATGAGCCTAATCCTGAGTGGTGGAGTCGTCTTAAAGATATTACCGTGCCGACTCTTATCTTAAGTGGTGACTCCAGTCATATTCCGCAATACAAATTACATGAAGTATCTGAACTTATCCCGAATTGTAAATTGCTAACAATAGAGAATGCTGGGCATCATGTACATGATGATAATTTAACAGCATTTTTATCCGCGGTAAAATGTTTTCTTAACTAATGATTTTTCATATGATTAATCTGTAATTTTTGTTCAACAATCGGGCGCTTTCCTGGAAAAAAGGAAGACCCTAAAGTGATTTTATAAGGAATTCCAAGAGCAATAAGAACAAAAAACCACTGAGATCATTCTTCAGTGGCTTCTTCTTGTTTCTTTGATTCAAGAATTTTACGGTTTTGCTCTATTACTTCTTTATTTTCCTCTATTGTAAGCTTGATGTTTTCAAGCATTTCTTTATCTTCATTACTACTAATTTCAGAATTATTCTTTAGGTGTTCATCTAAATGGGATGATTTCTTATCTTTAATAATCACTAAATTCACCTCTCAGAATGACTATATTTTTAGTATAAATGATTGAAAGCAACTTTTATATTAAATTTATGTATCATTTTCAGAATTTTGATTATTCTAGTTGTTTACTGGGTAAGGGCTTGCTGTTTTCGGTGAACGAAATAGCTTCTTTTCCAATCTACGACTCTCTGTTCCTGTCCTTATATGCTCTATGAAATATGGGGAAATATTGATTTGACAACGGTGATAAAACAGCCCTTTTTAATTGGTTCGTATTATCAACTACGTTTTTAAAATTGTATTTGGGAAATCCTTGTGCTTATAGATGTGATGCTACCCTTTTCAGATAAGGGGCATATTGTTGAATAACTCATTTTCAATGTAAATGGATGACTTTGTAAAAATAATTAGAAGTAGCGAAATACCACTGGAGTGAGAATAATGAAAAAATCAAAATGGGCAAAGGGCATAACATTTATTAGTAGTGTTTTACTAGTTGTTTTATATTGGAATATTGATTCTAGCGAAAAAAATCAAACTGACTGGCTGCTGCCAATAATCTATAAGTCAAGCCTTACTAATAGTGAATATCGCACTTTTGATACAATGGCAAAGAAATTATGAAAAGCAGGATAACTCATGGTCCTATGAATTTATTATTTTTGTACTTTCCCTAAGTATTGGCGCATTAGCCTGGGTTTATAAAGAGTGGCAACATCTTACACCTGTAAAATATAGACAATGCAATTAAAGTCATGGAAATAAATTGATATTAGTGCTTAATTAAGGCTGCTAATAGAAACCAATTGTTATTCCACAATCGGGCGCGATTCTTCAATAAGAAGATCGCGTTTTTCCGTTAAAGGGCCATTTAATTCAAAAAGATTAAACAGAAGTCGCTATCCATATTGAAAGGAAAGCGGTTTTTTTATTGTGTTCTGTTAACGCTTATACTAATAAACTTTTTACGAATATGGAAATAAGTTGACTATACAGTTGAACTGTATTATGTTATTACTAAGTATAACTGAATAGTTGAACTGAATATGGGGTGAAAAATATGAAACATAAATTATTGCCATTGTCTGAAACGATGCATTACATTTTATTAGCGCTACGTGAGCCACTTCACGGTTATGCCGCAATGCAGAAAATCGAACAGATGAGTAATGGCACAGTAATTTTAGCAGCAGGAACATTATACGGTGCGATTGAAAACTTGAATAAGCAGGGTTGGATTGAACCAGTTGGTGAAGATGGCCGTAGAAAAGTGTTTAGGATTACTGCCGAAGGATTTGCAATTTTGGAAATGGAAAAAAACAGATTGGACCATATTCTATCCCTTTATGAAGGAAGTGATTTGAATGATAAAAATTAAGAGCTTTTTTGATATTGATAAAGAAGAGAAATGGCTGAATAAGCAATTACAAAATGGCTTTCAATGTAAGAATATTAGTGGATTAGGCATATATACATTCGAAAAGACTGATAAGCGATATGTGATGCGACTGGATTATCAAGAGTATTTACCAAAGGAAAAGTTTGAAGACTACAAAGGGATGTATGAGGATTTTGGATGGAACTGTATAAAGGGTTCCCAGCGTGGATTACAGTATTGGCAAAAAGAAGCTGATGCTGTAAATGAACTCTATTCAGATCGCCAATCCAAGAGTAATTATTATAAAAGAGTGATGAATTATACATCTGGTTTAACTGTAGTATCATTTTTTATTTCTTATATGATTTACAAAGATTCGGGCTTATATTTAACGGAAGGTCTTTGGAGTATGGAAGGGGCATTATTTTGGAAAGCTTTTTTATTTGAAACGCCATTTGCCCTTTTAAGGTCGTGTCCCGCTCTCATAACAATTTTCTTAGGTAGCAGTTTTTATAAAGCTTATCGAATACATTCCATATTAAAAGAGCAATAATACGAAAAGGTCATAATGTCTTAAATAACATGTTGAGCAAAAGTCTATCTTACTTTTATCCTCGTGTCTTCCACAATCGGGCGCGATTCTTCAGTAAGAGGATCGCGTTTTTCCGGTATAGGGCCATATTGTTGAAGAACAGTCATTTTTGTTACCAAGCAGTGCTTTAAAGATGTAAAGGAGTTCCCCAAGTAAACGGTTTGTACAATTCATAGTGACCCTCATTGTTATGATAATTGAGTTAAGGCCGTTGTTAATTTGGAGCATATTAGTGATTAATCTTCTTCTCCCTCCATAGTTTTAAAAGACTTGCTAAAAAAATTAGAATAAATTTGAAACTAATTTTCATTTTTTCCGTCTGTACAGCGTTGTACAGCAGGATAGGTATGTGTAGGTATGTCAATCATAAGACGATGTACAGAAATATAAACAAACTTAAAATGGAATAAGTGTTATAGGAGATGAAGGAAAATGAAGAAGACATTAATTACAGCAGGGTTAGCAACAGGTTTATTTTTCACAAGTATGATGGGTACAGGTGCAGATGCAAGTGCTAGTTCAGTGCATTACCAAGATGTAAAGACATCTGACAACTTCTATTCAGCAGTAGAAAGCTTGATAGAACAAAAAGCTATTAGCAGAACTAATGACAGCTTTAGACCATACGAGAATGTAACACGAGGTCAAGCTTCTAGTATAATCGCAAAAGTTTTAAAACTTGATATTGAAAATGTTAAAGACCCTAAATTTAAGGATGTTCCAAAAGACCATCAATTCTATAAATATATTGCCGCATTAGAGAATGCAGGGCTTGTTAAAGGGAAAGGCAACGGTGTATTCGGCATTAACGACCCTTTAACTCGTGGGCAAATGTCTTCAATTTTAGTAAAAGGATTTGAAATTCCATTAATCGGTATTCAAGATGTAGGATTCAAATTCTTTAGTGATACTACGTTTTATACTGGTGGTGGCGATAATAGTGCCGTTGAGAGTGGTGATGTTTGGCTTAGATTTGGTGGTCAGTTCAGTCAAGCGATTGAAACGATGAATTATTATGGATTTGTTTCTGGATATAAAGCAGGATATAAAGATGAACACCATGATTTTGAGGTAGTAAATTTTAAACAAGGAGAAGCCCTTAAGCGTTCTCAGTTAGCATTGATGATTAACAGTATGCAAAAAGGAACTCAATATGAATATTTATACTTCAAAGACTTTGACATAACTAATAGAAGTGTCTCTATTGGAGCAGGTGGAGGATGGAAAGATGATAAGGCTATAATTGATGACTCTTCAATTATCTCTATTAAGGAAATTTCTAACTATGAAACACAAGGATTACTTCATGGATGGGCTAGTGCAGGAACAGTAAACAATGAATATGCCATTCTTGAGCCTAAAAAAGTTGGTAAGACTTTTGCAAGATTTGATAATGGTGGAACTGGTAAGGAAAAAGTTCTTGAAATTACTGTTACAGGAACAAAGGGTAATTTTGAAGTTTCTTATAAAGATGTAACACCAGAAAAATAAGAAACAATAAAAATGGGATGCTTGACAACCCATTTTTGTTGCTTGAATTTATAAGCTTGACTCGAAAGATTTTTTTATCAGTATAAATTAAGTTATTTAACAATCGGGCGCGATTCTTTAATAAGGATTGCGTCACTTTTCATTAAAGGGTCATATTGTTTAATAACAATCTGTTAAAGGGATATTACCATAAGACGCTTTTGGAACTATCACTTACTATTTAACGTCTTCTAAAATATGGAATGTGGAAATTTAGGAGGTTTAAGTAGTTATGAAAAAAATGATTTATGTAATTCTAATTTTTGCTGTTCTAGGCTTAGCTGTTACTGTATTGAAAAAAAATGGAGCTAGCCAAGACACGCTTTTAGCTAAGGAAATTGGCTCCCTTTTAGAAAATGGTGAAACACAAATTGATTTAAGTGAGCTTACCGATTTCGATTGGACTCAAGTCGCTACGTTTGGACCTTATACAACAAATGAAGTTATTGAAGAATCTATGGAAATTAAATTTAAAGGTAATAACGGGGGAATTGATATTTTAGAAGACCGTTTTTTATTAGTATTTGCTGATGAAAAATATGCCCTAAAAACAGTTATACTTTCAAGGAAATACGGTAACTACGATATAAAAGATAATAAATTTTTAATTGTTGAGCAGTAACTTTTCATTGTATATCAAATATGCAATTTACATTGCAATTGATCCCATATAAAAGTTTGGGGGCACCCATAACGATCTTCAACAATCGGGCGCTTTCCTTGAATAAGAAAAGAGCTTCTCTATATATTTAAGAAAAATTATGTAATGAAAAATCCAATAACAGTAACAAATATGGGGTATTTATCATGTTAATTATTGGAGACAGAGTATTGACATTAATTTGGTAATGTATTAAATTACATATTAATTTCAATTTTAAAAAGCAATGAAGAGGATATGAATCGTTTTAGTGAAGGTCAAAAGAGAGGGAAATCACCGGCTGAAAGTTTCCTGATTGGATAATTCGTTTTACTCCCTTGGAGCTGTGCTAGGAAACTAGTAACGTGTACAGGCGTTATCTGTATCAATGAGCTACTGTAAGTATTTCAGACAGTAGGAATTTGGGTGGAACCACGGGTATGCAAGCATATATTCGTCCCTTTGCGGATGAATATATGCTTTTTTAATTTACTAATTTATGAAAAGGAGAGGTAGTATGTCAAATCAAGAAGTAACAATTCAATTTCCAAATGGCGAGCAAAAACGCTTTGCCAAAGGTGTTACGCTAACCGAAATTGCCAAGTCAATTAGTCCGAGCTTAGCGAAAAAATCAATTGTGGGAAGTGTAAATACTACGACAACCGATTTGACACGACCAATTCACGTGGACGCTGAAATTTCGCTGTATGATGCTTCATCAAAGGAAGGCTTAGGGGTACTTCGTCACTCAACAGCACATTTGTTAGCCCAAGCTGTGAAACGTTTATATCCAGATGCAAAATTCGGCATTGGACCTGTTATTGAAAGTGGTTTTTATTATGATATCGAAATGAGTCATACACTCGTGCCGGAGGATTTACAAGCAATTGAGCGTGAGATGAAAAAAATTGTGAGTGAAAATCATTCAGTAATTCGTAGAGAAATATCGAGAGAAGAAGCAATGGTTATTTTTGCATGTGATCATCTAAAGTTGGAACTGCTTGAAGCGATTCCCGAAGATGAAGTGATCACAATTTATGAACAAGGAGAGTTTGTTGATTTATGTAGAGGGCCACACGTGCCATCGACAAATAGTTTGCAGCACTTTAAGTTGATGAATATTGCAGGTGCGTATTGGCGTGGCGATAGCAATAATCAAATGTTGCAACGCATTTATGGGGTAGCCTTTGCAACGAAAGAGAATATGGAGGATTATTTTGTATTCCTTGAAGAAGCTGATAAACGTAATCACCGTAAGCTTGGGAAAGAATTAGAATTATTTATGTTTTCAGAAGAGGCACCGGGGATGCCGTTTTATTTAGCGAATGGTCAAATTATTCGTAATGAACTAGAGAGTTTTTTACGCAATTTGCAAGCAACTTACGATTACAATGAAGTACGTACACCATTAATGATGAATCAACGCCTTTGGGAACAATCAGGACACTGGCAGCACTATAAAGAAAATATGTACTTCACACAAGTGGATGAGCAAAAGTTCGCTTTAAAACCGATGAACTGTCCTGGACATATGCTGATTTATAAAAATGATTTACATTCATATCGAGATTTACCGATTCGTATGGCAGAGTTTGGTCAAGTGCATCGACATGAATTTAGTGGTGCATTAAATGGGCTCCTGCGCGTACGAACATTCTGTCAGGATGATGCACATATTTTCGTCACACCGAAACAAATAGAAGACGAAATTGCACTCGCATTACAGATTATTGATCACGTATATAAAGTATTCGATTTTGAATATGAAGTGGAGTTATCCACACGTCCTGAAGATTATATGGGAGAACTTGACTTATGGAATCAAGCTGAAAAAGCACTTGAAAATGTTTTAAACAGACTCGGCATTCCTTATAAAATTAATGAGGGAGACGGTGCATTTTACGGACCGAAGATCGATATTCATATTCGAGATGCCATAAAACGTAGCCATCAATGTGCAACGGTACAGTTAGATTTTCAACTACCAGAGAAGTTTGATTTAACATATGTGAATGAAGACAATGAGAAAGTGCGTCCAGTTGTCATTCATCGAGCTGTATTCGGTTCTATAGATCGCTTCTTAGGTATTTTAATCGAACATTTTGGCGGTGCATTCCCATTATGGATAGCACCACAACAAGTAAAGGTGATTGGCGTGTCTGACACTCATACTGCATATGTAGAAAAAGTTACAGCACATTTGCGTCAAGCAAATATTCGAGTATCTATTGATAAACGTAACGAAAAGCTAGGTCGAAAAATTCGAGATGCTCAATTGCAAAAAATACCGTATATCCTTGTATTAGGTGATCAAGAACAACAAAATGAAACTGTCACTGTAAGAGCGTATAAACAGAATGGATTGAATACAATATCTATTGATGCTTTTAATGAACAGATTCAAAAAGAACTACGTGATAAAAAATTACCTCTGTAAATTTTAATGTTTTAGAATAGTCCTTACTCACATAGAAATAAAAAGGCACAAACGTATTCTTTTCGTTTAGTGCCTTGACTTTAAATTCGATTATAACGTTAAGGAGTCATAATTGAAAAACAATCTTCCACAATCGGGCCAGATTGTGGAATAACATTATTTATGGGTAGCGTCAACGATAAGAAATATACTGTACATGTTTTTATGCAAATTAAGAAAAACCCCAGCAAGTATAAATGCTGTTGCATCAACTGTTTGTGTTATTTGTATAAAAATCTGTATAAATAATAGTCCTCGCAAAAAGGCACGAACGTTGATTAAACAACCTTCGTGCCTTTTTGGTGTATTCCCAAATTTTTATTTGGATACGTTATTTAGGTTTATTTTGTATACTATTTAAATAATTAATGCACTTAAGCACCGTTAGTTTACACTGTAACACTTAATTAAGTAATACCTTCTATAACTAATTATTCCTTAAATTAACATTCTGAAGTTGGGGAAATGCAGAGGTAACTGTTACATCATCTAAATGACTATAAGTCGCATCAAATACTGCTAAAACCGCACTCTTCTTTAAGTAACCCCTTAAAATGTAAATATTAAAAGGCTATTCTAAAAATATTTTCAGGGGATTGAACAATTTTTTAGGAAATAAGCGTCTAAGTAGTAGAATTGAAGCGAGGTGAGTTGTCGTTGGAACAAATTGTAGAACAATATGGTGAATATTTATATCATCTTAATTATTTGTATATGAAGGATTTTCAGCTTGCAGAGGAAGTTACACAGGACGTACTAATGAAGTATCAATTACATAAAGACGATTTTAGAAATGATGCTTCATTGAAAACATATTTAACTCGTATCGCTATTAATTGTTGTCATGATGAACTACGAAAACAAAAGAGAAAATCATTTATTTCGAAACTTTTACCACTAGGCAGAACTGAACCATCAGTTGAGCAAACGTATATATCAACCGAAGATTATACAACTATAAAGCAAATTGTCTTCGCATTACCACTTCATTATAGGGAAGTCACTATACTGTTTTATTATGAAGAATTTGATGTTTCTGAAATTGCAAGTTTATTAAATGTATCACAAAACACCGTTCGTACAAGGATTCGTCGAGCGAGAGAATTGTTGAAAACAAATCAGGAACTGGAGGCAATATTTTATGAAGGAATTTAAAGCCAAGCTAAAAGAGGAATTACGACAAGATGCCCCATTTACAAACGACATAAAGCAACGCATTTTGCAACCTAAACCATTAAAAAGAAAGAGTAACTGGCAGGTCGTCTCGGTATCTATTGTAGCTTGTTTATTTATTGGGTTAATGCTATTCGTTGAATTTTCTCAAAAGAATAACCTACAAACAGCTAGTCAGCAAAATGAGCTACTACCGATTGTTGATGATGTTTCCTCTTTAGACGTAATTGAACCGAAATATGCCCATCTACTTGGGGAACAATGGATGCTGCATTTTTTGCCAATGATTATCGATAAGGAAGCCACGATTACGTATGGAGATTATATTGCCTTTTATGGTACTGATGGGCTTGTAGTTTCAACTGTATTAGGATTAGGTGACGATAATGTAACAATGAATCAAGGGCAAATTTTAGTAGATAATACCGCATTAAAAGTTCATGGATTAAATGAGCAAATAAAAAATGAGGATATCAATGATCCATTTAATAATTCTTACTTATTTCATAATTGGGGAACAAAGCCAGAGCCATTCATTGACAAATCGATTTCTACTAAAGAAAAAGAATTTGTTGTTTATGACAATGAGGAAGGCCACACGATTATGAAAATTAATGAAGGGCAATTAGTAGGTAAGGTCGTAGGATTCCAAAATTTTGAGCTAACATTTGAATTGACTGAACAGGAGCAGCAAGTTTTTGTTGCCTTTAAAACGGATTATAATGTTGAAAAGTTAAAAAATATGACACCACAAGCGATTACTAAAATGTTTTTATTAAGCGATATTGAAAAAGATTATGAAACATATGAAGCATTGTTTACAACAAATATTAACGAAGAAACAGAAAGTGTTCGAAGATATTATGAGAAAACAAAAATCGTACGTCAGGAGTTGTTTACAGAGGAAATAAATCGCCTTATTATTGCAAACCTCTTTACGGGGTTAGAGAATGCAGAGTTTGAGCAACAAACAGATACAATCGGGGTTGTAAAATTTATTTCAATTGAAGGAACACAAACAGAGCTAGGTATGGAGAAAAATGCACAAGGAATTTGGCAGCCAGCCTTTAGTAGAGGAATCTATTAGCTTTTAAGAAAGGACATCAATTCACTCTTAAATGCTTGCATTGATGTCCTTCTGATTCTGTTTGGGCGCATCAAAAATCCTTTATGAAGTAAAAACCATCCCAAAGCGTCTCTTGGCAATTTTCATTTCCATGCTATTATAATTCAACCCCGTTCCCAAAATCGTATTTGGGAAGTCTTCTGTGCTTAATGTTGTAAAGCATCATATATATGAGTATACCTTATGCAACAATCTGGGCGCGATTCTTCAATAAGAAGAACGCGTTTTTCCGTTTTAGGATCAGTTCTTGAATAAAAATCTTACGCTGCACAACAACGTTTACCGATTTTTTTTGACCCTATACTTTGATTTAGGAACGTTATTAAGATCTTGTTTATATATATTATAATCTCTACAATTTAAAGATTGCTGAGAACAAAACAAATAATTTTTAACGAGTCTCCGTTGTTAATAATTCAAGTGTTTTCCATACAACAATTTTTTCAACTTCTTCTCCGTCACTATCAAATTTAATTTTTAATCTGCGTGCCTTATCTACTTTTACATCACCCAGCGAAAATTTTATAACAATTTTTCCTTCACCATTAATTTCTTAACCGTTTATGTTTTTTAATTCTCTTCCATACGATTCATCATATAAACCAGTTTTCATTGATGGTTCTGCTCCGAAAATCTCATACTTTATACCATCTTCTTCGTATGTAGTAAGCGAGTCGGGATAATCTTTAACGAATTCAATCGATTTTAGTGTTATCGGGGATTCACCTGTCCATTGAATTGGGGCTACCAAATAAAAAGTTTCTTTTTTCCAATCAGTACCGAATTGCCCTAATAAAAATTCACCGTCCACCTCCTTAACCTGTTTGATACACCCAACTAGTGAAGCTAAACAAATTAAAGAAATTAAACATAATAGTATTCTTTTCATAAAACACCTCTTCGAAATTTTACCATGAAACTATTGGTTATTAGGTAATATTCGTTGATTACCAAAGCGTCCTTTTGTATCTTTTCAATGTGATTCTATTTATATGTTACCTCCATTCAAATCGAGTGAATTGAGAAGTTCTTTTTAAAATGATATCTCAGAGCGTTATTTTCTAATAAAAATAGCGACAAACACTGAATTAACAGTGCTTGTCGCTGTTTGAAATGTTAACAAACTTTCATTTACGAACGGTTTAACCGATTTGTATGTGTTTTTTCAAGCAGTGTGTGAATGCTATCTAAAAGATTGGCGTCTGTGAATGAAATGCTCTGATAGTATTGATTTCTGACTTCCTCATCTTTCTTTTCGTCATAATAAGGAGCGATTTACCTTATTAAAAAGTCTGACTTGGCCGTTTCCCATTCACAGTATATCCAATTTAGTTTTTCCATTATATTTTCAACGCCTTTGCAGATAATTCTTGGTTGAACACCTCCGATAAGTATTTCTCTGTTGTTAAGTACAGCAATCCGTTACCTTCGAGTTTTGGCGAGTTTCCTAAAGGAATGGTTCTCTTTATTAATTGTGCATACAGCTCAGTCTCTGTCAGATTTCGTTCAAAGTTTCTATTGGCATTCACTTTTATGAGTGCAAGTGCACCGGATACATGCGGTGTTGCCATCGAAGTTCCGCTTAGTTTTGCATAAGTTCCGTTTAAATACGTTGAAAGGATTCCTTCACCAGGGGCTACTAAGTCGACTTCATTATTCGAATTTGAAAATTCAGAAGAACTGCGTTGCAGGTTAATGGATCCGACGCTAATGACTTCATTGTAGCAGGCGGGAAAGGCAAATTCATTTGAAGAACTCTGTCCATCTCCCTCATTACCAGCGGCACAAACTACTAGAATTTGATTAGTGATTGCATTTTGAATAGCCTGGTGTAACTCAGGTACATCGACAGAACCTCCGAGGCTCATGGAGATGATATCCACCTTTTGTTCAACTGCATAGTTAATACCATTTATGATCCAGTCGTATTGTCCTGATCCACTTTTATCAAGCACTTTTAAAATCAATAAACTTGCTTCAGGTGCAACACCAACTACTCCCGTGCCGTTATGAATTGCAGCAATTGTGCCAGCCACATGGGTTCCATGGCCATTATAATCGATGTATACATCAGGTTGTCCATCATCATCACGAGTGAAATTCCGTCCGCCGATAATACGCTCACTCAAATCAGGGTGGGTGATGTCGCAGCCTGTGTCCAATATCGCAACAGTGATTCCCTGCCCTTTAGAATTCTCCCAAATTTCTGGTGCTGCAATTATTTCAATACCTTTTGGCACCACTTCGACCATTTCGACCACTTCATCCACTTGATATGGTAATAAGTGTAACTTTTTCTCCATTTGTATCCCTCCTGAAAGAATTAAGTTTTAAGTGTATTCATGGTAGTTGATAATAGTCTAACAATTCTGAATAATTATTAAAAGTTACAATAGATGTGTTTTTATCTAACTAACTGAATTTTAAAAGTGAAAAAAGTATTGGTATCTATTAGTCAATCACACATAATAAGGGGTCTTTGAGGGTTCTGGGAAGTCGTGAGGCACTTCATCACGATAGGCAATTGTTCGTTTCCACGGCCCATTGTTATACCAGATTAAGCGGCTAGGCGTTGCTTCATTCGGTGGTGCATAAAAATTACCTTATAATATTAAAGGGTTTTTTAAAAGGGGGATATGAAAAAGTTTTAACGATTGCTACTCTTTGAAGAATTTAAAATAGCTAGACCCACTATCAAGTTACAAACTTTATTGAGAACTATTCATAATATGATTGGAGGAATTCTAATTGAAAAAGATATTTGGCAAGCATTTTATTATAATAGCTCAATTGATTTAACACATATAGGATTGACAGGTTCAAGTAAGTCGTGGGTAACGCCATCACATGTTAAAAATTCTAGTATTATGACTTATATAACATCCTTTAGTAGCCTTTAAAACTATTACAGTATTTGGGGAGTGGTTAAAATTAAAAGATTAATTATTATCCTTGCTATGCTGGTAGTATTAGTGATATCCGCTACTTTTGGATTCATTCAGTTCAAAAAACATCGTGCTTCTGATATTGTTATGGAGTATTTAACAGAAGTTAAGGGCTATGAGAAATCGGAAATCGTTACTATTGAAAGCGAGTGGACCTTTTTTGGTATACCCAAGTATTATGTAGAAGTGTCTTTTAAAAACGAACCGAATATAATCTATCTATACTTAGCTAATGATTTAAAGGGGCAATTCGAGTATTATACAATTGATGGGAAAACCATTCTTACCGAAAATTTGAAAAATTACGATCCTGTGGAAAACACACATATAAGTATAGAATAATACATATTTCTATAAATTTAACGCGATTCTTCAGTAGGAAGATCGCTTTTTTCCGTTATAAGGCCAGATTGTTGAACAAGGTTTATAGAATGGTAATAATTGGTATGTTATATTGTTAATAGGATATTGATTAAAGGTTCTATAACCGGGCGTATTTCTGCAGAAAAAAAGCGTCTTCGAAATGAAATGGGCCAAGTGTTTAAAAGTATAAATTTCAGGGGGTATATTATGTTTGTAGTAAATGTAGAAGGGGCAATTCGTCGCGATGAGAAATGGCTTTTAATCCGCAGAAGCGAAAAGGAAGAGCATGCTGGTGGAGGTCTCTCATTAGTAGGAGGAAAGTGTGAAATTGAAGGTGCTTCGTCTGATATTCTGGAAAGAACATTAAAACGAGAAGTTTTTGAAGAAGTAGGTAGCGAAATTACAGGCATTAAATATGTAAATAGCTCCTCCTTCGTGACAGAATCAGGGATAAATGTGATCGATATTGTTTTCCTATGTCATCATAAATCTGGAGAACCTTACGCTAAAAGTACTGAAGAAGTGGATGATGTTATTTGGATGACTACATCTGAGGTTCTTGCACATACGGAACTACCTTTATTTCTAAAAGAAAACATTAAACTTGCAGAGAAAACACTACAAGGTAATTTGCAGATGAAATATTAGTTATTCATATTCCATAATCGGGTGCAATTCTTGAAAAGAATTGTGCTTTTTACGTAATCGGGCCAAATTGTTGAGTAAGTAAAAATCCTAATTAATAACGATAAGATCTTTTCTATACAAGTTTTTATGCAAATTAAAGAACAAGCCCAGCAAGTATAAATAACCGTGCCATCAACGGTTTTCGTCATCTGTAAAAAATGCTGCAGAATGTTCATACAAAAAGGCGCGAAACGGTGATATAATAACGTTCGTGCCTTTTTAATGTGTCCCCATACTTAGATTTGGGAACGTTTATTTGTATAGATTTGTATTCTTTATAAATTTTTATTCCTCTAATTTTTTTCTTAAAAGAAAAAGATTCACAATAACAACAACAGCAATAATAATATTTAATATTATTAGCGAAATTTTATTTCCAAATAACATTAGAGGTATTGAAATTATATTTATGAATGGCTCCATATCAGGTATATCAAAACCCAAAATCGCTAATAATACCAGCCCGATAATAATCCCACTACAACAAATTAATATTATAAACAACCATTTTAATAAATGTAGTGTCACTACAAATGCTCTCTCAAAAAAATTTTGAAACATATAAACCTCTTCCTAATTAATCACTATCCAAAAATTATACCCTACTCTTTAAACTATTTATTTACCAATTTACGTTAATAATTTTAAAAAACTTACCCAAAGCGTTGTTTAGGTGCATTTTTTGGTATTTGAAAAGTGTAGTTATTCGTTTGATTCTGTATCTAATTTGGTAATTAGCATTTGAAGTATCGCTTTTTGTTCAGGATTTGTAACATCTATTTGAAATTCTTTGGGCATTGTTGAGCGTTCACCGTTGAATTTTAGAGTTTTATCCAATACTTCAAAATCTATTTCATCGATTGATTCATCTTCTAATTCACAATAAGCTGCAATGATTCTGTACTCGTTATCTTCATTTTCTACAAATGCAAGCCTTGAATTAAAGGTCTCAAAATCCACTTGTGTACTTAAATAATCCGATACAATACCTAAGATATCAACTTCATTCAATTTGAAATACTGACGTTTAGCGTTCATAGTTACTCCTTACGTGTTAGGTTGATTAAAACCAGTATAATCTAAAACGCAACCAAACAGTCGTTTGGTAACATTTTGTCACTAACGTTGTATATCAGCATAGTGCCATGCTTATTCCATAATCGGGCGCTTTTCTTGAATAAGAAAAGTGCTTTTGAAGAATTATTATTCCGCGTTTCACAAGGTATTACCCATCACTGCGGCGTTAGTGTACCTCCACCCATAAAAGACATATGTAAAAGACCATTGTTATGACAACGGTCTTCTTTTTTATTGCATTATTTTTAATTCTTAATTTATATATAAACACTTTATTCAACATTCGGGCCATATTACGGAGTAACTCTCAATAAGGAATTTTTGTATATTTATGTTAAAATCAAGTAACTTGATTTATGAGAGGAGAAAAAAAGATGATTGAGTTACGAAAAATAGATGGGGATAACATAGATGAAGTAATAGCGCTTGATGTTGAAGAAAACCAGAAAGAATTTATAGAAACTACTAATCTTAGAAGCTTCGCAGACGCGCATATGTTGAACACAGATGGTATACCAGCTACTCCACTAGCTATTTATGTGAATAATACGATGATTGGATTTCTGATGTATATTTATGATACGACGGATCATGAATCATTTCAAAATGAAGTTTATTACGGGAAAAAGGCCTATTTCATTTGGCATTTTATGATTGATAAACGTTATCAGGGGAAAGGCTATGGCAAGCTTGCTTTTGAAAAAATGTTGGTGGATATTGAAAGTCTCCCAAATGGTGAATCACAATATGTAAATCTCTTTTATCATAAAAATAATGTCATAGCTAAAGAATTATATGCTTCATTAGGTTTTGAAGAAACAGGCATCATTCAGGATAATTCGGTGCATGCGATTAAAAATCTGAAGGGAAAATAACGAATTAATTTTACAGATGCTTAGATGTACAAGTAAAAAGCAGTAATCACTGATAATATTCAACAAACGGGCGTAATTCTTGAAAAAAGTATTGCATTTTCTTCAGCTAAAAGGCCAGTTAATTGAATAAGAAATATTCAGCTTTTTGAATATCTGTAAAATAAATAAGAGGTTAATAATGGGAAAACAAAAATTAAAAACTATATCTACACAGATAGTTATTTGGGGTTGGGTGTTTACAATTGTTCCTTGGCTTTTGCTTTTCATAGGGTCTTTTGCTTTTTATTTCCAAAGCGTAATAGGGATGTATATTGGTATTTTGTTGTATTATCTGAACTTTGTTAATCTAGCACTACTGCTGTTCTTGGGTAATAAATATAAAAAAGAAAAATTTTATTTAAGGAATCTGCTTTTCATACTTTCATTATTAATTATAAAGCCTTTATTAACCGATACTAAGTTATTTAGGTGGATTGATATGCTTTTTAGATGGGATTATTATCATTAAAAAATCCTTTAATTAAGTTAACAAGTATATAAGTCAGTAAGCAGTATAAAAATGATCTACAAATCGAACATCATTATGCATTATCTTGATATCGAGCGGCAAACTCTCCAATAAAGAAGGTGATAATATTGGTACATTGTTTTTACATAAACAAACTACACAATATTATGGTTGGTATGCTCATTGGAAAATTGGAAAATATACTTATCAATTATATGTTCGCCCATCAGTAAATATTGATATAGATATGATAACTGGATTTATAAAGACATTAAAAGAAGTGGAATAAGTTATATCAAAATAAAATATAAAGCGATATTCACTAAATCAAAATTGCTAATTAAAACTTACCGGTATTCAACAATTGAGTAAATGGCACAATTTAATAAAATATAGAGGTGTGTACTTGTGATAATACTTAATCAAAGTGATTTTGAAAAGTTAAAAAGTACTTTAAACAAAAGCAATATAACATGTCCGACTTTCGTATATTCAATTATGGATGGCTATATACAAGGAACAGTTTATGCAGACTCTAAATCTCCTAAGTCAGTTCTGATTGGAACAAATTCAGGTATTTATTTTGTGGGAGGAGAGGTAGATAACTTGGATTTTAATAAATTTCTCTTTGAACTGTATAGGCATAGGAAAAATAATAAATTACGATTCAGTTTATTTTCTACATCGGAAAAATGGAATTGTGCAATAATGAATCAGTTAAAGGATGAAATAAAGCAACTAAGCAGATTTTCTTTTGAACATACTGATAAAGAAATAGATAGAAAAGTGGCACTATCCAGTGAATATACTATAGAAAAAATAAACAAAGAAATAATAAAGAAAAGCTTGGAATTTAATGAAGATTACTATAAAGAATATTGGGGGTCCACGTCAAATTTTATTGAAAAGGGTTTTGGATTCTGTATTTTACATAATGAGAAAGTTATTAGTGAATGTTCTGCAATTTTTTCATCTCAAGAATTTGCAGAGATTGATATCATTACTCACAAAGATTATAGAGGAAAAGGATTAGCAGCTATAACCGCAACCGCATTTATAGAGTTTTGTTTGGAAAGTGGTATCATTCCTAAATGGGACTGTGATGTATCAAATGATTCTTCTATAAAATTAGCAGGAAAATTAGGGTTTGTTACTCCTGTTAACTATTCAATTTTCGTTTAGAAGCATTAAACTAACTCCCTTTACAACAATTGAGCGCGATTCTTCAATAAGAAAATCGCGTTTTCCTGTATTATGAAGGTAAATAAATTCCCCAATTATATGAAATGGAAGTTAGGAGTTGAAGAAGGTGAACGATTTACAGCTAATATAACGATGCCTTCTGAAAAAAATATGCTGGTCTCAAGATTAGATAATGCAATTGCAAGAACTGCAAACAATGTATTTTGTGAAAGATGTCAGTAAAGGACATAAAAAAATAATTTATAAAAGAGCAAGAAGCACTTATAAAGTATACAAAATAAACCCAATAAACGTTGGGAATACACCGAAAAGCTATGAACACTGTTAAATTAGCATTCATAGCTTTTTTTATAGAACATTACCTAGGCAGTTTTTTTATGCACGGTATATAAACATATATGAAGTAACGTAAGTTGAAAATGATAATTCTTTTATATAAAAACCATATTTGAAAGTACTTCCTACTAATTTTAAAGTAAGGACTTACTAAGTGTTTATAAGCTGTGTAAAAAAAGGATTTCTTTTTCATTGACATTATACCTCATGGGGTATATTATAAGGACAGAAATAGCCGACATACTGATGGCTATTCGGAAGCAATTTTATCAAAATTAAATGTTTGACATATACCCCAAGGGGTAGTATAGTGTGAGTAACAAATCATTTCAAAAGAGGTGAGCGTATGCAATATGATCCAAAAGTGTTGGCTCGTATGAAAAAGGTCGAAGGACAGCTTCGCGGCATTTTACGGATGATGGAAGAAGAAAAGGACTGCAAAGATGTGATTACACAACTAAGTGCTGTCCGCTCTGCTGTTGACCGTACAATTGGTGTGATCGTAACGGATAACTTAGTGGAGTGTCTTTCAAAAGAAGATGCTGAAACGATGGATAAAAATGCCATGGTTAAACAGGCAGTAGATTTACTAGTAAAAAGTCGATAAGGCTTTTTATTTTTTAAATATTATATACCTATAGGGGTAGGGGGACATACATTGGAAAAGAAAAGAACAACAATCGTATTATTCAGCGGTGATTACGACAAGGCGATGGCCGCTTACATTATTGCAAACGGTGCGGCAGCATATGATCATGAAGTAACAATATTTCATACCTTCTGGGGTATCAATGCATTAAGAAAACAAGAACCGGTAGCGGTTAAAAAAGGTTTCCTTGAAAAAATGTTTGCCAAGATGATGCCAAAAGGTGCAGAGAAATTAGGTTTATCAAAAATGCAAATGCTAGGCATGGGTCCTAAAATGATCAAGCACGTTATGAATAAGCATAATGCATTGACGTTGACACAGTTAATTGAAATGGCGCAGGAACAGGACATTAAGCTTGTGACATGTACAATGACAATGGATTTACTGGGACTTGAAAAAGAAGAATTACTGGACGGTATCGAGTATGCTGGTGTGGCCGCTTATTTGGCGGATGCTGAAGATGGAAACGTAAACTTATTTATTTAAGAGGTGACTTATGGAAACAATCTTATTAATCGCCGTAATCGCAGCATTTTTGATCTGGCGTATGAAGCCGGCAAAAGGTGTCAATACGATGACAACGGCACAGCTTAAAGCAGTGCTCAATGACAAAGATAAAGTTTTTGTCGATGTACGGACACCTGCTGAGTATAAAGCGCGCAATGTGAAGCAATTTAAAAATATCCCGCTTGGCTCCGATTTTTCTAAACTGCCAAAGGATAAGGAAATTGTTGTCATTTGCCAGAGCGGGATGCGTTCGAAACAGGCATGTAATCAACTGAAAAAATTAGGCTATGAAAAAGTCACGAATGTACGTGGCGGCATGAGTGCATACTAAGGAGGAAAATGTAATGAAAACAATTTTAGCAGAACAAGTTCAAGCAAAATTAGAAGCCGGAGAAGCGATTCATTTAATCGATGTTCGCGAAGTGGCGGAAGTAGAAGCAGGCCATATTCCAGGCGTTACACATATTCCATTAGGATTACTGGAATTCCGCATGCATGAATTGGATAAAAAAATCCCGTATATTATGGTTTGCCGTTCAGGTGGCCGCAGTGGTCAGGCAACAGCATTTCTGGAGTCACAAGGGTTTGATGTGACGAATATGACAGGCGGTATGCTTGAATGGAACGGCGAAGTAAAATAAAAAAATTTTAAAATAAATTATACCCTTACTGGTATGAGTGGAGGATAAAGATGATTAAATCAGACGTACAACTTGATGCAAAAGGTTTAGCTTGCCCAATGCCGATTGTGAAAACGAAAAAAGCGATGAATGACGTGGCAGAAGGACAAGTATTGGAAATTCAGGCAACAGACAAAGGCTCGGTAGCAGATTTAGCGGCATGGTCGAAAACAGTCGGCCACCAATATATCGGATCAAATGAAGTAAACGGTGTGTTTTATCACTATATCCGTAAATGTAATCCGGAAATCAGTGAAGCAGCGGAAAAATCTTTTGAACATACGATTTCAAATGAAGATGCTGTAAAAGAAGAAGGCATGATTCTGGATGTACGTGAAGCAGCAGAATACGCTTTCGGTCATATTCCCGGGGCAAAATCAATTCCGATGGGTGAATTGGCACAGCGTTTGAATGAACTGGACCAAGACCAAACTATTTATGTGATTTGCCGTACAGGTACACGCTCAGATATGGCAGCAAAACAACTGGCTGAATCTGGATTTACAAAAGTATACAACGTCTTGCCTGGAATGACAGGTTATGAAGGCGAATTACAGAAAGAGGTAGAGTAATATGACAAACAAAGTAGCAATCATCGCAGCGAATGGCGGACTTTTCGATGCGTATAAAGTATTCAATATCGCAACGGCAGCAGCAGCTTCTGAAAAGGAAGTAGAAATTTTCTTCACTTTCGAAGGCTTAAACTTAATCCACAAGCAAGGGATGCATGCACTTGAAATGCCTGCAGGTAAAGAACACTTTGCGGAAGGCTTTGCCAATGCAAATGTACCGGCAATCCCGCAATTAGTAGAAATGGCACAGGATTTAGGTGTGAAGTTCATCGCTTGTCAAATGACAATGGACGTAATGGGTCTGACAAAAGAAGATTTCGTGGATGGTATTGAAGTAGGCGGTGCAGTTACATTCCTTGAATACGCAAAGGATGCAGCACCAACTTTAACGTTTTAATATAAAAAATTTTAAACAAAAATATACCTATGGGGGTAATTTAGATGACAGTAAAAGCATGGACAGCCGCACAAGTGGCGCGTAAAGTAATTGAAAACAAAGAATTGTTTATTTTAGATGTTCGTAATGAAGACGCATTTAAAGACTGGAAAATTGACGGTCACAAATTCGAGTACTTAAACATTCCTTACTTCGATTTATTAGACGGTGTAGAAGAAATTTTACCACAAATCCCAACAGACAAAGAGGTATTGGTTGTATGTGCGAAAGAAGGCTCTTCTATCATGGTCGCAGAAATGATAGCTGAAGCAGGTCGTGAAGTAGCTTACCTTGAAGGCGGTATGAAATCTTGGTCAATGTACCTTGAGCCAATTAAAGTCGGCGATTTAGCAAACGGAGGTGAACTATACCAGTTCGTACGTTTAGGAAAAGGCTGTCTTTCTTACATGGCGATTTCTGAAGGCGAAGCGGCGATTATCGACGCAGTACGTTTCACAGAAGTATTCACGAAGTTCGCTGAAGAAAAAGGTGTTGAGATTAAATACGTTTTCGATACACACTTACACGCTGACCACATTTCTGGTGGTCGTCACATCGCTGCAGCTACTGGTGCAACATACTACTTACCACCTAAAGATGCAGAAGAAGTGGTATTTGACTATGCACCACTTGAAGACGGTTTAAAAGTACAATTAGGTGCTTCTGAAATCGAAGTAGGCGCACTTTATTCACCTGGTCACACAATCGGTTCAACATCATTTGTCATCGACGGTAAATACTTATTAACAGGTGACATCTTATTCATCGATTCAATCGGTCGTCCAGACTTAGCAGGACTTGCCGAAGACTGGGTTGGAGACTTACGCGAAACATTATATTCTCGCTACCGCACATTAGCAGAAGACTTAATCGTGTTACCAGCTCACTTTATGATCATTGACGAGCTGAACGAAGACGGAACAGTAGCAAAACGCCTTGGAGATTTATTTGCTGAAAACCACGGTTTAAACGTGGAAGACGAAGCAGGATTCCGCTCAATGGTAACAGATAACTTACCACCACAGCCAAACGCTTACCAAGAAATTCGCCACGTTAACATGGGCAAAATTACACCTGATAACGACGAGCAAACGGAAATGGAGATCGGTCCTAACCGTTGCGCAGTACGCTAATTGAAAGCTGGAAATTGAAATGTTAAACCTATGTGTGCCTCACGCTAAAGAGGCACACAACCGTGTTACACGGGAAACTTATAGATCGCTTACAACAAACAAATTTAAGAATAGAGGAATTTCAAATGAATATTACACAAACATTAGATGCAAAAGGCTTAGCATGTCCAATGCCAATCGTAAAAACGAAAAAGGCAATCGATAAAATTAACTCTGGTGAAGTACTAGAAGTATTAGTAACGGATAAAGGTGCTTTAAATGATTTCAAAGCATGGGCAGGTGCAGGCGGCCACTCTATCGTAGAACAAAAAGAAGAAGCGGGCGTTCTGTACTTCTATATTCAAAAAGCATAAAAAAATAGCGGATAGAGACTGATTCTATCCGCTTTATCTTTATTCAGCGGGTGTAGATCACGCCCGTTGAATAAAGATAGGCCCCGGTTGAAGTAACAAATTCAGCCTAGGCATAATTGAATTTTTTGAAAGAAGGAAAACATATGGAAATCGATTTATCATTGATGTATATAGCGGTCATATTTGGACTTGGCTTTATCGGCTCGTTTCTTTCAGGCATGCTCGGTGTCGGCGGTTCGATCATCAAATACCCGATGCTGCTTTATATTCCGCCATTGTTCGGTTTAGTTGCATTTACCGCACATGAAGTTTCCGGAATTAGCGCCGTTCAAGTGTTATTCGCCTCAATTGCAGGGGTTTGGGCTTACCGGAAAAGCGGGTTGCTGAACAAGGATCTCATTATATATATGGGCGCCGCGATTTTGGTCGGCAGCTTTATTGGCAGTTACGGTTCAGGGTTTTTATCTGAAGATGCCGTCAATATTGTGTACGGACTACTCGCTGCCATTGCGGCTGTAATGATGCTGATTCCAAAGAAAACAGTTGAAGAGCAAACAGAAATTACATTCAACAAAGTACTGGCGAGCTCCCTTGCGCTAATTGTCGGAGTAGGTTCCGGAATTGTCGGGGCAGCAGGCGGATTTTTACTCGTTCCGATTATGCTGACGGTGCTGAAAATTCCAACGCGCATCACGATTGCAACAAGTTTGGCCATTACGTTCATCTCATCAATCGGCGGCAGTATCGGCAAAGTGATGACTGGCCAAGTAGAATATTGGCCGGCTTTCATCATGATTATTGCAAGTATTATCGCGGCTCCGCTTGGGGCAAAGGTCGGACAGAAAATGAATGTTAAAATCCTGCAATGGCTCCTTGCGATTATGATCGGTGCCACAGCTATTAAAATTTGGGTAGATATTTTACAATAATAATAGACTAGAAAGAGGGGAGCGTCAGTTTAAGCTCCTCTCTTTTTGCATTTTCACAATGGCTCAATACATCTTTACAAATCTAGCATTCCAGATTTACAAAAGAACTTTACAATGAAATCGAATTACAAATTAGCGGTTGCTTAGGAGGATATTTCATTGATGAAGAACAAGAAAAAATGGTTTACTTATGCACTTGCAGGGACAGTAGCAGTATCATCACTTTCGGTTATGCAGTTCAATTCAGAGGCTGAAGCAAAACAGGCGAAAAAGGATCCGACAAATGTCATCATGCTTGTGATGGACGGTTCCAGCAATAATGCGGTATCGCTGGCACGCTGGTACAAAGGCGAGAGTCTCGCAATGGATGAAATTTTAACAGGTGGTGTGACAACACACTCGGCCGAATCAGCGATTACAGACTCGGCACCGGCTGGAACGGCTCTCGCTACGGGTCACAAATCAAACAGCGGGTATGTAGGGGTACTGCCATCCGTAGTTGATATGCCGGGCGTAGAAGGAAACCCCGACAATGCATTTAAACCAGTTGCAAATGTGTTAGAAGGAGCGAAACAACTAGGCAAGGCTACAGGAATCGTGTCAACTTCTGAAATTCAGCATGCGACACCTGCCAGTTTCTCTTCCCACGTAACGTCCCGCAGCAACTATGACGATATCGGTGAGCAGCAAGTGTATCAAAATATGGATGTGATACTTGGCGGTGGATATGATTATTTAAAATCAGAAAACCGGAAAGATGGCGAAAATCTAGTTAGTGTGATTGAAGAGAAAGGATATGACCTCATTACGACACGTGATGAGTTATTAACAACTAAATCCGATAAAATTTACGGAAGTTTTGCCGGTAGTTCTTTAGCATATGAACTAGATCGTACGAAAACAAATCCAAATGAGCCTTCGTTAGCAGAAATGACGTCTACAGCGATTAATACGCTGAACAAAGACAAGGATGGATTCTTCCTGATGATCGAAGGCAGTAAAATCGACTGGGCAGCCCATGCGAATGATCCAATCGGAATGGTGACGGATATTTTGTCATTCGATGATGCGGTAAATGAAGCGCTGAAATTTGCGAAGAAAGACAAAAATACGATGGTTATAGCTGTAACAGACCACGGCAACAGCGGGATTACGATTGGTAATGAAAACACAAACTCTACATATGACAAAATTAATATTTCCAATTATATTAACCCATTGAAGAAGGCAACGATGACAGTCGAAGGCGCACTCAGCCACTTAAAGCCAGATCGTTCGAATTTAGTGGAAGTAGCGAAACTATATGGACTGGATCATTTAACTGGAGAAGAAACGGCTGCCCTGAATGCAACAGAAACGAAGAAGCTTGCCGGTACATTCGTCAATCTTTTATCAAAACGTGCGGATTTAGGATACACTACTGGAGGACATACAGGCGATGACGTATTCCTGTACTCTTATGGACCAAAACGCATTTCCGGACTAGTAGATAATACTGATTTAGCAAAAGAAATGGCCAACTTCATGGGCATTAAGTTAGATAAATTAACAAAAGATCTTTACGCTAACGCAGAAGCAGCACTGAATGGCAAAGGAATAACGACTACAATCGACCTTTCGGATAAGGAAAATGCGGTACTTGTAGTGAAAAAAGGCACGACTACTTTTGAAATTCCTGAAAATAAAGATGTTATCATTAAAAAAACAACGGATAAATCAGGCAAAGAGACTACAAATGAAATTCAGACAAATACAATCAGCGTATATAATGAAAGTGGTTTCTATATTTCAAAAGAAACAATCAAGAATTTGAAGTAAATGCTAAATTATCCTCGCCGGCTCGTTTGGTGAGGATTTTTTGTTTAAAGTAATCAGGGGAATTTTTTAAAGGTAATCAATCATTCGATGTCGAAACTAGAAAATATTAGTTAACATGGAGGTAAGGGAATGCACGTCGAAACTGAAAGATTATTAATACGGAAATTTGAAATGACCGATTTACAGGTAGTATATGAATATACATCCGATGCCAATGTGATGAAATATATACCTGAAGGGGTTTTTACAGAAGAAATGGCAAAAGATTTTATCGAACAAAACTTGGGGGAGGAAGCGGAGAAGTTCGCGGTCAAATTGAAAGGTGAAAATATTTTGATTGGGCATCTATTTTTCGGTAAATATTTCGGCGATCATACTTATGAAATTGGTTGGGTATTCAATCCGAAATTTTATAATAAAGGGTATGCTACTGAAGCGGCTCACGCAATGTTACAATATGCCTTTGAAGAAATGAAACTACATAGAGTGATCGCAACTTGCCAGCCACAAAATCCGCCATCGTATCGTGTAATGGAGAAGATCGGCATGAGAAGGGAAGGGTATTTCAAAAAATGCATTCCAAACGGGGATGAGTGGTGGGATGAATACTACTACGCGATTTTAGGTGAAGAGTGGAAGTAAGCTGCATTAAAAAAGGAGAAAAGATTATGGCAGATTATACAACTAAGAGAAAAGTAATTTTAGATTTGGCAATTACTTTAGATGGATTGATTGAAGGAAAGAACGGTGAAATAGATTGGTGCATTATGGATCCGGAAATGAACTTTAACGATTTTTTGAATCAAGTAGATACAATTTTTTACGGCAGAAAAAGCTATGACTTATGGGGACAATTTATTCCTGAAGAAGGGGGCTCCGAAACTGACAAAGAGATGTGGGATTTGGTTCATAGTAAAGAGAAATATGTGTTTTCCAGAACTCAAAACGGGACCGATCAAAAAGCAATATTTATAAATGATAACATCCGTGAAGAAGTGATTAAATTAAAGAACAAACCTGGTAAAGATATTTGGCTATATGGCGGAGCAAGCCTCATTACAACTTTTATCAATTTAGGGCTTGTTGACGAATTTAGATTATCCATTCATCCAGTCGTACTGGGAGAAGGCAAACCGCTGTTTATCGATATTCAAGAGAGGTTAAATTTAAAAGTCGTGAATACAAAAACATTCTCTTCCGGTGTTGTACAAATCATTTATCATTATGAGGGGAACTAATCGCATCGTAAATTACAGGTGACAGACTTGAATCAGTAAGCTGAAGAGGTTCTGAAATGGTCCAAAAGGAGATTTACTATTGATCAAACAAATTGCAGTTATATTGTTGACTTTACTAATGATAACCGGTTGTAATAATAGCGATATGATACGAAATACAGAAATTGAAAAAAGACTGCATTCATCGATTATTATGGTATCCGATAATAGTACCAGCAAAACCTATCTAAACACATTTGAAGATTTTGAATGGGACAAGGCGTTTTTAGTTCAGCCATATACGACACAGGCAGGTATAGAAGAACAGACCGGCGTTAAATTCACTGATCCAAGCAACATTGGTTCAAGAGATGATATTTATCTATTGGTTTTTGTCAAGGAGGATAAAGCTGTTCAGTATGCAGAAATTGAACGTTTACATACCACTTTTTCTTTAGGCGATAAAGAGTACCTTGAGCCTTCAGATGATGTAATCTATATTGAAAGATAATCCCAAAAAATGCATTTAAAATTATGTTGATAAATAGGTTGCTTTCCTAAAAGAAAGGGTATATGATTTACTACAGTTTTGGATAAATAAGAAGTGAATCTTCTTCAAAATTATGTAGTAAAGGAGTGTAGTAATGGAGATTGGTGTAAAAGCAAAAAAAGAAGTTAAACCTAGGCTTAAAATTAACAATGCGGATTTCTTCTGGTTTTTCTTTTTTGTTGCGCTACCCTTTATTTCTATAGTTTATTCGATCGCTGAATTTCTTTATAAGAATTGAATTCTCGTCATTCACCAAGCATTACTATACAAGGCATCTGCTAAGTGATTTTGAGATTAAATAAATATGACTTGAAAGAACATTTTTCTGATATATGGAAAGTGTTCTTTTTTGAATTTACTTTATTTTACAATATATGTATAATTATAATTATAGATTTATATTTATTAGAAGGGGTGTTAATTTGAAAGTTGAAATGAATATTGAACCAGCAAAAGCGGTGAAAGTGATCCATCAAGCGTTCAAGCGTTACGAAACAGATCCTCAACCTTCCAGTGCTTTAAATGAAACAGCAGATTCCATTATTACTGAGGTAAAACAAGGGACGGAAATGTTCGGGGTATACGATAACGATGAATTAATAGCACTCGTGAAATGCATTTTAAATGATGAGTTTATTTATTTTTCAAGATTGTCTGTGTTACCTAAGAACCAAGGGAAGGGCGTAGCAACTAACTTGGTGAAATATTTAGAAAGCTACGCTGTGCAAAATAATATATTTGTTTCAAAATGCAAAGTTCGAAAAAGTGAAAAGAATAATATCGCGCTTTATTCAAAAATGGGATATAAAATCGTGAAGGAAGAAATCATCATTAATAAAAATGGTGATGAAATTCCAGCTGTAACTATGCAAAAGAATCTCCAAATACATAATATAATGTAAAGATAAATTAATAAAAAAAGAACTCGATTCCGTTTATTCGAAATCGAGTTTTATTTTGCATTACCGATATGAAGCTGTCGCTATAGACTGACAAGGTTGACTAATTCTGGTTATACAATTCCTTATATAGAACATATTTTAGCGCAGAAATTTCATCTTCTGACAGCGTACCTTCCATTTCAGAAACTACTTCATCGATACTAATTGAACCGTTTTGCGCCTGCTCCTGAATCGTTAGTAAACGATTAATGCCAACTTTTTTGATTAACAGACGAGTTGCTTCTTCCTTCGTTTGGAAGGGAAGAGAATCGGGATTCGTAGTTGCTGCTTCGTTTACGATTTCCTGAAGCTTCGGATCTTTTGCAATATAGGATTTCACTTCTTCTTTATCTTCATCATTTAAATTAGCTTCTACTTGTTCGACGATTTTTTCGGAAGCGATATTTGTCCCAAAATGCCACACAGCATAACCGGCTGCTCCAAGTAAAACAAGAATAATTACAGTAATAGTTAAAAATTTCTTCATCGAATCACTCCTGACAATTTGAATATAGCACAACCTCTAAAAAATCACGAAGGAAAAATGTTTCTATTGTTTGTTTAGGTAAGGTTTTTATCTATGTATTTATTTAAGGAATAAGTATTTAATATTTATCTGTTTCAAAAAAAGGTTCAATACCTATTTCTTTTAATAAGTATTTCATAGGGCTATTTTTACCTGCTAAATGTTTTTTAGGAATTAATATTTCTTGTCTTACTCGATTAATAGTAGTGGAGTTGATTTCAGGAAACCAATCTTCATAACTAATCCCTCTATCTTGTTCAATTTTAATTAAACAGTCTACTATTTCTTCAAACATATAAGGAAATTCTTTTTCTATCTGCTCGTGATGCTCTAAAAGGGCTTGAAGATAATCTTCAAAGTAATAAAACTGACTTTTATTTAGAGGGTAACGCTGATTTATATTTTCCTCCCACTCCTTTACGGGCATAAAAACCTGACAAAATTTTGTTTCCCAAGTTCCCAGCATACAAGTAAAGGCGGTAATCGAATATTTTCTAGTTTCAAAATCTTCGTCTGCAAAATATTTATAAAACTCTTCCTCATACTCGCCATAACAACCGCTAGTATGATAATAGCCTATTTCAAAACCTTTCAAGCCACGTTTCGCTTGCTCGATAATATGATTTGCCACAATTACTTCCTCCTCAAGATGTCTTTTCTAAATGTTCACTCATTATATATTACTTGATAAAATTTCCCAACGCGATAGTACATAACCTGTATTTTAAAAAAAGGAAGATTAACTCGAATGATTTAGGGAAAGTTAAAAAAGATGAACAAAAAATATAAATTAGACTTTATAACTGGCAGGTTAGGAAGGTCTATCAAGGAGGTTCATATGTCATGGGGAAAACAGAGCGAACAGTTTCAGAATTAATGCTCGATCAATTGTATATGTTCGGTGTACGACGGATATATGGGGTAGTAGGTGATGCGACATTCGGACTCATCGATGCACTGGCAAAGCAGGATAAAATTAAGTACATTGCTGTCAAACATGAGTCGACAGCTGCGTTTATGGCGTCAGCAGAAGCTAAACTCACTGGTGGCCTTGGTGTTTGTACCGCAACAATGGGACCTGGTGCAGCAAATCTTATAAATGGACTTGGTGATGCGCATGCAGACAGGGCGCCTGTACTTGCAATCACTGGTCAGGCCGAAAGTAGTAAAATTGGTACGGAATATCCGCAATATATTGACCAGCAGGAGCTTGTGAAGCCTTTTGCTGCATATTCTGCAAATCTGGCACACCCAGATGCGACGATTGAAGTTCTGCAAAAAGCAGCACGGACATCTCTCGGACAGAGGGTTGTTACTCATATCTCGATACCAAAGGATATTTTAATGATGCCTGCTAAAGGGGAACCGCGTCGATTACCTGACGTAATAGAAGGTACTTCAAGCTTTACTAATGAAAGTCTGAAACACGCAGCAGACATTATGAGAACGGCCAAGCGACCGATGATTCTGGCTGGTTTAGGTGCCACTTCTGTCTCAACAGATTTGGGAAAACTGGCGGATTTATGGGGAGCCGGGATTCTTACAAGTTTAGGCGGAAAAGGTTTGTTTGATGAGTCTTCTCCACTTGTTTTACAAGGGATTGGTGAAGGCGGGAATCCTTATGCTGCTGATGTATTTAAACAGGCAGATGTAGTACTTCTTGCGGGCACGACTTGGTGGCCGGAAGGGTTTGTGCCAACGGATGCTCGAATTATTCAGATTGACCGCCAATTTGATAAGTTTGTAAAAGAAATTCCTACAGAACTTGGAATTATGGGAAAAACCGAAGAAGTTATTCCAATATTAACGGAGAGTCTGCAAGAATTCACCCGCTCTGAGGATTGGGTAGTCCATTTACAGCAAGCAAAAGAAAAATGGGCAGCGCAAAATGAGGAAGAGGGCAATACTCAAGGTTATCCTGTTCATCCTTCCCGAATTATCCGCGCCATCGACCGAACAGTAGCGCCGGATGCTATTCTCGCACTGGATACGGGGGATAATACGGTATGGACGAATCGTAACTTCAAACAAAAAGATCAATCTGTATTATTTTCCGGTTACTGGCGGACAATGGGCTTCGGTCTTCCAGCAGCGATGGCCGCCAAGCTCATCAAGCCAGAAAAACAAGTAGTTGCGATTGTAGGCGACGGAGGTCTTCAAATGGTGCTTGCAGATCTATTGACAGCAACCCGCTATGAACTGGATATTACAGTCGTTGTCTTAAATAATGAAAGTCTGCAAATGGAAAGGGATAAGCTGAAAGTTGCGAAAAAGGAAGAAGTAGGAGTGGATTTAACGAACCCTGATTTTGTGAAATTGGCAGAAGCTTGCGGTTGGAAAGGATTACGACCTGCTTCAGATACCGAGCTGGAGTCCATAATGGAAGGAGCACTTAATACGAAAGGACCTACACTGGTGGATATCAGCACAGCCCAAGTATTTTTCCCGGAAACACAATAAAAATGAGCACAATGGATTTAATCGAAGAATAAAATCCGTACCTGTTTAAAGTAAATCATACAGGGTATTTAAAAAATGTAACAATTTTTGTGAAGGAAAATCTTTTAAGCAGTTATAAACTTTTTAGGATTTATCCTTGCAATTAATGTACTAACTATATAGGAGATGATTTTTGATGGGAAACCCAAATTTAAAAGATCCACGAAAAAAATTTCATACGGAGAAATTCCCGGATCAAGAACAGAGTACTCCAGCGCTACAAAATGAAATGAGTCCAAAACCTGATTGTGGAGAAAAATCATATAAAGGGCATAGTCGTCTGGAAGGGCGAAATGCATTAATTACCGGTGGCGATTCCGGAATTGGTCGTGCTGCCGCGATTGCCTATGCACGTGAAGGCGCAAATGTCGCAATTCAGTTCTTCCCTGGTGAAGAAGAAGATGCAAATGAAGTAAAAGCATTAATTGAAGAAGCCGGAACAAAAGCATTGTTGCTGCCGTTTGACTTGCGTGAAGATGGCGCGGCGACAGAAATGGTAAAAAAAGCTGTGGAAGCATTTGGCGGATTGGATACACTCGTCCTGAATGCAGGGCAGCAGATTGCACAGACAACACTAAGTGATTTAACAATCAAACAAGTTGAAGATACATTCAAAGTAAATATTATCAGCATGTTCGAAGCCGTTAAAGCAGCAGAAGAGCATTTGGAACCAGGAAGTGCGATTATTACGACGACATCGGTTCAATCGTACAATCCATCCACATTTTTAATGGACTATGCTTCTACAAAAGGTGCAATTAGCAACTTTACAGTAAACCTTTCTGCGTACTTTGCTTCTAAAGGTGTACGTGTGAACGGAGTTGCGCCTGGCCCGATCTGGACACCGCTGCAGTTGGATAATGGACAACCGGACGGCAAAATCCCTGAATTTGGCCAAAATGCACCACTTGGTCGTGCAGGACAGCCGGTAGAGCTTGCCCCAGTATATGTCCTTCTAGCATCCGATGAAGGAAGCTACATTACCGGACAGATTTACGGGGTAACAGGCGGGGAGCCGATTGACTTGTAAACTTAAGAATCATCCGAAAAATTTCGTTTGAATAAAGTGAACTATCTTAATAAGAACAGCAATCTCCTGATCATATGGGAGGTTGCTGTTTTATTCATTACATAATAACAAGTTCGGAATTTCATGTGAAAGCATAGTTAATTGTCTAAAGGATTCGAGCGCATAACCTTTGTAAACCACACGGCATATCCAAGATAAATGATTGTCACAATAGCCAAAAAGAAATGAAAGTGCTCAGCCAACTGCCGCAATAGGGCAAAAAAGACGACAACGCAATGCATCAGATTTCCTAGGACGACCGGTTTATTATAGATGCCGCCCATCAGAGCAGAACGTGTAAACCAGTTCAACATTGCGAACCCTAAATATAATCCTCCGATAATCTGCAGAAGAATTAGAGTAATGGGTGTGGGGGTAATTCCTAATATTATTGAAATTTCTTCGGGTATAAAAGTTCCTGCCAACCCCAACAAACCCATCATCCCTGCACTACTACTTAAAAGCCATTTTGTTTTCAGTATGTTTCCCCTTTTCATCTAATCTGGAATTTTCTAAACGAACCTAGAATATAAAAAAATTTTTAGGAGTCAAAATTTTTAGACGTTTAAGTAATTTATTGTATTCGTTGAAACAACACTTTTTACCATAAAGTAAGAAACGGCTTCAATAAATTTTAACCATAAACAGAGTAATATTATCTTAAAGTAGAATGACTATATCGTTGTTGTTTGATGTTTTTGTAGAAGTACGATACACCTCCTTTATTTTGATGGAAGTTTTTTCTTTTGCGACTTACGGAATAACATTGGTCGTTGCTATTATTCTCTATCACTGCGGAAGGGAACGCTTCAATCGCTCCTACAAATGCGCTGTTCCTCGCAGAATATTGATGAACTTCAAAATATTGTTGAAGAATTGGATTCCACTGCTGAATTCCGAAGAACTTTAGTGGTTCAAGAATACTATAGAAGCTTGGAATTAACGGAAGAACTTCAAAGCGCTGTAGAAGCTTAACAAAAGAATTTCCGGGAAATTTCGTTTGAACAAAGGTTTAATATCTTTATAAGAACAGCAATCTCTTGATCATATGGGAGGTTGCTATTTTTATCTTATTTGGATAAGTGTTTTAAATGAAAATTAAAATTTCCTTAACAATTGTTGGAAAATAATACTTATAATAAAAATGCATGTTACAAATCAAATTTTACACCATACATACAGCTTTATACGTGTTAGCGCAAAATACAAAATCCGTAAAAAAAGCGGTGCTATACTACAAATCAAGAGGGAGGATTTATGAAAATTCATTTACATATTGAGCAGCAACTTTCGGAAATCGAAGTTCATGTGCATGCGCCGGAATACGATGAGCAAGTGGCGCAGCTGATGAAAAAGCTCAATCAAGCAACGAAAAATGATACAATCGCGGGCTACATTGATGGGGATATTCATTTGATTAAAATGCAGGATGTTTACAGTATATACAGCGAGCAAGGGAAAGTTTATATCCAAACAGAAGAGCAGGAACTGGAAGTGAAACAAAAGCTGTATGAGCTTGAGGCACGTTTTTCAACACAGCTGCTACGTGTCAATAAAGCGACACTTGTACATTTTGATAAGATTGCTTCCATTCAGTCGAAGGTGCTAGGAAATCCGCAGCTTACGCTAGAAAATGGCGTTACAATTCCAGTCAGCCGCACTTATTTCAAAGCGTTAAAAGAGGCGTTTGGATTAGGGGGGAACGGCAAATGAAAAATTTAATACAAAGCATTTTGATAAGTTTATGTTCGTCCTATTTCATCATCATGCTCATCTCATTAAAGTCTCCAAAAGATTACTGGATGAGTGAAACGATTGTACATCAGTTTTTCTATGCAGTCATTTTAGGAATTGTCATTGCAGTAGCAAATCAACTGTATAAATTGGATTGGTCAATGTTCGTTGTACTTTTAATTCATTATGCAATAACTGTAACCGCAGTTTTTATCATAGGGTATTATGGCAGCTGGTTTGAACTTGATAACGGGAAATCCATCTTTTTATTATACGCTCGCGCTTCGGTTATTTATCTCATCGTTTGGCTGTATTATTATACCGGTGAAAAGCGTACAATTCGAAAAATGAACAGTCAACTTCAACATCGAGGTGAGTAACATGCAAGTATTGATAGATGTCCAACAGTTAACAAAGCGGTACGGAGAATTAGAAGCCGTAAAAGGAATCAGCTTTTCAGTGCAAAAGGGTGCGCTATTTGCTTTTCTTGGGAGTAACGGTGCAGGTAAATCTACGACAATTGAAATGTTATGTACGCTTTTGGAGAAAACGAGCGGAAAGGTTTCAATCGATGGGCATGCACTTGGTACACTGAAAGGCAATGAGGCGATTCGCCGAACAATTGGTATTGTATTTCAGGAAAGTGTTTTAGATCATCAATTGACGGTGAAGGAAAATATTCTGCATCGCGGTCGTTTTTATCGTTTACCGAAGCCAATATTACAGGAAAATTATAATTTTGTGCAGCTGTATTTACAGCTTGCAGATATCGAGCATAAAAAATACGGTTCGCTTTCAGGCGGGCAGCGTCGTCGGGCAGATATTGCGCGGGCAATAATTCATAAGCCCAAGCTGTTATTTTTAGATGAGCCGACGACCGGACTCGATCCATTTACACGTCAATTTGTTTGGGCAACTATTGAGCGGTTGCGCAAGGAAATAGGCATGACCATATTTTTGACAACACATTATATGGAAGAGGCAGCCCATGCAGATGATATTGTCATCATGAAAAATGGTGAAATTATTGCACAGGGATCTCCGAATGAGTTAAAAGCGCTGTATGCGAAGGACTATTTGCAATTTGTATTAAAGCAGACTGTTGCAATTGATGAAGTATCAGCCATTTTACCTGGTGCGCCTGAAAAGCAGCAAGACGGGTGGAAGGTGGAAGTGGCTTCTACAATTTCTACGATTCCGGTTTTAGCACAACTCGAGCCATATATTGCATCATTTGAAGTAATTAAAGGATCGCTTGACCAAGTATTTATCGAAACAAATGAAGCGGGGGAGGAAAACTAATATGCTGACGAGCTTAATCGTTCGCAATAATAAAATCTTCTTTCGAGACAGAATGCTCGTCTTTTTCTCGGTGCTGTCTGTATTGATTTCAATCGGGTTATTTATTGTCTTTTTACAGAAACTGCAAATAGATGCAATTAGTCAGGTAATTAAAATGACGCCAGCAGTTGAAATATTTGTAAGTCAATGGATGATTGCTGGGATTTTAACAATGACAGCCATGACATCTACACTAGCAGTATTTGCTATATTCGTAAGTGATCAGGAATCAAAGCGTACAGCTGATTTTCTTGTTACCTCCGCATCCCGGTTTTCAATTCAGCTAAGCTATGTCATTAGCTCAGTCATGATCGGGTTCATTATGACGACTATCGCTTTTATTGTATGTGAAATATATTTATTGACGCTCGGTGCAGAGCTGCCGAGTGTATGGAAGCTCATACAACTAATCGGTGTGATTATGCTTGGCGTGTTGCTGAGTGCAATGATTAATTTAGTGATTGTACTTTTGGCGAAATCAGCAAAAGCATTTTCAACGTTAAATTCCCTGGTTGGTACACTAATTGGCTTCTTATGCGCAGTCTATGTTCCGATGGGGGTACTACCGAAAGCAATTCAAACGGTCATTCAATTATTTCCTGTCAGTCACGTCGCTGTATTATTACGTCAGCTTTTGATGGAAGATTCTTTGCGAACGGTGTTTGGAAACGCGGAAGAGGCAATGGATTCCTATATGTTAACTTACGGAGTTGTTTACGAAATAGGTGGCAGTATTTTAGGGACGCAATCAAGTGTGTTGTATATTTGCAGTTCGATTGTTGGTATAGCCATTTTTGCAGCTGTTCTATTCCGCCTAAAGCATAAGTGAGTTCTTGAAATAGGAACTAGTTAATTTAACGGTTCCACATGACGTATGAAAGTTGGAATAAAACGAATCTGAGGTAAAAGAGGACTCGCCAATACTATGGCGAGTTTTGTTGGTTACACTTACGTATGGTTGATAGAGATAATGATAGTATTGTAGGAGAATAAAAATCTAGAATTCTTAAGCAAAATCAGATTCTATACGAGAAAGAAAAATAGAATAAGATTTCAATAAAAATACATGAAGGAAAGGCAGCTTATTGTGGAATGATGGTTGCTTCTTTTTATGAGCAAAGATAACAATTGAATCATACATTTACCTAACTTAATTAGGCGTTAACAGTACATAAGAAAAAAGAGCTATCCTAATAAAAGGATACCTCTTTTTTATGGTTACATCATTAAAATTAAAGTTTTACGATGTTTGTAGCTTGTGGGCCACGTTGACCGTCTTCGATTCCGAATTCAACTTTTTGACCTTCGTCTAAAGATTTGAAACCGTCACCTTGGATTGCTGAGAAGTGAGCGAATACGTCGTTTCCGCCTTCAACTTCGATAAAGCCAAAACCTTTTTCTGCGTTAAACCATTTTACTGTACCTTGTGTCATTTAAATGACCTCCATTTAATTAAATTTAATAAGATCACAATTCTTCATAAAGAAAAAAATTCACATATTACAAAAAGTACTAAATAAAACACGAATACATTTTGTAATAGGTGAATTTATTGTTGTTTGAACCATCTTATTAAATATAGTATATAACAAAAAATTACATTTGTCCAATCCTGCAAAAACATTAAATACGGTGAATCATGTTTCTTGATTTTTCTTATGAGCAATTTCTAAAAATCCAGTAACATTTTGCTAATGAAAGAGGTTCAATCCCAGCTTTATTAAAAAAGGTTTTACATTTGAGTACGTTCGTCGTGGATTGAAGCATATACGCTAACCAAGCCTTTCATATTTCGTGTAAATTCGTTTACCCAAAGATATATTCAATTTAACTAATTTAATCAAAAAAATGCTTTATTCAATTAGGTACTTAATTCCATGAAGTATCTGTTATATATTTACAAATTAAATCTTTAGTGTATAATTACACTAAATGATGCAAAATTACTCTATTAAGTCATTTTGAGAGTGTTTCAGTCAGACAATCTTTTGGAGATGATTAAACCATTATTCATCATAAAAAAGGAGGAGAGTTACTATGAAAAATAAACTCTTAATAATTTTAATAGGAACATATTTTTTGGCCTTTTCAATAAATTTTATGCCTGCCTTAAAACATCCAGATATAAATATGGGTATTTTCAATATTAGTGTGACTATATTGTTTATGTCATTTTTACTAATGTACTCTAAAAAAGATAGTAAGTTTTTAAAGATTTTCTCTGTATTCGGTGTAATATCAGGGGTAATTGTATTTGTAATCTCAACCTTTAAATCCGCTATGATTGGTAATGGTATTTTAGATGTTATAGTTTCAATACAGTATCCTTTTTACCTAATCTTTACTACACCCTTATTTGGAGGCAATCTACTATTCAATTTTGATTACGGGTCATATTCACTATTGTTATCATTGTTCTATGCAATTGTTTTCGGAATAACAAATTATTTTAATAAGAATGTTACAGTATCCGCATAAAAAATATATTAACGTATGTCCCTCTTTATTCAACAATCGGGCGCGATTCCTCAATAAGAAGATCGCGTTTTTCTGTTATAAAAAAAGCTGCTTTAGTAAAGTTTCATTGACTTGAATAAAAACTCATTTAAACAATGTTCCAATAAAAAACGGTAAAAGCTGCTATAACAAAGTTTACCGATTTTTCTATTAACTCCAAACTTGCATTTGAGAACATTTATAAGGTTTATTTTGTAGGATTTATAAACTAAGGTTTTTTTTAGAAATCAATAGAATCCGCTATCTGAACGAGTATTTCAGGAGTTACTACATCAGAGATATTTTTATCAACACCAAACGCATATTGCCAATGAACTGTTTCAAAGACTAAAAAATTAACAGGAAATCTTTGATTTTCAATATAGATTGCATCATTTCCATTTTTTAGTTTAAAGACTTTAGATTTATACTTTTCAAATGAAATTTTGTGTTGAAGAGGTCGTACATCAATTTTAAAGTGATTATCAAGAGAATGTTCACTTATAAATTTAACTTCAAGGGTATCATTTACTTCGCCTTCTAGATCATTAAACCTGCCAAGGTAATGCGTAAAGCTAATTGGTGGTACTCTAAGTGGCAATATAAGTTCTTGATTAAAATGTTGTTCAAAATCGTCTACTGCAACATCTACCGATTTGTACCCTATTTCAAGAAGTATTTCCTCAAAAGGTGGAGGAGTATCGTTTGTATTCCCAGAAACATGTCCATCATCATTTATTCCCAAAATTAAGAAACCTAATAAATATAAGAAAAGAGGGAAAACTTTTTTCAACTTCATCACCCTAAATTTTATTTAGTTTTATTTTGTCCAGTTTAGATATAACAATTCTTATTTAAGTAAAACGCTGCTGTAATATTCTCTAACATACATCAAACATCGTTTGGTCACCATTTGTCATAAAGACATAAAAATTTATTGGGAAACATTTATTTGTTAAATTTACTACACTCGGATTAATTTTGAGAAAAGGGCATGAAAAAGAAAGGAAAATAAGTACGAAAAGCAATCGCTTATTCCACAACGTGCGCTTTTCTTGAATAAGAACGTGATTTATTCAATTATAGGGCCAGATTGTGAAGCAACATTTTTTCTTGGGGGAGTCCTAGAGAAGATGCAGATTTATATTGATGAAAGAATGGCTATCCAAGTTTTTATGCAAATTAAAGATCATGGACCAACCAGTATAAAATCTGCTTTAGTAAAGTTTCATTGACTTGAATAAATGCTCATTTAAACAATGTTCCAATAAAAAACCGGTAAACGTTGCTACAACAACGTTTACCGGTTTTTTTGTTGACCCCAAAATTTCATTTGGGAACGTTATTTCTTAGAATACGTATAATGCATGCAAATTTGAATTAGTTCTTTCCGTCATCTTTTAAACTACTAAATCCACAAATAAATAAAAAAAATACGCCTATGCATGTAACGAGTGAAAATTGAATACGTGTGTCGAATAGTTGAAACAAAAACGTGAATACGGGTATAAAGCTAAGTGACATCATGACTAAAAAAGTGTTTGTATATTGAATGCCTCTTTGTAATAAATAATTGGGAATGAGAACACCGCCTACTGTGACAATTAGAATCCAAATGATATTATCTATGAAGTAGGGTATTATTAAATCATATGTAAAAATAAATGAAATCAAAATAATCGCGATGTATCGCTTAGATAAAATCATGGAACTTGACCACCCTCTATTACTTAACTCTTTCGAATATTCCGAACAAAAAACAGCTCCTATCCCACAAAGAATACTAGCAATAATCCCTATAAACATTTCAGATGAAATTTGAGAAGAAATTCCCGATTCACCGCTTATGACTGCCCAAATCAAAATTAAGCACGCTGCTAATGTTCCAATCGATATAACCCATTTTTTTATTGAGATTATTTTTCGTTGAAGCATCATTAAAATCAAGATAAATAATGGAGCTATCCCCATTTCTAATGAGCTAACTATTGCTGGCTCAACATACTTTAATGCAAAATAGAAGCCCATAAATGTTATAGCAGAAGCTATATTTAATTTTAATAATGGCTTTTTGTCTTCTGTCCAATTGATCTTTGTTTTTTGTTTAAATGCAAATGTTTGAAAATAAAGAGCTGTAATAAAGAAACTTATTCCAGTAAATATAAAAGGGTGTACGGATTGAACTTGATTTGCATAAAAGACTTGGCTAACAGATGTTAATATTGCCGAGCCGAGCAAGGCGTAAATACCCATCTTGTAAATAGATTTATCAAATTTTAATTCCATAGATTTCCCCTCCTAAAAAATAAAAAACTCCGTCTCAAAAAAGAGACGAAGTTCAATTCGCGGTACCACTCTAATTAGTTAATGTTTAAATTAACCCACTTAAGCTATAACGGTAGCTGCCGTTTATCCCTACTTAATTTCAGCATAAATCCTCCTGGACGAGTTCGGGAATTTACTGACTGTTTTCCACCAACCAACAGCTCTCTAAACAATAATTATTCCTTACTACTTCCAATCAACGTTTATTTTATAATTATCCAGATATTACACTTATTGTTTGTTATTGTAAAGACCTGTTTTAATTTCCCAAAGCGGTTTTTGGGCACATTTCGAAATGGTTGTTACACTATAGCCTTCCGTTCCTTCAATAAACCTATCTTGTAAAAAACCACTTTCCGTTATCGTTTTTGGAAAGTGGTTTTTTCATGAAGCAAATCTAATGTATCTTTAGCATCTGCTATGGCATCTAGTAATGATTTACCTAATTGATCCGTAACTGACACGATATCTTCTTCATCCGTTGGTGTATTTAAAATTGCGATAATATCAGGGCTAGGTTGTTGAATTCGTCTGAGTAAACGTAAAATAGCATTAATAGAATAATGAGCACTTCTTAAACTGCGAATAACTCGTAGCTGCTCAAGTTCCCTTTCACCATATACTCGTTTACCATTGTGCAATCTAGGAACTGTAATGAGTCCGTTACGTTCCCAATTTCGTACAGCTTCAGGTGTGATATCTAGAAGTAGTGCAACTTCTTTTCGCGAGTAAGTACAAGAACTAACAGTAGAATCTTCCTTCAGCCATTTCTCAACAACTTTTGTAGCAGATAGAGCATGATTATATTCGTGTTCTAAATTAGTAAGATAGTATATCGTTAGTTGTTCAGCCTTACTAAAATCTTCTTTACCACAAGCATATACAATTTCGCGCGCCTTTTTTCGAATATCTCCTTGTACAATTTCACACCGAAAGAGGGTTCGTGCGACTTTTAACTGAAACAAGTGGGTATTTGAATAGATACGGTAGCCATTTGCCTGTCTTGGAACAGGGGAAATAAAGCCCCATTCCTCATATATGCGTACCGTGTTGGGGTGTAACCCAACAAGTGCTGCAATTTCTTTTGTTTTGTACACCCCACACACCTACTTCCATTTGAAGAATTTTATTGCTCCCCCTAATCCAATTACAATACATAAAATTAAAATCAAAATATGGAAAAGACCATCTGTTAGTAACGCTCCAGTGCTTGTCTGTTTTAATAAATGAATACCATGAGAAAGCGGTAAAATATTCATTATCCATTGGAATATTCGAGGCATAGCTTCGTACGGAATAGTTGCCCCTGAAAACAGTAACATTGTAAAGTAAGCAACTGAGCTCCAAACATTTGCTGACTTTTGATCAGGTACTATACTTCCAATAAAAATACCGATGCTATACATCGCTAAAATGACAAAAATATAAGTCAGAAGGAATAGTGTCCACGATCCCTTTAGTTCATAATCAAATAATAGATGGTAAACAAGTGTAACACCAATAAATGATACAAGTGCTGAAGAAAGTTGAATCAATCCCTGTGCAAATAAAATTTGGAGAGGGGATACTGGTGTCACTTGGAATCGCTTTAAAATTCCTCGGTGACGGTAATCTGCAATGGTTAGTGGTACTCCCATAACACCTGTCGCTAGTACACCTATCGTAATGACAGCCGCGTACGATAATTCAAAGTTAGAAGCACCAATTGAGCCGTCCTTGCTCAGTAAATAACCGAATACTGTGGCTAAAATTATAGGGAAGCAAATACCGAAAATAAGAATATCGATACCCTTCCAAACGAGTTTACCCTCGATTTTTAAAAGTGTTAAAAATGTAGTCATATCCAATCCTCCTCGCCAGAGAAATGTAAATACGCATCCTCTAATGTGGATTTCTCACTTACTTGGATTGCCTCCTGGATTGTACCTTGAAAGACTGTTTCTCCATTTTTTAAAATCAAGATTTTATCACATAATATCTCAACCTCATCCATGTAATGTGATGTTAGGACAATTGCCAAACCTTTTTCTTTCATCGCTAAAAGCTGCTTCCAAAGCATGCGTCTAGCCCTTGTATCTAACCCTGTTGTGAGTTCGTCTAAAAAAACAAGCTTAGGGTTTGAAATTAGAGCTAATAACACTGCTAAACGTTGACGTTCTCCGCCTGAAAGAGATTTTACAAGCTGAGTTTCCTTACCAGCTAGACCAAATGCTTGTAACAGTAATGGTACATCAGCAGTTTGTTTATAAAGTGACCCCCACTGCTCGAATGCCTCACGTACGATTAATTTATCTTGAAAATTTGTTTCCTGAAACTGTACCCCTACCTCTTGAAAGACCTCCTTACGTTGAACGATTGGTGATTTCCCAAGCATTGTGAGTTCTTTGAAATTACTCTTTTCAATCCCAAGTACTGCCGCAATAGTAGATGATTTCCCTGCACCATTTGCTCCAAGTAAGCCAAATACCTCACCGGGTTCAACGCTAAAACTAACGTTATTAACAGCTATTTTAGCACCGTATGTGACTGATAAGTTTTTGACATTTAATATCATATTAGTGCCTCCTTTATTAGATTCGGAATTTACTATATCAAAGGGAAGTGAGGGTGGTGTATTATTGGAGGGTTGTATAAAGGTGAAATTTGAACAGCAATAAAAAGTTCAAGTCAAAAGGGCGTGATTCTTTAATAAGAAACGCGTCTTATTTATTTTAATGACCAGATTATGAACATACATTCTTTTGTGGAAAATTTCCAAAGGAGGTTTAAACAATCATTCTATTTCCCCTTATTGCTGCATAGTTGTAATTCTCTGCTTACCAAACATCCCCAAAACTACGCTTATTTTATTAAAATAACAATGACCTCCATATTAATAATTAGGAAAACAGGGTATATGTTAGGTGTAATACTAGGAGGAGTAATAATGAAACTTGAATTTTTAAAAATTGAAAATATCGTAGAAACCGAAAAAAACATAATCATTTACATACCAGCAGGGGGCATCCAGTTTCAATTTAAAAATAAGATCATATCTTTAAAGGATCCGTTACGAATTGCTATGACACATCGGGGCAGCTTCCTCAATGTTGTTCGTTACATCGATTTCGTAGTTTACGATGACCTATCAATATATACGACAGGTGAGATTAAGCGAGAAAGCTTATTTGGTATTGTATCAAATGATGAAGTGCTATTAGCCATTCATAAAGCGCTGGAAAAAGAACGTACGGATGTTCCGTTTTTTAAATCATTGGATTTTAAAGCAATGTCTAACCGTGAATTTGGTGATACGTATGAGCAGTCGAGTTAAATTGGAGATTTAAATACTGCGTAATCCAAGTAGAAAGACCATGCATTAATATATAATTAATTAGGAGGCTAGTTAGCTAACTAATTTATATTGGAAGAAGGTTTTTTATGAAAATTGATACCCCAAAAATCCCACTAAATTTAACTGTAGCGAACTTTAGTGATATTTTTTTAGAAGAAGACCCAACGCTTGAAAAGTGTATTATAAATGACTCCGAGTTCACAAATGAAGCTGTACATAGAGTACGACTCTATAATACAGTGATAAAGAACTGCAACTTTACTAATACAGATTTCAGTAATATTGATATTATGGATACCCGTTTTGAAAATTGTGATTTGTCGAATGTTAATTTGAAACACTCTTCCATCCATAGAGTTGAATTTATTAACAGTAAATTGCTTGGTAGTAACTTCACTGAATCTCGTGTTGGCAACGTAAAATTTGAAAACTCAATATTAAATTTGGCTATATTCGGCGATTCAAAATTTGAAAAAGTTATTTTTAAAGATGTTTCTTTACAAAATACAGATTTCTTCAACTGTAAACTAAAGAAAGTTGATTTCGAATCATGTAATCTTAATGAAGCAAATTTTGAACAAACCTCTCTTAAAGAAATAGATATAAGTTCATCTACTTTTGAGTCACTTACGGTATCAGTAAAGGATTTAGTTGGTTGTAAAGTATCAAGGTACCAGGCTATTCAGTTTGCATCACTATTGGGATTGATAATAAAAGATTAGGATTTAATATTTCTATTCAATAGGGGACTTGGACTTTTATTTCTAACTTTAACAATTACACATAAGCGTGATCCATTCACGCTTTTTTCGTGTTTTCTTATTCAATGTTATGGTCGTATATAATTGAATAAAGCGCTTTTCTTATTTAAGAAAAGCGCACGATTGTTGAATAACGAATGCTCTTAGTATTATGTGTCTAATCATACTCCCAAACGTTGCTTCGAGAATGTTCAGTATTAATTCGTAATAATAATGAGTTGATAACAGTCTAATTAGACTATATAATTAGGAATCTAATTAGACTGTTTAGTAAAGGATTGAAAATAAATGATAAAATCTTTTTTAATGTTAGGACAATCAAATATGGCAGGTCGCGGATTTTTGGATGAGGTAGAACCTATCTATAATGAAAAAATAAAAATGCTTCGCAATGGTCAATGGCAAATGATGACAGAGCCCGTTAATTATGATCGTCCTGTTGCTGGTGTAAGCCTGGCAGCATCTTTTGCAGAGGCATGGTCGAAAGCTAATCCGGATGAAGAAGTTGGTTTGATTCCTTGTGCGGAAGGCGGCAGTTCCTTGAACGATTGGCATCCAGAAGGTACTCTTTTTCAACATGCTTTGTCTGAAGCACGATTTGCTCTTGAAACGAGTGAAATCTGTGGCATACTGTGGCATCAAGGTGAAAGTGACAGTAATAATGGGCAACATGATACTTACTACGATAAATTAAGTTTTATTATGACGACATTAAGAGATGAATTGAATCTTGAAAATATTCCATTAATTATTGGTGAACTCGGTGACTTTTTAGGCAAAACAGGCTTTGGAAAATATTCGCCTGAGTACAAGCTAGTTAATGAACAATTACGCCGTTATGCAGAAAACCTGCCAAATAGTTATTTTGTTACAGCAGAAGGTTTAACTGCTAATCCAGATGGTATCCATTTGAATGCCGTTTCCCAGCAGAAATTCGGTTATCGCTACTTCGAGGCATTTTCGAAAAAGCGTCATATCTTGGAGCCACTTTCAGATGAAAATCAATCACTAAATATAAACAGTACCTATTCAAAATCTGAACAAATTTATATTCATAGTATGAATTTAGCTCTAGGTAAAATCACATACGCTGAATTTGAAGCGCAAATGGCAAAGGTGATGCAACCTTGATTCCGTTACTTATCCTTGGTTTACTTATTCAAAACCCTGGCGCTCATGGATACGAACTTTTAAGTTTAATGGAAAAAAGACATTATAAATATATTGTGAACTTTACGAAAGGTTCATTTTATTACAATTTGCAACAGCTTGTAGAAAAAGGGTTCATTGAACAAACACATCAAATCAATCCAAACAATGGTCGTGAAATTCAAACCTTTAAAATCACGTCTTTAGGAAGAGAAGAATTTGAAAAATTAATGAATAAATATGGGACGAAATCGGAGTATGTAAACTTACAATTCTATGGGGCTTTACTTTTTGCAGATGAATACGATAAAAATAAATTATTAGAACTAATTCAATCGCAAATTAATCAAACTGAAGCGAGAATTGCTTTACTCGATGACTACCTCGCTTACTCGGAAGAATTACCTCATAAAATTGATTATTTTCGTCGCATGAACGAAAATTCTCGTTCCCACCATTTAGTAAACTTAAATTGGTTTAAAGAATTGAAGGCAAATCTAGAAGAAGATATTGAATAAAAACTAACCATACTAATATCAGAAAATAAAAATGGCCGCTGCAAGTTTGAGAATCCACTAAAAAGGCACGAATGTTGTTAAATCAACATTTGTGCCTTTTCGCTTGGACTGTAGATTATACAGTTTCTATACATATGGCATAAACAGTTGAAGTAGCAGCGTTTATACACTTATAGCTTATTTATAAATTATTAGACAAAGTACAATTGTAATTAATAGGAGGCAGAAATTATATTCAAGTTGTTCAACAATAGGGCACTATCCTGAAATTAAAGGATGTCCCTTTTTGGCGTTTTAGGTCATATTGTGAAATAACATTCTTTTATAAAAGAATAAAAATTTGGTAACTTTATGAAGGGGTATCAGTGTTAGGTAGAGAATTAACATTAAAAGTCAGGGAGGTATTTATATTGAAAAATAGAATCCTTTTAATCTTTGCAGTAATTTTATCATTAGCAATTACAGGCTGTAATGATGAGGAATCCATTGAGAAAAATGAAAAAGTAATTAATCACAATTGGAATGAAAGTTCACTTTTTGAATCAGGCGGTTACACAATGATTGGAGAAGAGGGACGATTAGGTTTTATTTATGATGATAGCGAAGTTGTTAGGTTTTATCCTGATAAAGTGCAAAAGTACATGTGGCATTTTTGGGGGGGAGAACAAGAGTTAGAAGGAGAACTGAAAATTGTAGCCACGCATGAAAATGAAGATGAAGAAATCTATGTGACTGGTGGAGCACTAGGTGCTGCTAATAATGGGGCAGACAAACACGCCCCATCTAACATGTCATTACCTAAAAGCGGAATATGGAAGTTAGATACTTATATAGGTGGAAGTCTGTTTGGAAGTGTATATGTAAAAGTTCATGAGAAATAATTTATATTTTTAATTTTGTTTGAAACAAAATGATATTACTTATTTGAGAATTACAAGATAGTCCTGTTAAATTATACAGTTTTGTTGCGGGAAATGAGGAAGATTTAGCAGATGATGAATTTGTAGGGGATTTAGAAAGCGATCCATTAAGTCTCAAAGAATTATTGCAGTAGAAGATTAAATACAATTCAATAAGAACAATGATTTTGTAGATCTATAATAGGTAAGAGCTATCCACATAAGTTTATAGGATAGCTCTTACAATTAATCAATATTGTAAAAATTAAGAGGGTAAATGCCTTTTTAAGCGACTCTTAAAGCTAACTGAGCTAATAATTGGATAGCTGCTTGAACTACTACATCAATTTGAACTTCGGTTTGTCTTACAGTGATTGCATCAGAGTCAATAATAGTAACGTTTTGTGTTTCGGTTTGAGTAACTTCTAAATTTTGAGCTATTCTTTGAAGATTGCTTATATCAGCATTTTCATTGGAGCCTAAAACTACAACAGCAGCTTCGATAGCAGCTTGTAGGGCAGCTTGAACTACCACAAGACCTTGTACTTCCGTTTGAGTTACGTCAACAGTATGAGAATTTTGAATTAATAACCCTTGATTTTGAGTTTGAATTACTTCTAGATTGTCTTCAGTATTTTGGTTTCCAGTAACCGGCATAAATAATCATCTCCTTTCGAGTTTATTTTGTATTACGTCACTAGATTATGCTTTAGTTGAAAAAGACTGTGGACGAATATCTTAGGTAACTCTGAATTATTGAATGGTGTTTAGCCTATTAGCTAAATAAATAGCTACGTGAAATAATCTAGGCACTTATTTTATTAGAAGAGTGTTTATATAGGTTTAAGATTAAGAGCTATTAAAAGGAGACAAATTAAATAATATTCTTTAGAGGAAATGTTAACAAAAGGCGGTTTAAGGGATTTTTTTGTATACCGCGAAATATTGTATTGAAGTAAAAATATAACTCCTATGTAAATATATGTATATAATGAAAATCATACTATGAGAGTCACATGAAGGAGTTACTTAAATGAAAATAATACAATTAACACCTCAATTATTAAATGAAAATAAACATAACAGTCATATTTTTTTAAATAATATGATTCATCCCACGATCAATTCAAATAGTTGGATGAATCAATGGCAAGATATTGTATCACGTTTTCAACTCTTTAAATTTTTAGACTTGCCAATAGAGGATATACTTACTCACAGTTGGAATGAGGAATTTATTGAACAGGTTGTTAATGAAACCGTCCAACTTGTTAGACAGCATATTGAACTCGATGATAATTTACAAATCACAATTGTACCTGCACTTCCTTTTCCTTGGTTTTCGAATATAGATCAATCGATTTGGACGAATGGATTTACGAATAGTAGTCAGAGCATTTGGATAGCTATTCCTGCTGATCCGGACATCTTATTCTTACGCTATTTACTGGCACACGAACTACATCATGCAGCACCGCAAAATCCCATTTATAAGTTAACACTAGATCAATTCCCACTAAAAGATTGGTACAAAATGGAGGGGACAGCTGAATATTTTAGCTTGCAACTATTCGAAGATAAACGCTGGTGGAAAGAAAGTTTTACTTTAGAAGTAGAAGAACATTATATTGCGGAAGCAAAAAGATTTTTAAATACAAATGATGATTCAATTAAAGGACCACTTTGCTTCGGAAGCATAAAACAACAAATTCCTTATATGGCTGGTTATTCGTTTGCCTACAATGCTGTAATGGATTATATAAAACGTTATCCAATTGAAAATTTAAATCAACTATTTGAAATAGATTCGGAAGAACTTGTTATGACATATAAGTTACATAGCACAAAAAATCAAATTAGATTGCACTAACTCTTCAACAATCGGGCACTTTCATTGAATAGGGAAGGGCTCTTTTTACATTTTTGGCCTTGTGATATATAAAGCATCCCACCAATCGATGCAGCGGGAACAAAATAAAATTAAAAAAGTCTTTAATAAAAGGAATTATTTAACTTCTCCTTATTAATAAAAAAAGGGGTGTATGGTATGACTGCTAATTCAACAATAAAAGGGGCAAGGCGAAAAAAGATAGTAAAGATTGCACTAATTATCAGCTTTTTATTTATGGGGTTTATTGGATATGGAGTTTATTGGGCATTTTTCGATATGAAAAGGTTGCCAACTGGTGAATATCTTACGGAAGAAACCTCTCCTGATGGTACGTATACTTTAAAAGCCTATGTATCGAGTCCAAGCTTAAGTGCGGATGCTGTACGAGGTGAATTAGTATTTAATGAGTCCAAAGGTAAAAAAAATATCTATTGGAATTATCGAGAATCAACAGCCAAAATTGAATGGCTGGATAATAAAACAGTTGTAATTAATGGACATACTCTTGAAGTTCCTAATGGAAAATTCGATTTTCGTAACGAGAAATAGTAGAAAAAGACAAAGTAGCGTTAATTAATAAGGGTCGCGTCACTTTTCATTAAACACCATTTGTACTAATTCCGGTCAATCGGTTGTTTTCGTTATCTGTATAAAATGCTTCAGAACCAATAGTCTAAAGAAAAGACACGAAACGTTGATATATCAACATTTGTGTCTTTCTGATGTATTCCCTAACTTTCTTTTTGGAACTTTTATTAAACTTATAATAGCCGCAGATTAAAGTATTCATTTTACCTCTTTGAGGAAACCCCAATAAAAGTACCGACCCATACACCTGCAAAAATAGTAATGGCGAAATAAGCCAAAAGGATCCCATCCCAACCACCAACTATATCCTTGCTAAAAATAATTAATCCAATACAAATTAGACTTAATAATGTGGCGGTTAAAAATAAAACTTTTCTTGAAACCTTACGGGATATAATAAACATCCCAATTGCAAACACAATTCCGCAAAGTAATATAGGTGTCCATCCCTCTAACATCAAAGCATTCATTTAATTACCTCCTGTTATGTTTTCCGTAACCTGGGGAAATTGCTAGAATTATTTATTATTTATATTACCAACTACCCTAAACTATATAGCAGTAACATTCACTTTACCATCTAGCAAACGCCTATAACCGTAAATGCAACTCCTGCCTTCTTATAAAGGGAGTGTTCCGAAAAACATGATTGTTGATTAAACAAAATTGTATGAAAGCGTCTTTTATACTTAACGGCGCTTTCGGTGTTTTTAAAAAAATGGTAAAATTTTCTTTAAAATTATTAATTAAAAATCCGAATTAATCAATTGTATGAAAAAGAATTAAAATGATTATTACTTCAGTTCTTTTTGCGTATGTAAACTATCGATGAAAGAAAAGTATTTAGTGCAGTAATTCTTTATAGAGGAAAGGTTGAATATTATATTTTTGATTGTTTGGCACTGAATGGTATAGCTGATGAAGGAATTTGGTTTTTCTTCAGCATCGATTCGAAGATTGGCGTACGGAAAGAACGTCTCACATCGTATTATTCACCCGAAGATATTAATATTCGGGCGTTTGCGGTGAAGGGTGAAACGATTGTTGCGTACTCAGGCAGAGGGGAACATACACTCCTTGGGTTACAACGTGATGGTGATGAATATAAGACTGTCCGTAAAATCGAACTGATGAAGCCGAATGGTAAGTCCATTGAACCACAATTAGTGAATAACCGTGAGAGTAAGTTGCTGTTTTTGGACGGGAATGAGCTGTATATCTATGAAGTTAAATCTAGTGCAACAGAATGATTCAATAAGGTTTAACTTTAATGGTAAACGTCCTAATTCGCTATCGAAATATTATTTATCGAAAAAATCACTAAAGGATAGGTGATACTATGAAGTTATTCTTTTGGCAATTAGACAACAAGGAAAAGTTTATTCGTGCTTTATGGATGGGTTTATTAGGACTAATATTTTTTTATGCTGTTGTTTGGTACAATTCTGCTGACTTTACAAATCCGATATTTTTTACAGTTCTATATATTGCTGATTTAGGTCTTCGTTATAAGAAAATGAAACGAAGTAAAGTTATATAATTCTTAATCCAATAACGAGCCCAAATAAATGTTTGGGTCATCGGGCGCTTTCCTATTATAAGGAAGGGGTCTTTTTTTTGATTGTGCATTCTGTAATCTCATCACATAATCAGCAGCTAGTACTACTTCTATTGTTGTATTGAGAGGTTCATACATTGTAATCAATTTGTAACAAACGTAATAGTAAGGTGAAATTTTATAATTCTAAAAATCTGTCAATATTTATTCGGTGGCAGTATACTTTTTTTCTGGATGATTTTGTGAAATTAATAGTTTCTAAACCTTTGATTTTACGGAGTTTAGTTATAGATTGTTACTCTTACCAGTATATGGACCCTTTATTACGCATTTTGTACTGTAACATAGGTTTTGTAGAAGAGGAGGAATTCAAAAATGAATAAAAAATGGTTAGCAACATCATTATGTGCAGCAACATTATTTGCAACATCTATTACTGCAGCTGATGCAGCAAGTTTAAATACAGAGGAAAAGAAAGGTGCAGATACTCAACACATCCAAATTATTAAAGGCGATAATTATCAAGGGGTGGCTTTAAAAATAATAGAGCAAATTTCATCACCAAATGGTGAATTCGGGATTAATTTATCGAAAGATCTAATCAATAAAGCTTTTAAAAATCTAGATGCTAATAAAATAATTAAAGAGGGCAAAGTAGTGCATGCAGAAAAGGCTACTACTAATAAAGAAACTCAAAAAGAATCTACTAATAAAACAGTAAAAAAAGAGGAAAAAGCACCTCAAGCACCAGCAAAAGAAGAAACTACACCGGTAACAAATAACAATCATGCAAAAGCACCTGAAGCACCAGCAAAAGAAGAAGCTACACCAGTAACAAATAACAATAATGCAAAAGCACCTGAAGCACCAGCAAAAGAAACAACTGCACCAGAAACAAATAATAATACAAATGCACAGGCTACACCTGTGACAAATAACAACAATACACAAGCACCATCAAACTCAAATAATCAACAAGTAGAAGCACCAGCAAAAACAACGACTAATAATGTTAGTCAATCAGTCTCTAAATTTGAGAAACAAGTTGTAGACTTAACAAATGCAGAACGTACAAAAGCAGGCTTAAAACCGCTTGAAATACATTCTCCATTAATGGCTGTAGCTCATGCAAAATCAGCAGATATGGCGAAAAATAATTACTTTTCACATACAAGCCCAACTTTTGGAAGCCCGTTTGATCAAATTAAATCTGCAGGAATTTCATATCGCTCTGCAGGTGAAAATATTGCACAAGGTCAAAGAACACCACAACAAGTGGTACAAGCATGGATGGATTCACCAGGACACCGTCAAAACATTATGAATGCCAACTTCACACATATTGGTGTAGGTTTTGTTGAAGATGGTTACTATTGGACACAACAATTTATTCAACTATAAAAATATAACATCATTGTTAGGCTACTTAGCGACCAACTTTTATTGGCGTTAAGTAGCCTAACTTTTTTTTACTCAAAAAATTAAAAGTTAGTTTTATGGGAATGTCTTTTATTAAAAAATAAAGTAATTAAAATTGCAACGATTAAGACAGGTATTGCGTAAATTTGTCCAATTAGCAATTTCCATCCTATCGCATTATATCCATCTGAAGCAGGTAGCATAACTGCAATTATACAAACTATTGAATAAGCTAATAATGGAATAATTGTTTTGATCATTAATTTAATTACCGCCTTTCAATACAATTATTATAACCTAACAAACGCGGCTAGATAACAACCTCATACAGGACTGTATGAAAAGTACTTTTTGTACAGCCCCTTACTTATGAAGATTTTAAAATCCACTACTTTATTTGGTAGCTAAGTGGAGCCATTCTCCAACCATAAAACTGCATACCTTCTTTTACTCATAAAAATCATTTCATTTCCCACCTTTCATTGTTTTAAATTTAATTAATAATGACGTTGACGAACGTAATCTTCTACTTTCCTTCGGTTCTCTTCAAAGATTTTTTTTACTTTTTCTTCATGAATTGCTTTCTCACGAGAGATTTCACGCTCACGTTTTGTAATAGCTATTGAAAGGGTAAAAAAGTTTAATATCATGGATTATCACCTCCTTAAAATGGCCCCTAAAATGGAAAAAACCGCAGAGAGACTCCCCCTGCGGTAAAAAAGGCACAAAAATACCGCAGGGGCACACTTCTCCCTGCGGTATGGGCATACTTAATTAATAAAAAAATTTAAGCAATCCATTCCAGTCTGGTCGAATGTGCGATTTTCGCTTTAGCTGTAACTACTACTGACATTAATTTATTGATAACGATCATTTTCTTCGACCTCCTTAGAATTTTTTGATTACTGAGTTAGTATACCCACATCCATTTAAATTGTAAACAACTATTTTACAAATTTTTAAAAAAGTGTAAATATATTGAATATACTTCAGCTTTATTTCCTTGTGAGTGACCTAATTTTTCGCAAGAGAAATGGACGACTTAAAGCATAATTATGATTATCATTAATGTATGAATTTTAAGGGCATTAGTTGAAAAGGTCTTCAACAACAATCGGGGCAACTCTGCGGCAACGAATTGTACTTTTTCTCATAAATAAAAGCTTTTTCTGAGAAAAGAATCATATATTTATATATCACGCAATCAAGATTATTTTTAAGGAATATCCCTGATTTAAAAATGGGGATTTGAAGAAAAGTGAAGTATTGTAAAATGAAGACGATTAGGATGAGTTGAAGGCTAAAAGAGGGGATAGGAGCGCGTTTTTCTATTTTACTTGGAGGGATATGATGATTCAAGGTTCTTGGAGAGCATTAATGTGGATTGGATTATCAGAATTGTGTGCTTTAAGCTTATGGTATAGTGCGTCAGTTATTGCACCAGATCTAATGGACATCTGGAATCTCAGCCCCAATTCAGAGGCCTGGCTTTCGGCTTCTGTGCCTATTGGTTTTGTAATAGGTGCATTATTTAGTGCTTACTTTGGGATTGCTGACCGTTTCAATGCTCGAAAGGTTTTTGCAATTTCTGCATTTCTAGGTGCAATATTAAATGCCTTAATAATTTTTACCGATTCTAGTTTTATCGGAATTCTACTAAGGATATTAACTGGAATAACACTCGCTGGTATATACCCAATCGCTGTCAAAATGTTATCAGAATGGTTTCCAAGAAAACGCGGATTGGCGATCGGAATCTTAATTGCCGCATTAACTTTAGGATCATCGTTACCCCATTTTATTGTAATATTCTTTTCTTCATTAAGTTGGAAATTCGTACTTATTTGTAGCTCAGTATTGGCTTTATTATCAGCCTTGGTTATTTTGTTTATTCTAGAAGATGCCCCAGTGAAAACCAAAAAATTGCCCTTCTCTTTAAAAGTATTAAAAAAGGTGATGAAGAATAAACCAGTAATGCTTGCGAACTACGGTTACTTCGGCCATATGTGGGAATTGTATGCGATGTGGACATGGCTTCCTGTATTTATGACTGCTAGTTTTTCAACCTATTCACCAGAAATTCCACATTGGGTCATTGGACTGTCATCTTTTATTTCGATTGGGATTGCAGGTGGTATTGGTTGTGTGATTGGTGGAATAATCTCAGATAAAATCGGAAGAGCAAATTTAACAATGATTTCAATGTTAATCAGTGCTAGTTGTTCGATCATAATCGGTTTTACATTTGGTCATTTTATATTGTTAACGTTATTAATTTCGATTGTTTGGGGGATATCCGTTATTTCTGATTCCGCTCAATTTTCTGCAGCTGTATCAGAAATAGCCGAAGAGGAGTATGTAGGAACAGCGCTTACTTTTCAAATGTGTATCGGTTTCTTAGTTACTATATTTTCGATAAATCTGATCCCTGTTATTCAGAGAATGATTGGTTGGGAATGGGCATTTATAATACTAGCGATAGGACCTATTCTCGGAACTATAACAATGTTTAAATATAAACGTTACGAATTCGGAAATGAGAGGGAATGATAGGGCACATTTCTTTATAAGAAATGTGTCTTTATTCGTTTAAGGACTCTTAAGTGGTATAAGATAAAGAACTACTGAGGTTTAAAAAAGAAGGAAGAATTAATAAATTATAGATCCCGCCAAAAAGAGACGAACATTGTAGTTATTACAGCATTCGTGTCTTTTTGGCTAATTTTTTTATCTCCTAAAACATAATTCGGGAGTTAATTGCTGAAAGTTAAAGTATATTCATTTAGCAACTTATCCAAGTTCTGACTTAATTTTATAGTGGTAGGATGATTTAGACCATTTTCAGTACCGGACTTTATCATTGCAGATCTAAGTGCTTCAACATTTTGTTGAGTTTTTATTTTATTTAAAACATTTGGCATTAGAAATCTCTCCTCATTTTTAATATTATTTATTAGATACATTAATTTACAAAAAACATATATTATGTAAATACACAATTAAGCGAAAAATTAAACCTTAAGTATGAAAAAATTTTCCAAATAAAAATTAGAAAGTAGATGTTAGGGGATACACATTATTTAAAAAGTGAAATCCTCTCATCACAAAACAAATTAACCATTGTAGAAGGTATGAGTGTTGCTTTTGCAAAGCCCGAACTATTTGATCTCTTAATTTATTTTTATACAAATGATGATTTGGAGCTTGAGAGAAGATTAGGTCGAGATATAGAGGAAAGAGGAATGGATACCAATTATTTAATGCAATCTCACAATGAACGACGAATACAGTACGAAGTGTTTATGCATCCATACAGTAAAAATTTCGACATTATTATTAAAAGTACTAAGGAAACTAGTATTGTTGAAGTAAATACGTTTGATTTTAATTTAAATGGTTCTTTAGAAAATTAAGATATTGAAGAAAAAACAGCCCAAATTGAGCTGTAATTTTGTACCCATTGATTGTTAAAATAAGCGTTGTTGATTACAAGGGGGAAAACCAGAAATATCCGCAATCATTGAAAATTCATACTGTTTCATTGCGAACTGTGTTTGATACAGGTATTCAACAACAAGTAACTTTCCGTTTGATACACCACAAAGTACCCCAGATGTCCCTTGACCATTTACGAAAGATATACCAATTGGTTGTCCTATTAAGTAACTAACCTTATGTTGCCATGGTGGCATTGTCATCAACCCTTTCTATGTACTTTATGCTTTTGAAAAAGTGGGTGTGCCTACTTCATAAATGTAAACTCCGCTGACCTTTCTTTATTTTTACAAGTACTTATTTATAGTTAAAGATAAAATCTAACCTATTCAACACTTTTTAACTTCCCCAAAATTATTTTACTCCGTTCGAACGAACTCAGATTTTTTACAGTCTAATAAATAAGGAGGTGGCACACGTTGGAAGACATACTCGAAAAAGCTGCGGCTGGGGACCAACAAGCAATCATGGAACTGATTGAACAAGACGAGGAAGTGCTTTACCCGATTGCCTATACATACTTGAAAAATGAGCAGGACGCACTTGACGCAATGCAAGAAATGACTTATAAGGCACTGAAAAAAATGCACACCATTAAACAGCCTGAATTTGCGCGTACTTGGCTCGTACGTGTTCTCATCAACTGCTGTAACGATATGCTGAAAAAACGGATCCAAACCGTGGAAATTGGTGAAATCAGACATAGTGAAGCCCCGGTTTATTCAGACATCAGTCGTCTTCTAAACTTACTTACGCTCACAGAACAACAGTTAGTTTACGCAAAATATTTCCAACAGCTGAAAAACAGTGAAATTGCCGAACTGCAAAACATTCCAGAAGGCACCGTTAAATCACGACTGCACGCCATTTTAAAAAAACTGCGTAAAGCCGCTGGACAAAAGGAGGATTGGCTATGATTGATATTCCAAAAGATAAGCTACGCCAAGGACGTATTGATGCATTGACGAAACTAAAAAAAGAACGGCGTCGAAAGAAGCAGTGGCAGGGAATCGCTACAGTGGCAATCATCTTCCTAAGTTTTTTGCTAACGGTCCGTGTCTCACCTACGATTGCCAGCTATGCCGCTAAAATCCCTGGCCTAAGTGTTATCGTCGAGCTTATACAGGAAAATGAAGGGATAAAAGATGCCATCGCCAATGAATACTACGAGGAGCTGGGCATCCTTGTCCAAGACAAGGATGTTACGATTACACTTCAAGGCGCAATTATCGATGAGTACGGTATTATGCTCATGTATGATTTTGATTACCCGTCGGAAAAAAGTGATCATCATAACTATTCCGTGAACATATACCAAGGCGACCAACTGCTTGAAAACAGCGTAACTTACGGGACGATGGACGACCTAAACGAGCCGGTTGCGCACAGTAATCATTTGCTTGAAATGACGCTCGACCAACCGCTTGATACGACAAACCCTAATTTCCGTATCGAATTTGAAATGAGGGATGGTGATAAACAAACGATCTCGATCCCATTCTCACTAGAAAAGCCGATTGCCAAAGCAAAAGTAGTAGAACCGAATACGAGCATTACAGCACAAGGTCAAAGCCTAGTAATCAATAAAATTATTCGGACACCACTACGCATCCATATCGAAGTAAAGCCAGATCCAACGAATACGATGCAAATCGTCGCACTCGATAACATTTCGCTTGAGCTTAAAAATGGTAGTAAACGTGAACTTATACGCAACGGTTTAGTTGGTAGTGGTTCGTTCAGAGAAGGTAAGTACACGTTTTACTTACAAAGCAACTACTTCTATGATTCAGATGAACTCATCGTCAGAATCGGAGAACTACAAGCTATTCCAACAGGTGAAGATTATATCGAAGTTGATTTCAAAACAAAGGAAGTACTTTTCAAACCAGACTTTATTGACTGGGATATTAAAGTTGTCGGCAACGATGTATATTTAAATGTACCAGTCAAAGACGACCACGACCGCCAACACTTGTTTCCTGCTGAAAAAGAGGATGGTAAATCACTTGAATCTGAAGGAAGCAGTTACTTTACGTCTGCCCACGAAGGCTTTAATTATAGAGAGTACTATGAGCCATACAATGGCAGAGCAAAACTTTGGATCAACTACATTGATAACCCGATAGCAACGGACGTTGAGCTCAAAATAGATTTGACTCAATAACGAAATATCGCAGTTTATTTAGTTAAAAGAAGCATCGATTTCTTCAGGAAACGATGCTTCTTTTACTGTCTGTTTTAGGAACTTTATTCCATTTATGTCGTTAAATTATTATAAATGAGGTGGTATTTTAAGAAATACTCTAATTTTATTTACTGTACAAGCAAAAGACTTACAATTAGGGGGTAGGCTATGTCTTTAACTTTACTCTTATTTATGGGCCTTATTGGCGTATTCTTTTTAACATTCCTTAAAACACCACTAATCAACTTATTTGGAGAAGATCATATTCTAATATTTAATTTGAAAAATGCTGGATGGTTTCAAATTTATTGGCTGGCTGGAATGTTTCTGTTTATTATGAATGGCATCCTATTTTTTTCAACTGCTCTTCTTATTTATGTGTTGAGTTATTTCTTAATTCCATATGTATATTTGTTTGTGATGGTACTCGCTGTAATTGGAAGTATCTTTTTATGGATAATAATTAACAAAGCTTGGCAAGGTACGAGGAGTAACTGTTTGAAAATGGCAGCAGTCGGGAGTAGTTTTTATTTGATACTGTCTCTTATTTTGATTTATATGTTAGTTACACTTGAGCCTTCCTATCCAGGTGATGATACACTTATGAGAGCAATTGGGATAGTGATGGGTATTGTGGTCACAACAGTTGCGTTTATTTTGTGTTTTATCTTTACAGGATTTTCGAATAAGAAGGAAATGAATGAGGCGCGATTCTAAACTAGAATCAGCGCTTATTTTTATATAGGGAACTAATGTGAAGGCCTAGAGATATTATCAGGATCTAAACAAATAGGCTGTATAGGGTTGATTTAGATATGGATAAATATGTTAATATGAATTGAGGTTTTATAAAGGAGGGTCTATGGGGATTTCATTGATTAAAGCAACTTTAGATGATGCAGCTAAGCTTCATGAGATTCAAGTGAAAGCATTTATGCCTTTACTTGAAAAATATCAGGACTACGATACTAACCCAGCTAATGAATCTTTAGAGAAAGTTATTACTCGATTCAAGCAACCATTCACAGATTATTATTTAATTGAATATCTAGAGGATACTATTGGTGGTATTAGAGTTGTAAAAATGAGTAATAAATCTTATCGTGTCAGCCCTATATTTATTTTGCCAGAGCATCAAGGAAAAGGAATTGCTCAAAAAGTCTTTGCAATAATAGAGGAAATATATCATGACGCAAGATTATGGGAGTTGGACACCATTATGCAAGAAGAAGGGCTTTGTTACCTCTATGAAAAGTTAGGTTATAAAAAAACGGGTAAATCCAAAATAATAAATGAGAAGATAACGATAGTTTTCTATGAAAAGTCTTAATACATTTAATTTTAAACTTTGGTATCAATAAAGGGGGTTATTGTATAAAGAAAATAACATTATCAAATGGAAAAATTGTTGAAGTTGAATGTTTAAGCTGTGCATTAACAAGTGGTTTGATAGAACCGGATGGCGGGGTTGTATTTGAAACGAAATATTTCCACGCTCATCAAGATGTAGCTTATCCAATCAAGGGGTTAATCATATTAGCTTCTAAAAGACATATCAAGTCTTTTGATGAATTAACTGAAGAGGAAAAATTAGATTATATTCAGGCTTTAACAAGAATAAGACAAGCTCAAAGAGAAGTATTAAATATCGAGAACGTTTATTACTTTTATAATGAAGATACTACTCACCATTTCCATACTTGGATGGTTCCAAGATATGAGTGGATGTATAAGTTTGGCCGCTCAGTCGAGTCCGTTAGACCGACGCTGCTTCACGCCCGCAACCATATGAATGATTCTAAAAATATAGAGGAAGTAATGACAGCAATCGACTTATTAAAAAAAGATTTAAATAATTGATCTTTGATAATCAATTGCTTTCTTGGATACATAAAAATCTGACGCGATTCAGAATTAGTTAAACTTATAAATACAAGGTGGTTAAAGTAATGAAAGGAACCGAAATCTTAAATATGTTTGGATTTGGAGTGGAAGAAGAGCCTGCAAGCATTTACCCATATTCGCCAGTATACCGAGTGAAATACGGTGAACAGGATGTTGTTGTAAAACGTACGCAAAAAAGAGCAGCAAGTGTAATGTCTTATACTAATATGCTAAAGGGTAAGGGGATAAATGTTGTAACGCCAGTAAAGTTGAAAATTGATAATCCGCAAAAATACGAAGATACAAATTTTGTAGTTTATCCATTTATAGAAGGTCAGAAATATTCAGGCAAAGACAATGAAATTTATGAAGCTGGTAAATTGTTAGGACAGATTCACAGCTATTCACCTGCTTCAAATGATTATAACCTTCTTGGCTACGATGTCTATGATTTTAATGAAGAAGAAGTTGAAGAGAGTATGGAGGCAATTATTCAACATGCAAAAAAAGCCGGATTAAAGATTGATCCAGCCCTAAAAATAAAGTTGCTGGAAAGTGTTGCAAATCAACAGGAGCTTTACCGTGCTAATTTACCACATGTTGCAACGCCTCATGATTTTAAAGCGAATAATTTAATATTAACCCCCGATCCATATTTAATTGATCCAGATAATGCGGCCTGGATACCAAAAATATTTGATCTGGCACTTGCATTACTTCTTTTTCATAATGAACATGAAGAAGCACCGGATCGGGTTTTTACAACAAATGAATGGAAATTATTCTTAACAGGATATAGGGAGTATATGGACATTTCCGATGAAGAAAAAAGATATTGGGAAAAGGCCAAACAGCATGTCTTTTTAGATGAAGGCATGTGGTTAATGGCTGAGTATGAGGAGGATTGGCAAAAACCTTCTCAGCAAGAGTTATTTAATAGCTTAATTCATTTCATGATAGATAGTGCTAACTATAGACTCTAAAGGAAACTTGGCAAAACTACCTAGCACTTCTTACCGTTAGGAGGTCGTCTGTAAAAAGCAAAGAAAAGTTTTTGAAAGGTTAAACAAATTAGAACACCTGATTATTCCTTGTTTTACATGTCTAGCTTCAATTCTTTAAACCAATTTAAATTTACTAGATGGTGAGACGAGAGTTTTCGTTCATGCTACGAAAAAAAACAGATTGATCAGGTAATTGTTTATTGTTAGCCAGGTATTCATCGAGAAGAAATCCTGGTTTCAATTTGATCAATTTGTAATTAAATAAATTCTTATAATTTATTTTTATCGAAATTTCTGCGAATTGTAAGTTTACATATTCAGATTTAGCTTCTTATTTGTCCATAATTTTTTGAATTCTTCTATTCCTAAAGATGTGATTTCTAAGGTATGAATATCACGATTATTGTTTGGCCGTATTTGATGTGTTTACCTCATATAAGAATTCGCGTCCTGCCATATTGGATTGCCCTAACATAAAAAAATATTAGCATTTTATTTTTACTCCTTTGCGATAGTCTAATTAGATTATCGTCAACAGTATAGGAATTTCACCTGCACAAAGCGACTAATTAAGGAAGTTACTACAGTTAAATATTATTAAATAAATAATATTATTAGGTCTAAGCATATAACCGTACTCATAGATTAAATAGTAGAGATAGTAATCAAGAATTACTATTCTTGTCAATAGTTCTGTTCATAATTGAAGGAGGTAACAGATGAGAATCACTAATGAACATCAAGGAGAAATTGTTCATGTTGATGCGGTCGTTATTGGGGCAGGCTTTTCAGGATTGTACATGCTCTACCGGTTAAGGGAGGCAGGGTTATCTACAAGAGTGTACGAGACGGGTGAAGGTGTTGGTGGTACATGGTACTGGAATCGATATCCGGGGGCACGTTGTGACTCAGAAAGTATCTGCTATAACTATACTTTCTCGGAGGAGCTTTATAAAGAATGGTCCTGGTCTTCACGATTCCCTGAGCAGCCTGAAATATTAAAGTACTTAAATTTCGTGGCGGATAAGTTTGACCTACGTCCTGATATTCAATTTAGGACTCGTGTTACCTCAGCAAGCTTTGATGAAGAAACTAATAGATGGAACATACAAACCGACCAAGGTGACCAAGTATCAGCTAAATACTTCATCACAGGTGTAGGTTGTATATCGACAGCTAACATACCAAATATTAAAGGAATGGATAACTATGAAGGTGAGCTGTATCATACTGGTCACTGGCCACATGAAAAGGTAGATTTCAAAGGGAAACGAGTCGGTGTGGTCGGAACTGGTTCAAGTGGCATTCAGTCGATTCCGGTTATTGCGAAAGAGGCAAAACATCTGACGGTTTTCCAACGTACACCGCAATATAGTGTTCCGGCAAAAAACCATCCTTATACGGAAGAGTTTCTGCAAAAATCAAAAGAAAACTATCATAGCATGAGAGAGCTAATGCGTAATTCCGTAGGGGGTATGGCATTTAAATATGGTGAAAATTCCGTATTAGATCATACGCCTGAACAACGCCGTGAAGTACTGGAAGCGGCATGGGAAAAGGGAGGATGGGCTGTTTTGTCCGCATATAATGACCTCCTTATAAATGAAGAAGGAAACTTGCTCGTTGCTGAATTTGTACGCTCGAAAATTCGTGAGATTGTTAAGGACACGGAAACAGCCGAAAAACTATTACCAGATCATTATTACGGTACAAAGCGAGCAATTATTGATACAGACTACTTTGAAACATACAACCGTGAAAATGTACTTTTAGTAGATGTAAAGAAAGCACCAATTGAAGAAATTACATCGAATGGTATTCGTACAGAAGAGGGTGAGTATGAATTAGATGTAATCGTGTTTGCTACTGGCTTTGATGGAATGACAGGGTCATTGTTTAAAATTGACATCAGAGGCCGTGATAATGTGGCATTAAAAGAAAAATGGGGGAATGGTGCCAAGACGAAAACATATCTTGGTTTAACGACAGCAGGATTTCCAAATCTATTTATGCTTACTGGTCCTGAAAGTCCTTCTGTATTAGGAAATATGCCAGCAGCTATTGAACAACATGTGGAGTGGGTAATGGATTGTATCGAATATCTTCAGAACAATGAGATAGAAGTATTAGAAGCAAAAGTAGAGTCAGAGGAAAAATGGAGTCAACATTGTAGAGAGCTGGCAGATTCAACACTTTATACGAAGACAGAATCTTGGTATACAGGTGCAAATATTGAAGGGAAGGCAAAAGGCTTCCAAATCTATGTAGGCGGATATAATGAATACCGTAAAATCTGCGATGATGTAGTACTTAATGGTTACGATGGATTTACTTTAGTTACTGGGAAAGCAAACAAAGTGATTTAAAACGGTATTTATAAATAAAATTGATTATTCTATTAGGAGGAATTATAAATATGGCACTTGATTCTCAAGCGAAGTTTCTTTTAGAACAAATGGGGGCAACGGGCGCACCGCCGATGAGTTCCCTTAGCCCAGAGGAAGCTAGGTTAACATCGGATTTCAGTGCATTAGCAGGAAATCCTGAAACTGTAGGCAAGGTGGAGAATCGTACAATTCCTGGGCCAGATGGTGAAATTCCTGTTCGTATTTATACACCTAAGGGGGAGGGACCTTTTCCAGCCCTCGTTTTTTACCACGGAGGTGGCTGGGTAATTGGAGATCTTGATACTGTCGATGTTCCATGCCGACTGTTAACCAATCGTGCGAACTGTGTTGTCGTATCTGTGGATTACCGATTAGCACCAGAGAATAAATTTCCAGCGGCTGCAGATGATGCATACGCTGCGGCAAAATGGGTAGTTGAAAATGGTCCATCCATTCAGGTAGACCCTAGCAGTGTAGCGGTTGGTGGCGATAGTGCGGGCGGCAATCTGGCAGCGGTCGTTGCTTTAATGGCCCGTGATAACAATGAATTTAAATTAGCGTACCAATTGTTAATCTATCCTGTTACAAACCATTCTTATGAAACAGTGTCTTATAGCGACAATGCAGATGGCTATCTGTTAACGAAAGATAGTATGGTCTGGTTTTGGAATCATTACTTACGTGATGCAGAGGACGGGAAAAATCCGTACGCTTCACCACTACTCGCAGCGGAATTAAGTAGCTTACCTCCTGCACTGGTCATAACAGCGGAATTTGATCCATTACGTGATGAGGGAGAGGCCTATGCTCAACGTCTGAAAGAAGCGGGAGTACAAGTAGAAACAACTCGCTATAATGGAATGATTCATGGATTTTTCTGGATGCCAGGTACTTTAGAACAAGGAATGCAAGCCGTTAACCAAGCGGCAGAAGCGTTAAAACGTGCATTCACAAAGGAAGAAAAAGTTTTATAAAAACTATAAGTTGGTGCTGGGCTCCTTGCGAGTCCAGCACTTATTTTACTTTTTCAGCTTAAAATATCATCCTTTTCATCTTTAAATATCAAAACGGACCTCCACATTATTGATAATCCGACACGATTCCTATTGTTTTTGCTTTTTTAAATAACAAATTAAAATCATTTGACAGTTTAATAATATTTATGATATTATTAAAAATTTGTTAAAAATCCATAAACGTGTTAAGGTTAAATAGGTTACCTTATGGTCGCCATACATGGAGGTGGGTTATTTGTTTCAAATTGGTGAAAACATTATATATCCAATGCACGGAACAGGTATAATTAAAGCCGTAGAAGAAAAGGAAATATCAGGTGAAAAACAACAGTGTTATGTCATAAAAATGTCGATCGGTAATGTGCAAATCACAATCCCGAAGGATAAAATATTGAGTTCAAGTATACGTCCTGTTACTGATATAATTGATTTGAAACACATCATTCACATTTTTCAGCATGGGGAATCTGATGAATTATTGCCGTGGAGACAAAGGTATAAAGTGAACACGGATAAAGTAAAAACGGGTAAAATACTAGAATGTGCTGAAGTAGTACGTGATTTAATGCGTATGAAAGAAGAAAAAGCACTAAATACAAGTGAAAAAGAAATGTTAAATAGCGCGCATCAATTTTTGATTAGTGAGCTGGGATTAATTAAAGGGATTACTGAAAATCAAATTAAAAGTTTCGGCTAAAGATAATTTAAGACTTCTAAAAGGGTGCGATTCTTATAAAGAATTGTGCCTTTTATAGTTGATGGATTTCATTAAGAGAATTATTGAATACTCGAAATAAGATTGCTTAAAGCCGATAATTTTTAACATACTAAAAGTAAGATTAAAAATTAAAGGTGTTGATGGATTGAAAAGAGCAGTGTTTTTAGATCGAGATGGCGTAATTAATGAAGTGCTGACTAAGCGGGTGAAATTTGTAAATGAACCGAAACAATTTTATTTCTTACCTGGAGCAGAAGAAGCCATCAAAAGTTTAAATGACTATTTTGATTATGTGTTTGTCGTAACGAATCAAGGCGGAATCGGTTTAGGTTATATGAAAGAAAAGCAGTTACAGAAAGTTCATGACCATATGGTTGCTCAACTGAAGAAAAAGGGAGCAACGATTCATGAAGTTGCCTATTGTCCGCATAAACCAAAGTCTGGGTGTGAATGCAGAAAGCCAAATAGCAAGATGATTTTAGATTTAGGTGAAAAATACAAAATAGATCTTGAGCAATCCTATATGGTTGGTGATACGGATACAGATATTCAGGCAGGTAAAAAAGCAGGGACAAAAACCGTTTATATTGGTGATAGTGATCCTTTAGCAGATGCAGTGTTACCCAATTTAAAAGAAGCAGCACAATGGATTATTCGCGATATAAATAATGATTAGAAATATAACCCACAAAGGAGTACCTTTGTGGGTTATATTTTAATGTCGTTTCTCTTTGTAGCAGTTGAAGTAGCCATTTTTCAACCGCTAACAATTAATCATAAATCTGAACATAAAGTCCATTTTCCTCAGACCATTCCGCATAATATATTTTCTTAATATCCTCATAGCCTTCTTCTTTTAATTGATGAATGATCCATTTCTTATCTTTCCCGATTTGTGCCAAAATTCTTTCTTCAATCTGCCCTTCATCGATAATCAAGTGAGTTAACACATCACCTGTTTCTTCCTCGGGTGACTCCTTTTTCAATACGCTAATTTGTCCACCAGGCTCCAGAAGAGCATATTTTACTTCACTAATTGAAAAAACTCCTTGCATCCGCAGCAAGGAACGTAGTTGTTCGGATTCCATTTTATTTTTCGCTAATTCTTTAATATCCAATCTCCCATTATTTACGAGAAAAGATGGTTCTCCTTTAATAATCGGACGCAGCCTTTCAAATTTCCTGACCAGAAAATCGGTTAAAAGATAGAGAGCGGTCCATAATCCAATCGTATAAAGGACATGCCATATATTCACTTTTTCATCGTATACTCCTTCTTCCAGTGTTCCACCGAGAATAACGATAAACACAAAATCGAATGGGGTGACTTCACTAAGTTCTTTTTTTCCGATAAAGCGGATAACAACCATAAGTGCGATAAACCCTGCAATAATTTTAATAGTAATAGCTGTAATCATTTATTTCACTCTCCTATTAACCTTTGAATACCCTGAAGCCTACCAATTTAAGCTGGTCATAAATCACTAGGATTCACTGTTTTAAAAGGGATGAAGGAGTATTAATGAGATTAATAGAAATGATTAGTAGGGGTTTAATAGCAAGATTTGTAACAAAGATATTCACTCGAAACATTGAGGAGGGAAAAAATGCGAATATACCCTGATTGTCCTGTTATTACAAAAACAATTGAGGTAGGAGGGCTGTCGAAAGACGACCTTATTCAAAAACTGCAACAATCGTCTATTTCACTGAACCAATATGGTGAGAAATTATTATTTGATGATCGGTTTACTACTACCGAAACAACATATAGCGTGGAAATAGTTGAACTATCTGTTAGGGACCTTGGTTTTCCGAATGGCGCAACATTACCTGAAATCTTTAAACAAGCGAACGAACTTGGCTTACAGTTATGTCCACCTGAGCTAGGACCTTACTTAAGACTGGAATATGTAGACCAAGCTGAGGGGGATTCAGGTAATCTTTCACAAAAAAATGAGGCACCTTCTGGATCTGTCACAATCGCATCAGAATTAATAAGTGATGAAGAGAGTTTTCCAAAAGGATTTTATGTTAGAAAAGTTGATGGCGTATTATGGCTGCGCGGATATGTAGCTGACAACTTGCATGTGTGGAATCCTGATAACCGGTTTATCTTTAAATCCAACAAAGATAATTAAATCGAAGCAGGTAAAATAGGAAACGAGGTCAGTGAAATTAAAATTAGTAAAATTTGATCGGAAAAAGGAAAAGAAGTTTGATATTGATTTTCTGAATGCGGACGTTGCCAAAAAAGTTTCCGCTTTTCATAGAAGCTTCCCGCAATATAAACCTACACCTTTAGCTGTATTGGACAATTTGTCAAAGGAATGGAATGTCAGTAAGATTTTCGTGAAAGATGAATCTTACCGTTTCGGTTTAAATGCATTTAAAGCTTTAGGAGGTTCGTATGCAATCGGACAGTATCTTGCGGAAAGATTAAATATTCATCCGGCTGAGCTTACATATGACATGCTTGTTTCCTCAGAAGTAAGAGAAGCATTAGGAGAAATTACGTTTATCACAGCTACAGACGGCAATCACGGTAGGGGAGTCGCATGGACGGCAAATCAGCTGAAGCAAAAATCGGTTGTCTATATGCCCAAAGGTTCATCAGTGGAAAGATTAAACCATATAAAATCTGAAGGTGCGGATGCTTCCATTACGGAGCTGAATTATGACGATACCGTTCGCTTAGCGGCTGAAGATGCAGAGGGAAATCATTGGGTGCTCGTGCAAGATACGGCATGGGAACACTATGAAGAAATCCCTAAGAAAATAATGCAGGGGTATATTACGATGGTGTCGGAAGCTTATGAACAGCTGAAAGAGTTGGACGAAAAGCCGACGCATGTATTCATTCAGGCTGGTGTTGGTTCAATGGCAGCTACCGTTCAAGGTTTCTTTGCCAATGTTTACGGGGAGGACCGCCCGATTACCGTTATTGTGGAACCGGATAAAGCGGACTGTATTTTCCAAACGGCCAAAGCAAATGATGGGAAGCTGCATTACGTCAAAGGTGATTTGGATACGATCATGGCCGGTCTAGCATGCGGCGAACCAAGCACATTAGGATGGCAAATTTTAAATGACTATGCCGATGCGTTCCTTTCATGTCCAGATAAGATTGCGGCGCAGGGTATGAGAATATTAGCAGCCCCATTAAAAGGCGACCCTCAAGTTATTTCAGGTGAGTCGGGTGCTGTTGGGATAGGTGCAGTTAATGAAATACTAAAAAGCAGCGAATACGTGGATTTAAAGAAACAGTTAAGGATTAATCCGGATTCGAAAATTTTGTTCTTCAGTACAGAAGGAGATACGGACGCGGCGCATTTTAAGAAAGTAGTCTGGGATGGTGCATACTCAATTTAAAGGAAATGGTTTGCGTTTCGTATTTTTATTCTGGAATGTGAACCTTTTATGTAGGTGTTTTCGTGTTTAGTAACGAATAACTAAATCGAGGTGGTTCATCTGCTGAAGGAAAAATCAGAAATAGTAGCACATCATCAAAGCTTCATAACTTTTATACATAGTTTGAAATCTATAGATGAAAATTTATTAAGAAAACCGATTGGGGAAGGGAAATGGTCCATTATAGAAATAGTTGGACACTTTTACCCTTGGGATGAATTTGTGTTACAGCAAAGAATTCCATATCTATTTTCAGACGAACACTTTCCGAAAGCTCCGGGTATCGATGAGCTAAATAACCAATCTTCTTTACAATCCAGAACAGAAGATGTAGAAAATACATTGGAAAAATGTATTCACATACGGCAAGAATTATTAAGTCAGATAAAGCAAATTCCTGAAGATGACTGGTTGGTTCCAATACAGATTAACCACTCTAGGTTAACGTTTTACGAGTACTTAAAAGGCTTAATGGAACATGATCTACATCATATAAATCAAATGAATTCTACTATCTAAATCAGACTAGCTTAATAAATTAATATTACATTGTTTCGTGGTATTCAAATTGGAAGAACTGTTGATGATGAAATTGATAATTGCTTTTTTAGCGTTGGTCGGCGGTTCGGCCGTTGCGATACAAAGTCAAATCAATGCCTTATTTAGTAAGAAAGTAGGCGTACTGGAAAGCGCCACCGTTTCTTTCATGGTAGGCGCGCTTGCATTGTTCTTTTTAGCATTCTTTTTCGGAAAGGGTAATTTTTTAAATGTATTTACTGTTCCCAAATGGCAATTAATTGGAGGATTATTAGGCGCATTCTTTATTGTCATAAATATCTATTCTGTAAATTTAATCGGAGTAGCTGCAACCTTTATGGCGGTTATCATTGGTCAGATTTTTGTCGGAGCGATTATTGACCATTTTGGCCTTTTTGGTGGGGTTACCTATCCAATGAATTTGGCTAAATTCATTGCCCTTGCGTTAATGTTTGCCGGGATTTATTTGTTTAATAAAGCATAGTTGAGATAAATAGTTTTTAACCCAAAAGACGCTTTCCTAATAAGAAACCGTCTTTTTTCATGAAAAGAATTAAAATTGAAAGGTAGAAAAAATAATTTTAAAATTTCAAAGCCAAATGTCCTTCTCGTATGTCTAATAAATGTAAAACGAAAATGAAGGGAGGAATTGCGATGAATATTAAACGCTTAGTAAAAAAAGCTCAAAAAGGAAATGACAAAGCATATTTAGAGCTTTTCCAACAATATGAAGCTGATATTTATCGAATGGCCTATGTCTATGTAAAAAATAAAAATGATGCTTTGGATGTTGTACAAGAAGTAGCGTATCAGTCATTCAAAAATATTAGCACTTTAAATAAACCGGAATATTTCAAGACATGGCTTATGAAAATTACGATCAATTGTGCCTTGAACGTAATAAATAAAAATAAAAAAGTAGTTCAACTAATACCTCAGTTTGAAGTACATACAGGAGAAGGAGTTGAAGATATTGCAATGTCTTTATCCTTACGGGAACTAATGGATATTTTGCAGGAAGATGAGAAAAGCGTGATTTTACTAAAGTATTATAATGACCGTACGTTAAAGGAAATATCAGAAATTCTTGAAATCCCGCTTGGAACAGCAAAATCCACCTTATATCGTGCTCTGAATAAACTTCGTCAAAATTTAAAGGAGGTAGAGAACTATGGGGAATCATTTTAAACAGGATATAGAGAATATCGAAATCCCGTTTCAGCTTCATGAAAGAAGTAAGAAAGGGATTCAGGAAGCTAAATCAGAAATGGGCGGAAAAGTGAAACGTTTTGTAAAAAAGCGTATAGCGATTACAATCATGGCTGCCTGTTTAATGGTTCCAACAGGAGCATTTGCTTATCAGTCGTTACTTGCAGATGATTTATACGGATCGTTTGATAATGTAAAAAAACATATAGCAAATATTACAATTAAAAGCTATTTATTGTTTGATGCAAAATTGTCCCAGGCAAAAGGTGACTTGGGAAAAGAACAATTCGAACAGTTTAAAGAAATCCTCTATGTCATTACAGATGCAAAACTGGAATTTGGCGATAAAAACGGAAATATCGATTATTCTAATGTGTCTGAAGAAAAACTGGCGGAAATTAAAGCGGCCATTTATGAAATCCAACCTTACTTTGATAAATTAAACAATCAACCATCCAGTAAAGAGATTTTAACAGCGGAAGAATATGAGCAATATATTCAGGCGTTATTAACCTTTGAAACTGTTATGGCAAAATTAGGTGTTTCATCACCGCCCGCAATTGAGATGGTTCCTGAAGGTGCACAAGAAGAATTTCTAAAGGCCCGTGCCGTTTTGGATTATGTGAATGAAAAACAAATGGGGAATTAATGGCGAAATCAGCTTGGAATATTCAAGCTGATTTCGTTTTTTATTTAAATAGACATCTGTATTCACAAACTGATAGAATAATTAGAAATAAATTACAGGTGGAATGAAATTGAAAAAAAGACTAGGTTGTCTACACGCCCATTATACAAATATTGAATACATAGAAAATGCACTTGCTCCATATAACATCGATTTAGTCCATTTTGTTGATCCAGGTTTAATGGATCGATTAACTTCAGATCAGAATTTCCATGAAGCAGATGCGCAGCTAAAAGTAAAAGAACAGATAGAATGGATTGCCCAATCGAATATTGATGCAATTTTAATTACTTGTACAAACTATATTGCCATTTTACAGGAAGATCAACTTTCCATATCAGTGCCAATTATTAAATTGGATGAATCATTCTTTGATTTCATCTGTAATATTCAGCAACCCCAGACTGTACTTTTTACAAATCCGGCAACCGTTGAAGGGACAATTGAACGACTTAAACTCTATGCAGCTACTAAAAAAAAATCGATAAACATCGAGGTTATTATTCTAAACAATACGTTTGATTTAATCATGAAAGGACGTAAAAAAGAATACAATCAGGAAGTAGCAAGGATGTTAGAAAAACTTGTTGATGATGATAAAATAATTTCCGTTGCTCAATTATCAATGGCGGATGCAGCACAGCTTGTTGAAGCAAAGACAGGCAGATCTATCCCGAATCCTTTAAAAACATTCGTAACTTCTATTGTTAATGAATTAGATTTATAAGAAAAATTTCATTAAAAACCACTATACGTGCGCGATCCTAAATTAGGATCAGCGCTATTTTATTAGTGTAAAAGTATCTGTGAATTTTATCTTAAAACTTTGGTAGGTTAGTAGCGAAAAAATATTAATAACTATGAATGAGGAGGAGCCCTTAGAGATTCAAATGGAAAGGGAAAATTTTGAAACTTTAGCGTTTGTTAACTCGTATAAATTAATAAGACTGGAGGCGGATGCATGAGTAAAGGTAAATTATTCATAAGCTTTATCTTAATTACTTTTGGTGCATTATATATATTTGGTTTTACATCTGTTCTTAATGTAATTGTCGATGGTAACTATCAACTCGAAGAACAAAATATTATTGAAAAAAATGGTGAACATTATTTGTTACTTGACGGTTATGAATTATCGTTATCGAGGGATTTCTATATGAAGATAGAGTTAGATAAAACTAATGAATACAAAATTAAGTATACTTATAACAGATTAAATAATAAAAATGGAGAGATCGTTATGCTTAAAAAATATGGTGAACAGCCATGGGGCAAATGACAACCTGTAGTTAACTTCCCATAGTTAGTTCTGTCATGTTTAATTTTAGGTTGACAAGGGGGATATGAGTACAGCTTTCAGTAGCTGTTTTACCGTTAATTCTAAGTAGGATTAATTTCATTATTGGCAGCTTAATCATAGGGAAAGAGCGAGGTAAAGTTTCAGAAACAAGTGGGAAAAATATACAAAGAATAGGGTTTATCACACTTCTAATCATTTACTGAGCGTGATTTTACTGAAGAGTTAACAATCGCTTGTTTCTTTGGTAGGCAGGTAACTGGAAACATTACGGTTGGAAAAATAGTGGAAAGTTTAAGATGGTTGAGGGAGGCGGTTTCATGATAAAGAAATTTGACATTCGAAATACAAAAAATGCGGAAAAACTCTTAAAGATACAAATACCATCTTATAAAGTAGAAGCCGAAGTCATCGATTATGAGGATATCCCGCCATTGAAAGATACAGTAAATACTCTACAACAATGCGGAGAAACTTTCTTTGGCTACTATATAAAAGAAGAACTTTGTGCGGCCATATCGGTGAAAGTTAGTGATCATGAAGTTGATATACATAGATTAATCGTTCATCCGGACCATTTCCGAAAAGGAATCGCACAGAAACTGTTAACTTTTATTGAAGGTCAGTTCGATATAAAGACAATCATAGTCGCAACTGGGTCTAAAAATACCCCAGCGATTACTCTATATAAGAAAAATGGTTTTCAGGTTACGAAAGAAGTCCAAGTAAATGAACATTTATCCTTAACCTATTTTGAGAAAAAATTTTTATCAGATTGAAGTTTGCAATAAGAGGAGTGAAAATAATTAAACACAAAAGGATGCTTTTTTACTGCTCATCATTTTTATATTGTCATTTTTTATTCGATTATATAATTACGAAGCATTCCAGGAAACTAAGTGGCGCGATGCCTTATTCTTTTCGTTCTGGATGACAATTGGCCTGTTGATTCTTTATATCATTCAAATTACTGTGGAAAAGTATAGTAGAAAATAAGCGGAAAAGCAAAATATTATTTACTTTGAACCTAGGGAATTGGTCGCGTTAAATATGGAAAACGGAACTTTTGATCCGAATAAAATAAAGGTTTCTGTTTTGCAAAATGAAAACAAAATAGAATTAGAATATTTTATAGTGAATCAAACCTTTAATTTACCTACAGAAAAAGGAAAGTATATACTCGTTGTCGACATTGAAACAGACAAAGGTAATGCTCAATTTGTTGGGAATATAGTTGTTCAGTAAATTAATTGTACGATGCCTCACAGAAATTCATTGTAAAGGAATAGCGGAGCAAAAATTGATAAGTTTTTTAAGGAGAGTTTCGATGCCGATTATTATCCACAAGCAGTTTGTAAATGCACCTATACAAGTATGTTTTGACCTTGCCAGAAACGTCGACATTCATATAAAGACGACTGCGAAAACGAACGAAAAGGCTGTTGGTGGGGTAACAAATGGCTTATTAAATGCAGGTGACTCCGTTACTTGGGAAGCTACTCACTTCGGAATTAAACAAAAACTGACGGCAAAGGTTATACATATGCAACAACCAACTATATTTGTGGACATAATGGTGAAAGGCGTATTTAAATCATTTACCCATACTCATAAATTTGTAGAAGAAAAAGACTGCACTTTAATGATCGATATATTTGAATATAAGTCGCCATTTGGTCCATTAGGAAGTATCGCTGACAAATTGTTTTTGTACAGATATATGGAAAGTTTCATTAAAAAACGATCAGCAGAATTGAAGAAGCTTGCAGAAAATAATTAATGAATTATTAGGAGGGTATAAATGGCAGTCTCTCAAATTATGATCATAATGTTAGTTTATGGGGGTCTTTTTTTATATACCGCAAGATTCGGTTCTTCACATAACAAAATCATATTTTACGGTCACTATATTTTCTTAATTGTTTTATATTGTCTCATATCTATTGCTATTTGGTTCATCTATAAAGGGAATGAAGTACATATTAATTACCATAGCGGTTATGAACCAATTAGTTTGACGAGAGAGGCTATCTTTGCAATGGTTTGTTTCAGCATTTATAATCTGATTTTATTTTTATTAAGCAAGAGGTTAACAAGAAAAAGTCTTCTATTAAAGAAGTGAATAATTAGTAATAAACGTTGAATAGAGGGAGGATTTATATGGAAATTCTATTAGTTGGAACGTTTCACTTTAGCGATACCTCTGACTTGAACACGTTATCGGAAAAGGATAAAAGGAAATATAGCGATAGCGATTTCCAACAATGGGCTATCGATCTTGAATCGGGACTTTAATTGCGTTATTCATAATCATAGGAAGCTTTTTAATCGCTTATTGGAGTTTTAACAGATTATTTAAGTCATTAAAATCAACAAACAAAAGTGATACAGCATTAAAAATCGAGTTGTATTCATTAGAAAAACGAGTTGAGGCACTTGAAAGTAAATTAGAAAACAAGTAATTGGCTATATAAAGGAGTTAGGAATAACATGATTACATTAAGAAATGTGCAAAAAACAGATTTAGAAGAGCTGGTTGTCATTGAAAATGAAGGCTTTACAAAAGAAGAGGCTGCTACAAGGGAAGCATTTGTGGAAAGAATTCAGCTGATTGCCGATACATTTATAGTCGCTGAAAAGGATGAAAAGATCGTAGGTTATATTAACGGTCCTGTAATCCCTCAACTATACATAACGGATGACCTTTTTGAAGAAATTAATGAAAATCCAAAAAAAGGCGGCTACCAAAGTATATTAGGAGTAGCAGTTTCTAAAGAGGCGAGAAATCAAGGAATTGCTCGAATCTTAATCAATAAAATGGAGCAGTTGGTAAAAGAAAATGAACGACAAGGAATTACGTTAACATGTAAACAGGAATTGGTTTCTTTTTATGAAAAACTCGGCTTTGTAAACCACGGCATTTCTGAATCACAGCATGGCGGTGTTAGCTGGTATAACATGGTCAAACTGCAAGAGAATATGGATTAATTATGGGGGGATTTCAATGTAATGTGAAATCCTCTTTTTATTTTCGGTTATTCAATATCAGCATTTTCCATTATAATGGAACTAACAAATTTATACAGAATTGAGTGAATAATATGGGTACTTCAAAAGTTACAGAACATCAATGGAATGCTAGTTTATACGATGGTAAGCACTCGTTTGTTTCAAAATATGGCAATAGTTTGGTGGAATTGTTAGCTCCAAAGGAAGGAGAGCGAATACTGGATCTTGGTTGTGGAACAGGAGATTTAGCAAATACTTTATTTGAGGGTGGCGTGGAAGTGGTAGGTGTCGACAAATCTGAAAATATGGTGAAACTAGCGACAAGTAAATACCCGCAGATTCCATTTACAGTTCAAGATGCTACCAAATTAACCTATCAAAATGAATTTAATGCGGTATTTTCAAACGCAACACTCCATTGGGTGCACCCGCCGAAAGAAGCTGTGCAATGTATTTATGAAAGCTTAAAACAAGGCGGCAGAATGGTTGCTGAATTTGGAGGGAAAGGCAATGTACAAACAATTACAGATGAAATTATTCAACAAATAAAAAATGCAGGCTACGAATTTAAAGAAGCACAATTTCCCTGGTATTATCCGAGTATTGCAGAGTACTCAAAGCTGATGGAAGAGGCAGGATTCCACGTGACTTTTGCTCAACTATATGATCGACCAACGCCTTTAGATGGTGAAAATGGTTTAAAAAATTGGATTGAAATGTTTGGCAGTATGTTATTTTATGGAATTCCCCAACAAATACAAGATCACATAATCGCTAATGTAGAAATGAACTTAAAGGATGTTTTGTATCGTGAAGGCATTTGGGTGGCAGATTATAAAAGGATTCGTGTAGTCGGAATTAAATAAGTAGTTCGCCTTGCCTTTGTTTTATATTGAAGAAGTAAGTAAATAACTAATTGAAATATAAATTAAGTATAAGTTAGGTGAATATAGATGAAAAAGTCCTCTCCAAAGCTTCCTTTAACATCTGAAGAAAGAATAAATTTAAGAAAGTGCAAAGTGAAATTGAATGAGATCGCACTTATGGACATACCACAATTAACTGCATGTTTACAATCAACTTCCGAACGTGCTAAATACCTTCGCGCACTAGCTCAATTCCAAACTATCCCTTCGATTGGACCAAAGTTGGCTCAATGGGTTACTGAATTAGGTTTTTATTCTTTAGAGGACTTGAAAAACGAAAATGGTGCTGAATTAACTAATCGATTGGAGGAACACTTCGGTTATTGGGAAGACCCGTGTGTAGAGGATTCGTTAAGATGTATCGTACATCATGCTAACCATTCAGGCAGCGAAAAAAGTTGGTGGCATTTTACGGATGAACGGAAACAATATCGGGAGAAAAATGGATACCCTGTTTCAAGACCAGCGACATCTTGGCATGATAAGAAAGATAAAAGCAAATAGAGTAAGATTAAGCAGAATTATAAAGATAGAAAGTTACAGGACCATGGGAGGGCTAAGTTTGGCAATTCATAGAATAGATCATGTAGGTATCATAGTAAACGATCTTACTGCAGTTAAAGAGTTTTTCATCGAATTTGGGCTGGAAGTGCTTGGTGAAGGGGAAGTGGATGGGAAATGGGCAGAGCGAATTATCGGGTTTACTGATGTGAAAGCAACCATTGTCCTTTTAGGGATGTCGGATGGCCAGGCAAAATTGGAGCTGGTCAAGTTTCATACAGACTCAGAGATAGAAAGTATACAGCAATCTTTAAAAAATCATATTGCCTTTGCCGTTGAAGATATTGAAACGGTCGTTGTTAAATTGAAAAAGAAAGGCGCGGAAATAATTAGTGAAATCCAAAACTACAATAATATATATAAATTATGCTTTGTTCAGGGACCAGAAGGCATAACTTTAGAGTTAGCTGAGAAAATGAGATAAACTTTAAGTGAAAGATTTCAACTTAATAGTACATTTTCATAGTAACCTTGGTGGGAGGAATAGAATATTGACAACTAATGCAGTCTTTCAAAGAGATATTAAAAGTTTTTGGTACCCAGAGTACAATAAAAATGGATATCCTCATGTGCAACAAGGATTCATTCTTCACCCTGATCGAAACGCTGAATTCGATCCTTTTATTTTAATGGCAGAAGATTGGTATAAGCGTGGCGTTTTCTCTGATCACCCACACCGTGGCTTTCAAACTGTAACATATGTTGTAGATGGCAGACTAGAACATATTGATAATGCTGGCGGTTACAGCATTTTAAATGCCGGGGATGTCCAATATATGAATGCCGGTTGGGCAGCTAGACATGCAGAAGAAGCGTTCGAGGACGACTTGATTCATACATTGCAGCTATGGCTAAATCTGCCGAAAAGTTTAAAGGCTACAAAAACGTCTTATCAAAATATTTTTGTTGAAGATGCACCTGTAGTCAATATCGATGGCGGATTCGTTCGAGTTTATTCAGGGGATATTGCAGGTGTAACAGGACCTATGCAAAGTTTAGTTCCTATTACGATGACAGAAATTACTCTTCGTGAAGGTGCTGAATACACTCATGTTTTACCCGAAAACCATAATTCATTCCTGTTTATGTTGGCAGGAGAGATGGAATTTGGGGAAAGCAAGACAAAAATAACGAAAACGGGAGCAGCAACGATTTCATTTAACGAAGATGGCTCAGAAGCAAATTCAAGCGAATTAAAAATTAAAGCATCAACACGGTCTAAAGTTTTGATTTATTCAGGTGTTCCAATTAGAGAAGAAGTCGCTCTAGGTGGACCGTTTGTGATGAATTCAAAAGAAGAAATCAGAGAAGCATTCCGTGATTTACAGCTAGGTGAATTTGGCCCACCAGCTGTGAAAAAGTAAAACTAATTAGCAATTAATAGCAAATAGTATAATGAACCGGATGGAATTTAGCCATCTGGTTTTTTGATTTTATCAAGTTCGACTCTACAATTATGGTAAAATTTATAATATAAGGAGAGGATTACATGGATTTATTATCATTTGCCTTTTTAGGGTTTTTACTTTACATCGTTGTATTTCTGGCGGTAAAGCATGGCATTAATTATTCGGAACTTTTTGGAGTTTTAATTAAAAAGAAGTATATGATTGAGGAAGAAAAATCTAACTTAAGTAATGAAGAAAAGGATAGCGATAAACAAAACTAACCGAGAAATAAAGGGGGATAAGTGTGGAGATTAAAAGGCTGGAAAAACATGAAAAAGTGCCAATGGAATTATTATTACTGGCGGACCCTTCAAGAAGTATCGTGGAATATTATATAGCAAAGGGCGATTGCTTTATAGCTGTAAGTAAAGAGAAAATTATTGGCGTCTATGTCCTGTTGCCGACAAGACCGAAAACTGTGGAAATTGTCAATGTAGCAGTAGCTGAAAATCATCAGGGAAAAGGAATCGGAAAATTATTAGTAAGTCATGCGATTCGTATAGCCAAAACACAGGGGTATAAAACGATTGAAATTGGTACGGGAAATTCAAGTATTGGGCAATTGGTGTTATATCAAAAATGCGGTTTTCGAATCGTTTCAGTTGATCATAACTATTTTATTAAGCACTATTCAGACGAAATTTACGAGAATGGCATTCAGTGTATCGATATGATTAGGTTATCGCAAGATTTATAAGGGGGATAAGGATGAAAAAATTATTGTTTTTATTCTGTTTGTTTTCCATTTTGCACATCACGACTGCTTGCAGTAACCAAGATGAACCTATTACAACAATTGAAGCCGCAATTTCACAGTTGACAGAGGGTGAATTTGAAAGTGTCGGGACTCATGAGTTAAAAAATCCTCTAATAGATGATTTCAGGAAATTTACATTCAACGTGGAAGTAGACAATGTAGCTGGACAGAAAGTTGAATTTTCATTTAGCGATAGTTGGAAAGATGCGATCGATTCATTTGATACTACTGACCGTTATTGGTTTGGAGGCGGTAGTGAACAAAATAATGTGGGTGAGAATGTCGCAAAGCATGCTCAGGAATTTGTCTTTTATTCTAAAGGATTAAATGAAGAGTCAATGAAGGAGGCATTAAACACGATTATTTTTGAAGTAAACATAGACAACGATGGAGAAATCACGACAGAAGAATATAAAGTCGGGGATTTAGTTGAATTTAATTGATAGTAATATTTAAAAATGATTGGAGAAATCTTCATGAAAATATACGATCTGGCAAGTACATTTCTAAATCAATATGAATCTTCAAAAGAGTAATACGAAAATTATTTTAACAAACATCCTGAAATTTATAGTTATTACTTTGATAACCATTGTCACAATAAAGAACTGAAACTTGAAAATGCGTTAAAAGCCCATCCTAATAAGATTGAACAAATGAATTGGATTACAGACAAATTAAAATCGCTAACACCTCATATTACAAAGGAATACGAAAAGCGGTTTCCGATAATATTTTTAAAAGATGTTTATATTTTTGTCGGTCTAGGTGGTTCGAATGCTTATACTTATCGTTCCATGGATCCTCATATTGCTTTTTGTGTTGAAAAGTTTGAACCGTATGAAGAGGGACTAAATGTAATAATTGCACATGAGTTTGGCCATACAGCCCATCATCTTTACACAACACATAATGGGATAGATGCAAAAGATATACAATGGTATAACCCGTTCACCTGGCTATTGCAAGAGGGGGTAGCGACTTTTTTATCAACTTTAGTAGTAAATGTAGACCAAGATATTTATTTTGCATATAAACGTGATCCGGAGTGGCTTTCATTCTGTGAAAAAAATATAGCAACCATTATCAATGCTTTTCAAAAAGATTTAATTCAAAGTACATCAGCAGAAATATTTAAAGAATGGTTCTCGATTAATGGGGGGCAAACTTTTGGCTACAGTCGGATTGGTTATTATATTGCTTATCTTTTAGTAAAACGTTTAGCAGGTGAAAAAGGTATTGAAAATGCAATGCTTTATTGGGGACATTCAGATTTTGAAGAGAGAATGAAAACGTTATTACACACGATTTAAATCAAATATAGTAACTCACTATCTTTAATGGATGCTGTTAAAGATGAGATGGAGAAATGTGTTAATTAGAATCCTCATGTTTTTTTTCAATGTATTTAACTGCTTCTCAATTTCTAGTTCGAGAAGATTTAATTTCTAGGTAATTGTGCTATTGGCACACTCTGAGAAGATAAAAAGAGAAAAGTAGTTACACATTGCAGTCATATATTGGGGGAGTAACATGATTATAATTAATTCAGTTGTATTATGGGTAATTATCTCAATGTTCATTAATACTTATTTAATGACTTTACCGATACCGGTTATACGAAAAAAGGATTTTCCGACTACCTACATGATTCAGCACGAGAATCGAATTGATTTCCAAAAGGTACGGAATGCGCGGCGTTTTCAACAGCGTACTTGCTGCGTCACTTTGGTATGGATGCTGAAGGTGAAGCGTTATATAAGCATTTTCTCAACAAAACAAGAGCAGGCAATGTATATCCAAAAGGGATACGTACTGTGTTAAGAAATTATGGATTTAAGACTAATTATTATAAAGGTAGTATAAATACATTAAAGTCCGAAGTCAGTAAAGGAACGCCAGTAATTGTTTTTATTAAAGTACAGAAGGAACTCAAAAATCTGCATTTTGTTCCGGTAGTAGGGTATGACAAAGAGTACATTTACCTTTCGGAATCATTGAGTCATTTAGTAAATGATGAAGGAGAACAGCAGAACTATAATCGAAAAGTTCCGATTGAAGAGTTTAAAATGCTTTGGGATGTAAAGAGAATTCACACGCTTCCATACAGCAATACATATATAGCAGTAGATGCAAAATCAAGCTAACAAATCGATTAGCAGTAGGTGAAAATAGTGAAAGTATTTGGAGAAAAATTAAATGGCCTTAATTATGAATTAAGAAAAGGGGTTTATGCCGTTATATTTAATTCAAAAATGAATGAAGTCTTGACAGTCCAAACTTCAAGGGGTGATTACTTTTTGCCGGGTGGCGGGATTGAAAATCATGAAAACCATTTGCAATGCCTCGAAAGAGAAATACTTGAAGAAACAGGATATAACGTAGTGATCGGCCCTTTTATAGGGAACGCAAAGTGCTTTTTTCTCTCAACCAAAAAAAAGCCTATTCTAAATGATGGCTATTTCTACTTCGCACAATTATTAAATAAAATTCAAGATCCCATTGATGACGACCATTTTATAAAATGGATTGAGACAGATAAAGCCCGGGATCTCTTAATACATGCCCACCAGATTTGGGCAGTTAAAGAAGGACTAAAACAGAAAACAAGTAAAGATGAGCTAGCTAAATAAGACAGGGATTATACTGCTTGTTTTCTTAGTTACTTTGCCAGTTACTTTATTGTGTTGCTATTCATTGCACACTCAACTGTTTTTAATTATTTTTATATAACTTAAAATGTGCATTCACCTGCCCTTGAGTCATAATTTTTTTGGCTCTTTTTTCTTTTTTAATAATATTTTGACGGATTTCAAATGTACTGACACCGTCCTCTACTTCATTGCTGATAGCAACTAGAACTTCCACATCTTGAAAGGAATACTTCCGTGTTCCACTAGCATTACGCTCAGGAAATATAAGTTTTCTTTCCTCGTAATACCTAATCTTTCTTTCGGTAAGCCCCGTTAATTCACTAACTACACCAATATTAATCACTTTCTTATACTTAAATGAATCGTCTACTTTCATATAACATCCCTCCTTTTTATAAGAGAAAAGCAAAGTATTATATGTCACTTAATATAACACAAAAAATCTAAAAATAAATAATATTTAGAAAAATTAGAAAAAGTGTGTAAGAAAATCTGACATATTTAATGTTTTCGAATTGTGAATCGTTTAAATTCAATACATAGCTTAATACTTTTTTAGAAAAGTGAAGTAGGTGATAAAGTTGAAGTTTGAAGGTGTAGCGGTAGAAAAAATCTCCCAAAATATCGTAGAACAAATTCGAAAAAAACTAATCAATGGTAGCCTGCAACCAGGTGAAGTTTTACCGTCTGAAGAAAATTTATCGAAGATCTTTGGGGTGAGTCGGAGTTCCCTTAGAGAAGCTTTACAAATTCTTGAGATTCAAGGAATTGTTGATCGGAAAAAGCGAAGTGGTACGGTTATCCGAAAACTTTCAATTTTAGAAATGGCTAATATCTACTTGCCACGATCTGACGAAGAAAGTCTCTTGGATTTGATGGAAACACGTGAAATTTTAGAAGTTGCGATTGTAGAACTAGTTTCAGAAAGAGCAAGCCCTAAAGATGTTCAAGAGCTTGAGAATTTACTCGGATGGATGGAGAACAATCCGGAAGAAGCAGCTGAAGCGGACGTTGCATTTCATTTAGCTTTAGCACGGATGAGTCGTAATGAAGTAATGTTCAATATTGTGAAATCACTGAAAGGGACAATGGATCGCTTGCAGGAAAGAACGATTTATTTACCTGGTAGATTAGAACACGTATTAGTTGAACATCGAAAGATTATCGAAAGTATTAATTCGAAAGATCCTGAATTGGCCAAAATATATATGAAAAGACATCTTCGAAAGGTCAAAGGTTTACTGGAAAAGTTATAAGTGTTTTCTAGAATCAATAAGTCGGATTATAAGATTTATTGCTGATAACTCTTATAGCTTATCCATTACCGTGAATAAGTCAGACAATATGATGTAACAGACTAGTAAGTGAGAAGGGTGGATGATGTTATGCAGTTGGTTGTAGAAAGCATTAATAAATCATTCGGAGCTAAAAAGGTTTTGAATGATATCAATCTTACAGTTAAGCCTAGTGAAATCATATGTGTACTAGGACATAGTGGATGTGGGAAATCGACACTTTTAAATTTAATTGCAGGTTTTTTGAAAGCTGATTCCGGGGTGTTACAAGTTGATGGAGTAGACATAACAGGTCCTAATAAATCAAGAGGAGTTGTTTTCCAAGATCATGCTTTATTTCCCTGGTATGACGTGTTAACGAATATTGCCTTTGGTTTAACGGTACAAGGGATGCCTGAAAAAGAAGCAGAAGTATTAGCGGAGCAGTATCTCAATATGATTGGTTTAAAAGATTATGCCAACCATTATCCAGATGAGCTTTCGGGTGGGATGAAACAACGAGTAGGAATTGCTCGTGCTCTCGCAAGCGGACCAGAAATATTATTGATGGACGAGCCTTTTGGAGCATTGGACATTTTAACGAGGGATACGATGCGTAAAGAATTATTGAAAATTTGCCAAGAGCTTAAGCCGATGGTGATTTTCGTTACTCATAGCATTAGCGAAGCAATTCATTTAGGGGACAGAGTTGTTGTTATGAAAAAAGGTCAAATTGCTAAAGTTTACGATGTGGGTATTGAGCATCCTCGTACTTACAATCATCCTCGTTTTTCGGAATTGATGACAGAAATTGAAGGATTGCTGATGGATGAAGTGGATGTAAGTCAAGTAATACGAGATTAGGAGGGAAGCATATGAAAGATGCAGCATTAACTGAAAGTTTACCACGCGAAAAAAAGAGTGTGAAGTTAAAGAGTTTTAATGCAAAGGTTGCCTTAAAAGCACTTTTACCAATCGTAGCGTTCTTTATTGTTTGGGAATTATTTGGACGCTTAAATCAGAATTTTGCTTGGTTTAACCCCGTATTTTTACCGCCTCCAACTTTAGTAGTTGCTGATGGTTACGCACTTGCACAAACAGGAATGCTTACGAGCAGTATTATTTCGAGTACGCTTCGTATCATCGTTGGTTTTTCAATCGGTGTTATGGCTGCTATTGCAATGGGTGTTGTAATGGTACGCTTCAAGTTCGTTGAAACGTGGATTGCACCTATTATCAATTTAGTAGGGCCGATTCCTGCATTAGCTTTGTTGCCACTATTCATTATCTGGTTTGGTATTGGCGAGTTTCCTAAAGTGCTATTAATTGCTTGGTCAACATTTATTCCAGTTTTAGTATATACGCTAGACGGATTAAAGTCAGTGAACTCTACGCTAGTACGATCAGCTTTAAGTTTAGGTGCTAGTCAGAAACAAATATTTACTCGGGTAATAATCCCAGCAGCGATTCCAAGTATTCTTGTAGGGGTTGAAGTAAGTTTAGGCTTATCGTTTTCCGCGTTGGTAGTTTCTGAAATGATGGGAGCTGAGAGTGGTTTAGGTTATATAATTGTTGACGCCCGAAATTACTTCAAAATTTCGAATATGTTTGTCGCTATTGTATTAATCGGTTTAGAGTACAGTTTATTTGCCTACTTATTGCGCAAATTTAAAAATAGAATTTTATTCTGGCGTAAAGGTGGAGCACATGCTGCCATTGAAAAATAAGAATTGACCTAGGAGGGGTAATGATGAAGAAATTTAAACATATCTTTACTTTATTAATCTTAACAATGTTGCTAGTAGCTTGTGGAAATGAAAAAGAGGAAGTTTCAAGTAGCTCAGCTAAAGGCGCAGAGGTTGAAAAAAAAGAGTTGACGTTGATGGGGGTACGTGACGCTCAAATTTCAGCAGCTCAAATTATTGCCGAAAAACAAGGTTATTTTGAAGCAGAGGGTGTAAAAGTTAAGAACCATTTAATCGAAAATGGTCCTGAAATGGGGTCAATGATTGCTGGTGGAAGTGCACCGATTAGTTTAATGTCTAACTTTTTACCATTAACAATCACAGCTTCAGATGTAAATGTAAAAGTAGTTGCGGTATTAGACCAAATGGCTGGTACACAAGCGATGGTAAGCCGACCTGGTTTGAAATTAGAAAGTGCAAAAGACTTAGAAGGATTAAAAGTAGGGATGCCTAATGGTGCTGAAGTTTATTACGCAATAAATAGTATGGGTGAAGAATTAGGTGTAGATGTCAGTAAAATCGATTACATCAACTTAGCACCAAGTGACGGTTTAGTTGCATTACAACGAGGTGATATTGATGCATTAGCTGCGTGGGAACCATTTATTACTAAAGGTACTCAAGCAGGTGGAGAATTTATTTTAAGTGGACGTCAAAGTAATTTACCTGAAAAACAAGGTGAAGTGAACTGGTTAAGTGTTCACTCAACATTAATTGCAACTGATGATTTCTTAGAAAAAAATCCAAACACAATTAAGGCTTTAATTCGTGCACTGAAAAAAGGGACAGACTTCATTAATGACAATCGTGAAGAGGCTGTAAAAATCTTATCACCTGAATTACGTCTAACAGAAGAAGAGTTATCAGAAATCATGAACCGTAACTTCTATTCAATGGAAGTAGACAATACGTACTGGAATGACAGTAACAGTGAAGGGATCATGGATTACTTCTTAAGTGTTGGCAACATTCCTAAGAAACCTGATGTCGAATCATATCATGACTTTACTTTATTAAAAGAAGTGTTCCCTGAGTTAATTACAGCAGACGCTTTAAAATAAAACTGAAGGTGGGATATTAAATGGAGATTAATAAAAAACGTTTAGAAAATATGTTTGAAGTAGTTTCAGAGTTTGGAAAAATCGGCCAAACAGGGCTTTGCCGAGCTACGTTAAGCCCAGAAGAAAAGCAGACGTTTGAGACAGTTACGGATTGGTTGGAAAAAGCAGGTATTAGTGTACATGTTGATAACTTTGGTAATTTAATTGGTCGATTGGAAGGGAAAAACCCTCATGCACCGGCGTTAGTGATGGGATCACACTTAGATTCACAACCTTATGGAGGTCGTTTTGACGGCACATCTGGTGTGTTAGCTGGAGTTGAAGTATTACTGACTATGGTTGATAAAGGAATTCAGCCGGAAGTTCCGATTGAAGTGATCTCATTTGCAGATGAAGAAAGCTGGCGTTTTAAGAAGGGGCTATTTGGATCGCGAGGAATCGCAGGTCTTTTTGAAGAAGGTGAGCTCGAACGAACAGATAAACAAGGAATTACAAGACGTCAAGCATTAATCGACTTCGGTTGTGATCCGGATAAATTAGAAGCATCTGTTTATCCAAAAGGGGCAGTAGGTGCATTTTTAGAGCTTCATATTGAACAAGGCCCATATTTAGATGTAAATAATAAGCCGATTGGAATTGTAAAAGGAATCGCAGGTCCACTTTGGTTAACTGTTGAAGTAGAAGGTTTTGCTGGACATGCAGGTTCTGTACCGATGAATATGCGCCAGGACGCTTTATTGGCAGCTTCTAAAATGGTTACAGAAATTAATAGAATTGTAAGGGCTCAAGAGGACGTACCAACCGTAGCAACAGTAGGCAGTATCCGCGTATTCCCGGATTCACCAAATATTATTCCTGAAAAAGTGGAATTTACAATCGACTTGCGGGATATAGATTTAGAACGTCGTAATGCTTATGAAGAACAGATACGTATGATGATTAATGAAGTAGCAGCCGAATATAATGTATCTTCTTCGATAGTAGAAGATACAAATCAATCGCCGGTAACCATCGCAGACTGGATTCAAGCTGCTATTAAAGAAGAAAGTGAGCAACTTGGTCTGGACTGTCCAATTATGATGAGTGGTCCATTCCATGATGCAACTGTCATGGCAAGTATTTGTGATGTAGGAATGATTTTTGTCCGTTGTAAAGATGGCATCAGCCATAACCCTGCTGAATATGCAAGCTATGAAGATTTAGCATTGGGCACAGAATTGCTATATCAATCGGCTATAAATATTGCATCTAAAATTGCTGAATTAGTTCCACAATAATACGTTTAAGTGGCAGGAGGGGTGGCAGATGACAGTTTTAATTACAGGTGGTTCAGGTTTTGTAGGAATAAATATTATAGAAAAGATTTTGGGTGCTGGAATGGATGTAGTGAATTATTCACTTACACCTGTTCCAGCAGAAGCGGAAACATTATTTCAAAGTAAAGCAGGCCATTATTTCTATATTGAAGGAGATATTTTAAATGGAGATACACTCATACAAACGCTGAATCAATTCAACATTAAAAGCTTGATTCATGCAGCTGCTATCACTCCGGATATTGAACATGAAATGAAATCATTTTCAAAAATTTCTTCTATTAATTACAACGGTACGCTATCAGTATTAGAAGCAGCTAAAAAAGTAGGAATTGAAAAGTTTTTCTATATTAGTTCCTGTACCGTTTATGGTGAGACGGGTTATATCGATCCGTTACTAGATGAGAAGAAATCAATTCCATTACCAGTCAATTTATATGAAATAACAAAATATGCGGGGGAGCGTTTAGCCCTTCGCTATAAAACCCTATACGATTTACCATTGACCGTTTGCCGGTTAGGCTACGTATACGGGGCTTGGGAGCATTATACGGGATTACGTCAAACGTTATCCGTACCATTTCAAGTGACTAAAGCAGCTTATGAAAAAACAACGATTCATCTACCAAGACCAGGCGTACGAGACTGGATTTATAGTAAGGACGTTGCTGCAGCTATTTATCACTTAATACAAGTTAAGGAGCTAAAAGAAGATATATATAATATTGGCTCTGGCCAGTTATGGAGCATCGTAGATTGGTGTGAGCTTTTGAAACGGAAATTTCCGGACTTTAACTATCAATTACAGGAAGATTCAAAGTTATGGAATGTAGATTATTTCGGTGAACGAGACATTCAGCAATTAGCAGTTGATCGTTTGAAAGCAGAAGGTTACACACCGCAGTACAGTTTAGATGAAGCATTTGAAAACTATATGGATTGGTTGGCACAAACGTCATTATTCTGGTCGATACCTGCAGATCAACAAATGGTGAACAAATAATAAAATTAAAGAACACTGGGAGGCGTAATGTATGAGTATTTTATTAAAGAACGGGATTATTGTAACAAGTACAGATGAATATGTAGGAGATATTTTAATTGAAGATGAAAAAATTGCGGCAATTGGTCAAAATCTTTCACTTGAAGCAGACCAGGTTATAGATGTTTCAGGAAAGTATGTCTTACCGGGAGGAGTCGATCAGCACGTCCACTATTCTTTTGATTATAAAGGTGCACGCGTACAAGGCTTCGATACTAGTAACGCAGCAATTGTAGGAGGTACTACTACAGTTATCGAATTCGTGAACCAAGCACCAGGCAAGGGCATTGCCGAAACTATTTTTGAATATGAAGAAGATGAGGTAAAAGATGTCGCAATGGTCGATTATTCGTTCCATGGAATTGTTTGCGAACCTTCCGACGAACTCTTTAAAGAAATTCCAAGCTTAGTAGACAAAGGGCTACCAACATTAAAACTATTTATGGCGTATAAAGGCTTACCATTTCATAGTGATGATGAAGCCATCTTTAAAGCATTAAAAGCGGCTAAAGATGTCGGTGTAACAGTAATGATTCACGCAGAAAATGCAGATGTTATCGATATTCTTCAACAGGAATATTTAGCAAAAGGTTTAACGGATCCTTATTATCATGCACTTTCAAGACCGACACTTGTTGAAGTAGAGGCTACGCAGCGTGTCATTCATTTAGCGAATTTAGCTGGTGCACCTGTATATATTGTTCACGTAACGGCAAAAGAAGTCATGGAAGTCATTCGGGATGCGTACATCAAAGGAACACCGGTATATGGTGAAACGTGTACCCATTATTTAATGTTAGACAAAGAAGATTTAGCCCGTCCTAATTTTGAAGGTGCAAAATATGTCTGCTCACCAGCACTACGTGAAGAAGAAGACCGTGAAGCATTATGGAATGCCATTAATAAAGGCTGGTTAAATGCTGTTAGCTCTGATCATTGCGGATTTAACTGGGAGAAGCAAAAGACAATGGGGATTGATGATTTCACAAACATCCCAAATGGTTCGCCAGGTGTTGAAAACCGTCTCGGAATATTATGGACATATGGTGTAAATACCGGCAAGATTTCTCGTCAACGTTTAGTAGACTTATATGCAACAACCCCAGCGAAAATAAATGGTATTGCCCACCGTAAAGGCCATATTGGAGTTGGGTTTGATGCTGATATTGTAGTTTACGACCCTACGCCTGTTTCAATTATCTCGAATGAAACAAGCTTACAAGGAGTAGATTTCAATATTTACGAAGGGCTTAAACAAGAAGGGAAGGTGGACAAAGTATTCTTGCGTGGTCAATTAGCCGTTGAAGATGGCAAATATGTTGGATGCTTAGGTCAAGGGACGTTTATCCCTGGGAAACCATACGGCTTATGCTATGAAGGTTTTGAAAAGAAAGGGGAGTTAGAAAGCGTACTATAAAAGGTTAAAGCGTGTGTTCTCCCAATTTATGACCATTATAGAATATTTAAAGAAACTACAAAATTAAAAAAACATAAAAAATGAGCTAGAATCATTGAATCTAGCTCATTTTTATTTTAACGACGAAGCTTAAATTTACGCATACGATCGACTAAGAAACCGCCTTTGAATGATTTTGGCTCATATGAAATGATAAATGCCTTTGGTTCAATTGATTCGACAAGGGCGAATAATTCTTTTTCTCGGTTTCGTTTAGCGAGAATTTCATATTTATAACGTTCACTGTCACGACCTTCACTGACAGATGTCGTGATGGCAAAGCCGCTGTTTCTTAATGTTTCGATCAATTCCTGATTTTTTTGCTGCGTATTGATTGTAACAGATACAAAACCAATAGCCAGCTTGTTTTCAATCATTGTTCCTATTGGTATCCCTAAACTGAAACCAAGTGCATATACAAGCATCGGTATGATGTTCTGATCCCCATTAAAAATAATTGAAAGTGCAAATACATTAATAAGAATTTCTAAAAACCCGAAAATGGAAGCAAGAAGCCTCATATCTTTAACTAAAAAAATTGTACGCAATGTCATTAACGGCACGTAAACGAGCTGTATGACCAGAATTAGGATTATTTCCTGCATAAAATCCCCTCTTTCATTTAAAAATTTACTTTACTTTTCTACTTCTACCCTAATATGAAATTTATATTCTTATTAATTATTTGAGTTAATGCTATAAAAAGAAGTGAGAATCAATTGCTGTTATAAAATTGATTCTTTCTAACCATCATTTATCCATCAAGATGAATGATGGTTTTTTGTTTTGGAAAGGGGGTTTAATATAGGTAAAGTTCGGAAATATACCCATCAATTAGTATTAATAAAATGATATATTATACAATAATTCTAATAAAAAACTGCTATGATGGAAGTATCTGAGATTATTATTTGAATATTTAAGGAGTTATGAATTTGGCGAAATCAATCCGAGCATTACTATCACTATCAATTTTTATACTAGTTTTAAATTGCAGCTCATTGACCACGAGTGCTAAAGGCGTTAATCTTCTCCCTTTTGAAGATGAAAAGTCTGGAAGAAACAGTAACGCTTACTTATCAACATACGAATTTCCTTCAACTAAAATGAAGGAAGACTTTATTGATGAAATATCTACATATGCGATGAAAGCAACTGAAAAGTGGGGAATCCCTGCTAGTGCCATTATTGGAATGGCTGCTTTGGAAAGCGGCTTTGGAACAACAAGAATAGCAATGAATGCAAATAACCTTTTCGGAATAAAGGTTTGGGGATATAATCCGAAGAATGCCTGGCAGTTGAAGGGACAACCTGATGAAGATTATGAACCGGTTCCTGTACTTACTGATTACGGACAAGACCGTAAAATATACGATGAAAGCAAAAGAAGGGATAACTGGTATCGGGCTTTTAGTACCTATAAAGAAGCGGTCGATTATTTGGCAGGAAACTTACTGTTAAACGATAGATATCGGTTCGCAAAAAACAATTACGAAGAAAGATTGAAAAAAGGATGGAGTTATGAGCGAGCATCTAAAGAATATTTGTTCGACATTGCCAACGCCGGCTATATCCATTTGGGTGGGGCATACTATCGAAATAAAGTAGGCGCCATCATGGACGAACGTGATTTATATCAATTTGATGATAGAAATTTAAAAGACATAGGTGGGCATTGGGCCGAACAACAGATTCTATTCTTAACTGAAAAAGGCTGGATCTCCGGCTATCCAGATGGTACATATAAACCGAATCAATCGATAACAAGAGCTCAAGCAGCAGCTATTATAAGTAATTTTTTAGCGCTGACTACAACAAATAAAGATATTTCATTCAGTGATGTGGAAAAGAGCTTTTGGGCATCAGACTCAATTCGTTTAGTAGCGCAACATAAAATAATCAACGGCATCGGTGATGGACGTTTTTCACCTAATACGTCTTTAACAAGGGCGCAAATGGCTCAAATTTTCTATAATGCAGAATTTTATAGCCAATCTGCGAACAAAGGTGTAAATTCATTTAAAGATGTGGACCAAAATTTTTGGGCATCTCTTGCGATTGAAACGATGAAACAAGAAGGAATTATGGCTGGCTATACCGCTAGCCGTTTTGGTCCAAATAATCCGACAACAAGGGCACATATGGCAGCTATGATTTATCGGATACATGAAAAAGGCTTGAACAAATAATCCAGCAAGTAAAAGAAGCACAGTATTGTGCTTCTTTTTGTTTTATCTAGAGACCTTAATAAATTCATTTACCATACCGATAAAATATTCTAGTATCCGTACATCATCGGTCAGTTCGGGGTGAAAAGAGCACCCTAAAAATTGCCCATCTCTAGCTAGTACAATCCGTTCTTCATATGTAGCAAGTATTTCAACATGTTCACCGACCGATACAATATGTGGAGCTCTAATAAAAACTGCTGTTATTTCATCACCAATTGATGGAATAGATAATGGAACTTCAAAGCTGTCTATTTGTCGACCGAAAGAATTTCTTTCTACTTCCAATTCCATTAAACCGAGGTGAGGGGGATTGGAATTCTTAATATTTTTGGCCAATAGTATAAGACCTGCACATGTCCCGAACATTGGAACACCTTGTTGTGCCAATGTTTTTATTGGTTCTACCATGTCATTTCGTTCTAACATTTTACCGATTGTCGTACTTTCTCCACCAGGTAAAATTAGACCGTCAACACCACGTAAGTCATCGCATGTTTTTACTGCAACAGCATCATGACCAAGAGTTTCAATTTGTTGAATATGCTCTTTTACCGCACCTTGTAATGCAAGCACTCCTATTTTTGCCATACTACCAGCCACGCTCCTGCATACGTTCATTAACATTCAGGGTAGCTATTTCAATTCCTTTCATCGGCGTTCCAAGTTCCTTTGAGATTTCAGCAATCAGTTTGTAGTCTGTATAATGCGTTGTTGCTTCCACAATGGCACGCGCAAATTTTTCGGGATTCTCTGATTTAAATATACCGGAACCAACAAACACACCATCTGCACCAAGCTCCATCATTAACGCGGCATCTGCAGGAGTTGCCACACCACCCGCGGCAAAATTCACAATAGGTAAACGACCTAAACGCTTAATTTCCAATAGTAATTCAAATGGCGCACCTAAGTTTTTAGCCTCTGTCATTAATTCATCCACATTCATTCCAACAACACGGCGTACTTGAGCGTTAACTTTTCGAAGATGACGAACTGCTTCTACAATGTTGCCTGTACCTGGTTCACCTTTCGTACGGAGCATAGAAGCCCCTTCACCAATACGTCGAGCTGCTTCTCCTAAGTCACGGCAGCCACAAACAAAGGGCACTGTATAATCACTCTTAAGTAAATGGAATTCTTCATCAGCCGGTGTTAAAACTTCACTTTCATCGATATAATCCACACCCATTGACTCTAATACACGTGCTTCTACAATGTGACCAATTCGTGCTTTTGCCATAACAGGAATCGTTACGGCATTCATCACTTCCTCCACAATCCGTGGATCAGCCATACGGGCAACACCGCCAGCTTTCCGAATATCGGAAGGCACACGTTCCAGCGCCATCACTGCTACTGCACCTGCAGCTTCCGCAATTTTTGCTTGTTCCGCGTTAATGACATCCATAATAACGCCGCCCTTTTGCATTTCTGCCATTCCTCGTTTTACTCGATCTGTTCCAACTTGTACCATGTAAATAACCTCCATTCCTGTAATAACTCTTAGTATAATGAAAATTGACCATGTTAAAATAGTCAATTTTAAATAAAATTATAAGGTCAGTTACAATGATACATCAAAACTTATACCTAAAATAATCTGATAGTTCTGTTATAATGATGGGTGAAAAGGTTTCTACTTACAGGATAAGGAGGATACTAATATGATAAATAATTTAGATTTAAAGCACTTACAACGTTGTGTAGAATTAGCAAAAACTGCCTTAGAGAAAGGTGACGAGCCATTTGGATCAGTACTTGTTTCCGCTGAGGGAGAAGTGCTTTTTGAGGATCATAATCATGTGGCAGGCGGTGACCATACACAGCATCCCGAGTTTGCGATAGCGCGATGGGCAGCGAATAATATGGAACCTGAAGAAAGAATCAATGCGACAGTATATACTTCCGGGGAACATTGTCCGATGTGCGCCGCTGCTCATGGTTGGGTAGGTTTAGGGCGGATTGTTTATGCAAGTTCATCTAAACAGTTGGCAAAGTGGCTAGCAGAATTCGGCCAAGCTCCTTCCCGTGTACGCAATTTGTCTATTCAAGAAGTTATTAATGATGCAATTATAGATGGTCCTGTTCCTGAGTTAGCGGAGGAAGTCCATCAACTTCATCGTCAGTTTCACGAAATAAAATCATGAATAAAATATGTAGATGGTTGATATGAAGCCAAGCGAGCGCGATTCTGTTTTAAGAATCGGCGCTTGTTTTTATTTTGAAGTTGAAATTGGAAGAAATAACTTTTTGGTGACTTGCAATTTGATAATGTGTAAAGTAAACTTTACTTTAAGTAAAACTTACTTTACATATTAGGAGGATTTATTATTAAAAACAAAATTAAGGTTTTACGGGCTCAGCGCAGTATGACACAAGACCAGTTGGCAGAAAAACTTTCTGTCTCTAGACAAACTATTATTTCGCTGGAAAAAGAAAAATATAATCCGTCGATAATTTTAGCATTTAAATTGGCAGAAATTTTTAATTGTAAGATTGAAGATATATTTATTTATGAGGGGGAAATTGAATGAAAGAAGCTCGGAAAAATCAACTGGGGTATTTATTTTTAGCTATTATTATAATTCCATTAAGTATATATATTAATTACCCATATATTGCAAATGGCGATTTTCCAGTAGGCATGATGACCTTTTTCTTGGGAACTAGTTCATTAATGATGGCTTATTTATCGCCACATTTGTTTCCGAAAGATGAGCGTACAAAAGAAATTATAGGTAAAAGTATGACAGCAAACTATTTTACGCTGTTTGCAACTATCACACTGCTATTTATTACATTAGCTAAAACTCTAACTGCATCAGAAGTTTTAACGATTTTATTTTGTATTATGGTTACCTCAATTCCTCTAACGATGATTTTTTATTCGAAACGGATTTAATGAATCTTTACATATGTGAAAATTAACAGACGTAGTTTAATAAAAAGAACGCGTTATTTTTTTAGGACCTACATAAATCTATGTGAAATATAAAAAAGGGGTAAGGAATGAAACAAAATCATAAAGCGGTGAAAATATATTTTGAACGTCATCTATTAATTGCAGTCTTAGTATTGGCAGGCTGTTCATCTATTCAAAATGTCATAACAGAAGATGAAGCAGAACTATTGGTCTTAGATAATCACTATAACCATAATGGTAAAACTGAAATAATATCTGTTAAATTAAAAAATAATAAATACTACATTGAGTGGGAAATAAAAGGCAACTGTGAACGTGGGGTAGACAGCGTAAATCAAAATGGTGAAATTGAGGTGATCGAAGCCAGTATCTGCTAGTATGAGCGCAATTCTGTACAAGGGTCTGCGCTTATTTTTGTTAATTTCTACTTTTCTTCGGACAAGTTTATAAATGATTTTGGATAACTTTTGGATATATAATTACATATCATCATTGTATTTGTATTAGTTTTTTTAATAATGTCAATTCTGTTATAGAAGAGGTGAAGAATATGGAGAGAGTGGCGCACTACTTTTGTGCGGTTCGGATTCCAGATGAGGTAAAACAATCCATTTATGAGGAACTGACACGAATTAAACCAAAATTCCAGTTTAAGCGATGGGTGGATTTAAATGATTATCATATAACGCTTGCATTCCTTGGTACTGTAAAACCAAAGCAACTAACATCCGTTATTGAATCGGTTGGGGAGGCCATAGAGAATCAAAAAACTTTTAAATTAGATATCAAAGGATTGGGTGTGTTTGGAGCTCAAAAATCACCTCGTATATTTTGGGGGGCAGTGAGTGAATCAGATGCTTTATATAAAATTCAGGAAATTGTTCATCAAACTTGTCTAGATGAAGGTTTTAAGTTAGAAACACGCCCTTATCATCCGCATATTACATTGGCCCGAAAATGGGGAGCTAATGAAGATTTCATAGTGGACAACTTAGCCACACAAAACCCATTTAAAGAAAAGCCTTTATCTTTTGAAGTAAATGAAATCGTCCTATATAAATCAAATGTGGAAAATACACCGAAATATGAACCAGTTGTGTCGTTTTCATTAGTATAATGGTTTTCATTCAATTCTATAGTGTATTACTGCGCGGGTGCGATTCTTAATAAGAATCAGCACTCGTTTTTAATTAGTGAATTTATGCTGAAGTAAAGTTGCCGGGGATTCAATCATCAGTCTGAAACTTTCTTCCATTTTATCCGTATAATTTAAATATCATAGCAAGGGGGGAATTTCATGTATGACATGCCAGGAAGTGGGGATTGGTTATTCAACTTTGGACCAATATTCATCGCCCTTATTTTTATTATCATATTTATCTCAATAATTGGGGGTCTATTCAGTGGATTCAAGCAATGGAAGAAAAATGAGAACTCACCTCGGCTAACAGTTCCGGCCGTCGTAAAAGTTAAACGTACAAATGTAACGAGACGTACCCATCACCATCATGATAATAACAACCACTCGCACAGTACCTCTACAAATTATTTTATTACATTTGAGTTCGAAAGTGGTGACCGATCAGAGTTTCACGTTTCGGGAAAGGAGTACGGTATGCTTGCAGAAGGGGATATCGGCAAGTTAACTTTCCAAGGAACAAGATATCTTGACTTTACTCGAGTATAGCACCCGTAATTTCACTAGGCCTAACAATATAAAGACAGCGCGATTCTGTATTGGAATCAGCGCTTTTTTGGTGGTAATGTGCTATCCATCATTTGTGCAAGTAGTTTGAAAATTGTATGATAATTTATACAAGCCAAACTTGAGGAGTGAGATCTTGAAAAAATATGTACCATTTATATTAAGCATTTTTCTTCTTGCAGCATGTGAAGAAACGAATAATAGCACAACAGCCGATCAGGATTCTGCAACAGATACAAAGTCTAGTGAAGTAGATACAACAAATTCTCCGAGTAAGGATGAGTCGGGTTCGAGTCAACCGACAGAAGTTTCTTCAACAACTGAAGATTTTCAAAGTATTATTCCGAGCAATTGGGATGTCGATATACCAACTGATTTTCCTGTTTCAAAGGGCAGCTATTTAACAGCGATAACAACGACTGATAGTGATGTCATAACATTAAATTTCTATGAAACGCCCTCTAAAATGTCGATAAACGATAAGGCGATTAAACAAGATGGGACTTACATCGGTCAATTAACAATTACCAATTACGATTCAAAGGATTTGGCGAGTGATGAGATTGATCAAACCGTTTTCGATAGTGGACAAGCTGTCGATTTAGGATATGGAATTACAGGTTACCAGGATGCGGGAGTTGGCTCTCAATTTACTAGTTGGAATGAAGGGCGCTGGGCAATTATTGCACGGTCATTGACGGAAAAAGCTGAGGAAAGCTTGCTCACAGCAAAGGAAACAGTCGAATTTTTAGAAACGAATATGCTTCCGGTACCAAAAGATTATGGTTATTTACATGTAGATGCCGAACAAACAGGCACAATGGCGAAATGGCAAAAGGAAAATTATTTATACACAATGACGGATTTTGGTGAAGATACATTACCTTGGATTGTGAAGTTTAAATAAATATTTATACGCATTTAAAGAGCAAATTTTATACGCTTCGAACAAAAATAATTTGATACGAAATCTGTTAAGAAACCCGGAAGTTTTCATTCTTTTGGGTTTCTTTTTTTATTAAAAGTCCAGTTTTAAAAATGAAAGCGCTTTAAAATTTCTCGCATATATAAACCGTTAGATTCATAACGTGTTGTAACTGAGTATTCTATAAAATTGTGAATATTATTTAACAATTTCGTACTCAAATAATTTCATTTACAAGGAGATGTTATTAATGGATTTTACGCTAAATGATGAACAAAAAATGATTCAAAAAACAGTTAGAGATTTTGTGAATAAAGAACTGAAGCCTTTGGAGCAAGAAGTATTAAAAAATGAAAGGGAAGGCAGACCTGGTATCTCTAATGAAAAAATAAAAGAATTAAGAGAAAAGGCAAAGGCAATTGGATTTTGGGGCATTAATACGCCTGAGGAATACGGTGGAGCAAATTTAGGACCAATTATGTCAGTGTTGATTGCAATGGAATTAGGAAGAACATTTGTACCATTCAACTTTGGTGGTTCTGCTGATAATATCCTTTATTTAGGTAACGAGGAACAGAAACAGAAATATTTAATCCCTACCATTAATGGTGAAAGACGTTCTTGCTTTGCTTTAACCGAACCTGATGCGGGGTCAGATGCAAGAGGTATTCAAATGAGAGCAGTTAAAGATGGCGACCATTGGGTGTTAAATGGTGAGAAAGTATTTATTACAAATGGAAATGAAGCAGACTTTGCCATGGTATTTGCAGTGACAGATAAAGAAAAAGGCGCGAATGGCGGAGTAACTTGTTTCCTTGTAGATAAAGAAATGGGTTGGAAGTCGGAATATATTTACACAATGGGCGAATGGGGACCAGCAACATTAGTATTTGATAACGTTCGTGTTCCTGAAGAAAATATTTTAGGAGAACTGGGTCAAGGTTTTAATTTAGGTATGCAGTGGATAGGTCAAGGGAGATATATGATTCCTGCTGGTGCAATCGGTGCTGCAGAACGCTTATTGCAAATGGCCATCGACTATTCAAAAACACGAGTTACTTTTGGTAAACCTATTGCAGAACGTCAAGCAATCCAATGGATGATTGCAGATTCAGCAGTTGAAATTGAAGCAGCAAAATGGATCGTATTTAGAGCTGCATGGATGGCTGAAAATGGTATGGATCCACGTCATCAATCATCTATGGCAAAACTAAATGGCGCAATTATGGCAAATCAAGTGGTCGATCGTGTTCTTCAGATCCATGGTGGAATGGGATATACAAAGGAATTACCGATTGAACGATGGTATAGAGAATTAAGATTATACCGAATTTTCGAAGGAACAGATGAAATTCAGCGCAGAACGATTGCAAGAAATTTATTGAAAGGTCATGCAAAAGTTGGAGAGTTACTTTAATTAAGGCAGCTTCTACTCATATATTTCTTTAACATACTAACTAGTCAGTTATTATGCGGTAGTAATACTAACCGGTTAGTTAATAAGTGTGGCTCTAGATGAATAGTTAGTTTGCCAAATAAAAAAATTTAATCCGAAATAGTGTGGGTAGAATAACAATTATCATTACTATATTTTTCAGATTAAAGTAAATGCCAGCACCGCCTTGCGCTTCGGCTCTTCCGATGGAGGCAAAACCGCCTCCATGTCAGAGTCTCCAACTTGTGTCAGGGCTAAGCGAGCGTCCCCGCTTTTTTATTAAATTGAAAGAAGATGAATATAGATGATGGAAAGGAAGGCGTTCTTTCTACTAGGATTCATAATGTTTTTAACGATGACAGGTTATGGAATAGTACTTCCTACATTACCATTCTTAGCAGATGATTTGGGGCTTTCATCAGTTCAAATGTCATCGTTAATCATAATTTGGGCAGTTTCCCAGTTAATCACTGCACCGATATGGGGTCGTTTAGCTGACAAAATAGGGAGAAAACCCGTTCTAATGATTGGCGTTTTTGGCTTTGGTGTAGCATTCCTGTTACTAATTTTGGCTCAAAATTATTGGCAATTGCTTTTAGTTCGATTAATTGGTGCAGCAATATCATCTGGTACTCAAACTGCAGCTTTTTCGATGGTAGCTGATCACACTAGAAAAGAGTTTAGAAATCAAACTATCGCGAAAATGGGGGCAGTGAATGGACTTGGCTTTTTGTGTGGTCCAGCTATTGGAGGGTTATTTTCTCCCTTTGGAGTCGTAGTACCTTTTATTATTGCAGGATCACTAGCTTTAATAACTCTACCTTTTGCCCATTTTTACATCCGAGATTCGATAAATAATGATAATAAAGAAACTCAGAATACTTTTGCAGGCAATAATGAAACAGTTTCCTTTTGGAAATCTATTACAATGGTTACGAAAAACGGATATTGGAATCATTATATGATCATACTTGGATTGTCCATTGCAGCTTCGAGTTTTTTCGGTCTACTTGGATATTATCTAATAGCAAAATTTGAAGCTACCCCAATCTTTGTAAGTATGGCCTTTAGCGCACAAGCTGGAACTTCTGTCTTGGTACAATTCTTTTTACTAAAAAAATGTTATGAATTATGGGATGAAGATACGATTACAAAAATTGGCTTATCCTTTACGGCAATTGGCTATTGTTTAATTAGTTTTGCGCCATTAATATGGGTAGCAATTTTAGGATGTGTTTTTACTGGTTTTGGGCAATCATTGGTTCGGCCGACTACTATAGCGATGTTATCAAAACGTACTGAGATGGGGCGAGGTATTACATTAGGCCTCCAAGAATCAATGGATAGTTTAGGGAGAATACTTGGACCTCTTTGGGGGGGCTGGGTATTCATATATCTCGTATCGGCTCCATTTATAACTTCTGCTGTCATAACAGTAATTCTATTAGGTATTGCATTTTTGATAACTTACCAACAAAAAATTGAAATATCTCTACACAAAGATACTAGTAACTCATAATCGAAACTATTGGTCTTAAAATGTAAGCGCTTTAATGCGAAAAATACTATGAAAATAGTAAATAAAAGTTAGGAGGGTAACATGTTACTAACTGAATTATTGGGTGGAAATATTGAGAATTTTGGTGAGTATAACCTTCTGTATTTCTATGATAAAACTTATACAAATACTGAAACGGAAATTATTTGTAAGAAAGTTTCTAGTCTTGTCCATTCTCTCGGAGTGGAAAAAGGAGATCGGGTGTTAATTTGTATGCCAAATTGTCCCGAAGTTATTTTCTCTTACCAAGGAGTATTAGGAGTTGGTGGCATCATTGTACCAGCTATGTATCTTTTACATGAAAATGAAATCAACTTTATTTTAAAGAATTCTGAAGCAAAAGTTATTATTACATCATCTGTTCTATTGCAAAAATTAAAAAATGCATCCAGTGATTTATCTGTTAAACCGAAGATTATTTGCATTGATCAACCAAGAGAGGAAGATATACAGGAAGAGTTTCAAATCATTGAATGGAAAAAAGCCCTTTCTAATATATCAGTTTATGAAAATACTCCTTTAGAGTTAAAAGAATCAGATGTTGCCGTCATCCTTTATACATCCGGCACTACAGGTATACCGAAGGGAGTTATGTTAACGCATAGAAATCTCTACTCAAATTCAATGTCAGGATTAAAACTTAGAGCGGAGGACGAAATAAGAAGTACTACTCTAGGTGTACTTCCTCTAGCCCATATTTATGGTTTTGGCATTATGAACAGTATGTTTTTGCTAGGTAGCTCAGTTGTTATTTTTGATAAATTCGATGCCGAAGAGGTATTTAAGGTTATTGAAAAATTTAAAGTGAAATCCTTTGCTGCTGTCCCGGCTATGGTGCATGCGATGTATTATCATCCGAATGCCTATAAATATGACTTATCTAGTTTAGAAACAGTTGGATCGGGGGCTGCTGCACTAGCAGTTAGCTTACGTCATAAGTTTAAAGAAAAATTTGGGGCTGAGGTAAGAGATGCGTATGGACTTTCTGAAGCATCGCCAGGAGTTGCTACACAACGTAATGATATGCCGATTAAAGAAGGTTCTGTAGGAGTACCAATGCCAGGTGTAAACATTAAAATCGTGGATGAAGATGGGGATGAAGTACCAGTTGGGGATGTCGGCGAATTATTAGTACAAGGCGATAATGTAACGCCTGGTTATTTTAAAAATGAAGAAGAAACAAAAAAGGCACTACAAAATGGATGGCTTCATACAGGGGATATGGCAAAAGTGGATGATGAAGGCTATCTGTACATTGTAGATCGTAAAAAGGATTTAATTATTCGAGGCGGATTTAATATTTATCCGAGGGATTTAGAGGAATTGCTAGTTAAACATGAAGCTGTTTTGGAAGCTGCGGTGATTGGTGTTCCTTCCGAAAAAATGAGTGAAGAAATTGTTGCTTGTATTGTGAAAAAGCCGGATGCAGAAGTAAGTGCTAGTGAATTAATCGGATACTGCCAACAAAATTTAGCTAAATATAAGACACCTCGTCATATTGAATTCATTCAGGAACTTCCGAAAAATGGTGTTGGGAAAATCATGAAAATTAAGCTGAGAGAACAATTTGCTAACCTGATATTAGATTAATATAAGTAGTTTAATTGAAAGGAGGCATTCGAATGACTGGGAAAAATGACACACTACTCCAAGTAGAGGAAATGCAGACGGTTTTTAAGACAAGAAAAGGTAACCTAGAAGCTGTTGATGGTATTTCATTTAATATTGCTAAAGGTGAAACAGTTGCAATCGTAGGTGAATCAGGTTCTGGTAAAAGCGTATCGGCACTTTCAATTTTACGTTTGTTGGATAGTAATGGAGAAGTTACTTCCGGGAAAATCCTGTTTAATAATTTAAATTTAAAAAATATAAGTAATGATGAAATTCGAAAAATTCGAGGAAATGAAATTGCCATGATCTTTCAGGATCCGATGACATGCTTAGACCCTGTATACACAATCGGTGATCAGATTACCGAAACGATTAAAATTCATGAAACACTTAGTAAAAATGAATTGCAGGAACGAGCACTAGAACTATTAAGGTTAGTTGGACTTCCGGACCCTGAGAGCCGTATTAATGCCTACCCACATCAATTATCGGGTGGTCAAAGACAAAGAGTAATGATTGCCATAGCTCTTGCATGCAGACCTAGTTTAATTATTGCAGATGAACCTACAACAGCTCTTGATGTGACTGTCCAGGCACAGATTCTGCAATTACTGAAAGATTTGCAAACCCAGTTTGGAACAGCGATTATCCTTGTTACACATGATTTAGGTGTTGTAGCGGAAATGGCGGATAAAGTAGTTGTTGTCTATGCGGGGCAGGTTGTAGAACAGTCGAATGTGAAGGATTTGTTTAATAAACCTCAACACCCGTATACAGAAGCATTAATGAAAAGTATTCCAAAAATTGATACAAGTAAAGAACGAAAACTGCTCACGATAAAAGGAAATGTTCCAAGTTTAACAGAAATTCCAGCTGGTTGCCGATTTCATCCAAGATGTCCTTTTGCTACTGATAAGTGCAAAAGTGAGGAACCACCACTTTTTAAATTAGCAAATGGTCGAGAAAGCAAGTGTTGGATTGCAGATCCTAACCTGACAGGAAATTGGGAGGGGCCAATTTTAACGGAAGAAAATGAGCCAGTCTTTGAGCTCAATCAACATTTAATCAGTAAAAAGAATTTATTGGAAGTAACAGACTTAAAAAAATACTTTCCTATCACAAAAGGAATACTGTCAAGAACAATCGGACACGTTAAGGCAGTGGATGGTGTAACACTGAATATTCACAAAGGTGAAGTTCTTGGTCTTGTAGGTGAATCCGGCTGTGGTAAATCAACTGTTGGAAGATTAATAACAGGTCTTATTGACTCAACGGATGGGGAAGTAAGTTTTGATGGAAAACAATTATCAAATATTAATAGAAAAGAGAAAAAAGTTCTGAGGAAGCGGGTTCAATTTGTTTTTCAAGATCCTTATAGTTCTCTAAATCCGAGGATGACCATTCTCGATATTATTGGGGAACCATTAGAAGTGCACAATCTAGCAAAAGGAAGTTCAAAGCGTCAACGGGTAGGAGAGCTGCTTGAAATTGTAGGGCTATCTAAAAATGATATGAATAAATTTCCTCATCAATTTTCAGGAGGTCAAAGGCAAAGAATTGGTATAGCAAGAGCTTTGGCAACTGAACCAGAACTTCTGATTTGTGATGAGGCTGTGTCCGCATTAGATGTTTCTGTTCAAGCCCAAATTTTAAATTTATTAAAAGATCTTCAGTTGAAACTAGGGTTATCTTATTTATTTATCTCTCATGATTTAACGGTAGTCAAATATATTTCAGATAGAATAGCTGTCATGTATTTAGGAGAAATTGTAGAAGTGACCGATTCACAAACTTTATTTACAGAACCGCTCCATCCATATTCAAAGGCACTTATTTCCGCTGTGCCAAATCCTAATCCGAATATTAAACCAGATCGAATTATCCTAAGTGGTGAAGTACCAAGTCCATCAAATCCTCCAAGTGGCTGTAAATTTCATACGAGATGTCCTTTTGCAATGGATCTTTGTAAAATAGAAAAACCTGAACTAATGGACATTACAGAAGGTCATACTGTTGCCTGTCATTTCTATAAGGAGGTGTCACACATATGATTGACTATATTGTTAGGCGCTTAATTTTTGGGATATTCGTACTATTAATTATGACAACCTTCATTTTTATTATTATGAGAGCGGTACCTGGTGACGTTGTGACCCTTCAGTTGGCTAACTCTGGTGCAACAACTGAACAAATGGCTGCATTGAAAGCTGAAATGGGTCTAGATAAAAGTGTTTTCGGTCAACTAATAGATTGGGGTAAAAATGCGCTTCAAGGAGATTTGGGTAGTTCTCTTTGGTCAGGTAAGGAAGTATCCCAGATTATATTAGACAGACTTCCCGTAACTATACAACTAGCGCTAATGGCAATTGTTTTAGCCATCATTATCGGTATTCCGATTGGAGTTATTTCCGCTGTTAAACGAAATACATTTATAGATCATTTTTTAAAAGTAATTTCAATTGGAGGATTATCTATTCCAAGCTTCTGGCTGGGACTTATCTTATTAACTGTATTATCACTGTCTTTCAATTGGATTCCACCACTTGGTTATCAATCATTCGCAGAAAATCCTATTGTTAATCTACAGCAAATGTTCTTACCCGCAATTTGTCTAGCAATTACACTGAGTGCCAGTATTGTTCGTATGACAAGATCGGCTGTCCTTGAAGTACTGCATTCGGAGTTTATCAGAACGGTGCGGGCAAAAGGTGCGAAAGAAGCGGTTGTAATATTCAAACATGCCCTTAGAAACTCGTTGATTTCGGTTATTACTTTAATTGGTTTACAAATTGGATATCTGCTTGGAGGAACTGTAGTACTGGAATCAATTTTTGCACTCCCAGGTCTAGGCAGTTTGATTTTTGAAACTGTATTAGTGAGAGATTATCCAGTTGTTCAGTCAACCGTACTGGTCTTTGGAGCGATGTTTTTATTAGTAAATTTAATAGTGGATGTGATGTACGGTTGGGTAGATCCACGAATTAGAACTAAATAAAAAATGCCTCAATATTCTTGTTTCAAGAAAAGGAAGTGATTCATTTGTCTCAAATACAAATAGACTCTGAGTTGCCAAAAGAGAGTATAAAGGCGAGCAGGAACATACACTTGAAAAAATTTAAAGAGGATTGTAAACGCTTTATTCAAACACAAAAAATTGGCTTTATATCTCTTTTAATTATTCTTTTAGTTTTCGCCGTCGCTGTATTTGCACCTTTCATTGCACCGTTTGACCCAATTAGTCAAGATCGTACAGCATTTTTGGCAGCACCAAACTCACAACATGTGATGGGCACTGATGATTTAGGACGTGATGTGTTTAGTCGTCTAATTTTTGGTTCACAAATATCGTTACTTGTTGGAATTGTAACAGTTGTTATTTCAATTGTATTAGGAACATTAATTGGAATGATTTCTGGATATTTTGGTGGGGTAATCGATTTAGTAATTCAAAGAATAATGGATGCAATTATGTCAATTCCAGCTTTAATTCTTGCTTTGTTTATTGCGGCTTTATTGGGACCTGCCATCCAGAATGTAATTATAGCTTTGGTGATTATCGAGATACCTCGTTTTGCTAGGATTGTTCGAGGGGAAATGATGAGAATCCGTGAATCTAATTATGTAGAAGCGTCTCGTTCGGTCGGTGCAGGTTCATTTCGAATCATTATGAGACATGGATTGCCAAATATGATGGCACCAATCATTGTCATGGCAAGTCTTGCTTTTGGTCAAACAATTATTGCTGAAGCATCACTTAGTTTTCTTGGAATAGGAACTCCACCACCGAATCCATCCTGGGGGTTAATGTTGAGTGATGCGAGTAGATACATGGAAAGTGCACCATGGCTCGTGCTTTTCCCTGGTTTAGCCTTATGTATACTAGTTTTGGCATTTAACTTATTTGGAGATGCACTTCGGGATTTCCTTGATCCTAAAATGTCTTAGGCAGTTAATAACAATTTTCCCTTAGGAGGAAATACTTATGGATAAAAAACTGAAATCCATAATCTATGTGTTCGTTTTAGGATTATTAGTACTAGTAATTAGTGCTTGCTCCGCTAACGAATCATCAGATGAAAAGCCAGATGACAATGATGGAGGTGGGTCAACCGCACCGAAAAGTGGTGGAACCTATACCATTCTTACACCTGCAGATCCTGATATGCTCGATCCTCATCGTCAGTCATCAATTTATACACATATGCTTGCAGGATTAGTTTATAACAAGCTAGTTACTTATGAAACAGGACCGGATGCTGCTTATACAGATTATAATGTTGTGCCGGATCTTGCAGAGCGTTGGGAAGTATCTGATGATGGAAAGACTTATACGTTCCATCTTCGAGAGGCATATTGGCATGATGTAGAGCCGGTAAATGGCAGACAGTTAACGGCAGAGGACGTTGTATCGACAATGGAAAGAATCATCAATTTGCCTGGTCATCAAGCAGCATTATTATCTGTAGTAGAAAGTATCGTGGCGCAAGATGATCAAACAGTAGTCTTTACATTAAAACAGCCATTTGCTCCGTTTTTAAATTTCATGGCAAACCATTTCATGTGGATTTTACCTAAGGAAGCGATTGATGGGAAAGTTGATTTAGCAACTGACGCCATTGGAACAGGTCCATTTGTGTTAGAAAAATGGGAAGATAACGTGCAGGCTACTTACAAAAAAAATCCGAATTATTATGAAGAAGGCAAACCGTATTTAGATGAAATTATTTATAAAGTCGTACCGGAACAGGGCTCACGGATAGCAGCATTTCGTACAGGTCAGGCAGATTCTATAGGTGGACTATCCCCTGAAGAAATAACACAATTACAAAAAACAAATCCAAATATCAAAATTTTTGAAGCTCTGTTTGCTACGCAGGAACAGTTGTATATGAATATGGAAAGAGAACCTTTTACGGATTTACGGGTACGGAAAGCCATTAGTATGGCTGTTGACCGAAAATCAATGGTTAAGGCTATCTACGGCGGCGGTGAAACGAGTGGACCAGTCAATCCTTCATTAGGTGATTGGGCCTTACCTTTAGAAGAGAGAGAAAAATTATTATCATATAACCCAGAAGAGGCAAAAAAGCTACTGGCAGAGGCTGGGTATCCAAATGGTTTTGATACGACCATGATGGTAACGAATGGCTACGGAGAACAACTAGTGCGTGTCGCACAATGGGTTGCGGAAGATTTAAGAAACGTGGGTATTAATGTCGAAATAGAGTTGGTTGAATATGCTGCTTACTTTTCGGAAAAATGGCCGAATGTCGATTATGACATGGGTGTAGGCTACCAAACATATTTCCAGGAGCCGGATGAATGGCTTCGTACACAACTACACACAAATGGTTCCAGAAACTGGTATAACATCAGTGACCCTGAATTAGACAAAATGCTTGATGAACAGAGAACAATACTGGATGTAGAGGAAAGAAAAAAATATGTCTATGATATTCAACGCTATGTTTTAGAAAATGTAGTCAATCCAATTCCAATCACTACTTATTATACGAAGACTCCGATACAGCCTTATGTCAGAGATTCATATCCGCATGCTTCCTACGGATACGGCTATTTTAAAGATATTTGGTTGGATAAATAACATATTAATCATTTTAGAAGGTTGGATACTATTTGTGTTAAAAATATATCGTCACATGGAAGGTATGTGAGAAAAATTCCGATAAAAGAAGGAATGAGTACTTTGCAAAGGATAGAAAAAATAGAGTTAACAACCAACTTCCCGATTGGTCCGGTAAATTCATATGTTGTGTTTGGAGAGAAGTTAACCCTTATTGATGCCGGCCTAAAAAATAAACAGGGGTGGGATGATCTCAATAATGGCCTGCATCGACTAGGTGTTGAAATAACCGATCTTGAACAAATTGTATTAACACATCACCATAATGATCATACAGGTCTTGTCGACTGGATTTTAGAGAAGAATCCTACTATTAAGATTTTTGCGCATAAAGATACTGAAATGATTTTAAAGGATGAAAGCTATATAGAATGGAGCTCTGAATTTTTTCACAACTTATTCATAGAATTTGGTTTAACAGAAGATATGGCTATCAAGTCAGCGTTTCGAAAGGGACATCGGGATTACTTCCAAAATGCATCTGTTCATGAGGTACTAGAGGAGGGAGACATGGTACCGGGTTTACCCTCATTTCAAGTTATAGAAACGTTAGGTCATTCACAGGATCATATTTCTTTTTATTGCGCAGATGAGCAACTGTTCGTTTGTGGAGATCACATTATCAAAGGGGTCCATGGTGGAATGTGGATGGATGCACCTAAACCCGGAAATAAGCGTGCAAAACCCTTAATCCAATATTTAAAAAATTTAGAAAAGTGTAGGAAACTTTCTGCCAACTTTACCTTTTCAGGACATGGCCCGATTATTTCCGATTTAAATGGAGCAATTGACGGACATATAAGCAATATAGAACATCGTGTAAGTCGTGTGATTAATACACTAAAAAAAGCAAATGGTGCTGCAACCGGATTTGAAATTATACAAGACATGTACCGGGGAAGGTATGAGAAAGCTGTAATTACATTTTTGTTTGAAATTATAAGTGTACTGGATTTATTAGAAGAACGGAATATTGTCATTTCAGAAAAACAAAATGGAGTATTTAAGTACCGATTAGTAAATAATTAGTGAAAAAAGCATAATGTTTCGTTTATCTGAATAATTCTTTAAAACTACTAATAAAATGTTAAGACACAAAATTTTAGTAGATAAGGCAGGAGGAATTTATTTGACTGGAAGATTTGAAAATAGAGTTGCATTTATAACTGGTGGTAGTCGCGGTATAGGGAAAAGCATTGCAGAAACTTTTACTGAAGAAGGAGCAAAAATAGCCATAATTGATATTGATACGGAAGCATTACTAAATGTACAGTCTGAATTTAAAGAAAAAGGATTCGACATTTTAGCTCTACAGGCAAATGTTGTGAATTCACATGAAGTTGAGGCCGCGATGGAACAGGTAATGAAGGAATATGGATCAATTGATATTTTGGTTAACAATGCAGGTATTATCCGCGATAACTTACTATTTAAAATGACAGATAATGACTGGGATCAGGTAATCGATGTTCACTTAAAAGGTGCCTTTAATACAACGCGTGCAGCACAAAAATACATGGTTCAGCAGAAGTATGGAAGAATTATTAATATTTCTTCAACTTCAGCATTAGGGAACCCCGGCCAAGCAAACTATTCAACGGTTAAAGCTGGGTTGCAAGGTCTGACAAAAACACTGGCGAGAGAATTCGGGAAATTTGGCATTACTACAAATGCAGTTGCACCTGGTTTTATCGAGACAGATATGACGAAAGCTACTGCAGAGCGAATCGGCGTACCTTTTGAAGATTTCCTAAAGGCAGGTGCCAGTAAAATACCTGTTGGCAGAGTTGGAAAGCCTAGAGATATCGCAAATGCAGTTGCTTTCTTTGCCGATGAAAATTCCTCATTTGTAAACGGGCAAGTACTCTATGTGGCTGGCGGACCGACAAATTAAAGAGGAGGGATGAAGTTTTGTATACAGAGTATATTGGACTAACTTCAAATAAAGTGAGAAATGTGATCGAAAGAGAGCTTGTAAGAAGATTTGCTGAATCCATTGGAGATAATCATCCAATCTATACTGATGAAGAGATTGGTAAACAATCACGATATGGTACAAATATTGCTCCCCCTACATTTCCAAGGGTACTAAGATCTGGCTATATCGATGGTCTCAAATTACCGTTAAAAGGATTAATACATGGTGAACAAATATATCATTATGAACGACCTCTTTTGGTTGGAGAGGAAGTCTATTGCTACTCGAAAATAGAAGATTACTATGAAAAAGAAGGCAGCACCGGAAAAATGGGCTTCCTGAAGATGACACGGTATGGTGAAGACAGAGATGGAAGATTAATATTCACTGAAGAGTCAATCACAATCATCACGGAAACGGTAAGGAGGTCCTTAAACGTATGACAGTTTTAGCAGATATAAGAAAAGGTGAATCTCTTGAAACGATACTAGAACCAGTATCGAGAATGGATTTAATCAAGTACTCAGGTTCTTCCGGTGATTTTAATCCGATTCATACAATTGATGAAGAAGCTAAAAAAGCTGGTCTACCAGGAATTATTGCTCATGGTATGTGGACGATGGGCAATCTTTCGAAGCTGTTTACGGCTTATTATGAAGAGGGCTATATAAAAGATTATAATATTCGATTTTCAGGAATGGTGTTTTTAAATGACGTTCTTACTTTAAAAGCCGATTTAGTGGATAAAGTGGATCAATCACTAATCTTTGATGTGAAAGCAATAAACCAGCATCAAAAAGCTGTGGTTAAGGGAAAATTAATATTTGAACGTTATTAATTAAAAAGGGTTTGTCTCGATTTCAAATAGGATAGGGGCAGGGGCAAATCCTTTATATATAAACTGATAATAAGGAGACCATATATGAAAAGAGATGCTGTCATTGTATCAGCTGTTCGTACGGCAATTGGAAAACAAGGTGGGGCATTAGCAAGTCTTCCTGCTCATCTGTATGGAGGGGAAGTAATTAAAGAAGCAATCAAGAGAGTGAATCTTAATCCAGAAATGATAGATGATGTGATTTTAGGAAATGTTTTAAGTGGTGGCGGCAATATTGCTAGATTAACAGCTTTACAGGGCGGTTTATCTGTCAACATACCGGGGTTAACCATAGACAGGCAATGTGGTTCAGGTATTAATGCAGCTGCATTAGCTGCCCAAGCGATACAATCTGGTGCAGGTGATATATATGTTGCCGGGGGGATTGAAAGCATGAGCCGCGCACCATATCAATATGAGCGTCCAGAACAAGCATACAGTTCAATCCCGCCAAGGTATCGTAAAACATTACTTGCTCCTGAAGAAATCGGAAACCCGGGCATGGGAACTACTGCAGAAAACCTTGCAAAAAAATATGATATTACAAGAAAGGAACAAGATGAGTATTCATTAAGAAGTCAACTAAGAATGGCAACTGCAATTAATGAAGGGCGTTTTGATGAACAAATAGTTCCAATTAGTATCCCTGTTCGTAAAGGTGAGCCGATTCTTTTTAACAAAGATGAGCATCCGCGTCCAAATACAACGTTAGCTGCATTGGCAAAGCTATCGCCGGCTTTCCAAAGAGATGGAACAGTCACAGCAGGCAGTAGTTCCGGACTGAATGATGCAGCATCAGCAATGGTCATTATGTCTCGAGAGAAGGCTGATGAATTAGGGATTCAACCATTAGCCACGATTAAAGGATCAACCGTTGCAGGAGTAGACCCTAATATCATGGGAATTGGTCCCGTACCGGCAACGAAAAAATTATTAGAGAAGTTGAATCTTTCTTTATCCGATATGGACATTATTGAATTGAACGAGGCGTTTGCTGCACAGGTAATCGCCTGTGACCGGGAATTGGGAATAGATCCGGAAAAACTAAATGTTAATGGCGGAGCAATTGCACATGGGCATCCATTAGGTGCAACAGGCGCAATTTTAATAACAAAAGCTGTATATGAATTGAAACGATCGGCTGGGAAATTCGCCCTTATTACAGCTTGTATCGGTGGAGGCCAAGGAATCTCTTTAGTAATCGAAAGGGAGTGAACTAAAATTGTAAAAAAATAATGACTTGAGGAGTAAATTAAATGCGCGGAAGAATTCTTAAAGAAAGTATAGACCTCTTTGATAAAAAGGGGTTCAGCAAAACTTCCATTCAAGATATTATTGATACGATCGGTGTGACAAAGGGTACCTTTTATTATTACTTTAAAAGTAAACAGGAATTATTAATGGATATTCACTTAAATTATATTAAAGAGTTATTAGCCGAACAAGAAGTGATTTTAAATGATGAATATCTAAGCAGTATAGTAAAAATAAATAAATTAATTCATTTAATTATAAAAAATATTAAAGTACATGGTAAGAGCGCAAGAGTATTTCATCGGGAGTTTCGGCATCTGGATGATAAGCAATTAAAGTTAATCAATGATTACCGAAAAGAGTTTCGTATAAATCTCGAAAAGCTTTTTGATGAAGGTATTGAAAAAGGAGAATTCAGGGAAGATCTTAGAAGTGATATTGTTATCTTTGGCATCCTCGGCATGGTTAACCGTTCATATAATTGGTATAATCCGGATGGAGAAGTAACAGAAGAAGAGCTTGTGAGTACTTATATGGAAATGATATTAAATGGAATAAATAAAGCTACAAACACTACGGGATATAAGAATGGAAACTTCAGCGGAAGTATTTTTTAAAAGGGAATATAATTATAGAAATATTAGCCAATGCACGAAAAGAAATTTATGGACAAATTACGAGCAAAAGAGTAAACAGGCATCTGTGTTACTCTTTTTTTTTATCCGTTCAAAATTTGTAAATTAAAAAATTAGCCACAGACATTGTGAAAACAAGGTTATGTGGCTTTTTTATAGATTTTTTTACAGTGGCAACAAGTTATGTTTACAAAAAATGGTTGAACTAATATTGGAGGTATGTATATAATGTGCTTATAGTATATATACATTATACAAAAAGGTTTGTGATTATTTGGATGTTTCACATTTTATATTACGGCTTAACTGTTAAAACAAGTAATAAAGAACACAATTTTAATTGATTTTTAATAAGTAAAAATGAGGGATTGGCATGCAAATAATTATTTCAAACATTTCTAAGGAACCAATTTATGAACAAATTACAAATCAGATTAAATCCGCCATTTTAGCAGGTGAATTGCATGAGGGGGAAGCAATACCTTCCATGCGTAATCTTGCCAAAGAACTGCAAATTAGTGTAATCACAACGAAGCGTGCTTACGAGGAATTAGAAAAGGCGGGCTTTATCTATTCGATTGTCGGAAAAGGGTCCTTTGTTGCAGAGCAAAATTTAGAAGTCATAAAAGAAAAGAAATTGAAAGTCATTGAGGAGCAAATGAGCTTGGTCATCACGAATAGCAGAGAAATTGGCATCTCACTTGAAGAATTACAAGACTTATTAAAAATTTTATATGAGGAGTGATTTGAATGGAGAATGTTGTTGAACTTACAAATGTTTCGAAAAAGTTTAAAGGTTTTTCTGTTAAAAATCTAAATTTAGAAGTGAAGAAAGGCTTTATAACAGGCTTTATTGGGGCAAACGGTGCGGGTAAATCGACTACGATAAAAATGATGATGAATCTATTAAGACCGGATGTCGGTGAAATTAAGCTTTTCGGTTTGGATTACATGAATCATGAGAAGGCGATTAAAGAGCGCATTGGGTTTGTTTACGATGGCAATGTGTTTTTTGAAGGGCTGAACTTAAAAGATATAAAGCGCATCGTGGGCCCTGCATACAAACGCTGGGATGAATCACTATTTCATCAATACTTGGAAAAATTTGAATTGCCGCTGAATAAACAAATAAAGACATTTTCAAAAGGAATGCAAATGAAGGCATCATTGGCCATAGCACTATCCCATCATGCGGAACTTATTATTATGGACGAGCCAACAGCAGGTTTAGATCCCATTTTTAGACGAGAGCTTTTGGAGCTTTTACAGGAGTTAATGGTGGATGGAGATCGTACCATTTTCTTCTCCACACATATTACATCCGATTTAGACCGTATTGCAGATTATATCGCTCTCATTCAGAAGGGGGAATTAATATTTAATCAGTCTATTCTTGATGTAGTTGAAAACTATGCACTTGTTAAAGGAAGATTGGAACTTCTGGATCGCGACACTGAAAAGGCTTTTATTCATGTTCACCGTGCATTAACAGGATTTGAAGCATTAACGGATGATATCAAAGGAGTACAAAGAATTTTCGGAGACACCGTTGCCATTGATCAAGCCTCGCTGGAAGAGATCATGTATTACTTGAAAGGGGGAATACAACATGTTTAATCTAATCAGACGTGATGTCATATTACAGAAAAAACAGCTATTACTTTTTATTCCTTGTGTCATTTTCTTTATTATAATGGAAGCAAATCCAGTTATGATCTTTCTTGTTGCCAGTATTCTTATTCCCTTTAACACATATGCTTACGATGAAAAAGTAGAGACGAACATATTGTTAAATTCCTTACCTTATACACGTTCGGAAATTATCGCATCACGCTATATCGGTGCTATTATCTATATGGTTTTAGCAATTGGTGTGACAAGTCTCACATTGTTTGTTTTCAATAAACCTTTTACACTAACACACATTGCGATTGGCTGTAGTTTATTTTTATTATTTGCTTCCTTTACCTTCCCATTATTTTATTTATTTAAACCAGGTTATATTTTTCCGGCTGTATTGATTAGTTTTCTCCTTTTAACAGCAGTCGGACCGTCTATTGTGTTATTTTTAACAGACCAATTGACCATTATAAAGGATGTTATTATTAATTTATCCACCCTTGCTTTATATACAGGAGCAACAATTGTCGTCATCACACTCTATGTTGGTTCTTGGTTGGTTACCAACAGCATTTACCAGCGAAAGGCGTTATAAGTAAAGATACTATCCATACTGAATGTGAAATTTAAATAATTCATTAGCAATTCAAAGAGCAAACTTCGCATCGTGCGGGTTTGCTTTTTTAGTTGGTAATTAGGAATTAATGCTTACAATTTCCTTGCGAATTACTTATTTGTTTCTCTAATAGTATATTTATGGTAATTTAGTATTAATTCAGTTTTTTATTATAAAGGAGGAGTATTCAATATGGTTTCATTTCCTAAACCAGGGGCAGAGCAGTTTTTAAGGACATTTTCAATAAGAGATTTTGCGGTAAGTCCAGATGAAAGTCAACTCATTTTCAGTACAAATTTAAGCGGAAAGTATAATTTATGGGCAATGAATCTGCCTGGTACATTCCCGACACAGCTGACATTCAATAACCAGAGCTGCCAAGGTCTTCTGTATGATAAACAAGGACGATTCATCCTTGCTGGTTTTGATGACGATGGCAATGAAAATACACAATTTTACGGGTTGCCTCTTCATGGCGGTACATTACAACCAATTATTCATGAAGAAGGAACACGCAATACTGGAATGATCCTTTCAGAAGACGGGAAAAAGCTTTACTACACTTCTTCAAAAGGAAATCCTTCTTTTTTGAATACGTATAAATATGACCTGGAGACAGGGGAGGAAGAATTAGTCTTAGAAGGAAAAACGACACCTACGTTAAACGTTGGTTTAAGCCCGAATGAAGAAACGCTCCTTTATATGACGGCGTATTCAAATACACATACACTGTTGTATGCAAAACGGGAGAACAACCATACTTTGCTGACACCCTCTACCGATTCTCAGCACACGGTTAGTGATGCATGTTTCGCAACAGATGATCTTGTTTATTTTTTAACGGACTACAACGCAGATTTTACATACTTAGCTTCGTATAATTTAGAAACAAATGAATTTATTAAAGTAAAAGATATTGAGAATGAAGGCTTCACTACTCTGAAATATGACCAACATAAACAGCGCTTATATATTGTCAGTGAAAAAGGTGTAGAAGATACTGTATACATGTATGATTTGTCTTCAAATGAGTGGCAGAAAATACAAACGCCATGTAGCACGATCGATAAGCTTGTTGTCACGAAGTCAGGAAATTTATATGTTTTAGGCGGTACTGCTACTAAACCGGATAATATTTACCGATTGACAGATAATGAATGGATTCCTCTTACGCAATATGCAGTTCCGGGTGTCGACCAAAGCGAATTAGTGGAGCCTGAAGTTATTACGTATCCTTCTTTTGATGGGCTGGAAATTGAATCTTTATTCTTCAAAGCGAAAAAGGAAAATGATAATGGGGAAATCATCTTCTGGCCACATGGTGGTCCACAAGCTGCAGAGCGAAAATTCTTTAGAGCTTCGTTCCAGTTCTTTTTAAATAATGGCTATAGTATATTTGCGCCAAATTTCCGTGGATCAACAGGTTATGGATTAGCTTTCACGAAAATGGTAAACGGAGATTGGGGATATGGTCCGCGACTTGATAATGTCGCAGGTCTGGATTGGCTTATTGATAAGGGTTATGCAGAAAAGGGTAATATTTTATTGATGGGTGGAAGCTATGGTGGCTATATGGCCTTACTGCTTCACGGACGTCATGCGGATTATTTCAAAGCGGTAGTCGATATCTTTGGACCATCGGATTTGTTTTCATTTGTCAATTCGGTTCCGGAAGACTGGAAACCCATGATGGATCAATGGGTAGGAAATCCAGAAAGAGACAAAGAAAAATTTATCGAATATTCTCCGATTACGTATTTAGAGACAATGACAAAACCAATGCTCGTTATCCAAGGAGCAAACGATCCGCGAGTTGTAAAAGAGGAGTCGGATCAAATTGTGCAGGCGCTGAAAGATAAAGGGCGTGAAGTCGAATATATGCTTCTTGAAGATGAAGGTCATGGATTCTCTAAAAAAGAAAATGAAATTGCAGTTTACCAAAAAATCCTTTCATTCTTCAGCCAATTTGTAGAATCTAAAGTGAAAGCATAACTAGTACTAGATAAAATTATAATAAGCGACAATCATTATACAAGAGTGATTGTCGCTGTTTTTTACTTAGAAGTAATGATATCGATTAGCGTTTTTAAGCCGTCATTCAGTTTTAATAGCTGATCATTGCCTTTCACTTCAAATAGATACACTTTATCATTATTTCCCGGAGAATACATGTAACTGTCTTCCAATTGCTGTGCTAGTGCTGGCTTACTATTAAATTGATGGACCCTCACTACATACTTGACTTCGTTTTCTTGTAAGTATTCGATTTCGAGCAGTGGCTCTTCTTTAAATATCTTATTATCTGGCCGTTCCAACTGTACATAGGGGAACCTGTAGATTTCAACCATAGGAGTAAAAGCAGAATCCGAATCCGTAAATACTAAAATTTCTTCATTTGTTTTGGTATCTCTTACTGAAATCGTATCAATATTACTACTCAAAGCTGTTCCTATAATGGCATCTCTGCTAGACTCTTGCCACATATCAAAAACAAACCAACCCAAAACAATGACACCGATAGAGATTGCCCATAGCCACCTTCTCATCATTTGGATACATTCAAATTATCTGTTGATGAACTGCTAGTAAAACTAGTTAATTGAAGAGGCGTGATTGTTCCTTGATGGAAATAGAGCTGCCAATGCCCATCAATCAATTTCCATATTGAACTACGCAGTGTATTTCTTTCTCTCGTTGTATCGACTAAAAAATAAGTAGCTAAGACAATGTCATGAGCGAGCGGATAGATTTCGTAGTTGTACAGCTTCATATCTGTCAAAACAACACCCGTTTCAAGACACTCTTTTTTATCATAAATATAACCGGAGCTGCCAATCTCAAAGTAGTCATCTGCTAAAATTGCATCAAGCTTTTCTATACTCCTTCTAACTTCTAATCCGGTATGGCTTTCCTCTAACTGCTGTAAATGCTCTTTTAAATTCTCTATCATCACAATTACCACCTAACTTTTTTATGTACACCTTAACTTATTTCTAGATTTTTCAATTTAAATCCTCTAAATTAGAAGATATCTTCAAACCTTCATGGTAATAAAAAGGAATATTTATATGCACAACGATTTTAAGAAATTTCAACTAACAGCTGAAAGGATTTCATTCAATGGACTACTTAGATAATTTAATTCGTCAAATAAATGAAGAATATGAAAAGCATATGGAAAAAAGGCCTTTTACCGTTGCTATAGATGGCTTATCGGGTGCTGGCAAAACTACACTTGTAAAATATCTTAAACGTATTTTAAAAAATGTCGTTGTAATTCATATTGATGACCATATTGTTGAAAGATCCAAGCGGTATAATACAGGGCATGAGCAATGGTTTGAGTATTATCAATTACAGTGGGACACTAAATTTTTGACGGAACAGCTCTTTCTAAAAATACGACAAAATGTTTCATCATTAAAACTGCCCTTTTATCAAAAGGAAGAGGATACTCATTACGACCATACGATTAATTTATCTGAATGCAGCATAGTAATTATAGAAGGCATTTTTCTTTTACGGGAGGAATGGAAAAGTTTTTATGATTACATCGTTTTCTTGGATTGTCCTAAAGAAATGAGGTACGCACGTGTAATTCAACGAGATACATATATTGGGAATATAGATGAAAGAGTAAACAAATATACGAAACGATATTGGCCTGCAGAAGAATATTATTTGGAAAAACAAAAACCTATGGAACGAGCTCAATATATCCAAAAATTTATCTGAATTTTGAAACTTTCGTAGAATTTGAACGTATAAGTTGATAAAGGGGAGAACATTTAATGAAAGAAAAAATTTATTCAAAGAGTAGTGCGCAAAAAATGTCGAGTTATGTTATTCCTGTATTTATTGGGGCTGGAATAGGTGGATTATTAGGGTTAGTTGCATATGTGAAAGATTGGCTATGATACGTACAGAAGTATTTATAGTTATCACATGAATAGAAGATTTTGTGTTCGAAATATTATAGAAGAAGGTAATGATTAATGGAAAATAAAAAGATAAGTAAAACCGATATAGCTTTGTTTTCTTTTTCTGCTTTAGCACTAATTTTATTATTACTAAATTATTTCTTATTTGATTAAAGATTTATACATTCTAAGCGTATCGAAGTTTCTTTCTACAAGAATGGTAAACGCCTGTGCTTCTTCAACAAATGGATAATGGTTCGACTCATTAAAAATCGTAAGGTATAATTTTGGAATCACTTCAGCGATTTCATAGCTGAATTCAACCGAACAAGGATGATTGGAGGTTAAATTATGGATGCATTATCAATCCTGGTTATTGTACTCATCGTCACCGGGATGATTGTATGTGCAATTAAAATGAGGAGCTTGAAAGATAAAATTCACGATAGTTCCGCTACTCCAATAATCATTAGGTGGATAATAGCAACTGTAGCGTGGGGAGTATTGAGCATTTATATTGTAGCATGGTGGCTAATGCCTCGATTGCTTTAAAAACTGCAATATATAAAAAGAAGATTTGGAAGATATATGATAGTAGGAATAAATATGACAAGTTCAGAAAATATAATAACGCTCAGGATTTATATATACCTGAGCGTTTAATATGCATAGTCTACTAAAGCCCTTACTTAGTGTTTTGATAAATAATCCCAAAAATAGTACCTATCCAAACGCCTATAAAAATAGTGATAGCAAAGAAGCCTAGACCCATACCTTCCCAACCACCAACAACCAATATGCTAAAAAGTATTAACCCGAAGCAAAGTAGGCTCATTATAGCGGAGGTTAAAAGTAATATATTTTTCGAAACTTTCCGCCCAATAAAAAACATCATAAATGCAAACAAAATTCCTAACAACAATAAAGGAGTCCATCCGTCTAACATCAAAGCATCCACTCAATTACCCCCCTGTTATGTTTTCCACGAACTGACATGACTGTTATATACCTAAAGTCCATCCTGTAAAAATTTTAACATAAATTTTCCATTTATTTAAGGGCAAAGGGACAATGCTTAATGGATTACTCAAAAATTCTAATGATTAAATCCGAAGAAATCGGCTTTCGCTGTATTTCTCTAGCCCAAACGGATAGCTGCCCAATGTGATGTATCTCATGCGTTATTATATGAGCGAAAATCTTTTTTTGCGTAAATTCTAATATTGAACCGTCTTGTCGCTGTACTTCTATAAGTTTATTTTCATAGTCTGAAGGAAGTTGTTCAATGAACTGTTCAGTAAACGTTTGGACAAAAGTCGAATATTCTTTGATCTCATTCAATTGTGTAAGTAGTTGTCGCCTTTCAAAAACTACTTTTTCATCAACTAATGAATTCAACCAGAGCAACTCACAATCTATTATGTGGGTAAGTGTTTCTCGTATACTTTTCATACCACCAACCCGTTCTTTATGAAATTCTTCTTCCGGTAATGATTCACACCAATTGAACCAATCTTCACGTACTTGCCAATTATATTTAAATAAAGATAACATTTCGCACCTCATTCTAGTAGAATAATAAGGAAATTATAACTTAAATGGGTATAATGGGAAACGTTGTTGGAGATTAATTCTCATTTTAGGAGTTGAACGAATGAATAAAAAAGCGGCAAATAAGGTCTACATTATTTCAGGTCCTGCTGGGGTAGGAAAATCAACAACTTCAAAAGAACTGATTAAAAAATTTAAGAACAGTGCCTATATTTCTGGTGATGATGTTAGTCATATGCACATTAACGGAAGAAATAACCCATGGGATAGATCAGAAGAAGTATTGATTTGGGATAACATATTGAGTCTCACAAAGAACTTTATTAAGTATGGCGTAGACGTCATCATTGATTATGTAACCTTCCCTAAAGAAGCAGAGTGGGTTAGCAAAAATCTTAAAAGTTTAAATGTGGAAGTGATTTATGTAGTGTTATGGACCGATATGGGGACTTTATTGACTAGGGATAGTATGAGGGTGCCAGGCGCTAGAATGGGTGAACGATGTGTGATTTTAATAGAAGAGTTCATTGAATCAGGAATAAAGGAAAAATACATATTTGATACAACCGATAGTTCCCCTGATGATATTACATACGTAGTCAATGAAATAATAAGCAATCCCAAATTTAAATTAAACTAGGGCCTTATAAATAAGCAAGATGTAGAAGAAATTGAGGTGATTATTTGATGAAATTTAATGTATTCATAGAAACGGATAGACTTGTGATTAGACCCCTTGAAAAAGGTGATTACACATCGTGGTTATCCGCATTTGAAAATAGATTGCCATCACAGCATCAATACGATGAAGGTAATATAGATATGAGCATTTGTACAAAAGATTGGTTTGGAGATTTGGTGGATCGTCATCAAAGGCTTGCTTCAGAAGATAAAGTTTATGTATTTGGGGTTTTCAGAAAAGAGGATCTTGCGCATATTGGTTCAGTAGATTTTTCCACAATGTTAAGGGATGAATTTCAATGGGCAAGATTTGGTTACACCATCCACAATCAATTTTGGTTACAAGGATATGGAAAGGAAGCTGTAAAAGCTGCTATTACACTAGCTTTTGATAAACTGAATTATCATCGGATCGAAGCACACATAAATTTGGATAACTTTCCTTCTATTAAGTTAGCAGAAAGTGTTGGCCTGCAATTTGAATGTATAAGAAAAGGATTTATTTTCGAATTTGACGAGTGGAAAGATCATCTTATTTACTATATAAATTCGAAGTAAGGGATAAATCTAATATAACATCTAGCAAAATATAAAGAGAAGGTAGGGATGTTGATGCACAAATTGGAAACTGAAAGATTACTATTAAGACCATTAACTTTTGATGATTCAGACAGAATTGAAGAATTGGCAGGAGAGTATGATGTAGCAAAGTCTACATTAAATATACCTCATCCATATCCTAAAGGTTCTGCTTCTCAATTTATAGAAAGTATCCAAACTGCAGAACAAAATAATAAGATTGTCATGTTTGCGATTATTATTAAAGAAACAAAACTGTTAATTGGCCTGATTAATTTAAATTTGTCCATACCGTATCAAAGAGGAGAATTAGCATATTGGATTGGAAAAGAGTATTGGGGAAATGGTTACGGAACCGACGCAGCAAAAGCATTGTTGGAATATGGTTTTAACCAGCTTAAATTAAATAAAATATTTGCAGCTTCATTTACATCAAACACTGGTTCATGGAAGGTAATGGAGAAAATTGGTTTGAAATATGAAGGCACATTAAAGCAACATGTATCAAGCTTCGGACAGTTTTATGATTTGACCTACTATGGGTTATTAAAAGAAGAATTCGAAAACAATGCGCAGTTGTGAAGTGAAAATTAGGTGGTGAAAAATCGTGGGAAATGTTTTAACAAATTTGATTTTAATATCGTCAATTTTTGGACTTGTACTATTTTTTATTAATAAGTTTTTAAGAAAATGGCTTAACGTTGAAAAGAAAGAATTCTTCTCCTATAACCATGTAAATGAACAACATAAAAAAATTGATTGGGCCATCAGAATTACTTTTATTGTTTTTGTGTTATTCGGATTTTTCATTAATGTTAACCGCGATCCTTCAAAGCACATTTGGTTTTTACAGACGCATATTCTAATGTTTGGTTTTATTGTGGTAACTGAACTTGTCAGAATTGTTATGGAGAAGAGATATGCAAAAAACAAAAATGATTACATTTTTACGGCTGTACAATTAGGGGTTATTTCGTTGTTTTTACTCGCAGTGTTTTCGACTGACTTTTTTGGCTTATTGGTATGGTAGTAAGTGCTTGTTTTACTAAAGTAGCATATATTTCTACAGGTTTTGCTTAAAGGTTATTAAAGAAAGGAACCGAAGATGAAAAAGAAATTAATAATTGCAGTTATATTAATGGCTCTTTTATTTGCAGGGATGTTCAAAGTTACTAAATTAAGAACGTTTCAATTTTTTGGAGGGTTGACCTACCAAGCGGAAACAAAAGACAAGGTTATTGCTTTAACATTTGATGACGGTCCGACCAAGAATGTGGATCAGCTTTTGCCTTTGTTGGATGAATACAAAGTAAAAGCTACGTTTTTCCTTATCGGAAATGAAATTGAAAAGCATCCTGAAGAAGCAAAAAAATTAGTTGAAGCAGGACATCAAATTGGGAATCACACGTATTCGCATAAAAGAATGGTTTTAAAATCGCCTTCTTTTATTGAAGAGGAAATAGAAAAAACAGATGAACTAATTCGAAGAATTGGGTATGAGGGGGAAATTGACTTTCGCCCACCTTACGGGAAAAAATTTGTTGGGTTACCGTATTATTTAAATCAGCACAACAGGGAGACTATTATGTGTTCTTTAGAGCCGGAAACATATTACACAAGCGTTGATGATAAAGTAGATTATGTATTGGAAAACATTAAACCGGGCTCAATAATTTTGCTGCATCCAATGTATGATCAAACCGGTGGGACAATACAAGTAGTTGAAGAGATTTTAAAGGAACTTACGAGCGAAGGGTATCAATTTGTAACAGTGAATGAACTTCAAGAACGATGATTTTTTAGTGTTACAGTGGGAAATAAAAATATTAAATACTTCAGGCCTGTAACTTTGATTAGTCCATAATCTTAGATATGGGTTTTTTTCCTCTAACGGAAGTGAAAGGGACTTTAAAATAATAATTTTCTCTAATTGAAACAAGTCTTCTTCCGAGTAGTATCGCCTTCCGTGTTCATCTTTAAAACTAGGTGTAAGAAGTTTGATCTGATCGTAATAGCGCAATGTTCGAATCGATATATTTCGTTGTTTACTTACTTCCCCTGTAGTCCATCGTTTCATGTCACTCCTCCTTAAAAATGCTTGCAGGTTACGTAACGTAATCCAATATAGTGACATTATACCATTTAAAGGAAGAGGGGAAAGGGATGGGAAATAATCAAAACAGTTGGAAAGTACAGGATCCTTGGGGCAGTCAAGAATTTATTATATTATTGTTACTGGAGTTTATTTTCGTTATTGGCTTTTTAAAGGGCGTTGTTTCACCGATCTATTCACAATGGCTCAATAATGATTTATACGCTGGGACATTCATGGGACTGACAATAGCGATTATTTTAATAATAAGTGTTTATATTGTTGCGCTCCATCCAAAAGCGCTTTCTTGGCGTGAAGTAGGACTAACGAGAATGAAAGTGAAAGACTGGAAAATTATCGGTGGTTATTCTGTCATTTTACTCGTTGGCTCGGTCATCATTGTTATACTTACTAGTTTTATCGGGAATACCTGGGAGAATAGCAAAACAGAATCATTACAACAGAATGTGACTTTCCTGAAAGTTCTTATCGCTTTTGTTTCTGCTGCCGTTATATCACCAATTTATGAGGAGCTATTTTACCGTGGCTTTTTATATCGATGGTTGCGTACGCGCATTGGATTTTTTGGAGCGATTTTAATCAGCTCCACAATTTTTACGATTGTACATATTCCTGCCTATAATGTAATGCCAGTCAATTTTTTTAGCGGGATTATTTTTGCGCTAGCATATGAACGGACGAATTCGATTTGGCCATCCGTAATGATTCATGGTATTACGAATGGTATTATGGTTCTATTGACAAGTTTAGGCTAGTGCTGATTTTTTGCTCTTTTTTGAATATTTTTTTATTGATAAAACAAAAAAATATTGTTGTTAATTCTATTGACGATTTAAAATTAACTTGATATTATTCTACTATTGTTTTTAGAAAATATTATATACCTTGTATAAATTCAAGAAGATGGCTTGAAAGTTTCTACCAGCTACCGATAATAGCTGACTACAAGGAATGGGAATTAAATTCTTTTTATTCCATTTTGTAGAGAAGCTTTGGCCATTCGTGGTCAAAGCTTTTTTTATTCTAGGATAATAAATTAATTGCTAACATTACAGCAACTAGGAGATTACAACATGAAAAACTTTTTCAAATTTGCAGAACGGGGTACTTCGTATAAAACGGAAACACTTGCTGGGATTACGACCTTCTTATCAATTGCTTACATTTTGATCGTCAACCCCATTATCCTCAGTCAATCTGGTATGGATCATGGAGCTGTATTTACTGCAACTGCACTAACTGCAATTATCGGTACATTGCTAATGGGAATACTTGCGAACTTCCCGATCGCGATTGCACCGAGTATGGGATTAAACTCATTCTTTACTTTTACAGTTTGTATTGGAATGGGGATTGATTGGCAAGTTACTTTAACAGGTGTTTTTGTTGCCGGCATCATCTTTTTGATTTTAAGTTTATTTAAAATTCGCGAAAAAATTATTAACATTATTCCAAGTGATTTAAAGTTCGCGATTGCTTCAGGGATTGGATTTTTCATCACGTTTGTCGGATTAAAAAACGGTGGCATTATTGTTGGTAATCCAGATACATTTGTGGCGATTGGCGATTTAACTTCACCGATGACGTTATTAGCAATTCTAGGTATTTTCCTTACAATCATTATGTTAGTAAAAGGTATTAACGGCGGTATTTTCTACGCTATGGTCATTACAACAGTCGTAGGCATGCTGTTTGGTAAAATTGAAGTACCATCTTCAATCGTTGGTAGTATTCCTAGCCTTGAACCAACATTTGGTGTTGTGTTTGGTCATTTAGATGAAATTTTTACAGCGGAAATCCTGACAGTAATTTTCACGTTCCTAATTGTCGCTTTCTTTGACACAGCAGGCGCATTAATTGGACTAACAAGCCAAGCAGGCATGATGAAAGACAATAAAATTCCGAATATCGGAAAAGGGTTACTTGCCGATTCAGCTGCCGGTGTAATTGGAGCTGTATTAGGTACATCAACACCTGCAACAAGTGTTGAGTCTTCTGCTGGTATTGCTGTTGGAGGAAAAACCGGCTTTACATCAGTAGTTATTGCAGCATGTTTCGTCATTGCATTATTCTTCTCACCACTTGTTAGCGTTATTTCTGTGGAAGTAACATCCGCCGCATTAATTATTGTCGGTGCATTGATGGCTATGGAAATCCGTCGAATTAACTGGACAAAGTTAGAAATCGTTATTCCGGCATTTTTAACAATTATTATGATGCCACTAACTTCTAGTGTAGTTATTGGGATTGGGTTAGGCTTTGTACTTTATCCAATTTGCCTAATCGCACAAAAGCGTGCTAAAGAAGTGCATCCGATTATGTATGTGCTTTGCCTGTTATTCCTTTCATACTTTGCATTTATTGTATAAGAGTTTCTAAATAAATGAAATAAAAGACATAGGTTAGTTCATTCAGCTAACCTATGTCTTTTTAAATTATAATTATTTTAGGAAATTAAATATTATATAGAGGGGTGAATTAAAATTGTTATATTACGTAATTGATGCATTTACAGAAACAAAATTTGGCGGAAATCCAGCAGGTGTAGTAATCCATGAAGATTTAGACGAAGAGTTTATGCAAAAATTTTCTGCGGAAGTTCGCTTTTCAGAGACAGCTTTTATTAAAAAAATAAATTCTCAAACATTTGAGATAAAGTTTTTTACACCGACTTCACAAGTAGAATTATGCGGACATGCTACAATTGCTTCTTTTAAAGCATTGTTGGAAAATAAGGCAGTTGAAAATAACCATACATATATGATGGAAACACTAGCTGGGACACTATCTGTTGAGGTCAATCAATCATTAATAATGATGGAGCAAGCTAAACCTAAACTAGGGAAAACATTTGATGATTATGAGTATTTAGCGGACCTGTTTAATATTGATAAAAGCCAAATAGGAAGTGCAGATTTTAACTTGGTTCCTCAAGCTGCAAGCACGGGGCTCTGGGATATTATGCTGCCTATAAAAACAAATGAAGTTTTAAATGCGCTAAAACCTGATTTTAAAGCTCTTACTGAATTTACAAAGGTCAATAAAGTAGGTGGTGTCCATGCATTTACGCTTGATACAAAAGAAGGGGTAGCAATGAGTAGAAACTTTTGCCCGCTCTATGGGATTGACGAAGAAGCCGCAACAGGAACTTCAAACGGAGCTTTAACTTATTATCTTTTTCATCATAATGTGTTAAATGAATTTAACGAAGAATACATTTTTCTTCAAGGATACAGTATGGATAGACCTTCTCGCATTATTACAAAATTGGTAAATAAAAATAACCCATTAGTTATGGTAGGCGGGAATGCGACTATACTGACAAAAGGGGAAATTTACTAAGGACTTTAGCAAATATTAATATCTAATTTACGAGCATGAACCTACTACAAGGATCATGCTCGTTTTATGATGAAATGAGAATGAAAAATCAAGTGTTATTTGGATAATTATGTTAATATTTAAAAGGTAGAGCAAGTGGAAAACTTAATTTAATAGCCTAGATTTTGGCGTAAACTATGGAGGTAATTATGGATAAATGGAAAACTTTAAAATCAGAGTATGTACATAATAGTCCTTTCGGCAATATTCGAAAAGACGAATGCGAGCTTCCTAATGGTATTGTGATAGATGATTATTATGTAAACGAATATTCTGATTGGGTAAACGCCGTCGTTATAACTAAGGAAAACGAGATGGTCCTTGTTGAACAGTACCGTTATGCTGGCAATGAATTTTACCTTGAAGTCCCTGCTGGGAAAATAGAAGAAAATGAAACATACGAGGAAGCAATAATCCGGGAAGTAAGGGAAGAGACCGGTTTTATTTCAGAAAGCAAGCCTATTCTTCTGGGGGAATTCATGGTTAACCCGGCAACGCAAAATAACAAGGTCATTACTTTTCTCTTGTTAGATGCTTTTAAGGAATTTGAACAAGATTTAGACGATACTGAAATTCTTACTATTAAAATAATTAATTTTAATGAAATGACCAGTTTAATTAGGTCAAAGCAGATTAACACTCAACTGTTCACAGCGCATGCTTACACAATGGCTAAAATGTACCTTATGGAAAAACAAGTGACTATCTAAATATATAGAAGAAAATGAGGTGGGGAAATGTCACATGTAAGAATACGATGTACAGCATTGATCATCGAAAATAATTCTGTACTTTTAGTGGAGTATGATGATAATGGGATACATTACAATTTACCGGGTGGGGGACTTGAACCCGGGGAGACAATAATAGAGGGTGTCGCAAGAGAAGTGTTTGAAGAAACTACTGCAGAAGTTGAAGTTGGACCGTTAGCATTAATTTATGAGTTTCCCCCACATAAGCAATCCGGAGATTATGATGAGAATGCCAAACATGGACTACACCTTATTTTTGAATGTACTTTAAAGAATGGTTCGATCCCCAAATTACCCGAATATCCAGACCTTTATCAAACAGGAGTGAAGTGGATTCCTATAGAGGAATTGGATTCAATCCTGCTGCTGCCTAATATAATACAGCAAATAAAGAACTATATTGATAATAGAAGAAATATTGAATTGATTGAGGATTATCAGTTGGAGAAGCTTTTATAAAAGTAAAAGTAAGTCAATAAAAAATGTCCTTTGAAATTTATAAGAGTATAAAATTGAGTTGTTTTATAATGGAAGATTATTGTTCAGAAACGAGGGCATACTTCACTTTATTTGGAGAGGATTTCCCTGTGGAGGAATTCACTAGAGAAATAGGAATCATTCCAACAGAAGCTTACAGAAAAGGTGAGGAATGTATTCGAGGTAAAACAGAACATATAAGATTTGAAACTGCATGGGAGTATGGGCTAGATTATAAAATGACAAACCATCCAGAGGAACAAATTCATACCATTATAAATACACTATATAACTCAATAGAGATTATTAAAAAGTATAAAGATAATTACAATTTGAAATGTAAATTAGTTACGGTTATTTGTTTTAATTGTCAGCAGACTCGTGAGCTTGTTATGAATAAAAAGGCAATTGAATTTGCCAATCAAGTAAATGGGGAATTTGAATTCGATATTTATCATGACAACGATTAGAAAGGCGTTTTTAAGGATAGCGTGGATTCCATTTATTGTGTTGAATCGTAATTACTGAAACTTTTTTCAACTCGATTCCGTATGAAAGTATAACAAATCGTTTAGTGGGAGAGGGGAAAATATATGTCTGAAAAAGGCTGTATAAAATGTGGAAGTAAGGATGCGAGCAAGAAGGAAGTGGCGATGACCGGTACAGGGTTATCCAAAATGTTTGATGTTCAGCACAATCAGTTTATAGTCGTTTACTGCAATAACTGTGGATATTCAGAGTTCTATAATAAAAAATCGTCTTCAGCCTCGAATATTTTTGACCTGTTCTTTGGTTAAAAAGTTAAATGTAGTTTTTTAGACTTAGCGGATCCTAAATGATCGAAATCCAGAACTAATAATGTAAATGTCTTGCATTTTTTCTTCTGTGGCGTTAAGATAAGGTCAAGTTAATAGACCGGTTTGAGTTAAAGAGAGACCTTAAAGAACGCACAAAGCGATATTTGTGTGGTGCTTTAAGGTCTCTCTTTTTTTGTCTACATTTAAGGAGGAATTATTATGTCAACAGCTTCATCATTACAGCGTTCAGTCATCATGAATGATTTACAGAGCAAGGAATATGACGTTTTAGTTATCGGAGGCGGTATTACAGGTGTAGGGATTGCACTTGATGCCATTACGCGCGGTTTGTCAGTCGCATTAGTTGAAATGCAGGATTTTGCTGCAGGTACGTCAAGCCGCTCAACAAAATTAGTACACGGCGGTTTACGTTATTTAAAACAATTTGAAATTAAAGAAGTAGCCGAGTTAGGAAAAGAGCGTGCGATCGTGTATGAAAATGGTCCGCACGTAACAACACCTGTATGGATGTTATTACCGTTCCATAAAGGTGGTACATTCGGTAAATTCTCTACATCTGTTGGTTTACGTGTGTACGATTTCCTGGCGGGGGTAAAAAAATCAGAGCGCCGCTACATGTTAAATGGTGCGCAAACATTGGAAAAAGAACCGCTAGTAAAGCAAGCCGATTTATTAGGCGGCGGTGTTTATGTTGAATACCGGACTGATGATGCACGCTTAACAATTGAAGTTGCAAAAGTCGCGATTGAAAAAGGTGCCGTTTTAGCGAATTATACGAAAGCTTCAGGCTTTTTATATAATGATGCGAAAAAGATTATCGGCATTGAAGCGACAGATTTACTATCGAATGAAACAATTCAAATTCATGCGAAAAAAGTCGTGAACGCGGCGGGTCCATGGGTAGATGACGTACGTAGCATTGAAGGCAAAACAAGCGGAAAGCACTTAATTTTATCAAAAGGTGTGCACATCGTATTTGATGAATTGAAGTTTCCATTAAAGCAGGCTGTATATTTTGATACACCGGATGGCCGCATGGTATTTGCGATTCCGCGTAACGGTAAAACGTATGTTGGTACGACTGATACGTTTTATGAAGGGGATCCGCGTAATATGGATATCGAACAATCCGATCGCGATTACATTATGAACGCCATTCACTATATGTTCCCGAATGTAAAAGTGACGGATGCGGATATTGAATCAAGTTGGGCTGGTGTACGTCCGTTAATTCATGAAGAAGGAAAAGGACCATCAGAAATTTCCCGTCATGATGAAGTTTGGGAATCGGCTTCAGGCTTAGTTACAATTGCGGGCGGTAAATTAACAGGCTATCGTAAAATGGCGGAAGCAGTTGTAAATAAAATTTCAGCGAGCTTAAAAGCGGAATTTGGTGTAGAGAGCAAACCTTGTATTACAAAAAACATCCCGATTTCTGGTGGTGAAGTAGGCGGCTCAAAACATATCCAAACGTTTATTTCGAAAAAGACAGAGTTAGGTGTGAAAGCGGGCCTAACAAAAGAAGAAGCGGCGTATTTGGCTCAGTATTACGGCTCGAATGTTGAAAAAGTATTTAGCTATGTGGCGAAAGCAAACGACATGATGCCTAAAGCTTTATTTGCTCAGCTGCAATATGGCATCGAGCATGAACTTGTAACGACACCTGTCGATTTCTTTGTGCGCCGTACTGGTAATATGTTCTTTAATATCGCATCTGTATTGGCACATAAAGATGCAGTCATTACACATATGGCTCGGGAGTTAAATTGGACAGATGCCCAATTAGCGGAGTTTACAGAACTGTTAAACATTGAAATTAAGCGTGCAACAACCGCAAAATAATGTAAAATAATATTGTGATATAATTTTGGCTCATCGGATGCGTGGGAGATTTGAATTAACGCACCCGATGAGCCCTATTAATATAAACAGATTTCTAAATTTAGGAGGATGTTATGCCGTTTAATGATCAGAAAATTATTCCTGCTGCCCGAACAATTAAACAGTTTGATAAAGTAGTAAAAAGTGAATTCGAATATATTGTATTGCTTGAAGTGCATTTAAGCCATCTACGCTCGCTAAAACAAGAGGCCGATCGTCATGGAAAAAAATTAATTATTCATGCGGATTTAATTCATGGCTTAAAGACAGATAATTTTGCCGCGGATTATTTATGTAACGATATTCGCCCGGCAGGCATTATTTCTACACGCTCCAATATGATTTTAAAAGCGAAATCCCGTGGTATATTGGCGATTCAACGTGTCTTTTTAATTGATACAATTGCGCTTGAAAAAAGTTATTCGCTCCTTGAACAAACGGCCCCGGACTTTATTGAATTACTTCCAGGTGTTATCCCGGAAATGATTGAGGAAGTATCTAAGCAAACAGGTATTCCTGTTATTACAGGGGGCTTAATTCGAACGGATGAGCAAATTAAGCAGGCATTTGATGCAGGGGCAATTGCCATTACTACCTCCAATAAAGAATTGTGGAAACGTTTCCAAAAAGTTGTTGACTAATGAATAATTTCAAACTATTATGATTACTAAGTCGATAAATACGTGGTTGAGTAAAGGAGTCCGCATGTACAATTGTTTTACGTAAATTCGTAAAACAATTGTTACTTGCGGACTTTTTTTCTTCTAAGTATTTTATTAACGGAATATACATGAGCTAAGGAGGTTATGGAATGTCAACATTTACAGCCGAGTTAGTCGGCACGATGCTGCTAATATTATTCGGTGGCGGCGTTGTAGCAGGTGTTTCATTGCACAAATCAAAAGGTCAAGGTGGCGGTTGGGTCGTAATCACTTTTGCATGGGGCTTTGCCGTAGCGATGGCAGCTTATGCAGTAGGAGGTATTAGCGGGGCACACTTAAACCCGGCATTAACAATTGCTCTTGCAACAATTGGCAACTTTGCATGGGCAGATGTGCCAATGTTTATCGTTGCTCAACTAATTGGAGCATTTTTAGGTGCTGTGTTAGTGTACTTTGTTTATTTACCGCATTGGAAAGGTACAAAAGACAAAGGGGCAAAACTTGGCGTATTCGCAACAACTCCAGCAGTAAAACATATTCCTTCAAACATGATTGCTGAAATGGTCGGCACATTCGCATTAGTATTAGGGATTTTAGCGTTAGGGACAAACGAAATTACTTCAGGATTAAATCCATTTTTAGTCGGTATTTTAATTGTTGTTATTGGTATGGCATTGGGTGGTCCAACTGGTTATGCAATTAACCCGGCCCGTGACTTAGGTCCACGTATTGCACACGCGCTTTTACCGATTCCAGGTAAAGGAGATTCAGCTTGGTGGTATGCATGGGTACCTGTAGTTGCCCCGATTATCGGCGGTGTTTACGGAGCAGTATTTTTCAGCTTCATCTGGAATGGAGCAGATGCAACATTATTCTGGATTTTCAGTGTAGTAGTAGCAGCGATTTTCGTAGCTGCACAAATGACAGTATCGACTGTAGAAGAGTAGAAGAGTAGGAGGATTTGAAGATGACAGAAAAATTTATGATGGCGCTAGACCAAGGTACAACTAGTTCACGTGCAATTTTATTTGATAAAAATGGTACGGTATTTCATACAGCACAGCAAGAGTTCCCGCAATATTTCCCGGAATCAGGTTGGGTAGAGCATAACCCGGAACAAATTTGGTCTTCCGTGCTTTCATGTATCGCGGCTGTGTTATCGGAGAAAAATATACTCGCAAGTCAAATTGCAGGGATTGGTATTACAAACCAGCGCGAAACGACGGTTGTATGGGATAAACATACAGGTCATCCGATTTACAATGCAATTGTCTGGCAATCGCGACAAACAGCTGAAATTTGTGAAGCTTTAAAAGCGCGAGGTTTAAATGATATGTTCCGAGATAAAACAGGCTTGCTTATTGATGCGTACTTCTCAGGGACAAAAGTGAAATGGATTTTAGATAATGTAGAAGGCGCTCGCGAAAAAGCGGAAAATGGGGATCTTTTATTCGGTACAATCGATACTTGGATCATTTGGAAATTAACGAACGGTAAAGTGCACGTAACGGATTATTCAAACGCATCCCGAACATTAATGTTCAATATTTACGATTTGAAGTGGGATGAAGAGCTTCTTGATATTTTAACAGTTCCAGCTTCGATGCTTCCAGAAGTGCGATCATCTTCAGAAGTTTACGGTCATACAGATGCGGATAATCTTTTCGGTCAGGAAATTCCAATCGCAGGTATCGCGGGCGACCAACAAGCAGCATTATTCGGGCAAGCTTGCTTTGAGCAAGGAATGGTGAAAAATACATATGGCACTGGTTGCTTTATGTTAATGAACACAGGTGAAAAGGCAGTAAAATCTGATCATGGTTTATTAACGACAATTGCATGGGGCCTAGACGGCAAAGTAACGTATGCCCTCGAGGGAAGTATTTTCGTAGCGGGCTCTGCTATCCAATGGCTGCGCGACGGCTTGCGTATGTTCCGTAAAGCTGAGGAAAGTGAAGCATATGCAGCTCGTGTAACATCTTCAGAAGGTGTGTATGTTGTGCCGGCATTCGTTGGATTAGGTACTCCTTACTGGGATTCGGATGTGCGAGGTGCAGTATTCGGTTTAACGCGCGGTACAGAAAAAGAGCATTTCGTACGTGCTACACTTGAGTCGCTTGCATATCAAACACGCGACGTATTAAGTGCAATGGAAGCGGATTCAGGAATTCCGTTAAGTACGCTACGTGTAGACGGCGGCGCAGTGAAAAATAACTTTTTAATGCAGTTCCAGTCAGACCTATTAAATGCGCCGGTGGATCGCCCGGTTGTCAACGAAACAACGGCTTTAGGCGCAGCATACTTGGCCGGTTTAGCTGTAGGCTATTGGGAAACATTAGATGACATCTCGAACTACTGGAATTTAGACCACAAATTTGAGCCTGAGATGGCCGAAGAAGAGCGCGAAGATTTATACACAGGCTGGGGCAAAGCGGTTAAGGCAGCTCAGGCTTTTAAATAGTCGGGTGGGTAGGTATTCGTTTGGATATTGCATGGTACTCTTGCAACATGAGCTCTTCAAATGAATAGTCAGCATAAAACTGTATGGGTAGCGAATTAGCTGCTCATACAGTTTTTTGTTGTTAAGGGAATTTTAGATTTGGGCATGGTGGAACACTTTGAACGAAACGACTGTCTACGTCTAGGCTAAAGCGCCAACTCCTCGCATCATTAGGTCCCTTTCGTGCAAAAGTGGTGAAGCCTTTATTTTTGCGTCCTGCCCTCCAATGAATGTCGGAGTTGAACGGGCGCTTTAGCGCTTTTGTTCTATAAATAACTAGTAGGCATTTATCCTTTATTTAGATGAAAATAATGATGCTATGGGGTATAGCAAATACCAAATTAAGCGAGCGCGGTTTTTGTAAAAGGAATCAGCGCTTTTTTCCATACAATCTAATTGGATATGATTCTTTCCTCCAATTTAAAAAGGTTGAAAAAGTGAAACTAATTTCCATTTTTTCCGTCAGTACAGCATATTACTGATTGGGGGAAGACTCTGTAAAAAAATAAGATGAAATTGCTCGCTGCCAAAATTACGTAAAAAACAGTCAGGTTACCAGTAGAAGCGAGTGAAACCCTATAAATCAGGGAAATGGATAATAAAATTTACGAAACGAAAGGAAGCGAGAGAATGAAGAAACGATTAACGACCATATTCACGGTACTATTTATAGCGTGTAACCTCGTTTTAGCCAGCACATTTGCCGCATCAACTAAGCAATTTTCAGATGTACCGTCCTCAAAATATTACGCCGAAGCTGTTTATGAATTGGCAGAACGAAACATTATTGGAGGGTATCCCGATGATACGTTTAAACCCGGCAACACGATTACAAGAGGACAGGCAGCCGCTATCATTACGAAGATGATCAACTTGGACACTTCCAACGTAAAGAATCCGGGTTTTGAAGATGTCACAACTTCAAACGGTTACTATAAGTCGATTGCAGCAATGGCTGAACATGGGATAATCAGCGGCTACGGGGATGGACGATATGGGCCGAACGATCCTATCAAACGGGGACAGATGGCTTCAATACTTGTCAAAGCGTTCGATATGCCACGCTATAATATATCGGGGCATGATATGGTCAACCCATTCAAAGATGTTATACCGTATTACTATTTACGATCGCATGCCGATAATATTTTAATCCTTTATAAGTTCGGCATTGTTGGTGGGACGTCCCCTGACAAATTCAGTCCAAATGCTTTTATCACAAGGGGACAAGCTGCAAAAATGCTGAAAGCTACGGAAGATTTGAAACCGCCAATGGTGACAATAGGGCCAGCTGAAATCGATTTGGAAGAGATAGAATGGATAGAAGATGAAAAAATTGATTCTGCCGTATTTCACGGGATACTGGTGAAAGGTAAAGTGCTAACTTCGGGCAAAACTGAAGATAAAATTCAGATAGTACCATTGAAAGAAGGTACGGGTACGCTAATTGTCCGGGGATTAAAGGCAAACAAAACTGTCAATAAAAAATATTATGTTCATATAAAAAAAGAGAAAGGCGAATTGAAACCGACGTTGGAGGAAAAAGATACCTCCCATGCTACTCCAGTAGAGTTATCAGTTTTTGATGAATCACGAAATCGGTCAAGTCAAGATGTCGAAAAAATAACTCTTTATTCAATGGATGGTAAACATGTGTCTTCAAGTCTAAAGTTCGAAGATTGCCAATATGGCTATTCGGTTTGTTTTGATATTAAACAGCAAGGTCAGTTTATTGCAACCGTTTATTTTAAAAATGGAGAAGAAGTGAGGTATGGAATCGAAGCTAAACCGAATCAGACCAGCTTCAATTATGATATCAAAGTTGTTAAAGAACAACTTTCTGATTTAATTGATATGGGGGCCAAAAACAATATAGGCAAACATACAACCAGAACAAAAAATGCTGAGCAAATGGTGACAGTTACTAGAGATCCAGGAACTAATGTGTTCCGTGCCACTGCGTCCGGACAGAAGGAAGGGATCGTCGATATTGATTTCGAGCATAAAATAACGGAAAAATCTTGTGATGGTACAGACTGTTATATAATTGTCTGGCTAGGTATTTATGTAAAGGTTGAGCGAATCGGCTCCATTGTGAATGTAAGTATTTACAAGTCAATGGAACCGGAACATTAGTAATCCATTGAAAAACCGGCATGCGCAGCATGTCGTTTTTTTATTTAACAGAGGTTAATTACAGTGAAATTGTCACATTTGTAATGTTTGTTATGGAATTGCAAAAGAAGCGCCATTCATTCCCTAATGAAATCACCACAATTCTCTAGTAAGCTTGTAACAGACATCTAGAAAGGATTGATTTAATAATGTTGAAAAAAAGTATCGTGTTGTTCTTTAGTATGATGCTATTTGTGCTACCAGCTACTGCATCTGCAGCTACTTATACAGTAAAAAGTGGGGACACGCTTTGGAAGATTGCCTCTAAAAATCAAATCGGACTAAGCGAATTAATTGCTTTAAACCCTACATTAAAAAATCCGGATATGATCTATGTCGGAGATAAAATTACTATTTCAGAAAATGAACAACAAGCAGTAGAAGAGCAAGTAGTAAGTCTAGTAAACAAAGAACGCGCACAGCAAGGGTTAGCACCACTTAAAATTGATTGGGAGCTAGCGCGTGTTGCGAAATATAAATCACAAGATATGCACGACAAAAATTACTTCAGCCATACAAGCCCTACATACGGCTCACCATTTGATATGATGAAAAAATTCGGTATCAGCTATACAGCAGCAGGTGAAAACATTGCAAAAGGTCAAAAATCGGCTGCGCAAGTAATGGATGCATGGATGAATAGTTCAGGCCACCGAGCAAACATTATGGATGCGAAATTTACGCATATTGGTGTAGGCTACGTTGAAGATGGTAACTACTGGACACAAATGTTTATTAAGAAATAAAGCTATTTAAAACCATAGAAATATTGATTATCTTCAATTAAAAAGTAATCCAAAAACGAGCGCGACTTTTGTAAAAAGAGTCAGCGCTCGTTTTCCTATTTTTGCGAGATTATATTAGCATCAAATGTAGCGAATTATACTAGAACATTGAGATGAAAGTACCTTCGAAAAATATTATAGAATATAAGTTATAAATAAAAATCGGGAGAATATATTATTCCAAAGAAAGTATTAGGAGGATGAGTATTTGGATTTAATCAAACCGATTTTATCGCACGCAAGTAGAATGCCAAATCAAAAAGCATTAGTATTTGGGGATTACACGTACACCTATAAAGAATTAAACGATGAAATTAATCGATATAGTAACGGGTTCATTAATCAAGGTTTAAAAAAAGGCGATAAAGTCAGTCTGTTTTTGAAAAATTCCCATTGGTTTGTCATTTGTGCGTATGCCGTTATGAAAGCAGGCGGTGTCATTGTTCCAATTAACTTTCGTTTAACGGCTAAAGAACTTAATTATATTGTGGAGCAATCTGATTCAATCGCTATTATTACAGATGTGGATCAAACAGAATTAGTTAAGAACGCCATTGCCGATATTACTGCAACACCGGTCATATACAGTGTTGGGGATGCTGAAGCAGGAATTGTCTCTATAAAAGATATCTATACTTCACAAACCGAAAATCCGGATTTGCCAATTACTGCTGAAGATGCTGCGCAAATTTTGTATACATCAGGGACAACAGGCAAGCCAAAAGGGGCACTGCTTACACATGGTAACGTCACAAATTTAAATAGTGCGCAAACGGTCATGATGAAATTAAACCATGATGACGTTTATTTATTAGTTGCGCCAGCATTCCATTCGGCAGGATTGAATATGGTTCTTACATCTTGCTTCTTTGCCGGTGCAACAGTTGTCATGATGCGCGACTTCCATCCTGTAGAATCGCTAAAGGTGATAGAACAGCATAAAGTAACGCTATTCTTCGGTGTACCTGCTATGTACAACGCCTTTTTCATGGTTCCAAAAGGTTCGTATGATTTATCAACAGTTCGGGGTTATGTGTACGGAGCGGCACCGATGTCACCAAGTATGATTGAAAAAGCTGTAGAGTATTTAGGTTCAGACCAGTTCTATAATGCCTGTGGTTTAACGGAAGGTGGACCTGGAGGGGTTTATTTAACGCCTGAAGAACATAAGACAAAGCTTGGTGCGAGTGGAAAAGCAATGACTTTTCTGGACGTTCGTGTAGTAAATGGTTATATGGAAGATGTATTGCCTGGTGAAGTGGGAGAATTCATTATGCGCGGAGAATCAGTTATGAAAGAATACTATAAAAAACCGGAGGAAACAGCGCAAACATTTCGAGATGGTTGGCTTTTAACGGGTGATTTGGCGACGATAGATGACGAAGGGTATATTACACTTGTAGACCGAAAGAAGGACATGATTATCTCAGGCGGTGAAAATGTTTATTCGGTTGAAGTGGAACAAATCTTAAACGGTTACCCTGGAATTGTAGAATGTGCAATTATCGGTTTACCTGACCCGAAATGGGGCGAGGTAGTAACAGCTGTGATCGTTAAAAAGGAAGAGATTGAGATAGATGAAGAAGATATTATAGCCTATTGCCGCAGTCATTTAGCAGGTTATAAACTGCCGCGTCATTTTATATATGTAGAATCTTTACCTCGAAATGTATCAGGGAAAATATTAAAATATCAATTACGAGAAAACTGGAAAGAAAAAATAATCACTTAACAGTGCCATAATATAGAGTGCATATGGATTGTACCCCAATTGTTAGGAACATTTGACAATTGAGGTACAGTTTTTTTTGTAATGTTTAATATGATAAATTACTAAATTGTTTAATGCATTAATAGGTTAAATTAAGTAAAATAATAAAGAATAATATTTTAAATTAGAAATATTGCGAAACAATAGGTGATGATATGAGTGTTAATAAAAAAATATCAAATATTAGGGAGGAAATTAGCGATTTTTTCATTTCCTCTTTTGATTCAAAAAAAATCAAGGAATCTAACATTGTATACAAAATGCTGGATGATATTTTAAATGCTATGAATGAATCAACAAATATAACGATTACAGATTATGACGGCACAATACTTTATGTGAATAGTAATTTTTGCCGACTTTCAAAATTTGAAAAGGAAGAAATTATAGGACAAAACCATCGAATAGTCAATTCTGGATTTCATTCTGAAGAGTTTTTCATTCAACTATGGGAAACGATTAGGAGCGGTTATACTTGGCGCGGTGAAATTCAACATAGAGCAAAGGATGGCACTGTTTTCTGGGTATTTGAAATCATTGTGCCAATCCTTGATGAGGAAGGGCAGCCGTATTATTTCGTTAGTTTTCAAACGGATGTCACAGAAAATAAACAGATGGAATCACAGTTTAAACTGAATTTTATTCGGACATTTCAAAACCTTCAAAATGGTATTTTTAAAGTAAGAAAAGAACAGGATGGTACGTTGAAATATATCCTGTCAGAAGGAAAACTGATGGCTGAAATTGGCGCGGGTGCAGAGCTGATTTTATCCAAATCACCTTTTGATGTATTTGACCAAGACATTGCAAAAATAAAAGAAAAAATGTATACAAAAGCGCTCAAAGGTAAGAAAGTACAGTATGAGATAGAGTTAGGCGGCAAACTTATTTTCGTCGATATCGAACCCATCCGACATAACGGGGAAGTAACAGAAATCGTTGGAACGGTTCACGATTTTTCTCAATTTAGAGAGGTTCAAAAGCAATTAAAAGTAAATGAAGAACGATACCAGTCTTTAATTAATTACAGTCATGAATATATTACAATGCTGGATAAAGAAGGTACCATTGTACATATGAATGCGAAAACATTGGAACTACTCGGAATAGAGGAAACTGTGTTTGGAAAAATGAGTATTATCGATGTTACTGTTGAAGAAGAACGCCCAGTTATTGCAGCCTACTTAGCAAAGGCATTACAAGGAGAAGTTCAATTTTTTGAGTTTGAAGTTAAGAATAACGGGCAACGAAGATTTTTAAATGTAACATTAGTACCAATGGTTATGGATAATGAAATAGACGTAATCTATTCAATCGGGAAAGATATTACAGAAGAAAAACTTGTGCAAGAACGCAATGCATTTTTAGCCCATCATGATGAATTAACAGGTTTACCAAATCGTCGATGGATGGAACAAAAAATTCAGGATTCTTTAAAACAGGCAGAAGAAAATAAAAAGAAAATGGCGATATTGTCTTTAGATTTGGACCGATTTAAATCGATTAATGATACGTTAGGGCATGCTGTAGGTGATGGATTATTACAGCAAATCGCAGTAAGATTGAACACCAATCCTTATAAAGATAAGTATCATGTAGCCCGAATGGGTGGCGATGAATTAATGCTTCTCTGCCCGAACTTTGAAACGAGAGATGAAGTAATTGAAATCGCCCAAAACATATTAGAAAGCTTAAAATATCCTTTTTATGTGCAAGAATCTGAATTACTTTTAACCGCGAGTATTGGAATTGACTTTTATCCTTCCAATGATGCCAATGTAACTGAATTGATGAAAAGGGTGGGTGTTGCACTTTACAAGGCGAAAGAGTTTGGTCGAAATATGTATCAAATTTATGATTCATCGATGAACCAGGCGAATTACCAGTCATTCGTGATGGAGCGAGATTTAAGGAAAGCAATTATGAACGAAGAATTTGTTGCCTATCTCCAACCGAGAGTAGATGCATTAACAGGGAAAATAGTGAGTGCAGAAGCCCTTGTACGATGGAATCATCCTGAACATGGTTTAATTTCGCCAGGACTATTCATTCCGATTGCTGAAGAAACAGGATTAATAATAGCAATCGGAAAATGGATGAAGAAAAGAGTCTGTGAACAATTAGTTGCATGGAGAAATGCCGGGCTGCCGCTTGTTCCGATAAGTGTAAATATTAGTTCTAAGCGATTTTTACAGCAAGGGTTTGCTGAAGAAATCAGTGAATTATTAGAACAATACAAGTTAGAAGGCAAATGGTTAGAAATCGAAATTACCGAAAATTCGATCATGCTCAATGAAGAAAATGTTCAGAAAACACTGTTGGATTTAAAAGAAATGGGCGTTAAAATTTATATCGATGACTTTGGAACGGGTTATTCATCATTCAACTATTTGAAGATATTTAAAATAGATGGGGTTAAGATAGATCAATCGTTTATCCGAGATATTTCCTACAATCCAGAAAACGCCACTATTACATCGGCCATGATAAAAATGGCGCAACTATTAAAGTTAGAAGTGATCGCTGAAGGTGTTGAAACAAAAGAAGAATTAGATTTCCTTCTAGGAGAAAATTGCCGATATATTCAAGGCTTTTACTTTGGCAAACCATGTCCGATTGAAGAATTTGAGAATTCGTTTATTAAGTGAAGTAATCCTTAACATTATCTGCCAGTATTTTTTGCTTTTATATGCCTATGCTAGCTTAAAAGGAGCAATCTTATGGCAAAGAAGAATCGAAATAAAATTCTTGTACCCGAAGCTAAACAAGAGCTGGATCTATTAAAAGCGAAAGTAACCGGTTCTAGCAGCCCTGAAGTGACAGCGCTAGAGGTAGCTAAGGAATTAGGTATCCCTCTAAAAGAAGGATATAACGGCAAACTTACTTCTTTTGAAGCTGGTAAAGTAGGCGGGAAAATTGGTGGTAGCATGGTTAAGGAGCTTATTAAAATGGCACAAGAAAGTTTAAAAAAAGAACAATAAATTAAAAAGTGCTGCAAATTCCTTAGTATTAAGGGTTTGCAGCACTTTTCTTTATTAGAAGACGATTTCATTTTAAGTACTCAACTAATCTGCATTTTACTACAACAATGAAATCCATGTCATGTGCATAACAAATATCCCAGTATATAAGAACATGACGAAAGTAAGAACTACTCGCCAAACATTCGTTAATCTTGTAGGGAAATTTGATTTCCACAGTAACAACATGGCACCAGATAAGGCGACTTTTATTCCGAGGATTGTTAAGGGCGAAAACGAACTCATCAGCGGGTTCGCTTCTTCAATCCATTCATTACTGAGTCCCCAAGCCGTACAAATGCCATCAATTAGATTTAATAATAAAATAACCAACAACATACGTTTGATATTGAACAAGTTTTTCATAATCACTCATTGCTCGAATAGCAAGCTCTCCTTGTCTACGTTCTTCTAAATCTCTCCAACTTTAGATAAGCATTTACCAAAGTGATTATTTTTATACTGTTTATATAACTGGAGTGAAAGGGGAGGGGTATATGAGGAAGTATATAAAGTTAATGAACAATACGAGTTTTATACATTATATTAATTGGCTACATTTTAAGAGCGGATTAGGGACCGTCTAAGATACTGCTGAATATCATTTCTTTTGGATTAAAATATTACGTAAAATTGGTAATATAAATTCCGTGAGGTAGTATATATAACCTAAATAATTAATGGATTATTTAAAAAGTATACATAAGTGAGAAAATATACACAGAAATAACTGAGAGAAAAGTCATATAGTAGGCTATAATTTAAAAATAGGAATATTAAGAAAAAGATAGTAATCGAGAGGAACTAACGTCACATGAAAGTAAACAGTATAGAAGCACATACAATCAAAGCAATGATAGGTAATACTATTGCAGAAAAGAAAAACAATCAAAAAGTAGAAGTACCTGTATCCGATCAAAGAGTAGTGGCAGCAAAAGAGGTAGCAATGAGTTCAGAAATATTGGATCTTGTTAATAACACTCATGCGGTAGAAGGGCATTTACAAAAATGGCGAGGTAGTGTTCGATAATACATAAGTTTAAATTACATAAACGAGCTTTGAAATAATTACATACTAAGCAGCACAATTCTTGAAAAAAGAATTGTGCTTTTGTAGATAAACGTGTTATTGGATATATGATTTTGAAAAAAAAAGATTTGCACGACCATCCAGACCCAACTTACTGCTCACCATTTTAATTCTCCAAGTGTAATTAAGGATTCAATTAATAATAATAAATACGAAGCTGTTGAAAATTCTTTTAAATTTTTAGCTGTTATATCTTCTATTTTCCTGATTCGGTACTGAAGTCCACCCATTGATAGTGATAGATCCTGCATTGTTTTTTCAAGGTGTTTCCCATTGATTAAATATCTATAGAGGGTATAGAGAAGTTCGTCATTGCCTTCTTTTAATAAGTCCTTCAGTTCCTCCATAGCTATTTGTTTAATTGTATCGAGATCTGTATTACTTAAAAAGTTACCCAATATACCAAGTTCTTCATACGTAATGATAGTTTTCTTACGCGGTAAATTAACAGCATGGTTTGCTTGTTTCACATAATGTGGGAGGTTCGTTAAAGATAAAGATTGTATGCTAATACCTATTTTATATTGTAGGGTAGGGTTATTTTTTTGAATTTGGTTAAGAACCTTTATTAACTCGTTAGTTAATAAATCAATTGGTTTTCCATTGTAAATCAGAACTACAATATCGTTTTGTATAAGCGTAAGTAACGCATCAATATAAAAGAATTTGAATGCTTGGGAGAACTGTAACAATTGATCATACGAATCAATTAGTAAATACTGATTTTTAGGGTCAACAAATTTTATTTTAAGGATATAATATGGTCCTTCAATATTGTTCGAAATATAATTAAGATGCGAAGCGAATTCATTTAGGGAAGCGTGTTGCTGATTAATTAATTGATCTAAGACGGATATTTTCAGCCGTTCAGTCGTTTCGAAACTAATTTTTTCTTTCATGAAGCAAAGAGTCGCTACAGAAGCTAACCGTTCTAAAAATAAATAATCGTTATCATCGACTGCCTGATCTTCTTTATAAATAAAAGAACAAGTGGCAAATTTTTTTTGGTCTAAGTTAATCGGGGTCGTCATTTCATAAAAGGGTCCAATTTTTTTATAAATTGTTTCATTATGCCTGTTAAGTGTTGTTTTATTTTTGGGAGACGTATTTATTCTCGCATATTCTTCTTCTGTGATGCCTCTTACCGCTACGAGTTTGTTGTGAATATTTTTGATAATGATGGGGATGTTGAGCAAGTCATATGCTGTTGACAATACATGATTTAAGCTATCTTCTTTCACAACACAATCTGTTAATTGACTGTGATAAGTTAATACTTTATTTAACGTTCTTTTTTGATGAAGTAAATTATCATAAGTTAAAGAGAGCTCCTCGAAAATTGTAGGATTTTGTTTGAGAATTTCATTGTCAGGCTCTTTTTCCATCCAATATCGTTTCGAATTGATTTCGAAGCTGCAATCAGGATAACCCATCGATTGACATTTTGTTTCGATTGCATAAACATCTTCATTGTAAATCGTTGATAAGTAGCCGCTAGCAAATCCACTAAGCGTAAAACAAGCACATTGTGAAGATAACCCAAAATGCTCGAGATGCAATTTTGCTTCAAATGAATCGAACCATTTTCCAAATACTTCTTCAAACTCCAGTGTGCCATCAGTTAACTTCGTAATTTTACCAAGTGCTTCAATACCGGATATATGACCAAGATTTCGGTGGACTTCAGAAGCAAGTGTTATTAAATCGTCGACAGATGAATAGTTGCGCATTAATTCTTCCGCTTTAGAAACACCCAAATCTCTTCCGAAATGAAATAAAAAGGAATTTGCTCTTTTTACTCCTATATTTTCGATTAAAGCCTTCCTTAATACTCCAAAACCTTGTGATGTAATAATTAAATCAGTTGATATATTTGATGTGTTAATGACCAATATCATGCTCCCCCTCTTAATTACAAAACGTCGTTAGTTATATTTTAATGGAGTCTTGAAATAGTACAATGAAAATTATCAGAAAATTTAAAAATAAAAATGAAAAATACTCTTAAATTCGTAAAAAAAAATAGTTAATCTAAAGTTAATAACGTGACGGCGTTAAAAAATTTAGGGGGTTTTAAAAGATGGGTAGTTATGAAACGAAAAAAGTGAATACGGGTAGTTTTAATAGTTTTTACTGTGAAGGTGGTGTCGGAAATAGTGAGACTATTATATTCTTACATGGCTCAGGTCCAGGCGCAAATTCCGAGTCAAACTGGAGTCGCGTCCTGAATAAATTAAGTGAAACGTATCATGTAATTGCACCCGACATGATTGGGTTTGGTAAAACAGATTTACCGGAAGACACAAAGATCACATTTTGGGAATGGACTACTGCTCGCGTAAGACAGGTACTTGAAATTATGGATTATAACAATATTGAAAAGGCTCACTTAGTAGGGAATTCAATGGGGGGAGTAGTGTCGTTAAATGCGTTGATGTATGATGAAAGCCGATTTGATAAAGTCGTTTTAATGGGAAGCGGTGGTGGAGCACCGAATAGTGGACCAACACCAGAAATTGTTCGTATGACACAATTCTTTAGAGATCCAACAATTCAGGCATTTAGAAATTTAATTACTTGGTTTATGTATGATGAGTCCGTTGTTGGCGACCAATTAGAGGAAATTGTGAAAATGCGTTATGAAAATATTATGCAACCGGAAACTCGTGAACTATATCCTACATTATTCGCAACATTACCACATGAGTTAACGATTCCACCAAGTGCACTGCGCCGCATCAAGCAACAAGTGCTATTAATTCATGGTTACGAAGATCGTTTTGTACCACACAGCTCTAGCCTATCGGTACTTGAACATCTTCCAAATGCAGAACTTGTGTTATTAAAAGAATGTGGTCATTGGGTACAAATTGAAAAGTTCGACCGTTTCATCCAGTTAGTTAATCAATTCTTTAGTCAAGCTTCAGAAGTACAATTAACTAAATAAGAGGTGAATTGATGAGGAAAAATTCATGGTTTATCTATATAGTCCTGTTGCTCGGGATATTTGTTGCTCTGGAAGCAAACGCTTTTAGTACACCAGCGATACCTTATATTAGTGCCGATTTTGGAATTAGTGTTGCAAATAGTGGTGTTTTAACTTTATTGGCTAGTGCTGCTGCAATTGCTTTGTCACCATTATTTGGTCGTTTGGGCGATCAAATAGGGAGGAAGAAAGTAATTGTTGCGGGTCTAATCATTTTTGTCCTGGCACAAACTCTTAAAGTTTTTACACCGCACGTATCATTTTATCTAATAGGGGCTTTATTTCAAGGTGTTGGTTATGCATTAATTTTCCCGAATGTTTTTGCCTATATACCTGAGTTGTTTCCAACAGAAAAAAGAGGTAAGGCCATTGGTTTATTTATGCTCTTCTCATATATTGCAACCGGCACAGGAGGCGCAATTTCAGGGGCTCTAATCGAAACATGGGGCTGGCGATCGGTATATGCTGTAAGCGCATTCTTATCATTGATCGGTTTACTTCTCATAAGTTTATTTGTACCAAAGAGTGAAAGAGGTAAAAAATCTGAGCTTGATTATAAAGGTGTAACTATCTTTATGACGGCTATTACACTGCTTGTTGGCCTTCCTTTAATTTATACAAATTTTGGCGTGAGTTGGCTAATTGGAGGAGCCGTCACATTTGTAATTGTGCTTTTGGTATTCCTGCAAATGCAAAAGAAAGAAAAAAATCCTACGGTCGATTTAAAATTACTCAAAATGAAGGGCGTCTATATTCCTTCAATTTTGATTGCAGTACAAAATTTTATGATGTTAAGCATATTAATGTCGTTAACATTCTTGGCAGCAGATAACCCGAATGTTTCTGCACTGCAGGTAGGGATGATTACAACTGTATTATTTACAACAGCTATGGTAATATCCCCTCTCATAGGTTACTTATTGGATCGTTTTAATCCAATATACCTTGTATATCTATCAATTATCTCTGGGTTTATTGGTATTGTTCTTTATTTACGTGTCGATATGACCTCTTCATTAATGACAATTTTAACAGTAATGGCTTTTGTTGGTATATGTTCAAGCCTGTTAAATGCTTCGTTAATGAAAATCGTTATCAACTATACACCAGAAGATAAGAAAGGTGTCAGTACAGGTACATTCACACTATTTAAAGATCTGGGATTACCAATTGGTTCAACGTTAGGATTAACAATCTACGGGTTATCAACTTCCCGCGGATTTGATAGTGCTATTACAGCATCTGCAACAGAATTGGGATTGAATGCCGAGCAAACGGTACAGTTAATCGAAGCAAAAACTACAGGTGAAATTCCAATGGCATTGGATACTATTTTAGCGCAGGCAAATGTTCAATTCACTGAGCTGCTGTCAACAGCGAACATGGAAAGTGTAGCTGCCGGTATTCAAACATTAGGCATTATTAACCTTGCATTATTTATTGTCATTGCATTAATTAGTCTTGGTTTATTGAAACTAAAACCAATGTCGGTTGAAGTACCTGAGTTAAATGTACAGCAGAACACGGTTTTAGAGGAAGTATAGGAATTTATGAAAGCGCTATCAGTAAATATATAGAAATATAAATTAACGGGAGGAATTCGATGAAATTCAACTATGCACCAGAAATTGCAAAGCTAGGTCATGTAGCACTAGTGTCTACAGATTTAGAAAAATCGTTATGGTTTTTTAAAGATATTGTAGGTTTAGAAGAAACTGTTGAAGTGGATGGTGTTCATTACTTAAGAGCTTGGGGTGATTTCGAACACCACACATTATCTATTACAGCTGGTGAGGAATCTTGTATAGATCATATCGGCTGGAAGGCAAAAAGAAAAGAAGATGTAAACAACTTCGCCATTCTTTTAAGAGAGGCAGGGGTCGAAGTAGAAGAAGTAGCAGCAGGAACTGAAACAGGTCAAGGTGATGCAATCCGTTTTCAACTTCCAAGTGGTCACAATTTCGAAATTTACTTTGAGATGGAGAAGCCGGAACCAGAGTTACATCGAAAGGCCGTGTTGAAAAATCAAACATACAAAGCTTGGGCACGAGGTATTTCTCCACGTCGTATCGATCATGTGAATTTAGCTACGTCCATGGACTCAAAAATTGTAACTGATTTCTTGGCAGAAAAGCTTGGATTTAAAATGCGCGAGTATCTGGTATCACCTGATGATAAGCAAATTTCAGGCTGGATGAGTGTAACACCCTTAGTGCATGACGTTGCTGTTATGTCAACACCTGGAGCAAAAACACCCCATGAACTGCATCACTTGTCATATTGGTTAGATAATTCGCAAGATGTTTTACGAGCGGCAGATATATTGTGTGAGCATGAAATTAAATTTGTTGGACCTGGCAAACACGGTATTTCCCAAGCAATGTATATTTATGTAAAAGATCCGGGGAGCGGTGTACGTCTGGAAATATTCTCTAATGGCTATCTGATTTTCGAGCCGGATTGGGAGCCGGTTAAATGGTCATTTGATGAAATGGCAGTTGGCTTCACATACTGGGGCGAACAGTCGGGCTTATCAAATCCGAAAGATGACGAATCTACATTGACAGCTGGTCGTTTATTAACAAGTGTGGAATAAGTAACTACTCCTATACTATTATTAATCATCAATAATCCTGGCAGGTATATCAAGTTGGAATTCGGACAACTCCCTCTTGTAATTTGAAAAGTAAATTTAGAGAGAAGGATAAGGGTTTCAACTAAAATTGAGCAAAGGAGTAATGAATATGAATGTAGAAATTCAAAGTAAGGATATTCGTCAAACTTTAATTGAAAGTGCTAAAAGAATAGGGGAAGCGGCTGAAGCTGAGGCACTGCAAGCTGATTGTAACGCAACTATTTCAGAAACTATTATTAATCTAATTCGTGAAGAGGAAATTTCCAAATTAATTTTACCAAAACGTCATGGCGGTCCTCAAATTGATTTCACAACTTTTGCAGATATGGTGAAGGAAGTGGGATACTATAATTTATCGGCTGCATGGATTACTTATTTCTTTTCGTTACACAATGCATGGGTAGCTTATTTACCTGAACATCGTCAAAAAGAAATTGTACAGTCTGGAGGTCTACTTGCGGACATATTTGCCCCAATCGGTCAAATCGAAAAAGTGGAAGGTGGATATCTCGTTAGCGGGAAATATAATTTCGTAAGTGGCATTAAATATGCGGGTTGGGTTGGCGTTGGAGCTTTATTACAAAAAGAAGGCTCGACTGAAAAAACAATGGCCGGCTTTGTAATAAATACTAAGGATATCCAAATTATTGAAAACTGGGATTCAATGGGGTTAAGAGGTTCCGGTAGTCATACGATTATTGTCGACAAGGTTTTTGTACCAGAAGATTTAGTTATTGATTTACAAGAGATGGGTCATAAACGCGAACCGGATTTTGAAGATTATGATGAAGATTATTTATATTATAACGCACCGTTCCATCCGGCATTCTTCGTTGGGTTCCCTGCAATGTCTATTGGTGCCGCAGAACGTGCTTTAGATGAATTTAAAAAAGCTTCACAAGGTCGTGTCAGAATGTCAGGGGAAAATGAAGGAGCCAGTCCACGAAGCCAACGAGTTTTAGCGACTCTGATGGTTAAGCTGCATTCAGCGAAAAGCTTAATGAAAACATACATTGAGATGCTTGAATCGGACAGATATGTGCATCCAAGTGAATTTAAAGCGATTCGTGCAGAAATTATTCAAATTTGTATTGATATCTCCATTAAATGTACCTTAACTTTAGGTGCCTTTGCTCTAATTAAAGGACATCCGGTTGAAATGATTACACGTGACTTAATTGCAATTGGGACACATGTTACATCGCTATATGAAGATGCTATTGATGTATATGGAAAACATTTATTTGATTATCCAACAAAAGTATTGGGATAGCGTAAAAGCATCAATCATTTCCATGAAGTCGATAAAAAATACGCTAGGAAGTAAGTTGTAGATATACTCAATGAGCTCTCTGAGTATGTTTACAACTTATCTATTTTTCTAATACGTCAATAAGGAATGATGCTATGACGAATAGTAATTATAAACCGATCCTCTATTTACTAATGTTTAATATGTTTATTACAATGGGTGGCATCGGCATGATTGTTCCTGTAATGCCTGCTTATTTAGAAGTATTTGGCGCACGGGGTCAGATTTATGGTTTTTTAATAGCCACATTTTCTTTATCACAGTTTATTTTTTCTCCTATTATTGGGAATTATTCAGATCGCTATAGTCGCAAAAATATTATTATTACAGGGCTCATTATTTACGGCATAGCACAAGTATTATTTGGTTATACGGACGAGCTCTGGGTTTTATTTGTTTCACGGTTTATGAGCGGTATCGGTGCGGCTTTCATCATGCCAACGATTTTAGCATATGTGGGGGATATAACTCCTCTAGAAGATCGGGGAAAAGGGATGAGCTTGGTTGGTGCTGCAATTAGTTTAGGCTTTACAATTGGCCCGGGAATTGGCGGTGGCTTAGCAGAAATTAACTTAGACTTACCGTTTTATTTCGCAGGGATGATTGCATTTATTACAGCGATTTTAACATTCTACATGCTGCCACAGCAAAAGGAAAGGGTTTCATCTCTAACGCAAAGCCCACGAGATAATATATTTAAACAAATGATACTTTCAGTAAAACTACCGTATTTTGTGTTTTTGGTTGTTGTGTTCACATTTAGTTTTGGAATTGCTAACATTCAAGCGACAATGTCCCTTTTCTTGAATGATAAATTTAATTATTCACCGTTTTTAATTTCAACGATTCTAGTCGTTAGTGGGGTCGCTGGTGTAATTATTCAGTTGTTTATTATCAATAAGCTTTTTGCACGTTTTGGTGAAGTCAAAATTATTATGGTTAATTTAATGTTAGCTGCAGTGACGTTATATTTGTTGATTTATGTAAGTGGATATTTCATCATTTTAACTGTTGCCAGTTTAAATGCTATTGCTGCTACGTTGATTCGTCCAGCTGTGAACACCATAATAAGTAAAATGGCAGGGGATGGACAAGGATTTGCTGCAGGGGTAAATAATGCTTATATGAGTTTAGGAAATATGATTGGTCCAATATGTGCAGGTATTTTATATGATTGGAAAATGGAAGCCCCGTATATCTTTGGAACGTTCATTTTATTAAGTTGTTTTGCATTAACTTATATTTGGTCGTTAAAAAAATCAAATACAACAGAGCCGGCCGTTGACTCTCTCTAATATGAATTAAAATAATGAATCGAATAAGAAGTACTAAAAAGGCCCAATGTAATAATGAACGCCCGATTGAAAGGTAAGCAATCGTTACCTACAAATGCAAATACGATGTTTGTTGGCTCTGACGCAAACTGCTTAATTTTTAATCCAGAACAGGCGTTTACATAAGCAAACGTATCAGATGCAGTAACAGAGGACGATACAGATTTTATTAATGCCCTCTACGAAGGGAATTTAGTGAATAAAAGAAAGAATTAATTGTTTGAATGAGAAAAATATCGGGCAACTAACGTATAAGTTAACAAATTCAAACAAAAAGGAGCATTCATTATGACACAAACTTCGTATAACAATTTATCGACAACAACAGAAAATGATAATAATGGTAAGCTTTTAAGAGGAATGGTAATCGGGGCAGTTATTGGTGGTGCGCTTTCAATGCTTGACTCAAATACAAGAAATAAAGTAACTGAGACAACCAAAAATATGAAGGATTCGACAATGGATATGTACAGCCAAGTTAAAAACAATCCTTCAGAAGTAAAGGATGACTTGCAAGAGCGACTGAAATCCGCTTCTTCCGTTTTGAAGGACGCTATAAGCGATGCTCAAAATCTTTATGAAAAAGTAAACGAGAATATTATTCTCCCAGTTACTATGGTAAAGGACGAGTCTAGTGAAATTCTTTCACATGCCAAAGAAGCTACAACGGAGTTAAAAGACATCGGTGGGAAAGTGAAAGAAGCCGGCGAAGAAGTGAAGGGTGGCAGTAATGGGTAAAGCCAAGGTGCTTAGCTTCCGTGAAATTTTAAATGATTAACGTAAAATTAATTTAGATTTTGAATTCATTTAGTATAAAATCGAAAATATTCTCAAAACAAAAATCTCGCATTTTTAGGAATTATAAAAATGCGAGATTTTATGTTAGCAAAAGTCTGAATCCCTTATTTCTCTGTTAAAAATACCGGATTTGTAAAAGCTTTATGCTTAAAGATTTGATAAATATAAATGAAAGAAACTAGGACTGTAAAGCTTAAACCAATGACGACACCTGTTTCATAAGCAAGCGCAAATCCTTCTGGCGCTACCATTAAGTATACAAATACGACAGAGGTCATGAATAGGGCTGGTAAACCTGCAATCCAGTGGAACTTGCCTGATTTCAATAAATACGATGTTGCAACCCATAGCATAACTGTTGCAACCATTTGATTCGTCATCCCTACATAACGCCATAAGAATTGATAATCAATTGTTGATAGGAAAAATGCGGGTGCTGCAACTGCAACTGTTGCTAAAATTGGTGTTGTACTATTTTTTGAAAAACGAGAGCCTAAAAAGTCTAACACAATCATGCGTGCTGAACGTAATGAAGTATCACCTGTTGTAATTGGTAAAATTACAATCCCCAATATTGCTAAAATACTACCAAATGTACCAAGTAATGCAATTGAAATTTCGTCTACTACACCACCTGCACCAATTTCGGAGATTTTTGGTAATAATCCTTCTGTACCGCCATAGAAACTCATACCAGCCGCACACCAAATTAATGCGATGACACCTTCACCAATCATGGCACCGTAGAAGACTTTACGACCTTCCGATTCTTTCTTGATTGTTCTTGAAATTATCGGGCTTTGTGTAGAGTGGAAGCCAGAGATTGCGCCACAAGAAATCGTGATCATTAATAATGGCCAAACCGGTAAATCATTCGGATGCATATTAGTTAAAGATACTTCAGGAATCGCAATACCTGAAGTGAGTAGTGATACTAATACCGCACCAGCCATAATGATTAAAACTGCACCAAATATTGGATAAATACGACCGATAATTTGATTGATCGGTAAAATTGCTGCTAATAAGAAGTAGATGAAAATCGCAATAAGTGCTGTCATAAATGTAATTCCTAATTTTGACGAAAGAACAGCAGCTGGTCCAGCAGTAAAGGCAGCTGCTACTAAAACCATTAATACTACTGAAACGATATCAGTGAAGACACGCATTACTTTACCTAAATAACGTTGAACAAGTGCCGGGAATTGTGCGCCTCCATGACGTAATGATAACATCCCTGCAAAATAGTCATGAACGGCACCGGCAAAAATACAACCAAATACGATCCAAATCATGGCAACGGGTCCATACAGTGCACCTGCAATGGCACCGTAAATAGGTCCAAGCCCTGCGATATTTAATAATTGAATCATCCAGCCCTTCCAGGCAGGCATGGGCATATAATCTAAATTATCCGCTTTTGTATAAGCTGGGGTCGGCGTTGCATCATTAACAATAAACACCTTTTCAATAAACTTTCCATATATGATATACCCTACAATTAATAGAGTAATCGAACCAAGAAGTGTATACATATATCTTCCTCCAATATTTCTGATAACTCAAATTATAGTAATGGAAGACTACGTTTGTAAACACAATATTTAGAAAATTCAGTATAAGTATTGATTAAAAGTGTAAATATGCAAATAAAATATAGATAAACAAACATTATGTAGTGAAAACTGTTATATAAAAATATAATAAAAATTAAATAATTTTGGATAGAGATTTATAAATATTCGTAATAAATTGATAAAAATGGAAATAATCTTTTGGATTTCCAGTAAAAATGGAAAATTCGCTAATACCTCTCTGAAAATGGCTGTGCATGCTTATCATATCCTCATCCATCACCATTAATAAAATCAACCCCATATTTCGTTGATGTTCCATACCCTGCATACGCAAAATTGCAGAAGAAATTGGTGATGAAGCTAAGACTGTAGGGAAAGTCAAAGAAGCAGGCGAAGAAGTGAAGGGTAGCAGTAATGGGTTAAGCCAGGGTGCTTAAAATTAAATGTCCCATATCAGATCCTGAAAGCACAGGGCACAGATAAGTAAATAGACAAAAATAAGAGCATTAACCATTTGGGGATTAATGCTCTTTTCTATTGAAATACTTTTATTCAGGAATATAAGGTAATTCTAAGTCATTTGGCAGGTTGATGACATGAGTTTCTGTATAAGATTTGATGCCATCTAATCCGTATTCGCGACCTACGCCTGATTGTTTAACTCCGCCAAATGGGAAACGAACATCTAACCCTTGAATTGCGGCAGTGTTAATCATCGTTGTACCTGCTTCAATACGACGAGCCACTTTTATAGCATGTTCTTCTTCGCCCCAAACAGAACTTGTTAAACCGTATATGCTTTCATTGTGTAATTGAATAACTTGTTCTTCATCGTCATATGGAAGGATTGGAACAGTAGGGCCAAATTGTTCTTCCACTACTACACGGTCATGAACATCTGCACCTAACACGAGTGTCGGTTGTAAGAAGTAACCGTTATCCATTAATTCAGGGTTTAGAATTGTTCCTAATGGAATAATTTTTGCCCCTTTATTTTTGGCATCTTCCACTAAACTTTTTACATATTCTACTTGGTTTTTGTTATTTACTGGACCGACTGTAACATCTGGATGGAATGGGTCGCCTACTTTAATCCATTTGTTCGCGGCTTCTATATATTTTTCAACAAACGCATCGTAAATTGAACGGTGGACATAGACACGTTTTGCAATCATACAAATTTGACCAGCTGTTAGGAAGTTGGCAATAACCATTCTTCGTAATGCACGTTCATCGTTAACATCAAAGTCATTTAATACGATTGCTGCATCATTACCGCCAAGTTCCAGGGTCATTTTTTTAATCGTTTCAGATGCTGCTTTGATAATATGTTTAGCAGTATTTGTACCACCTGTAAAAGCGATTTTCGCAACTTTCGGGTTAGATGTAAGTTCAATTCCAACTTCTGCATCTCCGTTAACTAAGTTCAGTACACCTGCAGGGAATTCGTCAGCAATGATTTCGGCTACACGACTTACCGCTAAAGGAGCGAATGGACTTGGTTTTAATACCATTGTATTACCTGTTAACAAAGCAGGAGCGATTTTGATTGTTGAAAGAGAAATCGGGTAGTTCCAAGGCGTGATCGCTGATACAACACCGATTGGGTCATGTGTAATAATTGTTCGACCAGTTTCATGTTTGCTGTCCTCGGGAGCTGTCACTTTTTTCACATTATCAACGGCAAATTCCATCCACATAAGTGAAACAGCAATTTCTCCTTGGGCATCATATAACGCTTTCCCATGTTCGCGAGATAATAACTCAGCGATTTCAGGTGTTGCGTCTTTTATTTTCTGAATGGCACGTTGCATTCTTGCGATACGATCTTCCACATCACTCCAAGCCCAATTTTTAAAGGCTTTATATGCCGCGTCGATTGCCTGGATTGTTTCCTCTCTCGTATTATTTGGAGCGTAACCAACAATTTGCTCAGGGTGTGTTGGATTTTCACGCGTAATTTTTTTATCTGTTTGTATTTTTTCGCCATTAATAATAGCGTTAACTGTTATTGGTGCTTTATTCATATTAAACCCCTCCGAATAGTGAGATTAAGTTACAATAACTATATTATTCCTGTTTAAGTCATTCTTCAAGATAGTTGCTCATACTAGAAATTACCTTAATTAATATCAACTCCAATTGTCGTATCAAAATTTTACAAGAAAGTATTAAGCGAATTCATTCTACTCAACACTCACTCTTTTTATACAATTATAGGGTTTTAGGAATGACCAACTTATTACCTTATTAGAAGTGCTTTCATCATCTCAATAGCACATAAATCCACTTTTTTGTGGAAGGCTATTTTCATGTGGAGGTGAAGAAATGGGAAAAAAAGCGTCGGGTGCTAACGATGAAAAAGCAAATCTTACTTGGTGGCAGTTATCGCTTATTGGGGTAGGTTGTACGATTGGTACAGGCTTTTTCCTTGCGTCAAGTATAGCGATTAAAATGACAGGTCCTTCTGTTATTCTAGCCTTTATAATGGCAGCTACTGCTACGTATATTGTTTTTGAGGCTCTTGCTAAAATGATTGCATCTGATCCACAGAAAGGATCTTTTCGTACCTATGCGAAAAAAGCATACGGACGTTGGGCGGGTTTTAGCAGCGGTTGGGTTTACTGGTGTTCAGAAATGTTAATTATTGGTAGCCAACTTACCGCAATTTCATTATTAACTAAGTTTTGGTTTCCTAATATTAAATTGTGGATATTCGCAGCAATTTATGCGGTTCTCGGTCTCATTGTTCTATTTATAGGAGCGAAAGCATTTGGGAAATTGGAAAGCGTATTTGCTGTGATGAAAATTGCAGCTATTTTTATGTTTATAATCATTGCAATATTAGCGCTGACAGGAGTAATTGGTGGAAAGTCAACTCCTGACATCCCGCAATCCGTGAATGAATTTTTCCCGAAAGGCTTCATCGGGTTTTGGAGCGCTCTTATATTTGCGTTTTATGCCCATGGCGGAATCGAAGTAATGAGTATAATGGCGATTCATCTTAAAAATAAAGAGGATGCCCCTAAATCGGGTAAAGTGATGCTGGGGCTGCTTGGAATTATTTATGTAACGGCACTTATATTAGCTCTATTACTGAAGCCGTATGATAAGTTCAAGGAGAGCAAGAGTCCGTTTGTTGAGGCTTTATCAGGTGCCCATAATATTGAATTTTTCCCTCATGTATTTATAGCAGCTATTATTATTGCCGGGTTTTCAACCATGTCTGCATCCTTGTTCTCAGTTACGACAATACTTGTGACAATATCAGAGGACGGAGACGCTCCTAAAATCTTCAGTAAACAGAAGAAAAAGAAGCTCAAAATGCCATTGCCTGCAATTGCTTTAACAACTTTGGGGCTTGTACTTTCTATCATTACGTCTTTATTACTGCCGGACAAAGTATACGAATATATAACGACTGCAGCGGCATTAATGCTACTTTATAACTGGCTCTTTATTTTATTCATATACCCGAGGTTGGTTGAGACGACTACCTTCGATAAAGTGAAAAGAATTATTGGAATATTACTAATCAGTTCAGCGGTTAGCGGAACACTATTCCATCAGACAAGTCGTCCAGGATTTTTTATCAGTTTAGTATTTCTCGCAGTAATAGGGAGTATCGTCTTATTTATGCGAAAACGATGGAAGAAGGAAGAACCTCAAAATAATGCGTTATAAGCCTGAATCCCAAAGTAAATACCGAACCCAATCATTGCAAACGATGAGATGATGGAAATGATGTTTATAAACCCGGTAGATAATAATTTACGGGCTCCACTGGAGATAGCGGCCATTATCGTATCCCACAACATGATTCCAATGATGACGGCAAGGCTATTAATAATTATTTGATTTTCCGTACTGACTTTGTTTGTTTCTGCAAGAACTGAGCCATAGATTCCAAGCCAAAAAAGGATAGTGAGCGGATTCAATAATGACATGAGAAAGCCTGTTAATAATGACTGTCTAAGACGAGTAGTTTTTTTGTTGGATTTTAAAGCTAACTCAATTTTATGCAGAGAAAGTAAATTCTCTATCCCGGTATATGTAAGTACAAAACAGCCAAATGACCAAAGAAATACTTTTACTGGGGAATATTCAATCACTTGGCCAATTCCGAAATAAACCAATATCATGTACAAAATATCGGCGGTTAAAGCGCCGATGCCAAAAATAAGTGCATGAAAAAACCCGTTTTTTATCCCTGTATCAAGCTGCGCTGCGTTGACAGGACCGATAGGCGCAGCTAAAGATACACCTAAAAAAATGTAAGCAGCTATTGAGTTCAATAAACGTCCTCCTTAAAATGATGTCTGTGCATCTTATTCAGATAGAGGGACTCGTACAACTATAAAAATAATTTTTATTTCAATAATTAAACAGCCCTTTACCAGTGGGGAGGTAAAGGGCTGCTTAGTTAATATATATATGTTGGGGGATCGTTATAATAATACAATCTCCACTAAAGGGAGTCCGTATTATTACTTATTCTTGTTATTATTTTTGTTATTCTTATTGAAGTTATTGTTGTTATTATTGTTGCGATTAATTTGATTTTGATTATTTAAATTTTCGAAGTTGAAATCTTCACCGAATTCAAATTCATTATTATTGTTGTTGTTGTTGTTATTTCGCTGACGTTTAATATTAAGTTTATTATTTTCCATAGCTGTTCACCTCCTTAACAAAAGTTAGAATGGCTTAAACAGCGATGAAAAATACTCAATTATTCGATTGAAAGTTTTTCCTCCAGATGGATAAATTCAATAATTAACGCATACAAACAAGTGTTCTTGTATAGGATAGAAATAGCGGTATATCCATCAATCAGTAAAGCGAGTGGTCTATATGCATAAAGAATTCATGAAACTTAGCGATGACATTCACCGGTACATTGTACTGGAATTATTTTTAAAAACACTCGAGCGTGATAGAGATTGCATTTCCGAATTAAAAATGAGGGACGTACTGGAAGAGTGGTACGATTCCAAAATAAATGAAACCTTTCATGAATTTAAAAAGTTAAGGGACTTTTTATATAAGAAAGGATGTAAAATTAAAAAGCAAAAATCTGATGATTATATGACCTACTATTTTATATTGTTTAGGGGATATGATGAAACAAGAAGTTATGGAAACATTGCTTTACGCAACTGGGTGAGCGAAGAGATGAAACGTATATTAGGAATGAAGTACCTGACACCGGCAGATAGAAAGTAAAGTCCCCAAGCTAAAAACCTTAATGATATGATTCGTCAAGAAATCATAAGCTCGAAATATCCTGAGTAGGGGTCCAGTATTTTCATTCGAAAACCACACTAATTGTTCATGAAATTGAAAACCCATCCAGGTACACAAATGTACCGAGATGGGTTTGATTTGTTTAATGCCAAATAGCGCGTATGCCTTCTGCGGTAGATTGCTGGAATGTTTGCTGTAATTTTTCTTGTAGCGCATCCTTCGATAAACTGTTAATTTGCTTGCGCGCAGCTAAAACCGATGGGGCACTCATTGAAAATTCATCGAGACCAAGTGCTACAAGTAAAGGAATCGCGGCAAAGTCTCCGGCCATTTCACCGCACATGCCAACCCATTTCCCCTGTGCATGGGCGCTATCAATTACAAGTTTCACAAGCGTGACAATTGCAGGGTGGAATGGTTCATATAAATGTGAAATGGTTTCATTCATTCGATCAGCTGCCAATGTGTATTGGATTAAGTCATTTGTGCCGATTGAGAAGAAGTCAACTTCTTTAGCAAAAACAGGTGATAAAATTGCTGCACTCGGAATTTCAACCATGATGCCGATTTCGAAGTCACTTACTTCTACATCCTGTTCAATTAATGCTTCTTTTTCCTCATCCAGCCACTGCCTAGCTTGTCGGAATTCATCGATCGACGAAATCATCGGAAACATAATTTTTAAGTTACCAAAGCTACTCGCACGTAGTAATGCTCGAAGCTGTGTACGGAATAGTTCTTCGTTTGCGAAGCATAAACGAATTGCACGTAAGCCTAAAAATGGATTGTCCTCTTTTGGCATATTTAAATAAGGGATCGCTTTGTCGCCACCGATATCAAGTGTGCGTACCACGACTGGGCGTTCACCCATAACAGTTAAAACATCACGATAAATTTCGAACTGTTCTTGTTCAGTAGGCGCAGTGTCTCGCTCTAAATACAGAAATTCTGTTCGAAATAAGCCAACGCCTTCTGCACCTTGCTCAAGTGCTTTCTTAGCATCGTCTAAGCTCCCAATATTTGCAGCAAGTTCGACATGATGCCCATCTTTCGTTACTGTATTTTCGTGCAATAAAGCCTGTAAACCTTGGCGTTTTTCAAGTTGTGCTTTGCTAAGCGCCTCATAATGTTCAAGTTGCTCGGCCGTTGGGTTAATGAAAATTTCCCCTGTCTCACCATTCATAATCGCGATATCACCATTTTGCACTTCAGACATGATGCCAGTAGCACCGACGATAGCCGGGATTTGCAATGAGCGTGCGAAAATGGCAGAGTGCGAAGTTTTACCACCCTTTTCCGTGATAAATCCACGTGTGAATTCTGCATTCAATTTTGCTGTATCTGAAGGTGTTAGATCATGGGCCACTAATATAGTGGGTTCTATATAATCGGAAACGCTTTCATTTGTACCTGTAACTTTACGCATTAATCGTTGAGAAACGTCGTTTACATCCGCTGCACGTTCCTTCATATACTCATCATCAAGTGCTAAGAAAAGCGCCATAAATTGATTTTGAACCGCTTCAATCGCCTGTGTAGCACCGCTTCCCTCTTGAATAAGTGCTTCAATCGCACCAATATATTCAGGGTCCTGTAATACAAGTAAATGTGCACCGAAAACTTCTGCCTCAGATGCTCCTAAACGTTCAGCTGTTTGGGCTTCAAGCTGCTGTAAATCGATTTTTGAATCGTCTATTGCTTGCGTTAGCTTAGCTAACTCCTGATCAGTTGTGCCAATTTCTGTTTGGTCAAGTATTGCAACAGACTCAAATTTTACGATTTTTGCAATCGAAATTCCACTTGCAGCGGCAATTCCTTGGATTTTCATTAAATCAGTCCTTGCTCTGTTAAAATTGCGTCTAATTGTTGTAGAGCTACTTCTTCATCAGAACCAGTTGCTGTAATTGTAATATTTCCGCCTGCTGGTACGCCAAGTGACATAACGCCTAAAATTGATTTTAAGTTCACGTTTTTCTCACCGTATTGTAAGTAAATTTCAGAAGAGAAACCGGATGCAACCTTTACCAACGCACTAGCTGGACGTGCGTGTAAACCTTCGTTGCTTTTGATTGTAAATGTTTTTTGTGACATAATAAAAACCTCCATATTTGAATGAATTTGATTGTTTTGTTGGTATAACATTAACAATTTGAACGTTTGTGAATGATATGTGATTGATTTTACAGAATTTTTCGTTTAAAATCAACTTAAAACCAATAAAAACTCCATATTTTACATTTTTATGGTGTTTAGTGAGAAGGTGAATACGATTATTTTTACAGAACGTCAACAGCAAATTTTAGCTTATTTGCGGCAATATGGTACAGCTACCTTACAACAACTTGTTGATTTTACTCATTCATCGGAATCATCAATACGTCGTGACTTAACTGAGCTTGATAAGAAGCAATTCATTGATCGTTTTCACGGGGGAGCTACTTTGCGAAACCCGATGCTGGGTGAAAAAAGCTTACTTGAAAAGTCTGTTGAATCGCTAGCTGAAAAACAGCAAATTATGCAGCTTGCAGCACAGCATGTTCGTTACGGTGAATGTATTTATTTAGATGCAGGTTCTACGATATTACATCTTATACCTCATATCGCGAATAAACAGGTTAAAGTTGTGACTAATGGTTTAATGCATGTGCCACTTTTAATCGAACAAAATATTGAAACCGTTATCATTGGCGGTCAGGTGAAGGCGAAAACGCAAGCTATCATTGGATCTAAGGCAATTTCTCAGCTTCAGGAATATTATTTTGACCGGGCCTTTATTGGGGCTAATGGCTTTTCAGAGGTGCAAGGCTATACAACAGCAGACTTAGAGGAAGCGACACTAAAGCAACTTGCGATAAAGCAGTCAAAGCAGGCATATGTTGTTGCCGATCGTTCGAAATTTGGACTTAGTCAATTTGTGAAATTCGGCGATTTACATGAAGCAATTTTAATTACAGCAGGATTAACAGATGCAGAATACGAGCAAATCGATAGAAAAACGGAGGTGTTGCGCGCATGATTTATACTTGTACGTTTGCACCAGCGATTGATTACACGCCTTATGTCGATCATTTCGAAACAGGGAAATTAAATCGGACAGCTGAAGTGAATTATTTACCGGGCGGCAAGGGTATTAACGTTGCACGCGTATTAAGCAGACTTCAAACAGAAGTAACGGCATTCGGTTATGTTGGTGGTTTTACAGGTGCTTACTTAAAGCAAATTTTGCAGGAGCAGAACATCAGGACCGATTTCATAGAGACAAATGAAATTACGCGTATCAATGTGAAAATTAAATCGGATGTAGAGACCGAGCTTAATGGTCCTTCACCGATAATTACAAGTGATATGTATGCGCAATTATTGAAGAAGGTAGAGTTATTAGAAGAAAATGACTGGTTTGTCCTGTCAGGCACAGTACCAGCTGGTTTTGATTTAACAGCGTTACTCAATATACTTTCTAGCAAAGGTATCCAGCTTGTTGCAGATATTGCAGGTCAGGTGTTGCATGAAATCGTCCCGTATCGACCTGTATTGGTGAAGCCAAATTTAGAAGAGCTTGGCGACCTTTTTAATACTACTTTATTAACGGTAGACGAAGCGATTCCTTATGCGAAGCAGCTCATTGAATTAGGTGTACACCATGTCATCGTATCACTTGGGGGCGATGGAGCTTTATTTGTTAGTGCCGAGGATGTGTATTATGCAGTTGCACCAAGGGGCAAGGTTGTAAATACTGTAGGTGCGGGTGATTCAGTCGTAGCGGCTACAATCGCGATGTATTGTAAAACGGGGGACTGGCAGCAGGCGTTCAGGCATGGCGTTGCAGCGGGGAGTGCAACAGCCTTTCAACTAGATTTATGCAAGCAGCAGGATGTCTTAGCTCTAGTAAAACAGGTGATTGTTAAAAAACTTTAGGGGGATAGTTTTATGCGAATTACAAACTTATTAACCGCAAGCACGATTAAATTAAACATACAAGCAGCGACAAAGGATCAAATCATTGAAGAATTAGCACAAGTACTAGTAGATGCCGGCAAAGTTAGCGACAAAGCAGTGTATGTTGCGGATTTACAAGCGCGAGAAGCACAGAGTTCAACAGGTATTGGGGAAGGCATAGCCATTCCACATGCAAAGTCAGAAGCAGTTTCTGCACCAGCGATTGCATTTGGGCGCCAATTAGCAGGGGTTGATTATGATTCCCTAGATGGTCAACCAGCAAAATTGTTTTTCATGATTGCGGCAAATGAAGGTGCAAATAATGATCATTTAGAAACGTTATCAAAACTTGCAACATTTTTAATGGACCCACAATTCAACGAAAAAATGATGACAGCTTCGACAAAAGAAGAGATTTTATCAGCAATTGAAGCAAAAGAAGGTGTCGAGGTGGCAGAAGATGCTCCAGTAGAAGCAACGACGCCAATAGAAACTACAATAGGCAAGCGTATTTTAGCTGTAACAGCATGCCCGACAGGTATCGCACATACATTTATGGCGGCAGAAAAGCTTCAAACAACAGCAGCACAAAAAAATGTTGCAATGAAGGTGGAAACAAATGGTTCGGGCGGTGTAAAAAATCGTCTAACAGCAGAAGAAATTGCAGATGCAGACGTAATTATCGTAGCAGCCGACACAAAAGTTGAAATGGCACGTTTTAATGGTAAAAAAGTCATTCAAACAAAAGTAGGTAAAGCCATTTACGAGGTAGATGCATTAATCGACCGTGCAATTTCTGGCGATGTGCCGGTATATAAGCATGAAGGTGGCAGAGAAGTTTCAGATGAGCAATCAGAGGGAAAGGGCGGTTTCGAATTTTATAAACACTTGATGAATGGCGTATCGAACATGCTTCCATTTGTTGTGGGTGGCGGTATTTTAATCGCACTTTCATTCTTTTGGGGCATTAACTCATCGAATCCGAACGACCCTTCGTACAATGAATTAGCAGCAATGCTTAACACAATCGGTGGCGGTAACGCATTCTTCTTAATGGTGCCAGTATTAGCCGGATTTATCGCAATGAGTATTGCCGATCGTCCAGGTTTTGCACCTGGTATGGTTGGGGGTTTGTTGGCCATTACCGTGACAAATGATGCAGGGGCTAACTCGGGCTTTATAGGTGGTTTACTTGCTGGTTTCTTAGCAGGTTATATTGTATTGGGTCTTAAAAAGGTATTCGAAAAATTACCTTCACAGCTTGAAGGATTAAAACCAGTTTTATTTCTGCCGGTGTTTGGTATTGGATTAACAGGTATTGCGATGATGCTAGTAAACCCTCAGCTTACAAAGTTATACACGGGGCTTACTAGTTTCCTAGAAGGGTTAAGTGGTACGAATACAATTCTTCTCGGTTTATTATTAGGCGGGATGATGGCAGTTGATATGGGTGGTCCACTCAATAAAGCCGCATATACATTTGGAATTGCGATGCTGGCAAGCGGTAACTATAACATTATGGCTGCAGTAATGGCAGGCGGTATGGTCCCTCCATTAGCAGTAGGTTTAGCAACAACATTCTTTAAAAACCGTTTCACGAAGCAAGAGCGTGAGGCAGGGAAAACGGCTTATGTTCTTGGAGCATGCTTTATATCCGAGGGTGCCATTCCATTTGCGGCAGCAGACCCTGTTCGTGTGATTCCTTCATTTGTACTTGGTTCTGCAATCGCGGGGGCATTAACAATCATGTTTGACATCGCATTACGCGCGCCGCATGGTGGTATTTTCGTAATGGGTCTTGTAGACGGTGGTCTTGGGAAAGCAGCACTTTACTTAGCAGCAATTTTGATAGGTTCAGCAGTAGCAGCTGTTTCGATTGGATTACTTAAGAAAAAGGCTTAATAATAGGAGGCACTTTCAATATCAAAGCAATCATTTGAATTTGTTTCAATTTTCCTATGCGTTGATGTTCATTAAAAGTAATTTTACTCATAGTAAACTCTCGATTGGATGTTCCGTTTTTCAAATCATTGGAATTTAAAGATATGTTTAACCGTGAATTTGAAGAGGCTTATGAGCAATTGAGTTAAATTCGAGATGAAGCTTGTGAATGTTTAAAAATAATATTAATTTCTTCATTTAGAGAGTAAACAGCTGGTCTGTATTACTCTTTTTTTATATTTTCTGCTTTATCTGTTGTAGCATTAATAAGATTCGCTCCAAATTGACGCTATGTTAACTCAAAAGGCACTAAATGAACCGATTCGTTTAATGTCTTACTAAAAAATAAAATAATTATTTATAGGCATAGTATATTACTGGATTAATAAAATGAAAGCAGGAAGAATTGAGGTGAATTTATTTTAGAAAAACTCAGGAAAATTAATATGAAAACTGCTGTATTTATGGGGATTATTTTTTACTCTTTGACGATTTTAATCCACCTTCTTATTTTAAGCAAAATTATTCCATTCACATGGGTTAATGGCGGAAGGTCTGAATCATTCGCTGAACAGCTACCAATAACTGTTATAAATATCGTTATTTCTATTATTGGAGTAGTTTTTACATTGATTGTCGGGAGAATTAAATTAAATAAATACAAAAGAGGAATAACCTTTATATGTTGGTTTTTTGTTGTACTTTGGTCCTTTGGATTTATACAACAATTGTTCGGAACGCCTTTTGAAAAAATGGTTTGTTCGATAGTATTGCTTATTGGAGTTATTTCGAATTTGCGTTTGGCGATTGAAATAAAATAGATGTAACTAGAAAAAGACGGTTTAGAGATATTTCTAAACCGTCTTTGTGTATGAACTACTCAAAATCTTGATAAGTATACCCAGGGAATTTAACAACAGCCCATTTCTCTTTACGTAACGAGTCCATTAATTCTGGTCCTACATTTAAATTGCTGCTTACGATTTGTTTAGGAACTAGCGCCATCCATTGTGTTAATGAAATATCCGCATAGTTAGGACTTTTAAATACTTCTAAATACCAAAGGGATTCATTGCCTGTGTTTTGAATATAATGTCCATAGCAAAAAGGGATATAGCCTACATCTCCTGACCTCACATCGAAAGTCCGTGCTACTCCGTTAGCGGCGTATGCTGTCATACGACCTTGACCAGATAAGAAATACTGGAATTCATCATTATTTGGATGCCAGTGTAGTTCCCTCATTGCCCCTGGTAGAATTTCAACGAGCGCCACTGAAATTTCCTGTGCCACTGGGAAATTTGTTGAATCTGCAATACGAACTGATCCTCCCGGTGAAAGAATTGGCTCTTGACCAAGCAAACTATGTGTGAAATTTCTTGTGCCGAATGGATCTGGAATTGCCACTTCCTCAATAGGACCAGGAACCTCACCTTGATAAATGTATTTTTCCTGCTTTGGAATATTTCGAAAGGCGCTCTCTGGTACCCCAAAGTTAGAAGATAGAACATCTTTTGGGGTATGGGCAAACCAGTCGGAAATTGTGAACGTATCTAAATCTGAAAACATTCCATTATCAAACATTAATAAAAATTCACAGCCCTCTTCAAGTCCTTGAATGGAATGGGGAATACCTGGAGGGAAGTACCATAAATCACCCACTCCTACATCGGCAATAAAGTTTTTTCCGTTTTGATCGACCGCTGTAATTCTTGCTCTACCTACAGTCATAAAACAAAATTCTAGCTCTTTATGCCAATGTAGCTCTCTTACGCCGCCGGGAGTTAAACGCATATTAACACCAGCGATCGTCGTAGCCACCGGCAGCTCACGCATCGATATTTGTCTCGACCAGCCACCAAATTTTAAGGTCATATTTGTATCAGAAAAAGAAAAGCGTAGATTTGGCACCGTTCCCGCATCCGTTTCCGGCGGTACAAGCATATTTGGGTTTTCTAATGCGCGTAAAATATCACGTGGCCCAGGATCAGTAGCACCTGCTCCGTCTTCACGTATCGGTTGTGGAATTTTGTCTGCAGATACCTTGAATTCAAATGGTTCAGACAAATCTTTACCTCCTATTAAAGAATATGCATCATGGCAAGTGTACGATGAAATAAGAGAAATTAGAACTGCAAACCGTCATTGAAAAAAGACTGCAAAAAGCCATCTGAAAAAATCAGATAGCCATTGGTGCATGTGAATTTATCTGAAATTAAACGGAATGGGTAATTTCAGCCGTTGATGATTGAGAAGAACTTTCTGCTTCCATAGCCTCACCTGGGCGATAAAAAGCATGTTTTTCCTGAACAAATAAAATAGCGATTCCTCCTAAAAGAGCGGCTGTGCCAAGAAGTGTAAAGTTCATTTGAGCAGACAGGTTCATTGTTAAGAGAATTCCTACAAATGTTGGTGCGAAAATACCGCCAACTCGTCCAAATGCCATGGCCGCTCCCACACCGGTTGAACGAATTTCTGGTCGATAGAACTGTGATACAAAGGCATTGCTAATATTTTGCACACCAATTGATGCTGCGCCAATAATCCCAATTAATACATACGCAAGTACTGTGTTGTTTGTTAATCCAACCGCAGCTAGTGCAAGTGCCCCTCCGAAATAGAGTGGTACCATTACTTTTTTAAAGCCAAATTTATCCGTTAAACGCCCAAACGCCATCGTACCTACAATAGCTCCCATATTTAAAGCAACAACAAACAAAAGACTATTACTTAAACTATAGCCAGCTTCAACCATTAGTTTTGGCAGCCATACGTTCATCGCGTAGATAAGGACGAAACAAGAAAAACAAGATATCCAAAACATGACCGTACTAAGTGCTAATTTATTTTCAAAAAGCTTCACAAGTGGAGAGCCTGGTGCTTTTGCTGCTGGTTTTGCTAGTACTACGTCTTGAGAAAATGACATTTCAGGGTTGAGTTTCCCAAGGATTTTCTTTACTTCTGCTTCTTTTCCTTTCGCTAAAAGGAAGTTTGCCGATTCTGGAAGCTGTTTTGCTAGAAATGGCAATGCTAAAAGTGGAAGAGCGGCAATCCAGAAAATTGGTTTCCAGCCCACTGTCGGTAATAGAGACTTACTGAATAAAGCTGCTGCAATCGCCCCGATCGAATAGCCACAGAAAATAAATGAAACAATGGCCCCTCTAATTTTTTTAGGAGCATACTCCGTAGATAGCGCAATGACGTTCGGCATAACGCCTCCTAGTCCAAGACCCGCAATAACGCGAAGGATGGCAAATAGGACAGGACCTCCTGCAAAAGGAGATATTGCTGTGAAGAGACTAAACATTACAGTACAAATGATAATTACTTTTTTTCTGCCGATTTTATCGGCTAAAAGTCCAAAAATAATTGCTCCTACTGCTGTCCCAGCGGCTGAATAACTCCCAATGGCCCCCGCAGTAACAGTTGAAATCCCCCATTCTTCTATTAAAGATGGGATAACCGATCCATAGATGACTACATCGTATCCATCCATAAGAATAATAAAAAAGCACCAAAAGATAATGGAGAGATGGAAGGCGCTAAAGCGACTCCTATCAATCACTTCGTTTATATGTAAAGCACTCATTGATTAACACCTCTTTTTTAGAAAGTACTTTAGTGCACAAACGCTTCAACGCGTTTGTGCACTAAAGTGTGACGCGCAAAAAAATTTAGTTCTTCTATTTGGCATTTAATGTTTCGCGGTCAAAACCAGCAATCTTCTTATAGCGAACTGCAATTTCTTCAAGTTCTGTGTCTGAAATTATATCATCTAAGTTAGCAAAGCCGTTTGGTGCACGGTCTTCTACAATCTGCATCACCACTTCTGGACCGTTTTGGCGATTCGTTAAAACAATATTCGCTGTTGCTTCTCGTCGCAGTGCTTCATATGCTTTTAATGTTGTCACCGCATCTTGATCTTGTTGTTCCGCAATCACTTGTCCAAGGGCATCCGCATCTAAAATGGCTTGAGATGCACCATTTGAACCGATTGGATACATTGGATGTGCCGCATCGCCCAGTAAGGTGATACGTCCAAATGTCCATTGTGGCAGTGGATCACGGTCAACCATCGGGAATTCATAAACAGCTTCTGCTTCTTCAATAATTTTTGGTACATTCAGCCAGCCAAAGTCCCAGTTTTTAAAGGCAGGCGCAAATTTTTCTTTATCAATTTCTTTGTTCCAATCTGCGCGATCAGGCATTGTCTCGACATTTAATTCCGCAATCCAATTGACTAAAGAACTTCCTTGAGCAGCTGTATCTGGACAAATGGGGTAGGCAACAAATTTTTGGTCCTGATAACCAGCCATAATCATTGAACGACCTGTTAAATAAGGTGTTGCTTCTGTAATCCCACGCCATAAGATACGTCCGCTATATTTTGGCAGTCCTTCGTTAGGATAGAAGAATTTTCGTACAACGGAATGAATGCCATCTGCTGCAATCATAATATCTGCACGATATGTACCTAGTGATTCACCTGTTTTTTTATTTTCAAAATGAGCAGCGACGCCATCCTTCTCATTTTCAAAAGATGTTAAATGGTGACCTGTTAAAACGGCTTCTTCACCTAATTGATCCTTTACGGTCTTTAACAGGAGCATTTGTAAGCGTCCACGGTGAATCGAATATTGTGGCCATTTGTAACCAGCGTTGATGCCGCGGTCTTCTTGCCAAATTTTTTGCCCAAATTTGTTCACATACATTAACTCGGCTGTCGGTAAGCCTGTCTGTTCTAGTTCCTCTGCTAAACCTAAGTCTGTTAGCACGCGAACCGAATGGGGTAACAGATTAATGCCGACTCCCAGTGCTTTAATTGTTTCTACACTTTCAAATACTTTTACAGATATGCCTGTACGGTGAAGTTTAAGTGCTGTAACGAGTCCACCAATACCCCCACCGACAATCATCGCTGTTTTAATTGTTGACAAAACAATCCCTCCATCAAGGAAAATAGAATAATCTATTTTTTCTAATTATTTTTACTATTTCTACATTATTGCATATGTTTGATTTGGTAGCTAGTCACGATAGAGAATATTGTCGGAATTAAAAGATATTTATGTTAAATTTTTAAGTATAATGGAATTAGTAACTCTAAAAATACATAAGGGAGCGAAAAAAATGGACTATACTAAAATCTATAACGAGGAACTGATTGCCTTAGTAAAAGAGAAAATAAAGTCAGTCGGTGAAGTTAAAGCAGTGAAGTTTGTGAGAGAACAAACAGGAATGTCCTTAATACAGGCTAAAAAATTTGTAGATTTTTGCAACGAATAGATTATACGTTATATAGATATTTTAATAAGGGGTGATTTTTTGGTCAGTAAAATAATGTTAGATGAAAGAGTAATTCAATTAAATAGCTATGAAGAAGAAAAAGTAAATGAGCTCTATAAAGTCTCAGTCATTTTTGACGTGACAAGTGAAGAATATCATGACATCGCAATGTTACTTTACAAAGGAACATTTGACGTTAAGATTCCTGAAAAAGAGATAATGTTCAGAGGGGCGATTTATAACTATTCCACTTCTATTACAAATTTGTATGAAAAAGATCAGGTAGGACAGTATAAATTGACGTTAGTGGAAGAAAAGGACTGAAATATCATGAGATTAAGCATATTGGATCAATCACCAATCCCTTCAAATCAAACTCCTCAGGATGCGTTAAATTGGTCAATGAAATTAGCGCAGGCAGGGGAAGCACTGGGATATACAAGATACTGGATTGCCGAACATCATGATTTATCTGGACTGGCATGCCCTGCACCTGAAGTGATGTTAGGCTACATAGGGGCAAACACGAATCGAATTCGGATAGGATCTGGCGCTGTTTTATTGCCTCATTATCGACCGTTTAAAGTTGCTGAAATCTTTAATACGTTAGCGACACTTTTTCCAAATCGTATTGATTTAGGAATTGGACGAGCGCCAGGTGGATCCGCTGAAGCGATGACTGCTTTGTCCGGTAACTTTATAAAAAATGTCGGGAACTTTCCTTCGTTACTGAGAGACCTCCTTCATTTTTTAGATGATGATTTTCCAACTGATAGCGAATATTCAAAGTTATCGGCTTCTCCTATACCTGAAAATCCGCCAATCCCTTGGCTCCTTGGGACTGGAAAGAAAAGTGCTATACTCGCAGCGGAAAATGGTGTGCCGTATACTTTCGGTTATTTTATGAGCGATGAAGATGGAGCTGCTATTATCAAGGAATATATTAATCGCTTTAAACCAAGAAAAGAAGGACAAAAACCACAAGTCATCCTAACTGTTAACGTTATTTGTGCAGAGACAACGGAAAAAGCCGAAGTAGTTGCAGCAAGCTTTCTCATTTGGTCTTTAAAAATGGAAAAAGGAGAAAGCCAACAAGGGTTTCCTTCTTTAAGTGATGCTCAGCAATATAAACTCACTGAAAAAGATAAAGAAACATTGGAAAAAGTTAGACAAAAAATAATTATTGGTAATCCTCAGGAAGTGAAGCAGAAATTATATGAGTTGAAAACAAGATACGAAGCAGATGAAGTGATGATCAATACAATCACATATTTACCTGAAGATCGAATCCAATCCTATGAATTAATTGCGAAAGAAGTTTTTTCAGATGAGAAACGCTTAAAATAGCCCTATTTAGGCTAGGAGGTTGAATCCCCTGAAAACTAATTATAGCCATCATAAGTGAAAATTAGTAATGAACGGTCTCTTAAAGCTGAAAATCAAGGTACCCAACGATATAATTTCGTAGAGTGCCTTGCTTGATTTTAGTGTAATAAATAATTTTCACATACTGTTTTCTTTCGGTTACAAAATTTTGCTGCTAGTCCAGCTATTAAGTTATACCATCTATTTAAGGTGTGGGGTATGCTTATATAAAAAGTCAATGGAAGTATTAATTAAAGGAGACACATATGCTAAATATCTACCTTACTCGTCATGGGGAGACTCAATGGAATATAGAAAATCGTTTACAGGGTTCAAAAAATTCACAGCTTACAGACAAGGGAATTGAACATGCTATTATGTTAGGAGATCGTTTAAGAAATATTGATTTTTCCGCAATATATACAAGCCCACTGGAGAGAGCTCTTCAAACTGCCAATTACATAAAATCAGATAAGGATGTTCCTATTTATACTATCGAAAATTTAAAAGAGATGAATTTTGGCGATTGGGAAGGCAAAACTAAAGATGAAATTGAAGCTGTAGACAATTATAAAAATGAATATCATAATTTTTGGCATATACCTCACATGTATAATCACAAACCTCACAACGGAGAAGGACTAATTACTTTTAAAAGGAGAGTTGAAGAGGCTTTAAGTAAAGTTATTTCCAGCAACAGTGACGGAAATATATTAATTGTTACACATGCAGTAGTCATAAAGGCCATCTTGTCATTTACTATGGACATTTCAACTGATAAAATGTGGGACCCTCCTTTTATACATGGAACAAGTCTTACAATTTTTAAATGGGATGGGGAACAGTTTAATTTTAAGGTGATTGGTGATATCTCTCATTTTAAAAATGAATCAGAATAATTTTAAACTTTTTGAAATTTTCGGTTTTTAAGTATACTTTATAATGATTGGCAAATGAAACCTCCTATATATTTTACATATATAATGAACCATCACACATTCTATATATAGGAGGTGGGAATATGGGGAATAACGTTTCGAAGGCGAGTCATGGTAAAACTGGAGCTGAACTAATAAGTGAAGCATTTGGCAAGTCGCAAAACGATAGCGAAGCATTAGGTAAAACTGGAGCTGAACTAATAAGTGAAGCATTTGGTATGTCGCAAAACGATAGCGAAGCATTATTAGCACAGGCGTCAGAAGTTCAAACTACAGATATCCCTTTAGGAAAAGAAGATGTATATGCAAGGGATAGTACAACAACAACTTTGAACAACCTACATGAAGATAACACATCCGCCATTTTAGATCGAAATGGGCCAAGGTAATTATTGTAAGTAAATGAATAGTGACTTAAGGCAATTCTTCCTTTAGCGTAACAAAACTTTATAATCCCTTAAATTAAGAGCTTATGCTTTTGTTTTAAGGGATTTCTTTATTTTTAAAATCATTAACATGCACGAATCCCTTACTGCTAAACCCCTCACTGTACTGTTTATCATAAAAACTCTAAATTTTTAGCTTCTATTTCAACCCTCCTAATACTTCAATAGCCTGTTTTAAAGTGCCCCATGAATTAACAGTACAGGTTATACTCTGGATAATTTTCATTTCTTTGAATATATACTGAGGAAATCGGGTATAAAGCATAGTGTTGTAGTATTTTTTATTAATGTTTATAAGTGAAGTATTTTTAGGAGGTTATATTATGGCAGAGAACAAAGACAAACATGTTGCAAAAAAAGAAGATGGGGAACGTGAAATTCTAACAACACGTCAAGGCCATCCTGTAAGGGACAACCAGAATATCCGTACGGTGGGTAACCGTGGACCAGCAACTTTAGAAAATTACCACTTCATCGAAAAAATTTCACACTTTGACCGTGAAGAAGTTCCTGAACGTGTAGTACATGCACGTGGTTCAGGTGCTTTCGGTTATTTTGAAACTTACGGTAAGGTGGGAGATGAGCCTGTAGAAAAATATACCCGCGCCAAACTCTTTTCTGGTGCCGGTAAACAAACGCCACTTATGGTGCGTTTTTCTACCGTGGCAGGTGCAAAGGATTCGCCTGAGACTGCACGAGACCCGCGCGGCTTTGCAGTGAAAATGTATACGGAAGATGGTAACTGGGATCTTGTAGGTAACAATTTAAAGATTTTCTTTATTCGTGATGCGATGAAGTTCCCTGATATGATTCATGCTTTTAAAGCAGATCCGGCTTCCAACGTACCGAATCCACAGCGTATGTTTGATTTTGTTTCACGTTCACCGGAAGCGACGCATATGATTACGTTCCTATTTTCACCTTGGGGGATTCCAGCGACATACCGCCATATGCAGGGTTCAGGGGTTAACACATATAAATGGGTTAATGAAGAAGGGAAAGCTGTACTTGTGAAGTATCACTGGGAACCAAAACAGGGCATCCGTAATTTGACACAAGAAGAGGCAAACTCCATCCAGGCTACAAACGTAGGACACGCTACTCAGGACTTGTATGAAGCAATTGAACGTGGTGAGTATCCAGAATGGGAGCTGTTCGTTCAGATTATGGAGGACGACTATCATCCAGAATTGGATTTTGATCCACTTGATGATACAAAACTTTGGCCAGAAGATAAGTTTCCTTGGCTGCCTGTAGGTCGAATGGTACTTAATCGTAATCCGGAAGACTTTCATGCAGAAATCGAGCAGGCTGCATTCGGTACTGGTGTTCTAGTAGACGGTATGGACTTTTCGGATGATAAAATGCTGCAGGGACGTACATTCTCTTACTCAGATACACAGCGTTACCGTGTAGGCTCAAACTATTTGAAATTGCCAGTCAACGCACCAAAGGTACCGGTTCGTACAAATCAGCAGCGTGGTCAGATGGATACTCGTGATCCGAAAGAATCCGGCGAAAGCCCACATATCAATTATGAACCGTCAATGATTGGGGGCTACCGTGATGCAGGGGATAAAGCATATCCACCACATCAACCGTCTTATAATGCGGCATTAATGAGTGAGCCTATTGATCGCCCGAATAACTATGGCCAAGCAGGTGAAACGTACCGCAGTTTTGAAGACTGGGAACGTGATGAGCTTATAAATAACTTATCGGATGCTTTGGCAATCTGTGACAAGCGTATTCAGGAAGCGATGTTTAATCACTTTACACAGGCTGATGAAGATTACGGCCGCCGTGTGAAGGAAGCGACTGAAAAGAAAATGAAAGAAATTGAAAAGATGGCTCAGGAAGGTAAATTACCGGGCAGAGAGTCAGGGATTTCTAAATATGGTCAGGGTACGATCGCTGCGAATGAGGCAACAAAAGATGCAGTGAAGAAAAGCCATGAAGCAGACCCGTATTAATGATTTAAAAGAACACCTATACATTCAAAAGGAATAGTTATAAACTATTCCTTGATTTGACTAAAAGTTAAAAAATGCAATCATGTAAAATTAAAAGACTTAAGTTTGGTAACCAACCGGGCTTAAGTCTTTTATCTTAACTGCGACTGGCAGCGGTGTTGTAGTTGCAATTATTGCAGAAATCATGGCTGTATTCAAATTCCAAACTATTCGCAGAGAAACCGAGTAAAATGGCTTTTTATGCTCTGTCTTTTTTATTTTTGTTTAGGTGTGGTCAATGTAATATAAATTTCTGGCGCTTTATTTATCTTTAGAAATAACAATACACCAATAAGTTTGATATTAAGAATAAGTAAAATTTGTATTATAGCATTTACTTTTTATCTTTCCCGTTATTCATTTGAATTGAAGTCATTACTATTAATTTTAAGTATGCTTACTTTTTCAGGCCCGGTAATACTAGATCGATTGCTAATCTATAAATTTTTTTTTGCTTCTGTGGGGTGCTGTAGTCGAATAAATCGAGATGGTCAAGGGAAGTCATAAAATTAAATAAAAGTACTGTAATATCATCTACCTGTAAATCATTTTTAAATTCACCACTCTCAATACCTTCAACCAAAATATCTTTCACTATTTGAAATTCAGGCTCGTACAATTTTATAACGGCGTCATAGTTATTTTTATTTGTTGCCACAAAATATTCATGCAATGTGTTCATAATTGGTTTTTGCACAACTAAATTATTTAAATTTGCCCAAATATAAAGCTTCTTTTCAGCTGAATGTTCAGTTTTAGACATCATAGTCCAATTATGAAGAAATTCATTGGAAACTTGTTGAATACAATATAAATATAATTCCTCTTTATTTTTAAAATGGTAATAGATTGTGCCTTTACTCATATTTGTTTCATTTTTAATATCGGCCATTGATGTGGCACTATAGCCTTTTTGCTCGAAGCATTTTGTTGCTATATCAACAATGAATTGCTTCGTATCCTCACTATTTACTCCAATAGGTCTACTCATTATCTCTCCTGCCTTTTTAATCTCTATCATAGCGTATTCTATTTTATAACGCGAATTAATCGGACAAAGGTTTGTTAATTTTTTATCAAATTTAGTAAGTAATGATATTCATTCATTTTAATTGACCGTTCGTCCGAATAATGTTATTGTTTTTTTCGAAGGGAGCGATTGAAATGAATGAAAAAGTAATCATTATTGGTGGAGGCGTTGCAGGGTTGGCAATGTCGTTATTTTTGAAAAAAGCAAATATTGAAAGTGTCGTGTATGAGCAAGCAAAAATATATGGAAAGGTGGGAGGTCACTTCGTCATGCACCCAAGCGGCATTGCGATGATGGAGTTACTAGGTTTAGGAGAGGAGCTCATGAACAATAGTCATGCATTAACGGATTTCGCTGTGCTCGATAAAGACAACAACTCGGTATTAGGTGAAATGGAAGAAGAGCTAGAGGGCGAGCTTGCAGATATGCCGGTATTTGTGAATATTACACGTTACCATTTAATTGAGATTTTATATAAAGAAGTACAAAAACAAGGGATCGACGTTCAGTTTAATAAGCGATTAAAGCAGTTAACACAGGACACTAAACAGGTTGTTGTTGAATTCGAGGATGGTACAGAAGCGATTGGCTCTATTTTAATCGGAGCAGATGGTGTACGTTCTAAAACTCGCCAGCAGCTCTTCCCAGAAAAAGAGTTGCGCTATTTAGGGAAAACAGGTGTGTATGCGATTGTGGAAAATGACAAACTAGGCGAACTTAAGCAGTACTTTGCCCAGGATGCAGCGCTCATGTATTTCCATGAGAACTTTAACTTTTTCGTAGCAAAACATCATCCAACAGACGAGGCAATTTCTTGGTCGATTATTACTACGGAGCCGGAGCAGCCGTCAGTGGCAGCGTTTGATGAAAAGCCAATCGAACAGCTTCGTAAAGAGCTTGGTGAGCGTTTCGCAGGTTGGGAAATGCCGATTCAGCAGCTAGTGGAAAGTACGGATCATTTAATTGCGAAGTCATTATTCCGCATTGAACTAATGCAGCAGTATTCAGAAGGGCGTGCCGTATTAATAGGAGATGCCCTGCATACAGCAGATCCAAACGCAGGAATGGGTACAACACTTGGATTAGAGGATGCAATGGTGTTAGCTAAGCTTTTACGTGATAATGACTATGTGCAAGCCTTTGCCCAATTCCAGGAGGTACGTAAAGACCGAGCGGAGAAAGTATATCATAGTGCAAATCTTTTAGAATCACTTGAACTAGACAATGCAGACAATTATGCATTATTTGATGTAGGAATTGATGTAAGCTGGGAAAAATAGTCTACTAATAGAAAGAGGACATCAGAGTTATGGAAACTTTACAGCAAGATTTAATGAATAAACCGGTGAAAAAGCTATTTTTCCATTTCTTCTTTCCAGCAGTGTTCGGTATGCTACTTATGTCTATCAACCTGCTACTCGATGGCATTTTTGTTGGGCATGGTGTAGGAGAAGTGGGGCTAGCAGGTGTGAACTTAGCGGCACCAATTTTCACGATTATTTTAGCAATTAGTCTATGGATCGGTATTGGCGGCGCAACGAATTTTTCAATGGCAATGGGTGAAGATATGGCTGATGAAGCAAGAAGCAGCTTTACGCTATCGCTGGCTATTTTCACTGCTATTTTAGGCGCTATTAGTATTGTAGGTTACTTAAATTTACAAACAGTGGCAGGTTGGCTTGGAGCAAATGAGGAAACACTTGCATCGACGACGGACTATTTAGGTGTATTATTTGCGCTTGGATGGGTGCTCGGGTTACAGCAACTCCTTAGCATTTTCATCCGAAATGATGGACGTCCAATGCTTGGCATGGTGTCGCTTGGGCTAACATCTGTTGTCAATGTAATACTAAATTATGTATTCATTTTTGTACTAAACATGGGTGTTTACGGAGCGGCACTTGCAACAATTCTTGGTGGAGTTGTCGGGGTACTCGTATTCGTACCTCACTTCTTCAACAAAAAAGTGGTACTTAATAAATGGCGATTCAACTGGTCATTGCCACTTGGTCGACGTATTCTTGCGATTGGCTTTCCAAGTTTATTAGCTGAATCGGGTGCCTTTGTGTTAGTTGTTGGCTACAATTTAAGCGTTGTTGCGGCACTTGGAACAGAAGGAGTTACAGCCTTTTCGGTTATCAACTATTTACACGGCTTCATGTTTTTAGCGTTCTTTGGCATTGAGACGGCCATGCAACCGATGGTAAGCTATTATCACGGCTCGAAAAAGAAGGCACAGCTAAAGGAGACACTTGCTTTAGCGGAAAAAACAGCATTGATTTTAGGTGTCACACTATTTGTCATCGGCTATTTACTTGCACCGCAGCTTGTTCAATTATTCGGGGTGGATGATCCAGCGATTGTTCAACTAGCGGTTGAAGGAATTCGTCTATTCTTTATTGGTTACTTATTTATTGGGATAAGTTTCGTCTACATGACGTATTTCCAATCGGTTGGTAAAGTATGGTCAGCAACTGTTATTATTGTGATGCGAAGCTATATAGTATTTTTAATTTATTTGTTTGTCTTACCAAAAGTATTTGGCGTGAATGGGATTTGGCTAACGATGCCATTTGCGGAATTAACAATGGCTATTGTCATTGTGATGTTTGTACGAAAACGTGTAAAGCAAACATTGATCTAAAGAGTAGCAGCATAGCTTTGTACCTTGCTATATATATTAGGGAGGTGTCTCCGAGTGAGAGGTTTGGGAAACAAAATATGCTCTTCAACAATCGCGCGCAATTCTTGAAGACGAATTGTACCATTTTCAGCAATAGGGAAGTATAAAAATTTGTATAAACAAAGTTACTCTAAAAAAGAGACAAGCGCTGTCACATCAACGCTTGTCCCTTTTTGCACTCCCAAACTTTGATTTGGAAACGTTATTAGATTTATTTATGTATACATTGTAAATACTTTTTCACTAAAGTACATTTAAGTGAAAAACTTACTTAACTTCAATTATAAAGACATAACTTGAACTTCCCTTTTCCCAATATGCAGAAATACTATAAATATAAACACCTTTTTCTTTTGGAACTGATAATACATTTTCATTTAATGGAGCATTTTCTACTTCATTGTTACTGAACCATATAGATGCGTTTAACGTATTCTCTAGTGGTTTACGATTAAATTTTATTTTTAATTCAGCTCCAGGTGATACAACAACGGTTTTAATTTCGTGATGTTTAATCAGATCAGGTGGAGAAATCTTATCAACACATTGTGCGTTAATAAGCCCGTTCCAACAATAAGAACCTTGTGCCACTTTTACAGTCTTATTTTCTATTGTTATGACTGGTTTAGGTGGTTCAGAGTTAGATGCAAAATACAGTCCACCTACTAACACAGCTACGGCTAATAAAGAAATTAATACCTTTTTCATACATGCCTCCTTTGTGTTTTTAAAGACGGCTTATTCCACTAAATTACGTCATTAAAGTATAAGACACCTTCTAAATCGATATAATTATATTTCTAGAAAATGCCAATAAATTCCTTTAATGATTCCCAAAGCGTTGTTAGGGAATAATGTTATTCTTAACCTTGTGAACGCATAAAATTAAGATCATTCATTGTTCAACAATCGGGCGCGATTCTTCAATAAGAAGATCGCGTTTTTCCGTTAAAGGGCCATATTATTGAATAACGTTCTTTTATGAAAGGTACCTTTCAATAATTAAATAACTCCTAAAACCACGCTTAATAGGAGCCAGATCTATATAATTAACTAAATGTGTTTATATACTCTAAACATTGTGAAGCTGTCGCTTGGTTGGAGTTAGTAAAATAGTTGATTGTCTAAATTGTGTTTGCACCCGGTACAGGTCATTTTATTAAAAACATTCCTACACTTCAAAACGATTCATTTCCCTCTTTAATTTTAACTTCAATTTGTACTTTTGCAGGTTTGTTTTGCTTCCAAATGAGATTTTGCAGAAATATACCAGCTATACCAATAATGGAAAGTGCCAGACCGATTGTTTTAAAGGCGGTTAGTACTCCATATTGTGTTATTAATAGCCCGCCGAGAAGCGGTCCGGCAATAAAAAGGATACTCATTAAGGAATCTATTATACCGGTAACCCTTCCTATAGCTTCCTTGGGTGGTTCAGTTTGAATAATGTAATTTACGGCAGTAAAAGTTAACCCATTTCCAATCCCGCCAATAATAGAAAGAAAGATTGCAAGTACTATGAAATTGAAGTCCGATAGGAACCCAAAACCTAAAGTCATGACACCGATTAGAAGGCTTCCGGTACCGAAAAACCAACCAAATTTAGAGATTTTTTTAAGTTTGTTTAGAAGTATGACCACAAAGAGCGATCCGATGCCAATAGCTGAAATTGCCCAGCCTGTAAATTCAGGTTTGCTAGGGAACACTTCACTGAACAAAGTTACAATCTGTGCGTCAATCATTTGTATTGTGAGGACGCTAAAAATCCCAAATATGATACTTGCCAAAAGAATTTTGCTATTTAAAACAATCTGCCAACCTTCCTTCCAAGAACCTAGAAACCCTGATTGTGTAGCTTCTATTTCTACACTTGTTTCGATTTCTTGTACCTTGATTCGTGTAAGGAGTATTCCAGATATAGTGAAAGCTATAGCATTTATTGCAACGGAAACATTCGGAGAAAATATTCCAGCCACTGAACCTCCCAATAACGGGCCAATCACCTTAACCAATTGAAACAGACTACCATTAATAGTAATTGCTTGCATGATGTTTTTTTCTTCAACAATATTTCTCATCAATCCCTGCTGTGCAGGAAGGCTTATCACTCCCGCAGTGTTTCGTAAAAACAGGATTGGCAAAGCAAGCCAGGGCGTAGGTGTAAAGACAAGCAACAAAGTTAATACTGCACGAAACCAGTTAGAATAGATAAGGATTTTTCTCTTATTTCTTCGGTCGGCAAATACGCCCGCAAATTGTCCTAAAAGTATACTAGGAATGGCATACATGATAGGGATCAGAGCAATCAGCATCGGGTCAGCCTTCCATGTATACCTGAATAAGATAAGTACCCCAACAAAATCAAACCAGTTTCCTAAGTTGGCTAAAGTGTTAGCAGAAAAGAATTTAATAAAGTTGCCATTGCGCCATATTGATATTTCTTTGTTCATAAATAATCCTCCTACGATAGTGTCTTTAATAATGAGCATAACGAGAAATTATCAGAGGACTATCAGAGGAACGGAAATAAAAAAATTTGGAGCAATTATTTTAAGTGATATTTTAACTGAAGTTCGATTTTGCTATGTAATTCATTTAATTTGTACTCTTGTAGATACTTTTTCTTTAATTCACGATAGTAAGTTTGTAGTCTTCCGTGCAATCCAAACTCGTCTAAGTAAAACAGAATCATATTTATATTCATTAACACCCCAGGTATGAATTTAGCCTCCTGGAGTAGTTGAAATCCTTTATCAAAATAATCTTCAGCTTTGGATTCATTATTTTTAAGAAGGCAATAAATACCTTTAACAATTGAAAAATTCGCAATTTCTCTTAGATAAGGATAATTTACGAGGTATTTTTTCGTTTCTTCCATCCTTACCTCTACCTTTTGAAGGTCCTTTTGAAGTAAGGCAAGACATAGTTCTGAAATAAAGATCAACGGTATGAATCCTTCGATTTTTTTTTCATCAATCTCTTTTTTAGATTGATGAAGAAGGGTAGCTGCTTCATCGAGCTGTTTTGTGTAAATTAATAATGATAGACGACTTAACAATTTCATTTCTAAGCGTTGATATTCAGGTATTTCTTCAGCAGATAAAGCACACGTAAAGTAATCTAGGCATTTCATCTTATCTAATTCAATAAATGAATAGATATGTAATAAATAAAAGCATTTTTCCCAAAAAGTAATTTCCTGTGCCTCAAGGAACCAGCTGAAATCTCCTTTCATGAATTGGAGATAAAGGAGGTTCGGTAAATCGATGTGGAAGCCGAATACATTCTGATTTTCTTCTAAAAGTTTTAGGGCATCTCCCTGTCCGTAGCGATGATATTTGTGAAAAAGGTTTTTAACTTGTGTGGATACCTCGTTATCCTTTAATAGTGGACTTTCATGTACCTCTTTCAATGACAGAAGGTATCCTTGACCTCTGATTGTTTCAATTTCAACAACAGATGAAAGGTATTCAATTTTTTTTCTAACTCTATAAATATGATCATCTACAGTTCTATCGACTGGATCTTCCATTGGCCAAACAGCGTCTAAGAGTTCTTCCCTTGAAAAAATTCGGTAAGGATTTTGATATAAAAATTTAAATAATCGATATTCCCTCGGTAAAAAAATTATTTCTTCGGAACGGTATGTTACTTTAAAACCCATATTGGAAAACTTGATCTTCTCCATTCTTTCACCTCAACAAAATGGGATAATTTTTTATAATTGATTTTAACATGGTACCTCTTTCTCATTAAATATACCTTAAAAGAACGGTGTCGTTAAATGTAAGGGATTGCCGTTCTTTTTACTTTAAAAATATGCGAGTCTGGTACAGCTGGACTAAACTATCGAGATGGAGATTTCTTTGGAAAATCCTATTATATAGTTATACACTCTAATCTTATTATGCATAAATAGGAGAGGAAATAAGTTATGGATGAAGTAACTGTACTAAATTGTCAGTTATTCAACAAACGGGCGCAATTCTTCAATAAGAATATCCCGTTATTCCGTTAAAGGGCTATATTGTGGAATAACAATTTTATTTAAACGGATTATTTGTGTGAATATTAACAGAAGTTTGAAACAGTCCAACATTTTTTGAACTACTAAATATCCAATAAAGCAGCACTGATTTACTAATGAATAAATAAGAATGATTCTTATAATGGTTCTTTCATAATGTAAAAGATTGGGGATGTTGACATTTTCAGTGATCTTATATGATAATATATTCAACGTTGAATATAGGAGCGATAAAATGATTAAGTTATTGGTACTAGAGCTGTTAAATCGACGCCCCATGTCAGGTTATGAGATGAAACAAATACTTGAAAATACTGATGCCAAACGGTGGAGTGGTGTATTACCTGGTTCGATTTATAATGCAATCAAGAAATTGGAAAAGGAAGGATATATCATCATTTCAAGCATTGAAATGACAGGCAATCGGCAACGTTCTGAATTCAAAATTACCCAAAAGGGTAAAGATTATCAACAATCACTTATAAAAGATGCCCTATACTCACCCGTTCTTTACAATGGCGATTTATATTCAGGGATTGGTTTTGCGTATCAATTAGATCATCAGTCTGCGATTTCTATACTTCAGAACAATATGAGCGCTTTAAACAAAGAAAAAAAAGAAATTATTGCTGGAAAGAAACAGAAAGAAATTGCGACTAACGGCGAGTTATCTGAACTATCCTCAATTGTGATCAATCACATGATAAAAACAATTGAATTGCAGAGTCAGTTGATTGAAAGTGTTATTGGTGTAATAAAAAAAGAAAATAACTCCGATTAAATCGGTTTTATTTTTAACAATATATTCAATGTTGACTATATAAGGAGGAACTATATGGAACAGGTTTCTAAAATAAACCCATTTTCTATCGACCATATTGTGGTAAATGTCGATGAGAAATATCAAAAAAATATTCAATTTATTGAGGAAGTTAATCGGTTAGGATTACCTTATATACCAGCAAAAGGAAAAGGAAATAAAGGATTCAAAGCCTCTAATTTATGGATAGGAGATGAATATTTCGAGTTTATCTATATTAAATCGAAAGATGGCGGTGGCTGGATCAAAGACTGGGTTGATAAGTATAATTATGGTCACAGAGGTGTCATTGGACTATTTCTCAAAACAAATAATATTGAAAAAACTACGGAGTTATTGAAAAGATTTGGCATATCAAATCCTGAAAGAATAAGTTTTCCTTTTTTCTTTAAACTAATTAATTTTTCTGCTAAGTGGCAAAATGCATATCTCCCGTATTTTGACGAATTACCATTTCAATTAGGTTTTCAGCAAGTCGATACTCCACAAATTGAAGAGAAAATGCGTAAGCGAATGGTACCAAATAGTAAAGTTAATGGTATAGATGGAATAAAATCAGTCCAATTTTTCGGCCCGTTTACAAGTCGAGACTTCGAATGGTTAAAAAATGTGTTCTACTGTATTAAAGAAGATACCAATCAACTTAATATTCCACTTAAAAATGATCAGTCAATACATTTTTATATTAGCGAGACTATAGAAACACGCGTGTTACTTAATTCTAAGGGTAAAGTATTAACCCCGTTACTGATAGAAAACCTAAGAATACTGAATTTTTGAGATTGATATGTCCTTCCGGAAAAGGAGAAAATCTAAAACACGCTTTGTGAATGTTTTATGAGAATACAAAATTCGAAAAAACGATATTCCACAATCGGGCGCAATTCTTCAATATGAAGATCGCGTTTTCCGTTATAGGGCCAGATTGTGGAGCAACATTTTTAAGGAGAAGTGTTAGAAAATCGGTAAACGTTGTTGTAACAGCATTTACCGATTTTTCTTATGTCAATAATCTTTTATATTGTAACAATTTAATAATCTTTCAATCTGATTCTTTATTTTTTAATGGTTTTCTGGGGTTTCAAACTACTTGTAAAGATCGTTAAGCTGATCAATAAAATCACACCGATTCCAATAATACTTACAGTTTGGTTATTATCGGATAAAATAGAGTAATACATGAGTCCGAAAATAAGTAAGACGAGTAGAAATATGATAAGGAAATATAATTTATATAACGATTTTAATAATACATATTTTTGACCGTCATCGTACATATTTAAGGAATCTAAAATAGGCTCCTTTGTATTTGGTACAGGCGGCGAATAATTCGGGAAAATTATAGATGCCATTTTTGAATCTGACATGGAGAACAATAATGAAACAACACCAATAATTAATGAAGTTAATACAAGTTGCGGATGTCCGTCTCGTAAAAAAATAAAGCCTATAACAGTTGCTATAAAAGCAATGACCAGTGCTGTTATGATTGAGTTTGGGATTCGATAATATTTTCGTTCAAGAGAATCAAAAAAAGTGTCTTCATTGTCGGTAGATGGATAGCTCAAAGCACGTGATATTTTGATATTATAGGTAGCTGCAAAAACTAATAAAAATCCGCTACTAATATTGCAAAGAAATAAAAGCGTTTCAGTTGTAGAAATAACGGAATGGGATACCCACAATTGTTGTAGGCTGTAAATAGTAATAATTAATGCAGATGTTAACAAGATCATTCTAATTCCTCCTTCTCAAAAATAAAAATTTGTTCAATGGGTTCATTAAATACATAAGCGATTTTTGTGGCGATTAACAAAGAAGGCATATATTCATTTCTTTCAATCAGACTAATTGTTTGGCGAGAGACCTTTGCCTTTTTAGCTAAATCAGTTTGATTCATACTTTCTCTAGCACGCAACTCCTTTAATCTGTTTTTCATTTCATCACCTCAAATTAATTGTAAATGATAAAAGTCATAATGACAATGATAATAGTCAAAAAGAAACCTATCATTGTCATTTGGTTTGAAAAAATACTCTCTAACGTCGTTTGGTAACATCTTTTTGCATAACATAGTAAATAAATTAGTTCTATGTCATCCTTATACAACAATCCGGCGCGATTCTTCAATAAGAAGATCGCGTTATTCCGTTAAAGGGCCATATTATTGAATAACTTTCTTTTTATGCAAGGTACCCAACTGACGCCAATCATCCCCATTTAATTAAATGGGGGCTGAATTTGGCTGCTTATGAACAGCAGGTTACCAAATGTAAACTTTTAAAACCCGTTCAAATGCTCTGAACGGGTTTTACTATTTGTTAATGTAAATTAAATGTAGTAGGTTTCAATTGCTGTTTTAGCGCTAGGATAAATGTGGAAAAATATTATAGGTTAGATTAAACTAAAAGGAAAAATTGACTTGTTGAAATTTATGGGAATAGAGGGATTGGAATCTAATGAGGAATAGCTACGTGCATCATTTATGTATACAGACAAATTCGTATTTTGAAACAATCGAATTTTATACAAAGGCTTTAGGATTTGAAGTTGTTCAAGAATCCCCTAATTTTCAGGGGCGTGATTATAATTCGTGGTTAAGATTAGGTGATTTTTATATTGAATTACAAACAAGTAAACAAGGGGGAACATTGACTAAAGTTAATTTAAATAGTGAAGGTCTTGTTCATTTTTGCATTTGGGTTGAAAACCTATCTTTAGAAGTTGACCGATTACAAAGCATGAACTTAAATTTTATTAAGAAAAATGAAGAGATAATTTACCATGTTGAAAATGGTGAACTCTGTAAATTAATAGCACCAGAAGGAACTATTATAGAGTTGCGTAATAATCAAGGTATATAATTTATGATTTAATATTCATACATAAAAAATAACACCCCAAAGTGAAATTTTGAGGCATTACAATAACTCAAGGAGTGCTGTAATAACATACCTTAGGTTTTGTTTAAACCTGTATACTTCAATTAGTGGCTTTAATTGAAAAATATCTTCCCCAATAAGGCACAATTCTTGAATTGTGCTTTATTCAGTTACAGTCATCAAAGTGGGGGGTATTTAAGAATATAAATGGTTAAATATGATGCCACCCTAATAAACAATCGGGCGCTTTTCTTAAATAAGTGCTATGTATAGTGATTCCTAAATCCATTTTTCCTCATCCTCTATAAACTTTGCATTCTGCAAGTCATATGAAGATGTTTCGTCATGGAACCCAATATAAACAGGTAAGTTAAATTCTTTTCCACCTACTTTCTCCCAGCATCCAATAAACCACTCCGTAAATAATTGTTGTTCCTCAATAGCCAAATCTTCATCATTTTGATCATAGAAATCCCAAAAAGTATCTTGTTGATTGTCTTGCAACTGATAATATGACGTGACTCCAAGAACCTCAACACTTCCTGCAAAAATTTTATCTGTAAGGTTTTCACCAAATACTTCATTTGCATTCCTATCCATCGAAAACATCATAATAGATAGTTCAAATCTTGTAGGATCTGTAAATACAGAAAAATCTACCAAATCAACAGCATCATCAAATTTGTAAGAAATAATTTTTTCCAGTTCTTTAACTAATGTAGTTGTATGTTTTTCTAAATTAGTCTGTATTGAAACAATATATTTATCAATTGAAAACATCGTTTAATTCTCCCTTCAAATAGGTATCAGCCCTAATAATACCTTATCATTAAAAAAGGTGTCATTTTAGATGAAGAATGGCATAAAGATTTCTAATTAAATAACTTCTTCAATTCATAGGCGCTATCCTTGAATAAGGAAAGTGCTTTATTTATTGGAGCGTAAAATTAGTGAACAAAATTTTGGGAAGAAAGTAATATTTCAATTTCAAATTTATCCATTGAACCTCAAGTTACTTGAGGATTTATAATGAACTTATACTTTTGTTGGGGGGAATTTTGATGAATAACAATAACAAGTTTTCTGTTGGGGAGTTTTCGGAAAAAACAGGAGTACCTATTCCTACTTTACATTACTATGATGAAATTGGTTTATTACGACCAGAAAAGCATCCTTCTTCAGGGCATCGCATTTACAATTATCAAGATATTATAATATTACAAAAAATTCTAAGTTTAAAATTCCTAGAATATAGTCTGGATGAAATAAAAAATTTATTAAATAAAACAAGCTTTACCGTTGATTTAAACGAAAGCTTGTCCCTCCATTTTCAAGCTTTAGAAAAAAAGAAAAAACAAATCGAACAGTCAATGAAATCTATTAATAGAGTAATTAGGTTAATTGAGGAAGAGGGATCAGTGGATAGTAACTTAATACTAAACCTTATTCACGGTATGCGTATTCAACATATACAAGAAGAATGGATGGATCGCCATATGTTAACGGATATCGCGGAAGAGTTAGAAAAGAAATCGGAGGAAGATAAAATCTCTTTAGATAAAACGTTTATTCAAGTGTCTAAAGAGGTGAAACAATTATATGGTAAACCCGTAGAAGACCCGAAAGTACAACGAATGATTAAGAACTATGTAGAAGAATTTTTTTCATTTCTTGGTGAGGATTTGATGCAAAAACTCGCTGATACGAATATAGAAGGAGAACTTGATATTCAAGAACTTGAAAATATGACACCTTCTCCTTTTACGGAAGATGAACAAAAATGGTTTGATCAAGCGATAGAATATTATATTCAGCAAGAAGAAATGGAATAGTTGAGCAATACTCTTGAATTATATGGTCTATCTCATTTAAAACAACACACTTGATTTTCCATTATGAAGTAACTAAAGTCTAATTTCTCAGTTATTAACCGAGAAATTAGGATTTTTTTGTTTGGATTTTCTTATAGCCAGTATATACCGCTATTGTTGTAGATTTTTATTTATGAAAGGTTACCAACCATGTTTGAGGATATAAATAGCAGGATTCTATAAAAAATGGAGTAACTTTGTGAAAAAAGTAAATAATTGCATTCCTGGTAATATTAAAGTTTTTTGGACAAAAGCATTTAGAACGTTTATACTGTTTTTTGTTCCTTTATATCGAATTAATAGTAATAATTATAGATTTTATAACAGATTACTAATTGAAAGGTAAGGACTTAATGGTATTGAAGTGTTTTTTATTGGTACAAAGAATAAAGAAATTAAATGAAATAGCCCTTATTTCAACAGTCGGTGGGAAGGGCTATTTCAATTTCAGGAAAATAATTTAATTGTTTAATTTACAGCAAAATATTGTATTTAATAGTAAGGAAGATTATTTTGATATGAAACGTTTTAAATTAAAGCTAATAATAGTGTTATCTATAATATTAGTCATATTCTTTATTGGAATAAGTATGTATACTTCCTATATAAAGATTGAAGATACAGTGGAAGAGGCGATTGCTAACCAAAATCTTGAAGCTGCCAAATCCATTGCAAAGGCGATTGATCTGGAAACGTATGAGCGATTTTTAAAAGAACGGAATCGTGATGAAGATTATTGGACAATACGGCATTATTTGAATGATGCCCGAGAAAAACTAGGTGTATTATACGTCTATACTCTGGAAATAGATAATCCTACTACATCGAAAGCATTAATTGTAGGTTATCCTGAAAACAAGGATAATCCAAATGAATTTCTAATAGGTGAAGTTTGTACTGTACCGGAAGCCCAAGTAAAATTAGCGTATGAGGAAGGAAGGCAATTTGTAACAGGGATCCTAGAAGATACGAAATATGATCATCATTATATAACGGTTGGTACACCTGTTATGAATGAAAATGGGGAAATCATTAGCTACCTTGGCATTGATATTAGTACGGAGACGCTTGACGGGATTACAGAAACAGTTATTAATAGTAATATTTTTATATTAGTACTCAGTGGACTTTTTGTTATTATTGTTATTATTTCTTTCTTACTTTTACAAAAGTGGTATCAAAAAGAAGTTGGAACTACGGAGGATACATATCAAAAGGAAATTAAAACGTTAATTGCTTCTGTCTCATCATTAAGGCACGATTATATTAACCATATCCAGGTTTTACATGGCTTTCTGCATATAGGTGAGGTAGATCAAGCGACAAAGTATGTCGATTCTTTGTCTAAAGACATACAGACAATTGAATCCATTAAATTGAATCTTGATCACCCAGGTTTAGCGATATTACTGCAAACAAAAAAACTAACTTGTCAAAATCAACAAATTGATATACAGATAACCGTTGATGATAATCCATTTGATAACATAAAAACAATTGACTTAATCAATATATTATCGAACATAATTGATAATGCGATAGAAGCGACAATGGAGTTGCCAGAGGAACTACGTAAAATTACAGTTAGCTGTAAAGCAGACGAGTTATATTATACGTTTTCCATTACGAATGCTGGGCGAAAGCAACCTGACATAAATCAAATTTATAAACAAGGCTTCTCTACGAAAAAAGTAGAGAAAGGAAGAGTTAGAGGACAAGGTTTGTTTATTGTTAAAGAAACAATTAATAAATACAATGGAACGATTACGTTTGATACAATAAATGAAAAAGAGACAAGAGCGATTGTGAAAATCCCTATTAAATAAATAGTAAAAGGTTATGGTACAAATTCAAAAAACGTACCATAGCCTTTTTTAGTGGAAAAGAAGCTTTTTAAGCTGTGTCTAGCGCTGCTACAACTTTTTGTCTGGATAGGTAGGGGTTTCTGTATAAGCTATTACTAATTTAAAATCAGGTGGCTTTTAATGTAACTCAAGGTTCAAATATAATCAGTTCTGTCAAATCATATTTTTGAACAAGGATATAAGTACTTAAATTTGATCTTTGCTTTTTTCAACAAACGGGCCAGATTGTTGAATAACGTATGTATCAAAAGTGATTTGCTAAATTTTTCAATACCAATTATCAAAATAAGTCATTTAAAAAGCAACTATATAAATCGATTTTAAAATGGTAATATTAGGATGTAGCAAAGTTAGTTTTTAAACTAGTTTAGAGGGAAGTGAAATTTAATTGGATAGTGTAATTTTTGATCTAGATGGCACTCTCTGGGATCCAATTGACACAGTACTCAATGCTTGGAACAGCGTTATAAGAAACAATAACCAAATAATAAGTCAATTAACTAGGAAAGACTTTGAAGGTACAATGGGATTACAGATGAATGAAATAAGTAGAAAATTCTTTCCCGCTTTAAGTTATACGGAGCGGCAACAACTAGTAAAAGTTTGTTGCGAATTAGAACAATCTTTCTTAGAAAAACACGGCGGAGTCCTCTATCCAAATGTAGAAAATGTCCTAAAAGAGCTTTCTCAAAAATATAAACTATATATTGTTAGTAACTGCCAAGATGGCTACATAGAATCATTTTACAAATATCATAAACTTGAAAAGTATTTTATGGATTTTGAAAGTCATGGAAGAACAGCCCTGTCAAAAGGTGAAAATATTAAATTAGTGATTGATAGAAACAACTTATTAAATCCAGTGTATGTAGGTGACACGGAAGGTGATTTAAATGCAGCCAGATTTGCTAAAATTCCTTTTATATTTGCTAAATACGGATTTGGGCAAGTAAGTCAATATGATAATGAAATTGAAAGTTTTGATGAACTTTTAAGTATATTCTAGTGATGGTGATAAAACCAAGGAATTTTGTAATTGGGAATTGAATTGAAATCAAGTGATGAACTAATTGGAGAAATCGACTTATATAATTTTGACAATTCCACTGGAAATTGTAAGGTAAGTTATTCTATTGTAGGGATGGTACAAGAAGGAATTATTAAACATATGATACGTAATTTAAAATATCAATATAAAGGACTGTGCTGTATGGGGAATTCTTCAAGAAGATTATCTTAAGATTAACCAGTAGGCACTGGCTTCAAAATGTGATTTAACATTTACGGTAATGGAAGGGAAATGGGTGTTTTATGAAAGGGAGGGAGAATTAATATGGAAATAGCTCGAATGGCGAATGCTTTGTCTAAATCTTGGTCGGTAGAATCAAGTACAAAATGGAGCAGAGATACTCCCTCGGCGGGGCAGTGTGGAGTTACTGCATTGGTTGTAAATGATTTATTGGGCGGTGAAATAAAAAAAACTAAACTACCTGATGGGTGGCACTTTTATAATTTTATTAATAACAAAAGATATGATTTCACAGCTTCCCAATTTAGAGAAGGAATTTTATATATGGACATTACCTCTAATAGAGATGAAGCATATGCAGATACTAATGAAGGCCAATACTCTTATTTAAAACAAAAGGTTTTAGACTCCTTATTATACTAATGGCTGTATTGTTGAACAAATCAAGATGTAATGTTCAGCATTCCTTAAGGTATAAACCGATACAGTGGCGGTAGTGTCCCACCACCCCTACAATACATATGTATAAGACCATTGTGTGACAACGGTCTTCTTTTTATTTCGTTATTTTTAATCCCTTATTGATAAACACGTTATTCAAAAATCGGGCCATATTGTTGAGGAACATTTTTTCTGGGGTAATCCTAACTTAACTTGTGTGTAGAATCAAAAATATGAAACGCACCAAAGCGTTATTTGGCACATAATTCCAAAAAATATTGCGATATTAAATACGGAAAGATACGTTAGAAACATAAGTTCTTATCTGGAGGCGTTAATCTTGAAATTACAATCATTCATTCAATCATACCAAAATTTAATTAACGAATATCAATTAGTTGAAAGCCAGCTAAAATTTACAGGACACCCACGTGAATGTGTAAAATTGGCCAGTAATAGCAGAACACCTATATTAGCGATAGTTGAAGGAAAGCTTGTGACATATTTTGATTTACATCAGCAGGAAGGAGTAGCACCATATTCGGATAATTGTAATGCGATTTTAGTACGTGCTTTTTCAACAGCGGTTAATGAACAAGGGAAAGGCTATGCAAAGCATGCATTGCAGTTACTACCCGCATATGTACAAAAGAATTTCCCTCATATTAATGAAATCGTACTTGCAGTTAATGTTGCAAACACAGCTGCACAATATCTTTATAAGAAGTGTGGATTTAAGGATTACGGTGTGCGCCGTCAAGGGCCTAAGGGTGAATTAATTGTGATGAGTTTCTTATTCTGAGAGGATTAGTGAAATCAGTTTTTTTATCTACAACCGATTCGCAGCTTTTTTGAGCGGGCGCCATTACTATATATAAAGATAAGATGTCCCCAAGCCCTGGTTTTGTAACATTAATTGTAGCAAGCCCAAGTCTTGGGGGTTAGAACCCCTATATCCCCTTTGTAGTGTCATAGCTTCGCTTGTTATACGAGATCACTGTCCCAACCAGCCTCAAACATGTTTCTACAAGTAGGGGGTGAACTTTTTTGCGGACGAGGTCTTTGCCCCACGGTCGCGAACGTTCTACCCCGGCTACCGTTTTCCTATATCGATATAAAAAATGGTCAACCAGAAATAATTTCTGGCTGACCTAATAATACGATCGGGGGCGATTCTTCAATGAGAAAATCGCGTTTTTCCTTTAAAGGGCCATATTGTGGAATAGCAATCTGTTAAGGGGAGTTACTAAACGATACTTTGCTAGCTTTTTTGTTCAACTAACACAGCATTTAGTTATTGAAGAAGGACTTAATGGGGAAATATAGAATTTTTTACTGATACAATAAATCCGAATAGTATATAGGTAAAATTAAAATAACAAAAGAGGTGAACGTAAGATGAATATAAAGACAATTTTATTTGTAATTATTTGTACTATGTGGTTAGTAGGTTGTGACAGCACTAGAGAAACAATAAACACTATAGAAATTCAAGAATTAATTAATTTTGAAGAAGAAAAACCAGATACATTACAATTAATATCTGATGTGAAGAATATTAAAATTATAGAGAAAACATTTAAAAAGGCTAGAGAATTTGGTGAAGTAGATAACCAAATAGTTCCGCAATATAAAATCAAACTAAGCGATGGTGAATATTATTTGTGGATAGACCATACAAAAACAGGAACAATAGCGAACATAAAAAGTAGAAATATGTTTTACAATATCAGAGCTAGCGAAGAATTTAAAGAGGCCATAAATTATAAGAATAAGTAACTTCTCCAAGAGGATTTATTTGGAAACACTACACTTAGTTGGATACATTTTATAGAGAATAAGTAGCAATTACTGATAACTCCTTTTCACCTTTATAAATGGAATATAATTAAATGGCGGCGCTTTTCTTGAATAAGAAAAGTGCTAAATTCAATTATAGGGCCAGATTGTTGAATAACTATCTTTCAAGAAATGTTAATGATACTTAAGAAACGAAACAAAACCTTCGAAGTGTTATTACATCAACATATCGAAGGTTTCTTTGAGTGTAGCATTTTTACAGAAATGGTTAGCATCAAGAAAAACATACATCCCATTGTGGAAAAATGATATTTTAAAGTATTTATTAAAAAAGAACAACAAGCAATCTGAATACAAATTGCTGTTTTTTTCTAGTATTAAAATGGGCAATTATTTATGAATTGGCAAATAGACCCATTAGACGGTACTAATAATTTTGCTATTGGATTACCGGTATTTTCTTCTTCTATAACGCTTTTGTATAAACACGAGCCAGTTCTTGGAGTTATATACGAACCTTTGGTTAATAGGTTATTTACATCTAGTTTGAACGATGGTGCATTCTGTAATGATGTAGAATTAAAAATTAAAAAGAAAGATAATCCTAAAAAATTTATTATTGCTTGGATACAGGGGCATAGAGTTCAGAATGAAGATAAAGCTGTTAAGCTACGACAATATATCGATGTAAATTGTAAAAGGATGATGAGGCTTTGGGCTCCAACGCTGCAATGGTGTATGCTTGCTAAAGGTGATATAGACGGAATTATCATTTATAATTCTGAAGGCGATGACTTGTATTCTGGCGTACTTATGGTAAAAGAAGCTGGAGGAATTGTAATTGACTTTCAAGGAAATGAATTTACAGGTATGAGCAATGAACCGTATCTAATTGCTTGCCATCCAGATAATAAAGAGTATTTCTTAAATATGGTAAGTGAAGGATTAAGCCATACTAAAGCATTAATTGATATTGTCTAAAAATAGATAATAAATTCTAGATAAAAGAAGGATCTGGAATTAATTACTTTAATGAGGAAAATGTTACAAAATTTAAAACTTATACTACAGAAGGTATTCCAATGTGTGGAACCTTCTTTTTTTATAAATTGCTTATTTGCATGTAGAAGTTATTAATTTAATGAACCGTGGATAAATTAATGTTTAACATTCGAACGCGATTATTCATTATGAAGATCGCGATTTCCCGTTAAAGGGCCATATTGTTGAATAAGATTTTTTAAGAGAATGTTAGAAGAGAGTACCCTCATTTCAATAGAAAAGACATGAATGTTGATATAACAACATTCACGTCTTTCTTCTGTATTCCCAAACTTTGATTTGAGAAAGTTTTTTTACTTTATGTGTATGGTTATATAGATGCTCTTTTATTAATAATAAATAAAAATATGAGATGGTATATAGCAATGAAAATAAATAAAGCACCTAACAATGCTAGAGAAAACCATTTTAATTCAGGTGTTTGGACTACACCAGTAGCATCTACTTCTCTAATATAAATAAATGTAGCTAGACCGCCAAATACGACAATCCAAAAAACTGTAAGCGTCCACCATATTTTTTTAATCATTTTTATTCCTCCCTGTAAATAAATCTACGAAAAGAAATAAATCATAATTGCAATAATTCTTTATTCAAAATATAAATATACAATCTCAAAACACCGTTCCATCTATGGTTTGCATCATCTGTATAAAATGCAGCACGAGCTAATGATTCATACAAAAAGGCAATAAACATTGTTTTAAAACGTTCGTGCCTTTTTAATGTGTCCCCAACTTTCATTGGGAAGGTTTAATTAGATTTTAATGTATTCTGTATGCAACATAGCATTTTCCCATTCTTCTCTTAAAATACCCATACGAATTGAATCGTAATAAACACCTTCATGATAGCGGACTTTACGAATGCGTGCTTCCATCTGCATACCAAGTTTTTCTCCTACATGAATCATTCTTTCGTTTCCAGACCACGTTGTAAAACCTACACGAACTAATGGCATTGTTGTAAAGAGATGATTCATCCATAATTTTAATGCTCGTGTACCTATGCCTTTTCCCCATGAGCCTGCTTCATGTAATACTATCCCTATTTCAAGCCATTTTGAGGGCTTATGCTCCCAATAATAAGAGATAATCCCACGAACTATTCCATTTACTTCAATTACCCAGAAGCTATCGTCATCACCAATCCATTCATCTTTTGATAACAAAAATTCTTCATATGGCTTCGGATGATGTGGGAAATAAGGGGCATCCCATTTTTTCCATTCGGGCTTTTCATCTTTATAAATGAGTTCCCACAAGCGAAATAAATCTTCCTCGACTACTGGTCGTATTGTTAATTCTTTATTTGAGTACATTCCTTATCCTCTTTTCAATTATTTTCGTTTCTTTGAGATTTGAAAAGAGAAGATATATCTACTTTTCAATCACCTTTGTTACCTGTTTCATATTAATCAATCCTTTCTATATAAAATCCCTATAAATATAGCATATTTACCTAATTCTGTAAAAATAATATAGAACGAAACATTCCCAACGCGTCGTTTGTTAACATCTTTTGCGTAAGGTCATAAACCAGACGAATATGACGCTCACTTATTCAATGTAGTGTAGTAGCCAAATTGCGGACAAATCCAAAAAATCAGGCGTAAGGGAGAAAGTCTCTCAAAAATGAAAAGCCCGTAAACGCTGATATACCAACGTTTACAGGCACTTGAAATAATGGTCTCGACAAGTCTCGAACTTGCGACCCCCACCTTGTCGAGGTGGTGCTCTCCCAGCTGAGCTACAAGACCGTGATAAGGAACATATATAACAATGTTCTTACCTGTTATTATAGCAGTTTCAGAGGGAGCGGTATATAGAAAACTGTTATATTTTTACTTTTATTTTTATTGAATCCTACAATTTCCCCATAGATCAACGTCTTTTCTTTTTATCGTCTTTTAATAAAGCTTGTTTTTTATTTACTTTTTCCAGGACGACATAGACGTGGTATTTACTCTCTTCGATTTGAACAACATTTACAACCTTTCCTTTACGACCTTTTATTTTTAAATCCTCATCTACTTCAGGAATACGTTCCAAACACTGGCTTAGGACAGGCGTATTATTTTCCAAATAATGAACAGCAAACAACATGATTAAGCGCTCCTTGTTAATTCGATTTTAAATTGAGTCAATTTATGAAGATTCCAAGATGTATAGAACCATCAAAAATTGAAATTGACCAACTCGATAGAAATGATTTCCACATTTCAATAATAGGATATGGTAACGAATGAATTGAGGTGTAGAAGGAATGACAAAAAAATGGGGTTTACTGGCTGTTTTTGCATTTGGACTGTATGTTGTCGCAATGTATTTGTATTTTTTCCATGGACAAAATAGTGGGATTCCAGCCGCTCTTCAAGGAACGGCAGCAGATCCAAGCACTTTTCTTACAACACAGGAGCTGTTATTAAGTGAGGAGTTATCGAAAGTAAGAAATTTCCTGTTCTTTATCACGACGCCGTTGGAATGGCTGCTTTACTTCGTTATTTTAATTACGGGAATTTCACGTTTGTTTGAGAAATGGAGTTCAGAACAATTTAAATGGTCCATATTCAGAACAACAATGTATCTGTTCTACCTTTCCTTGCTGTTGTTCATCCTCCAATTCCCGATGGACTATTACCGCTATACGCTTAGCAAAAGCTATGGGATCAGTACGCAGATTTTCTCCTCATGGATGCGGGAAAATATAATTGATTTTTGGCTGGAGTTTGGGATGTCGGTCATCATGATAGCAGTTCTTTATTGGCTTATCAGAAAAAGCCCCAAAAAATGGTGGCTCTATGCATGGGCTTTGACTGTACCGTTTTCAATCTTTCTAATGTTTATTCAACCTGTCGTCATCGATCCGATCTACAATGATTTTTCGCCTTTAACAGACAAGGAATTAGAGACGAAAATTCTATCTCTCGCTGAGCAGGCGGACATTCCATCAGACCATGTGTTTGAAGTGAATATGTCGGAGAAAACGAATGCTTTAAATGCCTATGTGACAGGAATCGGCGACAATTCCCGGATTGTGCTGTGGGATACGACATTAAACCGGTTAACCCATGATGAAATCCTGTTTATCATGGCGCACGAGATGGGGCATTATTTGCTGAAGGATATTTATATTAACATCGCGGTTTATATATTTATGACGCTCATTGGACTTTGGCTGATCGCAAAAATCATGCCTTGGATGATTCGTCGTTACGGACCGATCCTGAAAATTAAAGAAATGGGCAATTTAAATTCATTGCCGTTATTTTTGTTAATCTCATCATTTTTACTTTTCTTCTCTAGCCCATTGTCCAATGCGATTTCACGTTATCAGGAAATTCGTGCAGATGAATTTGCTATTGAGCTTGTAGAAAACCCTGAAGCAGCGATTTCATCGTTTCAACAGTTGACGAAAGCCGGTCTTAGTGAAGTAAACCCGCCAGCACTTGTGAAATGGTTCCGCTACACACATCCGCCAATGTTAGAAAGAATCGATAAAATTGCAGAAGAAGTTGATGAGGATTAAATAAAAACATGTATAATTAGTTTACTATATCTATAAACGCTTCAATTTTTTGTAATAAATATTTGAGGCGTTGAAAGGAACTGGCTATGGACAAAAACGAATGGATTTCACTTTTTCACAAAGAATTGCGCCAAGAAGCTGTAACACCAGGATTTATAAGGGAAGAAACCGACCATGTTGTTCGGCACATTTCAAAATTTAACGAAAGCGGATTTATATTAGCTTCTAATGTAAATGAAAGGTCGGCAAGAGAAGTAATTCGAAAGGAGCTAACTTTTTTCGGGAACCTTAAGCAAAGTTTCGAATGGAAAGTGTACAGCTATGACAAACCTGATAATTTGACTGAATTACTTAAACAAGAGGGATTTACGATTGATGATCAAGAAGCACTCATGGTCGTGAAATTATCGGAAAGTCATCCTTTTCTTACAAATTACGATCTGCATGCAGTAAAGGAAATAACGGATGAACAGGGCATCCATGATGTTATTGTGCTAGAAGAGGCGATCTGGAATGAATCCCATACAGAGCTTGGGGAAAGGCTATGGAGAGATAAGCAAAATAGTCCGGACTCGCTATATATTTATGGGATTTATGTAGATGGTCAGCTTGTAAGTGCTGCTTGGATGTACTTAGAGAATAATTCGTCCTTTGCCAGCTTATGGGGAGGCTCAACGCTTCCGCAATACAGAGGCAATGGTTATTATTCAAAACTCTTGGCTGTTCGTGCACAAAAAGCTTATGAGAAGGGGTATTCTTTCCTGACAGTTGATGCCAGTCCGATGAGTAAACCGATCCTTGAAAAGTCTGGTTTTAGTTGTCTAGCATACTCTTATGGTTGCCAATCACCTAGTATTCCTGTACCAGATTAGGATAATACTTTTTACATTAACATGAACAGAAAAGGTGATTGGAAAGTGGAGAATAAATCAATATTAGAAAGACATTTATTTCAATTAGAAAACAAATTGTTGTTACCGGAAATTCGGACATCAAAAGAGGAGCTTACGAACTTACTTTCAGACAATTTTTTTGAATTTGGAAGCTCAGGGAAAGTATTGTACAAAGATGAGGAAATTAGCGCAGCGACTCTTGGAATTGTAAAAATGACAATGAGTGATTTTGAAATACATTTAATGTCTGATGAAATCGTTCTAGCAACTTATCGAATTTATAATGAGCTAAACAACCAGCATTCACTAAGGAGCTCAATTTGGAAATTAGTTAATGGACAGTGGAAAATGCATTTCCATCAAGGAACAAAAATCCCACTATAGTTTTCAAGCGCTATTCTTTTTAAAGGATTAGCGCTTAATTTTTTAAAACAGTAGTTGCAATAGCTGGAACTAAATACATAGATGATTCGGGGATGGAGAATTGAATATTTCTAAAGTAGTAGAAAACATAGAAGGTTTGCTTAAACAAGCTGACATGATAGGAATCGGTTCAACGAGAAAAGTTTATCGTTTCGAAGATATTGTCATAAAAACATTTTTACACCCAATCGGGTACGCCCAAAGTAAAAATGAGGATCAAATGTACAAATCATTGGAAATGCAGGGGCTGGAGAAGCATATTGCGCCAATTCTTTTTTTGAGTGAGAAATATGTCGTTCAGCCTTTTTATGAACAACTCCCTCTACACAATCACTGCTCTTACGATATTGATTTAGAGAACGACCCAAGAATAATGGAAGATTTAAAAACCGCAATCGAAGTCATCGATCAAGAACTCGATGGCTTTGATTTTAAAGATAGTGGAAATTACGGGCTAAATGAAGAGGGGTATCTTGTTTTAATTGACTATGGAATGACAAAAAAATTATATGAAGAACAATGGGTCCCATTAGCAGAGGCTGGGACATTGCCTCAAATACGATTTGAAAAATGCCGTGTCTGTAACATAGAAAAAGAACTTCGGATGTATGGAGAAAAAGATACAGATAATCGCTGTATGACTTGTGGAAAAGATTATTAATTTTATACTGGATAATTATGTTAAAACGTAAACAAGTGTTGTTTGTAGGAGGAATCTATATTGAATAAAGATCAAGAAACTCCAGAAGCAAGAAGAGAAAGATTAAGGCAACAAGAATTAAAGAGAAATCCGGCAGCTATGCATGGTGGCGGCCTTCAAGATTTAATCGGGGATTTAGGGTGGAAAGGTACAGGAATTCTTTTTCTTATAATAGTAATCGCTATTGTAATTTATTTAACATTTTTCAACTAAAGGCGCATTCTTATAGACCGAGGAATACAAACTTTGGAATCTTACATAAAAGTATTTTAAAGGTGGTTTAGATGAAAATCTATTGGTTTTTAGTTTTGCTATTTTTTCTGCTCTGGATTGGGATTTCACATCAATATCCAGATCCGAGCTGGTGGTCAATTTTTTCAGCGAATCGCTCAACGCATACCCCTCTTATGGAACAGGTGTCTTTAATCAAAATCGAGTTGATACTTCTTATTTTTGGGGGAGTAGCTTACTTTCTACATCGTTTTATATGGAATGTCGTGGAGATAAATATAAAATAGTTAATACTGGTCGGTTTATTTATATTGAAGTGAACGAACAGATTTATGCTAATAAATACCTCTACTTTATTTAATGATATAATAAAAGGATCTATCGAGATGGAGTGATGGAAATGTTATATGATGGCGGTGGTATGGGCGTGTTTGCTTTGTTCGGGTTATTACCAATTCTAATTAACTTAGTTATCATTATTTTTGTGATTTATTTTATTGTCAAAGCGATAAAATTTATGGAAATGAAACAAAAATTGGATCAAGAAAAAAATGAAAAAATCGATCAGTTAATTCAACTGATTCATCAAAAGAAAAATGATAATATTTGATTTAAAATGAGGAGCATTACCTTGAGACGGGTAATGCTTTTTTAGTTCCAAAAATGTCATAAATTCAGTTTGGTAATTTATGTTAATATGAATAGGAGTTAAAATACTTAGTGTGATAAATTTAAAATGTATTCGGAGGAGAGTTATTTGAATAATATCTTGAAAATTAAAGCGTTGAAGTTTCCAGATATTCCTCATTATGAATGGGAAGGGGAAATACTAGAAACTACACCTGAATACATACTTGTTTTATGCAAATCAGGAAGGAAGTTAGTGCATCATTCTAAAAATGAAGTTTACACGATTAATAATACGTCAATAGAATATTTTCCTTTCAATAAATGGTTTACCGCAGCGTTGGAAGTTCAAGAAGGGGCCGTTGTTTCAGCATATTGTAATGTCGCAATGCCTTCAATTTTAAATCAAAACGAGCTTTGTTTTGTAGATTTGGATTTAGATTTTATAAAAAGGGAAAATCACGATTGGGAAGTTGTGGACGAAGATGAATTTGAAGAAAACAGTATAAAATATCTGTACCCTGAAGAGTTAAAACAAGAAGCAATCATGGCATTAGAACGATTGAAAGTAGAAGTTAATGAAGGGAACTTTCCTTTTATAAAAGAATTTCCTTCTATTTTAAAACCATAATAAACGCTAAACTATTTCAGAACAAGATAGTAAATTAGTGAGGATGTGTGAAACAGAATGAATGATTGTATATTTTGTCATCCAGAATTAGAGCCAACTCAAAATATTATTTTAAGCAATGAACATTGTTGGTTTTTACAACTAGAACAATCCCAACAGAAAGGAATCCAACTTGAAGGTTCTGGCGTAATAGTACCTAAAATCCATCGAGAATCTGCGTTTGACTTAACAATTGATGAATGGAATGCCACATATACACTTCTTCAAGATGTCAAAGATTACTTGGATAAGATGTACCAACCTCAAGGATATAATCTGGGGTGGAATTGTGGAGAAATTGGAGGACAGCATATTTTTCACGCTCATTTTCATGTTTTACCAAGGTATACAGATGAACCGCTTGCAGGTAAAGGCATCCGGTACATGTTTAAAGGTGAGACGAATAGAAGGGGAAATGGATAATATTAAAGTTTAATAAAAGAGGTTTTAACTATGAAAAGATTAGTAATTATAACAGTGGGCAAAACCCATTCCGGAAAAACTACATTTGCTCATGCTTTAGAAGAACAATTAATCAATTCTTTTGTAGTCGACCAGGATAACCACGCTCAATTTCTTAATACTTATTATAAGAAGTTACAACGAGATGAAGGACCAAATATACTTAAACATTCACTCTCTAAGTTAATGGTCGATTATGCTAAAGAACATACAGATTTTCATTTTATTATTTGCAACTCGAATCGAAGCCTCAAAGGTCGAAAGTATTTACTTGAGGATTTATTCCCAGCTGAAGATTTTGTAAGGATATTGGTTCACTTTGATATATCGTATGATGTACTCCATTCCAGAGTAAAACATAGTCAAAGAAGTACAAATATATTTAGGGGTCCAATTAAAAATTTTGATGAACTGCTTGTTAGACAGCACGAAGAATCTCTCAAAGAAGATATAGTGGATCCAACAGAACAGGAGGCCGATCATTTATTTGTCGTTAAGGATGACAATGATATGGATTTAGTAATTAAGAGTAAAATACATATTGCACAAACGAGCTTGTAGGACCAAGCTCGTTTTATTATAGTGAGCATTTTCAAACTCGATTTGAACTCACCAATTCCAGATTTTCATCAATTTTCAACGATACTCCATCCGTTAATAAAACCTCAACTGGGAAAATATCAGCATTCTTATTTGAGAAGTACCATGTGCGGCCTTCATTTACGAATAAAAGGTAGGATGCATCTTCACGTGCCCCCATAAATGTTAAACCTTCTGCCGTAATTTCTTTATGGTCTCGTTCAAAAATAGATACTTCATGAAACGCTGATACTGATTTTAATTTATCCTTTACGACAATACTCATCTCCGACACCTTTTGAAGAGATGAAGCGGTAAACGGTACCGCACTTTGTTTAGCATCTGAAAGGCGGCAAATAAATTCTACAATATTTCCTGCAGGGTCCTCAAAGTAAATCGATTTCGCATCAATCCCTTCAAAGTAAACTTCATCTTCACCTTGTTCTTGCGATAATGTTACTTTTCCTTTAGTCCATTCTTTCGCTTCTTCAAATTGATTTGAAGGGATATCAAAAGCAAAATGATAGAATGGCTTTTCATTCAAAGGAGCCTCTATGAAAGTGACTGACGTTTCTCCAACATTCATTGTAAAGCGATTCAGTTCTTCTGAAAGTATAGGGAATTGCAGGTTATCTAAATAAAATTGTTTTGTTGCATCAAAGTTTGAAGCGTACATCGCAACATGTTTAATTTTCATAACATTTCCTTCTCTCAATCTGTGATAACTCTAAATTACCATGTATTCGTCAAATACGAATCGTTAAATAGACTGAATTTTCGCTTCTATCGCATGCGAAAGTTTATGTTAAAATATGGATATAAAACTTGAGCAAGATTTATCAAAAAATTCTTCTCTACATTCGTTATGATGATTGTGAGGTGAGCAAGTTGTATTACAGTGAAGTAACGCAAAGAGTCATTTCATTTATTGAAAGTAATCTAACTGAAGAAATTCAACTTGATACTTTCCCATCAGTCATTGGATATTCAAAATATCATTTATTGCGCATTTTTAAGCATGAAACTGGTAAGTCAATTGGTGAATATATTCGTGAGCGGCGATTAGCTACCGCTGCAATGCTTCTTCTGCATTCAAATGAATCTATATTGACGATTGCCATCATATTTCATTTTCAATCACAGGAAGCTTTTACTAGAGCTTTTAAGGAAATGTACACCTTGCCACCGGGAAAATACCGAAAGCTTATGCGATCCGTACAAATGATGGAGGAGGAAAAAGAAATGAATGAAAGTAAAGAAGTTAAAGGGTGGAGTTTAAGTGGATCGAACCCTGAGTTATATGAAATAACGGTCGATTCAGATGTTTTTCATACAGGGACAAAATCAGGACTACTTTATTCTAAAGGTGATATAAAGGAGCAGTACTTTGCTACAATGATGCAAGGTTTTCAAGCGGATGACTATAAGGGGAAACGGTTAAAGCTTTCATGTTTCCTGAAAACAGAGAATGTTTTTAAATGCGGGGCTTGGCTTCGAATTGACAATGCCATGGGAGATACTATTCAATTTGACAATATGGACAATCGATCGATACATGGAACATCAAATTGGAACCACTATTCAATCGTATTAGATGTTCCGGAAGAAAGTTCTTCTATTTATTTTGGCGTTTTACTTATAGGGCAGGGAAAGGTATGGGCTGATGGCTTCCGTTTTGAAGAAGTAACGAAAAAAGTGCCGACAACGAATATGCTGGACGTTGAACATTTGCCCAAACAACCAAGTAATTTAGATTTTAATGAGTAATAATAGAAATTAAGCGCATTTCCAGTGTAAGTGGATTTGCGTTTTTTTTCTTATTTCTTAGGCAGACGATAAGCATTTTATGTAAACTAAAAGTGAAATGGACAAGACAGAGGGGTGTTTTGGGGACTATTAAAAGCGATCCTTTTTTATTTGAACCTTTTATATATGGAACAATGGCTACTATGTTAAAATGGAATTGCCAAGTTTTGTTATTCCGAAAATACCATTCCGGAAATATTAGTTAACCAGTTTTTATCTGAACTCATTCAAATTTGAAGGGAAGTAAGATGAAAATGAATATGTTAAACGAAAAAGTAATAGCAGTTATGAATGAAGTTAATTTTTCAGGCAATGTTTTAGTAAAACGAAATAATGTTTTATTACAGCAACATAGTGACGGTTTTGCGAATCGTACGCATAGCATTTTGAATAATGAGCAAACGCGATTCGGGATTGCTTCCGGTTGTAAAATCTTTACAGCAGTAGCGATTTGTCAGCTTGCAGAGAAGGGCCAGCTTTCATTTGATTCGAAGTTATCCGATATTTTGGACATTCCATTTCCCCGATTCGATGAGGAAATAACTATCCACCATCTGTTAACACATACAGCCGGAATCCCGGATTACTTTGACGAAGAAGTAATGGAGGATTTTGCGGATTTATGGGTAAGTCAGCCGATGTATTTGATGCGAAACGGCCTTGATTTTTTACCGTTGTTCCAGCTTGAACCGATGAAGTTTAAAGTAGGCGAGCGCTTCCATTATAATAATGCAGGCTATATACTGCTCGGTCTTGTCGTTGAACAGGTGAGTGGCAAAGACTTTGATGTTTATGTGACGGAAAATATATTCAAGCGTGCAGAAATGGAGCAGTCAGGATACTTTGAACTGGATGCACTGCCTCGAAATACGGCACTCGGCTATATTGATGAGGAAGACGGCTCATGGAAATCGAATATTTACTCTGTTCCCGTAAAAGGAGGGGCGGACGGCGGAGCTTTTATCACTGTGGAAGATATGCATCGCTTCTGGCAAGCATTGATGAAATTTGAACTCTTAGGCGAAGCGATAACGCAGCAATTGTTAACGCCATATATAAATACGGATGATGATTATGACCGTTTTTACGGCTATGGTGTATGGATTGATAAGAAGGAAGATTGTATCTCGAAATACCATGTGATGGGCTATGACCCCGGCGTAAGTTTCCACTCAGCATATTATCCGGAAAGTGGTTTGGTTAGTGTCGTCTGTTCGAATAAAAGTGAAGGCGCTTTTGACGTATTTAAGGAAATTGAAAACATTTAGTTTTGAGCCAACTAGCTGGGGCTAGTTGGTTTTTATTTTGGGGGTACAGTTTTCTAATATCCAGCTCTGATCTTTTAATATAATCGTTCAATATTCTAATAAACCATCAAAATGTTCAAATACCGGTTCAACTCTTCTAATAAAAGTCGCCAATGTTCTAATAAAAACCAAAACAGCTTCATCAAACCCTAATATTTCCCGGAAACTAACTTGAAAATCACACCCCTTACCACAGTTTTCAAATACGCTTCCGAATTCTTCCGCAGATTTCGGAAAAAAAGCGCCCGCACACTCCATGCGAGCACTTCCTCTATCAAACGTCTACTGCCTCATCCTCAACCTTCTCCCGATCCGCCTTCAACGCTATATAAATCATCATCACCAAAATCAGTGAAGTTCCGAGCCACTGGAATCCGCCGAACGGTTCCTTCAGCCATAAAACTGTTGCCAGCACGGCAGTCAGCGGTTCAATATTGCCAAGCAGGCTTGTTTCCTTCGCGGTAAGAGTTTGTAGGCTTTCAATGTAAAACCAGAATGCCAGCATCGTGCCAAAAATAATCACAATTACTAAATAAAATACTGTCGCGCTTGTCCAAACCGATACATCCACATCCCATGGAGGCTGCACAAAACTCATTGTCAATCCCGCTATAAACATCGCCCAGCCAACAACGACAAGCGAGTCGAAGCGTTTTAATAGTGGAATGACATAGAGTGTATAAAATGCCAACGTCACACCGGACAATAACCCCCAAATAATTGCAGGGAGCGGTACAGCAAATGCGGAAAGTGAACCGTTTGTTAATAAAAAGAAGCTTCCGCTAAGAGCTAGCACAATTGTTACCGAATCTTTTTTCGTGAATTTGGACAGGCCACGCACCGTTACCCAAATAATAATCATGACCGGTGCCAAGTATTGCAATAATGTTGCGACCGCTGCATTGCCTTCTTTAATCGAAGCCATATATGTATACTGAACCCCCAGCATTCCAATAATCGCAAAAACGAGTAAGCGGAATGCATTTCGTTTCTCACGCCAAATCTTGAAAATTTGCCCCCGATCTTTAAATATTGCCTGGGCAATTAAAAGAAGAATACCGGCAATGACAAGGCGTGTTGACACAAGCCAGTTCACTTCAATGCCAAGAGAAAACAGTTGTTGTGCCATCGTTCCGCCGATACCCCAGAAAAAACTGCCACACACAACTAATAAAAAGCCAATCATTCGTTTGTTTTTCATGCCAAACCCTCACATTATGTATAATTACTTCATTGTAACGAATTATTATTCGAATTGCTATATCGCTATTTGAACGACTGTCTTTCAATGTGTTAAAAAACTAACTGCTATTTTAATATAATAAAAAACCGCGATGTCCCTTTTTCGGTACACAAACGGACATATAGATAGAAAAAGGAGGTGAATAACGATGTTAACAATTAGTGCAGGTCACTACGGAAAGGGGACAGGCGCATCAGGTTACATGAATGAAGGAGAGGAAACTGCCTCGCTTGTGCAGGAACTCGGGAAAAAATTACAGCAAAAAGGTGTGAAGGTCAACGTAATTATCGATAAACAATCTAAAAGCCAGCAGCAAAATTTGACGTATTTAGTGAAGCAGCATAATGCATCACAGCGCGAACTTGATGTCAGCATTCATTTTAATTCTGCACCAACACAGCAAAAAGAAGGGATCGGGACAGAAGTGCTGTATGTAAATCCTTCTATATCATCATTTGCGCAAAAGATGAGCACCGAAATTGCGAAAGCAGGAAAATTTAAAAATCGCGGGGCAAAACAGCGAAAGAACTTGGCATTTTTAAATGGCACAACGAAAAAGGCCATTCTCATAGAAGTATGTTTTGTCAATTCGGAGCAAGATGTAAAGTTATACCGGTCCAATAAAGACCAAATAATTGAAGCAATTGCCGAGACATTGAAAAGCTATTTTCCAAATACGGCACCACCATCGCCGACACCATCACCACCAGTAAAACCGACACCACCGGCACCAATACCGGACCCGCAAACGATTACGAGCAAGGCATTACAGCAAAAAGTGGAAGCAATTTTCAATGAAAAAGAAGCTGTACGTGAACAACTTAAACAAGGTGTACAAATAGGCGCTTTTCAGCCATTATGGTTGGAAAACTTTGATCTGGGTAAATTAACGTTATACGATTATATTGCGCTCACAACATTGCAATATCAAAAAAATAACTTGAATATGTAACCTTTTCCCCCTTAAATCGACTAATGTAGTGAAATTACCGAAAGGATGGAACTATATGAAAAAAATTGCACCTTTAGCATTATCTGTACTGCTACTTGGAACCGTTACTGCTTACGCTGATCAGCCAACAACAGAAGGGACTGAAGAAGTGGAAAAAGCAGGGACATTTATCCAGCACAGAGGGAATATTACTGCAGTCGAACAGAGGGGAAATGCCAAATTATTTACGGCAGAACTTGAAAACAATGTGTTCAATTTCTATGTAGATGACAAAACACTTGTTTTTGATGAACATGGCAATGAAGTGGAACTGAAAATTGGTGATACGATTTCACTTTCAATTTATGCGGATCAGCCAATGATCTTAATCTATCCTCCGCAATATGCACCACCTGTAGTGATTGTGGAAAAAGATGATACTGCCAACTCAGCAAAGATCACACAATTTGATGATAACTTCTTAAGTGATGATGGAAAGTTAAAACTGAATTTAAATGAGGAATCGGTCATTATTAATTCAAAAGGCGAAAAAGTGTCTGCAAAGGAATTGAAAAACTATAGCGCAATTGTATTTTACGGACCAACAACAAAGAGTATTCCAGCACAGGCAGCACCAGAAAAAATCATTGTATTCCCAAAACTTGAAGAAGAAGTAGAAAACCCTGAAATAGCACCAGAAATACAGGAAATAATTGGGGAAGATTACAAAGAAGTCGATGGCAAAATCATGGTGCCGTTACGCATTGTCACAGAAGAACTTGGCTTTAAAGTCACTTCAACAGGAAATGGCGCGGTCATTTCAAAAAATGCTTTGTCGTACACAATTACACGTGGCGAGAAAACATATGGCCATAACCGTGCACTTAAACATTTTGACGTTGCACCAGCATTACTGGAAGAAAACAAAACATATGTAGAATATGATTTTGTTAAAGAGTTACTGAAATAAAATTAAATAGTGCAAGGGCTAAAATTCATTCGTCATATGGATTTTAGCCATTTTTTATATTAAAAAGGTGCTTTGAAAACTCAAAGCACCATGTTTTTAATGTATAAAGCGAGGCTGTTTCTTTATTAATATTACAAATAAACTTGCCATGACACAGCAGACACCGGCCATAAAAAATGCCCAAGTATAAGTATTAAAATAGGAATATAACATACCCCCACCATATGCGGCAGTTGCGGCACCTACTTGGTGAGATGCAAAAATCCACCCGTAAATAATCGCGCTTTTATGTACTCCAAATATTTGTCTCGAAAGATTGATGGTCGGCGGTACAGTCGCCACCCAATCCAATCCGTAAAATACAGTGAAAACAAGGATCCAAGTCAGATTGCCTTCCATTAACGCAAAAGGCAGCAAGACAAGAGAAGCACCTCTAAACAAATAATACCAAAACAGTAGCCAGCGATTATCAATACGATCGGACAGCCAACCGGAAAGTGTTGTTCCTACCATATTGAAAACGCCCATAAATGATAGCAAGGAAGCCGCAGTCACGATAGGTATGCCGAAGCTGATACAGTATGAAATAAAATGTGTCCCGACGAGCCCGTTTGTTGAAAAGCCGCAAAAAAAGAAACTTCCTGCCAATAACCAAAATTCTTTAGCGCGTACAGCATCGGCCAACCCTTTAAATGCGAGAACAATGGGATTGCCTTTTGATTGATCATCCGCGACCTCTACATCCTCTGTCTGACCAAATGGAAGGATGCCGATTTCTTTCGGTGTGTTTCTCATAAATAAAAAGATAAGGAAAAACATTATGGAACTAATCGTTATAATTAAACCAATTGCCCATCGCCACGAGTAATTTTCGATAATTGTGGCTAATACAGGGAGGAGTATTAACTGGCCCATTGCCGTACTCGCAGTCAGAATCCCTGTTGCAAGTCCTCTTTTTTCTTTAAACCAGTGATTCGCTACATATGGACTTAAAACTGTTAAAAACAGACTGGAGCCAAGTCCGATAATTACACCCCAAATAATGATCAGTTGCCATGATTGATTCATCAGGAAAATTAATAGAAGACCAGTCAGTAACGTCCCCATTGAAGCAAGCATCATTTTCTTTAATCCGAATTTTTGGAGCAATGCAGCCATGAATGGTCCAGCAAATCCGTATAAAAACAAGCTGATTCCAAAGGCTAGAGAAATCACTTGACGATCCCAGCCAAACTCTTTTTCAAAAGGAGTTAAGAAAACCCCGGATGACGCCATCGCAATCCCGGCGGCAATAATGGAGCAGAATGATATAGCTAGAATAATCCAGCTATAATGAATTTTTTTCAACTGAACACCGCCTTTATTTACTATATTTTAATTTTAAATAGAAATGGATCATATGTAAAATTATATTTTCAGATTGTTTCGATAATATTGTACGGACTTTTGCTAACTAAAGATTTCCATATGTTTTATAAATATATTTCTAGGTTCGATTGCATATGTTAGGTAACAACACTAGCAAGGATGTGGTTACATTTATGGATAAGGCACTCATTATTATTATTGCTTTAAGAATTATGTCCGGAAGTATAGAATTAACGGCAGCTGCATTAATGTTTAAATTCAATGATTTAGAAAAAGCCTTTTATATTAATACGCTACTAGCCCTGGTCGGTCCGGTTGTCTTAATTGTGACAACAGCACTAGCATTGCTTGGCCTGGCAGAAAAAATTTCGCTGACACGAATAATATGTCTTTTCTGCGGGATTTCCCTCATACTTTTTAGTTTGAAATCTGCATGAAACATAAAAAAGGACCTATGCAGCTATTGCTGTTAGGTCCTTATTTCTATGTTGTTTCTTTTGGCTCAATATCCTCTACTTTGATAAACTTTATAACGAAAAATAGAAGAATAAATCCTAATATACCTGCAGTAATATAGCTAATATTGAGGTGTTCTTTCATGACAAGTGACATGATAGGCGGACCTGCTGCAACACCGATGAATCTCGCGGAACTATAGAATGAGGATACAGTACCACGTAATTCTTTTCTAATATTATCCGTAATAATGGTGTCAAGCGCGGGCAATAGAGCACCGATAGCTATTCCGACTATACTTGTGACAATCAGCAAAAGGATGAGTTTTTTGCTTGTGAACCCGACAAAGATAATGCTGACAGACATTGCAATCAAGGAAAATATAATAATTTTCTTAATTCTGTTTAAATCTCCTTTAATTTTCCGACCGGAAATATAAGAAGAAATACAGAGAAGTAAAAGCGGGATGGCCAGTACAAAACCTTTCTTAATCCCTTTAATATCATGAACTTTTTCCAGATTTTCTGATAAGAAAAATAACATGCCGAATAATATGAGCATAACAAGGACACCGTTAAGGAATACCGTATACAACCATTTTCCTTCGTCTTTAAAAACTTCCTTTGTATTACGTATAAATTCCTTAAACTTCAAAGGTTCATCCTTATCTTTAGGTACTTTAACAAAGAAGAATATAAGTGCAATGGAAATTAAACTGAGTGCTGATATAGAAAAGAACGGAAGGAACCATAATATAGCAGCAAAAACTGAGCCTAAAATAGGACTCAATACTTTTCCGAACGTATTTGAAGTTTCTATTATCCCTAAAGTTGAACTGATTTTTTCATCGTCATCTTGATAAAGGTCACCTACAAGAGGTAAAACAATTGGCATCGCTCCGGCAGCACCTATACCTTGAATGATCCTGCCGATAATAATCATTGTGAAAGGGTCATCCATTTTCCATGAAGCAAACCCTGCGATTAGTCCGCCAATTAAAGCTAAGATCAGACTCGGTAATATGACGACTTTCCGGCCAAAGCGGTCAGATAAATAGCCTGCTACTGGAATAAGAAAAATTGCTGCGACTGAATAGCTTGTAATGATCATGCTCGATTGAAATGATGTAATTCCGACTTTCTCCTCTAGTATTGGGAGCACTGGAATAAGCATTGAATTTCCTAAAGTCATGATGAGAGGAATAGAAGTCAGACTTACAATACACCATATACTTACATGTCCCTTGTTTTTATCCATTACCACACCTCGGCTAATTTTATATTTATTTAGGTATGGTTTCCTTTCGTGTTCATTTTATACGCAAGGCTTTTTTGTCTAAGCTACAATAATTAAAATAACAAATGAAAAGCCTGCTTTCCAAAGTAAATTCCGAATCCAATCATAAAGATAGATGAAATAACCGTTACAGTTTTCAATAGATTAATGGATAATAATTTGCGAGCGACGCTGGATAAAAATGAATATAGAAAATCAACTAATATAATGCCGAGCAATATGGCACTGCTTATTATTATGATGTCAAATCCAGAAGCGATACCCGCTGTTTTTGCGAGGATGGAGCCATATATCCCCAGCCAAAAAAGAATTGTTATCGGATTTAACAATGACATTAACAATCCAGCTAATAACGAATGTCTCAATCTAACTATTTTGCCGGTTTTAGAGTTCATCTCAATTTTATGTAGAGTGAGTAAGCTTTCTATCCCTGTATACAAAAGAACAAAGCACCCAAAAGACCATAGTATTGTTTGTAAAAGTATCGAATCAATGAATTTTCCCACTCCAAAATAAACGACGAACATATAGACAATGTCAGTAGTCAAAGCACCAAGACTGAAAAACCAGGCATGAAAGAACCCGTTCTTTAAACCTGTATTTAAAAGGACGTTCTTCACAGGTCCAAATGTAGCGGCCATCGTTATGCCTAAAAAGATATAGGTAAATATTGAATTCATAAAATGTCCTCCATTAATTACATATTTGTGCATTTTATTCGATGGTGGGGTTTTTTAGGACTAGTAATAGGCTGAGCTGATTATTTATTTTGAGGAATTTTATTTGCAGCGATTAAGGGGAGGAAGTTTACTTAGATTTATATTCAATAAATAGATTATTAAATGGATTTATTGTTATAATTTTAAAGTAATGATGATATTTAAATTATAGGGAGGCAGTCATTATGCAAATAGATAAAAATATGCAGGAAATGTTTTCGAACTTTATTTTACAACGAGTAAAAGAGGACAAGATGGAGGAAGCTAAAGCTTTACTTGCTGAAAATTTTAAAAAGCAGGATGAAGGTACATTTACTAAAGAGGATGTTGAACAGTTTGTTCCAAAAATGATGGAATACTTAAAACCGGAAAAAATTGAAGAGATTCGTACAATCGCAAAACAATTTTCTATCAATTTCTAATAAAAAAAAGACGAATTCATAAAAAAATTATAGACTTACAAAGAATCCATTTGTCCGAAATATTACGGACAGGATTCTTTTTTTTACCCATCACAAAACATCGATAATTCGCTCTATTACAACAATGTTAAATAGACTATTTACCCCTTACTTCCACTTTACAAACCTAATTTATTATGCAATGTAATCTTTTTGTAACTAGACTGTAACAAGATTTTGACATTAAATATGGATTTACCTCTATTTTTTTCCGGTTTTGTACTATACAATGAGGTGGACAGCTTATGAAAGGATAGGGAACAATGAATCAAAAATTGATTACATTGGTTGTTGCAATCTTCCTCGTTTGTACACTAGCTGTTACACCGACATCAGCTAAAGTAGTATTTGCAGATGTTGCGACAACCGATGCCACTTACGACGAGATCCAGTATTTAATTAGCCTAGGGGCAATTAAAGGATATCAGGAAAAGGGCAAAACGTACTACAAACCCAACATGAGTGTGACGCGTGCACAAGCTGCCAAGATGGCAGTCATTGCTGCAGGTAAAAGTCCACTAAAAGTAAGTAATTCCTCGTACACAGATGTTAAAGTCGGGACAGAACAATCGACATACATCGAACGTGCACGTCAACTTGGATTATTTACTAAAACATCAGGGAAATTTTCTCCTAATGCCACTTTGTCTCGTGAAGAAATGAGTCACGTTCTATCTATCGCATTTAATTTAAATGTTAGTGACTATAAAGATTTACCGGTGTACTTCCCAGATGTATCGAATTCGAATACATATGCTCCGTATATTAAAGCAATCTACTATAATGGGATTACAAAAGGTAGTGACGGCAAATATATGCCAAAAGGCTCGGTAACACGAGCACAGTTTGCATCATTTATCGCAAGAGCAAAAAGCGATGAATTCCGACTAGCCTTACCCGAACACCTTGATTCCGTTGATACGAAACAAGTAATTGGTCTTGTTTCAATAACAACAGATGGCTTAAATGTTCGTACAAAGCCGACAACATCAAGTGCAGTGATTGGCAGAGTAAATTCGGGCGGTAAGTTATCGGTGTATGCTGTGGAAGGTAATTGGTTAAAAGTTTCTTATCAAGGTTATTACGGTTATATCAGTAAATCATATGCTAAATTCCTTGAACAAGACGGCAGTGCCATTGGACCATCAATTAAAGCTGTCAAGACAAATACAATTATAAATCTGTATTACAAACCGACATCGTCATCGAAAAAAATTAAACAAATTTCAGCCGGTTCAACATTGTCAGTCTATAAAGAAATTGACGGTTATTATTTAACAACAGTAGGTGGAATTCCAGGCTATATTGTAAAAAATAGCACAACGGATGTTGGTGGTTCAAGTGTGAATCCGCCACCATCAGAAACGGATTCCGACAATAACGATCCTGTCGTTACATCCGGCACAACAGGCAAGGTAACGGTTGCAAGTTTAAACATGCGCAAATCGGCTTCAGGATCATCAGCCACAATTAAAAAGTTATCAAAAGGATCAGTAATTGCGGTTCATTCCATTGATGGCTATTGGGCAAAGGTGACAGCGGGCAAAGATACAGGATATGTGCACAAATCGTATATTAAACTAGTAAACGAAAAAGGCAGCCCTATCAAAGACCGTATTATTATTTTAGACCCAGGGCACGGTGGTAAAGATCCAGGTGCTGTGAACTCAGGTAGTACGGAAAAAGCGATCGTTTTAAAAGTAGGCAATCTTGTCAAACAAAAACTTGAAGCAAACGGCGCAAAAGTATTTACTACACGTTCAGGAGATACGTATCCATCCCTTCAGGAACGTGTGAAATTTACAAAGGATAAGTTCGGTGAAGTTTATGTAAGCATTCACGTAAATTCAGCGACATCTACAAGTGCGAAAGGTACGGAAACGTATTACAGCATTACAACAGGTGATCAGTATGAAGAGGATAAAAAGCTTGCGACGTATATCAATAATGAAATCGTCAAAAATGCGGATATGAAAAACCGAGGGGTAAAAGAAGCACAGTATTATGTGACACGCAATATGATCATTCCTTCTGTATTAGTCGAACTTGGGTTCATCTCCAATGCAGAAGATCGTAAAAAATTAATCAATGATAAGTATGTAGAAATCTATGCACAATCTATTTACAACGGGATTGTTGATTACTACAGAAAATAAAATATGCTGTTTGATGGCTTAGTTCTTTTAAAAGGACTAAGCCATTTTTATTTAAGGTTAAAAGGAAAATATGGTAAAATTTATTAAAATTAACGTTTGCATATTGGGGGATGAAATGAAGCATTCAATAAAAATAGTCTTATTAATTGGATTTATTTTAGGTGTTTATTATTTGTGGAATCAATATGAAATGTACCAGTTTTCTAAAGGGTTCGATGAATTGCATACAGTGGACAGTAAAGAATTAACAAAGGTCACAGTCGCTAAATATCCATCAAATGATTCATCAGTTTCTTACAATATGGATGAAGTAAGTGAACTTTACCTTATGCTGGAGACAATGCCATCCGAAAGGGTACGTAAAGTAAAAGAAACCACATCCTATTATACAATTAAATTCTCCGACCAATCGCTCGGGAAGACGGTCACCTATACGATTTACGATAATGATAGAGTAAAACGGGAAAAAGAGGGAACAAATTTACGGTCAACCGGTTATCTAAAATTAAATGAACCGTTTGACCGTAAATTGCTGGAAGAGTGGATTAAAAATAATGAATAATGCGGTGATTTAATTGACATTTAAAATGTTAAAAAAAGAATTCAAGTTGATTGGCTTAATGGGCAGTGGGGTGTATGAAAACTTTGGAAGTGAAGTACCATTGCTTGCAAAAGGGTTATTAAGCCGTTTTAGTGAGATCGACTTCCCGACTGAAAGTGAAATTGCATTATATGAGCCTAAAAAGAGTGCCGATCATACGACAGGTAATTTCTATGTAGGACTTATCGTTCGCGAGAGAGTGAAGAGATCCCGACAGGAATGGATTATTTAGAGACGAATAACCATTATATCACGACAAGAGGGAACATAATGGAGTTGGATAAACTTCATGAAAATTTGCTGAATTGGGGAACAGCGCAAGATTTTAAAAGAGATCTTGATTCTTATATTATCGAAACTTATCACCCTGTCAGCGAAGGGGAAGAAGTAGAAATCTATTTACCAATCATTGCGTAGAACTTAAAAGGGAGAAGAAAAATGGGCGATAAATTAGTGAGAGTCGGAACAACTTACATACCGGTAACGGATGTGGATCAATCTGCTGAATGGTATGTGAAGAACTTGGAAGCGGCTTTAAGTTACAAAGACACGGATAAAGCCATATTAAACTTTGCGAATCAAAGTTTCTTTCTAGTGAAATCGAATGAAAATGTCACTGCCAATTTTAAAGATAAAAATGGAAACGAACGTTTTTCAATAACATTTGAAGTTGATGGATTACACGCTTTAGCAAAATTGCATAAAGAATTTCAGCAAAGCGGTGTAAAAGTCTGTGAGATTGAAGATCGAGGGCATGCCGGAAGAAACTTTGTCTTTTATGATTTGGATAAAAACAAATTCGATGTATGGAGCGAACTGAGCCCTACTTTTAAAGAAAAATTTAAATAACTTCTTTATGGACTTAGTATGGATAAATTCCTTACTAAGTTTTTTTCGTAATAATGAATCTTTTCTTGTTCTGTTCCGTACATAAACATAGTGGCGAATGAAATTGTTAAGTATTTTTATATGCTGTGTTTATTACATATTTTTTTTACTCATTTTATAATCCGAATAATTGCTATATAATGGAATTTCGCTAGTTCTTATAAACAGGAGGTACGCTCATGGTGTTACAACTGAAAGATGTGACGAAACGTTACCGTGATTTTGTTGCGGTAAACCGATTGAACTTTACAATTGAAAAAGGCGAAATATTCGGCTTGATCGGACAAAACGGCGCAGGTAAAACGACTACATTTCGAATGATTCTGGATTTACAGGATACAACAGAAGGTATCATTACATGGGATGGGCAGCCGATTAAATCGGTAAGCCGTGACTTTTTAGGTTATTTACCGGAAGAACGCGGTATTTTCCCGCAAATGAAAGTGGAAGAGCAGCTTTACTTTTTCGGCGAGCTGCATGGAATGGATAAAAACGAGCTGAAAAAAGATATCGACTTTTGGATCGAGCGCTTTGATCTGGAAGAAAAACGACATGTAAAAGCCGAGACTCTATCGAAAGGGAATAAGCAAAAGGTCCAATTAATCGCCAGCTTTATTCATAAACCGGCATTTTTAATTCTTGATGAACCGTTTAGTGGATTGGACCCGGTAAACATGGAGCTGCTGAAAAATGCAATTCTGTATTTGCGCGACCAAGGTATGACAATTTTATTCTCGAGTCATCAAATGGATAACGTTGAGGAGCTTTGTGATCACTTATGCTTATTAAAGCGCGGGGAATCCCTGTTTTCAGGCTCGCTGCTTGATCTGAAAAAGCAGTACGGTAAAACGAAACTGACTGTACGTACTGACAAATCTTTTGAAGTATTAAGCAACTACCCAGGTGTGAATCATGTCAAAATGGAACGGGATTCACAGGCAGTACTGACCCTTGAAGATGAAAAATATGCACCTGAAATTTTTGACCTGCTTTCAAACGGCAATTACATCGAAAAATTCAGTTTAGATTATTTATCCCTGCATGAAATCTTCAAAGAGAAAGTAGGTGCCGGCCTTGTCTAAATTTAAAGTGCTCATTAAAAAGTTATATAAACAAAAAATTACATCGAAGTCCTTTATTTTAACAACATTGCTTTATTTAGTTGTGCTAAGCGGGTTTATGTTCTGGTCTGAAATCAAAGACCTCATTTTCTCTGGGGATGCCGATACAGTAGCTGTTGTAAATGAAACTGATTTTGATATCGCGCAAGTACTGCAGGATACCGATGATGTGGAATATGTATATGTTGAATCGGGAGATATCGCGGATAAATTGAAAGATGGAGATTATTATGCTGCCTTTACCTTATCAGATGCAGAGGGCAAACTAGCGGCGAAAATTGAATCATATGATCCGCTTCCGCTAAATGACCAGCAAGATTTCCAAAGTGCGCTAAGTGCAGCAGGTCAGCTGTATGCGATGAGCCAAATGGAATTATCACCAGAACAGCAACAGCTACTTTTATCGTCAGAACCGGTCATTACGTTAAATTCATTGAATGAAGCTGCGGATGACGGTAAATCTGCAGAAGAAAAAATGGCGGGTGTTTGGGTTTCGTATGCGATTGGGATTATTATTTATATTTTTGTCGCATCGTATTTATCAATGATTACAACAGATGTTGCTTCGGAAAAAGGGTCTCGTGCACTGGAAATGTTATTAGTGAGCGTGAAGCCTGAAGTGCATTTCCGTTCAAAAATTGTCGGTGTATTTTTAGTCGCACTTACCCAATTCGTCATTCTATTCGGAGGCCTATTATTATTACTTCGCTTTTCGGATGGCGGAAACAAATGGTCAATTGTAACCGATCTGCTTAATTCATTATCGATCAGTTACTTCTTGTATATTATCGGGTTCTTATTCTTAACGATTTTCATGTATCTAATTATTGGCGCATTATTCGGTTCCCTAGTGTCAAAAGTAGAAGAGGCAGGGCAAGTAATGATGCCGGCAATGATGCTGACACTTGTAGGATTCTACGTAATGCTGACAGGTATGGGTAACCCGGATACAATGCTGATTAAAGTATTCTCGTACATACCGTTTACATCAGGTATGGTTATGCCGATGCGTTTAGGTGCGACGGATATGAATGCCATTGAACCAATCATTAGCTTTGCTCTTTTAGTTGTGACAGTTCTGACACTATACTTCTTAAGTCTGTCATTCTACAAACGAAGTGTACTGACATATTCATCAGGCGGAATTATTGAAAAAATGAAAACAGTATTTAAAGTAACAACGTAACTTTTAAAATATGCTCCCCATTATGTGGACAGGAAAACTGTTCCTTTTAATGGGGAGTTTTTTTATACGTTCCCTTAACAAAATCATCTTTTAAGTTAACCTAATAAAAAATATAGTTGACGTAAAAAGGTGATTACTTTATATTTACGTTAACCTTATAAAATTAAAGGTTAACAAAAGCGAAGAATTTTAAATCAGTTGTTTAATGATTATAAAATAAATCGAACTGATCAATAGGGGGAAGTATTAATGAATTGGGTTCAATTAGCTGAAGAAGTTCTCGAAGGAAAAATACTTACGAATGAGGAAGCGTTAGCCATTGTCCATGCACCAGACGATGAATTGCTGCTATTAATGCAAGGGGCCTTCCTTATTCGGAAACACTATTACGGTAAAAAGGTAAAACTAAATATGATTATGAATGCTAAAAGTGGCTACTGTCCTGAAAACTGCGGCTATTGCTCACAATCATCCATTTCCACTGCACCAATTGAAAAATATCCGTTTATAACAAAAGAAGAAATTATTGCCGGAGCTAAAAAAGCATTTGAAAATCAGATTGGAACGTTTTGTATTGTTGCGAGTGGACGCGGACCGACACGTAAAGATGTAAAGGTTGTAAGTGAAGCGGTTCAGGAAATTAAAGAAAAATATGGTTTAAAAGTATGTGCTTGTTTAGGGCTGCTAAAAGATGAACAGGCCGAACAATTAAAAACAGCTGGAGTCGACCGCTATAATCATAATTTGAATACATCCGAAAAGCATCACGATTATATTACAACTTCACATACATATAAAGATCGGGTCGATACAGTTGAAATTGCTAAAAAATATGGAATGTCACCTTGTTCGGGGGCCATTATTGGGATGCGTGAAACGAAACAGGATGTTGTTGATATTGCCTATGCACTTCATGCACTGGATGCAGACTCCATTCCGATCAACTTTTTAAATGCAATTGACGGTACAAAGCTAGAAGGTACAAAGGAGCTGGATCCCCGCTATTGCTTGAAAGTACTCGCCTTATTCCGCTACATTAATCCAACAAAGGAAATACGAATTGCTGGAGGACGTGAAATCAACTTAGGTTCGTTACAGCCATTTGGGTTGTATGCCGCAAATAGTATTTTTGTAGGGGATTATTTAACAACAGAAGGGCAAGAGGAAAATGCGGATTATGCATTAATCAGAGATTTAGGCTTTGAAATTGAAATTAATGAGAAGCAAGCAGCATTTCAAAAGTAGGCTGTATACGAGAGTTCATCCAAAAGTAAGCACAACTCAACATGCGAGTAGCTATTCGCAAGCATTCGTAGTAAACTTATATTGTACGGAGAGATTTGTATCTATAACAAGTCTCTCTTTTTTATGAACGAAAAACAGTAGTAAGGATGAAAGCATGAGAAAAAAAACAGAACTACAAGTAGAAAGTAAAGCGATTAAGGATTTGACGAATGGCAATCCATTAATTTTAAAAGATACTGTTGTAATGCCGGAAGTATCGATTGAAGAAGGTAGTCTTCTTCATTTAGTTGATAAAAGCGGCGGATATATTGCAACTGGCTATTACGGGATTCAAAATAAGGGAATCGGCTGGGTACTGACTCGTAAAGAAAAAGAGCAAATTGATGTGAAGTTCTTTACGAAAAAAATCCGTGAAGCTGCTGAAAAACGTGCAGACTTTTTTGCCTCTGAAGATACAACTGCTTTCCGTGTGTTTAACGGTGAAGGCGACGGCATTGGCGGTTTGACAATTGATTTCTTTAACGGCTTTTATATGGTGAGCTGGTACAGTGAAGGAATTTATTCATTCCGTAATGATATCTATGAAGCATTGAATGCGGCAGTGAATACACGCGGTATTTATGAAAAACTGCGCTTTGATACAAATGGTCAATATATTGATCAGGATGATTATGTATCCGGTGAAAAAGGCGAATTCCCGCTAATCGTTCAGGAAAACGGCATGAATTTTGCGGTTGATCTGAATGATGGGGCAATGACAGGAATTTTCCTGGATCAGCGAAATGTACGCAAAGCATTACGTGACCGCTATTCAACTGATAAGACGGTGCTAAATACATTCTCGTACACAGGTGCGTTTTCGGTTGCCGCAGCTTTAGGCGGTGCATCAGGTACGACGAGTGTCGATCTGGCTAAACGCAGCTTGCCGAAAACAATTGAGCAATTCAGTGTGAATGGAATCGACTATGAATCACAAGATATTAAAGTGATGAATGTATTTGACTATTTCAGTTATGCAGCAAGAAAAGGCTTGAAATTCGATGTCGTTGTACTGGATCCACCAAGCTTTGCCCGGACGAAAAAAATGACGTTCAGTACGTCAAAAGATTATCCGAAATTGCTCAAGGATGCGTTAACTATTACAAACGATGGTGGCGTTATTATCGCATCGACAAACAATGCAAGCTTTAATATGAAAAAGTTCAAAACATTTATCGACAAAGCGTTTAAAGATTATGGTGCACGCTATAAAATTTTAGAAGAGCACCAGTTGCCGGAAGATTTCACGGTGCCGCATAATTTCCCGGAATTCAATTATTTAAAAGTAGTCATCATTCAAGTGATGAACTAATCGGAGTGATATTAGATGAAATACAATAAAACAACGATGCTGAAATTAATCAACGAGCATCGCGAACTGCATGACGAACTGAAAAAACTGAAATCGGAAATGGGACTGGAAAAAAACTTCGCCGTTAAAGCGCTGTACCATTCAGCTGTGGCAGAAGATGGCCCATATATGAAAGATTATCAGGACTTGGAACGTTTACGCTAATATACGCATCGCAACGATTGAATACAATTGTTGTGGTGTATTTTTTTTGATCTTACTATAAAAATAAGCGTACATAATCATGATACAATACAGCTATAATATGTAAAATTGAGGGGAATACTATTGAGCATTAGAGAACAAAGAAAACAACAGCGCAGGGAACAAATCATTCAGGCAGCAAAAACATTGATGTTAAATAACGGAATTCAACAAGTTCAATTACAGGACGTTGCAAATGAAGTAGGTATTGGTATTGCGACATTTTATCGTTATTTTGCCAATAAAGAATTGCTCGTTTTAGCAATCAATAATGAAATAACTAGGGAAATGACAAATTCTATCAAGCACATTGCAAATGAACCAATGAACGCTTATGAACAAATTGAACGGATATTAACTTATTATATTGAGTTAATCGATGATTCGGAGCATCAATTCGTGAAGTTTTTTAAAGCGTTCGAAGCATATAAACCGATATCTGAAGAGACGTACGAGTACAAGGAATTTCTAGATATTCGAAGAGAAATGGCCAATGTATTGTATTCTATTGCAAAAAAAGGAATGGAAGATCAATCAATCCGAGCTGGCATTGACATTCCGGAGTATGTGTTTACTGTCGTACAAAATATAAGTTATTTTACTGTAGAATCCTATTTGACCGAGCATGACCCTGATCTACCTGTGAAATTAGATCCTAAAAAGCAGTTACAACTTATTAAGAAGATGTTTTTACAATTTATAGCGACTAAAAATTGACGGACCGATCAAACATTGTTATTGTTAAATTAAGATAGTGATAGTTAACTATCATATTTTTAGGAGGATGATTTTGATGACTCGATTAACAGGTAAAGTTGCAATTATTACAGGTGCTGCTCAAGGTATGGGTGCTGCCCATGCAAAGGCATTTGTAGAACAAGGTGCAAAAGTAGTTTTAACAGATTTAAATGAAGAAAAAGGGAAAGCATTTGCTGCAGAATTAGGGGGAAATGCTATCTTCGTAAAACAAAATGTTACTTTAGAGGAAGATTGGACAACTGTTATCGCGAAAACAGAAGAAGCATTTGGTCCTGTAAACGTACTAGTAAACAATGCAGGTATTTCGATGAACAAAAACATGCTGGAAATGTCTTTAGATGAATACATGAAAATCGTTAATATTAACCAAGTATCTGTATTCTTAGGTATGAAAGCAGTAGCGGCTTCAATGATGAAAGCTGGTGGAGGTTCAATCGTCAACATTTCGTCAATCAATGGCTTAGTTGGTGGTGCTGTAGGTTATACAGATACTAAATTTGCTGTTCGTGGTATGACGAAAGCAGCTGCATTAAACTTGGCGCCAATGGGTATTCGTGTAAACTCAGTACACCCGGGTGTTATTGCAACTCCAATGATTATGCAGGAAGATGCAAAAGCTGCGATTGAAGAATTTGCTAAACATATCCCGCTGAAACGCGTATCGCAACCAGAAGAAGTATCTCAATTAGTAGTCTTCTTAGCATCTGACGAGTCAAGCTACTCAACAGGTGCAGAGTTTGTAGTAGATGGCGGAATAACAGCACAGTAATTTGTAAAAAACTGCACTCTAATTGTTACTTTTAAACAGTTAGAGTGCAGTTTTTATTTGTTTTATTTTTTCGTTTTCTTAACTAACCATCTCTTATAGCTGTACATCGTTATCACTGCCAGCACAAGTACAATCAGCGTAATGACAATAACGAGCGTCCAAAATGATCCTTCGTCATTATCATCTGAATTCGTTTCATCCTTTAATGTATCGACAAGTGAATCTACATCGTTTGCAATTTTTTCAGTTGTATCAGCTGCATTATCCTCTTCTTTCTTTGTCTCCGCAGGCGCATTTACTGCAAATGAAAATGAACCTGATAACGGATGGCCATCCTCGCTAATACTATCCCATTCAACGGTATAAGTGTTATTTGGAAGAGGATCAAGCATAATTCCGGATAGAACTCCATCATTTACAGAAATAGAATGAATCGCCATCTCCTTACCATCACTTGCTATTACTTTAAATAGACTGCCTTCTTCAATTTTTCCTTCAAACGTTAAATCAATCGTTTTTATATTTTCGTTAACCGACTCACCTTCTGCAGGATTTGTTGATACCAAGTGTGTATGTGCGAATGCTCCCGGTACAAATAATAAAAATGTAGCAACAAACGATAATAATAATTGTTTCCTCAATAAAAAAACTTCCTTTCGATATTCATTTAGCAGTTCCCATTCCTGCAGAAAAATTAAAATAAATCTGCTGTAAATGGAGTATTGATTGTAGTATGGACAAAAAGATACAGAAATATTGAATGCGAAAATATAAATGCAAAAACCGTTACAATCATCAGTAAACTTTTTATCAGAAAAATAATTCGGAATCCGAAAAAAATATTTGTGAAATATATCGGAAAATTAAAATATTTGGTAAAATGGTGGAACTTGAGTAAAAAAAGAGGGTGAAAGAATGAAGGTATTTCTTAAATTAGGTTGGTTTTTTAAAGAGCGAAAATACCAATACACAGTCGGACTTCTAATGCTTGTACTAGTAGCCATCCTGCAACTCGTGCCACCGAAAATTATTGGCTTTACTATTGATGAGATCGGAGCACGGACATTAACAAAAGCAGGCCTATTTAAATGGCTCGCTGTCATTATCGGTGTAGCAATTGCCATGTACATACTGCGTTACTATTGGCGTCAAATGATTTTTGGATCGTCTAACTTGTTGGCGCGAACATTACGCGAGAAGCTCCATCGCCATTTTACACAAATGTCTCCGTCATTTTATCAAAAAAACCGTGTCGGGGATTTAATGGCACATGCAACAAATGATATAAGTGCAGTACAGCAAACAGCTGGAGGCGGGGTTTTAACATTATTTGACTCGCTTACAACAGGGGGCTTTGTCATTTTGGCAATGGCAATCACGATTGACTGGCGTCTGACATTAATTGCACTCATTCCGATGCCGCTAGTAGCCTTATCGACGAGCTATTACGGCAAACTTCTGCATGAGCGGTTCCGTCATGCCCAAGCTGCATTTTCCGATTTAAACGATAAAACTCAGGAAAGTATCAGCGGAATGAAAGTACTGAAAACGTTTGGTCAGCAACAGGAGGACGTTACGGATTTTACGAAGCTTTCCGATGAAGTTGTGGAAAAAAATATGCGTGTAGCAAAAGTCGATTCATTATTTGACCCAACAATCAGCTTTGTTGTCGGGTTAAGTTTCATGCTAAGCCTTGGATTCGGGACGAAATTTATTTTGGAAGATGCGATGACAGTCGGTGATTTAGTTACTTTTACGACGTATTTAAGTATTCTGATCTGGCCGATGCTGGCAATTGGAATGCTGTTCAATATTGTCGAGCGAGGCAGTGTTTCATATGACCGGATCGAACGCATTTTAAATACCCCGATTGAAATCGATGACAAGGTTGACGCAATTGAAGAAAATCCTTCAGGAGATCTTCTATTCAATGTCACTTCATTTACATTCCCGGGAGATGCAGCACCGACATTACACGATGTGCATTTTGAGCTGAAACACGGCGAAACACTCGGAATCGTCGGTAAAACAGGTGCGGGGAAGACGTCGATCTTAAAGCTGTTGCTTCGTGAGTTTGAAGGATATGAAGGAACAATACAATTTGGTGAACACAATATAAATGATTATAAGAAAAGTTCTCTGCGTCAGGCGATTGGTTATGTACCGCAAGATCATTTTTTATTCTCGGCAACACTTTATTCCAATATTGCCTTTGCCAATCCACGTGCAAGCATGGCGGAAGTTCGTGCAGCGGCGGCACTTGCAAATATTGATGAAGATATTATGAGCTTTACAGATGGTTATGACACGATTGTCGGAGAACGAGGGGTATCCCTTTCAGGTGGACAGAAACAGCGTATTTCCATCGCTAGAGCATTACTTATGAAACCTGAACTGCTCATTTTGGATGATTCTTTATCTGCGGTTGATGCGCGGACAGAAGAAGCGATTTTGCATTCATTAAAAGAAGAGCGGAAAAATGCGACAACGATTATTACATCACACCGTTTAAGCGCAATCCAGCAGGCACATGTCATTATCGTTCTTGATGGAGGTACAATTATTGAAAAAGGAACCCATGAACAGTTAATGGCACTAGAAGGAAGCTATTATGAAATGTACCAGTTACAGCAACTTGAGCAGTTAGTGGAACAGGGGGGTGACCACGATGGCGAATGAGACGATTTCAAGTAAAGAACAGCGCCTCGTTTTAAAGCGCCTCTTTACGTATTTAAAGCCACATAAAAAGATATTGGCCATTGCGCTGTTTCTTCTTGTTTTAACCGTGCTCGGAGATATTATCGGTCCGTATTTGATCAAAGTCTATATCGACGACCATTTAATGATCGGCAATTTTGATATGACCCCAATCGTCACACTCGGGGTTGGGTACTTTATTATTCAATTGCTGAACGTTATTATCACATATTATCAAAATATTAAATTCCAGGAGCTTGCACTAAAAGTTATTCAACAACTGCGAATTGATGTGTTTTCAAAAATTCACCGACTTGGCATGCGCTATTTTGATCAGGTTCCGGCCGGTTCAATCGTGTCCAGGGCAACAAATGATACGGAAGCGATTAAAGATATGTTCGTGTCGGTACTCATCAGCTTTGTACAGGCGGCGTTTTTAATTGTCGGGGTGTATTTTGCGATGTTTTTCCTAAATGCAAAGCTAGCATTTTACATGCTGCTTTTGCTGCCGGTCATTATGTATATTATTTGGCTCTACCGCAAAATGAGTTCGGTTGTGTATATGCGCATGCGGGAAAAACTGAGTGAGCTTAATGCGAAACTTTCTGAAACATTATCAGGAATGAGTATCGTGCAGGCTTTCCGTCAAGAACCTCGTTTCAATGACGAATTTGACCGTGTCAATGAAGAGCATTTCCAGTCAATGATGGCCAATACGAAAATGAACAGTCTTTTGCTTCGTCCGATTATTGACTTAGTGTACTTTACAGCAATCGTTATTTTACTGTTTTACTTTGGATGGACATCATTTGAAACAGCAGTGGAAGTCGGGGTTGTTTATGCGTTCATTACATATATGAACCGTTTCTTTGATCCGATCAATCAAGTAATGGAACGTCTCGCACTGTTCCAGCAAGCGATTGTAGCGGCATCCCGTGTATTTGAGCTGATAGATAATGAAGAGCTCGAGCCAGCACAGCAAAACAAGCCGGTTCAAGTTTCAAAAGGGCAAATCGAATTTAAAAATGTATCATTTAGCTATGACGGCAAACAAGACGTGCTGAAAAATATTTCATTCACGGTCAATCCAGGGGAGACGGTTGCATTAGTCGGGCATACCGGCAGCGGAAAGAGTTCAATTATCAATCTCCTAATGCGTTTCTATGAGTTTAAGCGCGGTGAAATTTTAATTGACGGCCAGTCGATCAAAGATTACGAACAAAGGGAACTGCGAGAAAAAATGGGGCTTGTACTGCAAGATCCTTTCCTGTTTTACGGAACGATTGATTCGAACATTCGACTGTATAATGAAAATCTAACATTACAGAAGGTGAAGGAAGCGGCAGAGTTTGTGCAGGCAAATGATTTCATTGAATCGCTTCCGGATGGCTATGAAAGCCGTGTAACAGAACGTGGTTCAACGTTTTCAAGCGGTCAGCGCCAACTGGTGGCTTTTGCGAGGACAATTGCGACAAATCCGAAAATCCTTGTACTCGATGAAGCAACGGCAGCGATCGATACCGAAACAGAAGTCGGCATTCAGCAGTCATTGGAAAAAATGCGCAAAGGCCGTACAACGATCGCAATCGCCCACAGACTTTCAACAATTCAGGATGCCGAGCAAATATTAGTATTGCATAAAGGTGAGATCGTTGAACGTGGTACACACCAGCAACTCATCGCACATAAAGGGTTATATCACAAAATGTACTTACTGCAAAATGGTATAGTGGAATAATTTTAATGTCACTATTAAGCTACAATTATTTACTTCTCAAGTATGGACATCTATAATGAGAGTATCAAAAATTAGAAGGTGCACCAATGTCAGAACTAAAGAAGGGCGTCTTATTAGCAATCGGCGCCTATTTAATGTGGGGAATCATTCCCCTGTACTGGAAGCAGCTGCAGCATGTGGGCAGTGTAGAAATATTAGTGGGACGTGTAATTTGGTCCTTTGTATTCACCGTTCTGTTTGTGTTGCTGATCTGTCAGTACAAACAGATGATAGCAGATATAAAAATGCTATGGAAAAATAAGAAACAGTTTTTTTTACTGTTCATAGCATCGGTTTTTGTTTCACTCAATTGGGGAATTTTTATTTGGGCAGTAAACAATGGACATTTACTACAGACAAGTTTAGGTTATTATATTAATCCGCTTATATCCGTATTGTTCGGATTGATCTTTTTTAAAGAGAAAATTTCCCGGGCAACTGCAGTAGCGGTTATCATTGCGGCCATTGGGGTAGGGTATCAGGCGATATTAGGCGGAACGATTCCTTGGGTATCACTGGCGCTGGCGCTGACATTTGCTTTTTACGGTGTAATTAAAAAGCAGATTCCGCTCGATGCGACACGCGGACTCGCAATCGAAACATTGTTTGTTTTACCGATTGCCGTTGCAATATACATTTATTTAATGAATACGTCGGAAATTGCCTTTATGCATGTGGACTGGAAAACCAATCTATTGTTAATGGGCGGCGGGATCGTGACGGCCGTGCCACTTGTACTATTTGCAAAAAGTGCGCAAAAAATTCCACTATATTTATTGGGCTTTATTCAATTTTTGGCACCAACGATCAGCTTAATGCTCGGCATCTTTTTATACAAGGAGCCTTTTACACTGACAGAATTCATCACTTTCGTATGTATTTGGCTGGCAGTATTTATCTTTTCGGCATCCAAAGTGCTCGAAGCGAGAAAACAACATGCAACGTATAATAAAGAGAATGAAGTTAAAGTATAATCTAGCAATAAAAATGAAAAACGACCATTTTGCAACTTGCAAATGGTCGTTTTTTATTTATCCCATTAACATTAACGAACGCCTATCATATTTCCTCCAATACGGAAGTAATAATATATCCTCCGACATTATCACCCGATACTTTGATGTTGTTTGATTCAAGTGTGTTAACAGATGTTTTGTTATCGGTATAATGCACGAAATAAGTTGTATTATCTAATTTCATTTTATAAAATTGCTTCTCTTTTAGATAAGCGATATATTCCTCAAAAACGAAGTCGTGCTGCGTCATCATCACGCTATGGGGCAAGCCTATGTATCGGAAATGCCAAGGTTCATACTCAATACCGGTAATGTCGACTTTGTGTTTAGGATAGCGTAGAATGTAGCCAAACTCCGCTGCATGTTCTTCCATCCATTTTCCTTCTGCAACATTCTCCATTTTGCCGACAGTCGAACCAATATCAATCGATAAGCCCGTCTGATGTTCACTATAGCCGGCTGGCAGGGCATAATCGGCACCGATTTGTTCAAAAAGCTGTTTCTGAAGTTTTCCGCTGCGATAGGCACTATTGATTATGAAATGCTCGATTCCATCCTTCGCTGCCGCATCAAATAATTGCTTGAGTGGTGCAATAGCCTGTTCTTCAAGAAAATACTCTGAATTGACGATTACATTTTCAGCAATATCATCTGGAATGGTGGCTAAGTTGCCTGGTTCATTCTGTAATGCGATGTCCCGGTTAACAAGGACAAGATCCCCGTTTGAGACGGAGTACGATGCTAGTGAAAGCTGCTGAGGTAAGTCGGGAGCACCAACTTGTTCAGTCGTAAAAAATTGAAAGCCAATAACGGCCAAAATCAGTATAAAAATAATCTTTTTCATTAAATAACGCTCCTTCAATCTAAGCATAGCAAATATAATGGAATTTTGAAGGTTAAATTGTGGAGATATTCCGAAGAACTACGAAAATACGGTTGATTGAGCTCCTTTTGAATATTTCCATATGGAATTATAAACAAAAATAGAAACCGTCTCAAACATTAATGTTAGGAGAGGTTTCTATCATATTTTATAAATGTTAATTTTTGAAAAATGGCGAGAATTCATTCTTAGTACAAACATTTTGTTTGTTTTCTACTATCATCCAAACTAATGTAATACTTGCTGCAATGATTACCATTAAAAATCCGTATAGGGGAGTATTGTCCAGTGACTGATAATGTACAATCAAACCGCCGACATATGAACCGAGGAAAATCCCGATATTGAAAGCTGAAATATTTAAAGCAGAAGCCATTGTAGTAGCAGCTGGTACATATTTTTCGGATAGCTGAACGGCATACAATTGTAAGCCTGGCACATTCATAAACATAAACAGTCCCATTGCTAATACCATTACGAGCCCAATTACTTTGGAATCAAATGAGAAGTATACACCAAGTAACGTTAAGGCTAGTCCAATAAAGAAGATGAATATCGCACGCAGTGGATTAATATTTGCAAAGTGGCCACCGATTGTATTACCAATAGCGACACAAATTCCGTATACAACTAATATTACGACAATCGCATGAGGGGAGTAGCCCATTTGATTTTCAAGAATAGGGGACACATATGTGTAAACAACAAATACGCCTCCGTAACCCATTGCTGTAATAAATAAAATTAATAGCATACGGAAATTGCTTAATACTTTTCCAATATCACTTAATGAAATCGGTTTACTTTTTGTTAAATTATTTGGTACAAGGAATGCATTGCTGATTAACCCAATTATGCCAATAACGACGATGAAGATGAATGATAGCCGCCAATCCGTTACTTGGCCAATGAATGTTCCTAAAGGTACTCCACTGACAGTTGCCAAAGTTAATCCTGTAAACATAAAAGCGATGGCACTTGCCCGTTTGTTTGGTGCCACAACGTCAGCAGCTATAACCGCCGCAATCGACATAAATACACCATGGGCAAAAGCAGAAATAATGCGTCCGATCAACAGTAAAGTAAATGTTGGTGCTATCGCTACCCATAAATTACCGACGATAAAAAGTACCATTACGATCAGCAGCACCTTTTTACGGTCAAGCCGGGATGTTAAAACGGTTAAAATTGGTGCTCCGATTGTAACGCCTAATGCATAGATTGATACTGTTAATCCTGCAGTACTTAAAGTAATACCAAACTCATTTGTGATAAGCGGGAGCAATCCAACGCTAATAAATTCTGTGGAACCGATACCAAACGAACTGATTGCTAACGCAAGAAGTGTTAATCTGGCGTTTGGTGTTTTTAATGTAGACATATTAAAATAACTCCTTTGATTTATTTTATAGGGTATAGTATTATTCATACATACAAAAAAAGCATGTACAGTACTTTTAGTTACTTTTGATAATACTGGGGGTTTCAAAATGAAAAAAGTTTATAATATTGGTGTCGAAGCAACACTCGAAGTCATTGGGGGTAAATGGAAACCAGTCATTCTATGTCACCTCAATCACCATGGTCAAATCCGGACGAATGAATTTCGCCGGTTAATTCCCGGCATTTCACAGAAAATGCTGACGTCCCAATTACGCGAACTTGAGCAATGCGGTTTAATTAATCGTAAGGTGTACAACCAAGTACCGCCGAAAGTGGAATATTCCTTAACCCCATATGGACACGAGATGGAGCCGGTGCTCAACTTACTTTGCACGTGGGGGGAGAAACATATCGATAAATTAAAAGAGAATGGTGAAGAAGTTCTTCTTATGCAGCGTGATGATGATATTGCTGAGCAAAAACTATCCTAATGAAAATAATGAAAGCCTCAAAAAACTTGAGGCTTTTCGTCTCTTCAAATCTTCCATTCAAATTAGAAATCAAAAACTACCGGATCCGGACCGACCCGTTTATCTAAATTCATCGCATTAATAATCTGCATTTCTTCATCAGTAAGACTAAAGTCAAAAATGTCGGCATTTTGCGCCATCCGCTCTTTACGAACGGATTTAGGAATCGTGATAACTCTATTTTGAATATCCCAACGTAAAATAACTTGTGAATTTGATTTTCCATACTTTTCGGCAATCTTTGCAATCGTCGGATCTTCGAGTAGACCGCCTTGCATTAATGGAGCCCAAGCTTCCAATTGAATATTGTGCTCTTTGCAAAATGCACGTAATGATTGTTGTTGTAAGCGCGGGTGAAACTCAACTTGGTTAATGACTGGTGTTACCCGAGCGTTTTTCATTAAATCCTGCAAATGCGAAATATTGAAATTGCAAACACCGATTGCTCTGATTTTACCTTTTATATACAGATCCTCTAAAGCACTCCAAGACTCGGCAAATTTATTTTTACCTGGCCAGTGGATTAAATATAGATCCAAATAGTCCAGCCCTAATTTTTCCAAGCTCTCTTCGTAAGCTGAAACAGTTTCCTCATAATTTAATCCGGCATTCCAAACTTTAGATGTGATGAATAAGTCCTCTCTATTTAACCCGGTAGAGGCCAGTGCTAATTTAATGCCCTCGCCAACACCCGCTTCGTTTCCGTAAATAGCGGCTGTATCAATGCTGCGGTAACCTAGCTCAATCGCATTTTTAACAATTTCTACTGTTGTGTCGTTTTCCACCTGAAAGACGCCAAGGCCCATTGCTGGCATTTTTACCTCATTATTTAATTTGATTGTATCCTGTAAACTAGTAATCATTTATTGATCCTCCAATTGAATAAGTATTTCGTTGCTTTTTTATTATGGATCCAGTTAAAAATTAAAAAAAGTACGCACTTTTTCGTTTCATAGCAACGTGGAGGTTCCTATTGAGTCAAATCAACCGTTTGGAGAGTAAGTTTTTTTAGAAAAATAACATGGTGGGAAATAGAGGAGGGGGCGAATCACTTTTACTAGTAAAGAATTTTTGTTTTCTATCATATAAATACCTAATTAACCTTTAATAATGATAAGAAACAACTTATTAAATAATTCCAATATTAAAAATAATGAAGGGAAATTTTTATTATAAAATACACAAAAATACGCTAAATACATAAAAACAAAATTTTTTTAAATAATAATATAACAGAATATTCTTGAATTAAGTTTTTCGGTCGTTTATTTCCGTTTTCTAATTGTAACAAACGAATCTTTGTGCTATCGTTGCTTATTGAATGGTATGTGAAAGTTTTTACAATCGGTATAAAATTTTCGAAAAAAAAATAATATTAAGTGATGGCAAAGGAGAGTTATTATGTCAGAAATGAATAATCAGCAGGTAGAAAAAATGGCTGTTACACAAGAGCAATTAGATGTATTAGACCAGTTACTAAAGCCAGAGGTACAAGCTTCATTAACTACTTTAGTAGATAACTTACCGAAATTGGCTGAGATGACTACATTATTAACAAAAGCATATGATTTCGCGACGAGTGTTGCAACTGACGAAACATTAAAAAATGATACAGTTGCTGCTGTAACAGAAATGGCTAGTCCAGTCGTTGGTACTGCAAAATCATTGGCACAAACAGCGATCGAAGCAAAAGACCGTGCTGAAGTTAACAATGAAACAGTAGGCGTATTCGGCTTATTAAAAATGTTAAAAGACCCACAAGTTCAAGGGGCATTACGTTTTGCTAATGCATTTTTACAAGTAGCATCTGAACGTAAACAAATGAAATAATTTGTATAATCTAATTTTATTGGAGGATTTTTAATATGGTAACTAAAGAAATCGTTATTTTAGGTGCTGGATTTGCTGGTGTATTAGCAGCACAAACAGCTCGTAAATATTTAAATAAAGACGAAGCGCGTATTACAGTTGTAAACCAATTCCCTACACATCAAATCATTACTGAATTACACCGTTTAGCTGGCGGTACAATTGCTGAAGGTGCTGTAGCATTGCCACTTGAAAAGATTTTCAAAGGTTATGACATCAACTTGGAAATCGCAAAAGTAAACAGCTTTAACGTTGAAAGCAAAAATGTAGTACTTTCAAACGGCAAAACATTACAATACGATACATTAGTTGTTGCTCTAGGTAGCCAAACTGGTTTCTTCGGAATCCCAGGTTTAGAGGAAAACTCTTTCGTATTAAAATCAGTTGATGAAGCTAATGCAATTCGCGAGCATATCGAAGCACGCATTAAAGCATATGCAACAACAAAAGACGAAGCAGATGCGACAATCGTTATCGGCGGTGGCGGTTTAACAGGCGTTGAGCTTGTTGGTGAAATCGTAGACCACTTCCCTAAAGTTGCGGCGAAATACGGTGTTAAATTTGAAGATCTTAAAATTAAACTAGTTGAAGCAGGTCCAAAAATCTTACCGGTATTCCCAGAAAACTTAATCGATCGTGCAACTCAGTCATTATCTAAACGCGGTGTAGAATTCATTACATCAACACCTGTTACTGGCGTTGAAGGTAATGTTATTCAATTAAAAGACCGTGAGCCAATCGTTGCAAACACATTAGTGTGGACAGGTGGAGTTGCTCCACTTCCATTAGTAGCAGAATCAGGTTTAGCTGCAGATCGCGGTAAAGCAACAATCAATGACTTCTTACAATCTACTTCACATCCTGAAGTATTTGTTATTGGTGATGCTTCAGCACATATTCCAAACCCAGGTGACCGTCCAACCTATGCGCCAACTGCTCAAGTAGCATGGCAGCAAGGTGAAATTGCTGGTTACAATATTTTTGCACAAATTAAAGGTGCTGACCTAAAAGAATTCAAATTTACTAACTCAGGTACGTTAGGTTCTTTAGGCCGCAAAGACGGTATTGCTACAGTTGGGGCAAACAATACTCAATTAGTAGGTTTACCAGCTTCATTAATGAAAGAAGCTTCAAATATCCGCTATATGACTCATATTAAAGCGTTATTTGGCCTAGCATATTAATTAATATAGACATACCCGAAAGTCACTTTCTTTCGGGTATGTCTTTTTATTTCTGCAAAAAACAACAAATTTTAACAAAAAACTATTATAATGGTAGTAAATGTCGAGAAAGAGGTGTGAAGATGAAAGATTTTGATACATCAAATTCTTTGTTTATTTTAAATGAACAGCAGCTCGAACAATTAATCCTGCTCGAACACTACGACTATTTCTTCCATTTAATCCGCCATGACTTTGCGCAATTATCTTTCGCGAAATACATTGTAAGCGATGTTTGGGTTTACTTTTATTTTGAAGAAGAGCCGGTCATCAATTCAGAGCATGCACTCATTTTTTTGCTTCGTAATTTTATATTGAATGAAGTACTAATAAGTTCGAAATTTAAACGACTGAAAAAAGCCACGGTTGGGTCGTATACTAAAGCTTTAATGGCTTCGGTAATGACCGTCAATCTATTTTTGGATTATTTGCGTGAAGTACTCGGAATATTACCAAAAGAACAATATGATTTATATATGAAGTTTGAAAACAGTTCGAAGCAATTATTTCATGATCGCTTCTATGAATACGAACATTATCCAAAAAAACTCGTCCAAATCGAAACAAAAATTATAAAGAGTTTACGTGATTACCTGGTAGACAACGAAACGAAATATGCTGACAGTAAATATAAAGTCATTCGTTTTATGGATCAATTTTCAATTATTAAACGAGAGCTGTACGAACCGTTATCTTTGAAAAAGTAGGAGGTGGATATAACGATGGGGAAGCAACTTAAGTCATTGCAACTTGATCATTATCGTTCACAAACATTTTCATCAATCGATGCACATTATGAGGCATATATAGCAATGTTAGAAACATTAGTAGTAGAGGCAAATATTGAAAAGGTGAATGCCTTCCTTCGTTTTGATAGTGAGCCTTTTATATTAGCCAATAGCAATATGAAGATTTTACAATTGTTATTGGACACTGAACAGCATATAAAAGAGAACTTAAAAGGGTGTTTAGCAAGCCTCTATTTGGTCATTGGACATTGCTATTATTTCAGTATTGATTTTGAACAGGCAAAAAAATATTACAGACTGGCGAGCAGTTTCGCATTGGAAGATGAAAATTTTTCATTACTGTCACTTGCAATGAATAATTATTATGCAACACAAATGGATGAATTACCAAAAGATATCTTTTGGGATATTAGCAAGATTCCAGCTGTTTTTTTAAAGATGGGGAACCCGGAAGATGAGAGGTTTTTGCTCGTCCGTTTTATCACTCATATTGAATTGTCCCTGCAGATTGGTAAAGTGGAGTATGCGAAAAAGTTATTTAATGACTATTTTGAAGAGTACCCATTCGAAAAGTTTTCTCGTATAGATTTGCATGTCCGTGTACTAAGGGGAAAAATTCTTTTTGAAAATGACCGATTTGAATGTGCAATAGAAGTACTTCATGAGGTGCTCCTTCTTTGTATGAAAGCCAACAGCCATAAGGATTTAGTGCAGGAGTGCTATAAATATATTACCCAATCATATAAGCTGATAAATGAAGAAACTCTTCTAAAAAAGATGGAGCAGTACCAAGCGCGTTTTTACCGCAAAATTGAAACAGATAAACGCTATATGGAAAAATATATTAAAACGTCAATAACTAACGAATTTGAATTGGATAAAAGTTTTATATCGCCATTACAGCAGTTTCAGCTCGCGGGTACATATCTATTAAAATCGACAAAAGATGCAGGGTTTACGCTCGTACTAGTTGATTGTAAAGTGGTGGAGTCTGAAAAAGAGAAGTTAAATGAAATCATCCATTTAATCAATCTAGAAATGATGAAAGAGATGAAAGAGGTCATCATAACGAGTACACGCCTTGATGAATCTACAATCGGCTATATTATTCAGCTATCTGAAAAATGTACCGATACATTGTGCGCAAAGGTCTTCTATAAAATCCGTGAACATTACCCGAAAAACGAAAGCGTACTGGAGGCCATCTATTTTGCATCGGTAAATAATAAAGAAAATAATTTACCGAGCTACCAAAAATGCCTTGATTTAGCATATGCGTATATTTATTATGAAATTTACAAATAAGATTTAACTGTAAAATACGAAATATTCTAAAAATTACTTTCGTATTTGAAGGACTACCTTTAAAATAAGAGTAGAACATCAAGGAGGTAATGCCATGTTAGTGAAACAAAGATATGTAAAGAAAAAAGATGTAAGTTATGTGAAAGAGACGGATCCTATCAAAGACGTTCTCGGTCAGTTAAATGACAACGGCTACAGATGCATCCCTGTATTGGATGAAGCGGGGGAAAAATTCGTCGGAAATATTTATAAAGTCCAAGTACTCGAATATAAATTAAAAGAAGGCGACATGAAAGCCCCGGTTAAAGCACTTACTGAAGAACCGGATGCTTTCGTCCACGAAAACAGTTCATTTTTTGAAGTATTCCATTCAATTAAACAATTGCCTTATTTGGCCGTTGTTGACACGAAAGGGAACTTTGCCGGTATTTTACCTCATTCTAAAGTATTTGAGTTGCTGGAAGAGGCGTGGGGCTACCGTACAGGAAGCTGTGCCATTACAATTGCATTGCCGGACACAGACGGTATCTTAATTAGAGTTCTGACTGCGGTTAAAAAGGTGTGGCCACTGCATTGTGTGTTCTCTCTTGATGATGATACGACTTATTTACGTCGAGTGATTATTACTCTGGCAAAAGGTGCGAAACAATCGACAGTGGACGAGCTGGAGGCAGCCATCTTAAAACAGGGTGCCCGTATTATTGATTTGGAAGTATTTGATAAAGAAAATTTTTAGTTATAAAGCGATTCGTTCAATAGAGCGAATCGCTTTTTCTTTAATTAATTGTGTACTAATACAGAAATCGGAAAAATTAAGAGGGATTTGCTGATTTATATAGAAATGTATGTAAAAAGGGGATTTTCTGAAAGGAGAACAATAATGTTTATCCAAATAAACGAGGAAAAAATAGAGTTCACTAAAATCGAGATAATTGTACTAGAACAGGGAATTGCCGACTTATACGAGAGTTTTGATAAAAAGACGCTTGGCGAACTTGCGAAACAAAAGAAATATGAGCACTTATATGACTTTGTTAACAAACAAACACACTTAAAGGATAAGCCGGCCGGGACAGCAATAAAGGCGCTAAAAAAAGAAGGGAATCATTTTTACAGGCAGTTTTTGAATAACTACGGTGATCTTATATATTCTCGGTTTGTCGTCAGTGGTGAAGAGGATTTATTGAAGAAACGGGGTGTGTATACAATTATTGCGAACAATGAACTGAAATTTTGCGGTGTATGTGCAAGAACATTTAAAGAGCGTTTTAATCAGCATATTGGCAGTATATATGCAAAAGGTTGCTATCGGGATGGAACATCTACTCATTGCCATGTTAACGCAAAGATAACACAGCTTTTGCCTGCGAGCGATGTACATTTTGCAATCTATCCAATGGAGAACGAAAAAGCGATGAATAAATTGAAGAATGCGATTGTGAAGCGCTTCGAACCTGAATGGAATTTACGGTCCAACAGAGAAGTTTTCGAATTATCTTCGGCTTCGTTATAAATAATTCTGCCTTAATCTTTATAGATAAAGGCAGAATTTTTCATTTTACTACATTTTTCCGGTTTCATTTTCGACAAAAAACGGAATAGTAAGTGAAAAAAGTAGGTGATGATCATGCAGGCAGCATTAAAACATTACAGGCAAACACACAGCGAATATAAATGGCTGCATTTTTTGGCGGCTGTCGTATTAGTATTTACATCCGTATTCTGGTTCGTACTTCCATACTTCATGATTAATTACGGAAAATATACGACAAACGTATTCCAGCAGTCTTTGTTGTTGATTGCCCTGTATACGGTACCTTCCATCGTTGTAACATTGCATTGCTGGTTTATTAACTTTAAAGCAGCACTTCGATGGAAAAAAAGCTATCCTAAGGAATGTGTATGGCGCTGGTCGCTAAAATTCCAACTAATTACTATTTCAATAGTGGTCTTGTTTACCTCGGTTATTTATTCCAGTCTTTTTATTATTGATATGATTCGATAATAAAATCACCCCTCCTTTCTCAAATGTGCGATAGAGCCCTTCCATGTATAAAGAAGGAGCATTTATTTTCAAATACAAATAACGCGGCACTTTCGCACATTTATCTTTTACCTTACCCACAAATCACTGACAAAAAATATTCATTTAAAAAAGCAAGTAATGTATGGGGAAATTTGATACGATGAAGGTATCAATGTTAAGGAGAATGAAGCAGCATGACTACAGATTTAAATGTCCTTTTAGCGTTCGGTGCCGGGTTTTTAAGTTTTATTTCACCATGTACGCTACCGCTATATCCTGCATTTTTATCCTATATAACCGGGATGACACTCGATGAGCTGAAAACCGAAAAAGGGATGATGCAAAAACGCGCAATTTTACATACTTTATTTTTTCTGCTTGGGTTTTCGATTATATTTATCGCTATCGGATTTGGAACATCATTAGCGAAAGATTTCTTTTTCCAGTACCAGGATCTACTGCGTCAAGTCGGCGCTATTTTAATTGTCGCATTCGGTTTAATGATTGTTGGTCTTCTGCAGATTGACTTTTTAATGAAAGACCGCAAGTTCCAGTTCAAAAACCGACCATCCGGTTATTTCGGCTCGGTGCTGATCGGTCTAGCTTTTGCAGCTGGATGGACTCCTTGTACAGGTCCGATACTGGCAGCGATTATTACGCTTGGCGGTACGAACCCTGATTCGGCAATGTTGTATATGGTCGCATATTACTTAGGCTTTGCAATCCCATTCTTTACATTATCATTCTTCATTTCACGAATGAACTGGATTCGCACACATAGCCAAAAAATCATAGTAGTTGGCGGCTATATTATGATCGCGGTCGGCATTTTATTGTTCTTTGACGGATTGACTTACATTATTAATCTTCTCTTGCCGATTTTCGATGGTTTTAAAGGATTCTAACAGTTCCCTGCTTATTCAGACCGTGCTATACTAAGGGAAGTAACATAAGTGAAAAAGTGTGCATGATCCATATTATCTTGTTTACACGATAATTTTACATACGTTCATGCAAGAGGAGGAATATGATGTTCGACAGTATACCTTCTCACTATTTATTAATTGGTTCGACGATTATGGCAGTCATAATGGGCTCTTTTGTTATGTTCATAAGACTGCGTGCACAAAAAAAGCCGGTATCCACGAAAAAAATACTCATTCCGCCTTTTGCGATGTCAACAGGCGCGCTGATGTTTATTTTTGAGGAGTTTCGTGTAGCGCCAATTCAAATAGTAGAAGCGGCCGCACTAGGCTTGTTATTTTCATCTGTATTAATCTTAACGTCGAAGTTCGAAGTGCGAGACGGCGCAATTTATATGAAGCAATCTAAAGCATTTCCATTCATATTAGTGGGATTATTAGTACTACGTATTATTTTAAAATTAATATTTGCCGAAACATTCGATGTCGGTGAACTTGCCGGTATGTTCTTCATCTTGGCGTTCTCGATGATTTTGCCGTGGCGAATCGGTATGCTTATTAAATATAAGAAGCTTGAAAAATCGCATATTGTCGCATAGAAAAGACTGTCTCTAAAAGTTTTATACTTTTAAAGACAGTCTTCTTTTCGTCTATGCCTCAAATAAATGGTCATAATTCGTTGTATCAATTTTCATTTCATCGAGTTTTTTACGTAAAAACTTATGGTCGCGTTTTGGCGAAGCAATAATATAGCCACGAATAATTAAGTCCAAATCGATTTTTGAGGCACGCTCATTCAGTGCAATTTCACCGATTTTACCGGCAATCTTTTCTTTGGCAACTTGGCGGAATAGCTCTGGTACAGGACTGACAAGCTCGGTAAGTAATTGTTTTTCATCTTCACCCCAAAGATGAATCGTTTTATCTAAGTATATGTTTTGCCAATCTAGATCCGATTTTCCGTCCTGTTTCGGCAGGGCCTTCAAAAACTTGCGGAACATAAAAAAGCCGCCAATCCCCATAAGCGAAATCAATACTACAACCCAAAATAAAATAAACCATAAAAACCAGCCATCTAAGCCCACAATGTTCACCTCATTACTAAATATTGTTTATGAAATTCCTTCTACTAAACTACTGGTGATAAACCTCATTATTGTCTATTATATAAGGTTTTGTAAAATTTTTCATCGTCATTGTCCCTTTTTTCGGTAAATCATGACATATATAGGGCAAGGAGGTGATAAACATGAACGAATTCGGATTTTTATCTGCAACATTGACAGTATTTTATCAGACAGGCCTTGATGAATTTAATGAGCCGATTATTAAAAGTTCCACATTCCGTAACTTGGAAAGAAATGCGACAGCTCAGCAACTATACACTGTTGCAACAACAATCGTCGGCTTAACAGATTACAATTATATTGAATCTGTGAAAACGCAAAAAGACAGTATTACCGCTTAATTAACATTATCATGAATTGGAGGTGATCACATGGCACAAGTTTTACAATTAACATTTGCCAACATTGCAGGGGATACGATGACGATTAATATTAATGATCCGAAGCCGAATTTAACGGAGGCTGAAGTGAATGCTGCGATGCAAACAATTATTGATCAGGCAGTGTTTTCGAAGGACGGATTTTTGTACAATGTGAAAAAATCAGCTCGCATCGTTGAACGTAATGTCACAGCAATCGAACTGAATAGCTAAAAGCAAGGCCGGTGAAGTGTGATGCTTTGCCGGCCTTTTCAAATGAAAAAAGGAGGGATTTTAATGGAGCAGTGGATAGCAATTCTTCAGGAAGTAACATTTCCGATCTTTATTTCTTTTTATTTACTGTATCGGATAGAAACAAAACTTGAAGCGATTCATACAGCACTCGTATCATTACATCATCCTGCAGACAGAGCATGAAAAACTCTTCACAATGTTGACACACTTCCTTTCTTCCGATAACTATTGAGAATATACTAAATATTGGGTAAGATGAGAGTAATGTTCAAAGAGTGGAGAGAGAGAAATGAAAACGAAAAAAATAGTATTCGCACTTATGCTCTTGGCAGCAACAGTTCTCACTGCATGCAGCAATTATCAGTTTAAACCGACGACCAACTTTGAAATTAGCGGGTTTACGATGACCGATCACCGTAACAAAGAAGTGACACTGGAAAGCCTAAAAGGGGAACCATGGCTGGCAATGTTCATCTTCACAAGCTGTACAACCATTTGCTCGCCAATGACAATGAATATGACCCGAGTACAAGATCACCTTGAGAAAAAAGGGCTGGAAGATTATAAAATTGTCGCGTTTTCAGTAGATCCGGACTACGACACACCGGAGCGTTTAACAGAATATTTATCGCGCCATAAACCGGTAGATGAATCAAAATGGCATATGCTGACAGGGTACGATCAAAAATTTATCGAGCAGTTTGGCAGAAACTCATTTAAAACACCTGTTCAGTCAATTGAAGGAAACGACCAAGTTATCCACGCTGATACATTTTTCCTAGTAGATGAAAAAGGAATTGCCGTGAAAAACTATTCAGGTTATGGCACAGGAGAAGATGGTGTTCCATATGAAACGATTGCTAGTGATATGGAGGCACTCATTGACGAGCGTCTAAAATAATAGTGAAATGTAAGATTAACTTGCGAAAAAAGTGTAGCTGCTTTTTAAGCAAGTTTTTTTGTGGAGTGAGGGCTTTTCTAATAAAATTGAAATTGTGCTAATAAAACTACAAATTTTCTAATAAGTTGCGGATCTTCTAACAAAGGAACTGGATATGCTTGATATGCTAATATCAGTTCTTGATTAGCAAATAAGCACGCCAAATTTTCTAATATCACCTGCAAAAGTGCTAAAATAAATAAATTCCTTCTAATAAAAAGCACAATGCATCAACCCAAATTGTTTCAACCATTATATTGATAAAGCAATAAATAAAAAGAATTTTCAAAACTCAAATTCTGTGATATAGTATACAAAATTACATACTGTGTAAGTTACGGTGCTTGTGAGAACAAGCTGAAAAGGGAAACCAGTGAAAGTCTGGTGCTGTCCCGCAACTGTAAATCGGAGTTCGTGATATTCAACCACTGTCTATTGATGGGAAGGATCACAAGAACGTTGATGATGAGCCAGGAGACCTGCCGGAAACTAGTACACGCCAATACCTACGTGGAAATAGGTGGTGATTTTGTGCGATAGTGAGACAACAACCTTTGAGTTTACAAAGGTTTCTTTTGTCAATCTCTTAAACATTCACACCCCTCTTTCACTTAGAAAGAGGGGTTTTGGTTTTTATGTAACAAATTTAAGGAGGAATTGTTTATGAAAACAGCAGTAATTGGTTACCCGTATATTGGACAAAATCGTGAATGGAAACGTGTGACAGAGGCATTTTGGAAAGAACAACTGACTTTGCAATGCTATGAACAGGAAATGAAAAACTTACGCCTTGCTCAGCTATATCAACAAAAAGATTTAGGGCTGGATATTTTAACAGTAGGTGATTTTACATACTATGACCGTATGCTGGACATGGCTGTAATGTTCAATATGGTTCCATCGCGTTATGATTATCTTTCTTTGCAGCATAATTTTACGGCATACTTTGCAATGGCCCGTGGAGCTGAAAATGTGGTGGCATGTGAAATGACGAAATGGTTCAACACGAATTATCACTATATTGTACCGGAATATGAGGGACAACAACTCGCATTGCAGCACAATGTTTACGCGCAATATATCCAGGAGGCAATCGAAGCATTCGGCATGTCCCCTCGTGTGACAATTATTGGTCCATTTACATTTTATAAACTGACAAAAGGTGTTGGCCAAGAACAAAAACAACACTATATTCAGCAGCTGGTGATTGTGTATAAAGAGTTGCTTCAGTCGTTAGAAGCAAGTGGTGCAACGACAATCCAGCTTGAAGAACCAAGCCTTACAAAAGACCTTACTTCCGAAGATATTGCATTAGTTCAGCATTTCTATCATCAAGTATTAAAAGGACTTACAGTTGAAACGATCTGCACATCTTATTTTGAAGCGTTATCCGACTATGAAACAATGATTAATTTGCCAGTCGATGGCTTTGGACTGGACTTTGTTCATGGAAAAATTGAAAATATAGCATCGTTAAAAAAATTTACTTTCCCAAAAGATAAAGTTCTATATGCAGGAATTATTAATGGACGTGACATATGGAGAGCCGAATTGCAGAAGCAGTTGGCACTAGTAGCGGAAATTCGTTCCTACGTACCATATTCACCTATCCATCTACAAACATCGTGCAGCCTCCAGCATGTGCCTGTTACAACAGCAGGAGAAAAAGGGGTTGTACCTGAGCTGCAAAACGTCTTAGCATTCGCCGATGAAAAAATAAAGGAACTGCAAATGATTAAAGGAAAAATACTTCAGTTGGAAGGTCCTTATCAACATGCAATTTTAGAAAGTCAAAAAGCAATCCGCACATTGGCGCAGCATAAATCAAGACGGAAACAAGCTGTACATGACAAGGTGAACGCACTAACACAGGAAGCTTTTAAACGAGCAGATAACTACAACAAGCGCAGTAAACTGCAGCGTGCCTTTTTACAGTTGCCGGATTACCCGACAACAACAATCGGGAGTTTCCCGCAATCGGCTGAAGTTAAGAAAAATCGCAGTTTGTGGCGTAAAGGGGAAATTACAACAGCGGAGTACGAAGCATTTAATGCAAACGAAACAGCACGATGGATTGCGATTCAGGAGCAGCTTGGTCTTGATGTTTTTGTTCATGGAGAATTTGAACGTACAGATATGGTCGAATTTTTTGGTGAAAAATTGGATGGCTTTGCGTTTACGAATAATGGCTGGGTTGTTTCTTATGGTTCACGTTGTGTTAAACCGCCTATTATTTACGGAGATGTTGAATGGACGGAACCGATGACGGTAAGGGAAGTAAGTGCCGCACAATCACTTACGGATAAGCCGGTCAAAGGGATGCTGACAGGACCCGTTACAATATTGAACTGGTCATTTGTGCGAAATGATTTGAACCGCTCGGAAGTTGCTTATCAAATCGCCCTGGCATTAAGGGAAGAAGTATATGCGCTTGAAAAAGCAGGAATCAATATTATTCAAGTTGATGAGCCTGCATTAAAAGAAGGGCTGCCGATCCGTAAAAATCAACATCGGGCTTATATCGAATCTAGTGTAAATGCATTTAAATTAGCGACAAGCGGTGTGCGGAATACGACCCAGATTCATACACATATGTGTTATTGTGAATTTAATGACTTTATTGATGTAATTGAATCATTGGACGCGGATGTGATTTCGATTGAGACATCACGAAGCCATGGAGAACTGGTAAAAATACTAAAAGAGACACCGTACAGACTGGGCATCGGTTTAGGTGTATATGACATTCATAGCCCCCGTATACCAACAGTGGAAGAAATGGCCGTTATTATCGGAGAAAGTAAAGAAGTGATCGAAAAAGAACAATTTTGGATCAATCCCGATTGTGGACTGAAAACTCGCACGGAGCAAGAGACGATTGCATCATTGAAAAATATGGTGGCCGCAAAAGAGCGACTAAAACTGTTGAATTAATGAAGGGGCGGATACTATGAGTCAAATGAAAAGAAATTACAACCCCGTGTTTTTGACGGCTGTAATGAATGGCTTTACAGAAAGTAATACAAAAAGCCTTAAAGAGTTACGTGATGAGTTGATGACGTCATACCCAGCGGATGAAAAGGAAATTCAAAAAGCATATTATTTTGTAAAAGCGGAATTAGTAGGTTGAAGTGATCTTTAGAAACAGGTAGAAAATACAATGAGGCCGGGACAGAAGTAGAAATTTCATAAACTAAGGAGAAAAACCTTATTAAGAAACGGATATTTTATAAAATTGATTGGAATGGAGGGCGAGTGTTCGTGCTGACGGTATCACCTTTCGCAACAAGCACAGCTTCCTGCGGGAATAGCGAAATTTATTTTGCGACGAAAGCGAAGCGTCAGGAGCACTGACGCCTGAGACTTTCGTGTAAGGCCACGCCCGAGGAAAGCGCCCCGGAATGGAAATCAATTTTTACGCTCAGCAAAAAAATGCAATTTTTCTCTAAGAGAAAAATTGCATTTTTGGATTATGTCCCACCCTCTATTTGTAATCCCGATATCGAATTAAAATGTTCCTTTAAATTTCTCAGGCTTTACGACATAGCCTTCAATAATAAAACCGCATTGTGTACAAATAATATATTCGATATTGGAACCTAAGCTCATTTTATTGACAGGTGACATAACACTGTACCCGCTATGTTTGCCTTTCCCTAATTCAGAGCAGCCGCATTTTGGACATTCTTTTACGGTTGTCGTATTCTTCATTTCTATCACCCTTTCATAGTTAGGTAGCCAGCAAAGGAATTACCATTAGTTCATTAGGAATCCCTGTAAAATTGCTAAAAACAAACCAAGGGAAACGGGGAAAATTTTAAAAAACAGATAGCCCTTTGATTGAATTGTCCATTTTTCAAATGGATCTTTCGTCGGAGAACCAAGATAGCGAATAAACTTTTGAAATGGTGACTGCTTTTTTGCAAGTTTTGTCACAGGTATGTCGATTTTATAGGAATCAAGCAAACCGGATAGCTCTTTTTCCTTTTTAAATTCCTCGTTCATGTTGGAAATCCTCCTTTAATTCAGCCTTTAAAGCTTTAATAGCGTGATGAAGCCGTGATTTTACCGTACCGATCGGAACATCCAATATTAAGGCAATTTCTTCTTGCGGCAAATCTTCATAGTAAGCAAGCAAAATTACAGCCCGCTGTTTATCCGGCAAGTTGGAAATCGCTTGTTGAATGACGAGTGTGTCTTCGGTTTGCAGCGTTTTTTTCTGAATAGGGATGAGAAAAGGCAGGAGTGTCTGCCATCGTTTGCGCCTTTTCAGCTTATTGATCATAAGGCGGTAGGCAATCTGAAACAAGAAGGACTTTACCGTACCACGTTGCTGTTCATACTGAAATTTTTTTGATTGCAGCACTTCAAAGCTGTCGTGAACAATATCGACACTCAATTGCTCATCTTTTGTATAACGGTACAAAAAACAGAACAGCGGCTCATGCAACTGGTCGTACAGTTGTGCCAACGCTTCCGAATCGCCAATTTGAAACGCGATCATCAACTGCTCATTGTTCGCTATCATAAACGTCACCGAAACGTGCTTTAATACTTTTTAGTGTAGCCGATATGCGCATGACCAAATACACAACCATTACAATGACCCATGCCTGTGCCTGGTTCGTAAAAAACTGAACATAAGGGTTTTCAATTGTTTCACCGGATGAAAGTAAAATGTTCAAAACTTGCACACAGATAATCGTATAAACCGCTAAAATCAGAGTAATCGTGTCAAATATATTCCAGCGTAAATAAACGGTTGTTTTCGCATAATTAATTTTTTTACCTTCCCTGATAATATGTTTTCTAAAAAACGGAATCAAAATCGTAAATAATACAACCATTTCAACTGCACTCACAATTAACGAAATTTTAAAACCAATCCCCATATCGATTTCTCCTTACTTAGTTAAATTTTATAACAAGCTGCAACTTTTGATGCATTCACTGACTATACAAACAGGAGAGGAAAAAGGTTCAAAAATTTTTTAATATTTATTCTGCGACAATTTCCGGTTCCTGCCGCTTTTGCAGATTATTTTCATGTAATCGGTTCATATAGTTTTGTACAACAACATTAATGTAAAAGAACATCCCCATTAAAATTCCGGAAAACACCCAACTCGCTACCCGTTTATAAATAAGCATGTCACCATAACTGTCAATTCCATATTTACGAAGCAGGAAGACCGTAATTCCTGCCATAACCAGTCCTCGAATAATGAAGACAACCTGGATCAGCTGAAACCATCGGAAGATCCCTTTTTGAAAGAATAATGCTTTACTTTCCTTTCGTGCATGTCCTTGCAAATAAGCAAAATCAACTGCAATATACAGGGAAAAAGGCTGTTTTACGATGAATAAAATTACATAGAGCAACGTATAAAAAAGACCTAAATAAACGTTATTCCAAATCATCTGCTCCGCTGAACCCGACAGTAAATCGACCGCTGTACCTATAAGCATTGAGCCTAAAATAAACAGGCCTGTCACATTGAATTGCCGGTCTTTAGCAAAGCGGTAAACCGTATAAATTATCCCGGGAACAGTGGACAGCAGCATTGCGGCATAGTCACCAAAAGGCTCTCGCCCAAACTTCCAGATTACATAAGGTAATGCTGCATAAAACAGTAGCTCTAGAAAGATAAGATATTTATTCGACTGTGAATTATTCGCCATAAAAGCCTCCATTACCGTTAAAAAAGTATTTGTTTTTTTATATTACTAAAGATTATCCGACACTATATTTTATGAAATAGTTATACGAAAAAAAGCAACCAAGTAAACGAAAGACACTTAAAAAAAGCTTGCAATAACTCCTTTCTAATTTATGTAATATTATGTATATTCTTCTACGTATTATCTTTAGTAAAGTTTCAAAATTTTTATAATTTAACAGAGGGGATAGAGGTAAAAGGATTGATGGAACAAAAAGTAAGTAGGTGCTAAAATACTATTAGCTTTTTAAATTATTTATGTTACAATAACTTTCAAATAAAATAATTTCCTTCGGGGTCGGGTGAAATTCCCAATCGACGGTGATGAGTTTATCTCTAAGCCCGTGAGCCACTTTATGTGTGCAGGATTTTGGTGCAAATCCAAAGCCGACAGTTATAGTCTGGATGGGAGAAGGAATGGCAACGCATTTTAAAAATTTGATTTTAAATGTGCTTTTTTGCTATACACTTTTCCTGTCGCACCTTGTGACGGGTTTTTTTATTTTATTTGAAAAAAATAATTTCCTTCGGGGTCGGGTGAAATTCCCAATCGACGGTGATGAGTTTATCTCTAAGCCCGTGAGCCACTTATGTGTGCAGGATTTGGTGCAAGTCCAAAGCCGACAGTTACAGTCTGGATGGGAGAAGGAAGCAATGTCAGCAGTTTTTTGAAAATTTACTTCAAGAAGCTTATTTGATGATGCTCAATTTTCCTCTCATCGAACTCCGAATTCAATCGGGGTTCTTTTTTAATCTTAAAAAGAGGTGAGCAGGATGTTTACAGGAATCATTGAAGAACTTGGAACGGTTGAAACAGTCAGCCAATCCACACAAGCGATGGAACTAGCCATTCGCGCAAGCACAATTCTAGAGGATGTTCAACTCGGGGACAGCATTGCCGTTAACGGTGTCTGTCTGACAGTGAAACAATTTTCGCCGACCGTATTTTTGGCAGATGTCATGCCGGAAACCGTCAAAGCAACAAGCCTACAGCAATTAACTGCTGGGATGCCTGTCAATCTAGAACGGGCAATGTCGGCAAATGGTCGATTCGGTGGACATATCGTATCGGGCCATGTTGATGGAATTGCAACAATACAACGGAAAAGACCTGTTGCCAATGCAGTTTATATTGATTTGGCAATGGAAAAGCATTTGGTTGCTGAATGTATTAAGAAAGGCTCAATTACAGTGGACGGCACGAGTTTAACAATTTTTGATGTGACGGACACATTCATTACCATTTCCTTAATCCCTCATACGTATGAACAGACTGTATTAGGCTTTAAAAAGCCGGGAGATGTTGTGAACATTGAAACAGATCTAATCGGAAAATATGTAAAAAAACATTTACAAAATCAAACGGAAAGTACAATTACAATGGACTTTTTGCAACGTACAGGATTTTAAAGGAGTGGTGACAAAATGAATACAATTGAAGAAGCAATTCAGGCATTGAAAAACGGCGAGATTATTATTGTGTCAGATGACGAGAACCGTGAAAATGAAGGGGATTTTCTTGTGTTAGGAGAATTCGCTACACCGGAAAATATTAATTTCATGGCGCTTTATGGAAGAGGGTTAATTTGTACACCAGTTTCATCTGCAATTGCAGAAAAGCTTTCCCTTCATCCAATGGTGCAAAGCAATACCGATACATATCAAACAGCTTTTACGATTAGTATCGATCATATCCATTCAACGACAGGTATAAGTGCATTTGAGCGTTCTAAAACGATGTTAGCATTACTGGATCCTGCAACAAAACCGGAGCATTTTCATCGTCCCGGCCATGTTTTCCCGCTCATTGCTAAACAGGGAGGCGTGTTGGAACGTCGCGGGCATACGGAAGCAGGTGTTGATCTGGCGAAACTATGCGGTTCGAATGAAGTTGCGGTCATCTGTGAAATTATGAACGAAGATGGTTCAATGGCCCGCATGCCACAGCTCGAAAAGATTGCACAAAAACATAACCTGAAATTTATTACAATCGAAGACTTAGTTCAATATATAAAATTAACTACCGTATTGGTATAAAAAGGAGCAATTAAAATGGGAAAAACATTTGAAGCACAATTAGTCGGAACAGATCTAAAAATCGGAATTGTCGTAGGGCGCTTTAATGAATTTATTAATGATAAATTATTAAGCGGTGCAATTGACGGCTTAAAACGTCATGGTGTTGATGAAGCAAACGTTGATACAGCATGGGTTCCAGGTGCTTTCGAAGTACCGTTTGTTGCAAAAAAAATGGCTGAAACAAATAATTATGATGCAGTAATCGGTTTAGGTACGGTCATTCGCGGATCAACTACACATTACGATTATGTATGTAACGAGGCGGCAAAAGGAATTGCCAAAGCAGGGTTGGACACAGGCGTACCGGTAATTTTCGGCATTGTCACAACTGAAAATATCGAACAGGCAATCGAACGTGCTGGTACAAAAGCAGGCAATAAAGGCTACGACAGCGCAATGTCTGCAATTGAAATGGCGAACTTGAATAAAATGTTTTAATAAAGATTAGTGCACGCCACTCAAAATGCAGCTCAGAAAATATTGCTGCTTGCGGAAAGTTAGTTCTAAGCGGTGTAATAGGCAATCCTGCATTGGTAGGGTTGCCTTTTTACTGTGAACATTTTCAATATTCTTTATTGCGTCAGAGAGTGCTGAAATAGTTTGCTGATTCTAATTATTTATTTACAAACATTCCCTTCTATTTTATTGTTAGGTCAGACATATGAGGAGGGAGAGCGATGGCAGAAATAGTACGCAGAATAAGACCCGGGCAGTATTGGCGTATTAAGGAACATGAAAGCTGGTTTTCGGATATGTCCGAGCAAGGGCTGCATTTTTATGAGATTGGCACACATTTTGCGAAGTTTAAAAAAGGGGATCGCAAACGAATGGATTACCGGCTGGAACTGGCGAAAAGCAAATATATATCGAGTGAAAAAATCCGGTTATTTGAAGAAAGCGGCTGGGATTATATTGCAAGTGACCGCAATTTTCACGTATTTGCGGCACCGGTTGATCGTAAAGCTAGTGAACCTCCGATAGATCGGGAAGAGCAAATAACTGTGGCAAATGCTCTTTTCAAGAAGACATTGATAAGTTTCATCTTTATATTATTCGCTTTGGCAGCTCTTTTTTGGCTTATAGGCAGCCTTTGGTTTACAGACGATACACCAATATTAACATTAATTGAAGGCAATTTGTTTGGCACGATGTTTCTTTATTTATTAAACATATTTTACTTATTCTCAATGGGAATGGGGCTACTAGGTATTGCACGCATACAACGCGATTTGAAAGAGGGGAGTTCTGATGGTCGGCCAAGACCATGGGAGAATTTTTATCGTAATAACATAATAACTTATGTAATGACTTTGGCTATATCATTAATTGCCGTTTGCATTCCATTTTACCAGTTGTTGCATTTAGGTACGGTTACATTACCAAAAGAAGATACAACACTGCCGTTTGTCAGGCTTGCAGCAATCGAAAATGCTTCACATCTTGAACGTGATGTTTTTATAATTGATGGAGAAGATTGGAGAAACAGTTACTGGGAAAACTGGAGTATAGTTGCTCCTGTGCAATATAAAATGAAGGAAAATTTTATTGAAAAGAAAGGGCAATGGTCTGACCCGAACAACAGTTACAACCCTGGTATCTCGGCTGAAATTTACCGGTTAAGCTTTCACTCCCTTGTTGCACCATTGGTTGATGACTTAATCACTGAGCATACGTTTGATGATGAAGCAGAATTATTTACGGAAAGAGAGCATGACGGATTTGATCAATTACTTATGCGCCAAAGTGACCAAAACAAAGAATTCATCTTCGTAAAAGAACAGGTGGTCATGTATATAGACTACTCGGGGAAAGTTGAGGCGGATGTCATTATCGGGAATGCTGCCGAGAAAATTAGGTTGTTAACGGAGAACTGATTGCTGATCCAGATTTTCTAATAAAATTATAAATCATCTAATATCGATTTGACATTTTCTAATAAGTTATCGGTTTTCTAATATATTTAGCAATTGTTCTAATATCGTACTTAGATGTTTAAATAAAGATTCTGAAAATGCTAATAAACAGATGAAGTTTTCTAATAAACATAAAACTCTTCTAATAAAACAAGTCACTGATTACAAAATTTAACGGGATACATAAAATTAACGATACAAAAGCAATCCATTAAACTATAAATTCCCCTAGCTTCATTCAGATGAACATGTTACCATATTTAAAAATTCAGAAAATGAAGGTGAGTAAATGGAGAATGTTGTGTTCTTTATCATTGCGTGTGTTCTTCTGATTGTATTGCCGGGTCCTGATACAGCGATCGTTACGAAAAATACAATCGTTAACGGACAAAAGGGCGGATTTCAAACAATGGTCGGCTCTTGCGCAGGATTAACGGTCCATACAATTGCAGCGGTGGCAGGGCTATCGGCGATTATCGTAAAATCTGCCGTGGCATTTACAGTGTTGAAATACGTAGGAGCAGCCTATTTATGCTATTTGGGTATAAAAACATTGATGAGCATGCGTGCTAAAAAAGCTGACTCAGAGGAATTGACGGACATTCCGGAAATTGAAGCTAAAGGCAATTCGTATTTTAAGCAGGGACTCATTACGAATATCACCAACCCTAAAGTAGCAGTATTTTTCCTTACGTTTTTACCGCAATTCCTATCTAAAGGCGCAGAACCGTTTTGGCCATTTTTGACGATGGGAATCATCTATATTGTTTTAACATTTATTTGGTTTGCGCTCTATGTTTTTTTATTAAACAAAATCCGCAATTTCATGAAAAAACCTGCTACACAATCGGTAATCGAAACGTTGACTGGAGCTGTTCTTATCGGTTTTGGGATCAAACTTGCCTTTGAAAAGCAGACTTAAAAATAACTTTGCATAAATCACATTACCTTTACAATCAATAGCCCATTTACCGCTTATTCTTTTTTAAAGAAGGGTATAGTTCCCTAATTCTAGAAAAAAGGATGATGAAAAATGGGCTTGTATATTACAATGTGGATAGCCATGATTGCTGTAATCGTAGTAAATGCGCTATCCAATACACTGCCTTTAAACGGGCAAACGGCATCAGAAATTACGAATCGATTAGAAGTGTTATTTACACCAGCAGGCTACGTATTTTCTATTTGGTCGTTAATTTATGTACTGCTTGTCATATGGCTGATTACGATATACCGCAAAGTGAAAGACAATCGTTTTAAAGGAAAAGTAGGTATTTTATTTATCATCAGCTGTATATTTAATATTGCTTGGCTGTTCAGCTGGCATTATGAACAATTTATACTATCCATTATTGTAATGTTCTTTTTGTTATTTACACTCATTGCGATTTACCTGCAGTATAAAAACACGGAAAAAGGTATTTCAGAACGCTTTCCGTTTTCATTTTACTTAGCGTGGATATCCGTAGCGACAATCGCTAATGTAAGCTATGTCTTAAAACATCATGGAGTCGATTTGGGGATATCAGAGGTGATCGGATCACTCGTACTTGTCGGGGTTGCGGTCATTCTCGGTTATTTGGCGGTTGCTGTTTCAAAAGATATTTTCTTTACTCTTGTTATCGTTTGGGCACTCATCGGTATTGCTGTAAAAACAGATGAGCCAACAATGCAGAACGGTACAATAGTGTTAACAGTAATATTAATCATCGCGGCGCTTGTTCGCTATATGCGTATGAAGACAAAAAGGCTCGCCTAATGAATAAGGGTTGTAGTATTAGTCGGAAATGACTTTTACTACAACCCTTTATTTTTTGACGTTATTTAAAGAACACAATCGACATAAAGCCCATGTAAAAACATAATGCCAGCGCAAAAGTCATGGCAGCCGATACAACAACCGGCAGCTGTTTAATATAACTTACGATGACAAGAGCGATGAACAGTGCAGTCAACAGGAAAAATCCTAACCCGATACCCGTCATTTGTAAATACCCGCGCATGCCAGCTTCAATCGAGCTACGGTAGAACATTTCAAAAAACGGAGAAATTTCCTGAACATAAAAACTCGGGGGCTGTTGTTCACTATAGAGCGCTGTAATGAATAATATCATTACGAGCAAAACTGTTTCGATTCGTACCCACGTACGCGGTTCAAATAATGGCTTGTCCATCTTCAGTTTAATGAGCAGACTGTTTGCCAAAATAATAACAGTCAAAGGTACGAGCAGAACATGCTTAATGAATAAAAACTGTCCATAATTGCTCGACCAGCTTGTCACATAGCCCGGCACGATTGTGTCAGTCATAAGGACACCTGTTAATGCAACTGCCGTAAAAGCTACGAGTGCCACGGGGGAGAACCACTTCAGAAAGGCATCCCAGTTTTGCGCATCTTTTGAGAAAAAGCTCATCAGAACTAAGATGCCGAGCCATACACTGACAGCTAGAAGGTGAACAAAATCCAATGCCGATCCGACAATGCCTGTCATCGAACCTGCATGACTAATATAGCCAATTGCCGCCATAATGGCGATTAAAATAAAAATTGACATGACCGATATAAGCTTCGAAGGTTTTTTCATAAACTGGCGAAGCATTATAAGCAAAATAATCGTAAAGCCAACGACCGCGAGCCATGAATGGCCAACTTTAAATTTCAAAAGGAGCATGCCCAATGATTCGATGAAGCCGAACTGTGGTGTCAAAATTGTCAGCAATTGAATATTCGGTACAAATGTGACAATCGGCAAAATGACCGCACTAACAATAAGCCACTTGGCTGAAATATCGATTTTTGGGCGAATTGTTTCAGGGATACAGTATAAGATAAATGTTCCCATAAGAAGAGCTAAACTTACATAAAGTAAAAATTGACTAAAAATTGTCAATGACATCATTTTGTATTTTTCCGTCTTGCAATAGTGAAAATACTTACTAATATAATAAGAAGTAAAAGGGCTCCAACGATGTATAGTAATGTATCGTTTGATGTTTCTTCATTATCTGCCGCAGTTGTTTCCGCTACGTTGTTTTCTACCGTTTCGTCTACTTCCGCTTGCTCTTCATTTTCTTCTGTAACTTCTTCTTCGGCCGGTTCTTCTGCTACAGGTGCATCAACCGTAAAGGAAAATTGACCTGACAATGGGTGGCCATCTGCACTAATACTATTCCATTCAACGGTATAGTCATCATTTGGTAATGGAGTTTCAAAAGTACCCGTCAATACACCATCGACTAAATCCATCGATACTGTTTCTATTTCTTCACCGTTACTTGAAATGACGTTAAATGTACTGCCTGCTTCAATTCTCCCGGCGTATGTAAGTTCAATCGACTGCAACGGTTCAGTTACAACTGCTCCATCCTCGGGATTAGTCGTGTCTAAATACGTATGTGCTGCTGCGCTCGGTACAGCTAAAAATAGTGCAGCAAGAATCGATAATAATATTGTTCTCATATTAATATGATTCTCCTTTCATATGTTTTTTTGTTCAACCATATTGTAGCCGAACAATAAAACAAATGCACTGTTTCCGCTTTTTAAACTTGAGGAAATGACAGTAACAGAGAATTATTATGCTATAATATTGTCACAAATGAAAAGGGGATTAATATGCAACAGTTTGTCGAGGATATTTATTTAAAAGGACATAAACAGGCCGTTCTGCTTTTACATAGTTTTACGAGCAATGCGAAGGAGATGCACTATTTGGCAAAAATGCTTCATAGTAAAGGGTATACGAGTTATGCGCCAAATCTGGCAGGGCACGGAGCATCACCGGAACAATTATTTGCAAGTTCTATGAAACGCGTATGGGAACATAGCAGACAAGCAGTACAGTTTTTAATCGATGAAAAATATGAAGCGATTACAGTAATTGGCCAGTCATTAGGTGGTGTACTTGGAATAAGACTGGCAAATGAATTCCCTGAAGTGAAAGCTTTATGTATTATTTCTTCACCAGTATTGGAGCGGCCAGTGGAAGGTTTGGAACAGCGTGTCGTCTATTATTCCAAGAGGTATTTACAAAATAGAGGAAGCTCTGAACAGGAACTGCAAGCGTTTTTAGATAATCACTTCCCAAGACCTGCCGGAAAACTGATTGCGCTGCAGCAGTTTATCGTTGAAACAGGCAAACAGCTTCATTTGCTGAAACAGCCTCTTTTCTTGGCAAAAGGTATGCTGGACGAGCCGGTTTTCCATCAAAGCATTGACATGATTGAAAAGAATGCAATTAGCAACGTCATTACGAAAAAACAATACGATAACAGTGGTCATCTTATTACATTAGGAAAAGAACGCCAATTACTGACGGAAGATATCATTCGCTTTATCGAAGGAATAGAAAAAGGAACTGTCTAATTTTTAGACAGCTCCCCCTTGTTATTCTTCTTCGTTGTTAAACCATAGTGGGTCATTATCATCTACATCGCCATTATAATTAATAAAAATCTCTTCACCGGCTTCAATATCTTTATAAGCAAAGAAATCGAATGTTTCATTGTCGAAATTAATTTCATACGTGGCATTCGGCTCATATGAATGATTAAATAGCATTCCGTAGCCCAATAGGAGTGCAGAACGGCCAATGCCAAATTCAAACGCATAATCTGCAAGATTTGTTTTTTCAATATGTTCATGCTGCTCATTTGGATAGCTTAGTACCGGTGCTTGGTGGAATAACGTTCCTTTAGGAATTGCATTAATCGCAAAAATACCGCGATTATATTCCCCATCACTTATCGGGGAATTCTTTACTTCGATCATATTTTTTCGCCTTCTAACTTTTAAGATTCTTTCCTACTGTAACATGTATTATAGAAGAAAGGTTGTTTTATTGCTTATTTACATAAATTATTCATTGAAGGGGTGAAGTTCATGCAAAAACTGCAATTTGAAGCTGCATGGGATAAAACGATTTCAGATCAGGACCGATTATTAATCGAACAAGCTTTTCAAAAAACAAAAGAACAGGATGAGCATATTTCCTGTTACGTAATTCGAACGGCCATGAATCATAGAAAACAGCTGCTCATTACAACGCTTATTCATAACCGGACTGATCAACAACTTAATTTCCATAATAGGGAAGTAAGTATTATAACAGAAGCGGGGAAAATTGCTCAAAATTTTACAATGGATGCACTTGAAATTCCTCCTTATTGTTCAATGCCGTGGACTTTTATTTTCGACGAAAGTATTAATTTTCAATTCACAGAAATAAAACAGATGGATATTGAAATATAATGAGATTGAGGTGAAGGAATCGATGCATGAAATGAATGCAGGAATTTGGCTCACATTCGTAACCCCTATCTTTTTAGTCAGTGCGTTATATTTTACACTGTCATTTTTACAGCACTTGAAAATCGACAATGATCGATTAATGACACAATCGAAGTGGGGTGCAGTCATCTCTTTGGCGATTGCATTAATTGTACCGGCGATTTATCAAATTGTTGTTTATTATCAAGTCATGCATTACTAAACATGCCAAAAACCAAAAGACCGCTATGGAAATAGTGGTTTTTTCTTCTTCTAACTTCGAAATCACCCTATAAATCACACAATTAATTTGTAAAAAAATACAAATAAATGCGGTTTTTTACGTTAATTCGCTAAAAGCATACTATTCCAGTATGAATTATTCAAATTAACTATTGACTTTAAATACATGCATCTGTAAACTAACGAATTAAGAATACTGAATTGCAAGAAAATTCTATAACTAGTAAAGGAGAGGTGTTATGGGAGCAGTTGCACATATTGATGAAATCGCGGAAAAGCTTGCCGAACAGTTTGAACAAACAGCAGTAGAAAGAGATAAAATTGGAGGCAATGCTAAAACTGAGCGAGATCTAATTCGCGAAAGCGGACTTTTGAAACTTTTAATTCCGACAGAATACGGTGGTTTAGGTGGGAATTGGTATGATGTGTTTCAAGTCGTTCGGACGATTGCACGTGCGGATAGTTCACTGGCACATGTTATAGGCTATCATTTTATCAATCTTGTTACACCGCATTTATGTGGTTCACAAGAGCAAAAGGAATTTTATTATCGCGAAACAGCCAAGCACAATTATTTTTGGGGGAATGCGTTCAACCCGGTGGCTATTCAACTGAAGGCTGAAAAAACAACAACAGGCTATTTGTTAAACGGCGTAAAAACGTTCTGTTCTGGTAGTGTCGATTCGGATGTATTATTAGTAACGGCGTTAGTAGAAGAGCAGGATGAGCCATTATTGGTCGTTATTCCTAGTAAACGGATAGGTGTAGATATAAAAGGCGATTGGGACAATATGGGGCAACGCCAGACAGACAGTGGAACGATTCTTTTCAACGATGTTGAAGTACATGATGAAGAAGTGTTGCAGCAAGGCTTTTACGCAAGCGAGTTTTCACAGCTGCGTCTGAATATCGCTACATTTATTTTAAACCATGTTTATTTAGGGATTTCAGAAGGTGCTCTTCAATCAGCGCTTACATATACAAGAGAGCAAACAAGACCGCGCGCCGTTACACAGACTTCGGCGATTGAAGATCCGATTATCCAGCATCATTACGGCCAGTTTTACGTACAGGTAGAAGCAGCAGCCCTGGTTGTGAAAAAAGCGGATCAATTATTACAGGAGCTTTGGGATGAACCTGAAAAGATTACCCCTAAGCATCGCAGTGATCTTGATGATGCATTGCAAACAGCGAAAATCTTCACAACGCAAGTAGGGCTCGATATTACATCAAAAATTTTCGAAGTGATGGGTAGCCGCGCTACTGCAGGCCGTTATGGGTTTGACCGCTATTGGCGTAATTTGCGGACGATGACACTGCATGTTCCGGTTGATACATCGATCCAATCATTAGGTAGAAAATTTCTGTTAGGAGAGTGAGTACATGGTTCAATTATTGGAACGTCCAGTGCCACAACAAACCCCTATATCTACGAAAGATAGTACAGAGAAAAAAACGAAGATTAAAGTCCAGAATATCGATTTCAGTTATGATGCGACGACAAAAATTTTAAACAATATTCAGCTTGAAGTGCAAGATGGCGAGTTTCTCGTATTTATGGGACCTTCCGGATGCGGGAAAAGTACATTGCTCAGAATGATGGCAGGGCTTGAACCATTTTCAAATGGCAATATCGAAATAAACGGTAAATCCGTAAAGCAAACTCACCCTGACTGCGGAGTCGTTTTCCAGGATTATTCCTTATTTCCATGGCTGACGGCACAGGCGAATGTCATGCTTGCATTAAAACAGCGTAATAAAAAAATGCCGAAAAAAGAGCTGGCACACATCGCAGAGCAATATTTGACACTTGTCCATTTAGGGCACGCCGTAAAAAAATATCCTGGCCAAATGTCAGGTGGTATGAAACAGCGTGCAGCCATTGCGCGTGCATTAAGCTACGGTTCGGATTTACTGCTGATGGATGAACCATTTGGCGCTTTGGATCCTGTCACACGTATTCAACTGCAGGATCTGCTTGTTCAAATTAGTGCCGAACAAAAACGTACAGTCGTATTTGTTACACATGATGTTGACGAAGCCATTTATTTGGCGGACCGTATTGTCATCTTTGCTCCCGGGAAAAACGGGGCGGTGACGAAAAGCATTCAAGTACCAATTGAGAAAAAAGGGACGGATCGTCAAAAACTATTTGAAAACAAGGAGTTCCGTGCATTTCGTGAATCCCTTTTAAATGAGATGAACGAACAGATCGTCAATAGTTTAAAAACAGAAATAGCAGATGGCGCAGGAATATAGGAGGATCGTTGAATGAAAAAAACAAATCAGAAATGGATCGCTTCACTCGCTTTAACAGTAGGTTTACTTGCTGCATGCGGAGATGATGAACAAATTTCAAAAGGGGCAGCCTCTGACGATTATGAAATCACGGTTGGTTTAAGTCAGTCTGCAGGTGGAACACTTGTCGACATTGCTCATCAGGAAGGCTATTTTGAAGAAGAACATATTACGGTCAATCGTGTTGGCTTTGCAAACTCGGCAGACGGACTGAATGCACTGCAGGCGGGGAAAATTGATGTCGGATTAACATTCGGTACAGCTGGCCCCTTAACGTTTATCGCAAACGGCTCGGATTTCTCCATTATTGGAGGGCATTTGGAGGGCGGACACCCGATTTTAACGAAAAAGGAAAACGCGGGGCAATATACTTCACTTGAAAGCTATAAAGGAAAAAAAGTTGGAACGATCAGGATCTTTACATCGGATATCGTTTTCCGTTCTGCGCTTGAAGATGCAGGTATCGACTGGAAAAAAGATCTGGAAATTGTTGAATTCAAAACAGGTAGTATGCTGCTTGAAGCGGTAGCATCAGGAAAAGTGGACGTTGCAGTATCGGCAAACTCATTCTACGCACAAGCAGTTGATATGGGTCTTGAAGCAGTTGCATGGAGCAATGATTTACAGGAAGGGCATGTATGCTGTCGTGTTGTAACACGCTCGGAATTATTGGCGGAAGAAGACGGGGAAGCATATAAACGTTTCTTAAAGGCACTTATTCGCGCTGAACGTAAAAAGATTGAAGATCCGCAATCAGCAGTAACTGCAGCGAAAGAGTATATGAAAGTCGATGAGAAAGTAATTAATACGATTGTAAACGACAGCCACTCGAATTATTCTTCTGATCCAAGCAGAGAGAAAGTGGTTCAAATGTGGGAGCAAATGAAAGAAATCGGCTATGTTGAAAATGTGGATGATATTGATGTAAACAAATATGTAAATATCGATCTATACGAAAAAGCATTAACTGAGTTAATCGAACAATATCCGGATGATGCTTATTACAAAGATCAGCTCGTTCGTTTTAATGAACAAAACATTTAAGGGGTGGGATGGAATGCTCACATTTTTTAAACGCTATAATCTTACTATTTTGATAGGAATAATATTTATTGCGGTTTGGGCACTTGTCACAAAATATGCGACATGGATCAATCCGGTAATATTCCCGCAGCCTCTAACGGTCGTTGAGTCATTTTCCGCGAAAATCGGGGAGCTATTAACCGGTGTTGTGAGCTCGATGAAACTACTGATACCAGGGTTCTTCGGAGCTTTAGTGACAGGTATTGTAGGCGGTCTGTTTTTCGGATTGAACAAACGGTCACGTGAAATATTAATGCCTTACTTTCATGCACTAAGTCCGATTCCGCCAACGCTGTTCATACCATATGTCATTGCAATTTTACCGACTTTCCAAACAGCTTCGATGTCTCTTATTTTTATCGGCGCATTTTGGCCAGTATTTTTAGGAACGATTCATGGCGTACTGCTGATTGAAAAGCATTATCTTGACAATGCGAAATCTCTTGGTTTAAAAGGACCAACGTTTTTACTGAAAGTCGTGTTGCCCGCAAGTGCACCCCATATTTTAAGTGGTGCGAGTACATCACTTGGTATGAGCTTCCTGATTTTAACGATCGCCGAAATGTTCGGTGCTTCATCAGGAATGGGCTTTTTCATCCAGTATTACAGTGACTTCTCACAATATCATTACGTGCTTGCAGGCATTATTTTTAACAGTATTATAATTGTCGCTATCATGATTGCATTTGAAAAATTAAAAAAACGCCTGCTGTTCTGGACAAATTTAAAGGCTGATGGTAAATGAAAAGACTTTTACTTACAGTGCTACTGCTTACCGGCTGTAGTGCACAAGCAAATGAAACGCTCGATGTAACATTAAATGCCAGTAAATCTGAGCTCGAAGCATTCGAACCTGTAACGATCACAGCAACCGTAACGTACAACGGTGAACCAATTCAAAACGATGTGGAAATTGAATTCGAACTGATCAATCCAACCGGCAATGCCATTGGTTCCGTGACACCAGATACTAGCGGGGACGGGAAGTTTACGATCGAAACGAGCTTTGACGGTACCGGCACTTATAAAGTGATTTCACATGTTAGTTATGGGGAACAGCACGAAATGCCTGAAATCGAGGTGAAGCTGAATTGAGAAAATGGATCCAGTTATCATTATCCGCGGTCCTGATAGTCGCACTAAGCTATGCCATTATTTCAAATACGTCCAAACAGAAGGCAGAAGCGAAAACCGAGGAAATTGTGCTCCAGTCAACTTCCGGTGAGCAATTTGCCATTCCGGATGAAGGCAACTATATCCTTAACTTCTGGGCAACTTACTGCCCCCCATGTGAAAGGGAAATGCCCGCCTTTAAAGCGGCGTATGAAACACTTCAGTCACATAACATTGAGCTTTATGCAGTCAATGTGGAAGAACCGACAAGGCTGGTCAATCAATACTTAACGAAATTCGATTTGCCTTTTCCGATTCTGTTAGACCGTAAAGGGCAGCTGAAAGAAAACTATAAAATTTTAACATTGCCGACGACGTTATTTTTGCAAGATGGAAAAGTAGTACACACCGTAAAAGGTGAACTGACAGAACAAGAATTGCTTACACATACCCAAAAATTTCTTTATTAAAGGAGAATCTTTCATATGACATTTTTTAATCAGGAAACAATCGCTCTCCATACAGGTCAGACAGTTGACCCGGTAACACGCTCGCGTGCAGTTCCGCTGTATCAGACAACTTCGTATGTATTTGATGACACGGAACATGCGGCAAACTTGTTTAAATTACAGGAAAGCGGCTATTTATATTCGCGAAATGCCAACCCGACAAATGCTGTATTTGAAGAGCGTCTTGCTGCATTGGAGGGCGGTGTCGGAGGATTTGCGGTCGCTTCCGGACAGGCGGCAATCTTAATTGCTGTACTGACTGTCGCACAGGCAGGCGATGAAATTGTAGCAACGAACGCCCTTTATGGCGGCACGTATACATTGTTTTCTAAGACTTTGCCTCGCTTCGGTGTAACGGTACGCTTTGTCGAAGGATCTGACTTACAGGAAGTTGAAGCAGCAATCAATGATAAAACACGCGCCGTATTCACTGAAACAATTGGCAATCCGAGTTTGCAAATTGCAGATATTGAAGGATTGGCACAAGTAGCCCATCGCCATGATGTCCCGCTTATTGTTGATAATACATTTGCGACACCTTACTTATCAAAACCGATTGAATTTGGAGCAGATATCGTTGTACATTCTACAACGAAATTTATCGGCGGTCACGGAACATCATTAGGCGGTGCGATAATTGATGGCGGTAAATTTGAATGGAAAGCGCCTCGATTCACAAGCTTCGTGGAACCGAATGAATTAATTGGCAATCGTTCATTTGTTGAAGCTGCTGGAGAAAAAGCATTCATTACGAAGGCACGTTTTGAGCTGGGGCATGATCTAGGCGCCACATTATCACCATTCAATGCATGGCTTTTTATTCAAGGTCTTGAATCACTGGCAGTGCGCGTTCGTCAGCATGTTGTAAACGCACAGGCAGTTGCTGAATATTTAGCAGAGCATGATTTAGTGGAATGGGTAAATTATCCGACACTACCTGGAAATGATCCAAACAATTTAGTAGAGAAGTATTTACCAAAAGGGGCGGGATCAATATTCAGCTTTGGTATCAAAGGCGGACTAGAAGCAGCGAAGGCATTTATTAATAATGTTCAGCTACTTTCACATGTTGCAAATGTTGGCGACTCGAAGTCACTTGTCATCCATCCGGCAAGTACATCGCACTCACGACTATCACCGGAACAGCAATTGGCAAGTGGTGTAACACCGGGTTTGATCCGTTTATCAATTGGTTTGGAAGACATTGAAGATATTAAAAACGACTTGGCACAAAGCTTACAGAAAGCTGCCGAAGTTGCTCAAATAACAAAATAACAGGGGGATTTTAACATGGCGATTGCAGTTGTAGTAAATGATGAAGGTAAAGTAACACCGATTGTGGAAGGAACAATTTTACGTATTATTCAGCAGGACCATACTGTAGAAGATTTGCGTAATCCGGCACTTGATTTAACAGAAGGACGTCGTGGCGCAACATTACGTAAAGCAATTGAACTGGGGGCGACAACTTTTGTTGCACCGCCTGAAACTTTCTGCGAATTATCTTACAAAAAAGCACAGGAAGAGCAAATTTCGTTTATTAACATTCCGGCAAATCAATTATTTGCACAGGTTGCAGAACAGTTGAAATCAGGCACAATTCAACAATCAAACGAATTACCGGCTGATGAAGTAGTAGCAAGTGCACCGGTTACAAAATAAGGGGGAATTAAAATGACAAAAGTAGAGTTTATTACGATGGCGCCAACTTCAGGCGATAGTGAATATGTAGGAAACCAAACGTCAAATAAAGGTGCACAAACATGGTCAGGTGTCGGTGTTGATTCGGATCGTGAACCATCTGTAGATTATATTACAAAAGTGGCACAGGCTGCTGAAAAAGCAGGCTTCTCGACATTATTGTTACCGATTGGCGGAAGCTGTGTAGATTCATTGGTTGCCGCATCGCATTTGACTGCACATACGAAGACATTGAATTACCTGATTGCTGTTCGACCAGGGTCTACTGCGCCTACACAACTGGCAAAACAGTATTCATCAGTCAACTACTGGACGAATAACCGTGTATTTGTCAATGTCGTAACAGGCGGAGCGCCAAAGGAACTAGAAAATGACGGGGACTTCTTATCACATACTGATCGTTACAAGCGTACACGTGAGTATATTGAAATTTTAAAACGCCTGTTTAACGGGGAAACGTTTGATTATAATGGCGAGTTCTACACATTAAAAGGAGCGAACTTACCATTGCCTGTTAAAAATGCACCTCCGATTTTCTTCGGTGGTTCATCACCGATTGCAAAAGATGTCGCAACAGATGTGGCTGACGTCTACATGCTTTGGGGCGAAACATTGGAAACGACAAAAGAAGAGCTGGAAACGGTAGTTAAACTGGCAAAAGAAAAAAATCGCGATCTTTCATACAGTGTTTCATTCCAGGTTGTATTGGGTGAAACAGAAAAAGCTGCGTTTGAAAATGCTAACAAAATTATTAGCCAAGTGGACCCGGAAGTATTGGAAGCAAAACATGCTAATACAGTAAGCAACGGAGCAGTAGGTGTGAGTCGCCTTCATCAGTTGATGCTTGAGTCAAAAGACAATAATTTCGTGATCGCACCGAATATTTGGGCAGGGTTAACACAAGTGTTATCCGGCAACTCGATTGCGCTTGTCGGTACGCCACAGCAGGTAGCGGAGCGCATCGTGGAGTTCGTTGATTTAGGCTTCGACAAAGTGTTGTTACGCGGTTTCCCGCACTTGGAAGTAATTGAAGAGATTGGCGAAAAGGTCATTCCACTCGTTCATGAAATATTGGCTAAACGCGAAGAACAGTTAGTTTAGGAGGTACGTAAATGACGAAAAAACAAATGAAATTAGGCGTCTTTTTAATGGGTACAGGGCATCATATCGCTTCATGGCGTCATCCGGATGCACAGGCTGACGCAAGCGAAAATGTCGAGTTTTTTAAAGAAGTTGCTGTAAAAGCGGAGCAAGGGAAATTGGATATGCTGTTCTTAAGTGATGGTTTATCTTTTAACGAGCTTTCACACCCGGCAGAACAAGTTCGCTTTGAACCACTTACATTACTAAGTGTCTTATCAACAGTGACTAAAAATATCGGTTTAACAGCTACTGCTTCAACAACATACAATGAGCCATTCCATATCGCACGTAAGTTTTCATCGCTTGACCATTTAAGCGGCGGGCGTGCTGCATGGAATATTGTAACAAGTTACTATTCAGCAGAAGCGAGCAACTTTAATAAGGATCAGCATCTGGATCATTCTCTACGCTATGAACGGGCAGAAGAATTTGTCGAAGTAGTTAAAGGATTATGGGATTCTTATGAAGATGATGCATTGGCACGCAACAAACAGACGGGTGAATATATTACAAAAGGGAAGCTGCACACGTTAAACCATAAAGGTGAATATTACGCTGTACGCGGTCCGTTAAATTCATCGCGTCCGCCTCAAGGAAGACCGGTTTTAGTGCAGGCAGGATCATCGGAAGCCGGTACGACACTTGCTGCACAACAAGCGGATGTTATCTTTACAGCACAGCAGACCCTTGAAGACGCACAACAATTTTATAAAAAACTGAAAGACAAGGCAGTTGCTGCAGGCCGTGACCGTGATGATATTAAAATCATGCCGGGCGTATCGATTTACGTGGCGGAAACGAAAGAAAAGGCCTATGCCAAATATGAGGAACTGCAACAGTTAATTACACCGGAAATTGGCCTGGACTTTTTAGCAGACTATTTAGGTGTTGATCTGTCACAACATGACCTGGATGGCCCATTGCCAAAAGATATTCCTCCGACAAACGGTAACCGTAGCCGTCAGCAGCTGATTATCGAACTGGCGGAACGTGAAAATCTGACGATTCGTGAGCTGTATTTACGTATCGCCGGTTCACGTGGTCATCGCATTATTTTCGGTTCACCAAGTGAAATAGCTGATCAGTTAATAGAGTGGGTAGATCAGGAAGCTGCGGATGGCTTCAACTTAATGCCTCCGTATTTCCCGGGCGGTTTTACCGATTTTATTGATTTAGTTATTCCGGAGCTTCAAAAGCGCGGGGTATTCCGTACAGAATATGAAGGTAAGACACTACGTGAAAATTTAGGGTTAAAACAAGTCCCATCCCGTTATACTTTACAAAATATTTAGGAGGAGTGAATCATGACAAAAGCGATTTTAATTAATGGGGGAAACAGTGTGACATCCCGATTAACAGGCGTTCAGCAATCAATTGAATCATTGCTTGAGCAGCAGGGCATTTCTCATGAAACAATTCAGGTTCATCAGTTGCCTGCAGAAGACTTAATTACTGCAAACTATGCGAGTGAAGCGATTGCTGAAGAAATTGTCAAAGTAGGAGAGGCCGATATCGTATTTTTCCTTACACCGATCTATAAAGGTTCCTATACTGGCATTTTGAAAACATTCATCGATTTACTGCCGCAAAAAGGGCTGGAAAACAAAATTGTCGTACCAGTTGCAATCGGCGGGTCAATCGCACACTTATTGGCACTGGAATATTCATTGAAGCCGGTCCTTTCGATTTTAGGGGCGACTACAATTTCTAGTCCGATTTATATCGTTGATTCACAAGTAACGAAATCTGACAATGGCTTTACAATAGAGGAAGCAGCAAAAGAACGCATCGAAAAGGTGTGGGAAAGTGTTGCACCTAAAAGTAAAGTAACTGTATAAAATGAACCTCGCGAAGTGTCATTTCCTTCGCGGGGGTTTTTTATTGAATGAATAACTCTAACTCATTGTCAATTTATGAAGTAACTGCTTTTCATTTACGGCAAAACCGGGAATACTCTCTGTGGATTGAGTTTATTTTAAAAGGAGAGGTTCCTATGAAGTATAAAAAGGTAACAATTGCAGGGAGCGGTGTTTTAGGTAGTCAAATTGCATTCCAATCCGCATTTTTCGGATTTGAAGTAAATGTTTATGATATTAATGAAGAGGCAATTACTAAGGCAAAACAGCGAATGGCCACATTAAAAACAACATATGGCGAATATTTTCAAGACGTTGACCGTGCTGAAAAAGCGTCTGGCAGTCTTCAGTTTTACACTGATTTAACAGAAGCAACAAAAGATGCAGATATCGTTATTGAAGCAGTGCCGGAACGTATAGAAATCAAACAGAATTTCTATGAAAACCTTGGAAAAGTGGCACCTGAAAAAACAGTTTTTGCTTCCAATTCCTCAACATTATTACCAAGTCAATTTGCCGAGTTTACGGGCCGCCCGGAAAAGTTCCTGGCATTACACTTTGCGAACTCTATTTGGCAAAACAATACGGCGGAAGTAATGGGACATCCTGGAACAGATATGCAGTATGTTGAACAAGTGGCAGATTTTGCACGTAATATCGGCATGATTCCTTTTGTGCTGAAAAAAGAGCAGCCTGGCTATATTCTTAATTCATTATTAGTACCATTTTTATCTGCGGCAATGGAGCTTTGGGTAAAAGATATCGCAGATCCGCATACAATCGATAAAAACTGGATGGTTTCAACAGGATCACCACGCGGGCCATTTGCAATATACGACATCGTAGGGATGGAGACACCGTATAATTTAAACTTAATGCGCGCAGAACATGATCCAGCAGCAAAACTAGTGGCAGAAAAAATTAAACGCGAGATGATTGATCATGGTAAAATGGGCGTTTCAACAGGCGAAGGTTTCTACAAATACCCGAATCCGGCCTATATGGATCCAGACTTTTTAAAATCGAATTAATACCAAAAGTATGGATAACAACCAATTCTATCCCGTGAAGGAATTCATACTTCACGGTTTTTTTGTTGAACCGGATGAATGCTGATTCTGTATAGGTATTATCGCAAAAACCCATCCATTTAATTCAAAGAAAATGGATGGGTTTTATGTTATTTCGCCGTATATTTTTTAATCGCTGGGATGATTTCGTTACCGATCAGTTCGATATTTTTCATTACTTTGTCAAACGGTACACCGCCAAAATCGATTTGGGCCATGAAGCGTTGCATGCCGAACAATTCGTATTGGTACAGTATCTTTTCGATTATTTGGTTCGGACTGCCGACCATGAGTGCATCTTCCACTTGCGGTGCCTGTTCCACTTGCCAGCGCGGATAGCCTTGACCGCGAATCGCCTGGAAACCGCTGCTTAAATGCGGGTGCATCCCATCGACCGCCTCTTTTTCCGTTTCCGCAACATAAAACAGACTCGTCGTTGCAATCGGTAAAGATGCTGCATCAAAACCACTGCGATCTGCTGCTTCGCGGTATGCATCAACAGAAGCTTTAAAGTTTATCGAAGGTCCGCCTAAAGTAGTCAGCATCATGGGAATGCCCATATAGCCGGCTTTTATCGCACTGCCGGGAGGACCGCCAACAGCTCTCCAAATCGGAATCGAACCATTTAAAGGCTGAGGTAAAATATGTGCATCCTTTAAAGTCGGACGAAATTTTCCGTTATAGTTTACAACCGAATTGTCATTTAACTGTTTTAACAGAGCGAGTTTTTCCTCAAAAATTTCCTCGTAGTCACGTAGACTGACCCCGAACAGTTCATGTGCGCCGACCCGTGAACCGCGACCTGCAACGATTTCTGCACGGCCATTCGAAATTAGATCGATTGTCGCAAAATCCTCGTAAACACGGACTGGATCCGCTACGCTTAACACGGTCGCAGAGCTTGTCAGTTTAATGCTTTTCGTTGCCTGTGCAATTGCACCGAGTACGACTGAATGAGCCTGTGTAGTGAAATATTGCTGATGACTTTCACCGACTGCAAATACATCAATTCCTGCCTGTTCCGCTAATTGGCTCGCTTCGATGATTTCCTGAATGCGCTGCTGCGCAGGGATGCGTGACCCTGTTAAAGGGTTTGGAATGTGGTCACCTAACGTATATAGTCCAAACTCCATCCCACTTTTTTCATTGATTCGATATTGTTCCATGATTATTGCCCCCTTATAAAATAGGCTTCAATTTTGCTGTAATTTCTTCACGCTGTTGTTCCAAAAAATCCGGTAAATCCAATTGTTCACCGAGCGATGTCACATCGCCGTCGCGTAAAAATCCTGGTCCATCCGTCGCAATTTCGAATAAGATTCCATTCGATTCACGGAAATATAAGCTTTTAAAATAAAAGCGGTCGACAATACCCGAGGACATAAAACCTCGAGCTTTTACTTGCTCATCCCAATACGACAGTTCTTCATCATTTTTCACACGGATGGCCAAATGGTGAATACTGCCGCGACCAGGTTTTTCCGAAGGTCCTTCCTGTTCGATAATGTATATCTCCCCAAACATTTCATCACCGATTGATTGGAGCAGGGCAGTTGTTTCATCTTGCGTTTTCAATTCAAAACCAAAAATTTCTGTTAATGTTCGAACCAGTTTTCCTTTATTCTTCACGGTTATTTCAACAGTTCCCATCCCTTGAATTTGATGTTGAACCGGAACAGGGGATTTTTCATACGTTTCCCAATGTCCTGCTTTCGTATTTGGTGCAGCTATAAGTGCCAAACGTAAACCTTCTTCATCTTCAAAAAGGAGGGCAGGGCGACCTGTAAATGTTGTAATGTCTTCATGTTTAACGCCAAATTCATCCAGACGTTTTGCCCAATACTGAAGGCTATCGACGCTTGGTACAATCAAACAGATTTTTGTAATGGCATTTGTGCCTCTGTGAGTGCGTCCAACTAACGGAATCTCGAAAAACGAAAGCTCTGTACCCGGACTGCCTGTTTTATCACCATAAAAAAGGTGGTACATTGATGTGTCATCCTGATTGACCGTCACTTTAACACGGCGTAATCCTAAAATATCTCGGTAAAATTTGTTGTTTTGCTGTGCATTTTTTGTAATCATCGAAATATGATGATGTCCTGGAATTGTATACATGTTCATTCCTCCAATAATTATTTACAGTGCTGTATCTTCATTGAACAACATTTCAAAAAGGCAATTAATCAAGAAATTTGTTTCCTATTACTTTACTACTCAACTAATTCGACGACAAGGAAAATATCTCGAATTCGAAATAAATATTTATTGTAACTATTTACCTTTTTATACGTCTATTAATAATAGAATTCAAAAATTGTTCTGTATAAAAAATAATCAGTTAGAGGTGGGGATTTATTGAAGGGATTACTCGCATTTGGCTTGCTGCTTCTATTAGTCGGATGTAATGATAATGGGCAGCTATCAGAAACGCTTGAATGGGCCGTCATTAACGTTAAAAACTCAGCTGCCGAAGAAATAATAATACACGATCCAAAAGAACTGGAAGAAATCAGTAGTTATTTATCGAAAGTAGATTGGCAGCCGAATACTGAAGCTAAAATGGCAACGCATGAAGATCTTCTTTTAAGTCTATTTATTGAAGTTGAACAAAACATGCCCGAACGTATTAACGAATATCAAATCTGGTTTGAAGAAGACAACTCGATGACTATAATGAGCAATTTTAAATCAGAGGGGTTTGGTAAATTAAAAGGGAAATTCGGAAAACCTTTTAAAGATTTGCTTCAACAAAACATAATGGGGAAGAATCGTGTAATTGATCAACATGGTCAGGTGGAAAATTTGGAGTTATTCCATCAGTTTTTAAAAGCTACCGACGAAAACAAACAAACATCATTGGAGATGACGCGCTATACGATTGAGGGGGCACCAATTTACTGGAAAGTTGATTTTCAAGAAGGGCAATATAAAATCGAAGTCGATAATCGAGAAGATAATTTTGGAAGTAAAAATATTGAAAATTATACATGTGATAAATTAAGTAAAGATGTTACAGGTTCTTTAACTGATTATAATTTTAAATCATGTGAAGGAGGCTTTGAAATCAATTTATTATCGGTAATAAGTGAATAAGCACATAACAAAAGGCCGACAAAATCCGTATCAGGAAATTATGTCGGCCTTCAAACTATTTAATTTTACTGGCGATTTCCAATGCCTGTGTAAAATCTTCTATCAGATCATCTTCATTTTCCAATCCGACTGAAAAGCGCAGCAAACCATCAGTAATTCCGCGTTTTGCACGTTCTTCGGGCTCCATCGCTGCATGACTCATTTTGGCAGGGTACGATAAAATTGATTCAACACCACCAAGACTAACCGCAAATACCGGAATTTTCATCGCTTCGACAAAAGCTTTTGCAATCTCATAATTCGGTAAACTAAACGATAAGACCGCACCCGCTGAAGTTGCCTGTGCTGCATGAATTTCAAACCCCGGGTGAGTAGGGAGTCCAGGATAATAGACTTTTTCCACTAACGGATGTGCATGTAAAAATTGTGCGATGCGCATTGCAACACGTGATTCCTCGTTAAAACGTACAGCCGTCGTCTTCATATTTTGAATTAATGTGTAGCAATCCTGCACACCTAGTACAGAACCGAATGAATTTTGAACGAAATATATTTCATTGCCCAGCGCTTCATCTTTTGTTACTACAAGGCCCGCTACTATATCGGAATGTCCTGATAAAAACTTCGTTGCGGAATGAATCACAACATCGACACCTAATTCGAGCGGTTTTTGATGTAGCGGTGTCATGAACGTATTATCTAAAAACGTGAGTGCACCGTGTTGTTTTGCAATTTCAACTACTTCACGAATATCCGTGATGCCTAATGTAGGATTCGAAGGTGTTTCCATATAAATTAATTTCGTTTCAGGACGTACAGCTGCTTTTACTGCTTCAGTATCTGTAAAGTCCACAAATGTATGGGTAATCCCGTAGCGCGGCAATACTTTTGTAACGAAACGGTACGTACCACCGTAAACATCTTCGGTAATGACAATATGGTCGCCTGCAGATAAAATCATAAAGCAAGCTGATACAGCTGCCATACCAGTTGCAAATGCAAAACCTCGATTACCGCCTTCAAGTTCGGCAATCGCTTTTTCCAATGCGGCACGTGTCGGGTTTCCCGAACGAGCATAATCATATTCACCAAATTCATCGATCGATTCCTGATGGAAAGTCGATGATAAATACATTGGTACGTTCACAGCACCTTTTTTATCGGCATAGCCTTCACGGATCGCCCCATGAACTAATGCTGTTTCAATGCGGTTTGTCATGCAAATTCACCTCGTAACGAATCGAAAACTTGCTTTAAGTCAGCGATTAAATCTTCTGCTTCTTCAATACCTACCGAGAATCGGAGTAATCGGTCACAAACACCTCGTGCAACACGTTCATCATATGGCATATCGGCATGTGTTTGAGTAGCAGGATAAGTAATAAAGCTCTCAACGCCGCCAAGACTTTCTGCAAATGTGATCAGTTTGATACCTTTTAAAAACGGGTTGACCATTGACGAATCTTTGACACGGAAAGACAGCATACCGCCTTTTCCTGTATACAGTACATCTGTCACGAGAGGTTCATCGGCTAAGTATTTCGCCACTTTTTTTGCATTCGCATCATGCTGTTTTAAACGTAAATGCAATGTTTTCAGTCCGCGAATGAGCAACCATGAATCCATCGGCGAAAGCACCATACCAATCCCGTTATGGTAGAATGCTAACTTTTCACATAATTCAGCACCCTTTGCTACGACTAGACCTGCCAATACATCATTATGTCCGCCAATATATTTTGTTGCACTATGTAAAACAATATGTGCACCTAATTCAAGAGGACGCTGGAAATAAGGAGTATAGAATGTATTGTCAACAATTAGCAATAAGTTGTGTTTTTCCGCCAAAGCCGCATATTCCACAAGGTCGATTTCCTGCATTAACGGATTTGTCGGAGTTTCGATAAACAATGCTTTCGTATTTTCATTGATTAACCTTTCAACTTCTTCAACATTAGTAAACGGATTATAAACCGGTTTAATATTATAGTTTTCCGCAAATGTTTTGAATAGACGATATGTTCCGCCATATAAATCTTCCGGAACGATTAATTCATCGTTAGGTTTAAATAATGACATGACAAGTTGTACTGCCGCCATTCCGGAACTGCAGGCAAATCCAGCATCGCCGTTTTCCAGCTCTGCGATTCCTTGTTCAAGGATTGTACGAGTTGGATTTTTTGTACGTGTATAATCATAGCCTGTCGATTCACCAATGCCCGTATGCTGATATGCTGTCGACATATAGATCGGCGGGTTGATCGCACCTGTTTTGGCATCACTTAAATTTCCGAGCTGTACTAATTTTGTTTCAATTGAACGTTGTGACATGAATACACTTCCTTACATGAATTTACTAAACATTTCGAATGAATCGAGTATTACATCAATTTATCATGAACAGATCAAAGGGACAATAGGAGAAACGAGTATTAAGTAGAATAGGGGATTAATTGAATTAAAATATAAAAAATCCTAGAATACATTTGATTTGTAAACTAGGATTAGATATTTTTATTTAGATTGCTCTTTTTTTAATAAATCACGGATTTCTTTCAGCAGTTCTTCTTTAGCATCCAGTTCCGGTGTCGGTTCTTCGGCAACTTGTGCTTCTTTTTTACGGTTCAGTTTCGTCAGTAATCGTAAAGCCATAAAAATAGCAAATGCGATAATAATGAAATCGATAATCGATTGAACGAATACGCCTAGCGCAACTTGTGCTTCACCTGGTCCAAACTTCCATTCGTTTGTCAGATCAATTCCGCCTGTAAGCATACCGACAAGTGGCATAATAATATTTTCAACCAATGATGTAACAATTTTACCGAATGCTGCACCAATAACAACTGCAACCGCTAAATCGATAACATTGCCCTTCATCGCAAATTCTTTAAAATCTTTCCACATAATATAAAACTCCTTTTATCTTTTTTAAACAAAGTTTAATTTTATACATTGATATTCTAATTTTCAACAGTGAAAATTACCTGCTTTTTTAGTAGAATGAAAGTTAACAACATTATTTCGTTTTAAAGATTGGTGGCTTATATGGCAAAAAGCAAGAAAAAGAACCCTTTACTCTCTCCAAAAACTAAAATAGTATTAATTATTTTGCTTATCCCCATCACTTTAATAGTTTATATTGTCGCTTATTTCAGCTGGCAGCAACTCCGTGGTTGGCCATTTACTGATAAAACAGTGTACCAGCAAATTCAGGAACAATTTGATTTGGAAATTCCAATCGAATATATCCCTGTTTACGTCGCAGCCGAACAGAAATACGGTGTTCCATGGACGCTTTTGGCAGCACATCACCGCGTAGAAACCCGTTTTTCCACAATGAAAACACTTATTTCACCGGTTGGCGCAGAAGGACACTTTCAGTTTATGCCTTGTACATTTGTCGGCTGGCAACATCCTTCCTGCAAAGATTTAGGGCTGGGGGACATCCCGGATCATGATAAAACGAATCCAGCGATCATAAAAAAATATGGGGGGTATGGGGTAGATGCGAATGGCGACGGTATAGCAGATCCATTTGATATAGAAGATGCCGTATTCAGTGCAGCCAAATTTTTATCCATTGCCGGTGTAAATGATGGGCAATTGAAAAAAGCGATTTTTCAGTATAATCATAGTGATGATTATGTGGAAGACATTTTATACTACTATAAGCTGTACCGGGATTACGGCAATCAGTTGAAACAAATTGCTCTTGAAGGGGACAAATAAAAAAAAGTGTGACGTAATGTCACACTTTTTGCTGATTATTCCAGATGCAGATTTCCAATTAAGTCGCTTTACGCATAGAGCGCATGATAAAGCTTACGATAAAGATTAAAACAATGGCACCGATTAATGCGGGGAATACATAGAAATCTGAAACTTTCCAGCCCCAGTTACCTAAAATCATGCTACCAATCCATGATCCGACAATACCTGCAATAATGTTACCGATAATGCCACCAGGTACATCCTTACCTAAAATGACACCCGCTAACCAACCTAAAATACCTCCGATAATTAAAAACCAAATGAAACTCATCATACTTTCCAACTCCTTTGTTTAAAATTATTGAATAATAATTGCATCTAGTTATTTATTTCCTATCAGGCAAAAGGTTAAACATTTTTTTAGCTGGAAGTTTTTAAGCAGATCCGGAAATTATGGAAGTAAAATTACTTTATATTGAATAGTAATTAGGTAATGTATTTAATTTTATATAATTGATGCACCTAAACATGATTTAAAATGACCAAGTGCCCATTTATGACCGATTTCATTAAAACTCGCAACGGCATGTTCAGGAATCGTAATTTTATAGCCTAAATTATAGCTGTCCACTGCGGTATGCAAAATGCAAATATCAGTACATACTCCAACAAGTATAACTTCCTCCACATTGCGTTCACGAAGTAAAATATCCAAATTCGTCCCTGCAAAAGCACTATAACGGGTTTTATCAAATGAAATGACGCGATCTTTGTATGTTTCATATTGATCTTTTACTGAACCATAAAGTTCACGACCTTTAGTTCCTACAATATTATGGGCCGGAAATAATTTTGATTCTGGATGATATGGATCGTTTTCCACATGTAAATCGTTAGCGAATACGACAACATCATTTTGTTCAATAAACTGTTCTATTAAAGTGCTAATATTATTTTCTATTGCCTGTCCCGGTTTACCGCAAGTCAGTTTTCCATCATCCGCTACAAAATCATACGTGTAATCAATTACAATTAAAGCTTTTTTCATCTGTATTTCACTCCTTATTAGTTGTAACGTTATTATGCCATGGTTAATGAAAAAATGTAGGTAAAACAATTAATTAAACATTCTAAATATTTTGATTTTTAATGTTTGATGATGTATAGTTAGGTTATCAAATAAATGGGGTGATTAATATGGATATGGCAATAAAGAAGAAGCTGGACCGTCAAGGGTTAATTTTTGTAGGAATCCACAGTTTAATCATTTTGAATTTTGCTATTGAATTATTATTACTCTAATAGATTACGATACTTAATAGAATCTAGCCTGAATAGGTGCTAGGTTCTTTTTTATGGAGAAAAAGATTCGGACTCAATAATTATGTACAAAAAATTTTAAAAATTCAATTTTTATAAAAAGTGTGACGAAAGAGTAAAAAAGCAACATCAATAAGGATGAAAGCGATTGCATTAAATTCAGACTTTTTGAATTGTATAAAAAATTCAAAAAATAGTGTTGACGTTCTAGTTCATTTCGTACTATGATAACAACAATTTAGTACACCACATCACTCAAGCGACATTTTGATGTGAGCTTGCAAGGTGTAAAACATTCGATACTTTCTGATTATAAAATTTCGAATATTCGAAATTTATATGAAAAATCGAACATATAAAAATACAGCTAGAGTAAAAGCATTACGTTGAGGGGCGTTTAAAATGAGAAGTGATATGATTAAAATGGGAGTGGACCGAGCTCCACACCGTAGTCTTTTATACGCTACAGGTAAAGTAAAGGCGAGAGATTTAGAAAAGCCATTTATCGGTGTATGTAATTCTTATATTGATATTATTCCAGGCCATGTCCATTTGCGAGAATTCGCGGACGTAGTAAAAGAGGCCATTATTGAAGCAGGCGGAATTCCATTCGAATTCAATACAATTGGAGTCGATGACGGAATTGCAATGGGTCATATAGGGATGCGCTATTCATTACCATCACGTGAGATTATTGCCGATTCAGCTGAAACGGTAATTAACGCACACTGGTTTGACGGAGTGTTCTACATACCAAACTGTGACAAAATTACACCAGGTATGTTAATGGCAGCTGTTCGTACAAATGTTCCTTCAGTATTCGTATCAGGAGGACCAATGGAAGCAGGTACTTCTTCTTCAGGTAAAACATTATCATTAACGAGTGTTTTTGAAGGGGTCGGTGCACATAAGGCAGGTACGATGACGGCTGAAGAGCTCCTTGATATCGAGAACAATGCATGTCCAACATGCGGATCTTGTTCGGGAATGTTCACAGCTAACTCAATGAACTGTTTAATGGAAATGCTAGGATTAGCATTACCGGGTAACGGTACAATCGTTGCAACAAGCGAAAAACGTAAAGAACTGATTTACGAAGCAGCGAAACATTTAGTACGCATGATTAAAGAAGATGTAAAACCACGCGACATTGTTACAAAAGAAGCGATTGATGATGCTTTTGCTCTTGATATGGCAATGGGCGGTTCTACAAATACAGTGCTTCATACACTGGCAATCGCCAATGAAGCAGAAATTGACTACAACATTGAAGATATTAATAAAGTAGCAGAACGTGTTCCTTACATTGCAAAAATTATGCCGGCATCGGACATTTCGATGGATGACATTGCAAAAGCTGGCGGTGTTCAGGCGATTATTAATGAATTAACAAAAATTCCAGGGGCAATTCACCCTGACAGACCAACAATCGCAGGAGTTTCAATGCGAGAGCTTGTGAAAGACTATGAAATTACGAATGATCGTGTCATTCGCACAAAAGATAATCCATATAGTGCTGTAGGCGGACTTTCCGTATTATTCGGAAATATTGCCCCTGAAGGCTCGGTAATTAAGGTCGGTGCGGTTGATCCTTCTATTAAAACCTTTACAGGCGAAGCGATTGTATTCGAATCACAGGAAGAAGCACAGCAGGCAATCGATGACGGCGTAGTACGTGAAGGACATGTAGTTGTCATTCGCTATGAAGGTCCAAAAGGCGGGCCAGGTATGCCGGAAATGCTGGCACCAACTTCTGCGATTCAAGGGCGCGGGCTAGGAACGAAAGTCGCACTCATTACAGATGGCCGTTTCTCAGGTGCATCACGCGGCATTTCAATCGGCCATATTTCTCCGGAAGCGGCTGAAGGCGGTCCGATCGCATTAGTCGAAAATGGCGATACAATTATTATTGATTTGCCAAGCAGAACAATTAATTTACAAGTTTCCGACGAACTTCTTGCAGAGCGTCGTCAAAACTTAAAACCATTTGAACCAAAAATTAAGCGCGGCTGGTTGGCACGTTACTCTGCATTAGTAACAAATGCTTCCCAAGGCGGCGTAATGAAAATATAATCTGAATATATTAAAACGTTGATGAGGTTAAAGGATATAGAGTCTTGTATTTACCAGAGAGCCGGTAGTGGTGGAAGCCGGCGATACAACTATATCCGACATCCCCTCGGAGTGAGCTGTTAAACGCATTCGCTATTAGATAGCTCCGGGCATATTCGAATTGCTCGTTATTAATGAACCGTGCTCTTTGTTTAGTTGCACAAATTTCCTAATGGGAATTTTGAAATAAAGAGGCTCAGGCGGTTCGCGAGGTAACTAGGTGGACACTGTTTCTTATAGAAGCACATGTTCATCGATGTTATAAATGAGGGTGGTACCATGAAAAGTCTTTTTCATCCCTACGTAAGAGGTTTTCTTTTGCGTGCGGAGAACAAGGCTTTTTCTTTTTATCAAATTTTAAAAAATGACTTCATATATAAAGTTTTGAAAAAGGAAGGAGAAATTACTATGAGTGCAAACGTTTCAGTAAATCAAGAAATCGAAAAGCCCGAAGAACAACAAGTAACAAAACCGAGAGACGGTGCGGATATTTTAGTGCAGGCACTGCATGAACAAGATGTTGATATTATTTTCGGTTATCCGGGTGGGGCAGTTTTACAAATTTACGATGCTCTTTACCGTAACCCGATTCGTCACATTCTGACACGCCACGAACAAGGTGCGATTCATGCGGCAGAAGGATATGCACGTGTTATGAATAAACCAGGTGTAGTAATTGCAACATCAGGACCGGGAGCGACAAACCTCGTTACAGGTATTGCCGATGCGATGATTGACTCGATTCCGTTAGTTATTTTTACAGGGCAGGTTGCGACATCCGTAATCGGTACAGATGCTTTCCAGGAAGCGGACATTATGGGAATTACAACACCGATCACAAAACATAACTATCAGGTGCAGGACGTAGCGGATATCCCTCGTATCGTAAAAGAGGCATTCCATATTGCCAACACAGGACGTAAAGGACCGGTTGTCATTGACTTCCCGAAAAATATCTCACAAACAGTGTTCCTGGATGAAATTAAAGCTCCGGAAGATATTTATTTACCGGGTTATCAACCGACAACAAAACCGAATTATCTTCAAATCCAAAAGGCAATTCAAGCATTAAGTTTAGCTAAAAAACCTTTAGTGCTAGCAGGTGCCGGTGTATTATTCGCAGATGCACGTGAACAATTGACAGAATTTATTGAAAAATATAATTTACCGGTTATTAATACATTGCTTGGTTTAGGCAGCATTCACGGACAGCACAAACAATTCTATGGAATGGCTGGGATGCACGGATATGCAACGGCAAATGACGCGATTACAAAATGCGACTTATTAATTAATATCGGTGCACGTTTTGATGACCGATTAACAGGAAATTTAGCAACATTCGCACCGAACGCTACGATCATCCATATCGATATCGATCCGGCAGAAATCGGAAAAAATGTACCAACTGATATTCCGATTGTTGCGGATGCAAAAGAAGCACTATTTGCACTGTTGAAAAAAGACTTCCAAGGACCGGATACGACAGAATGGATCCATTACTTAAATGATAGCCGTGATAAATATCCGCTTTGGTATGAAGATGCAGGAGAAGAAGTATTACCGCAGCAAGCAATTGAGATCCTTCATAAATTGACGGACGGAGAAGCGATTATCACAACGGATGTTGGACAGCATCAAATGTGGGCAGCCCAATACTATCATTTAAATAATCCGCATAACTGGGTAACATCAGGCGGTTTAGGAACGATGGGCTTCGGTTTCCCGGCAGCGATCGGTGCACAGTTTGCGAAACCTGAGAAGAAAGTTATTTCGATTGTAGGAGATGCAGGCTTCCAAATGACAAATCAAGAGCTTGCATTACTCAAAGAATTTAACTTGCCAGTAAAAGTAGTAATCCTTAACAACAGCTGTTTAGGAATGGTACGTCAATGGCAGGAAACATTCTATGATGAGCGTTATTCACAAAGTTTAATGCCTATCCAGCCGGACTTCGTAAAACTTGCCGATGCATATGGCATTAAAGGCTACCGGATTGACAATATATCTGAAGCGGAAGCGATCTTTGACGAAGCGATCAATTCAGACGAACCGGTTGTTATTGATTGCCGAGTGAAGCAACTTGTGAGCGTATTCCCAATGGTTGCGCCTGGTAAAGGGTTACATGAAATGATTGGAGTGATGAAGCCATGAAGCGAGTGCTGACAGTAACAGTAATTAACCAAAGCGGCGTATTGAACCGAGTGACTGGCTTATTAATGAAACGTCAGTTCAATATTGAATCGATTACAGTAGGTCATACGGAGCAGCCTAATTTTTCGAAAATGACGTTCATCGTCCATGTTGAAGATGAAAATAAAATCGAACAATTAATCAAACAGCTTTCGAAACAAATTGATGTATTAAAAGTAAATGATATTACTGAAAAAGCAATCGTTCTTCGTGAGCTGGCGCTTATTAAAGTAGTTTCACCGCCAAACTTGCGCCTGGAAATGAATGCAATCGTTGAGCCATTCCGTCCGCAAGTTGTCGATACATCAAAAAATGTCGTGACATATGAAGTAGTTGGTCACCCGGAAAAGATCGATGCATTTATCGAGTTACTTCGTCCATATGGCATTAAAGAGTTAACACGTACAGGTGCAACAGCAGCTATCCGTGAAGCACAAAAAATCGAAAGCCCGCAATTATCGATTTTAAAATAAGCAAACGGCCAATTTTATGTCAAAGATGGATACGTTGTATGTAGTGGAGGTGGCGACTCCTAGGGGATAAGCACGAGGGAGAGACTTTAGGCTCGAGCCGTGCCCCTGGAAAGCGTCCACCGCAACGGAATACAACATTACTCAATTGGTTTTAAACAGGGTGGAGGATGTCATCTGAAGCCCGAATTACAAAATAAAAAAACATTCAATTAATTGGAGGAAATGAAAATGTCAAAAATGTATTATGAAAACGAAATTAACGAGCAAGTATTACAAGGGAAAAAAATCGCGATCATCGGTTATGGTTCACAAGGCCATGCTCATGCGCTTAACTTAAAAGAATCAGGTTTTGATGTAGTAGTAGGTATCCGTCCAGGTAAATCATATGACGCTGCAAAAGAAGATGGCGTAGAAGTTAAATCAGTAGCAGAAGCAGCAGCAGAAGCAGATGTAATCCAAATCCTACTTCCGGATGAGCGTCAAAAAGCAGTATACGAAGCTGAAATCGCACCACATTTAACACCAGGTAAAGCATTAATGTTCGCACACGGTTTCAACGTACACTTCGGTCAAATTCAACCACCAGCAGATGTAGACGTATTCCTAGTAGCTCCAAAAGGCCCAGGTCACTTAGTGCGTCGTCAATTCACTGAAGGCGCTGGCGTACCAGGATTATTCGCAATCCACCAAGATGCGACAGGTCAAGCTCGTGATTTAGCTCTTGCATACGGTAAAGGAATCGGTTCAGCACGTGGCGGATTACTTGAAACTACATTTGCTGAAGAAACAGTTACTGACCTATTCGGTGAGCAAGCAGTACTTTGCGGTGGTACAACTGAACTTGTTAAAGCAGGTTTCGAAACATTAGTAGAAGCAGGTTACCAACCAGAATTAGCTTACTTTGAAACATTACATGAACTTAAATTAATCGTTGACTTAATGTTCGAAGGTGGTATGGCAACAATGCGCTACTCAATTTCTGATACAGCAGAGTGGGGCGATTATGTTTCAGGCCCACGTATTATCGACGCATCAGTTAAAGCTCGTATGAAAGACGTATTAACTGATATCCAAGATGGTACATTTGCGAAACGCTGGATCGCTGAAAACGAAAATGGTCGTCCTGAATATACAAAATTCAAAGAAGCTGGCGCAAACCACCAAATCGAAGAAGTTGGCGAAAAATTACGTGCTATGATGCCATTCATCAACCAAGGAAAACAAAAGGTAACAGTGAAATAATATGAGAAAAATTGACATTTTTGATACAACATTGCGCGACGGAGAACAATCGGCTGGTATTAATTTAAATACAGCAGAGAAAGTAGAAATCGCAAAACAACTAGAGCGTTTAGGTGTCACAATCATTGAGGCGGGATTCCCTGCCTCATCTCCAGGTGACTTGGAGGCGGTATCGTTAATCGCAAAAACAGTGAAGAATTCAATCGTCACAGGTTTAGCACGTGCTGTGAAAAGCGATATCGATGCAGTTTGGGAAGCAATTCGCCATGCTGAGCAGCCACATGTTCATACATTTATCGCAACAAGTCCGATTCATATGGAATATAAGCTTAAAAAAAACCCAGATGAAGTAATTGAGCAAGCTGTTACTGCGGTAAAGTATGCAAAAGAAAAATTCTCGCTTGTAGAATTTTCTGCAGAAGATGGTTTCCGTTCAGACAAAGAATTTTTAGTTCGTATTTGCCAGGAAGTTATTAAAGCTGGTGCAACAACGATTAATATTCCAGATACAGTTGGTTACGCATCACCGGAAGAATACGGCGCTTTATTCCGTTATTTACGTGAAAACGTAATCGGTGCAGAAAAAATTAAATTCTCTGCCCATTGTCATGACGATTTAGGAATGGCAGTTGCAAATTCATTGGCAGCCATCGAAAATGGTGCAGACCAAGTAGAATGTACGATTAACGGTCTAGGTGAACGTGCAGGAAATGCCGCATTGGAAGAAATCGGTGTTGCTCTACATATTCGTAATGACTTCTACGGTGTTGAAACTGGCTTGAACTTAAAAGAAATTAAACGTACATCACAGATGGTTAGCCGTTTAACAAATGTAGTCATTCAACCGAACAAAGCGGTTGTCGGTAAAAATGCATTCGCACATGAATCGGGTATTCACCAGGATGGTGTACTTAAAAATCCTGAGACATACGAAATCATTTCACCGGCACTGATCGGTGAAGACGATATCCCATTAGTTTTAGGAAAACATTCAGGCCGCGCAGCATTCCGTGACCGTGCTGAAACAATGGGCTTCCAGCTGTCTGATGAAAAACTGAACAAAGCTTTCGCTGAGTTCAAAAAATTAGCGGACCGCAAAAAAGAAGTGACAGAAGAAGATTTAACAACGATTTTAACTGAGCAGCAAGTTTCAATAGAAGATGTTCCGTTATTTGAACTTAAATCCGTTCAAGTTCAATATGGTACAGAAAATATTCCAACAGCTACTGCATCAGTTATGACTCCTGAAGGTGAGTTAAAAACAATCGCATCAACAGGGTCAGGTTCAGTCGAAGCCATTTTTAATACACTTGAACAGCTTGTTGGAGGTAAAGTCAATATTTTGGACTACCGAGTACAATCAGTCGGTAAAGGACGCGATGCACTTGGAGAAGCGGTCATTAATTTGAAATATAACGACTATACATCAACAGGACGTGATTCAGCACAAGATGTGTTGGAAGCAAGCGCAAAAGCGTATTTAAATGCAGTAAACAGACAATTGATCCAACAGCAAATACGCGATAAACAGGCAATTACAGTTTAACAGAATAATAAGGTTGTTCCCGTAAAGGAATACAACTTTAAGCTCTTTATATTAACAATAGCGCCATCTTAATCGGTGGCGCTTCTACATCAAGTTACTTCACGTAGAAAGAAAGGTGTTTTACAAATGGAAAAGAAAATTACAGTACTACCAGGTGACGGCATTGGTCCAGAGGTTGTTGCAAGTGCAGTAAAAGTATTACAAGTAATCGGGAAACGTTTTAACCATACATTTCATTTAAACTATGCGGCAATCGGCGGAGCTGCAATTGATCAGTACAATAATCCATTACCGGAAGAGACAATTGCGATGTGTGAAGCAAGTGATGCCATTTTATTAGGTGCAGTAGGTGGTCCGAAATGGGATAACAACCCGCCAGCATTGCGTCCGGAAAAAGGTTTACTAAAAATCCGCAAGCACTTTGATTTATTTGCGAATTTACGTCCTGTGAAAGCATTCCCAAGTTTACTTGCATCTTCTCCATTAAAGCGTGAAGTTGCGGAAAATGTAGACTTAATGATCGTCCGTGAATTAACAGGAGGGCTATACTTCGGAGAGCCACGTAAAAAAACAGATGCAGGTGCTATTGATACATGTGTGTATTCCCGTGAAGAGATCGAACGTATTGTCGAAAATGCATTCGAATTAGCACGTTTACGCCGAGGAAAACTTTGCTCGGTAGATAAAGCAAATGTACTGGATACATCCCGTTTATGGCGTGAAATTGTAGAAGAAAAGAAAAAGCAGTACCCAGATGTAGAAACAGAACACAACTTAGTTGACTCAGTGGCTATGAAACTGATTACTAACCCTGGTCAATATGATGTCATCGTTACAGAAAACTTATTCGGCGACATTTTAAGTGATGAAGCTTCTGTTATTACGGGTTCACTTGGTGTATTACCTTCTGCATCAATTCGCGGCGATAATTTTGGGCTTTATGAGCCTGTACATGGTTCAGCTCCTGAAATCGCAGGCCAAGGTGTTGCGAATCCGGCAGCAACCATTCTTTCAGTAGCAATGATGCTTCAATATTCATTCGGCTTAAAAGAAGAAGCTGCAGAAATCGAGCGTGCTGTTGCAGCCGTATTCGAAGATGGCTACTACACAGCCGATTTAGCTCAGGAACATACACGTACATTGTCAACAGAAGAATGGACAGAAAAAGTACTAAACGAAATCGATGCAAGCTTCGTATCAGACAGCATTATGATTTCATATAACTAATAATTCAGATAAAAAGAAAAGTAGTTGGTTTTTAATCAACACTATATATGGTTAAGGAACGGTGAGAACTATGGGGAAAAATATTATTGAAAAAGTGTGGGAACAGCATGTCGTACATCGTGAAGAAGGAAAACCGGACTTACTTTATATCGACCTGCATTTAATTCATGAAGTTACAAGTCCTCAAGCATTCGAAGGACTACGCCTGGCAGGACGGAAAGTGCGTCGTACAGATCTATCGTTCGCAACAATGGATCATAACGTACCTACAAAAAACCTGCCGACGATTAACGATCCAATCGCAAAAAAACAAATTATGACACTTGCTGAAAATGCAAAAGAATTCGGTATCGAACTAGCGGATATCGGTCATCCGGATCAAGGGATTGTTCACGTAATTGGACCGGAATTAGGTCTTACACAGCCTGGTAAAACAATTGTTTGCGGTGATTCACATACAGCAACTCACGGTGCATTCGGTGCAATCGCATTCGGAATCGGTACATCGGAAGTAGAGCATGTACTTTCGACACAAACATTATGGCAATTAAAACCGCCGACAATGGAAATCCGTGTTAGCGGTGAACTTGGTATTGGGGTAACAGCTAAAGACATCATTTTAGCCATCATTGCAAAATGGGGAATCGGTGTCGGTACAGGACATATCGTAGAGTATACAGGTGAAGCAATCCGCAAGCTTTCTATGGAAGAGCGTATGACAATCTGTAATATGTCAATTGAAGCAGGAGCAAAAGCAGGCCTGATTTCACCGGATGATACGACAGTTGAATTTTTACGCGGTCGCCGTCATGTTCCTCAAGGTGAAAAATTTGAGGAAGCGGCAAAATACTGGTTAAGTCTTGCTTCTGATGCGGATGCAACATATGATGTTGTCCTTGAAATTGATGCTCAGGATATTGAACCGATTGTAACATGGGGTACAAATCCAGCGATGGGTGTCGGCGTTTCGAAAACAGTTCCTACTGCTGCTGATTATGACAATGAAACTGATAGATCCGCTTTAAACAAAGCACTGAAGTATATGGATTTACAAGAAGGCCAAAAAATTACAGATATTGAAATTCAACATGTATTTATCGGATCTTGTACGAACTCCCGTATTAACGACTTACGTGCAGCCGCTGAAATTGTAAAAGGTGAAAAGCTTGCACCGGGGGTTAAAGGGATTGTTGTTCCTGGTTCTTGGTCGACAAAACGCCAGGCAGAAGAAGAGGGTCTACATCAAATTTTCCTTGATGCTGGCTTTGAATGGCGTGAATCAGGCTGTTCTGCTTGCTTAGGGATGAATGAAGATGTAATTCCAGCGGGTGAACGATGTGCTTCTACATCTAACCGTAACTTTGAAGGACGTCAAGGTGCAGGTGCACGCACACATCTTGTATCACCGGCGATGGCAGCAGCAGCTGCAATTCACGGACGTTTTGTCGATGTTCGTAAGCTACAAAAGCAGGAAGCATAAGGAGAGATCAGCATGAAACCGATTAATATTGTAAATAGTATCTATGCACCACTTGATCGTAAAAACGTCGATACAGACCAGATTATTTCGAAGGAATTTTTAAAGCGAATCGAACGTACAGGATTCGGACAATTCGTATTCTATCACTGGCGTTTTGATGAAAACGGCAATCCAATCGAGGATTTCGTATTAAATAAACCGGAATATAAAAACGCTGAAATTTTAGTGGCACAAGATAACTTTGGCTGTGGTTCGTCTCGTGAACACGCTCCATGGGCTATCCTTGATTACGGATTCCGAGTTGTCATCGCACCAAGTTTTGCGGATATCTTCCATAATAACTGCTTCAAAAACGGTATTTTACCGATTAAATTAACGGAAAACGAATGTGATGAAATTTTAGAAAAAGGTTTAGCAGAAGCACAGGCAATTGAAGTTAATTTAGAACAGCAAACAGTTACTACAGGTTACGGCAAAACGTATTCATTTGAAATCGATCCATATTATAAACAAATGTTATTAAATGGATGGGATGAAATTTCTCTTACATTCCAGTATGAAGAGCAAATTGCAGCATACGAGAAAAACCGAGTAGCATACTAATCTACAAGCCTCTTACTTTGGGTTCACCCTTAGCAAGAGGCTTTGTCTTATTTTACCGGTTGTTGTGGCAATTTTCCGATGCTATAATTTTCTTCAAATTGTTTAAGTATCGGGAGTGTATCAATGAAAAATGTATGGATTTGGATAGGCATAATATTTATCATTGGATTTATTATTAGCTACTGGATGTTTATCGTTGGAGCAGTTGTATTGTATTATGCGGTTAAAAAAATCATAAAATTTTCTAAAGAGAAAAAGAAACAAAGAATTTCAGAAGCCGAACAACTGAAAATTAACGAAAATCAGTCCACTATTGAATATAAAATGGAAAGACTGCTTACTTTGACGAATAATACGGATCCGAATAGTTTTAAGCGTCAGCAATATAAAAATAAGCAACAGCTGGACTTAAGGGATTACTGGTATAAATATTTGGATTTGCGAGCGAAGCTTATTTTGAACGATACGCCAACTTACCGCGAAGAAGAAGTATTGCATATTATGTGCGATGAACTGCTAATCCGAATGGATAACTTGGAAATCGAAGTAACAGATGCGGTGAAAAAGGAATTTATCGAAGAAAATTTAACACCATTGCTAATAGATGTAGTGGAAATTATGGAAGATATCAGCCCAGTTAAAACAATTAATATGGATGCATACCGCTTATTAAAAGCAAGTAAACAATAAATTGGCAAGAGGTTGAAACAGTAGAAATAGAAATACTGTGGATAGAATTTAAAATTGATTGGAATGGAGGGCGAGTGTTCGTGCTGACGGTATCACCTTTCGCACTGTTAAAATACCAGCTGACGGCTACGCCTTTCGCTACAAGCAAAGCCTCCAGCGGGAATAGCAAAATTTATTTTGCGACGAAAGCGAAGCGTCAGGAGCACTGACGCCTGAGACGTTCGTGTAAGGCCACACCCGCGGAAAGCGTCCCGGAATGGAAATCAATTTTAATGCTCAGAAAAAAAGCTATTTTTCTCTCAGAGAAGAATAGCTTTTTTGGGGTTATGTATGAACCTCTTTTAGTTGTATCTTAACCAAATTTAACCTTTCCTGAATATTATTTCTCATATTGGACATTCTATAAAAAAGTTTAGCTGAGATTGGAGAAATACTATGTCTTCGGAAGAGAACATTAAGTGGATTAATGAACAATTCAAAGATACAAATGAATTAACGATGAAGACGCTGGAAGATGAAAACAAGAAAGCCGAGCTATTTTACATAAAGCCGCTTATCGATGTGGGATTGCTTCAACAAATTGTGATCAAACCTTATTTTGAAATGCAATCAGAAACGAAATACATTCGATATTTAAAAGCCTTGCCCCAATTTCAGGACAGTAAGTCGCAGGAGCAGCTGAAAACTGAAGTGCTTAACGGCAATGTGGTCCTTTTCATACAGAATAAGTTTTATTTGCTGGACCTGAAATTTTCTTTCAATGATCAGACGAATACAGCATCAGTTGAAACAACAATTCATGGTTCACAGCTGGCACTTAGCGACAATATTGCGACCAATATTAATATTATTCGATCCGATTACCATCAGCCGACATTGTATGTTGAATATTCCACGATTGGAGAAGTAAACAATCATAAACTGGCTATCATTTATGACAAAGAAAAAGTAAATAAAAATGCCCTAAACATTATCACGGAAAAACTGCAGCAAGTAGATAAGCAGGTCATTACATCAACAGTTCAGCTAAGTAACTATATCAACAATAAAAAGTATTCGTTATTTCCACAATTAATTATGACAGAGCGGCCGGACAGGATTGTCTATAACTTGGCTGGAGGCAAAGTAATATTATTAGTGGACGGTAACCCGCAAGCATTGATTGCCCCTGTATATTTCTTCGATTTCATGACATCGATGGAGGATAATTACCATTCGTTTTATATATCGTTTTTCCTTAAATTCCTTCGTTATACCGGGCTATTTATTAGTCTCCTTTTACCGGGCTTATATATCGGTATTACTTCATTTGCACCGGAAGTTTTCCGAACCGAACTTGCTCTGACAATTGCAGGAAGCCGTATTGGGGTTCCGTTTTCTTCATTTGTAGAAGTATTGTTCATGCTGTTTTTTATGGAAATGCTGCTGGAAGCGAGTATTCGGCTGCCGAAAACTATCAGTGCAACGGCTACTACCGTTGGGGGTTTAATTTTAGGGACGGCTGTAACAGAAGCATCACTTGCATCGGATATTATGGTTATTATTGTGTCGGCGGTAGCAATATCAACTTTTGTTATTCCGATCAATGAAATGGCATTTACCATACGCGTAATTCGCTTCTTTTTCATCCTTGCAGCAACATTACTCGGCTTGGCGGGACTAACGTTAGCGCTTTACGCGATGATTATGTATTTAGTGAGTATCGACAGCTTTGGTGAACCGTATCTGAAATTTAACGAAAAGAAGACAAGTAAAACGAAGGCAGGGGAGAAAATATGAGCAGGTTTTATTACTATTTAATTAGCATTAATATGGTTGCGAACATTATTGCGTCTGTACCTGCTATACTTCTCCATTATCATAATGATGGTGCTATCATTTCCATGCTCCTATCGATAGCTGCAGGGGTACTTCTTGTCACTCTATATACAAAGTTTTTTCTAAAGTATCCAGGTAAAACTTTACCTGAACTGCTGGAAAAGACTACTTCCAAATGGTTTTACCTGCCTTTCGTTTTTCTACTTGCTGTATTATGGTTTGTAGCCGGGCTTATTACACTAATAACATTTACATTCTTACTAATTCGCTATTTAAGTCCCGAAATGCCGATTATTCTAATTTGCCTGACGCTTATATTATCGGTAATTTTTGGCAGTATCTTAAAAACAGACCGTATAATGTACACCGTTGAGATGATTATGATTATAACAAGTCCTTTAATACTTTTCATATTTTTTAAAGCATACAGCAGCAAAAGCTTGAATTGGGATTTTGTTAGGGAAGCGGCTTTATATATTAATCAATTACCAAACTGGCATTCATTTTCTGCTTGCTTTTTTTTATTTTTGGGTGCTGCCAATCTATTTATATTCAATCGATTTTTTACGGATAAACAGAAGTTTGGCTTTAGACAGATTATGTTTATCGTTTTAATATCGATCGGGACTTTATTTACAACGTATTTCATACCGATAGGCTTTAATGGATTTGAAGGAATTAATGATTTAGTCTATCCGTGGATATCGACGACTGATTCGATCAGGATGGATTATTTTATTATTGAACGTGTGTTATTCATGTTTTTACTGTTTTATTTAGGGATTGCTTTTTTAAGCATACTTATTCACTGGCATGCGGCAGTAGAGTTTTTGAAATTTATATTTAAGCTGGAAAAAATTAAATACAAAGATAAAGTTATCGGGATTTTTTTGCCGCTTCCTATTTTTGTTGCCATCTCTTTATACTTTGTAACCGTATTAACTGAATATCAGCTTTTTCAGTATTCGAGTTATTTTTATGATGTTTTGGTTTTTATTTTTCCAGGCATGATCCTATTGTTTACTTACATTAACAGGAGGATGAAAAATGAAGAGTCTTCCCCGGAAAATTAAAGGAACGATTCTGTTGTTTGTTGTACTAGGAAGTGTTCTATTATCGGGCTGCGCATTTAAAGACATTGATAAAAGTGTATTTGTTGCAATGATCGCATTGGATGTTTCTGATGATGAGGAGAAACCGTACAAAGTTACATTGAAGTTATATGAACCGACCGGATCTTTTAATGAGGCAACAGAACCTCAGTATTCCTATTTATCGGAAAATGGAGAAACTCTTTCAGAAGCAATTCGTATGATGGAATCCTATTCAGATAAGGAGCTTGAATTTGGTCATTCAAAGCTAATTATTCTCGGTGAGGAATTAGTAAAAGATAATAAAAATAAGGAGATTTTGGACTTTTTACTGCGCAGACCTGATATACAGATGATTTCCTGGATAGCAGTCGGGCGTCCTAATGCAGAAGAAATTATTAAAATGATTCCGCAGGGGGAATCGGCGGCCTATCCGGAATTGTTTAACTACTTTGACAGTAATGGTACGACAACACCTTATATTGTGACGACACACTTATTTGAATTCAGAAGAAATATAAAAGAAAGTGGAATCGATAGTGTTCTGCCGATCATTGAAATAAATCAGGAAGATCAGCATTTCGAAGTTAACAAATCCCTATTGCTTGCATTGAATAAAGAGCCATTAGAATTGGATTCTTTAGATACATCGATTTATAATATGCTTTCAAGAAGTGTAAAACACGCGAATTTACTTATTAAAGAGGACGGAGATCATTTCATTGCCAATATCGATACGGTCAAATCGAAATATCATGTAGATATTAAAAATCCGTCTGAAATCCAACTTGCTATTAATATTAGTTTATACGGCTCGATAGCAGAATCTCATAAACCAATGATAAATAAAGATCTTCCACGGTATAATGAGGAATTGAAGAAGGAATCGGAAGAGAAATTTACGGCATTTATAACGAAGATGAAAAAAAATGGCTACGATCCTTTAGGTTTCGGCATCGATTACAAAGCAAAGGTTTTGCATAATCGGCGCATGACCGATGAAGAATGGATGGAGGCCTATAAAAAAGCTAAAGTCAACTTAACTGTTAAGCCAGGAATAAAAAGTACCGGATCAATCCAATAAGCAATAGGTATAAAAAAAGACTTCAAATCGATTGTTTGAAGTCTTTTTACTGTTAAATAGCTACCCAGTGGCCTTTTGTAACTTCAACAAGCTCTGTGTTTTCTACATCGAACCGGTTTGCTGCCAGTTCCTCGTCTGTCATAACATGACGTTTTTTCTGTTTTTCGATAGCCGGATCCGGAATGGGAATCGAGTCTAGCAACATTTTCGTATAAGGATGCTGCGGATTGGCATACAGCTCTTCACTTTCTGCCAGCTCAACAATTTTTCCCCCATACATAACAGCTACACGATCACTAATATGCTTCACCATCGACAAATCATGTGCAATAAATAAATACGTTAAACCTAGTCGCTGCTGCAAATCTTTTAATAAATCCACGACTTGTTTTTGAATGGATACATCAAGCGCGGATAATGGTTCATCACAAACGATAAATTGTGGTTCCACAGCAAGTGCACGTGCAATTCCAATTCGTTGGCGCTGACCGCCGCTGAACTCATGCGGATAGCGAAGTGCATGCTCCTTATTCAAACCAACAAGCTCTAACAATTCTTCCACTCTTGCCCGGCGTGCTTCCTTGGAAGGGGACAGTTTATGGACATCCAATGCTTCCCCAATAATATCCAGTATTTTTTTTCTCAGGTTTAAACTTGAATATGGATCCTGGAAAATAATTTGCATATGACGTCGCATACTTTTCAGTTCATTTTTCGTTAAGCGACTAACGGGTACACCTTTGTAAAGAACTTCACCGTCTGTTGGCTCATGCAACTGCAATAACGTACGTCCGGTTGTTGATTTTCCGGAACCTGATTCACCAACAAGCCCTAATGTTTCACCCGGGAAAATTTGGAACGATAAGTCGTTCACAGCTTTTAATACATTGCCTTTTGCTAATTCAAAATGTTTGGATATATTTTTAACTTCGACTAACGGCACATTAATATTCAAGTCAGGCGACAAGTTGGGCAGTTCTTTTGGCTGTTTCGGTTCATGAAGCTTAGGCAAAGCGTTTAATAGTCGTTTTGTATAAGGATGCTGCGGATTGGCAAAAATCTCTTCCGTTGTACCTTGTTCGACGACCTCGCCTTCCTTCATAACAACAACCCGGTCGCACATTCCCGCTACGACACCTAAATCATGAGTTATCAATATAATAGACGTACCAAATCGCTGTTGCATATCCTTCATCAAAGATAAAATTTGTGCTTGGATTGTTACGTCAAGCGCTGTTGTCGGTTCATCGGCAATAAGAAGGGAAGGATTACATGCTAATGCCATTGCTATCATAACGCGTTGTCGCATTCCGCCACTGAATTCATGGGGGTATTGGTTATAACGTTCTTCGCTATTTTTTATTCCGACTAATTTTAGTAGTTCAATTGTTTTTATATACGCTTCTTTTTTTGAAAGTCCTTGATGCTTTATGATACCTTCCGCAATTTGGTCTCCAATACGAATAGTAGGGTTTGTTGAGGTCATCGGGTCCTGAAAGATCATACTAATGTCTTTTCCGCGGATTGCTTCCATTTGGTTTTCCGTTTGGGTAATTAAATTTTTTCCTTGGAATTCAATCGTTCCATCCTTTAAAAACGAAGGAGGGGAAGGAAGTAAACGCATAATTGAACGGGCCGTTACACTTTTACCACTACCGGATTCTCCTACAATTCCGACTGTTTCACCTTCATTTACATGAAAACTTACGCCTTTAACGGCTTCGAATTCCTGCTCGCCAGTTATAAAAGATACACGTAAATCCTTTACTTGAAGCAACTTTTTACTCATAAAATGCTCATCCTTTAATAAAAATAAAATAATTTCATTGACTTCTGAATGTTCGTTCTACATAATACATTACTATACAGGTAGGGATTATACAATATTAAAAGTGTGAAGATTCTTTACACCTTTTTAATGGTGGGAAGAATTGGTAAGAAAGGAGCTGCTTTAGTTACATGCAGCATTTATTTTTTGAAAGCTTTCAAAAAAATGCTTCGAAAAAAAGTTATTATTTTGCTTTCGTGCTGCTCGGTCTGCTCGTACACATTTTTACAATTCCGTTCTATTTAGTAAATCGATCTAAATCAACGTATGCGGAAAAAGCTATGAATGTGAAGAGACAATTAATAGAAGACGAGAAAGTATTCGAATGGCATAAGCAATATGAAGTAGAGGAACGGACAAAAGCTCAGTTTTTCAATCAAAAGGTCGATGAGCAAACGATCACTCTAACGGCGAAAGCGCTTGCTCAGCAAAAGTTGGATAGGGAAGTTGAAAAAAGACTTGCGTTAAATGGAGTAGTGGAAAACTCCTACAAAAATTATTTTAGTACACTATTAAAACGTCCCAACTTTTTACTGATTACGATAATTCCCGGTATTTTGATGTATGTTTTACTACTCATTACGAGTAATCCATTTGCTCGCTTTATTTTTGAGCGCTTATTACAAAGTGTGTTCGTTATCATTGGGGTGGCGACACTCGTGTTTACGATTTTGTATATTTCACCGTTTGATCCCGCCCGCAATTTGCTTGGGGTGGAGGCAACTCCTGCACAAGTCGAAAACTTTAACAAGCTATACGGGTTGGATCAGCCTTATTTAGTGCAGCTTTGGCATTCACTGTCAGGCCTGTTCACATTCGATCTAGGAACATCTTTTGCCGGAAAGGAAGATGTCACGCAAAGCATATTAAACAAATTTCCGGTAACACTTGAAATCGCAATGTTTTCATTACTGATGGCGATTGCCATTGCAATTCCGGTCGGTATTGTTTCGGCAGTACGTCCGAATTCATTTATCGATTATGTATTTATGTTAATCGCATTGATCGGTTTATCGATTCCAAGTTTCTGGCAAGGGTTGATTTTTATTTTAACGTTTTCGCTTGAATTAAAATGGTTCCCGGCAACGTATAATCCGAGCAATTGGATGTCGCTCGTTCTGCCGATTGTTGTACTGGGAACATCGATCACTGCATCGATAGCCCGTATGACCAGATCAAGTATGCTGGAAGTAATCCATGAAGATTATATTATTACAGCGAAAGCAAAAGGGTTAAGTGAACGGAAAGTAATTACTAAGCATGCAATCCGTAATGCGATGATTCCGATTATTACAGTTATTGGACTGTTGTTTGGCGGAATGCTCGGCGGTGCGGCAGTAACAGAGAAAGTATTTAATATTAGCGGTATAGGAAGTTATATTGTCGACAAGCAGTTTATTCCGGATATTCCGGCAATTTTGGGTGGAGTTGTTTATATTGCAATCACCATTTCCATTGTGAACATGCTGATCGATATTTTATACGCTTTCTTTGACCCGAGAATTCGTTCGAAAATGAAAAAATCTTAGGAGAGGGTAACGACGTGAAATTTATATCAGACGTAAAACTGCTGTTGAAAATAACACAAGAGTATGTAAATGCACAGTTTACCATTGCTTTTTCTGCGATTTTTTCATTGCTGTTTTTACTTTATAGTTTTAATTTTTCAGAAGGTGTATGGCGGCCTTATGTAGTTGTATTTTTTGCGATTTATATTGGTACAACAATATATGTATGGCTTACATCACTGCTTATTAAGAAGGATTTAGCAAAGCACAGGGAACTGACAAAGCGTACACGCCTACTTGGTATCCCGTTGATACTTACGATTTTTGTCGGGAATGTATTTGCTGCTGGATTCGGTTTTATGCTCGCATCGAAAAACAAAACGGCAGAATATACTTTTGCTGTTTATGCTTTTATGACGCAAATATTCATTATCCTGATTTCGGGATTAAATTTGTTCAAACCATATGTAGTGGATACATTTGTTCTTGCAATGGGCGCATTTATCCTACTGGCATTGCTGTATTTAGCAGTGGCTGTGTTAATCGCGAAGTTTGTAACAATTGATACAGCGCCGAAATGGATGCTGCCGCTTGGAATAGTACTGCTTATCCCAACATTGACAGGCAATTTCTTCTCGCTGTTACTCGGTATTACGTTAATTCGTAAAGCAAGAAATGCAGATCCGTCCGCAGTAGAGAAATGGCAAATTACATGGAATAAGATCCTGCGTAATACGATGGCAGTATTTGGCCTGTTTTTCATCGTTTTCATGTTCAGTTTATCTGTTGTCAGCTCATGGACATTCGATTATGACTTTGCGGTTGAAAACAATTATGCGGTATTGCTGCAAACACCGACACTTGAATATCCATTAGGTACAGATAATTTCGGCAGGGATTTATTTTCCCGCATTGTGTTCGGTGCGCAAATTTCATTAATAGTTGGTTTTTGTGCAACAATCATCCCGGCAATAATTGGCGGGGCGCTCGGTGCGATTTCCGGCTATTACGGAAAAAATACCGACAATATTATTATGCGTGCATTGGATATTTTATATGCGATTCCAGGAATTCTGCTGGCAATTGCAATCATTGCCGCATTTGGCGCGAATACGACAAACTTGATTATCGCATTAAGTGTGGGTGCCATTCCGACCTATGCGCGGACGATGCGTGCGAATGTTCTGCAGATTTCAAACTATGAATTTGTTGAGTCCGCCCGCGCATTAGGGGCAAATGACCGTTCGATTATTTTCAAGCATATTGTTCCAAATGCGTTGGCGCCTATGATTGTCAAAGCAACATTAACAATCGGAGGAGCTGTTATTTCAACTAGTAGTTTAAGCTTCCTCGGATTAGGTATCGAACCACATATACCGGAGTGGGGCAATATTTTGAAAGTTGGAAGTACGTATTTAGAATCACATTCATATTTAGCGATTTTCCCGGGGCTATGTATTATGCTGCTTGTTTTATCGTTTAACTTTTTCGGCGATGGACTGCGTGACGCATTGGACCCAAAATCTAATTAACTTTATGGAGGAATTTTTCATGAATAAAAAATTATTTACGTTAGCATCAACAGCAACGGTGGCAGCAATAGCATTAGCAGGCTGTGTCGAAACAAAATCAGATGTAAAAGAAAACGATTCAGCAACTACTGAAACGGCTGGGGCAAAGCCAGTCATCGAATTACTTGGTATGGCTTCTTCAGAGCAGGACATGAATATCGTGCGTGACCAATTAGTGAAGAACGGTTTCGATGTGAAATTGAATATCCAACCGGATTACGGTTCATTCACAGCACAGCAAGATGCGGGCAACTTTGACATTGCCATTTCAAGCTGGACGACTGTAACTGGTAACCCAGACTATGCAGTACGTGGCTTATTCAAAACGGGTGGGGACTACAGCCGTACTTCAGATGAAACAGTCGATAAATTAATCGATGAAGCGAGTACATTAACTGGTGATGAAGCAAAGGATAAATATAAAGAGCTTGAACAGGCTTTAGTATTCGACAATGCCTATATCGCGCCATTGTATATTTCTCAAAAATTCCAAGGTATTTATAAAGCGGAAGTTAATCCGGATACAGTACGTCTGCCAAAATCACGTGCTCAAGCATGGGAAACAATTTCATTCAATGATGAAGGGAAAAATGCATCAGAAACATTGGTACTTCACCAAGCATTGGCATCATTGACTTCACTTGACCCGGTTAAGGCAAACGATGGCTCGATCAATACATTGAACACAAATATGTATGTTCGTTTAGTGAATTTATCAGATACGGATGAAGTCGTATCAGATGGCTCACTTTCTTACGACCATGCAATTGCTGAAAACAATGAAGAATATTATTTCGTACTGCGCGATGATATTAACTTTGCAAAAGTGGAAGGCGAAAAAGCAGTTGATACAGGGGATTTAGTATCAGCAGAAGATGTTGTATTCTCATTAAACCGTGCAAAAGACGAAACATCGGTACCGGATCACCGCACATATTCAATCCATGAAAATATTGATACAGTTGAAATCGTATCGGATATTACATCATTAGAATCAGTGAAAACAGCAGATGGCAAGTCTGTTTTAGAAGAATTATCGGATGAGCTGCCTGCAGCGATTTCTGAAGTAGTGACAGATGAAAAAGATGTAGACAATGCAGCAGGTAAATACCAAGTTGTTAAATTAACAACGCCAAATCCTTTCCCGCAAGTATTAAACTACTTAGCGCACCAATCTGGCGGTATTGTATCTGAAGCTGCGGTAACTGCAGTAAATACATTTGATGTAGCAAGCTATGATCCTAATACGGATATCGCTTACGGTGATCAATCGACAGTTACAGAAGGCGCAAGCTATGCAAACCATTTAGCAGCATCAGGTCCATATATTTTAGTGAAGAAAAATGACTATGAAGCAACATTCGTGAAAAACCCTGCATACCAGGCGGGAACAGAAAACGAGCCGAAAATTGAAAACATCAGCGTTCGTTTCATCCAGGATAATGACAGTGCACTATCAGCATTACGTAATGGTGAAATCCACGTATTACAATCAGTTCCTGAAACGAAAACAGATGTAGTTGAAGGCGATGAAAACTTAGAATTAAAAACAGCTGACAGTAACGCCGTTTCTTACTTATTGTTCAATACAAGCGGTCGTGAAACTGCGAAATCTGCAGACTTACGTAAAGCAGTTCTGCACTCAATCAATCAAGAAGAGTTCATCAGCTACTACCAAGGTAAGAAAAAGCCGGCTGTATCAACAGTTTCACCTTTAATTGACACAGGTTTAAAACTGGATGCAGACAGTGCAAAAGTAAAAGAGTTCTTAAAAGCATATAACGAATCAAAATAACATTAAAAACCGAAGCAGCTATGAAAGTTGCTTCGGTTTATTTGTTTAAATACAGTAAATGATTGATTATGAAACTTGTGGTGATAAATAGCCGACTTTCAGGATGTTTTCAAACTCTTCTTTCTTAAGGGGTTTGGAAAATAGATATCCTTGAATTACATCACAGTCATTTTTTTTAAGAAATTTAAGCTGTTCAAACTCCTCTACACCTTCAGCAACTACATTCATCTCCAACGATTTCGCTAAATGCAATGTAGCGCAAATAATCCCGTTATCTACTTTGTCTTCATTATTAATATTATCTATAAATATTTTATCGATTTTAATTTTATTCGGTTTAAACTTTCGAATCGAGGCTAAAGATGCATAGCCGGTACCAAAATCATCAACCGCGATTCGAATCCCGAGGTCTTTTAAGCTTTGAATCGTTGAATACACACTCGATTCTATATTTAGCAATGTATCTTCTGTAATTTCGAATTCCAAATAGAACGGATCAATGCCGTAATGTTCCAACTGTGTTTTCACATGTTGAAACAATCCTTTTTTCATAAATCGGATGGGTGGGATATTAATTGCTATCGGAATGATCGGCAGTCCTTTTTCTTTCCATTCTTTAAGAAGCTCGCACACCTTTTCAATCACCCAATCAGTTATCCCGTTGATCATATGATTTTCTTCCGCAAGCGGAATAAATTCACCAGGGGACACTAATCCCCATTCTTTATGGTTCCAGCGAATTAGTGCTTCGGCTCCGCAAAGAGAACCATTGCTCGTTTCTACTTGCGGCTGGAAATGTAACTCAAATTCCTCATTTGAAATCGCTTTTCGCATATCGCGATCCAAAGCATACTTTTTATAAGTTGATACATCCTCTTCTTCAGATGAAAGCTGATAAGTACTTTTCCCTTCCTTTTTAGCTTTATAAAGTGCCGTGTGAGCATTTTTCAAAAGGGTCAATTTTTCCCTGCCTTCTTCAGGATAGAAGGTAATGCCGATACTAGTCGAGATGTTTAACTCGTAATCCTGAATAGTGAACGGTTCTCTAATTTTTTTGATGACCGTTTTGGCATATTGAAGCACTTCTTTTTTATTTTCGAAATTTCTTATGATCATAATAAAATCATTGCTGCTTAAACGTGCAAGATAACTGTCTTTAGGCATTATTTTTTCAAGACGGTCTGCAACGAATTTTAATGTTTCATCCCCGATAAAATAGCCGAGTGAATCATTGATTATATTAAAGCGGTCCAGATCGAAATAAAAAATGGCGTATGGGTCATCACTTTCGCACATGAGATCCAATTTATTAAATAGACTTTGCTGATTTGGCAGACCTGTAAGATTATCGTAGTTGGATAAGTAATTTATTTTATGTTCCTTTTCTATTTCATAAGTAATATCTGTAACTAAACCGAATATATTCGCTATCTTGCCATGATCATTAAGACGGGGCACAACTTCTTCAAGCAGCCACTTTGTATTACCTTTTCCGGAATTAATCCGATAAATCCACTGGAAACTTTGCCCGTTCATCATTTTCTTTTTACCGTTTTCCAACTCCGAAAGATGGACGGGTTGGATCATGTTAAACCAAGCTTTTGAATCCTCATATAGGGTCGAAAGGGGGATCTCTAATATGTCTTCCAATCCTTTCGAAGCGAAAAGAAATTTACCTCCTATTTTTTCTCGCATCCAAATGCCTGATGTCAAATTATCAAAAATCGATTTATAGCCTTCATTCTGCTCGATCAGCTGCTTCTTCAGCAATGTTTGATAGGTTTCATCTTTAATAATTCCGAAGATTTTAGCTGGTTTTCCTTCTTCCCAAAACACTTCTGCATGTACTTTGAAATGTTTTAAATCTTTTGTTTTTCTATGATAAACCCGCAGTTTATGCGTATAATTTTCGCCGTCACTAATGGATTTTTTTAAATATTGTAAAGATATATTCAAATCTTCAGGGTGTATTTGCTTGAACGGCTCCTCAATACTTATATATTTTTGATAATCAATGCCGAACATATTATAAAAATTTTTGGAACAAATAAGTTTATCTTCATTGAAATAATATTCCCAGCTTCCGATTTCAGCTATTTGCTGAGCATAGTTCAAGTGATTTTCCCATAACATCAGTTCCTGTTTCATCACCGTTTTATCTGTATTATCGGTAACGATCAAATAAACACCGACAACATCTTCTTCAATGATTATCGGAATAAAAGTCAGATCGAGAAATAAAGTTTTATTAAGATTATTTTTTATTTCAATACTACATTTTTCAGCATGGCCTTGTAATGTTTTATTAAATGTATTTTCGAGTAAATCTAAGTTATCCCCCCACACAAACTGTTGGAAGTCCTCGTCATTTACTATTGGCTTACCAAGTAAAGCATGGAGTTTATTATCATTTAATGAAAGTACTTTACCAATTTTAGATAATACAATGACAATATTCGGATGATTATTCGTAAGAGATGTGAAATAATTGAAAAAATCTTTATTCACTTCTTGATTGAGATTTCGATCTAAAAATAATTGATTGAATTTATGATAGTTCATATCATTTTCCATTAATTTTTCCACCATCCATCTATAAAATCCATTTCTTTGATACGTAATGATTCATGTTCATAACACCAAATTGTCAATATAATTTAATACTATCTGATAAAAAATACTATTTTTTGGATATTATAATATATTTAATCATAAAACTTAACCAAATGTAGGTAATGTGAGTATTTAAAAAAATCTGGAAAAATATACAACGACTAGGTATTTCGTGCTAAACTGATTTTAACAGTTTATAAAAGAAAGGTAGTTTATACGTATGAAAAAAACAACAAAATATATGGCACTCTTTACAATTCCAGCTATCATCGTTACCGCACCTGCATTCATAGATGCTGCATATGACTGGCAAGTCGAAAATACGGAAAATCTCATTGATCAGATTAATCCATATAACACTACATACGATTATTATTTAAATGAGGCAAAAAATGCTTATTATTTATTATCGAATTATCAGCAAAACCAAGTCCGCAATTCGACAACACTTTTCTATTATTTAGGAAGTGATTATGATCATCAATATGTGCTGACGACGTTTTCAAATAAAATCGCTGCCATCTCTGCACGAAACAGTACATTCTTGCGCGATATAGAGGAAACAAATCGGTATTACCATTCATTGACGACTACTCAACAAGCGATAATCCCAAATTATTTATACTTACAGCTTCAAAATTATATGGAAAACATGACAAAAATGAAAGCAGTACAACTAAAACTTGAACAATTATCTGTACAGGACAGCAGTTATGTTTACAATTATGAAACTACCATGCAGGAGTATCAATTACTGCCTTATGATTTTCGAACGTTGTTAACACCACTTATGAATGAGAAAAAGCGAGAGTATGAGACTTATTTTTCACCAACAAACAATCGTACAATCGCACAGCAAGTAATAAATGAAATTTCCAAATTATCGACAAGCTCTTCACAGGAACAAGTAGCATCCGTACGTGTAAGGTACAACGGGTTAACTACTTTACAGCAAACCTTTGTTTCCAATTACCATGACTTACTGTATATAGAAGAAGTACAACGCAATACGTCTTTTGGTTGGGACCCTTATCATGAGGATGAAAAGGACAAGCAAAGCGAGTATTCGACAAACATAGAAGTTACAAAAAAAGATCAATTGTACACGGTAGTAATGCCTGTTTCCAAAATGAAACGTTATACAAACACAAAAATAATTGTTTCAGATACTATTACACTCTCAATCCCGAAAGACGCGGTGCAAAAAACAAATAATGGTGATGTTTTGACAATGACAATTGAAGAAATGAATGAAGAATCCATACTGTTTACCGCAAATATGTATGATGAAAGCTTCGAATTTTCTTCCTATATTGATATAGAGGTAAAAGGCTTGCCTTCATCAGCAACAATTGTGCGATTGCATGAAGGTGGCGAGTATATAGCAACGCCATACAGAAAACTAGCAAATAAATTTATGATAAAAACGAAAACATCCGCACAGTTTACAGCTTTAAATAGTCGAGTGCGATTTTTTGATATTCATGCAGATGGACATCGATATGAAATTGAGCAGTTGGCAAAACGTAAAATTGTATCAGGAGTAGAGGGCAGCTATTACAAACCGAATGCCAAAGTAACATTAGCACAATACGCTGCTATGATTGCTCGTTCGATGAATATTACGACAAATGAAAGCTCTACATATCAAGATGTACATGGGAAGTGGTATGAAAGCTCAATAGTAGCGCTGTTGGAAGCGGGAATACTAGAGCAACCAAATTCAAATTACTTTAATGCTGAAAAAGTTGTCACACGAAAAGAAGCGGCTGTTTTATCGGTACGATTGCTTCAATATGCAGGGATTCAATTTTCAGACCCAATTTTAAATAAAATTCCATTTACTGATTTTAAACAGCTTTCAACATCTGATCGTTATTTTGTTGCAGCCGCATATGAATTGGGCATTTTTGGTGGTAAGGAGAATGGCCAATTTGATCCGAATGGAAAACTGACGCGTTCTCAAATGGCAAAAGTATTGTACAAAACATTACAGATCGCAAAGATGATTTAATTGAATCAAATTAAGAGTTAAAAAATGAAATGGGTAGGACCTAAGCCAAAAAGACCGTTTTTCTCTGGGAGATAAACGGCCTTTTTAGGTATTTATAAATTTCAGCTTCTGTCCCAACCCTATATATTATTACTGTGCTACACGACGGTATTCTTTTACTGTACCATCAGCAAATTTAATTTCTATTTCCACTTCCAAAAAGCTGTCGGGTTGTTCGAATTTTTGAAGTACTTCATCAATTACTTCATCATCTGGTGTATCCTTATCGAATGTAAATCCTTCGAAAATTGGGACCAATTTGTTCGTTGCTTCATTACCTTCTAATTTTGTTTTGTTAACTTCATCTTCAATTTGTGCTTCTGCTCGGGATGCTTCATTTTCATAACTCACTTCATAACTCTTATCATCCGCATACTGGATATCCAAATCAAAGTGAGTAAAGTTAAATGGGGCATCAGAAGTTTCGGTTACAGTACTTGTCTGATTCATTGTATTTTGTTCTGTCGGCGCATTTTCAGGCAAATTTGTTGCTTCTTCGCTGTCACCACAGCCTACTAACAATGCAGTTGTACTCAATGCGCAAATTAATGCAAATTTTTTCATTAATTGAAACCACCTTTCTTGTAACTACTGTTAAAATACCCGATAAAATAAAAATTAATCAATTTAATATTATTTTGAAAAATATAGTTATTTTTGTTTATGTCATATTGTCTATAGCGAATCATTAGCTGAAAATAAAATAGGTACTTCAATAAATAATTGAATGCCAAAATATTCTATATTTAAATAAATTTATGTTACACTTATCACGTGAAATAGATTTTAATGGAAAATGAACTTAAACTGAATTTCTCCATTGTCTCTCCAATTTATTTCATAAAACCAATTGGAAATGACTTTCTAATGCAGGAGGATGTTTGAATGAAAAAGATGAGTAAAACCGTTTTGGCTACAACATTGGGGACTACATTGATGCTAACATCGATTATGCCTGCCGTTAAAGCTGAGGAAGTAACACCTGATATAAGCAGCTGGGCACTCGGTACATTAAATGAAGGTGAGAAATACGGAATTTTCCCGATCGAATGGTACTATGATGGGTTCCGTACAGCGATTACAACGGAGCGTTTAGATTCATTAATTGAGCTAACTGCACTAAAAATTGCAAGTTTAAATTTGGATAAAAATGAAGAATTTAAGCCAGTTCCGATAAAAGGTGGTGGCACACGCGGTGATGTTATTAACCGTCTTTATAATATTGTCGGACAATACAAATTAGATACAGTAGAAGATGCTGTTACATATATGCAGAAACATAAAATTTTACAAGGCTCGGAAAAGGGCTTGATGCTCGATCAAAAAGCTACAACACAACATGCAGTTATTTTCGCCGTACGACTAATCCAGGATACATTTGAGCAGGCAAATGCCGGCGCGAAAGGTGTTGCATGGATAGTGGAAGATGAAGATACAAAAGTGTATATGCTTGGATCAATTCATGTAGGAACACCGGATATGTACCCAATGCATAAAAAATTAACAAAAGCCTTTGATGAGTCGGACGGTCTTTTTGTTGAGGCGAATTTATTAGATCCTACCGGGATGGATTATTATATTGAAAAGGCAATGTTTAATGATGGACGTACGATTAAAGATGTTGTAAGTGAAGAAACGTATGCGAAACTTCAAAAGGTTGCAGCACAGCTAGAAATGCCAATAGAAGAGCTGGAAATACAAAAGCCATGGCTGCTTTCAAATAATTTTTCGTCGATGATGATGGATGGGGCATTTGGTTTAACAGCAGAAGAAATGGCGATGCATGGAGTAGATATGCAGTTTTTATTAACAGCTTACTTACAGCAAAAACCTATTTATGAGCTGGAAGGTATCAATGCACAAGTCGATATGTTTGAAGCATTATCGCCAGAAGCACAGGAAGAATCGTTAGTAGCCGCACTTGACGGAATTTTGGAGCCAACTGAACAGTCTGAAGAAGATGTTCAGTTAATGGCAGACTGGTTCACGAATTGGTTCAAAGGTGATGTGGAAAAGTTTGCGGAAAGCTTAACTGAAATGGAAGGGGACACATCTGAGTTCAATCAGATGCTGTTTGGTAAACGCGATGCAGATATGGCCGCCAAGCTTGTTGATGTATTGGAAGAACAAAAAGGGACATTCTTTGTCGTTGTTGGCGCAGGTCACTTCTTAGTCGATAAAAATATTCGCTATCATTTAGAACAAAGCGGTTATGAAGTAAAACCATTTTATCAATAAAATTAAAAGCGCATGGGGCTGGTTACGAAAGTAGCTGCTCCATGCGTTTTATTTTTGGGAATTCATAATAAAACTGTTACTAAGCATTTAATAACCCTAGCACAGGTCTTCCGGCAACCATGAAAACGATGTAAACCGAAAGTGCTCCTAAAATAGCATAACTAGGCTTCCATAAACCCGACAAATAAAAAACAAGTACAGTAAATAACACCATGCCGACAGCACCAAAAATGGCGTTTTGCTGGACAATATGAAAAGTGTCTTCCGTCATATTTTTCATTTGCAATCGCATATTGAGCAACGTTAAGATCGGAAGCAATGTTATAATACCGGACAAAAAGTGCAGATTCGATTTGCTTAACCAAGAAGCCAACAGCATAACTGTACCACCAAGAATAAACTGAATGACATAAAACACGTTTCGCATACCTCAATTCCATTAAAATACAATAACTATAAATCATCGAATTGAATCTATCAATCTCATTTTCGGAAAATAGAATTTATTAATTAAAACGAGATTTACTAGGTAGATTTTCCATTTAGTTTTATAAAAAATTGCATTAATTCTCTCGAGTTGTAAGAATATGTTGAATTTTCTAGTCATAGTAGTGTACCCTTATTGAAAATGATTATCATTACCGCAATGGTAAAGGGGTGAGGAGAATTCAAACGAACGATTTAATAAAATATTTTGCAAACACATCGATTCAATATACTGATTTATTTGTAACTAGTTTAGATCCCAATGTACATGATCACAATCGTAATACAGCCCCATGTTTAAATGGACTCGTTATTACTCTGTCGGGTAGTGCAGATTTTTCACTGAATGGGGAAGTATACGCTATACATAAAGGGGTAATCCTCCATGCCGGACCTAATATGGCTATTGATATTAAAGTTACAAGTAAGGAACCATGGCATTATACGGTACTGCATTATGAAATGTTAAACCGTCCTATTTCATTGGATATAGGCCATTTTGAAATCGCTACTGGTCATCATCATAAATTGGATTATTTAGTCCATCAATTGATCTATTTCGAAAAAATACCGGGCGATATGAACCGGCTGAAATGTAAGTCTCTGTTTATGCAGTTGGTGGAATTTATTGTTATTTGCGCAAAAATACAAACTTCAAACAATGTAGTGGACCAGGCGATTACATTTATATCCGAACATTATAATTTACCTATAACAATAGCAGAGATCGCGGAGGCGGTAGGGTGTGATCGTCGAAGATTTGCCTATTTGTTTGATAAGCAAATAGGCATGTCACCAATTCAATTTTTAACGGAGATCCGATTAAAACAATCCCGGGAATTGCTGCGTACCACATCAATTCCGATTAAGGAGATTGCTGAACTAATCGGTTACCAAGATGCATTCTACTTTTGCCGAGTTTTTAAAAAGCAATATCACATGACACCGACAAATTTCCGTAAGCAATATTTAACTGTTTAAGCAAAAATCCATGCATTTTGTAAAAAACTCTATGTACGTAAAAACAACCGTTTGATATTATCGACATTGTAAATGAGACGATAATGATAATCATTATCGGTTAAGCGGGAGGAAAAATGATGAAAAAATATCGTACATTAATCAGTGCAGGGGCAATTGCATTAATGCTTGCTGCATGCAATGCGGATAAAGAGGTGGATTCGTCATCTGCAGCTGAATCAGAAAATAAGACAGCACAAGTTTCAAATGAAGAAAAACCTGTTGCAGATGAAGCAACAGAACAAAAAATATCTTATTTAGGAAGCGACTACAAAGTATCTGAAAATGTGGAAACAATTATTACAGCAAGTCTGGAAGCGATGGAAGATGCTGCAGTACTCGGTGTAAAGCCTGCAGGTGTTATTTCTACTGATGGCACGTCAATTCCTAAATACTTGGAGGCGGATTTGGCAGGAGCAACTGTTGTCGGGTCCAAAAAAGAACCGAGTACAGAGGCCATGCTTTCTTTAAACCCTGATGTAATTATAGGAACGAGCAAATGGGATGAAGCACAAATGTCGAATTACAACAAAATAGCAACGACATTCCCTTATTCTCATATTTCTACAAACTGGAAAGAAAATTTATTATTATTTGGCCAATTAGCCGGCAAAGAATCAGAAGCACAGAAAGCACTGGATGACTATGATAAGCAAATAGCCAGTACGAAAGAATCGATTTCCAACAGTGAGCTGAAAAATAAAAAGGTTGTTATCATCCGTGTACGTGGCGGTTTGTCGGTCTATCCAGCAGGAGTATATTTAAACCCTTCTATTTATGAAGATTTTGGCTTTTCAGTGCCAGAAGAATTGAATTCAATTGAAGCACAAACAACGATTACATATGAAACATTGGCAGAGTGGAACCCGGATATGATTTTCCTTCAATTTGCCGATGATGAAAATAAGGATACTCCTGAGTTATTACAAGAGATTTTAGATAATCCCATATTTAACAGTACAACTGCTGCTAAAACAAATAATGTACATGTTAATCTTATAGATGCAATGGCACAGGGAGGGACAGCTTGGTCAAAAATTAACTTCCTGAAAGCATTTAATGAAAACGTATTAAAATAATTACGAATTATTCAATAGACAGCTTCAGAGAAGGTAGAACAGACTGTACAATATTTCTGTGAAAGGGCTGTACCGGAAAGACTTTTCCGGGCAGCCTCTTTCATTTAATCAATAAAAGGAGGCCTATATTTTTGAATTTTTCATACCGGCATTTCATTTTATTTTCATCAATAATGCCTGTTCTGATTGTTGTTGTGACAATCATGTCGATTTCGATGGGTACAAAATCAATCTCTCTTGAAACTATTAATGATGCATTTATCCGTTACGACAAAGAAAATATAGATCACCAAATCATATGGTCTGGTCGGTTACCAAGAGCGCTCGCTGTTTTATTTGTCGGTGCATTTTTAGCAACAGCAGGTGCAATTATGCAAGGGATTACACGAAATTTTCTTGCGTCTCCATCAATTATGGGCGTAACGGACGGCTCAGCTTTTTTCATTACGATGGCCTTTGTTTTCTTGCCAGGGATTTCAAGTTTTAATTTAGTCCTCCTTTCTATGCTAGGTTCACTTTTTGGCGGTGCACTTGTATTTGGTTTCGCATCCATAATTAAAAACGGGCTATCTCCAGTTCGACTGGCAATTATCGGTACGGTAATCGGTACATTTATAAGCAGCATCGGAACTGCCATTGCGATGTATCATCAAATTTCACAAACGATTACAATGTGGTATAACTCGAAAGTACATATGGTAGAAATGGAATTAATCTATTTATGTGTTCCAATTGGAATGATCGGACTATTACTGGCCCTTTCATTGGCGCGCGCTGTGACAATTACAGCACTTGGCGAAGATGTTGCGGTCGGATTGGGGCAAAACACAAGAATAGTAAAGGTATTGAGTATGTTAGCTGTTGCTATTTTGACGGGTACTGCTGTAGCTCTAGTTGGAAAAATTGCTTTTGTAGGATTAGTCGTACCTCATATTGTAAGAATGCTTGTGGGCGTCGACTATCGTGTAATCATTCCTTGTTCGGCTGTTATGGGTGCCTTTTTCCTTGCAGGCTGTGACCTCTTAAGCCGGTACATCAATTTTCCATTTGAAACGCCGATTGGAGTAGTAACGGCATTAATCGGGGTACCGTTTTTCTTATATTTAATACGACGTAAAGGCGGGGAAAAATATGCCGCTTAATAAAACAAAATGGCTGTTTATAATGGGCACACTGTTTTTTACGCTTTTATTTGCAATGTATATCCATTTAACAAGTGGCGTATTCACGATGACGACACCTGAAGTATTTAAAACTTTACTGAGGATTGATTCAACAGAACAATTTGATTTAGTCATTTTTGATTTTAGGCTGCCTAGAATCATTACGGCTGCACTTGTCGGTATGGGCCTTGCGATGGCTGGCGTTGTACTTCAGGGGATTACAAAAAATGCGCTTGCTGATCCGGGAATTATCGGAATTAACGCCGGTGCTGGCTGTGCAATTGTTATTTTCATGTTTTTCTTCCATATGGAACTTATTAATGTGGAAATAAACAGCCTTGTAAAAATATTAATAGTTCCGATTTTTGGTTTTGTAGGAGGAGCAATAGCTGCAGCAATAATATTGGTCATTTCATATAAACATGGACGAATGGATATGCAAAGGCTGATTTTAACAGGGATTGCCATTAACACCGGCTTTAGTGCAGTTACTTTATTCTGGTCACTGAAAATGGATGAAGGGGATTATCAGGCCGCTGCTATTTGGATGAATGGCTCGATCTATAATTCCAACTGGTATTTTGTCAATGCAATGCTCCCATGGCTGATTATTTTAGGTGTTTATATTTACCGGAAAACCTATTTGCTCGACTATTTTCAATTGGAGGAAGAGACGGTAACTAGTCTTGGAATTAGTATTGAGAAAGAAAAAATTAAACTAATGCTTGCAAGTGTCGGACTTGTCAGTGCCTGTGTTTCAGTTTCGGGAAGCATAGGGTTCATTGGTTTAATGGCACCGCATATCGCAAGACAGCTAGTCGGTATTCATCATCGCTATATGATGCCGGTAAGTCTTTTTATAGGGGCTGTATTGCTTGTGTTTTCAGACTATGTAGCAAAAACGGTCTTTTCACCTGTAGAGCTCTCGGTTGGGATAGTCGTATCACTTGTCGGGATTCCGTATTTTCTGTATTTACTTGTAAAATCGAAAGGGTGAGATATATTGTATGCATTTGAAGTTGAAAGCTTAACGACAGGTTATGAGAATACAAGAATTATCGAAAATTTAAATGTGAGCATTCAAACAGGTAAGATTACGACGATTATCGGACCAAATGGCTGCGGTAAATCTACTTTATTAAAAACAATCGGCCGTATATTAAAAAAGGAATGTGGCGAAATTTTTCTGCAGGATGAAAACATGAATAAGATGTCTACTAAGGAAATCGCAAAAAAGCTGGCATTACTCGTACAGTCTCCGGCAGCACCAGGACAGTTGAAAGTACATGAGCTTATTTCGTATGGACGCTATCCTCACCGGAAAAATGTTGGACGACTTACGAAAGAAGACAACGAAAAAATCAATTGGGCGATGGAAGTCACAAATACTTTGGAATTCCAAAATCGGGAAATCGCAGCACTTTCAGGTGGGCAACGGCAGCGTGTGTGGCTGGCGATGGCTTTGGCGCAAGAGACCGATATTTTATTGTTGGACGAACCGACGACATACTTGGATATGGCACATCAACTGGAAGTGCTTGAAATAGTTCAGCAACTCAATAGAACGTTTGGCTGTACGATAATTATGGTGCTCCATGATTTGAATCATGCTGCAAGATTTTCAGATGAACTGATCGCGATGAAAAAGGGGGAAGTGCTTCATACAGGCACACCCGTACAAATAATGAAAGCCGACATATTAAAAAATGTATTCCAGATTGATGCTAAGATTATGGTTGATCATGAACATCAGGTACCCGTCTGTTTTTCATATAATTTAATGAAATAGGTGAAGTTAATGCAATCAAAGTACAATGGCTATTCTTATATTTTGGACATTTACGTACCGAATGAAATACCTCCCGCAGAAGGGTTTCCGTTAATCATCGTGTTGGATGGAACACGCTACAGTAAACTGATGTACGAAACAATGGCAATGCAGTTGCGAAACAGGAAAAAAACATTAGTTGATCCTGCAATTATTGTTGGTATCGGCCATGATGATAAGGATATTCCAAAACAGCGATTTTATGATTTCACGGCACCGGCATTTCATTATCATTTTCCTGTTCGCAGGGGGAAAGTGATGCAGGAGCTTCCGGCTGGAGGAGCAGTACAATTTTTGGATTTTATTTTGCAGCAAATTGTACCGATGCTTCAGGAAAAATATGCAGTTGACGATCAGAAAATATCGCTGTATGGACACTCGTTAGGCGGATTATTTGTCTTGTGGAGTTATTTGATTTATCCGGACAGCTTTTATAAATATGTAGCTTTAAGTCCATCGATTTGGTGGAATAATCATGAGCTTTTTCGGACAATTCGACAAGTGGAAAATCCTATTGAAGCACCTATATTCATAGGAGTCGGAGGTAAAGAGGGCGATATGGTTGATGATGCGCAGAAATTTGTTGCAATGGCTTCTGAGAAATGGATTAACTTTGAATTTTATATAGCAGAAAGCGAAAATCACGCATCTGTCATTCCAACTACGATGAGTCGGGTTTTGCGATTTTTAAAATCAGATGATTAAATGAATTAAGTAGGTGGAACGAACCGGCTGCTTTATAACTAATTGAACTCTTTTAGTTTAATTCAAATCCATAGAACCGCCTTTTATGTTAAATAAAACAGCGGGCCATTTGCACAACATGTTTTTATGTAGTTGTTTACGGGAAGAGATGACTATCACGCTTCATACATCGTTAGCTACATGGATATAGTAGGAGGAATGCAAAATGGGAAACAAAGAATCTGAAACAAATAAAAAATCATATAACCGCTTACCTGATGAACGTAAAGACGAGAAAGTAGAAAAATTTGATGAAACGAATCATGTAAATGTACAAAACGAATCAATGAAAGATGATTTATTGCTTAAAACGAATAAAGAATCGTTTAACCGTTTACCGGATGAGCGTGATGATAAAAAAATGGAGAAGTATAATGAACGCAGTAATGTCGAAGGGAACGAGGAAAAAAAAAGCCTGAAAACGAATAAAGAATCGTATAACCGCTTACCGGATGAGCGTGATGAAGCAAAAATGAAAGACTACAATGAACGAAGCCATGTAGAAGATAACATTAAGCAGGATACAACCGCCGAGACGGTGAAAGAGTCCTATAACCGTTTGCCGGATGAACGTAATGATGAAGATATGAAAAATTATAATGAGAGAAGTCATGTGGAAGGGAACGGACATACGGACAAACCTGTTGAAACCGTAAAAGAGTCCTATAACCGTTTACCAGATGAACGCAATGACGAAGTGATGAAATCTTATAATGAACGCAGTCACGTAGAAGGCAATCAGCAACAAGAAATGAATGTAGAGACCGAGAAAGAATCGTACAATCGTATACCTGACGAACCGGTTCAGGAAACATTAGTGCATGAAAAATATAAAAGTAATAACAAATAAATTTCATATCATTATACGCACGAAAAGCATCGAATTTAAAATCGATGCTTTTTTGTTTAGCTTCTAAGCTGATACCAGCTGAATAGCATTGCGACTAAACTGATGCTCAATAATATCCCGCCGACAACAAGAGATGCATTGGCATAGCTTGTTTTAATAAATATGTATTCATTCGTATCTGACATACCACCAAGAAATTGTATCCAAATAGAGCTAAGTGAATTGGCAATTCGTCCGTTAAAAAAAATTAATAGTAGTCCAATGAGCGCAAATATACTGCTTAATTTAAGCAAATCCGAATTTCTTGTCGAGTTTAACATGTTATCCCCCCACTGAACGTATTCGATAGGTGTTCATAATGTCAATTATTTGAGGAAATTGTTCAGCGATATGATGGGCTTTTTTTATTTCTGCAAGCTGAGCAAAATCAAAGTTCACTGCAATTGCTATTAAATTGTTATCAATCGCTGCGTTAATATCGGATGCGCGGTCACCAACGACAAAACCGCTGACTATATTCTGTTCCATTATTATTCGTTCAACAAGTTGGGATTTATTTTTTGATGGAATTATATCAATACTATAGCATCCCTTTATCCAACGTTCTAAATTATATGTAGACATAATTGCTTGTAAATAAGCCGTTTCGCCATTACTGGCAATAAATAATGGGTAATATTCACTCAACGATTGAAGTGACGGCAATACGTTTTCGTAAAGGGCACCGTTACCTTGTCGGATTTCTTCAATAAGTGATGCCTGAAAAAAATGATTGCTCTTTTCACGAATTTTATCGGAATGATCGGGACACAACGTCTTCCAAACGACTTCAAGCGGTACACCCATTATTTTTCGGTATTGCTCGATAGGAGCAGCACCTGACCAAAGATTATTTTGACGTAAATACTCAAATGTACGCTCGAGCGCCGGCTCTAAAATAAGATTTGTCTGAAATAAAGTGCCATCCATATCAAATATAATTGCTGTTTGCATTAACTTCACCTCGTATTAATTTTATAGCCGAATGATTCTCCGTTTTTTAAATTGATTTCGTGTCCATTAATAACGACAATCTCATTGGTCAGCCATTGAATATTCGCTTTTTCGGCATGTCTTTCATAATAAACCTGTTTCTTAAATCCAAAAGGACCATCAAGTTCTCCACGGATACCAAATGATCCCATTGCTCCTGCATCGAAAGCATAAAAATCCAATGAATAGTCCATATTCGGTGAATAGGATGTAAACAGATGTTCAGTCCCGCCAAATGAATAGACAACGATTTTTAAAGAGAAAAATAAAATAATAAACGATGCAAATAAAATGGAGATAGTATTTACGAAAAACGCAACCACTTTCTTTAAGCGTGACAATTGTTTATATTCCTGCCGTAGTGCATATATAATGAGCACAAAAAGGAGGGCAACAACAATAAGTGTTGTATAGGAAAACGTCCATAATGTTGTACTCATCAAATAAAAGCAAACCCCGATAAAGGCAAGACATAGACTGAAGATCGTAATGGCAGACCAAAAATTCCGCAAAAAAGCACCTCTTAACTAACTGGAAAATAATGTTTTAATATTTGACGCTATATAAAATGGGAAGTTGCACAAAAAAACAGCCGTTTCCAAAATAGCTACGGCTGCTCATGAATAATTATTGTGCTGGGTTTAATTCAAGTTCTACTTTAATTTTAATATCTTTGCCGACTAAAACGCCGCCTGTTTCTAGTGCAGCATTCCATGTAAGGCCGAATTCTTCACGGTCAATTTTCGTTTCCGCTTCAAAACCGTAAACTTCAACACCCCATGGATTAGTTCCTTTACCGCCATATTCCACATCAAATACGGCCGGTTTTGTTACATCTTTAATTGTCAAATCGCCCGAGACTTTATAGTCGTCACCGTCTTTTGTGATGCTTGTTGATTTAAATTTAATGTCAGGGAATTGCTCAATATCAAAGAATTCCGCTGATTTTAAGTGGTTGTCACGATCTTCATTATTTGTATTAATACTTGTCGTATCGATAGTAATTTCAATTTGTGCCGATGTTAAATCTTCTAAATTATCAACTTCTACATCCGCTGAATAATTCGTAAACTGACCTTTAACTTTCGACACCATCATATGCTTGACTTCAAAACCTATTGTTGAGTGTGCCTGATCGATTTGCCATTTTGCCATGATAAATTCCTCCCAACTATTATGAAACCCAAGAAATTCTTTACCTTGAATTCGAGATAAATTTACCATATTAGGGTATAGGTGTCAATTGAAATACAAGACTATTTAAATAATTCCAACTTTTTATAATATGTTAATTTTCCAGCATTAATTTAGCGATAATTTCATCAAAACCGTCATTCCGTTTTAGTAATTCATCGATGACAAGTTTTTGGCGTTCTTTCGAATGACCTTGGCTCAATTTTGCCGCAGCTTCAATGGAGCTTATTCGTAATTTGAACGGCACAATGCCTTTCAATAAGCCGGTCATATATTTGGAGTCAACATCATTTACATCATAGGAGCTATTCGGAGTTTCATACTTTTCAATTAAATGGTGAAGAGATCTCCGGATTTCTTCCTCGTCCTCCATCATTTCGATAAACCCCTTTACATGGACAGATACATAGTTCCACGTTGGTACTGAATCTTTTGTTTCGTACCAGGAAGAGGAGATGTAGCTATGGGGGCCATTAAAAACCGCGAGCACCTGTTGATTGAGAATATCCTTCCACTGTGTATTGGCACGTGCAAAATGGCCGTAAAGAAACTTGCTATCTTCACATAAAAAGAGCGGTAAATGAGTGGCTTTCGGTACCCCTTGATGAATGGAAACAACTGTCGCAAAACTATATTCATTAATAATCTGATGAATCTTTTGCTCATCTGTTAACTGATACTGCTTTGGAATATACATCATTTTCCCTCACAAATGTTTTGTCATAATAAAATCGTTTTGTTCTTCTTCACCCATGAAAAATGAATGGAAGCCTGTTTTTACAAAGCCCGCTTTTTCATAAAATGCAATGGCGTTCATATTTTTTTCCCACACACCGAGCCATATTTTGTTTTTATTCATTTCATTGGCCAGTTTGATCGCATCATCCATCAATACTTTCCCTAAACCGAGTTTCTGAAAACAGCTTAAAATATAAATCCGTTCCACTTCCAGAGTGTCCGGCCCTAACAGTTCGGACTGTGCTTCATCTGTATTGACCTTTAAATAACCTGCCAGCTCTTCATTTACAAACAGTAACTTAAATAATGAGTGTTTATTTTCAAGCTCAGCTGTCAGTTTTTCTGCTGAAAAAGCTGTGTTCAAATAAGCCGTCATACTTTCCTCGCTGTTTTGCTCATGAAACGTTTCGTAAAACGTATCCCGGCTGATTGTTTGTAAAGCGTCTAAATTTTCGTTAGTACATTGTATTAGTTGAATGTTCATTAAAAAACTCCTTAATATTTGCGTTTAACCCTCGCTTTACATTTTCCCAATCTTTTAAAGAGATGTAAACCGATAATTTGGTAAATTATAGTTAAGAAAAGTATTGACAAAACATTCTATCTATTGTTATAGTTGGAATAATTAATGGAGAGAGATGGTGATGAATATGACTAAATTACATGAGATTGAATCAATGCAATTATGCCTGTCATATGACATTCGCCACAAAAGTGCCTTCTAATAGAGAAGAGTCACACTTCTTAACTGTGCGTATGAAACCTTATGACGGCAAAATTGCTATCATAAGGTTTTTTTGTTGCCTAAAAAACAAAAATACTACCATACACCATTAGGAGGCAATTCCATTGAATTTACAACAATTAGGTTTTACAGCATTTTTTGAAACACAACTACAAACATTATCGATTGATATGACGACAAAGCTTGTTGGACGCGTCATACTCGAACATAAACACTCTTACCGTGTCCTGACAGAACAGGGCGAATTTTTGGCAACGGTATCCGGAAACTTTGCATACCACGCCTTTTCAAGAAAAGATTACCCGGCTGTAGGCGATTTTGTCGTTATTGAACAAATGCCGGGAGAAGAACGTGCCATTATTCATTATTTATTTGATCGGAAATCCAAATTTACAAGAAAAATGGCAGGTCTAGAAGTCGATGAACAAATTGTGGCAACAAATGTTGATCTCATATTACTTGTTATGAGTTTAAATGATGACTTCAATATACGCCGTTTAGAACGCTATTTAGTTGCTGGATGGGATTCAGGGGCAACACCGGCTATTGTATTAACGAAAGCGGATTTATGCGAGGATGTCACACCGTATTTAAAAGAAATTGAATCGGTTGCTTTCGGTGTGGATATTATGACGGTGAGTGCGCATACTGGTGAAGGAATCGCTTCATTACATGCGCTGTTAACTGAAGGGAAAACTGCCGCATTACTCGGTTCTTCCGGTGCAGGGAAATCAACACTTACAAACGCTTTATTAAACACAGAACAAATGAAAGTGTCGACAATCCGTGAAGATGATGCAAAAGGTCGCCATACGACGACACACCGGGAACTTGTTGTTTTACCATCCGGTGCTTGCCTGATTGACACTCCTGGAATGCGGGAGTTACAGCTTTGGGATCAGGGGGACAGTCTAACTGCAAGTTTTTCCGATATTGAACAGATTACAGAAAACTGCAGATTTCGCGACTGTAAGCATAAAAATGAACCCGGTTGTGCTGTATTGCAGGCAGTTGAAAAAGGAGAACTTGATGCTGCACGATTGACGAGCTTTTTTAAACTGCAGCGGGAACTTGCCTATATTGAGAAAAAGGCGAATACGGATGCCCAGCTTGCTGAAAAACGTAAATGGAAGTAACTATCAAAAAGCATAAAGAAAATGAGATAATTTATAGTAGATGCACTTATTTTGTGCATCTGCTTTTTTATGTAACCGGGAAATTTGAACAGTCATTGATTGTAATGAAGATTGAGCTATAATGAATGAAGTAGAAGAGGAAGTGAAAAATTGATTAACTGGATTTATGTCATTATTTTAGGGGTAACAGTAGGGCTAATCAGTGCTATGTTGGATTGGCCATTCTCTGTAAGTATATCTATTATTGTCCTATTTGCACTTTGTTCCATCGGCTATATGTATTACATTGCATTTGCTTCGACGAATCTGTTGAAAATAAAAAAATACATCGAAAAGCATAAAAAAGACCCAATGCTAAATTATATCCTTGCCGTAGAAAACGGGACAAAAGAAGAAGAAATCGGGGCTATGGATCGCATTATCGCACATTACAAGCAACCTGTTATTAAACATACATATGAAATGAACCGGGCACTCCGTCTTAATGATTTTGAACGTGCGGAGCAATTTGCAGACAAACTGCTGGATACACCAAATGGTCTATATGGAAAGGCCAGTATTGCAGCGTTATTAGGTAATCGAGACTTGGCAAAAAGTTACCCATTAAAGAAGGTGTGGATGAACGATGCGGTTGATGCCCAATTAGCATTAGCAGAAAATAACATTGAGCTATTTGATCAATCCGCAGCGAAAGCAATTGAGGGTGCTAAAGGATTACAACGTTACTCATTATATTTCAGTTTGAAGAAGGCCAAACAGGAACATGAGTGGGGAAAATAGTATTGAACCATGTTATCGCTTACTTATCAGGTAAGCGGTATTTTCATTTTCACTGTAGTTCCAAATCTCACCCGAAAAGTGAATCGATTCCTTTAAAATATGCATTTGCATGTCTTAAATGCAGATTTACAGGGAATAGTAAAATAGTAGAAAAAACTAGTAATTTATAACATTTAATAGTTGCTTTCTCTTAATAATTAAATAATGAAAAGAGATGAATTTCATGACAGTCACTGGTATTTTAACCGTCACCTTATTTGTATTAAACATATTGTTTGCCCTCGTATTAATATTCATCAGCCGAAAAAGCGCATCATCTACATGGGCTTGGTTATTTGTACTCTTTTTCTTACCGATTTTTGGTTTTATTTTATATTTACTAATAGGTCGGAATTTACAGAAGAAACATTTTGTAAGGTGGCATGCGGTCCAGCAGGAGGAAACACTGGAATCATTCCAGGATCAAAAGAATGCGTTGGAAGAAGGGACATACGATTTTCCGAATGCTATTACAAAAAAGCATGAAGCCTTAATTAAGATGAACGTCGATTATAACCATTCTTTATTGAGTTCAAAAAATGATGTCAAAATACTGTCGGAAGGGAAAGAAAAATTCCGTTCGGTCATAGAAGATATCGAAAATGCAAAACAGACCATTCATATTCAGTACTACATCTATAAAATGGATGATGTCGGTAAAAGTATTTTCAATGCGCTCGTCAAAAAAGCGAAAGAAGGCATTGAAGTGCAGATGATGTACGACGATTTAGGTTCACGTACATTACGCAAAAAGGATCTGAAAAAATTAACGGATGCCGGAGGGCAGGTAGAAGCGTATTTTTCATCGTATTTTAAGCTGTTTAATCCACGTATTAATTTTAGGAATCACCGGAAACTTATTATTATTGACGGAAGGGTCGGATATATCGGCGGGTTTAATGTCGGGAATGAATATGCCTGTCTGGATGACGATATCGGGTATTGGCGCGATACGCATTTGAGAATCGAAGGTAATTCTGTTTATAATATGCAGGCTCATTTTCTATTTGACTGGTACCAGGCGAGAAAAGAAGAGCTGACTGAAATCGAACAAAGGTACTTCCCGACGTTTACCGTAGATGCAGACACACCTGTTCAAATTGTGTCGAGCGGTCCTGATACGGACTTTGAATCAATTAAAAACAGTTATATCCGAATGATTTTAAGTGCCAAAAAGTATGTTTATATTCAATCACCATATTTTGTACCGGACGAACCATTTATGCATGCGGTTCAAATTGCTGCTTCATCAGGTGTTGATGTGCGCATAATGACGCCCGAAGTAACCGATCATGCTTTCGTATATGGAGCCAATTCAGCATACAGCGGCGACTTATTGGAAGTTGGCGGTCGAGTATACCGTTATAAAAAGGGCTTCCTTCATGCAAAAATGATTGTCATTGACGATGAAGTGGCGACAATTGGTACGGCTAATATAGATGTCCGAAGTTTTAGCCTGAATTTTGAAATTAACGCCATTCTATATGATGCAAATTTAGCGATACAATGCAGAGAGCTGTTCGAAGCAGATATTAAGAACAGTTTTGAATTAACGAAGGAGCAATACGACGCACGCAAAACTTGGACGAAAATTCGGGAATCCGTTTCGCGTTTATTATCACCGATTTTATAATGCTAGAGCTAGCCGGTTACAAGGCTAGCTTTTTTATTTCTAAATCCGAAATATTTTCGAGCACTTTAACTTATTTTTTAGTAAAATAAGAATTGAACTAAAATTCAGAAAGTAGGTAATAGAATGGTAAATGTTAAATATCCTGAAGTTTGGGATTTGGATGTTTTTTTCCCTGGTGGTAGTGCTTCTTCACAATTAATCGAGCATATTGAAAGTTTGACACCTAAACTGGAAGTATTAAAAGAGAAAATCGACAAATTCGAAGTACCACAAAACAGTGATGCTGCATTAGAAATCCAATCGGTATTGGAAAGCATCAAAGAAGTAATGCTGCATATTTCCCAGGCAGGGGCGATGCTTTCTTGCTTAACTGCACAAGACACGACGGATCGTGATGCATTACTATTGCAAGGCCAATTATCAGGGATAGCGGCAAATTCATCGCCGATTCTGGAAAGCTTCAATCAAAAATTGGGTAAAATCGAACAGTCAACTTTCGAAGCATTATTGCAGACAGAAGAATTGGCTCAATTCGAATTCATCTTAACGGAATGGCGCGAAAAATCGAAAGAGTCATTATCCGAAGAAGAAGAAGCGCTAATTTCAACTTTAGGTGTTGATGGATACAGTTCTTGGGGCCAGCTTTATAACATGCTGATCGGCGATATTAAAGTGGAAGTAGAAGTGGACGGCGAAAAGAAATTACTTTCAGTTGGACAAGCGAACAATTTAAGTTCGCATAAAGACCGCACAGTGCGAAAAGCGGCATTTGAAGCATTGGAAAAAGTGTTTACAGAGCGTGAAGAGTTCTTTGCAAAAACATTAAATCACTTGGCAGGTTTCCGGTTAGCCGTTTATAAAAAGCGCGGCTGGGACTCAGTAACAAAAGAGCCGCTACAAATTAACCGCATGAAACAGGAAACAATCGATGCGATGTGGGGTGCCATTACATCTCGTAAGTCGACATTTGCAGGTTATTTGCAGCATAAAGCAAATCTGTTAGGTACAGAGAATTTAGACTGGTTTGACTTTGATGCACCGGTCACGGATTCAACAGCTACAATGTCATATCAGGAAGGCGCTGAGTTTATCCTGAAGCATTTCGGCCGCTTTGGTTCAGAAATGGAAAGCTTTGCACGTACAGCGTTTGAAGACGGGTGGATTGAAGCGGAAGACCGTGATAATAAACGTCCAGGCGGTTTCTGCACAGGAATGCCGTTATCAGAGCAATCTCGTATTTTCATGACTTACTCCGGCTCGATGTCAAATGTTTCCACACTGGCACATGAACTGGGACATGCTTTCCATTCGTATGCACTGCGCCCTGTTCATCCATTGAACCGCCGCTATGCAATGAATGTTGCTGAAACAGCTTCAACGTTCGCAGAAATGATTGTTGCAGATGCAGCAGTTGAAGAAGCAACAACTGAACAGGAAAAGATTGCGTTACTGGAAGATAAAATTCAGCGTTCAGTTGCTTTCTTTATGAATATCCATGCGCGTTACTTGTTTGAAACTCGTTTTTATGATGAGCGCAAAAAAGGCATTGTATCAACGAAACGCTTGAACGAACTGATGGAAGAAGCTCAAATTGAAGCACATGCAGGCGGGTTAGGGGAAACACATCCGCATTTCTGGGCATCAAAAATGCACTTCTATATTACAGGTGTACCGTTCTATAACTTCCCGTACACATTTGGTTATTTATTCTCATTAAGCATTTACGCGAAAGCAAAAGAAGAAGGTAAAGGCTTTGAAGAGAAGTATATGGCTCTGTTGCGTGACACAGCGATCATGACAGTTGAAGAATTGGCAATGAAGCATTTAGGCGAAGACATTACGAAAGAAGATTTCTGGTTAAAAGGAATCTCACTTTGCGAAAAAGATGTCGAGGAATTTATTGCGTTAACATCGAAATAGGTTGAAAAAAGGGGCAGTGCAAAACACACAGCCCCTTTTTATGTTCTATTATACTTTTATTAAACTTATAGCGGTTTTTTGTGCAGCGTAAATCCTACTGTATCCGCATCACGTATAGTAATCGTATACGTACCGCTTACTTGATCATGCTTTACATCAATATTGTCCAATCCTTTATCATAACGGAAGAGAATTTCACCTTCTGCCGATTTATAAACAACATGCAAATCATCCCGTTTCACTTCGAATGTAGGCGTGAAGTCTGGATTGCGGTCGGTGAATTCATTGATAAACAATTTGGCACCTTGTTCAACGAAATCTTCCCGATTCTCAGGTGGTGCAATTGCTTCATAAATATTATGCACCGATGCGTCTAGTTCAATATATTTGCCATGTTCAAATTCCTCGTCAATCGCTCTTTGTAGGTGGAGAGTCTCCTCTTCATTGATCGATTCCGCGATTTTCTCATATAATTCCTTCATGAGCATTTTTGTTTTCTTTTTGTCGGACGCGATCGGAGTGGCCTGCAAGAAAGTTTCCATGAAAAACTTCGCCGGTTCGCCATCCGATTGTTTATCCAATACATAAACATTTTCTTCGAGCGGATCATAATTCATTCGAATGAGTGCACATTTTTGTACACGACTCGATGCATCAGGCAAAATATTTTCGATTGTTTTCAAATGCAGTGTTTCCAAATCAATCTGTACCGCGTCTTTTGGATCCAGCTTTAACAGTAGAATATAGTCTTCGCCAATAAGTTCGATATGCGCGACAAAGACCGAGCCGTTACTGTTCGATACCGTTTGCATAATTTGATACAGTTTATTTGATAAATCATTGGCTAGCGATAAGAAATGGGTATCATCAGGATATTCTACATAACGGTTCATTTTAGTCAGAATATCATTGTCACGGTCTAAAAATTTACATGCAACAGATTTCGGACTATTCATCGTTGCATCTATGTATGATTCAAAGAACTGATTATACACTTCAGATTGAAGTGCGGATAAATCCATTGTCTCACTTGCAGATACAAAACGGCTTTGCTGCATATCCAGCAATGTAACAGCCATCCGTTTCATTTGGATTGATAATGTTGTTTCAACTTCATTCATCTTTACATAACTCCTTTTAAATTCCGATTTTTCAAGTATAGCGGACATCATGAAAATTTGCACGGACTCAAATTCAGTTTACAAACGCGAACATATGTGTTATGATTGTTTTTGTGCTATTTTAGATAGTGCTATAAATGAATTGGCATTTCTGCTAGTGTTTTTGAAGATACTTATTCACACTGGCGCAAGCTTCAGGGCTGCAAGGACATAGTAGCAGGTTGGGACTATGTTGCTTAAGTTAGAAGAGATTAGTAGAATTTTACCGCGGTTAAAACTGGAGTTGTGCACTCCGAATAAATATAAATTCCCCGGATGATCGGGTTGAGACTTTCATTTATTTATAAATCTATCTATTAAATACTAAAGGGGTCCCCAATATTTGGGGGCCCCTTGTCCAATTCTCCGAATAAAAACCATCCAAATCGGTTTGGATGGCACATTAAAAAAATATTAGTCCGTGAAACATAAAGAAGTCATATACCCAAGCATTAGTAATAATCCAAGACCCATAACAATGTCCATTTTTTAGAACCTCCCTTAATATAACCTACAATATCTTCCTTTTTTATTGTACAATGATTACAATAAAGATGAAACTATTTGTTATAATATTCGTATATATTAAGAAGAGCGTTTTAAATTATACATAATAAAAGTGGGTGATAGACTTGAAAAAATGGATTTACAAATCTCTTGTTGTCTCCGTTGCGTTATTATCGTTTGGTTTAATTACACCAAAGCATGAAATTTGGGCCAATTTTGATGAAGACCGGCATGGCAAATCGGCATTGGATCGTCCAAGCGACAACCATATTTCAGCTGCCTATCAGTTGGATGATATTATCGTTGATGAAAAACCGCTGCCAACTACAGATGACTTTGTGTCTGCTGCAAAAGAACAATCATACATAAAATTTGGAACAAAAGTCGGACCGGTTATTGAACAACAATTCGAAACGAATATTTTCCCGAAAATCGAAGAAGCTATTGCAATGACTGTGGAACGAGTTGGTGATGAAAAACTGCGTAACTTAACGGTTTCCGAAAAACCGAGTGGAGATTATTCAGAAAAAATCTTCCACATTGTTGACAGCAAATCAAAAACAGACGTAATCCGCTTCCATGTGCGAACAGAGAACCGTCCTTTTGATGGCTACTATTACAATTTCCACTATCATACGTTTGAAGACAACTATTCAAAGCATTACGACCTTGGCGAGATTTACTGGAGCAAAAACACACCGCCTAAGTGGTTATCATAGCAAAATAGAGCACCCGCCAACTGGTCGGGTGCTTTTTTAAAGCTTTAAAAATTCTTATTCTATTTTTCGATTTTCTTCTTTCCGGAATTAGCGGCAAAAATTCCGCTAGCTAATGCAATAATGATTGCTACCCATGTCCAAAAACTCATAATTTCACCTCGTTAAATTTAATCTCTCCTTACACTATACAACTTTTGGAAGGTTATTTCCAAAAAACGATAAACGATTACTGATGAATTATCAACAATACACTTTTTTTTCCACGAAAAAGGGAGATTCCATATTAAAGTTTTAGCAAGGAGCTCCAAAATTTGGTGCTTATTCTTCCATCCTTTGCCAAAAGAAACATAAGCGATCAAAGCTTAAATAATCTGTGATTGGCCAACCTTTAATTTAGGGAGTGGTAATCTTGGAAAACAGATTTTTCTTAGGTTTATTTAATGGCCTGATTTTAAGCATTATATTATGGACCTCTATCTTTGGATGGATAAAGATATTAACAGGTTTATTTTAAGTATTATAAAATATGCGAAGAGAAGAACTTTATTTAAATAAGTTTACTTAATCCCAAGATTAAAGTACCGAATAAGCTAAAAGACCAGGTACTCATTATCGAGCGCCTGGTCTTGTGCTTTGCTTTTGTTAATATTTCTGAATTACTTCTCTTTATTGTCGTTATTGTTATTGTTGTTTTTGTTTTTTTGCTTTGCATATTCTGAGAAATCGGCTTCCTTACCAGCTTCCATATTATAATTCGGTCTGTTCGTTGCTCTTGTATGAGTAACGGTTGCATTGTCTTCTTCGTCAAGATTTTTCATTAACAGAGGAATACATGCAAGACCGGCAAGACCGACAAGTGCATAAATAATCCGTGATAACCCGGCAGTTTGACCGCCGAATAATGATGCGACTAAATCAAATTTGAAAAAGCCGATAAGTCCCCAGTTAATTGCTCCAATAATTACAAGTACGAGGGCAATTCTATATAATGCTCCCATTTAAAACATCTCCTTTATTTTAGATAAAGAAGTTCATTCGGTATGTAAAAAACACATACAAAAGAAATTCAAGTATCTATTTCTGCTCGTATTTTTCCCGGGAACCGATTGTTTATACTTCTTTTTTTAAAAAGAAAATGTATCAAAATACGAATAAAAATGTCCCTTTGAAAATAAAAATAATTAAAAATAGGAAATAATATCTGCAGCAACAAAGAGGGAAATATATAGTTCTGATTTCGTAATAAATAAAGCGAAAGTTATTTATTTAACGTTGGGAATAGAGTATCCGGCGATTTATCATAATATTACTATGCGGTTGATAAAAGGACCTTAATTTTTTTTGTGTAATTTACAAAAATTTAAAAATTAAAGGTGAATTTTTATGTAACTCGAGGTATAATATTTGTATACTATAGTAAAAAGGAGGACTGCCGATGATAACCGGTCAGTTAGGGCGAGCATTCCAATTAGCGGAAAAACATAAGCTCGACGTAAATACAATTTTGGAATTAACGAAAATTATTGCAAAAGAAGTAAATGGTGCTCAAAAAATTGAGGACAAAATTTTACTGCAAATGATTCAAATTCTGGAAAACAACAAAACAATTCTTAGGGAGGCAACATAAAAATTGACGCAAACGATTGAGCTATACGATGACTTAGACACATTTGACTAAAGGCGCTACTCAGCAGACGAAATACGAGTAGCGCCTTTTATTGTACCCTTTTTTATACATATTATTTTAGAATCATTAGTAAATTTTCGCTCAGTAGGATTTTCGAGCGATTTTGCAGATTGACGTGTTTTTCTCACCATAAGTCTATATAATAAACGGAGAACATTCTTTAGGAGTGAAAAACAATGGTACATGCAGATCATACATACTTAAATTTATTGCAATATATTTTGGACAACGGGACCGATAAATCTGACCGTACAGGAACAGGGACACGCAGCATTTTCGGCTATCAGATGCGCTTTAATTTACAGGAAGGCTTTCCGCTTTTAACGACTAAGCGCGTACCGTTTAAACTCGTTGCAAGTGAACTTCTTTGGTTTATTAAAGGTGATACGAATATCCGCTATTTACTTCAGAACAACAACCATATTTGGGATGAATGGGCATTTAAAAAGTGGGTAGAATCAGAAGAGTACAGCGGACCTGATATGAGTGACTTTGGACGACGCTCCCTAATTGATGAAGCGTTTAATGAACAGTATCAAATAGAACTTTCTGCATTTTGTGAACGTGTTTTACATGATGATGAATTTGCTTCAAAATACGGAGATTTGGGTAATGTTTACGGGAAACAGTGGCGTAATTGGACAACTTCAGAGGGTGAATCGATAGATCAATTGCAAGATGCAATCGATTTGATTAAACATAATCCGGATTCGCGTCGTATTATCGTGAATGCATGGAACCCGGAAGATGTGATCGATGCTGGAGGAAAGGGCAGTAAAGCGGCTTTACCGCCATGTCACGTGATGTTCCAGTTCTACGTTGCTGAGGGTAAATTGAGCTGTATGCTTACGCAGCGCAGTGCAGATACATTTTTAGGGGTGCCTTTCAACATTGCGAGCTATGCATTGCTGACGCATTTAATTGCCCATGAATGTGGACTTGAAGTAGGTGAGTTTGTGCATAGCATGGCCGATACCCATATTTATTCAAACCATTTTGAACAAGTAAAAGAACAGCTTACTCGTGAGCCGAAGCAATTGCCGATCTTAAAGTTAAATCAAGATAAGCAATCGATCTTTGATTTTGAAATGGAAGATATTTTGCTTGAAGGCTATCATCCGCATCCAACAATTAAAGCACCGATTGCAGTATAAAGGGGGGGCACGATGATTTCATTAATCGTTGCGCATGATGAAAACCGGGTAATTGGCTATCAAAACGATTTGCCATGGTATTTACCGGGTGATTTGAAATACTTTAAAGAAATGACAATGGGAAAACCGATGATTATGGGCCGTAAAACCTACGATTCAATTGGACGACCTTTGCCGGGACGCCGAAATATTGTCATTACTCGAAATGAAAACTTTACAGCAGAAGGAATTGAAGTAGTAGGAAACCTGGAAGAAGCATTGGCGCTAGTTGAAGGTGAAGAAGAAGTGATGATCATTGGCGGTGCCCAAATATTTGAGCAGTCGATGGCCATTGCCGATCGGTTATATATTACATTCATCAACCATAGTTTTAAAGGGGATACTTATTTTCCGTCATACGATGACTGGAAGAAGATCTCATGCCTCGAGCCTATCGAGTCCGAAGATGGATATACGTTCCAGTACTGTATTTACGAAAAATAGCTGTTAAAAACAAAAGGACGTGCTGAATCAAAACTTCAGCATGTCCTTTTCTTTTATATCAGATACATATATACACAAGCCACCATGCATCCACAGCCTGCAATAACGAATAAATGCCAAATCGCGTGATTGTACGGAAGGCGGGTCCATGCATAAAAAATTGCGCCAAATGTAAATAGCAGACCGCCAATAAGCATTAGCATAAAACCATCAAACGTCAAATATGCATATAATGGTCGAATGGCGAAAATGATAAGCCAGCCCATTAAAATATAAAGCACCAATGATAATTTTTCGAATCGATGAATGAACAAACATTTGAACACAACGCCTAATATTGCAATAAACCAAATAATACACAGCATGACAATGCCTGTCACACCTCCGATTGCTACAAGTAAAAACGGGGTATAAGTACCAGCAATCAATATATATATTGAAGAATGATCCAGTATTGAAAAGAACCGTTTATATTTTTCCGGAACACTATGTAATAATGTCGACATTAAAAACAGTAAAATCAAGGATGAGCCAAAAATAGCGTAGGAAGTAATATGTACTGCTGTGCCGTTAGCTGCTGAATGAATAATTAATAGAATGCATGCAGGTATGCTAATGGCAAGTCCTACACCATGTGTTATGGCATTCCAAAGTTCTTCTTTCCAGTTTTTATAATCAAATGCGTCTAAATTGTGCATGAGTCATCACGCTCCTTTATATTAGTATAATTCTTTAGCGAAATATTCGTGATAGATGGATGTCATGATGTTATACTGCTATATGTCATATGAAAATAGTGATAAACTGGGTCATTCTTCAATGACAAATGTCATATTGGTAAACAAATATGATTTCTTTATAATAGTAAGGAAGATAGAAAAAGGATGTGTTTTCTTTGAGTCAAATTCATATCGTAACAGATTCAACTTGCGATTTAACAGACGCGGAAATTCAGGAACATGGAATTCATGTAGTACCACTAACAGTTCAAATTGATGATAAAACGTATACAGATCGTGTAAATTTGCAACCGGATACATTTATTAAATTATTAAAAACAGCAAAAGAACTTCCGAAAAGTTCTCAACCGTCTCCTGGTATATTTAAAGAGTTATATGATGAACTTGGAAAAGATGGTTCAAAAATTATATCAATCCATATGACAGGGAGTATGAGCGGTACATATCAGTCAGCCAATCAAGCTTCACAAATGACTGATTCTGACGTAACCGTAATAGATTCGCGTTATATTGCTTTCGGGTTGGCATTCCAGCTTCGTGAAGCGATCCGTCTACGTAATGCAGGTGCTACATTGGAGGAAATTGTTGCTGGTGTGAATCGTGTACGTGAAAACACACGTCTTTTTGTTGCATTGGACACGTTGGAGAACATGGTTAAAGGCGGTCGAATCGGAAAAGGTAAGGCAGTCGTTAGTTCTTTATTGAATATTAAGCCAATTGGTCACTTAGATATTGGGGAAGTGACGATTTGTGCAAAACCGCGCAGCTATAAGCAAGTGGTGAAATATTTAATGAGTGAATTTGAAAAGGATACTAAAGGTAAAAAAGTGGCAGGTGTTGCCATCTCTCATGCGAATGCAATGGATACGTTAGTGAATCCGTTGATCGAGCAGGTAAAAGCAACAGGTTATACAGGACAAGTTGAAGTTGCCTTTACTTCACCGGTTATTAGTACACATACAGGTGAAGGTGCAATCGGCTTTATTTATTATACAGAATAGATCAAAGGTAATTCTAAAGAATATTAACTTTAGAATTACTTTTTTTATAAATTTAAAAATATTTTCAAATATATCACTATTTTTATAGGCAAATCATTCCTAAAGGTGAGGAAAATATTTTATAATGAAATAACAAAATAAAAAGGGGGAAGTTGCATGTGGCGGTTAGTACTCACATCATTAGCTGTCATTTTCTTGTCCGCATGCTCCGTTACAATTGACCCACAAATAGAAGAAGCACAACAATCCGACAATTCATCCAATGATAATAATGATTTGTCTATATCAGAAGAAGAAGCCGAAAACGAAGAAACAATCAATACGAGCTTTTTTGATATTATAAATGATGTATTTCAACTAGACTGGTCTGATCGTAAGGAAGAAGATGCACAATCGGTTTTTTATTTAGCATTAGGTGATTCGCTAACAAGGGGTGTTGGAGACGAAACCCAGGATTATGGCTATACAATTCGCCTACAGGAGGAGCTGGAAAAATGGCCGATGGTAGAGGAAGTGGAACTCGATAACCGAGGTAAAAACGGTAGACGCAGTGACCAGCTGTTAAGTTTACTTGAGCGGGGCCACTATGAAGAAGAACTGCAAAAAGCAAATCTGATCACGATTACGCTCGGCGGTAATGATGTAATGAAAATTGTAAAAAAGAATTTATTTTCAATGAAAAAGTCTATGTTTGATAAGGAATTGCCCAAATTTGCTGAGCGCTACGAAGAAGTCATTGCAGAAATTCGTAAAGTAAATCCTGATGCGCCGATTATTTTAGTTGGGTTCTACAATCCTTTTTCAATCGTAGTCGATGAGATTACACCTTTCGATCCGATTATTTCGGAGTGGAATGGTGAAATCGAAAAGCTTGCTGCCACAGATGAAAATGCGTGTTTCGTATCTGTAGAGGATTTATTTGTCTCAAATGAGGATATGGTATATCATGTAGACTTCTTTCATCCGAATAGCACAGGATATGATCGTATGACAAAACGCATCATTGAAACAATGCAACAATGTGATATTGAGCAGATGTCAGACGGTTTATTAGGATTTGAGGAGTGAGAAGATGAACAAATGGAAAGTCGCATTTTTATTATTGGCTGGAGCAGTACTCATTACATTTGCCACATTGCTCTATTTAATAACTGCTGATGTAGAACAAGCAACAGAACAGCCACCACTCCCTATTGAGGGCAACATATTGACTGTGGAAACGACAGCTAAAGAATTCGAAGCAATTGCGAAACAATATTTATCGGAAGCTATGAACCAGTCACCTGTTCCGGTAGAGCTGACAGTGGATGATAAAATTTATCTATACAGTACATTAACTGTTTTTAATATCGATTTGCCGATTCAGATGGACTTCATTCCAATTGTAAATAACGGTAATATTACACTGAGTCAAGAAGCGGTCCACGTCGGCAAGGTAAATATTCCTCCGAAAACCGTCCTGAAAATGATTGATGATGCGGTTAATTTTCCAAATTGGATTACGGTGAAACCAAATGACGAAGAAATTTATGTAGATCTGTCTCGCATAAATATTGCAAGTGGTTCCAGAGTGCGTGCGAAGGAAATTGATTTACCAAATGATAAAATAGAGTTGGAAGTAGTTATTCCAAACCAGACGAAGTAAAATAGGAGGTAATTTTAATGGCATATGAAAAAGCGACATTTGCAGGGGGCTGCTTCTGGTGCATGGTAAAGCCGTTTGATCAACAGCCCGGTATTATAGAAGTCGTTTCCGGTTACACGGGCGGGCATGTTGAAAACCCGACATACGAACAAGTATGCAGTGAAACAACGGGCCATCTTGAGGCAGTTCAAATTACGTTTGATCCTGAAATTTATCCGTACGAAAAACTGGTAGAACTTTATTGGACATTGATCGATCCGACAGATGCGGGCGGTCAATTTTATGATCGTGGCGAATCATACACTACGGCGATATTTTACCATGATGATGTCCAAAAGCAGATTGCCGAATTATCCAAGTCCAAACTGGAGGCAAGCGGAAAATTCAAATCACCGATTGCCGTTAAAATCCTTGAAGCGAAGCCGTTCTACGCGGCAGAAGATTATCATCAGCACTACTATCAGAAGAACCCGGCACATTACGAACGCTATTCGGTTGGTTCAGGGCGTGCTGGATTTATTGAGAAATACTGGGGGGCGAAATAAATGAATAAAGAGCAACGTTTAAAAGAGTTAACAGAAATGCAGTATCATGTTACACAAAACCAAGGAACGGAACCGCCATTCCGCAATGAATACAATGACGTTTTCGAAGAGGGTATCTATGTGGATATCGTTTCAGGAAAGCCTCTTTTCAGTTCAAAAGACAAATATGATGCGGGCTGTGGCTGGCCATCATTTTCAAAGCCGATTGAGAAAGTAGAGGTAACCGAGCATTTTGATACGTCGCACGGTATGCGTCGTGTGGAAGTCCGCAGTAAAACAGCCGATTCCCATTTAGGGCACGTATTTCCGGATGGTCCGCAAGAATTAGGCGGGTTGCGTTATTGCATCAATTCAGCAGCATTGCGCTTCATTCCGGTGGAGGATCTTGAAAAAGAAGGCTACGGTGAATATAAATCACTGTTTGAATAAAAAGAACTCGCTTATGGGAAGTCCCATGAGCGAGTTTTTTAATACTAGATTTTAAATTCATTGACAACACTTCGAAGGTGATCTGCTTGTGAAGCCAGTTCCACTGCAGATGCATTGATTTCTTCCATGGAAGCAGATCCTTTAGATGCGGCAGCTGCACTGCGTTCTGTGTTGACAGCCGTATTGTCTGCTATTGCAGCAACATGTACGAACGATGTTGTTACACCGTGACTATTATTTAAAGTTTGTTCAATTTGAGAAACCATCTCTGTTAAAATATCAGATGTTTTTTCTGTCTGAAGTAATATATTTTGTAAAGAATTGGTCGTCTCATTTGTCACTTCCACACCACGGATTACTTTCTCTACCCCTGTGTGATTTTGCTCGATAATGGACTTGACCTCTGTTTGAATTGATCCAACGATTGCCGAAACTTCTTTTGCTGCCTTTTGGGACTGTTCGGCAAGTTTTCGTACTTCAGCCGCTACAACTGCAAAGCCTCGTCCATGTTCTCCGGCGCGAGCAGCCTCGATTGCCGCATTCAAAGCGAGTAAGTTTGTTTGTTCGGCAATTGCTGTAATTGAACTAATTATTGAAGTAATATTTTTTGATTTTTCCCCTAATTTTTCAACCGTATCAGAAGTAGTTGCCATTGTTTCCTCAATTTCAAGCATGACAATGGATGAGTGGTTTACTGATCTGCTTCCTTGGTGTGCAGCGTCCTTCATTTCAGATGCAGCTCGCTGAACTTCTCGTGCCTTTCCGTCTAATACGTGCATCGATTGCTCCAATTTCTGCATTTCATTACCCGAACTCCCGATACTGTTTAAAATTTCACTGCTATCGCTCGCAATTTTCATCGTAGAATCAGCAATAAAATCAATTGTACGAGCATTTTCATCTGCAAGGGCCATTAATTCCTGTGAACTTCCGGATACATTTTCGGCAAGGTTTGAAACGCGTTTAACCAATGCAGAGATTGAGTCGATTAAAATATTGGTCGAATCTCCTATAACAGAAAATTCGTCCTTTGTTTTAACATTTACGCGGCGTGTTAAGTCACCGCCAGCCTGGGCGATATCCAGAATTGATTCATTGATCTTTTTCGTATTTCTACGGATTGATTTCGATAATATATAACCTAATGAAATTGTTAAAATAACGGCAATTCCTGTTAATCCTGAAATCATTATTTTAGAAGCGAATGCAAACTGTTCCAAGTCTGAAATGGTTTTTTCATTGCGCTGTTCAAGTATTTGAATCAGTTTACCTGTATTTTCATCAATATACCCTTTGAAGTTTTGGCTTCCGCTATTCGCAAAAAGTTTAGCGGCATTTTCATAGCCATATTTTTGACGTACTTCAATTGTCGATTTAGAATAGGATAAATAATTAGCATAAAACTGTTGGATTAATCCGAGGATTTTAAGCTCTTCATCCTGATTTTTAAATGACGTTTCAACAGATGTTAAATTTGTATTTATTCGGTCCTTAGTCTCTTCATATAATTGAAGAAATTTTTCGTCGCCTGTAATTAAGTAAGTTTGTTCATGGCTTGAAAGCTTCGCGATATCGGAAGCTAAACTATTAATATGCATTTGCTGTTTTAAATTTTCTTCCGCAAATTCTCGCAAGTTTTTTTCCAAGTTTGTTATATTAATATACGACAAAATTTGCATAGAGATAATAATTGCCATTAAAATAGTGAAAGCAATTAAAATTTTCCCTCGTATTAGATGAAAGAAGTGAAATAGGGCTTTCGGTTTAATAGGATTTTTCCTTAGTTTTTCTTTATTAGGCTTAGTTTTCTTGCTCTTTCGCAAATAATTCACCACTTTCTGAAAAAACAGTATTTAACTATTTTACTACATAAATGGGAAATTTACACTATATATTGTGAAAAAATGTATAAAGGAGGGGAAATATTGAAAAAATCATTTTATCATTTTGCACTAACATTTAGAGGGGGAGAATGGTCGGATGAAAAGGTACGTTTTGCCGAAAGTATGTTTCTCGATCATGCTTTTCCAAAAATGTCCGACAGCTTCGAGGAGCTTACGAATTATATAGAGTTTCAATCCGATGAATATATGACAATAGGTGCCTTTGATCAATTATGGGACCTATATGAAAATAAATTTTCAGTATAGGCATTGTTTTGCATGCAATAAGCGAGATGGGGTATAGTGAAATAAGACACGTCTTCGTAAAGAAAATCGTTATTTTGTCCAAATATTGTTTTTTATGCAAAATTTTTTGTGATGCAAGACGTCTAACGATTGAATGTTTATACGAAAACGTTTACAATTTAAAAGAATTATGATGAAAAGAGGTTTTTTGATGAGCGTTCATATTAATGCCAAAAAAGGCGACATTGCAGAAATTGTACTATTACCAGGAGATCCATTACGTGCAAAATATATTGCCGAAACATTTTTAGAAGATGTTGTTCAATATAACGAAGTACGTAATATTCTTGGCTACACAGGTACGTATAAAGGAAAACGCGTTTCTGTACAAGGGACAGGCATGGGTGTACCTTCAATTTCAATTTATGCGACTGAATTAATGCAAGAATACGGTGTACAAAAACTAATCCGTGTAGGTACTTGTGGTGCAATTCAAAAAGACGTAAAAGTACGTGACGTTATTATTGCACAAACATCATCTACAGACTCAAACATGAATCGAGTTGTCTTCGGCGGTACAATCGACTATGCACCAACTGCAGACTTCGATTTATTACTAAAAGCTTACAATGCTGCTAAAGAAGCGAACTTAAACGTACGTGTAGGAAATATCTTCACTGCGGATATGTTCTATTCTGACGAAGCACAAAACGAAAAATTAGCGCAATATGGCGTATTAGCTGTTGAAATGGAAACATCAGCACTATACACATTAGCTGCGAAATTCGGTCGTCAAGCTTTAACAGTACTAACAGTATCTGACCACATTCTGACAGGTGAAGTAACAACTTCAGAAGAACGTCAAACTACGTTCAATGACATGATGGTTATTGCGTTGGAAGCGGCAATTCAAGATTAATTTTAAATTATAAGCATTTAATAGGCCAATTTGCGCTTATTAAGTGCTTTTTTATTTGTAAAAATTTTAATCCTGTTCTTAATCCCATAAAAACTGGAAACGTTTATTAGTATAAAAAACATCATCTTACGAATAGTAAAACATAGGAATACAAATGATGTTGAGGAGCGTGGTTTTATGAAAAAGGAACAGTTGATACAGCTTATTCAAGATAAGTTTGATGAGGAAGATGCAATCTTGATACGAGATCTTGAAGAAATTTACGATGAAGAAAAAGAACAAGGTCGTAATGGAGCATTACTTAGAGCTTTGTACAGCGATCAATTTGAGATTGATTATAATGAGGATTTAGAAATAGTAATTAGGGAATTAGCAATTCGGATTACCCAATATATCTTTAGAAGTGGAAGTATAGAAGATTTTCATGCAGGTAAGTATAGTTTTACTAAGTATGAAGAGATTCCACCCAACACACCGGTGGAAGAAATTAGTCAGTTAACCGATGACAATATGAAGGTACTTAATAAAGAGCTGGTAGATCATATCGGTTTTATTTTACACCTATTCTCACGTGCGGATTATCTTAGCTTGCATACCGCCATTAGTGGCTATAAATTTTTTGGGAATGATTGGGATGATCCGGAAATTGCAAAGATTCAATCAAAGCATAATGATTATTTATTGCTCGTAACCGGCATGGATAAACATTTAGAAAATAAGTAGCGTGGTTTTTACACATCATACTAAAGATGTGTTTTTTTAATTTTTGAATTGAAGCGATAAAAAATTCCAAAAATTTTCTTAGCGGATGTTTGGCATATCGAATTTGTGTTGTGGGCAAACTGAGATACCGACAATTTTAAAGCACATAAGATGACGGCAAAAAAGTAAAAAGGAGTGAGGGGATGAGTCAGGAAGTAGCGAAGAAATTTGTTGATCGAATCTCAAGCACAGTGGATCCGTTAGCGAATATTGTTACGGTTAGTCTGTTTTGTGAAAATGCCATTAACCATTTGATTCAGGAAAAGCTGCCGAAAGTACGAAGCTTCAAGGATCAGTCAACTTATATCCCGATGGCGAGCTCTAATTACAGCACAAAAGTATATGCTGTTTATGCATTAGGCTTAATCGAACAAAAATTGTTCGAAAACTTATGGTTGCTGAATTATTGGCGCAACAAAGCCGCACATAACATTAGTGTGGATATTAGAGCTTTGCCGATGAACTTTCACATTTTTGATAACAACCTCAAAATAGAAAAAGACATGAATGAAAACGAAATTGTCATCGGCATTGCCCTTTGCACTTACAAAGAATTGCATGTGTTCTTAAATGAACAATACGGTATTAAGTTAAATTGGTGAAGAATAAAAAGTGTCTATGCCTGTAGACACTTTTTATTTTATCCGTCATTCCTAAAAAAATGCACTCTATCCATACAATATTTTCAATTCATAATAAAATTCATCTAATCTTATTTCCAATTTAAAGATATTAATACACCAAATTAGGGTATGGATAGTAGAAGTTTATCTAGGAAGGGTTGAAATCATTTGAAAAAACGATACTTATTCGCGATGTCTACATTATCGATTGCACTAGTTGCAGGCTGCGGAAATACAGCAGAACCGGTTGAAGGTACGGATAGTGAAGCCAATTTAACATTACAGCAAGTATATGAGAAAGCTATGCAGCGTCAGCAAAATTTAAAAAGTGTTCATGCAGAAACAAAGATGGATCAAGTGACGAGCTTCGTGATGGACGGTAAGACGGTAGATATGACGAGCAACTCAAATTTGGCAATGGATATCCAGCAAGATCCGATGGCGATGTATTCAAAAGGAACAGTTGAGATGGATATGGGCGATGATAAAATGGAATTGCCAATCGAAATGTATATGACAGAAGAAGATGGCTTTTACTTGTTTAATGGCGATTCGAATGAATGGTTAAAGATGCCTGACGAACAATATGAACAACTTTTAGCGCAAACAGGTGCGCAGGCAGATGCGTCAGAGCAACTCGAACAGCTTGAACAATTTATCGAAGATTTTAGCTTTGAACAGGATGATGAAAACTATTTGTTGACGCTGAACATTGAAGGGGATCAGTTCAAGCAGTTCATACTTTCACAAATGGGTGCCAGCTTAGGTGAATCACTGGAGATGAATGGTGAAATGCTTGAGAATATGTCCTTTGAAGATTCACAATATAATATTGTAGTAGCGAAAGATACATTTGATATAAAAGAAATGGATATGGACTTGAAAATCATCACAAATGTCGAAGGTCAGGAAACTACGATTGAAAATGATGCGAACATTGTCTATTCGAAATTTGATGAAGTAAAAGAGATCAATATACCGAATGAAGTTAAAAAAGAAGCTAAAACTGAATAATAAATCAAGCAGCGAGGCCGCTTTATGGCGGAATTCGCTGCTTTTTCCTATTTAATATGAAATGAAATAAAAAAATTGACGTCTATCCTTTTCTAGTCGCTTGTAAACTGATATTATTGGTATAGTGTGACATCAGACAGTGTAAAAATGAGAGTGGTGAAATTGAAATGGATGAACAAAAAAGAGATGAGGATCAAAACGGTTTAAACGAAGAGCAAATTACAAAGCCGGCAGGGAAATATTTACGAATGAAACCATTTGCATTCATAATGGTCATTTTCCTGACAATTTTATGTACAGCCGGTTTAACAATTTTTGCGTTAACATTCGGCGAAAATAAAGTTGTGGAAGTAAAGGAACCGGTGGAACGGGCGGAATTTAAAAAACTTTATGATGCGTATGATGCACTTCAGCAAAAATATTATGAAGACGTAAATGAAGAAGAAGTGGTATATGGTGCAATCAATGGAATGTTTGATGCATTGGGCGACCCATATTCTGATTATATGAATAAAGATGAGGCAAGTTCATTTAATGAAAGCCTGTCTTCAAGTTTTCAAGGAATTGGTGCGGAAATTCAAGAACGAAATGGATATATAATGATTGTTTCCCCAATTAAAAATACACCTGCCGAAAAAGCCGGGTTACAACCGAAAGATATGGTACTGGCGGTTGACGGGAAAAGCGTCAAAGGCATGAGCTCTACAGAAGCTGTGTTATTGATACGCGGTGAAAAAGGTTCTGACGTCACTCTGACGATTCAACGCGGAGATGCAGAAAGCTTTGATATGACAATCGTGCGTGACGATATTCCTGTAGAAACTGTCTATGGTGATATTGATGAAGAAGGAATTGCACACTTCCAAATTACTTCTTTCAGTGAAAAAACAGCAGTAGAACTGGAAAAGCTGCTAATTGAATATGAAAAACAAGGGATGAAAGGGATTGTATTAGATGTACGCCAAAATCCAGGAGGCTATTTAAAGGCTGCAATCGATATTTCAAACTTGTTTGTTGAAGAAGGAAAAACAATCGTTCAAATTCAAGAACGAGATGAAGCGCCACAAATTGTAGCTGCGGACAATCGTTCAAAATATAATCTTCCGATAACAGTATTAATCGATGAAGGAAGTGCTTCTGCTTCTGAAATTTTGGCAGGTGCACTCAAAGAGTCGGCAGGTGCCAAAATTGTTGGATTAAATTCCTTTGGTAAAGGGACAATGCAGGAAATTATTTATATGGAAGACGGAGCAAACTTGAAGTTCACAACTGGCAAATGGTTAACTCCAGACGGTAACTGGGTGAATGAAAAAGGAATTGCACCGGATGTGAAAGTTGACTATCCGGATTATGCTTCATTACCATATATCGATCCGAGCCAGAAATATGAACAGGATGCCAATCATGCGTCAATCAAAACAGCTGAGCGTATTCTGGAGGTATTAGGATATGAGCCAGGTGAAGTCGATACACAATTTGATGAAGAGACTGAAGCGGCAATAAAAGCATACCAACAAGATAATGAATTAGAAGTGACAGGTATTTTAACAGGTGATACAACATATGCCTTAATGGATGCCATTAGCGAAAAGCTGAAAACAGAAGATCCTCAAATTTTAAAGGCGAAAGAATTACTGGATATAAAGCCTGAAGAACCAACAAACGAATAAAAAATGCGGGCTGGCAAAAGTGATACAACACTTTATTGCCAGCCCATTATTATAGGAAGTGGAAATATGAAAGATGTATATTTATTTAGCGGGTTTTTAGGAAGCGGCAAAACGTCCATGTTAACCGATGTCATTCGCCAGATGAAAGAAGCTAATTTGAAGCCTGCTGTTATTATGAACGAACTTGGGAAGCTTCCATTTGATTCACAGGCAGTGGAACAGGATGTACCATTGAAAGAAATGTTAGAAGGCTGTATTTGCTGCAGCGGAGCGGAAAAAACGGAAGCTCAAATCCAATCGCTTTTACATGATCAGGATTTTGATGTACTAATAATAGAAACAACCGGGGCTGCACACCCTGTGGAAGCCCTGGATGCGGTCTATTCGCCTCTATTTGCGGATAAGTTAAATATTAAAGGAATTGTGACGGTGGCGGACAGCCGGTTATGGTTAGACAGAACAAGCCTTACTCCGCAAGTACGATCTCTATTTATGGAGCAAATTCGTCATGCCCATCTGTTATTGGCCAATAAAACGGACTTGCTTACGGAATCGGAACAAGCGCAAGTTGTTTATGAGCTGCAAGGGTTTAATGCAAATGCGTTCATCCTTCAAACGACAAATGGCCGTGTTCCGTTAAAGTTACTGCAAAATATGCAGTCAACTGCTCGTATATCAAAAGACGATATCGTGTCCGCCCGTATTGGTGAAAGTTTTAATTTAGGCTCACGACTCGTTCGATTTGATACAAGCTTTACACAAGAACAGTTTGAAAACTGGGTGCGCTCATTACCGGATACAGTTTACCGTATGAAAGGCTATGTTCCGATTGAGGGAATCAAAAATCCGATGCTGTTCCAATATGCTTATGGAATGGTCCAATGGCTGCCGGAATATATAAAGATGGAACCGAACTTAGTCATCATTGGTGAAAACATTAACAATCTAAAAATTATCTCTGTATCATAATTCGTCAATAGCTTTTCAAATGAAATGTTTGAGGGAATTGGATAAATTTATCGCAAAATATCAATTTAAATATAAGATTTAAAGGCTAATAAGTTGGTAGATGGGCAGTTTACCAATTTATAGGCCTTTTTTTCTTGGGTTTTTCATTTACGATGGAATCACGAAAGGAGGCGTACAAAATGAAAAAATTAGTTCTACCATTTTGTGCAGTAATACTTTTTGCAACTCAAGCACCCGTTGCGAATGCAAGTTCAAACGCAATTGAAGGGGGCAAATCAACACCAACTACAAATCACATTCAATTAGCGAATGACTATAATATAAAACTTAACAATTTCTATAAACTTGTAAAAACGACACCTCAAAATTGGACAGTTATTCAACAGGAAGGGTCAAAAAATAAAGATAAAAAACCTGCTTCAACTGATGTAAGCAAAGAGACTTCTAAAGAGGCTGACAAGGAAACGAACAAAGAGATTAGTAAGGAAGTAGAAAAAGAGCCAACAAATGTAGTAAATAACGAAACTCCAAAAGCTCCAACGACTGAATCACCGTCACAAACGCCTGCTACACAATCTAAAACTGAACAGGCGCCAGCTCAAGAGCAAAAAGAAACAACAGTTACAGATCAAATTTTAGCGATTGAAGAAAAAGTTGTTGCGTTAACAAACGCGGAACGTGCTAAAAACGGTTTAAGTGCATTACAGATCGACCACCCATTAATGGCGGCGGCACGTGAAAAATCTCAAGATATGAAAGATAAAAATTACTTCTCTCATACATCACCAACATTCGGCAGCCCATTTGACCGATTGAAAGCATTAGGTATTGCTTATAAATCTGCCGGTGAAAACATCGCCAAAGGTCAAAAATCTCCTGAAGAAGTTGTACAAGCATGGATGAACTCAGAAGGTCACCGAGCGAATATTTTAAATAAAGACTTCACTCATATTGGTGTAGGCTATGTGCAGGACGGTAATATTTGGACACAACAATTTATTAAAAAGTAATTTGCTGATGCTATCCTTTTTGTAATGAAAAGGGTAGTTTTTTGTTATTCAGTTATTAATTGAATTCTTAAAACAATAAAAATACTTTTATCGAATATTTATTATTTCTATTGATATTAAAATTTTTATATGCGAAAACACCCATTTTTAGAGAAATGCTTTATAAAGTGCCAAAATGTGCTACAATATACGGTATACTTTTAAAAAGCCTTTTAAAAAAAGGTGCAGAATTCGATGGAATAGAAGTGATAAATAGTTAAATCATTTTTTTAGAATAATAAAACAAGAATAATTATTGAATATTAAAAAGGAACTATAAAAAGTATAGTAAAAACAATCATCGATAATAAAATGTCACATCAAATAAATAAGATATATATCGAAGCATGTTGAAATGTCATGTTGCATAAAATAGATGCAATGACAATTGCTTTGTTAGGAGAAATTTATGAACGAAAAAACAATTATTTTAACAGGCGGGGGTACGGCCGGTCACGTATCACTAAATGAAGCGATTATCCCTTCATTGCAGGAAGCGGGGTATGATGTCCATTATATAGGCTCTCATGATGGGATTGAAAAGGAGCTTATAACAAATGCCTTTCCTTCATTGCCATATCACAGTATCTCGAGCGGGAAGCTGCGTCGTTACTTTTCAGTACAGAATTTTACAGATCCATTTAAAGTAATGGCAGGGGTTACACAAGCCTTTTCGGTTATCAAAAAAATTAAGCCGACAGTCATCTTTTCTAAAGGCGGATTTGTATCAGTGCCTGTCGTGATTGCGGCAAAGTTGGCAAATATTCCGGTTGTTGTCCATGAATCGGACGTGACGCCTGGATTAGCGAATAAAATTTCATTACCTTTTGCGTCCCATATCTTTACGGTTTTTAAAGAAACAATGAAACATTTACCGAACGACAAATCGACTTGCACAGGTTCGATCATTCGTCAGCAACTATTTGAAGGAAATCGTGAACGTGGCTTGGCATTATGTGGCTTCACAACAGAAAAAAAAGTTCTGCTTGTCATGGGCGGCAGCTTAGGGTCAGTCATTATTAATGACGCACTTCGTGAAAATTTGCCTGTACTACTTGAAAAATATCAGATTATCCATTTATGCGGTAAAGGGAACGCCGACAAAAAATTTGAAAATCTGCAAGGCTACTGTCAGTTTGAATATGTGACAACAGAATTGCCGGATTTACTGTACGCTACAGATTTTGTTGTATCGCGTGCCGGTTCAAACTCGATATTCGAATTTTTAGCATTGCATAAGCCGATGCTGCTCATTCCTCTTTCTGCTGCAAAAAGCCGTGGCGATCAAATTTTAAATGCCAACTTATTTAAACAACAAGGCTTTGCACAAGTATTGGATGAGGAAAAATTGACAAAAGTATCATTTATGCAGGCGATTCAAAAGCTTGAAGAGAAAGCGGAAGAAATGATCGACCATATGCTTGAAGTCGAACACCCGAAAACTCCGAAAGAAATGGTTGCATTAATAACTCAATATGAAAAATAATTAATAAAAAAAGGGGTTACCTAAAAGTTCATACTTTTAAGGTAGCCCCTTTTTTATTTAAGGAATATTTGTGACGATTTTAACATATAAGCGTAATGAAGGTAATTACGTCACTAGTGAAAATTTCCTTTTTACATTGCCTGTTCCTCTGCTTCCTCGTGCGAATTCGCAGTTGTTAAATAGAACAGATCTTTTGGAATTTTAAAAAGACGGAATTTATTTACGCCTTGATTAATTTCTGTGAAAAGAGATGGATTTGATTCCTCCGCATCTACTACATAAGGTAATTTTAATGCTGCTGCTTGTGAGCGTGCATTTTCTTCCCGGATGCGTAAGAAAACTGTATGGAAATCATAGTCGAAAAATAGTTCATTTAAAAACGCTAATTTCGCTTTCTGATTATAACCGATGCCTTGATATGGTTTGCCGATCCATGTTCCTAAAAAGCCGGCGCCATCTTGGATATCAAAAATACTGATTGTTCCGATTGGGGCACCCCACTCATCTACAATTGTACGTGAAATCGTTAATCCGTTTTGTTCTTCTTCTATTAATTGTTTAGTCATAAATAAATACTCTTCAGCTGAAGTCGCTTTTTGACGTACGAATGGAAATACAGACGGATGACGTAATAATTCGTATAATTCTGCTGTTTCATGAAGTTCTCTCTGTTTTAACATGTGAAACGCCTCCTTTTAAGAAGAAAATGGTAGAGCCTGTTGTTAAAGAAATAGTGCAAATAATCTTCTAATGCTAAAAGGTTCTTTATCATAAGGCAGTAGTCATTTCGAGCTTGATCTTACCTAAAAGAATTTGACGTTAAACTATTATGCATAATTCGTCTGTCTCGCTCTATCCTAGACAATTAATAACAAGAAATATATCTACATTTTATTATAATATATTCTCTTGTCGCAACTTTCAAGCTCGAAAAAAACATTTTTTTCTGCTAAAAGTCGATATATTCAGAATAATGCGTAAATAAAAACTATTAATGACAGGATGAATTTTTTAAAAGTATAATATAATAAAACAAGAGAGAACACGGAGGCACAAAATATGAATATCCAACTAACGAAAGTCCATGGTTCTGGAAATACATTTTATTTATACGAAGCATTATATGATGAACAATTTAATTTTGTGAATATCACAAAACAATTATGTCATCCATCCATTGATGGCGGGGCAGATGGCTTATTATTGGTGCTTCCTTCTTCCACAGCAGATGCAAAAATGCGCGTCATTAATGCGGACGGCTCGGAAGCTTCGATGTGCGGGAATGGGTTACGCTGTGTCGCACGGTATGTCTGCGAAAAGTTAAATGTTAATGAAGCGGTTGTCGAAACAATGCATGCCTGTTTGAAAGTGAAACGTGAGGACTCCATTTTTGAACAGCTTCCTACATACTCTGTAGAAATCTCGCCCATTTCATTTGAATTATCATCTTTGCCAATGAAGGTAGATAACAAACGACAATTGCGCCACGAAATTATACCTGCTTTTTCAGAAGAAATTCCTTTTACTGCGATTTCTGTACCGAACCCGCATTTAATCGGAATTGTTGATAAAAAATATATCGAAAACACGACGCACCAACAACAGCTAGCAGCCTATTTGAACAGTGAAAATGAATATTGTCCTGACGGGGTAAATGTCAGCTATGTCCAGTCATTATCGTCTGATGAAATATTTGTCCGAACTTATGAGCGTGGGGTAGGCTTTACAAATGCTTGCGGTACTGCAATGACAGCCTCTGCACTGATTGCCTCAATTGAAGGATTCGTAACGAATAGTAAAGTAACTATCTATAACCCGGGAGGCTTTGTTCAATGTGAGGTTTCAAATAATGAAGGAAACTGGGAATTGGCGCTCATCGGAAATGCAACGGTATTAGGGGAATATGAATTCGAAATTCAAGACGAACAATTACAGTTGGTTCATATTCAGCCGGCAGAAGAGCAAATCCAATATGAGAAATGCAAACTTTTTGTGCAAGATAAAATAGAAAGCTTTCTGTAAAGATCAGTAAAGTAGGGGGACAAGGATGATGAGTTCCATTTTTTCAATGGATCTATTGAATTTGTTATTCAAAAATAGTAATGATGCTGTGTTCTTTATGGAAAAAATAGATGAAAAGTATCGTTATATTTTTGTCAATGATGCTGCAGTAAATTTAATTAATAAGAATCCTTGCGGCAAAACGATCGAACAGGTAATTCCGTCCCATTTGGCAAAAACGATTATTCACCATTATGACTTAACAATCGAACAAAATAAGCAAGTTGAATTTGAAGATTTCACTTATGAAAGAATGAACGTTCGAAAACAAAGAACGACAACTATTCCAGTAATACAAGACGGGAAAAATTATATTTTGGCTATGACAAAAGAAGTGTCGATGAGTCTTGATTTAGAAGATAAATATTTATTTATGCGTTCCTTATTCTCTAATTCATTTTTATCAACGATATTAGTTTCCAATGACCTGCAATTGCTTGAAGCGAATACAAAATTTTTGGGTGAATTTAATATTCAAATGGAAGATGCTTCCCGTACAAGTATATTGGATATGCCTTTTATAGAAAGAAAAATGGCAATAAAATTAAAAAGCTATTTGAAACGTGCTCAGCTTGGAGAAAATGTTCAATCGAAAATGCTGTTTTTTATCGATAAACATAATGAACAGCGATGTTTTACTGCTTCTTTTTCTTCGCTGACAAGTAACGGTGAAAATATTGCCGTATTTATTATATTGCAAGAAATAACAGAGTATATAAAACAAGGACAGGCATTACGCACTGCATCGCATGGCCTGGAAATGTTCAAAAATGCGATCAATTCTTTTGCTGACGTTATTTTTACAGATGCTGACGGAAATATAATAGATGTAAATGAAAGAGTTATTAAAAATACAGGCTTTACCCAAGACGAATTAATCGGTAAGCCACACCATTTTCTTCATTCAACGTATCACGCAGATACGGCTTCAATGAGTTATTGGCAAAAAGTCAGAAAAGAAGAAATTTGGCGTGATGAAGTATGTATTCGTAAAAAGAATGGCGAAATTTATTGGGTGGACTCCACTATAATTCCTTTGAAAAATGAACTAGGGGATGTCGAGCAGTTTTTAATGGTTCAATATAATATTTCGTCTGAAAAGCAATTAATGTCTGAACTATATATAATTGAACGTAATTTCAGAGCGATTACTGAAAATACGAATGATTTTATTGTCGTAACAGACCGCTACGGCAAAATTAAATACGCTTCACCTTCCTATTCAAGGAAACTTGGCTATCGGGAAGAAGAGCTGATAGGTGTTCCGTACGATCGATTGCTGAAGCCTGAAAGTGTCCAACTGTGGCATGAAGCATTGAACCCGGAAAAGTTTGATAGTGTAGAAGAACAAAAAATTGAATTGCTTTTGTATAAAAAAGATAATAGTACGATATGGACGGAAGGGAATTATACGCTAACGTTCGATTTGGCAAATCATGAAATCACGGAAATTGTCATGGTTTCTAGAGAAATTACCGAGCGCAAGCAGCTGGAAGATAAATTAACCTATTTAGCGTATCATGATAGTCTTACGCAGCTAGGTAATCGCCGGAAACTGTACAAGGACTTTCCGCTGCTTAAAACCGAAGCAGACGAAACAGGCACCTGCCTGGCAATTTTATATCTTGACGGTGACAATTTTAAACAAGTAAACGATCTATATGGCCATGATGTAGGGGATGAGTTTTTAATTCAATTCGGGAAATCACTCGTTCGCAGTGTGCGAAACGAAGACCTCGTAATAAGGCTGGGCGGAGACGAATTTTTAATTGTTATAACAGGGCTGTCCACTGACGAAAAAGACCGTTCTGTTCAACTAGCCCATATTATGAACAGAATCAAAGAAAATCTGAAAATCGGATGGATGATTAGAGATGCGCATTTCTCACCTACTGCCTCGATGGGTCTATCGATTTATCCACAGCACAGTGTAAATTTGGATGTGCTTATCGACTTGGCAGATCAGGTATTATACAAGGCGAAACAATCTTCCAATTAGCACATTCTTCATATCCATATCTTACTTGCAAGAATACGGAAATTTACTCCGTATTCTTTTTTTATTGTAAAATACAAATGGTACAATAATGAAGATATATATTGTTGATAGAGAGGGTAGCTGATGAAACAGAAGATTTTAATAATTGAAGATGAAAAAAATATTGCACGTTTCCTTGAACTGGAGCTTAAGCACGAGCGATTTGAGACGGTTGTTGCATATGATGGGAGAACGGGTCTGGAATTGGCTGAAAGTGAACTATTCGACTGTATTTTGCTCGATGTCATGCTGCCTCAATTAAACGGGATTGAAGTATGCAGACGAATACGGAAAACAAGCGATGTACCGATTCTGTTAATTACTGCACGTGATGAAGTAATGGACCGCGTTTCAGGGTTGGATGCGGGAGCAGATGATTATATCGTGAAGCCGTTTGCGATAGAAGAACTACTAGCCCGGATCCGATCGATTTTGAGAAGAGTCCAGCATACTCAAAAATCTAAACAACTCATTGTAAGGGATTTAGAAATCGATGTGCATGCATATGAAGTAATATTTGAAAATAATAAAATCGAACTGACAAGAAAAGAATTCGATTTACTGAAGCTGCTTGTGGAGAACAGAAACCATGTATGTACACGCGAACGTATTTTAGAGACAGTTTGGGGATTCGATTCAGAGGTCGAAACTAATGTAGTCGATGTATATATTCGCCATTTACGTTCAAAACTGCAAACAGAAAATACTCCGTACATTGAAACAGTACGTGGTGTTGGATATGTGATACGCGGGTGAGGATGATGAAAAACAAATTACTGAACCTTTCATTAAAATCAAAGTGGATGCTTGCAGTCGGTGTAACGATTTTTGTAAGCTATGCCCTTATTTCTGTAGTGCTGTATATCGCATTACAAACATGGCTTATTCATAATGAAGAAAAAAATGCATTGCGAACGGTTGATGATATGACAACATACTTTGAATCACAAGGTAACACTGTTACAGTACAGGCACTCCAAAACAACACCTCATTGATGAAGGCCATTTTAAATCAAGAACAAACGGTACGTGTATTTAATCTGGATGGTATTGAGGTAATGCGTATCAATGATGCTGCTCCGGCTGCACAACTGCCAAAAAATCAAAATTATTTTTCAACGGTTATTGAAAAGCAGATGATTTCAGGATCTGAAAGCTATGTCATCCACAGAGTCGTTCAAATCGGACAATTTCAAGGGGTTATGCAGCTGATTCACCCATTAGCAGCATTTCAATCGATGATGAATTATATTTTGACAACAATTTTTATTATTGGTTTCGGTGCCATTTTATTTTCGGTTGTGATCAGCTATTACCTGGCGAATATGCTAATGAAACCGCTTGTCCAATTACGGGACGCAATGAGTTTTGTTAGAAAAAACGGGTTTACTGCACAGCCTAACTTTGATTATTCGGCAAAAGATGAGATTGGCGATTTACTTCATATGTATCGTACTTTAATGAATGAACTGGAAATATCATTTACAAAACAGCAGCAATTTGTCGCAGACGCCTCGCATGAACTGCGAACACCGATTCAAGTTATTGAAGGTCATTTATCATTAATTAAACGGTGGGGTAAAGATGAACCGGAAGTAATGGAAGAATCGTTAAACACTTCGTTAACCGAAATTGCGCGTATGAGAAAAATGATCGAAGAACTATTGCAATTGGCAAGAAGGGAGCAAGCGGATGAACAGGCTGAGGCTGATATAGAACAAGTATACGAACAGGTGAGAGAAGAATTGTTGCAGCTATATCCTAACACTGAGTTTCGCCTCACTGTTACCGGTGATAAAACGGCTGCTTCCATTACCGAACATGCTTTAGCGCAAATCTTTAGAAATATTTTGAGTAATAGTATACGATATAATAGCAATGTTCCAAAACTTCATGTAACAATTGATTATAATGAATTACAGTCGCAGATTTCAGTTACGATAGAAGACAATGGTATCGGTATTTCTGAACAACATTTACCACATATTTTCGACCGGTTTTACCGGGCCGATGCATCCCGAACTAATAAAGTTGCAGGTACTGGACTAGGGTTAAGTATTACGAAGATGCTTGCAGATAAATATGAAGTGAAAATTGATGTCGAAAGTAAATTACAGAAAGGTACCTTTTTTTACCTTAAACTTCTTAAAAAATGAATAATTTTTCTCAATCTAATTACTATTTCAATAGTTCACGAAAAAAATTGCTTAATTTGATAAAAAGAGTTGTATTTTTTGTGAAGAGTAGTAAGATTGAGATGGAAAAAATGTTCTTCCGCCGTTTATAAATGTGCTTTTAGTCCATGTGGAAGAATGATAAAATATTATTTGCTTTGTTTTGGTAGATAAAAAGAGGGTACTTACTTTATCTACATACAAAAGAAGGTAATTTTTGTATTGTGATATACAATATTATACCTTTTTAAGTAAATTATTGGAACAGCCATAAGGCAAAATTTGGAGGTTATTTTCATGTCGAACAATGTATTACCTGCAGGTTCTCCATGGTCAGCGTTTTCTGGTCCTAACTTAGGTTACGTATTAGAGCAGTATGACTTATTCCTGCAATCTCCTGAAGAAGTGGAACCGGAACTAGTAGAATTATTCCAAGCTTACGGTGGTCCTGTATTTGCAGATGGTCAACAACCGGTTGCAACAGCAGCAGTAACAGGTACTGGAGACTACAAAAAAGTATTAGCAGCAGTTAAGCTGGCAGAATCAATTCGTGAATACGGCCATTTAGCAGCAGATTTATACCCATTAAAAAATCGTCAATTAGATACTTCACGCATTGAAGAAAGCGTATTCAATTTAACAGCAGCAGATTTACAAGCTATCCCTGCATCAGTATTTTTTGCAAATGTTCCTGCAGGTGTTACAAACGGTAAGGAAGCAATTGATTATTTGAAATCTGTTTACACAGATAAAATAGGTGTGGAAGTTGCACATTTACAAAATGCGGAAGAACGTGCTTGGATCGAAGCTCAAGTTGAAGGCGGAACTTTCAAAACAACGTTATCTGCCGAAGAGAAGAAAGCAGTATTAGAGCGTTTAACACGCATTGAAAACTTTGAAAAATTCATTCATAAAACATTTGTTGGTCAAAAACGTTTCTCTGGAGAAGGTTTAGACACTCAAATCATTTTATTAGACGAAATTATCAAATCTTCAGAAGCTAAAGGTGTAAAAAACGTTCGAATCGGTATGGCACACCGTGGTCGTTTAAACGTATTAACTCACGTATTAAAAAAACCATACGATATGATGTTCTCTGATTTCGCCCATGTTTCTAACGACCTTTTCTTCCCTGAAGATGGTAAATTAGAAATTACAAAAGGCTGGACTGGCGACGTGAAATATCATATGGGTGCATCTTACACTCATGATTCTGGATTGAACGTTAAATTAGCTTACAACCCGTCTCACTTAGAAGTAGGGAATCCGCTTGTAATCGGTTCTGTACGTGCAGCACAAGATGATGTATCAGCAACTGGTGTTGCGAAACATGATCCATCAAATGCATTCGGTATCATCCTGCATGGTGACGCGGCATTCGCTGGTCAAGGGATTGTAACTGAAGGCTTCAACTTCTCTCAAACAGAAGGATTCAAAACAGGTGGTACAGTTCAAATTATCGCGAACAACATGATCGGTTTCACAACTGAGTTACATGATTCACGTTCATCTAATTATTCATCTGACCCTGCAAAAGGCTATGATATTCCGGTTATTCATGTAAACGCTGACAGCCCTGAAACAGTGGCAGCTGTTGGTCGCTTTGTTGCGGAATACCGTGCGAAGTTCAAAAAGGATATCGTAATCGACTTAATCGGTTACCGCCGATACGGTCATAACGAAACAGATGATCCGACTGTTACAAACCCTGAAACATACAAATTAGTTGCAAAACATGAGCCGATTCGTGCATTGTATGGTGCAGAATTAGCAGAAGCGGGTGTTTTATCTGCTGATGAAGTAAAAGCTTTAGATACTGCTATTTATGCGGAAATGCAAGCTGCGTATGATCATGTAAAAGAAATGGCTGAAAAAGACGAGCATGTAACGCCTAATATGCCGGAAGAACTAAAAATCGAATTCCCTGAAATCGATACTAAAGTAGATGCTGAGCGTCTGGCTAAAGTAAATGAAGATTTACTTGTGTTTGCAGATGGTTTTGAACCGCAAAACAAGTTAGGTAAAATTTTAGCAAAACGCCGTGATGCATTCGCAGATGGTAAAATTGACTGGGGTCATGCTGAAACATTAGCATATGCAACAATCACACAAGATGGCACACCAGTTCGTTTCACTGGTCAGGATGCACAGCGTGGTACGTTCTCTCAACGTCACTTAGTATTACATGATAAAAACAATGGTTCTGAATTCACACCATTACATCACATTGAAGGTGCAAAAGCATCATTCTCAGTTTACAACTCACCACTTACAGAAGCAGGTGTAGTAGGTTTTGAATACGGGTACAATTTAGAAAACCAAAATGTATTATCAGTATGGGAAGCACAATTCGGTGACTTTGCAAACATGGCGCAAGTAATGTTTGATAACTTCATCTCAAGTGCCCGCGCTAAATGGGGTCAAAAATCTGGATTCGTACTTCTTTTACCACATGGTTATGAAGGTCAAGGTCCGGAACACTCATCAAGCCGTATGGAACGATTCCTGCAATTATCTGCAGAAAATAACTGGTTTGTAGCAAACTGTTCAAATGCAGGCAACTACTACCACTTATTACGCCGTCAAGCTGCATTACTAGGTACAGAAGGTGTACGTCCATTAGTAGTGGTTTCTCCAAAATCACTTTTACGTCACCCACTTGCTGCAGCTACTGCTGAACAACTTGCAACTGGTCGCTTCCAGGAAGTAATCGAGCAAGAAGGTTTAGGCAAAAACACAGAAGCGGTTGAAAAAGTAGTACTTGGTACTGGTAAAGTAATGATCGATTTAGCAGAACGCGTTAAAGACGGCGAAGGGCTTGATCACTTACACATCATCCGTGTTGAACAAATTTATCCATTCCCTGCACAACAAGTGAAAGATATTATCGCTCGTTTCCCGAATGTTAAAGAAATCGTTTGGGTACAGGAAGAACCGAAAAACCAAGGTTCATGGACATATGTTCTTGAAACATTATATGATATCGCAGAAGGCAAAAAAGTGCGCTATGTAGGACGTCCTGCAATGAGCTCAACTTCTGAAGGCGATGGCGATTCACATAAAGCAGCACAAGCTAAATTAGTGAACGAAGCACTTGAAAAGTAATAAATGATTTGTTTAAAAAGAGCTGCTTCTATTTAAAATAGAAGTGGCTTGCTATACAATGAATGTGTAGCGTAATTAAAGGAGGATATGAACGTGGCTGAAATTAAAGTCCCTGAATTAGCAGAATCAATTACTGAAGGTACAATTGCCCAGTGGGTGAAAAAAGTTGGAGATCGCGTAGAAAAAGGCGAATTCATCGTTGAGTTAGAAACTGATAAAGTTAATGCTGAAATCATCTCTGAAGAAGCAGGCGTTTTAAAACAAATTTTAGCTGAAGAAGGCGATACTGTATTAGTAGGACAAGTAATCGCAGTAGTTGAAGCTGGCGAAGGCGCAGCACCTGCACCAGCTGCTAAAGAAGAAGCACCAGCAGCAGCTCCGGCTCCAGCAAAAGAAGAAGCTCCTAAAGCAGCAGCACCTGCACCAGTTGCAGTTGAAGAAACTTCAGGTGAGCGTGTAATCGCTTCACCGGCAGCTCGTAAATTAGCTCGTGAAAAAGGTATCGACTTAGCAGCAATCTCACCTGTTGACCCACAAGGTCGCGTACGTGTACAAGACGTTGCAGCACATGGTACAGCACCAGCAGCTCCAGCAGCATCAGCTGCCCAAGCTCCAGCAGCAGGTAATGGTCCAATGATCTTCACACCAGCAGCTGATACAGACCGTGTAACAGTTGAAAAAATGAGCCGCCGTCGTCAAACAATTGCAAAACGTTTATTAGAAGTAAAACAATCAACTGCAATGTTAACTACTTTCAATGAAATTGATATGACGAACATTATGGCATTACGTAAGCGTAAACAAGATGAGTTCGTGAAAGCTAACGATATTAAATTAGGCTTCATGTCATTCTTCACAAAAGCTGTAGTAGCAGCATTAAAGAAATATCCATATGTAAATGCACAAATTAACGGTGATGAAATTCACTTAAACAACTTCTTCGATATCGGTATTGCTGTATCAACAGAAGAAGGTTTAGTGGTACCGGTTGTTCGTGATGCAAACGCTAAAAACTTCGCTGAAATCGAGAAAAACATTGCGGAATTAGCTGGTAAAGCACGCGACAAAAAATTAGGCTTAAACGACATGGCTGGCGGATCATTCACAATCACTAACGGTGGTGTGTTCGGTTCATTAATGTCAACACCAATCATGAATGGTACTCAAGCTGGTATTTTAGGTATGCACTCAATCGTAAACCGTCCAGTAGCTGTTAATGGGGAAGTTCAAATTCGTCCAATGATGTATGTAGCATTATCTTACGACCACCGTATCATCGATGGTAAAGATTCTGTTGGCTTCTTAAAAACAGTAAAAGAAATGATCGAAAACCCAGAAGATTTATTATTAAATTCTTAATAGTATTTTCTATGCTAATGCGCGATATTCTGTATATTGCGCATTAGCTTTTTTGTTAAGGAAACTATAGAATATCGCATTGTAGATAACGTAAAAATATAGTTTTATCCACGTCTAGGCTAAAGCGCCAACTCCTCGCACCATTAGGTCCCTCCAATGTCTGTCGGAGTTGAACGGGCGCTTTAGCGCTTTTATTCTTACAGTGAAATTTCAGAAAAATGAGTGTTGACGGAAATGTCGCAATAATGTAATATAAACATATCAATTTCATATTAAAACCTCACACTCTCGTGAGGTAGAGGCGCGATACTTAACAGTTTTATATGGAGCCATGAGCTGGCTGTGAGATATAAGAGAAGGAAATATCGCCGAAGTGTTGTAAATGCTCAATTTTACAATGCTGGGTCTGCAGTGAATAATTGCAGAACTGTCTCAATCATCTATATCCCTGATGGTTGAGTTGTGCTATCTCAAAATGGGAACTGTAGAGGATTCGGGCTAATTATAATTTAAACGACCTAAAGTTCTTCTTTTAGGTCGTTTTTTGTATATTTGGCGCCCGAAATTTAACAAATAAGGAGAGATTTTCTATGAAAAAGAGACTATTAATTTTATTGACTGCCATGACAATGCTATTGCTAGCAGCTTGTGGTACAAGCGATGAAGGTACTACAAGCGGTTCAGATTCAGACAAAAAAGTTATTAAAATCGGTATGGAAGCAGCGTATGCGCCTTTTAACTGGTCACAAAAAGATGATGCCAATGGCGGAGTTCAAATTGCAGGTTCAAAGGAATACGCAGCAGGCTATGATGTGGAAATTGCAAAAAAAATTGCAGAAGGTCTGGACATGGAATTACAAATTGTTAAAACGGACTGGGATGGCTTGATTCCATCATTACAATCAGGTGCCATTGATCTAGTAATTGCTGGTATGTCACCAATGCCTGAACGTAAGGAAGTAATTGATTTCACGGAGAACTATTATACAAGTGACTATGTCATTGTTGTAAAAGAAGACGGCCCATATGCAAATGCCACTTCATTATCGGACTTTGCAGATGCAAAAATTACAGGTCAGCAAGCGACAACACATTATGATGTAATCGATCAAATCGAAGGTGTTCAAAAACAAGTAGCGGCAACTGATTTTGGTGCAATGCGCGTGCAATTACAGTCAGGCGCAATTGATGGATACGTTTCAGAACGTCCAGAAGGTATCTCAGCTGAAATGGCTCTGAACAATATTAAATACATCGTACCTGAACCAAACTTCGAAGCAGATGAAGCCTCAACAGCTGTAGCGGTAGGTTTGAAAAAGGGTTCAGATTTACGTGAACAAATTAACAAAGTTTTAGCTGAAATTTCGGATGAAGAGCGTCAACAATTAATGGAAGACGCAATTGCAAATCAACCAGCAGCACAATAATCGTGTAGCATTAACAGTTTTAATGAGGTTGTCTTGCCGGCAAACGGAAGACAACCTTTTTCTATTAAAATTATGATTTCATACATAAATAGTAGAAACAAAGAAAGAAATGGAGGACAAGGCGATGGCATTTTTAGAATCATCATGGAACTTGTTTACGAACAACTGGGATTTATTTGTACGTGGAGCTTGGACTGCACTTCTGTTGGCAATTATCGGGACAATTTGTGGAACACTGATCGGATTTTTCATTGGAATTATGCACACAATTCCACAACGCAAAAAAAATATTAAATCAGCTATTCTGAAAGTCTTTAACTTTATTTTAACGGCTTATGTGGAAATTTTCAGGGGCACGCCAATGATGGTACAGGCGATGGTCGTATTTTATGGTCTTGTCTACTTAGGGATCGATATTGACCGCTTTTTAGCAGCTTCTATCGTTATTAGTTTAAACACAGGAGCCTACATGGCCGAGTATGTGCGTGGTGGTATCGTATCAATTGATAAAGGCCAATTCGAGGCTGCACAAGCGATTGGAATGAATCACCTGCAAACGATGATTCATATTGTTCTGCCGCAAGTAGCACGCAATATTTTACCTGCAACAGGGAATCAGTTCGTTATGAATATTAAAGATTCATCTGTATTAAGTGTTATTTCGGTAGTGGAACTGTTCTTTACTGCGAATTCGATTGCGGGCAGTAACTATAAATATATTGAAGCGTTCTTTATCGCGACGGTATTATACTTTATTATGACATTTACTGTAACTCGTTTCTTACTATTATTCGAGAAAAAGATGGACGGACCTTCCTCGTATAAAGTGGAGCTCATTACAGGCAACAAGCTAGATAAGGATGGTGAATAAAATGACAGTTGTAATTGATATTAACCATTTAAATAAAAAATTCGGTGATCATGAAGTATTGAAAGATGTTAATTTCCAAGTAAACAAAGGGGAAGTAGTAACATTGATCGGCTCTTCAGGTTCCGGAAAATCAACACTTTTACGCTGTATTAATTTACTGGAAACACCAACAGCAGGGGAAATAATCTATAATGGTGAAAATATTTTAAATGACGGACATCAAATTGAAAAGTACCGTACGCATTTAGGTATGGTATTCCAGCAGTTCAATTTATTCAATAATTTGGATGTACTAAATAACTGTATTGTTGGCCAAATCAAAGTGCTAAAGCGTTCAAAAGATGAAGCAGAACGGAATGCAATAAAATATTTGGAACTTGTCGGGATGAGCGCCTATAAAAATGCGAAACCGAAACATTTATCCGGTGGACAGAAACAACGTGTCGCAATTGCACGTGCATTAGCGATGGATCCGGATGTAATGCTGTTCGATGAACCGACATCAGCACTTGACCCTGAAATGGTAGGGGAAGTATTAAAAGTAATGCGCCATCTGGCAGATCAAGGAAATACGATGCTGATCGTTACACATGAAATGGAGTTTGCCAAGGAAGTATCGGACCGGATTGTATTCATGGATAAAGGGGTTATCGTTGAGGAAGGCCCTCCGGAACAATTGCTTGTAAACCCAAAACACGACCGAACAAAAGAGTTCTTGAAACGAACATTACGGTAATAGCAAAAAGCTCGCAGTTAACTGCGAGCTTATTTTCGTGAGTTCCATTCGCTTATTAAAATAAATACAATTGCAAAAGCAATTACAATTGCGAAAAACCACATTGGAATACTACCAAATGCCATACATTCCACCTCTGCTTGTGAGTTTAACATGGAATAGTTGTTCTATCAAATATCGGAAACAGCGATAAATTAAAACTATTTTTATGTGGTTGGTTTCCTTGTATTTATATTAGAAGCAAGAAAAGTTGATTTTTACTACAACGCGCTTTCCACTGGCAGGAAAATCATATAAAATAGGAGAGTATCGATATTAGTTAAAAGTGAGGGAATAACATGCTACATTTAAATTGGAAAGATGCACCGACAATTCGCACGGTAAAATGTGTACATACAGATGCATCGAAATATTTAGTATCAAACGTATTAACAGTAGGCAAAGAATATGAAGTAAAAAACGAAACTGAAGAGTTCATCTTTGTAATCGACAACACAGGTGAAGTTGGCGGTTTCTACAAAGAATACTTCGCTTAAAAATAAAAGGTGTGCGAAAAGTCTTATGGCTTTTCACACACCTTTTTTATTTCTGTTCCAGTATCGTATGCTCGATTTCATGGCGCCTTTCGTCTGTCTGTACGTGCACGCGTAATGTATCCTCAATATCATGCAGCAATTGCATCTGGGTTTGTTTAAATCGGTCAATATCACTATGGGATAATGCTGGTCGATTAGCAGCTTTTTTGGACACTTCCAACATCTTGCCGTTTTTACGCATCAATTGTTCCGATGCATCCATAAGACGTTCCTGAGATCGTATCGCACGACGCTGATTGTTCATGTTTAATAACATGGTTATTTGAGACTGCCATAATGGGATGGTCGTCATAATCGAACTTTGAATTTTTTCGATTAACATTTGATTTGTTTGCTGAATCATTCGGATTTGCGGTGCATATTGAATTGCCACTTCACGCGAAAGCTCCAAATCATACATACGGCGGTCAATCCACTCGATTTGCATTTCAATATCTTTCAGTTCATGCTGTTTAAACGGATTTTGTCCATCTACAATTTCTTTTTGCAGGGCAGGTAGGACAACATCCCGCATATGCTGTTTTTTAATTTCCAATGTTGCAATATAAACATTGATTTCCTGAAAATAATCTTCATTGATCGCATAGAGTTTATTTAAAAACTGGTAATCGTTTAATAGTGCATTTTGATTATATTCCAGTTGGATACATAAGCGATCAATGCGTTTACTTAACTTATTGTAGTGGGTCATAATTTCTTGAATAGACTGTGTGGAACGGCTGAAAAGTTTAGCAAAAAAACCTTTATCCTGTTCAATCAATGCATCTGGGTCAATCATCTCCAAATGCTGCATTAAATCGGATAATACTTCACCGACTTTCCGAACATCTTTGCGCTGAATATACTGCAGCATCTGGGTCGTGAATTTTTTTAGTGCTTCTTGTGCGGGTAAACCAAATGCCAAAACCGTTTCGTAATTTTTTGGCTCTAAATTTTGGGCTAATTGCAGTGCCCGCTGTTTCATATCATTTGATAATGATGCGAAAAGCGGTGAGGCTGCATTGTTTGCAACATTCACCGCAAATTGTTCTTTACTTACTTGCAAGTCAACGTTTTCACTCGCTGTAAAGGCATCAAAAGGATTGTTTGTCATATTCATTTGTTACTCACCGCCGATTTTTAATCGATCTTTACGCTTTTCATTCGACAATTTTGCAAAGTCGAGTTCGATTTTCAAGTTTTCGATATCCGAAGATAAAGCACTTTTCAAATCAGATTCCATCGTAATTTGCAGCTCTTTTAAAGTTCTGCGCGTATCTTCCAACGCTAAATGTACTTCCGTACCAGGTACTTGCTCTTTTGTCAGTAACGTATATTTATCAGAAAGCTGTACGGCTGACGGCAAGTGTGCATAGAAGAAATCTTCCACTGCATAAAACTTGTGCGGATTTGTCTGCACTATATTAATAATGCGCTTTGCCAGTTTTGACATTTCATTTATTTGCTTAAAAGAACGTACCGAACGCACTCTGACATATTGCTGGTTTAATGCCTGAATATGTGAACGGGCCTGTTTTAATTGTGCTTCGATTAAATTGTATTCCGATTTGGAAAGCCCGATTTTTTTACTTTGTGCCGTTTTTTGAATAGCGTAAGTTACTTTATTACTGATGAAATATGCTGCTGCTCCAAGAGGTAATGCCAGCATCGTTGTTATGCCGGTAAAATTAACAAACGTAAGAGTGACCGCTGTTGATAAAACTAATACATTAATTAGATGTCGTGTTAGAAAATTTATAGGACCAAGCATTGTCATACCTCCTTTACTCGATACTATTGATACGTATGAAACGTAAAAAAGTTTCAATACTACTTCCTTTATTGCAGAAAAATCAGTGGAATTAGTTATTTAAAGTCACACAGTTCTAAAGAAGATGAAATGGCGGCTTTTTATTAATCGTAACAAGTTTTGGCGCTATTAAAAAGTAAAAAGATTTGGAAAGCTAAACAATTATTATGATTTCCATTGTTCCCCTAATTATAATGAGCATTATTAGACATCGTGGACAAAAGTGTATAAGATATAGAGAAAGAAAGGATAATGTATATGTATAAAATTATTTATATGAAGGCAGATTATGAGCCTTGGTGGCAATTTGACGGTTGGGAAGAGTATATCGTATCAACAGAGCAGTATGATACAGAGCATCAATTCCAAATGGCATTGAATCATTTGCTTGCTCAGTTTCGAAACAAATATGAGTTTGAAGCACATAAAAATGAACGATTTTATGCATTTTGGTCAGAAGATGAATGTGAATTTTGTGAAGCCTGTGATGATGATGCCCAAATTTATCATGGCATTATTGTATTAACACCAGAAGCGATTACACAATAACAACATTTAATTGAAAATTTGCTTAATTTGCCAAATGGTAGTTGACAGTCATAATTATGATATATATACTATATTTAACAATTGAAAGATTGACCGAATACAATGGCTTCACATATTACAAACAGTAATCGAGTTAGTGGATCGGTACTCTTGTAATATGTGTTTTTTTATTTGGTTTTTTAATTGTTAACTTTTATTTTGGAGGTATTTATTGATGAAACAAGGTACAGTAAAATGGTTTAACTCAGAAAAAGGTTTTGGCTTCATCGAAGTAGAAGGGGAAAACGATGTATTCGTACACTTTTCTGCAATTCAAGGTGAAGGTTTCAAAACATTAGAAGAAGGACAACAAGTGGAATTCGAAGTTGTAGATGGCAACCGCGGACCACAAGCATCGAATGTAATCAAACTATAATAGTACAAATTTCGAAGCTGCGTATCAATTTACGCAGCTTTTTCTATTTATATATTTATATATTACATATTTTTACATATATTGTTATAATTTAAGGAATACATAGGGAAGGTTGAGATACCAATACGAAACGTACATAATGCAATTTCTAACAATAACAGGCCGTTAAAATGGGGAATAATTATTATACTAATATTGGCCGGTTTGTTCGGACTATTATACTTGCAAAAACAAAGTAAGCAGTCAAACGAACAAGTGAATGCACTGGCAGATAGTGAAATCAAATTCAGACCGATAAGCGAAACGTATTTAAAAATACACCAATACGAGCTTTTTTACCGAGACAATCCAATGCGTTCAAAAGAGGCGGTAAAATCTTCTGCATTAAGTGAAGCAATATCTAAATATGCGCTTATCGATTATTTACAGCAGCAAACTATTACACTAAGTGATGAAAAGCGCCAATTACAACTGAAAATATTAGATGAGCAGATTACGTATGATATGCAAAACCCAATATTAAAACTGTATTTTGAAAAGATGTTCCAAGAGCTTGAAATTAGCAAACAGGACTATATCGAGGAATATTTACTTGTAAACAAAGAACATGATATTTTATACAGGAACATGCAAGATACTGGTAAAGGCTTGGTTTTGGATGAGTCGGGCACCTCAAGCTATCCAGCTGGTGACCAGGATGAACTGTACGCAAATAAGATGGGAATATCATTCGATTACCTTGAATATTTAGCAGAAAGCGAATTCATCCATATCGAGCCTTCGGTTACTGATTTGGATTTGCCTTTTACAGTTGATTCTTATCTTTTCGAGTTCGCTAAAAATCGAGATGGGGAAATTATTCTAACCTCAAGTGATTTTAATATGATGGGTTTAACAGATGAACAGAATTCCTTAATTCACGAAGTTAGAGAAAAATATAACCTTCAGGAATTGGCGCGGTATAATTTCAAATTGTATGAAGATGCCTTACAGCAAAAAGCGGCATCGGGAAATGAAAATGCGCCGGTTGCGGACGAGTTACTGGAATTATTTAAAGTAGTGGAGCGGAGTATAGACATGGTTCTTGGCGAAGTGGTAAATTATCAGTTCAGCGAAATCCCTTCATACGACGTCAGTAAATTGCGGAAGCATCAAAACATTACTTTACAGCTGTTTGAGCATGAATATTATTACCGTGCAGAAAACATCCCTAATAAATCCTATGCTTACCGAATTGCCAATGAAGAAGTAGGGGCGATGTATGGTTTATTTAATTATTTGAAGCAGGATTTCGAAATTGAATTAGATGAAGCAGCACGTATCAATGCGCGGGTACAGCTTGAAAAATCTCTGGCAGAGCAGTTGGAGAATCCTTATTTTAAAAAGTATATGGATGATTTATTGAAGACATTTGATATTCCATTATCTACTTATATAGATGATTACTTATTAGTGATGGAGGAATATAAACTCTTGTTGCAGCTAATGAAAGAGCAAAATTTAGGTCTTGATCATAATGGTCGGTACAATAAAGGCTGGATCGAAGCGCGCTACAGAATGGCTGCAGACTTCACGTGGGAAGATAAATTTGAGAAAATGTGGTCGATGGATGATGAGGAAATTGTGGAGCCACTTGAGCCGCAGCCTAATTTATCATTTTCCTTACCGGAATATGCGCAGTTAGGTATAAATAAAAAAGGCGAATATGTTTTTACTTATAGTTTCACACTTCCGATCTATTTATCTGATGAACAGCAAATATTATTTGATCTGCTTGTCAAAACGTTTGATTTACCGGTACTTTCCCGTTATTCGATTACACAATATATAGACAAACTGGATCAATTAAAGGCGGATGAAACAAAGAAAAACCAATTGCATGACATACTCGATATTTATAAAAATACGATTACCGAATAAATAAAAAGAAGGAGTGCAGAACAACTGCCTCCTTCTTTTTCGTTCATTAGCTTAAGCCTTGTGCATCTTTCCACTCTAGATACTCATCATATGTTAATGGTTTATCTAAAATAGAACCGTCTTCACGGATTTCGATTATGCGGTTTGCGATTGTTTGAATGAATTGGTGGTCATGTGATGTAAAGATCATCGCACCTTTGAAGCGGATTAAGCCTTCATTCAATGCTTGAATTGATTCAAGGTCTAAGTGGTTTGTTGGCTCATCTAATAACAATACGTTCGAGTTTGAAAGCATCATTTTTGAAAGCATACAGCGAACTTTCTCTCCACCTGAAAGTACAGCAGGAGATTTCTTCACTTCTTCACCTGAGAATAGCATACGGCCTAAGAAACCACGTAAGAACGATTCAGTTTCATCTTCCGGAGAATAAGGGCGTAACCATTCAACTAATGACTTTTCGTTACCGCCAAAGTATTGATCATGATCCATTTCGAAGTAGCTTTGAGATGTTGTGACACCCCATTTATACGTACCGGCATCTGCTTGTTTACGACCCATTAAAATATCCATAAATGCAGATTTTGCATTTGGTGAACCTAAAAGGATAATTTTATCTTCTTTGTTCATTGAGAAGCGGATGTCTTTGAATAATGTTTCGCCATCTTGTGAAGCTGTTAAGCCATCAACTGTTAATACGTCATTCCCGATTTCACGTCCAGTTTGGAAGTTGATGAACGGGTACTTACGGCTTGAAGGACGGATGTCATCCAGCTCAATCTTATCAAGCATTTTTTTACGAGACGTTGCTTGAGAAGATTTCGATGCGTTTGCAGAGAAACGTGCAACGAATTCTTTTAATTCTTTAATTTTCTCTTCTTTTTTCTTGTTTTGGTCTGCCATCATTTTTTGCGCTAATTGACTTGACTCATACCAGAAATCGTAGTTACCAACATAAAGCTGAATTTTACCAAAGTCTAAGTCAGCGATATGTGTACATACTTTATTTAAGAAGTGACGGTCATGTGATACAACGATTACTGTGTTTTCAAAGTTAATTAAAAACTCTTCCAGCCATTTAATCGCTTTTAAGTCCAAGTGGTTTGTAGGCTCATCCAGCAGTAATACGTCCGGCTTACCGAATAAAGCTTGCGCTAGTAATACTTTTACTTTGTCCGAACCTTCTAAGTCAGCCATCATCATGTAGTGCAAGTCATCGCCGATACCTAGACCGTTTAAAAGTGTTGCAGCATCAGATTCTGCTTCCCAACCGTTCATGTCAGCGAATTCGCCTTCAAGTTCAGCAGCACGCATACCATCTTCGTCTGTCATTTCCGGTTTCATGTAGATAGCATCTTTTTCAGCTTTTACTTCCCAAAGACGTTTGTTACCCATTACAACTGTATCTAATACGTTAAATTCATCGTATTCGAAGTGGTTTTGCTTTAATACTGAAAGACGCTCATCTTTACCCATTGATACGTGGCCTTCTTGTGCCTCAATATCACCAGATAAGATTTTTAAGAATGTCGATTTACCAGCACCGTTTGCTCCAATAAGACCATAACAGTTACCTGGTGTGAATTTAATATTTACATCGTCAAATAATTTACGGTCACCATAACGTAGACCTACACCTGATACTTGAATCATGCAAGTACCTCCTTGAATTGTTTCTTTGTATTTTCGATTGCTTAAAAAAGAGAATTCTCTTTTGCACACAATGTTTCTATTATAGCATGTCTTATTGTTAAATTAAATAACAGCGTATCGGAAATAACCGAATCTTATACAGCTGAATCATTTAGTTGTCACACATTTATAATCCGTTTTACTAATGAGTTATTAAAAGAGAAACGATGTGAAGTAAAAAACAAAGCCGAAGCAAACGATGGAGTTCCAAGGTATTGTCAGTTGGTTTTATGATAAGTGCGATTGGCCCACAAATCATTGCAATTGAGTATGATATGATCGGTACTCATTACGTTTTGAAGTGGATTATCGTCATATTATTCGGTTTTATGTCATTTTCGATCATCTCAATGCAAGGACAAAAGAAACCAGTATAATGGAGGTGTGTCTGAATCCGTTCAGTCACTTCTTTTTTTAATGAATCGTTTTAGTTTACATAATACAATTATGGTAAAGGAGAAGTGCATGAAAAAATTATTTATCCTAATCTTTGTTCTCTTATTGGCGGCATGTTCCGACAAACCCGGTGATGCCAAATGGGTTGCACAAACATTACCAAATGAAGAAAAGAAAGAACCGGTTGTTTTGAATGGGGAGGTGGCGATCCATTCACCGAATACAACAACTAGCGGCTTTGTCATCCATCAAAGTAAGCGAGATAAATGGATTGTAGTAAATGCACAGGACGTTGCAAGTCATCCGAATTCACTTATTTATGATGAAAATATTACGCTTGGGGAAACAGAGGCAATCGACGTTGCAAATAATATCGCAATCATTCATATTCGTAATGGCAAAGACTATTCGATTGAAGATATACCCACAAATAAGGAATTTGCTGGGAACAAAGATCAAATTGACCGTTTATTAGATGAAGCAATGGAAGAGAAGATGGATTGGCAACAGCGGCTGCAAAAAAATACCGATTTGCTGGAACACACAAATCAAGAACAGATCGATAACTTTACGAAGTACTATGAAAAAAATATATTTACGTACAATAGTGATGAACTAAAGAAGGCGGGTCTGGACTTTATTAACCAACTAAATGATTCTATAGTAAAGAAAGACCAAACTCCTTTAAAAGGATATACCGCTTCAGATGATGTAGTACAAGCACTGCAGTATATAAAGAAACCGATTAAAGGTTATCAAATAAAAGATGCGCGAAAAGAAGGGGTCTATTATTTTGTGGATGGGGTGGACGAACAAAAAGAAGAAGTACGCCTCACATTTGTTCAAGAACAACAGCAATTTAAAGTAATCGGAGCAAATTTTCTAACAGACGAGTATCGGCCGGAAGAAATGGTACCGGAAGTTCAACTATCCGATGAACAGAAAATTGAAGCAGTACCTGCATTACAATTATTTATTATAGAGCAACTGCCGGCCATTCAATTAACTGTAGGTGAACTTCAGTGGAATATGAAACATGATGACAAGGGAATTGTTGTCAACAATGGTTCTGCGCAATTTACATGCAATTTCATCGGTGTGAAAGAGAATCACCTTGTATTAAACGGTTGTATTAACACAAAAAGTGAAAATTATATTATCGCCACATTCGAAAGATAAGAATAGAGAATAGGTGATTTTTTCAATAGAACATATTATCCGACACTATGTATTATAAATTTAAATACAAAATATAGTTCATAAGAAATAAAGGAACCCAAAAAATAATGCAAATAAATTGTTTGCCTATTTAGAAAGGGTTCTATTTTTATATGTCGAAAATATTGGAAATAGGGGACATAAATATATAAATTAGCTCTTCAGTGATTGTGAATTATTCTATAAATATATTATGTAAACTAAAGTTCCTTTTACGAACTTTTATTTGCATGTATAATAAAGAAATTGAAGTTATTTAGGAGGGATTATGATTTCACTAGCATTACAACATTTAAAAACTAATTTTGGTTATGACTCTTTCCGTCCTGGTCAAACCCAAATTATCGATAACGTATTAAATAACAACGATACGCTTGTTATTATGCCGACAGGTGGCGGGAAATCCCTTTGCTATCAGATTCCAGCACTGTGTATGGAAGGAACGACACTTGTTATTTCACCATTGATCTCTCTTATGAAAGACCAGGTAGATATGCTTGTATCCAGTGGAATTTCAGCGGCTTATATTAATAGTTCACTAAGCTATGAAGAAGTGCAGGACGTTATGTATGGTGTCCGAAGCGGTAAAATCAAATTGCTTTACATTGCACCGGAACGTCTCGAAAATGAGCGCTTTTGTATGGAACTTTCTCAAATAAATGTACCACTCTTGGCAATTGATGAAGCACATTGTATATCTCAGTGGGGGCATGATTTTCGACCAAGTTACCGTTCTATCCAGCAACTGCTGCATTTATGGAAAAAGAAACCGACCGTTATTGCATTGACGGCAACGGCTACTGAAGAGGTAAGTGCAGACATCCAACAGCTTCTTTCCATCGAAAAAGAAAATACATTTATTACTGGTTTCGCACGTGAAAATTTATCATTTTCGGTTTTACTTGGAGAAAACAAAGAAACCTATATAAAAAAATATGTAAAAGCAAATGAAAATGAAGCAGGGATTATATACGCAGCAACCCGAAAATCAGTGGAATCCGTCTATGAAATGCTGAACAAAGCCGGTTTTGCAGTAGCAAAATATCATGGTGGTATGTTTGAAGAAGACCGTACATATGAACAAAATCGCTTTTTAAATGATGAAGTTCAAATAATGGTCGCAACAAATGCTTTTGGGATGGGGATCAATAAAACAAATGTACGCTATGTGCTTCATTACAATATGCCTCGTAATATGGAGAGCTATTATCAGGAGGCAGGCCGTGCAGGGCGTGATGGACTGGATAGTGAGTGTATATTGCTTTACAGCTCTTCCGACGAACAAACACAGCGTTTCTTAATCGATCAGGCACAAGATCGCTCTCGCATTCCTTTTGAACTGCAAAAGCTGCATGCGATGATTGATTACTGTCATACAGAGCGCTGTTTACAAAGTTATATAATTGAATATTTTGGTGACGAGGCAGGTCAAGATTGCGGCAGATGTGCGAATTGCACAGATAACCGTCCGCAGCTGGATGTAACAACAGATGCACAGAAAGTATTGTCCTGTATCGTCCGAATGGGTCAAAAATTCGGTAAACAATTAACCGCTTCAGTATTGGCTGGCTCGCGCAGTAAGAAAGTACTTGAATTTAATTTTCAAAAGTTGCCGACATATGGCATTTTGCGTGCAATGAATGCGAAAGAGATTGCCAATTTTATCGAGTTTTTAATTTCAGAAAAACTGATTGTCGTAAATAATGGGCAGTTCCCGACGTTATCCATTTCTGATGCAGGAAAAGAAGTACTGCTTGGTCAAAAAAAGGTATTGCGTAAAGAAGCACGCATTATTGAATCTACAGTAGAGCCAAACGATCCTCTATTTGAAACTCTTCGTAAAATACGAAAAGAAATTGCCGATCGTGAGAAAGTTCCACCTTTTGTTGTTTTCTCAGATAAATCATTAAAAGATATGTGTGTCCGTAAACCTAAAAACAGTACACAATTTTTAGAGGTAAGCGGTGTCGGGGAGAGCAAATTGGAGAAGTATGGTAAAACTTTTATTGAGGCGATTGTTGCAAATTCATAATTGATTGTTAAATAATTACAATTTTAACGATTGTTCTGAATTAAACTTTTCACAAATATTTTAAAGATATCCAATTTATTTTATAAAATATTTTTAAACGAATAAATTCATTTTACTCATGAAATTTGCTATCTCACTATACTAAAGGAATGTATTGCCAAGTGCAGTACATTCTTTTTTTACTATTTTACGGTTTAAATCATTAAACTTTAAGTTAAGATATTGTAAAAATTCTGTATTCATAGTTTAATAAGAATATTCAGTTAAGAAGTGTAGGTGAAATATTGAATATACTTGGTGAACGCATCAAAAAGCTGAGGAAACAGAAAAAATTAACTCAAACCGAGTTAGTAGGGGAACGTTTAACGAAAGGTATGCTAAGTTTAATTGAGAACGGTAAAGCACAACCGTCAATGGAAAGTCTACGTTTTATTGCCAAAAGATTAAATGTCGATGTCGATTATCTTCTGGATGACGGGACACTTACAATGCTCAGAAACTTGTACACTACAATCGAAGAAGATGTAGAGCGAAGAAAGCTCATACGCGACCCTAAAGAGCTTCAATCACTTACGATTAAAATAATCGAAAAAATTGAACCTTATTTATCGGAAATTCAAGGCACGAACTATGAACAAATTCGTTTAAGAGAAGTTTATTTTTTAATGAATCGTACAATTAACAAGGCCAAATCACTCGACGAATATTGGAAGTTTATCGATCAGTACGAAGAAATCCATGCATATAGTCGAATGCTTCGTTGTTATTTTTATTTATGCCAGGCTGCAATCGATCAGCGGAATTACAATGAAACATTAGCTATTTTAAAGCAAGGTGAAAAACGTATCGAACCATATGAGCTAATGATGGACCCTATGGTAATCCTTGATTTGTACTATAATTTAACGATTTCCTATTCAGCAGCGGATGATATTAGCATGTCTGAACACTATTTACAAAAGGCATTAAACATGGCTAAAAAGAAGCAAATATTTTATCGTATGGACCGCTTTTATCATTTGTTATTTATTCAATCGATTGCGAATGAGGATATTAACAAGAGTAAAGAGTACATAGAAAAATTAATGCTTTTATCGGAGTTTGCTGATGATCCAGCGATATCGGTACGTTATTTATACAGCAAGCTGCATTATATGAACATTGTTGAAAAGAACTACGCACAAATCGTTCCGGAAATTAATCTTTATAAAACAAAACTGAAGGATTACTTATTTTTATTTAAAAATCCTATCTTCATCGGTGAAGAGATGTATGCGGAATTTAAATTACAAAACTACTCGAAAGCACTCCAAATCGGTACTGCTTTAACCATTCCTGACTACTTACACCATCCCATTGATTTGGCTAAATATTATCAGTTCTTTGCTGTACGGGCATTAGCTTCATACTATGAAAATGATGCAGTAGCCGCAAAACGTGATATCATTTTTGCGAAAAATGGTGTAGAGGACTTTCCCGAGACGATTTACAAGAAATTTATTTACAAAGCTTTCAATGAAATATTCATTTAACTTCAATAACACTATACAAAAAAGAACGTACCACTCGAAATATCGAATGGTACGTTTCTTTATTCAGAATGATTAGCTTTCTCTTTCCAGTGAGCATCAATAAACTCATCGCGCCCGGATTTTGCACGGTCTTCTTGATAATGTGATTCTTCTTTTTTGTAATAATCCTGATGGTAACCTTCCGCTGGCCAAAAAGTTTCTGCCTGTTTAATTTCAGTTACAATCGGCTTTTTAAATCGTCCACTTTCCGCCAAATTTTGCTTCGACTGCATTGCCGCCGCATACTGTTCATCACTATGTGTAAAAATCACTGTTTTGTAAGACTCACCGCGATCGTGGAACTGACCGCCAGCATCTGTCGGATCAATTTGCATCCAGTATATATCCAATAGTTTTTCATAGCTGAAAATCTCCGGGTTAAATTCAATCTCGACAACTTCCACATGTCCAGTGTCTCCACGTTTTACATCTTCATATGTAGGGTTTTCCACATGTCCACCCATATAACCGCTCGTTACTTTTTCGATGCCTTCCCATTGATCAAAAGGTTTGACCATACACCAAAAACACCCACCTGCAAATGTTGCCTTCTCCATTTTGAATCACTCCTCATAAACCAGTACACATATTCAACCTGTACTTTATTTCAATATAGCTGTTAAATATGCTGTATTCTAACATGGATAAGGAATGACTTTCAATTTATTAATCTTTTAATAGCATATAATAATGTGTCGCGTAATAAAAATAAAGAAAAAAGATATGCGGACATTTCATTAGTTAGGAAGAAAATGTGCATAAAATGGTATACTATAAGTAATTTGCAACTAAATTTAATGTAAATCGTCTAAACTTCACAGAAATAGAAAGGAAGTTGTAGGAATGGAAGAACAGACGCGACAAACGCGCTATCGAAAGAGAAAAATGCGTAAAGGGCGATTACTATTCGTAGTTGTATTTCTTTTACTTTTAAGTGTAATTGGATATAGCTATGTACAATATAATAAGGGGAAGAACTTGGCTAGCGATAAAAAAATTGAAGTAGAAGGTTTTGAACCAAATGATAATCACCCGACTATAGAAAATTATTTAATCTTAGGTGTTGATACTCGAGGGGAGGAAAAATCGCGTTCCGATACGATGATGCTTCTTTCCTGGAATAGAAAAACAAATGATATGAAGCTCGTATCATTTATGCGTGATATTTATGCGGACATACCTGGTTATCAATCATATAAACTGAATACGGCCTATTATTTAGGCGGGGTACCGTTACTTCAGGAAACGTTAAATAATATGTTCGATATACCAATCCATCATTATGCAATGATTGATTTTAAAAGCTTTGAAACATTAATTGATATTTTAGCTCCAAACGGTATTGAAATGGATGTTGAAAAAGATATGGGCGGATTAATTTATGTGGAAATTAAAAAAGGCATTCAAAATCTGAACGGTAAAGAACTGCTCGGCTATGCCCGTTTCCGAAGTGATGCTGAAGGTGATTTTGGACGTGTGGCACGTCAGCAAAAGGTAATTGAAGCTCTAAAGGATCAGCTATTTTCACCGAAAAACGTAGCGAATATCCCTAAATTCATTGGTGCTACTCAAGGTTACATTACGACAGATTTAACAAGTAAAGACCAGCTGACAACTGCATTAAAAGCCGTGTCTGGCGGTGAAATCAATGTTGAAAAAATGACGATTCCAGCAGAGGGTACTTACAAAATTAACAAGTACCGACATGCAGGGGAAGTACTGGAAATCGATATAGCGAAAAATTCGCAAATTTTACATGATTTTTTAAATTTAAACGAGTAAGCATTATATGTACATTCGTTATTCATGCTAAAATAAAGTATAAATTAAATATTGTTGAAATATTGAGGTGGTCTTTTGGAAAGAAAAAATGAAATGAATAAAATGAATTCATTACCCCAGGAAACGTCTAAATTTTTCTCTTCTAAATTTATTCGATTTTTAGGTGGTAAAAATTTATTATTCTTATTAGTGATCATCTTATTGGTTGGCTGTACGGTATTCGTGTACGATAAAATTTCCTTTATATTCGAGCCGTTACATGTATTATTTGAAGTCATCATATTGCCTGGTGTACTAGGGGCCATCTTGTTTTACTTATTACGCCCGCCATTGAAGCTTTTAGTGAGATGGAAAGTGCCGCGTGCATTGGCGATTCTAATTTTGTATATTATAGTAATTGCTTTGATCACGTTACTTGTGTTACTTGTTTTTCCGTTTTTACGTGATCAGTTTACAAACTTAGTGCAAGAATTCCCTGTAGTTTTAATGGCTCTTGCAAATGATTTATTAGCATTTTTAAATAACTCTCATTTCAGTGAGTATTTCGAAAAAATAAACTTTGACTACAATCAGATTCTAACGGACTTTACAGATAGTTTTATTACAACGGTAAAAGTAACGTTAGGTAGTTTAGCTACTGGTGTAGCCTCTGGGATAACAGGTTTCCTATCAACTGTTACAGGCATCATTTTATCGCTGGTCATTGTGCCGTTTATTACATTTTATTTATTATATGAGGGCGATAAAATGCCGCGCTTCATCTTACTTCTATTCCCACCGCGTATGCGTGAGCGAATTGGAGATGTATTGCATGATATGGACAAGCAAATTAGCTCCTACATACAAGGCCAGATTTTAGTATCGTTTTGTATTGGTGTCATGATGACAATCGGCTTTTTAATTATCGGAATGCCGTACGCTTTATTACTTGGCTTCCTGGCAATGATCACAAGTGTTGTTCCATATTTGGGACCCGCCATTGCAGCTACACCTGCTGCAATTATCGCGATTGTGAATTCACCATGGCTGTTAGTAAAGTTAGCTATTGTATGGACAATTGTACAATTAATTGAAGGGAAGTTTATATCCCCTCAGATTATGGGTAAATCATTAAGTATCCATCCTATTACAATTATTTTTGTATTATTAACAGCTGGCTCTTTATTTGGAGTCCCTGGTGTCGTGCTAGGTATTCCTGGTTATGCTTTAATAAAAGTGCTCATTTCACATACTTATCGAATCTTTAAACTGCGTTACAACCGTTTTCAGTCAGACGAGACGAATTTGTATGAAGAATTGAAATAACATTAAACAGGATAACGTAAAGATGGGGTGTGTTAAAAGCGAAACTTTTAACACGCTCCCTTTTTAAAATTTTTTACCAATTACATATTTATAATGGAGGAGTATACATGTTAAGCAAATGGCTAACATCATTAGAAGAGAATGGCGTGAAGGTTGAGACCGTCATTGAAAAGACAGAGCTTGTTGAAGGAGATATATTAAATGGTTCTGTTTATGTGACATCACATACAGAGGATGAAGAGGATAAAATCGATTACATTTCATTACTAGTACTTTGTGAAGAATTGGATGGCGAATTATCCATTGTCGGCAAACACTCGTTTCAGTTAGTTGGCGGGATCCGATCAAAAGATGGTGAAATTATTCCATTTGAGATTATTCCAGACGAACGCTGGGTATGCGGTAAAGATGAGCAACTCATCTTGCAAACGACCGTTGTATTTTTAGATGGTATGGAAATCGAAGAAAAAGGTGTTATATCGTATAGCGCCATTGAATAAAAGAAAAGGCGTTGCTGATACTTACATACAGCAACGCCTTTTAGTTTATAGTTTTATTGTGGACAGTCGTTTAACAGCTTCTTGCAGTTGCTCGACAGGCTGCACTAATGCGAGACGCATATAGCCTTCACCGGCTGTGCCAAATACCGTACCCGGCACCATCACGACACCTGTTTGTTCAATTGCCTTATATGCAAAGTCGATGCATTTAATATCATACGGATATTTTGCCCAAACAAACATCCCGCCATCACTTGGCGCAACTTCCCAGCCGATTGATGTTAAGCCTTCCATCAGTGTTTTATGACGGACAGAGAAGGTTTCTCTCAGTACAGTAGTAACTTGCTCGGCATTGTCCAACGCTAAAGCAGCTACTTGCTGAATCGGTTCAAAAATACCAAAATCCAGGTTCGACTTCAGCTGTTTCATAATCGCGACTAATTGTGCATTTCCAACTATGTAGGCAATACGAGTACCAGCCAGACTGAAGCTTTTCGATAAAGAGTTGATTTCCAAACCGACTTCCATCGCACCAGGTATCGCAAGGAAGCTGATTGGGGCATCCCCCTTAAAGTAAAATTCCGAATAGGCCGCATCATGCAGAACGATAATATTATACTTTTTCGCGAATGCCACGACTTCTTCAAAATACGCGATCGATGGCATGGCTGGTACCGGGTTACCCGGCAAGTTTAAAATTAGTAATTTTGCTTTTTGGCGAATCTCTTCTGGAATGGCTGTTAAATCCGGTAAATACTGATTTTCTTTAGTTAATGGCATATAGTAAGGTGTTGCACCTGCCAAATGAATCCCTGCATCATAAGCGACATATGCCGGGTTTGTAGTAAGTACGATATCACCAGGATCGCAGAATGCGACTGGCAAATGGACTAAACCTTCCTGAGAGCCAATTGTTTGGACAACTTCAGTTTCCGGATCTAATTCAACATTGTTTACTCGTTTATAATAGCGACATACCGCTTCATTGAATGTTTGAATACCCGTTAAAGTATAGCCGTAAGAAGACGAGAGTGCCGTAAGCTCGGACATTTTTTGGCGTAAATTCTCCGCCGGAGCAATATCAGGGCTCCCAAGGCTTAAATCAATGAGTACCGTTCCTTTTTGCTCTTGCAATTTTGCATGTTTTTTTAAGTCACCAAATATAGCCGGCACAAATAATGACATTTTTTTAGACGGTTGGATATTCAATCTTTAACACTCCTTAAAACTTTCAATTGTAAGCACCATTTTATCACACACATCACGTATAATGGGGATGAAATCAGAAAAGAGAATTAATTCACTGCATAAAGCACGAAACCGTAATGGAATAGCAATATAGGTACTGGAAAATATTATTCTTAGGAAAATAAATGATTAAGAGGTGTAGGATGAAAATCTATTCATTAAGTGGGCCAAGCGGTACTGGGAAGAGTACGAGTGCTTTACAATTTGCACATGACAATGAAATTGAAGCCATCATTGATGACGGTATATTGATCGTAAACGGTGAAAAAATCGCGGGGACATCCGCTAAATTTGAGAAAAACACGTTAAAAGCAGTGCGCCGCGCCATTTTGGATGATGACATACATAAATCGGAAGTACTGGAGGCGATTAGCTCCCACGATGTGAAATCCATTTTACTGATCGGCACATCCGACAAAATGACGAAAAGAATTGCAGCTCGGTTACAGCTAGGAGAAATCGATGAATTTCACTATGTCCATAATATCCGAACAGAAAAGGAAATCCGCATTGCAAAATATGTGCGGGAAATTCAGGGCAAACATGTTATGCCTGTTCCGTACCGCCAAGTAGAACAGAACTTTTTCAAACGGCTTATTCAGCGGGGGAAGGAAATTTTCTCTTCTTCACAAGTTAAGCTTGGCGAAACGACGATCGTCCAGCCGGATTTTCATCAAAATAGTGTTTATATTTCTCGGAATGTATTTACCGACGTGTTGGACCATGTACTTGAAAAACAGGATAAACTGGCAAAATTCGAAATAGCCAATATCCAAACAGACGGCGTACCGCAAATGACAATCGGGCTTTATTTAAAGTCACCTGTATCCTATGTTGTGCCGGAATATCTATATAAACTTCAGAATGAAATTTCACAGGAATTTTCATTGCATTTCGGTATTGAACCGGAAACGATTCATGTGCAAATAAAAGGAATCAAGTGAATAGTAATAAGAGGAGTTGGCATGTATATGTCAGCTCTTTTTATATGGAGAATATTGTATAATAAATTTGTAGTTTCTATTTTTAGATGATTAAGTATATTCTAATTATTAAGTACTGATTGGATCAAATCTTTTAAAGTTGCAATGAGAATATAAGGGGGAAATGAGATGAATTACATGGAACAGCTACAGCAAATTTTAACACATGAGCAAGTGACAACAAATGAAGTGTTACGTACACAACATGGGAGAGATGAATCTTATCATGAACCGCATTTACCGGATGTTGTTGTCTACCCGAAAACTCCAAAGGAAGTAAGCGAAATTGTAGCGCTTGCAAATGAACAGCGCATTCCAGTAGTGCCATTTGGTCTTGGTACAAGTCTAGAAGGACATGTGATTCCTTATCAAGGCGGAATCTCTTTGGATTTATCGCTTATGAATGCCGTATTGGAAGTAAGACCGGAAGATTTTCTTGTAAAGGTCCAACCAGGTGTCACGCGCAGCCAGCTAAATAAAGAATTAAAGAAATATGGCTTATTCTTTTCAGTCGATCCGGGTGCCGATGCGACATTAGGCGGAATGGCTGCGACGAATGCGAGTGGAACAACTTCTGTACGCTACGGCATCATGCGTGACCAAGTCCGTGATTTAGAAGTGGTTTTGGCAAATGGTGATGTAATCCATACTGGAGGATTGGCCGCGAAATCTTCTTCAGGCTATCATTTGAATGGTTTAATGGTCGGTTCCGAGGGGACACTTGGGGTCATTACTGAATTGACATTGCGTGTATTCGGGATTCCGGAAAGCATTGTTGCCGGCCGCGCGACATTTGAGACGATACAGAAAGCGGTCGATGCTGTGGTTTCATTAAAACAAGCCGGTATACCAATGGCCCGAATGGAACTTGTCGATAAACAAAGTATTGAAAAAGTAAACTTTGCTTCCGGAACAAATTTCCCCGAGACTCCAACGCTATTCTTGGAGTTCCATGGTAATGAGGCAGGTTTGCAGTCAGATGTTATTTTTGCGACTGAATTATTGAACGACAATGGCTGTATTGAGCTGGCATTTGAACAGGACGAACGTGCGCGCAATCAATTATGGGAGCTTCGGCATAACATGGCTTATACATATATCCATTCCGCACCAGGGAAAAAACTGATGTCTACAGATGTTGTTGTACCAATTAACTCATTGCCGGACGCGATTCAAAATTCCCGCGAGAAAATTGAAAGCATGCAGATTGACGCTGGGATCGTCGGGCATGTAGGAGACGGCAATTATCATATATTGCTGATGGTAGATATGGAAAGTAAAGAAGAGATTGCAAGAGCAAAAGAACTGAATGAACATGTCGTTGAATACGCCCTGTCACTTGGAGGCACTTGTACGGGAGAACATGGTGTAGGTTATGGTAAGAAAAAATACCAACAGCAAGAACACGGACTTGCCTACATGTGGATGAAAGAGATTAAACGGGTATTTGATCCGAACAACATTATGAACCCCGGCAAAATTTTTCTTGATTAGTGGTTGAACGATTTGTCGAAATTCGCTACAGTTACAGAACTTAAATAAAAAACAATTGAACTACAGGCAATTCAACAGCATTTGACAAGCGTCTTGTTAAAAACAGCTCAAACGACTTTGTATATTCTGCACGAATGGCGTCTAATTAAGGAACTTTAATTTGATGCATTCCTAACGAAAAAACTGCCTCGCATAAAGGAGGCAGTTTTTTTATTGTTTTGGAAGCTGTCTTGTGAAAACCGGCTGACGTTTTTCAACAAATGCACGAACACCTTCAGAAAAGTCTCTTTCGGAAACAAATGGTGTTGATCCTTCCCATAATACAGGGGCCGAATCCACACATTCTTTAACCGAGCGTTTTACTGCTAATAAGGAATCAGGTGACATACCGGCAACAAGCTTACCCATACGGATTGCAAAACGGTTCAGATCTTTTTCGGCAACTAAATAATTGAGCATTCCGGCTTTAAATGCTTCTTCTGCTTTATACATTCGTCCAGTGAATACAAAATCTTTCGTTGCGGATGGTCCGACCAAATCGACTAATCGCTTGGCGAATTTATTATTCAAAGTAATGCCGAGCTTACCGACCGGGATGCCCATTTTCGCTTTGTCCGAGCCGATACGAATATCACATGCAAGGGCAAGCTCCAGCCCAGCTCCCATTGCCGGTCCGTTAATGACACCGATCACCGGAATCGGCAAGTTTTCTATTGTCGAAATCGTTTTTTCCATATGCACGAAGGCTTCTTCCGCTTTTTCCAGAGAAATCGAATTAAATTCTTTAATATCCGAGCCCGCTGTAAAGTTCTCGCCAGATCCTCGCAATAACAGCACCTTGTTTTTTGGATTTTCCAATGTACCCAATGCAATTTTGGCAAGCTGATCCCACATATTCGCCGTTAATGCATTTTTAAGTTGCGGGCGATGAATCGTAATAATGGCGAGCCCCGCAGTTTCCTGATAAATGATTTTCGCTTCTTCTGCTTCAAGTCTTGTCGTACGTACTTGCATTGATGGTCCCCCTTAATTATGTATACATAGTCATTATAGACGAAACAATATACAATAACATGCATTCCGGATGGTTCAAGTAAATATATCGAATATTCAGCAATTTCATGTATGAAATCCGTGTAATTATTACCACTACGCATGTTACAATATAAAGAAAGGGGCGAAAAATGTGGAAGAAATCCAACCGTATGTTAAAGCGTTTACAGCTTACTTGAAGTCATTAAATAAATCCTTTCATACGACGAAACAATATACATTGGACGCAAAGCAATTCGCGGAAATCATTCAACATGAGAATCAGATTAATGAAGCATTGCAACTTTATTCAAAAATGATTCAGGAAAAGTATCCTTCGTTCAATTCGGTCAACCGCAAATTCGCATCCATTCGCCATTTCCTTACTTTCTTACAGCTGCGCGGTGTGATTTCCGTATATAACGAAGAAATCATTGCTCCGTTGACAAAGCAGGAAACGGAACTGAATGTACTGAAGGAAAAGCAATTTAATCGGGCATTAGCCTATTGGCCGAAACAGTATGAGATTGCGTTAAATGAGGAACATGAATGGCTTGCATTACGCAATACCGTCATTGTTTTTACCATTGCGGAGCTTGGTATTAAACCAGCAGAACTTGTGCGGATGGAATGGAAGCATATCCATGCCGAAAAGCGAGAAATCATTGTACTGGCTTCGAAAAGTTACCGTGTTTTGCAGTGTTCAAAAAAACTGCTCGAACTGCTTGAGGACTATAAACGCCATACAATTGAATTCATGCCGCTAACGGAGCAGTCACCGTATGTTTGGCTCGGTGTCGGTAATAAAATGGGGGAGCCGGTCACCGTCAAAACGATCGAACGGATTTTTAAGGCGATGTCCGAACAGCTCCAATTTAAAGTGACCGCTACCAATATGCGCTATCACGCAATTCAAAAACTATTAACAAAAAAAGAGGATCCAAAAGTTTTGTACGAGCAGTTCGGCTATGCGAGAAAAGGCGTCCTGCTTGAACGAGAACAACGATTCCCGAAAAACGGCTAGTAATTAATATGAAAGATTGAGAGGGAATACAATGGCAATTTCAATGATGGAAGCATATACGATTGAATTATTAAAAACTCATCCTTATACATTTGAACAAGTTAAACACTTTATTGAAAATGACGAAATGTATCTATTAACAGATACTTATGATATAGATCCAGATAGTTTGAAAATTTTATTGAATGAAAAGGCTGAAGAGATGGAACGGGCTTTTGCAGGAAACTATAAGGTGAAATTTGTAACGATCAATGGTTTGAAAAACTTGCTGCGCATGCGTTTTCAAATTTCCGATGACCAGTATGAACTGCTGCCTGAAGGGAACGGTCTGCAATCATTAAAAGTCGATCCGATCACTGAACAGCACATTCGCGGAATGCTTTCTTCAAACTGGAAAGTCGAGCGTAATGGGGAACTAATTACATTATTTGTCTAGTTGGTATAAAAAGGGGATATGGGAACAGTCAAATGACTCATCCCATACCCCCTTTAGCGTTGTCGTCGCCTGTTTATTTTCCCGTAATAGCTAATTGAATATTTATAAACCTGGTTTAAAATGAGCAGTGCCAGCGTCAGTAAGCCGATAACCATCAGTATAAGTGCGATCCATTCAAAGAAAGTAAAACTAAAAATTTCGGATAGTTTAAATGGCTCTGCCAGCATTTCAATGACAAGGTTCATTCCGTATATACCGGAAATCATACTGAAAATCGTTAAAATAAAAATCAGTTTATTTAACCGGTCTGTTGAACGGTCTTCCTGTATCCGGTACAGTTCTTCTAGCGTTTCTTTCGTCTCGCGGTATAGTCCGTCAATACGGAATACTTTCCTGAAATAGTGCGAGATTTCCTTCCCCTCTGTACGTGCCGATACCTCAGTAAAATAATACCTCGATGCAAACTTCGTAATCTGTTCGATTAACTCCTTTACAATATCCTTATCTTTTGAAAACTTTAATTCACTATGTTCGAATACGAGCTTTAACAACATCAGCTTATAAAAATAGTGAATAAGCAATGTATAGTAAGAGACTGAGTGAAAGCTGTTTAAATTTTTATACATGCTTTTGTCATCTACGGATGATAGGTGAATATGGCCTTGCAATGTTGTAATAATATGAAATTTTGGTGCCCATCTTTCGTAGCAATGTTCCTCAACAAAGCGTTTGATATACTCCTCATTTGTACTCGAAATATAAGGACCCCCTTTGCTGTCCCGACCATTTAATTGTCCTGCCCGATACAGTAAATGTTCATCGATTTCCGCGTCTTCTCCCATATGAAAAAAAGCACTGACATACATGCGCTCATCTTCGAAAAATGGAATTTTGCTTATGTTTTTGTGAATTGATGAATAATCAACAAAATAATTTTCCAAAAATGGGGCGATTTTTTTTAATAATAATTCATCTGTATTATTAAAGAAAAAATTGTCGTAATAAATTTCCGTACCAAGCTCTTCATCAATTTTTGGCCGCAGCACTCTAAAAAAATGACCGAATGATAACGCGGCATTCATATCGACATTATCCGCCAACTGAATTCTCAGCGCTAAAATTCCAATACCAAATGGACACAGATTAATATCCGCACTCAATAACGTAAATGGAATTTCATCGAATGCCGTCTTCATTTTTCCTTCACATTGGATTTTTTTCGAGTAACGGTTGAAGTTTCGTACGGAAATTTCGTCATTCAATAATTTCTCTTCCATGAAAGGATAAAAGAATTGCGTTAACAATTGGGGGGATACTTTAATATCGGGTCCGTAAAGTGTTTCGTTAAATTCCTCTTCATCGATCGTAAAGTGATAAAATTTGTTGCGCTTTAATACTTGCTGTAACTTTTCAAAATCGTACTGTCGATAATTGAAAGGATAATAAAAAACATAGTGGGTTTTTAGCGAATTCATCCTTTCACCTCCTGGAACATCTATTCCCAAAATTCGATAAATTTAACCAAAAAGGGCTTCGACAGAAATCGATCTCAGACGATTCGACACGGGTCATTATACACGATTCGACATTTCACTTCGTCTGAGAGCGAAATCGCGAAACAGGAACATATGTTTCTATTTATTGTCGAAAAACCGCTTAAATCTACTAAATTAGCAATAATGTTCCCAAATATGAATTTGGGAACATTTTTTATGCTATAATTAGAGCGAAATAGAAGGGGATTGGACGAAAATGAAGCTGCCGAAATTTTTACGTGATTTTTTAATTTACTTAACAACGATTACGGGAAAGTCCCAAAGAACCCGAAAAGAATATGAATATGATCTTATTTTGTTCATGCGTTTTCTAAAAGCGATCGAAGAAGATATCCCGTTAGACCGTTTACATACAATCGACATTTCTACGTTTACAGTTGATCAAATTAAAGAAGTGTCTCTGGAAGACTTATATTTGTTTATGGAGTATTGCGAAGTACAACGCGGCAACTCCTCAGCAGCCCGCGCTCGTAAAGTAGCAACATTAAAATCCTTTTTCAAATATTTAAAAGGAAAGCGCCGCCTAATTAATGAAAACCCGGCTGAACATTTGGAAACACCAAAAATCGGACGACGCCAACCGGTTTATTTAAATTATAATGAGGCAAAGGATTTTATCGGTGCTGTACAGATACAGTCGTACAGTGCACGCGATGAATGCATGATGGTCTTTTTCCTGAACCTCGGTATTCGTGTTTCCGAGTTGTGTTCACTCAATATCGATTCCATCAATGGCCGAATGCTGACGGTGATCGGGAAAGGGAATAAAGAACGGCATGTGTATTTAAATGATGCGTGTATAAATGCATTAGAAAAGTATTTACAGGAGCGACATGCATATAAAGGGGAAGGGAAAGAACCACTGTTCATTTCTCAAAAAGGGACACGTTTTGCGAGACAGTCGATTGCACGGATCGTGAAAGTGATCAACGCCAACAGTCAGTCACCGAAAGAAAAGCTGACACCGCATAAACTTCGACATACTTCCGCGACCATGATGTATAAATCCGGAGCGGACATTCGAACATTGCAGCATATTCTTGGCCACTCGAGTGTAGCAACAACACAAATTTATACGCATATCGAAGACGAACAAATTCAGGAAGTACTTAAAAATAATCCATTCAATAATTTATAATAATAATATTATGTAAACTAAATAAATATAAAAGACTTAATCAGGAAAGAAGATCGGCACATATCCTGTTAAAATCCAAAAAACACCCATTTTCTATTTGTTAGAAAACGGGTGTTTTTTTAAGCGATCAATTAATGTAATTCGCCTTCATTTTTATTCAGTTGTATGGAGCTCATTGCTTTAAAATCATTTCCGGTTGGATTTTGGAAGAGTCTCAGGTCAAACTCGGATGCGATTGCAAAGAGATGATCGAATATATCCGATTGGATCGACTCATAAACTGCCCAGTTGATATCGTTTGAGAACGTGTAAATTTCAAGTGGTAACCCATGTTCACTTGGCGCCAATTGTCTTACCATCGTTGTCATATCTTTATGGATTCCTGGATGGTTTTTTAAATAGTTGCTAATATATGTTCGGAACAACCCGACATTTGTCAGTGCTCTGCCATTCACCTGATGGCTAATATCAATACGATGTTTAATATTGTATTCCGTAATTTCCCGTTGTCTCGTATCAATATAGTCCGTAAGATAATGAATTTTGCGCAACTCCTTGATCTTTTCCTCAGAACAAAACGCGATACTTGTTGTATCAATAAAGATGGAGCGTTTTATCCTTCTGCCACCAGTAACTTGCATACCTCTCCAGTTTTTAAAAGAATCCGAAATCAATGCATAACTAGGAATCGTTGTTATTGTTTTATCAAAGTTTTGGACTTTTACGGTATTTAATGAAAGATCAATGACATCACCGTCTGCGCCGTATTTCGGCATTTCAATCCAATCTCCTACACGGACCATATCATTAGATGTTAATTGAATCCCTGCGACAAGACCTAATAAGGAGTCTTTAAAAACGAGCAGCAGCACAGCTGACAGTGCACCAAGTCCACTTAGGATAATTAGTGGATTTTTACCAATTAAGTTCGCAATGATTAATATAATCCCTAGTACATAGACAATAATTTTCGCTACTTGAATATAACCTTTAATCGGCTGAACTTTGGAAATTTCAAATGTTTGATAAATATCATGAACAGCATTCAATAAACTGCCTATTAGACTTATTACGACGATGATGATATACGTAGTGGCCCCTTTTTCAATGAGGTCCTGATACGTAAAAGCTTCAGCAAAATGATAAATAATAATCGCCGGAACGATATGAGATAACTTGTGGAATACTTTCTTTTCTAAAAGGATGTTATCCCACGTATATTTATTATTATTCACAATATGTGTAATAAATCTGATGACAATCTTTTTAGTTATAAAGTTTGCCAATAAACAAAGGAGCACGATAAAAATAATCATGATTCCCACTGAGAGATACTCAGCAACTATTGTATTTACGCCAAAATCGATTAGTTTTTTATAAATAAGATTCATCTAATTCCTCCCGCCTCCTATGGTAACAAAGATGTCGATAAGATGAAATGATTGTCTACTGCGGATTCCTGATAAAAACCCTTGTCGAAAATTTCCGAAAGTAAAATAAAGATTCAGATAATTCATTGACACTGTCTCTAAACTGTTATATATTTAATTTACAAATAAAAACTGTTATATAACAAAGGAGAGAAGAACAATGAGTTATTTTGAAAAAGGGTATCAAATGTATGTAGAAAAGTGTGAACAGTTTGGATTACAGCCATTGAATTTCCGGTATTACGTAAATCAGCTTTCCTATCAGCAATTACTTGCGTACAACGGCTATGCAATGGAACAGGAGATGAGACAAAATGATTAGCCCTCAAACCGAAACAGTTTATTATAAGGATGTAATGCCGATTCATTCAATCGAACTCGTGAACATCCACTATATCCAGCCAGATCTGACGATGGAAATGTCCCACATATGTGCAAATTACGCCATGCTGCATCGAGGTGTTTATGAAATTACAACTTAATCTAATGTATTAAATCAATCTACGAATCCGTTGTAGATTGATTTTTTTTATTGTTTGGCTCTTTGTAAATCAAAAAGGCTGCTTCGTAATCGAGTTACAAAGCAGCCCTTTATTAATCAAGCAAATAACTTTCAATTCGCAAAAACTCTTCCTCATCGATATTGTCCATATATTTATACAGCAAATCGAGATCGACTTTGATTTCATCTTTATGTGTTAAATAGAACTGCTCTGTTAAATGAGAGATTATTAACGGAACCGCTTTTTGATGGTTAAACCGGTGTAAATAGGTCGATAAAAAATCCTCATTTACTGCAATATCCGTGTTTTGGCCCAGCGCATTGAAATCGACATAATTGATATGCGCCGTTAAAAATTGTTCCGTTAAATGCACATTATATTGGCAAATGTAAGACCAATCCAGCTCATTTTTGTACTTATTCAGCCAATGCAGCTCCGCAATTGCGGTAAATAACTGTTTTTGTTCGTCACTGTATGCCTTAAATTTTTTATCCATTTCGGCATTTGTTAATCGTCGGTCCCCATACCGGTTATACTTCTGACTGACTAGTGACGGAATTCCTTTCACTAAATGCTCACTGCCAGACCATTTATACGAACCTCGGTCATATTCGAAAAGCTGCATATCCATATCCGGGATTTCATCGGCTTCCGGTAAATAAATAAGCTCAAATGAATTATAAAAGACATTGCTTTCAATGAAGTCATCCAGTTGATCGACAAAATCCGGATTCAAACGCTTTTTGTTGGCCATTAATGTTGTTACTAAATAACGTTTAAAGGACATCGACAACCGCGCAAGTACAGGCTTGTTATACTGGAGTGCTTCCAGATCCACTTCGGGCAAATAATCGATTATAAACTGCTCTGATAGAAGCGGGTTCGCATAACTTACATACGTAGACGGCAAGTATTGAAAATAAGCCGTCAAGCGGGAAGGATGCAACTGGACTGCTTGATGGCACCAGTTTCGGTAAGCTTCTAAAAATACACGGTCATATGGAAGCTGCTCGTAAACAGTTTCATCATTCGATTCCATTTGTTTCACAATGGACAGATCATTAAAATCATCTACCGAAAACTGTGCAGGGAACGGAATTTCCTGAAAAGCACTATTTAAATGGAAAGTTGCTTTTGGCTTCGTCGAAACAAAACTATACGTCCCGATTGCTCCGCGCTCTTCCAGTAAGATATAGGCAAGTTCCTGGCGTTCATCCCGTGTTAATTCACAGTCTTTCGGAAACTTTACAGCAGCAAAATATTGCGCTTTTGCCAAGTCATAGAAAAACTTGTAATCGCCTTCTTTTGTATAAGGTTCCTTTGATTCATTTTGCTGCCAGTAGAGGAGGGCTCCTTGAATCGGATTTCTATTTGAAAACGTAATATTCGCGATTGAAAAGATATTTTGCGCTAATGCGTCATCATACAGAACTTTAATAAACTCGATCTTTTTAATTTTTAGCATGCTAAGACACCTCCGTTCCTACTATTATATACTTGAATCATTGAAATTCCGAAAAAAAAGTTCGCAAATTAGGTTTAAGGATGTTTTGACGTGGTATATTACTTGTAAGTAAAGTTGCGGTCACTGAAGAGTAGATGTAAGTTAACCACTAGTTTAGATTGTTTATATGATGATTTCTATTAGCTTCGTTGTATGCGTTTATAAAGCAACATTCACAGTTTATTTTAGGCAATTAATGAACAAAAATGCTTTAACGAAGATTTTCGAAAGATGCCAGCAAAAGTTAGGCGAGCGAAATGCATACACGAATTGAGATATACCATTGAAAATTTCAGCTCAAACGTTTTATATGATGTTAAACTAACGTACGAAACATTACAACTTAATAGGCAATACCGACCGCAACTTTACGCCTTTCACTCCTTATGCCATAAGGAGTGTTTTCTTTTGTGCAATAATGGCTATAATATACGTAACGAATTGCTGATAGGAGAATGACAATGTGGAAGATACATAATGGGAAACTGATTCAAACAACGGATGAATCTAGAATCCGGTACAAAACGCGAATGAGCGCGGCAATTATTAACAGTTTAAAGAACCTTGCCGAAAAATATGACACACATATCGGTTATTTATTGGAAAATGGTTATAGTAATTTAATCGAATCCGGTTCAATCGTTTACGACAAAAAAAACCGGCCTAAAGATCGCATCGAATTCCGGACGACATGCGATAAAGAATTACTGGATAGCCTGAAAGAATTTGCAAAGGATCATAGCCTGAATTTAAACGACGTCATTGAAGCAAGTGTTGCGTATATCAATTATGAGGATGTTAAACACGCAAATTGGCGTTACCGTGTAGAAGTTTAATAAAAAAATGATGAAAGCAATCGGGGAACCGATTGCTTTTTTGTTATATAAAGTGGCAAACTTCCTACCTTTTCCTCTTAGATATATTCCATATTTTACAAATTTATTTTATTGGTGCTATACTATGGAAATCTATAAAGAGTATAAGGAGGTTAGTAGAAATGTTCAAATTCAGTTGGGTAGGGAGCGAAACGCATTTTGTTGATTTACCGCACATTCAGCAATTCAAGAATCTTACAATTGGACGGTTTGGCGGCAATTCATCAGCAGGGCAATATAAAAACGAGGATGGTTGTATCGTCTGGGTGAATGAAGAACAGAATTGGGAATTTGTCATGATTTTGGATGCTCATAACAGTGCGGAAAGTGCCGAACTTGTCGTGGAAACTTTTACGAAAGAAGAACATAATCTGACTTCAATTTTTAACAAGCCACTTTCTGAAGCTTTTCTGGAATTAGATCATCATATCCTACATATTTTTCAAAATCCGCTCTTTTTAGCCCGTTGCCGTGAAGTACAAGGGGAAACGGCATGTCTGATCGTGTTAAGGAAAGACAAATATATTTGGTGGTTTTCAGTTGGGGACTGTATTTTTCATTTATTTCATCCCGAATTGGCTGAAATGCAGCAATATCAGTTAAATCAAAGAAATTTCTACGAGTGGATCGGGAGTGTCAATACATTTGAATTGGATGTGCCGTGTTACAGTACGGGTCGCAGAGAATTGCGAAAAGGAAGGAATCAGCTGTTTTTGACAACGGACGGACTAACGGAATGTCCTCATACTACATTTGATAACCCGAAGGATATTATGAATGTATTTGACCATGCCCAGTCTCCAAACGATTCTGTAAGGCAGCTATTAAAGGAGGTTGAAGCAAAGGGTGTACGGGACAGTACAACAATTGTTTCATGGACCGTTGATGTCGATCAAAATGCAACTGAACCAAGTAATAAATAATTTATAGGAGGGGTTTTATATATGTTTAAAGTTAAAACAGATTTTATCAAAGGTTATAAAGGTAAGGATATTGATTATACTGTTTTAAGTACCGATGAGCATGTCTCAAAATTGGCGATTTTGCTTCCTGGAGCTGGCTATACCGCGCAAGCACCACTTCTTCATTATTCGACGGGTGTGTTTTCACATAAATCGGTGGATGTGCTGCAGGTGAATTATACGTATAACGATAAGTTTTATGATTCCTTCACTATGGATGAGCTCGTTGAAGCGATTAAACATGATGTAGGTACAGTCATTGATAAAGTTTTAGAAGAGAACTCATATGATGGCTATTATCTTGTTGGAAAGTCTCTAGGAACGATTGCTATGGCTTCATTGTTAGACAAAGAAATCTTTTATAATGCAAAGGCTGTATGGTTAACGCCGCTTCTTAATCGAGATGATGTTTTTGAATCAATGTTACACAGCCGTAACGAAAGTTTATGTTTTATTGGGGATGATGACACGCATTATAATGCGGAAAGATATCGTCAATTCGCCAATAATCCAAAACTGGTGTCAAGACTACTGGAAGGAGCGGATCACAGCCTGCAGTATAAGGGCGATCCTGTCCGTTCAATTGATTTGTTAAAAACGGTCATTAAGAAAATCGATGAACTTTAACGAAAAAAGCCTTCCATCAATTCGAAGGAAGGCTTTCATTTTATTCTAAGTGATCAATTGCATACTGTGCTTCTTCAGCCGTAAATTTTTCTCCGTATTCGGAAATCAATTGATCATAAATAGCAGAGTCAGACATTGCCATTGTTTCAGCGTATGATTTTGCTTTTTCTAATGCATTCGCTTTCCAGTCAAACTCCAGTTTATCGATTGCATATTGCGCAGCTTCTTTAGGAAAACCTTCTCCATACTCCGAAATTAATTGATCGTAAATACCAGCTTTAGACATTTGCATTGTTTCCGCATACATTTCAGCTTTTTTCAACGCAGATTTATATTCGCGCGGTACATTATCTTCTTTTGCTTCCTCTTTTGGCTCTTCTTTTACAGCTTCTTTTGTATCTGCTGCGTTTTCTTTCGGTTCAGTTGTCGCTTCAACTTTTGTATCTGAATCCACTTCAGATGTTTCTCCATCACTGAACACTGCAATGATTACTATTAATATAATAAGGGCTAAAAACCCGCCACAACCAAGTTTAAATGCTTTCTTCAACGCGGTAAATCCTCCTTTTTGATTCTATATATATATTACTAGTTATTGTAGGATAATAATACTGGTAATATTTTTATGTAGAGCAAATGTTTATTAATAAATTGATATATTTAATGGAATTTATATAAAATGTGTCGAATTAATTGTAAATACCTTTTCGGGGAGAAGGCGTTAAATTGTTAAAGGGGTGGCTGAAGCTTATTCTCGTGATAAGTAGGTGGAGAGAAGGTAATTATTATAATAAAAAAGTACTTTTGCAAAGAGTAGTTACAAAAGTACCAAATACTTATATTTAAGGTTTTAAAACAACTTTTATACAGTCATCTTGCTTTGTATCGAATATTTCATAGCCATGTTTTGCTTTTTCAAGTGGGAGGACATGTGTAATAATATCACCTGCATTCACCTTACCATCAGCGATTAAGTTATAGACATGAGGCATGAGATGCACGACAGGGGCTTGTCCGGTGCGTATTGCTACATTGCGTTGGAAGATGTCACCGAGTGGGAAAGCGTTGTACCGGCCACCATAAACACCGGTAATTTGGATTGTTCCTCCTTTGCGTACTGCTTGACTGGCGGTCACAATCGCTCCCATAGCACCACTTTGCAGTTTTATACCACTTGCCAGAAACTCTAATGGCGTCATTTTTCCGCTCATCCCGACACAATCAATGACAACGTCCGCGCCGCCCTTTGTAATCTCTTTTAAATATTCACCACAATTTTCATGGTCTTCAAAATTAACGATTTCGACCTTGTTTGTCTTCTTTGCGTGTTTAAGACGATATCCTATATAGTCAACTGCGATTACTCTTTCTGCACCTTTTAACCAAGTAAATTTTTGCGCCAATAGCCCAACAGGTCCGCAACCAAGAATAACAACCGTATCTCCTTTTTTCACACCGGCATTTTCTACACTCCAAAAAGCAGTAGAGGCAGCATCGGCAAGGAGAACGAGACTTTCATCAGGAACTTCAGATTTCTCCGGAATTTTAAAAGGGAGGAAATTGCCATAGGGAACACGCATATACTCTGCCTGTCCTCCAGGAAAACCGCCTGTTGTATCTGAATAGCCGAAGTAGGCGCCCATTTCACCATTGTCATTTGCATTATCACATTGACTTTCCAGCTCGTGATTACAATACCAGCATTGACCACAGGCAATATTAAAAGGAATGACAACCCGGTCACCTTTTTTAACCTTCGTCACATCTTTGCCGACTTCTTCTACAATTCCCATTGGTTCATGCCCAACGACATAATCTTGGCCTATATTTGGTATCATTCCATGCATCAGATGCAAATCAGATCCGCAAATAGCTGTTGTTGTTAGACGGATTATAATATCATCGGCTTTTTTAATTTTAGGGTCTTTTACTTCCTTGACCTCAACATTTTTTATACCTTGAAAAGTAACAGCTTTCATTAAAAAATCCCTCGTTTCCGTTTACTTTTTTGGTGGGGTAGGGAACATTCCTTTGCGGTTCATGCTCTTAGGAAATAAATCCAACTGTGCAATACTTATCGCATTTTCAGCAGATTTAATATCCAACTCTTTTTGACCTTCTAGATGATAAGGCTTCAGCCATTCTTTTTTCATCATAAGCTCAGAAATCTCAAAATATAGATCAATCATCACATTGAGTTGCGTTCTCATGATTTTTTGCAGTGCTGGGGAAGCTGTTTCGGTTAAGGCGATTGAAAGATTTCGAATTCCCGTCTTTGTTGTAAGCAAAAACTCAAGCGCAACTCCCGAATCCGTTAGTTCAGGCATTCCGATTGAATTGATTGGATCTAAATAGTCTTCCATAAATTTGACCTCCTAATATACCAGTTCCGATTTAGAGTAGAGCTTAACCATTGCGGCAAGTGCTGGGGTAGATAATTTCACATTTTTATCTAATAAAGCCCTTAAATCATCATCAAAGACAACACCTTGACTTAACTTCGATTTAAGTAAACTAGTTGTCATAAAGTTTATAACTTCATGAAATTCCATTGTTTCATGAAGAGCTAATTTTTTCTCTAACACGTTAAACGCACCTCCAGATTTTTCTTTAAAAAGTCTACCCTGGAGTAAATCTCTTTATACAAATTTGCCTTTAAATCAAGGATAATGCAATTTATTCTATTGTCGAATAACATCGATACTTCATTCAAATATTCATTTGACTATTTAGATGAAGAAGCATAACCTAATATATACAATCAAACGTATATTAGAATATAGAGGTGAATACTTTGCAGAAAGCAAATGATGTGTGTGAAATCACGTGTATAAATGAGGACAATGTCGTCTGGATTCAAAAGAAATTATCTATGGAAAACCCAATAGAAGTAGCCAAAATTTTCAAAGCCTTATCAGATGATACAAGAATTAAAATTGCTTATGCATTGTCACAAAATGAACTGTGTGTTTGTGACGTTGCCAATATTGTAGGAGCAACTACAGCTACAGCTTCACATCATTTAAGACTACTTAAAAATCTCGGAATAGCTAAATACCGTAAAGAAGGGAAATTAGTTTATTATTCATTGGATGACGATCATGTAAAACAACTCATTGAAATAGCATTTGCCCATCAAAAGGCAGGTGTTCAAGTTGAATAATTCAACGGACTCATTAATGGATAAAAAGGTATTTAGAGTTGAGGGTTTTTCCTGTGCAAACTGTGCAGGGAAGTTTGAGCGCAATGTAAAAGAACTAAGTGGGGTTCAGGAAGCAAAGGTGAATTTTGGCGCTTCGAAAATTAGCGTGTATGGGGATGCGACAATCGAGGAATTAGAAAAAGCAGGTGCTTTTGAGAATCTGAAAGTGATTCCTGATAAGCCTGTTCGCGAAGAAGGCAATTATACGAATGGGAATAATGGACTTACAGAGGTAAAAGTACCTTTTTATAAAAAGCACAGTACTTTAATGTATGCCGGGTTATTTATTGTCTTTGGCTATCTTTCACAGTTTATAAACGGGGAAGATAATCTCATCACTTCGTTATTGTTTATCACATCAATTGTTATTGGCGGATACTCTCTTTTTAAAGTCGGTTTCCAAAACTTGCGTCGTCTTGATTTTGATATGAAAACTTTAATGACAGTTGCTGTAATTGGTGCAGCGTTCATCGGTGAATGGGCAGAAGCATCGATTGTTGTGATTCTCTTTGCGATCAGCGAAGCACTCGAGCGCTATTCAATGGAGAAAGCAAGACAATCAATTCGCTCATTAATGGATATCGCTCCAAAAGAGGCCCTCGTTAGAAGAAATGGTCAAGAATTAATGCTTCATGTAGAAGAAACCACAGTCGGGGACATCATGATTGTAAAACCTGGTCAAAAAATTGCGATGGATGGTGTTGTCGTAAATGGTTATTCTTCTGTAAACCAGGCCGCTATTACGGGTGAATCAGTTCCTGTCGGTAAATCAGTAGATGATGAAGTATTTGCAGGTACATTAAATGAAGAAGGTTTACTTGAAGTTAAAATAACAAAATTAGTCGAAGATACAACCATTTCAAAAATTATTGAATTAGTTGAGGAAGCACAAGCTGAACGAGCACCTTCACAGGCATTCGTAGATAAATTTGCAAAGTATTATACACCCATTATTATGCTGATCGCAGGTTTAGTTGCAGTAGTGCCACCTCTTTTCTTTGATGGTAGTTGGGAAACTTGGGTTTATCAAGGATTATCCGTTTTAGTAGTTGGTTGTCCATGTGCACTCGTCATTTCTACACCTATTTCTATTGTTTCGGCAATCGGAAATGCAGCTAATAAGGGTGTCCTTATTAAAGGTGGCGTTTATTTAGAAGAAATGGGCGCTTTAAAAGCAATCGCATTTGATAAGACAGGGACTTTAACAAAAGGTATTCCCGTTGTTACAGATTATAAAATGACTGAAAATAATATAAATGAAGAAGATTTACTTGCAGTGATTGCGGCGCTTGAAAATCGTTCCCAACACCCCCTTGCATCGGCAATTGTTAAAAAAGCAGAAAATGATTCAATTTCTTTTACGGGTGTTGTAGTAGAAGACTTTACTTCAATTACAGGGAAAGGCGTTAAGGGTACAATTAAGGGAACAACTTATTATATTGGTAGTCCCCAACTATTTAAGGAAATGGACTCGATAAATTTCAGTCACAATCCGAATTTCAAAATCAAGGTAAAACTGTAATGGTAATTGGAACTGAAAAATTAATACTTGCAATTATTGCTGTTGCTGATGAAGTCCGTGAATCAAGCAAAGAGGTAATTAATAAATTGCATCAACTTGGCGTTCAAAAAACAATCATGCTTACGGGTGATAATAAAGGAACTGCTAGGGCAATAGGTGACTATGTTGGGGTATCAGAAATACAAGCCGACTTAATGCCTGAAGATAAATTGAGTTTTATAAAAAAATTAAGAGCTGAGTATGGCAATGTAGCGATGGTAGGCGACGGTGTAAACGATGCACCTGCGTTAGCAGCTTCTACAGTAGGTATTGCGATGGGTGGTGCTGGTACCGATACAGCATTAGAAACCGCTGATGTTGCCTTAATGGGCGATGATTTAAAGAAACTGCCATTCACTGTAAAGTTAAGCCGAAAAGCATTAAATGTTATTAAGGTTAACATTGCTTTTGCGGTAGGTATTAAATTCCTTGCGCTACTTTTAGTAATACCCGGCTGGTTAACATTGTGGATTGCCATACTTTCAGATATGGGAGCCACACTTTTGGTATCGCTAAATAGTTTACGGCTTATAAGAGTAAAAGAATAATGAAAAGGGCTTCCGGAATATGGAAGCCCTTTTCACTTTTAATCAACGTTTTTCTAAAGTGAGTCTTTTTTATCTAAAAAAAGGATTTGCGAACTGAACTGTTTTCTCATTTCTTTGATGCAATAGTAAATAATAGGGTTGCAAAAATAATGGTCATAACATAATATAAGCATATCATTATATAGTGATTTATTTTTTAATCATAATATAAGCATATTATTATATAGCTATGGAGGGATATGATGGAGCTCGATTTAATGGAAAAGCAGTTGAAGGCTGTTGCGGACGCCAATCGTTTACGCATTTTAGCCTGTCTGAAAAAAGGGGAAGTATGCGTATGTGATTTTACGGACGTCCTTAAAATTTCACAGCCTGCTGTGAGTCAGCATTTACGAAAGCTAAAGGAAGCTGGCATTATTACAGAACGTAAAGTCGGGACGTGGAAGCATTACCGTATTCATGAAAATCAAACTTCGTTAATGCAAAATATACTTGCTTCAATTAATGAGGATTCGACATGTGGATGTAAAATTAACAGTGACTGTGTGGAGGGCTAAAATATGAATATGTTTGTTATTTCGGCACTCATTTTTATCATTACCCTGATTTTTGTCATCTGGCAGCCAAAAGGACTGAATATTGGCTGGTCGGCAATGGCTGGAGCAATCGTTGCATTACTTGTTGGTGTGGTCGATTTTAACGATGTCGGGACAGTAATAGATATTACATGGAATGCCACATTATCGTTTATTGCAATTATTTTAATTTCACTTGTATTAGATGAGATTGGTCTGTTCGAGTGGGCTGCATTACATATGGCGCGGGCAGCAAAAGGCAATGGTGTAAAAATGTTTGTGTATGTTAGTTTGCTTGGAGCGGTTGTGGCTGCATTATTTGCGAACGACGGAGCGGCACTAATTTTAACGCCAATAGTGTTAGCGATGGTGCGAAATTTACAATTTAGCGAAAAAATGATTTTCCCGTTTATTATGGCGAGTGGCTTTATTGCAGACACAACGAGCTTACCGTTTGTAGTGAGTAACTTAGTCAACATCGTATCAGCAGACTTCTTTGATATTGGGTTTGTGGAATATGCTTCACGTATGATTATTCCGAACTTGTTCTCGCTTGCGGCAACGATTGTTGTACTGCTGATTTACTTTAACAAATCGATTCCACGTGAATACAATGAATCAATGTTAAAAGAACCACGACTTGCGATTAAAGATATGAAAATGTTCAAGTTATCTTGGTTTGTACTAGCAATTTTAGTAGTTGGGTATTTCTCAAGTGAATTTATTGGTGTACCGGTTTCGCTTGTAGCAGGCGTTATCGCGATTTTCTTCTTAGTCATGGCAAGACAAAGTGCAGTCGTTGATACAAAAGCCATTGTGAAAGGGGCACCTTGGAATATCGTATTCTTCTCAATCGGGATGTACGTTGTTGTATACGGACTAGGCAATGCAGGATTAACCCCTATGTTAGCTAGTGTAATTGAATGGACAGCAGAGCAAGGTTTATTTGCAGCTACAGTTGGAATGGGCTTTATCGCGGCATTTCTATCATCTGTCATGAACAATATGCCAACTGTGATGGTCAATGCTTTAGCGATTGCAGAAACGACGACGGATAGTACGTTACGTGAAGCATTGATTTACGCTAATGTTATCGGCTCAGACTTAGGTCCAAAAATTACACCAATCGGGTCACTTGCGACACTGGTTTGGTTATATGTATTGTCTCAAAAGGGTGTGAAAATCTCTTGGGGTACGTACTTTAAAACAGGGATTGTGTTAACGGTGCCGATCTTAATTTTTACATTAATCGGACTTTATATTACATTACGAATCTTTTAAAGGAGTTTATAATATGACAATAAACACACTATATTTCTTATGTACAGGAAATTCATGCCGTTCACAAATGGCGGACGGATGGGCACAAAAGCTATTACCGGAAGGTTGGAAAGTGTATTCAGCTGGAATTGAAACGCATGGTGTCAATCCCAATGCGATTAAGGCAATGAATGAAGTAGGAATCGATATTTCTCACCATACTTCGGATTTAATTAACCAAGATATTTTAAACAAAGCAACATTAGTCGTAACACTTTGCGGAGATGCGGCGGATAAGTGTCCAAGGACTCCTCCAGGTGTGCGCCGTGAGCATTGGGGATTTGAAGATCCCGCTAAAGCTACGGGTACAGAGGAAGAAAAATGGGCAGTGTTCCAGCAAGTACGGGATGCGATCGGTGCTCGTATACAGCAGTTTGTAAACGAAGAGTTAAAAAAATAAGTATACAGATGTGTCGCCGAGAGGTAAGTGGAATCTTTGAACAGGCGATAATATTCAGGCTGTACTATCTTAGTTATTGACAAGTGTTATTTAATCTAACTAGGAGAGGCAGTAATGATGACCAAATCAGTAACAAAAAAATCCGTTTAAATCTAATTCTTTACAGAAGAAGATGCTAAAGTAATGGTTTCACCTGTCATCTAATATATATATTGAAAATTCAAGATCAAACTTAAAGCAGCTAAGATTTCATTTTAATCTCAGCTGCTTTAATAGTTGAATGATATTTTGTATATGAAAGTTTTATTGATTTTGATTTTCAGTTGATTATATTGTTGATTTAGTTAGTTGACTGTCCAACTACCATCAACATTTAATGTTTGTCCTAGTACAAATGAAGATTGCTCTTACATAAGCCATAATGCTGCTTCAGCCTGAGTGATTCCTTCGCAATGTTTGCTTGCAACATTAGTTAAAGATTTGACCACCAGCGCAGTTAATCGTTGAGCCGTTTAACATTTTGCTATTGTTCATTGCGAACAGCATTGCATCTGCTACTTCCTCTGGCGTTGCTGCGATGTTTGGTGGTGTAGTGACGAAAATCGCTTTGCCGATTTCTTCGTTCATTGTTACTGTTGCATTTGCTGCTATATTCGTAAGCATCGCATTAGGTGCTACACCGACAGCAAAAATTTGCTTCTCTTGGTAATCTTGACCGATTGATTTAGTTAAAGCATTTACCGCGTGCTTCGACATTGAATAGACACCGTTATATGCTGTTGGCTTGTAAGAGTTTGAAGAAACGGTATTCACAATTGTTCCGCCGCCATTTTTAAGCATATGTGGTATCACATATTTTACGCCGAAAAATGCACCTTTCACGTTTACATTCATAATACGATCATACTCGTTTTCATCATATTCATGAATTAAACGGAATGGCACCATTAAGCCTGCATTGTTGAAAAATACGTCAATTTTGCCAAAAGCTTCGATTGTTTGCTGCACATAATTTTTTACTTGCTCTTCATTTGATACGTCCGCTTTAATGAAAATCGCTTCCGCCCCTAAATCTTTGGCCATTGTCACAGTATTTTGACCTTCTACATCGTTAAAATCTACAACAGCGATTTTATAGTCTTGCTTTGCTAATTTTAAAACAGTTGCACGGCCTAAACCTGTTGCAGCACCAGTAATTAATACAACTTTATTCATTTGGAGTCCTCCTTCACTTTATACAACTAAGGATGTATAAGTACTTTAAATTATAAAGATTGCTGCAACCAATAGAACAACAAAGAAGCATTAATTGTATGTTATCCAACATAAAGTGTGATATTGTTGGAAAAAAGGGATGGGGACGATGGAATGAAACAGGACTTACGTATACTTAAAACGCAAAAAACATTATTTCAAGCATTGCTCCAATTATTACAAACGAATAACTTTTCAGATATTACCGTTACAAAACTATGCGTGCGAGCGGAAGTCAATCGTTCGACCTTTTATGCACATTACACGAACATTGATGATTTATTCGAAACGCATATGATTGGCATTATGAAAGAATTAACAACTGAATATGAAAAGGCACACAAACAAATTACTGTTGGAGAAAAAACAGGTTTAACGAATGTTTTTCAACATATTTTAAATAACCGAGTGTTTTATAATGTACTCTTTTCAGAAAAGTTACCAACGAAATATCTTTCACTTTTCAGCCAATATTATATGCAAGTTCCAAAGGAGATTATTTCAAAATCAGGGCAAAGCGAAATGGATGAGGAATTATATTACACATTTTGTATCAGTGCCACGATAGGCGTTATTAATCATTGGTGTAAAAGTAATTACCAAAAGAGCCCACTAGAAATGAGTATGCAAACGGTATTATTTTTTTCTAAATCGTTTTAGTGAAGAATTTTTAGTTACAAGTCAGGGATTACCTAGAGTATATGGATAAACCTAATGGTAAGGCCACCATTAGGTAATAGGATTTCACAAAGGTAGTGCTTTACATAATGTGTTTCTGATAAGGTTGAATGACTAAGTATAAGGGAAGCGAGTGCCTCTGCTTCCCCTATAAGAAGCATGGCACCAAGTTCATTGCTAGAAAAAGAATAATCTCGGTAATTTGATTAGAGCTCAATTTGTTTTTTAACAAATTGAGCTTTTTTTAGTAAATAAATGCAATATTATTCTTGTTAGTAACGTCTTATATGTAGAACTAAAGATAGGGAGGGGTAATTTTGGCAAGCAAAGAGGGGGTTCTCATAGATTTTAGAACTAATTCATTTGATAATTTAAACTCAAATCCAATTGAAGCAATTGAAGACATTATGGATACCTATGGTGATGACGTAAACTATGATTATTCAGATCCAAATTATAATCAGTAATTACACAGAATGCAATCTATATGGCAGGTATTTGGTTTAACCAATATTTAATTTGCATTAATAAATTTTATGCTTTATTATAAAATTAACCATTGGTCAAATAGAGGTGTAATTTATGGGACGAAAGAAAGTTGAGAATGGATTAACAAAGGATATGATTGTTGAGGAGGCAGACCGACAGTTTCTTCAAATTGATTTTCAAAAAGTGTCGATGCGTTCTATTGCAAGTGCTTTAGGATTTAGTCACGGCTCTATTTACTACCACTTTCAAAATAAAACAGATTTATTTAATGCGGTTATTGAAAAGTATTTCACAATATTAAACAACTTATTAGATAGTGCCTTAAAATTTGATTGCCTTGAAGGTACTAAATATGTATTAACTAACTATATTCAATTTGGCTTAGACAATCAAAGCCAGTATGATTTTATGTTTGTTAAACACGATGGTTTAAATGATCCCTTACAACAAATCGCTCCAAAAGAAAGCTTAAAAAAGTTCAATCATACTTTACAATGCCTACATAAGCATACATTAGATGAAAATAACATCCACTCGACATTTATAGCGCTTCACGGCTTTGTCCTTTATTATAAAGGACGCGTTGAAAATTTCGAACAAGCGCAAGAAGAAGCACAATCCTATACCGATTTTTTACTAAAAACTCTAGTTCGCTAGAGTTTTATTTTCACTCTTTATTAACCACTGGTCAATTAAAATGGATGAGGTGAAACATGTTTAACAATAAAAAATTCCTCTTACTATTTTCTGCTCACTTTTTTAGTGCGTTTGGAGATGCAATATTATTTGTTATTTTACTGAGTATGCTGCAGACATTGGGAGGGACTGGTGTCGATACTTCGCTATATTTTCTATTTTCGGCACTTCCTGTTTTATTATTTGGTTTACACATCGGGGCATTTGTTGAAGCAAAACCATTACAAAAAATAATGGTTTCTTCCGACGCTATTCGAATAGTCCTACTGTTGCTCTTTTATTACATCAGTTATTTTCAAAACAAATCGGTTCTTATAATTTATGTACTGATTTTTTTAATCACACTCATGAATGCTTTTTTCACTACTTCAAGTGCCAGCTTAATTCCACATATTATAGATAGTCAGTCAATCCCTAAAGCTAATGGCCTTTTTCGTATCATTAATATGACAGGTAAACTGATTGCTTATTCCTTTGCAGCTCTGTTATTTAAATTCGGTTTTACTATATATGAGAGTTTACTCGTCGTGACTATTTTTTATTTTGCTTCTCTTCTAACTGTTTTCTTTATTCAACCTGCTTATCAAAATAACATTTATATATCAGAAAAAGTTCCCTTAGTGAATTCAATTAAAGAAGGTCTTCTCTATATTAAAAAAGATCGAATTATTTTCAGGCTGTTTATTATATTTTTTTTAGGTTGGATGGTTGGCTCTGCAATTGATATTTACTTAATTAGTTATTTAAAAGTGATATATGGTAAAGGAGCCGAATACTTTTTCTTATTTACAACCCCGAGAATACTCGGAATTGTAATAGGTTCATTAATTAGTCCATTTCTATACAACAATTTAAATAAAAAATATGGGTTCTTAATATCATTATTTGCTTTTAGTTTTGCTATTTTATGTTTTGCACTGAAATTGCCATTGCCTTTGTTACAGTTTTTATTAATAGTTGGCGGGGTTTCTCAAGGTATATTAAATATTTTCGTTGTGAGTTACCTTCAAACCAATGTACAGGGTACACACCTTGCGCGTGTATTTAGTGTTTATCATATTATTAGTGTTGGGGGAGGCATACCAGGTTACTTGCTATTTGGCTACCTAATAGACTTAATCGGTATCATTAGCTTAGGATTTATATTATCCGCCTATCTACTAATTATCGGTATAGCTTGTCTTCTCATACTTCCCTCAATGGAAACAACTAAATAGGTTTTTACTTATATCGTAATCGGGCGCTTTCCTTGGATACGGAATGGAACCTTTTCAGTTAAAGGGCCACTTAAGCTAACGGGGAAGGTTATTAAAGCAGAAAGGGGAATAACGATTGAAATAGTTAATGGTTGTGTCTTTTAGTTTTGACTGTGGATATGAAAAATTTAAGATTGATTTGAAACATAAGCCGCCTACACACTAACCACTGTATTTAAGAACTCAATGTTATTGGGAAGTTATATGTTGATTATATACATTTGCTTAGGTGTAGTAACTTACTTTGTTATTAAAAAGAAACTTTCAAAAGGAACCGGAATTTAAATGGATGCTTAGAGCAACAAATATTTCAAAATGTGCCCAAAAACCGCTTTGTGAACTTGTTTTAAATGCATAATTTTTACGTTATAATTAAAATAAACATTTCATCTTCCTGCCAAAAATGGATAATTATAGTTCGTTTTTGTTCTTCTATTTAAATGTTAGCTAGTGGTGTATCGGAGTGAATTGGAGGAGATACGAGTGTAACTTTAACTACCTTTTGAATTTTTAACATAAGAAAGGGTAGTGAAGATGAAAAAATCGTTTCATTATTTATGGATTAGTCAATTATTTGCCAACTTAGGTGACGTTTTTTATATCGTCGGGTTAATTTCTATTTTATATCAAGCAAGTGAGTCACCATTCTTTATGGCACTATTACCATTTTTAAATATGGCTGGTCGCATGATTAGTAGCAGTTTTGCGCCTCTACTGTTTAATCGTTACCGTTTAAAACAATTACTTGTTATTTCGCAAGCATTAAAAACGATTTTATTGTTGATTTTGGCAGTAGGTTCGCTTTATACACTGTCATTATCCTTTATGCTAATAATCATTTTTGCAGTCGCTTTTTTAGATGGGTTTGCACAACCAGCTAGTACTGCGCTGATTCCTCGAATCGTAGAAAATTCACAGCTTCTACGTGCAAATGGAATTTTATCAATGCTTGATGAATCAACACGGCTTGGTGGTTGGGCACTTGGCGGGATACTTGTGGCAGCAACTAGTGGGGGAATAGTGATTTGGATGACATTATTCCTTTTTATTCTCTCTACATTTTTTATTTTGTTCGTTACAGACAATACGCGATTCGAAAGAAAATTAAATGTTGCTAAAAAACAGGAACTAACAGAGGGCTTTAAACTTATTTGGGATAATCATTCGTTCCGTACGATTCATGTAATGATTATCCTTGAATCCATTGCAAATGTCGTTTGGGTCGCAGCCATTATGTATCTTTTTGTGGCTGATGTACTACATGTATCTGAGGCATGGTGGGGTTATATTAATACAACCTTCTTCATTGGATTGATTATTGGTGGTTTTATTTTCACTAAATTTGACCAATTTTTCGAGAGGAATTTAAAAAATATCGTATTGTTTTCATCAGTTGCTGTTGCTATTGTGATGTTATTGTTTGGATTAAACCAAATTGCAATAGTAGCACTAATATTAAGTCTATTTTTCGGAGTTTTTGACCAGTTCAAAGGCATTCTGCTTGGTACGTGGCTACAATTAAAAGCAACGGATGAACAACTTGTGAAAGTTTATAGTGCCCAAGGTGTATTAACATCTTTATTATTTGGTTTATCAACATTGCTTGCAGGGACGTTAGCAACTATCTTTTCTGTTCAGTGGCTTTTCATTGGTTCGGGGCTAATTTTACTACTGTCCGCTATTTATTTTGGTTATGTGCAAAAAAGATTCGTATAAATCATACATTAAATATAAAATAAACGTTCCCAAATCAAAGTTTGGACACGTACAGAAAACCCACAAACATTGTTAAATCAACGTTTGCGGGTTTTTGTATGTAACCTTGTTTATACAGCTTTTTATGCAATGGTATATAAACATGGAGAAAACGTTATGAGTTGTTATTTGAATAAAAACCTGTATACAGAGAAAATTTATTAACGCTGTAAACCTTCATTTTTTTCGCTCCAATATTTCGATTCCAGGGCCTTTAGTTGAATAACGATCTTCAACAATCGGGCGCTTTTCTTGAATAAGAATTCAAAGGAATTATTGGTAAATTAAAAGGCTTTTGGATTAACATGGGTTAACCGTACCATAAGTAAGTACGATTTATCAAAAGACCACTTTTTTGTTTATAGGTTATTTCTTTAGTATATGTTTCTTTCCGTTTAGATCTGTCACAACTAATTGTGTATCTGAAATATTCATATCCTTAGCTAAAACATTGGAAAGCTTGTTTGTCGTTTTATCAAGCAAACTATATTTGAAGATACCTTTATTGTTAAAGTAATAAATTGAAGAATGGTCATATAATACAGATTTATTTTCTCCACCCGCCTCGATAGGTGTTCCATCTCCGTAACTGTAACTGTATACATCAAAAGTTATACGCGCATCAAAGCTGTATTCTTTTTTCTTATCACTACTGCCATCCATCTTTGTAGAATAAAGTTCTAGCTTGCTGTCCACAAATTTCTCATTGTCCTGTACAATACGACGATTCAAGTAATTCCAATTCTCTGCATCTACATCCGTATAGAAAATCCGGTCGTTCCAAACGAACATATTACGGAAGTTACTGCCTGAAGGTTCTTTCATTTTCTTCAGTTCCTGTCCATTTGTATTCATTTTCATTACTGCATAAGCATATGGAACTTCGTCTGCTTCAGCAAAATCGCCACTATGATAAGGAATAAAAATTTCATTGTTATAGAGAATCAATTGAGTATTGTTATGCAAGTACAAAGGGGAATAATCCCAAGGACTACGTGGGATGTCTTCATCTTTTAATAAAACCTCTTGTTTAGCGGTTTCCATATTTTCTTTAATAATTTGATTATAACCATCTTTGTCTTTAGCGATAGAGTAGAGCAAGCCATCCTGTTCAATTGCTTTACCTTTTATGCTGACATATGAACGATAGTTGCTTAATTTCATTTTATCATCCATTGCACGCACTAAAAATGCCGAAAACTGCGCACGTGTGACAGCGTCTTTTGGCATAAATTTGCCGTTAGAACCACCTGCTACACGCTGTTTTGCGATTCCGTTGATATCCTGATATGCCCAGTGTGCTGGTGTGACATCAATGAATGTCGGTTGCTTATCAAGCGGCATGTCGAATGCACGACGTAAGATTGCAGCCATTTGCGCGCGTGATGTTTCTTCTCCGGGACGCATGAAGCCATTGTTACCGCGAAGGATTCCTTTTTCATTCACCGTCGCGAGAATTTTGTAGTAAGGGGAATCTTTCGCCACGTCCTTGAACTGAATTGATGTATCTTCGTTCAGCGGAATCTTTAGTGCTTTGATGAGCATAGCAGATGCTTGTGATCGCGTGATCGGCTCATTCGGGTTGAATGTTCCATCCGGATAGCCACCGATAATATTGAGATCAGATAAATACATGATTTCTTTCTTCGCCCAATGACTATTCACATCAGAAAACTGAGTAGCCGCTTCTGCTTGGAATGGGTTTGCAGCAATAATGATTAAAATAATCCCTACTATTGTTAGTTTGGCTTTCAACATGAAAGACCTACTTTTGATACTTATTTTCTTCATTATTAAGTCTCCTTTATTATGTAATGCCCTGTACCGACGGAAAAAACGAGAAATAGTTTCAACATTTTTTAAAGTTTTTTTGATAGGTCAATTATGTATTTAAATGCCACCAAAGGTTTGCTTCATATGTAATGTGTCCCCAAGATATGTGTACTTAGAATTAACCAATAAAAATCTAATATTACTCAACAATCGGGCGCGGTTCTTCAATAAGAAGATCGCGTTTTTCCGTTATAGGGCCATATTATTGAATAACATTTTTTTAAGAAATACTTTCGAATGAGGCCCTGGAAGTGTTTTTCAAGGTTTATAAAAGGAAATTTTTTGAAGTTGTTGAAATATAATTAGGTAAACACTTATTATATTTTTTAGGAGGAAACTATGGGATATGTTGAAGATTTACGCAAGATTGTGGGTAACCAACCTCTCAATTTAGTTGGAGTTGCGGTAGCTGTGATTAACGAAAATGGAGATTTATTGCTGCAAAGAAGAAATGATGGGCAATGGGGTGTTCCCGGCGGGTTTATCGAATTAGGAGAGTCTACTGAAGAAGCAGGAAGAAGAGAAGTATTAGAAGAAACAGGGCTTGAAATAGGTAAACTTGATTTAGCGGGTGTCTATTCTGGAAAACAGCATTTTGTGAAGTTACCAAACGGCGACCAATTTTACCCTGTTACAATTGCATATATTTCAAAAGAAATTAAAGGTGGTGTTCTTAAAGCAGATGGTCAAGAAACTACCGAAGTAATGTTTTTTAGAGTAAGTGAGTTACCTGAAGGACTTAATCCACTGATAAAAAATCTTATTAAACAATATTTCATGTTTATCGCAAAATAAATAATACAAAATTAGTGGAAAAGGATAAAAATAGTAAATTCAATAAACGCTCCCAAACGAAAAATTTGGGGATACATAAAACAATATTCCACAATCGGGATTCTTGAAAAGAAGTTCGCCTTTTTCAGAAAAAGGGGGGGATTAATTGAGGAAGATATTTATTTGGATAGTAACATTAACGGTATCGATAACTGTATTTCTAATTTATAATCACAAACAACCACCCACAGAAGAGGATGTATTTAAATTTACGGAAAAATGGTCTTCTGCAACAGAAGAGGTCTATCTTGTTAGAAAAATAGATGGGGACTGGTTAACCATACTTAGAAATTGGGATTCAATTATGATGGGTCGGTTAGAGCAAAATTGGTTGGGGAATTGGGAGTTAAGAAATGATGGGGGATTAGAATCTACATTAATTTCAACATATTTTCCACCTATTGAAGATGATGAATTTACTTGGAGTGCATCAGGTTCAAAGGAACGAAACAGATCCTACTATTTTGGTCAAATTATCAATCCTATTATTAAGAGAATAGAAGTTGAAACAAAGAAAGGCTTCTTTGAAGATGCTTTGATCGTTAACAGTGTGGGAGCGCAATTTTTCTTTGTTAAATCAGATTATGAGATGTTAATGCCTGTAAACATTAGAGCACTTTCCGAAACTGGCGAGTTAATTTATTCTACAATTAAACCAATAAAAAATAATGAATTAAATAGTACTCATTAACCAGTTAATATAAATCAATATTATTAAACATTCGGAAGCGATTCTTCAATAAGAAGTTCGCGTTTTTGGGCCATATTGTTGATTAGAAATTGATGTACATGGACAAGACTTTCTTGTTAATTAAAAGAGCCACACTGGTTCAGCTAGCGTGGCCCTTTTAATTAGCAACATGTTGTTTTGGTATTAGATGCACTTAAATCTAAACTACATACACCCGTTTCAGGTAAATCTAATTCCACCTTACGCGAAGCCTCTATATCACCTGTTAAATAAGCGACAATGGAGCGAACCTGTTCATAGCCAGTTGCCATTAAGAACGTTGGTGCGCGTCCGTAACTCTTCATACCAACAATATAGAAGCCAGCTTCTGGTTGACGTAACTCTAGCTCGCCGTGGGGACGCACGGTACCACAACTATGCTCATTTGGGTCAATCAGTGGTGCAAGCGTCTCTACGCTTTCAACAGCAGCGTCAATCGATAATCGAATTTCAGTTAAGAAAGAGAAGTCTGGACGACTACCCGTATTGGAGATGATTTCATCAACTACAGGAAGTTGTTGTTCACCGTCTGGATCTTCGCCTTTGATGATGATGCCATCTTTTGTTTGTTCAAGATTCTGAATATAGAAAGGTGTATATACTTTTACTTTACCTTCATCAACTAAGTTGTGAATTCGGCTACCTAGTTCACCTCGTGCGGCAAGTGCATCCTTGTCTTCACCACCATATGCATCTTCCACATGTTTTTTACGTAAAATCCATGTAATTTCAACATCTTTAAGCTTTTCTAACTCTAAAATTGTATTAATCGCAGAGTGTCCGCCACCTACAACAGCGACATGTTTTCCTGAATAGCGATTTTTCAATTCATCTACGTTTGGAATGCCATAAAAAATATTATTAGCTAATTGCTTTTCAGCTTTTGTCCATACATTATCTGAAAGAATCGGATTTGGCTGAGTCCACGTGCCTGTAGCATCAATGATTGCACTTGCTAAAATTTGTTTTGTTTCATCGTCTTGTTCAATATATAAAACAAACGGAGCCTGATCACGGTTAGCAGACTTCATTTTATCGTGATTTTTTTTACTTATACCAACCACTGTTGTATTAAATGAAATGAATGGTTTAATTTCAGGGATATTGGCTAGTGGCTGTAAATAGTGTTCACGAATTTCTTGACCTGTTGGAAGCTGATTCTCCTGTGGCATTTTCCAGCCGTGCTTCTGTAAAAGCTCTTTAGCTGCTTTATCCACATTGTATTGCCAAGGAGAGAATAGACGAACATGTTGCCATGATTTTATATTTTTCGCAACGTCAGCACCTTTTTCTAAAACAATAAAAGATTCACCAGCTACTGCTAAATGTGCTGCTGCAGCTAAACCAACTGGACCTGCACCAAGTATCGCCACAGGATATTGTTTATTTAAATGAAATGCCAATTCATTACTTGATGTTTCTTTTTTAGTTTGCTCAGTAGGTCCACAGCATGTTGTAGTTGGTTCAGGAGTAGCTGAACAACAACTTGAAGTTTGTGATTTAACCGTTAATTTAATTTCCATTTGAAAATCCTCCATCAAATTTTTTAGTTGCAAAGTACAACTATATTTTGAAAATGAAAAGCAAGATTGCTCTTGCTTAGTAAAGAGGGGTGCAGCATACCTTTGATTTGGACATAGCTTCATTTAGTAGTTGAATAGAGCGTAGCACAGTTTCTTTTTCAAAATCATTCATATGTGAAAATACTTCTTCTAAATAGGTATTCATGGACTCATCAATTGTTGTTGCGACAAATTTCCCTTGTGTTGTTAATGATAAAATCGACACACGTTTATCTTGTGGAGACGGTGTTTTTTTCACCAAATCCATTTTAATAAGTGTTTGAATTTGACGACTGAATGTCGTAATATCCATTGCGAGTGTTTCTGCTATTTGTTGCATAGAAGGTGTTTTCTTTTTATCGATTTCATAAATTATATGACTTTGGATTGTAGAAATTTCAAACGATCCAACAGTGCAGCAATTTTTGTTTAATAAGCCAAATCTTCGTGTTAGTATGTGAAAAATTTCGCGTTTGTTTTCCATTCAATCACCTCTAATAAAATTAAATCAAAAATACTTGTAAAATGCAACTATTGTATTTATTATTTTAATTATCAATTAATTTAAATGGAGGTTAATCGATGGCAATTAAAGTGCGGTCTGTTGTAAGTGAAGATTGGCAAGATGTAAAACGAATTTATGAAGCAGGGATAGAAACAAAAATGGCTACATTCGAATCGAAAGCACCAGCATCCTATGATGAATGGTTTGGTGAAACAAATCCTCAATGTTCATTTGTGGCATATGAGGAAATTCATATTTTAGGTTGGTGTAAATTATCTCCCGTTTCCAAACGAAATGTGTATAAGGGGGTAGGAGAAGTAAGTATTTATATAGATACACACGCTAAAGGGAAAGGAATCGGTGATTTATTATTAAAGCATATGATTATAGCTTCTGAAAAGGAAGGTTTTTGGACTCTAGAATCCAAAATCTTTAAAGAGAATGTTGCTAGCCTCAACTTACACATCAAGAATGGCTTTCGTATTGTTGGAGTGCGAGAAAAGATTGCTCAATTAGATGGAATATGGAAAGATAATGTGCTATTAGAAAGAAGAAATTCTATCTAATACAAATATAGAATGCATCATTGAACATAATTACTTTATGAAAGACACTGCCTAGGTTTAGAACAACAAGATTTATCGAGGTTTTTATTATTTATTGAAAACAATAGCTGTTTAAAGACTATATATCTGAATGTACACAAAATACTATAGACTTCCAAGAAATATTAAGTGAAAAAGGGAGGAATAATAAATTAAAAAAAGTATTTCAAGTAATGAGTTTTTAGCTGATATAAGTCATTGGAATAATTCTAATTTATTTGTATTAAAACAATCTGATTATGCAGCATTTATAAAAGAGATCAATACTCCAGTTAAATAATAATCAAACCTGTTCGTTATTAGATGAGCAGGTTTGATTATCTATTATTAAATCCAATATGGATAGAACTTCAGACCCGAACTTCTAAGTTTTCAGTATTAATATCCAAAAATAGGGTGTCCCGAAGTTCTTGTAATTGTTGTAAATGGACAAGAAGTTCTTGTCTTTTTTTTATGGTTTAAATCCTATAATATAAGCTTTTCTTAAATAAAAGACAAGAAAGTCTTGTCCTCAATGAAGGACAAGACTTTCTTGTTTTGGTGTAAAAAGGACAAGACTTTCTATACTAACTATTTTTTGAATTTTCTGAAAGTGTGAAGTATAATATAATAAATTGGATTTAAACTGGCGGAAATATGCTTTATAGGATATACCAAATTGTATTTAAAGGGTGATGAAAATGTATACACCAGTAATTACAGATACAAGTAAAAAGTTTGGAAATAATCGTTGGCTAGCCTATAGTAACAAATTAAAAAGAACTGTTTATTTATTTAGTGATTTGGAATATGAACATTGGCTTCACTTGGAATTCAATTCTAATGTTAAAAATTTTTGTGAACAACCTCTCAGAGTGAGTTTTATTGCTGAAAAAAAACAACTATCATCTATTTTTGATATGTGGATTCAATATGAAGATGGATATGAGGAATTTATTGAAATTAAGTACACTTCAGATTTATCAAAAGAAAAAGTAATAAAACAAATTAATATACAAAAAAGATGGTGTGAATCTAATCTTAAAAACCATAGAATAGTGACAGAACAAGAAATAAAGCAGTCAAGTATTAAACTTTCAAATATGAAGTTAATAATAAATATGATAAAGACACCAATAGAAGATTTAGTAGTACTCGAAAAAATAAAAAAAGTTATTTCAGTAGCTTCACAAAAAATGACAATTGATCAATTATCGTATCATTCTAAAATTTCTAATAGTCAAACTCTAATTGTTATTGCGCATCTTATTTATCTTAATGAAATCAGATCAAATTATAATTTAATGCCATTTGGGAAAAAAACGGAGGTGTGGTTGTAAATGCGGAGGTCATTAGAGAACAAAGGTTTATCAGAAGATGACATTGACTTAAATAAATGGTCTCCAGTTTATACAGGAGATTGGGATTCAGATACATTAAAGCGTTTTAACAATAGAAAAAAAGCTATAGAATTATTTATCGAGACCAATATTCCATTAAAAGATATAACTTCAATAACAGGTATTCATAAAAATGATATATACAGATTTATAGATAAATGTTTCAAAGTTGACAACGATAATAAAATTTACGGTTATCGAGCATTAATTCCTTACTTACAAACAGATGAATATCAAAGAAAGACAGAAAATCAAGATATTGATTCCAATTATTCTGGTTCTTTCACCTTGTTATTAAAAAAATATCCAGTATTAAAAGATTTCCTAATTGAAGAATATTTTCGTGCGTCTACTAGAAAAAATTCTGCCAGAGAATTGAAATTAAGTTATAAAAACATGCATCGCAAATTTATAAAAGAATGTAAAAAATGTGGAATTAGACCTTCGGAATATCCTTTTAATACTGCTAGCTTGGCATTAAAATCTGTTAAGAGGTTTCTAATAGAGGTTTCTAATAGTTATTATACAGAAGTTGCAAAAAATAATGGTGGTCAATCTTCGATGTTATTAAAACATACAAATAATACCCGTAATTCCAACACTGAAATACTTAGACCTCTTGAAAGAGTTGAATTTGATGGACATCGGATAGATGCGTTATTTACGATTGAATTTACAACACCAGGTGGAGAAAAAATAAGTAGTAGACTGGATAGGATTTGGTTATTAACAGTAGAAGATGTTGCAACTCGCTGTATAATTGGTTACCATTTGTGCCTTAAGAGAGAATATAGTTCTGATGATGTAAAAAAGTGTTTTCAATCAGCTATTATTCCTTGGCAACCTAAAGAGTTTACTATCACTGGATTAAATTATGCTCCCGATGCCGGTTTTCCTTCATATAAGTTTCCTGAAGCTGAATACGCTGTGTGGGACGAGATTTGTTATGATAACGCTAAATCACATTTATCAAATGAAATAAAAGATTTATTACAAAAATATATCGGATGCTCTATAAATATGGGGCCAGTTGGTGTTCCGGTTAAACGCCCCTTAGTAGAAAGATTTTTTAATACAATTGAACAAAATACTTTTCATAGGCTTCCTTCCACTACAGGTAGTAACCCGTTAGATCCTATAAGAAACGAAGCAGAAAAAAAGGCTTTAAAATTTTCTATAACTTATGAACTTATTCAAGAATTGTGCGAAGTAGTAATTGCAAATTATAATGCTACACCGCATGACAGTAATGATGGTTTTACACCACTAGAAGTCTTCGAAAGTAGATTAGACCAAGGCTATACATTAAAGCAATTGCCAGAAGATCAAAGAAATACAATTAATTTATTTCCTTTAGTAGTTAATCGAACGGTAAAAGGGAATCTAAATGAAGGTCGCCGTCCTTATATTAATTTTAAAGGGTCTCGGTATTCAAGCATTGAATTAAGTAATGATTTTTCTATGGTTAATGAGAAAGTAACCATTCTAGTAAACACTGAAGACTTAAGGACTGTAGAAGTTTTTAGAAGTGACGGATCACGTTATGGTACATTCAGAGCTGCTGGAAAATGGGGAATAAGACCACATTCTTTAAAAATTAAAGATACTATAAATAAATTTAAGCGGGAACGCTATTTTAGTTATACTGAATATGACGATCCAATGGATAAATTTCAAGAATTCTTGGAAGCTCGGGCAATTACTGATAAAGCATTGAGGAATGTATTAGCAGAATATAAGATTTATAATAAAAAATACAATATTAATAACATGAAAGCTGAAACAATTAGAAAAAAACAAATTATAAACAATAATCATACAGAATTACAAAACCTCGTTATAGAACAACAAAAGAAAATAGCTGTTCAAAATATAAATAAAACTAAGGAAAACCATGATGTCCAAGATTTGATAATCAAACAGAAAGAACAAGAACAAGAAAAACATATTCAAAGATTAAAGTCGAATGAAAAAGAAAACCCAACACCAAAGGAAACAATTGATTTAGGAAAATCAATTGTTGATGAACAAAAGTCACATAACAATATTGACAATAATGATAGTATAAATAATTTAGAAAATTCATATTTTGATAGGCTTATTGAAGAAGGGCGTAGCGCACGTACAAAGAAAAGGAGATCAATCACTTTATAAAGGATGTGCCAACTATTGACTATTAATTTAAACATACCTGATGGAAAGCACCCAATTGAAACAGGAAAATATTTAATCGCAACTAATGAAATTGATAAATTATGTTATATAGTAAGTAATTGGATTGAAAATCGTTTTCCCGGAGCCATTATCTATGGACGTCCAAGATTGGGAAAAACAAGAGCAATTTCATATTTGATAAAAGTATTACCTGAGGATTTAAGAGAAAACATACCGATTTTTCATATTAGATGTCGTTCATATAGAAGCTCAAGGGAAAATAATTTCTTTGAAGATTTGTTAACTGGAGTTGGCCATTCTAATATTTTTGAGGGCAGACCTAATGAGAAACGAGAACGTTTAAAGAACTTTTTGATAACGGCTGCTGAAAAAAGCATGCAAAATAAAATTATTTTCTTTATAGACGATGCTCAAAAATTAAACATAATGGAATATGATTGGTTAATGGATGTCTATAATGAATTGGATGAGCTTGATATTACATTAACAACTATTTTAGTGGGTCATGAAGAATTAATTGATCAGCGAAAAAAATTAATAAAACAAAAGCAGCTTCAAATAATAGGTCGATTTATGAGTGATAGTTATCATTTTAGCGGTCTTAAAGACTTAAGTGACTTCAGAATACTTTTAGATGAATACGATACAGGAACAGAATTCCCTATGAATTCCAGGATTTCATATACACGCTATTTTTTTAGAGATGAATTTGCTGGAAATTTTGTATTATCCAACTATGCTGAGGATATTTATAATGAATTTCGCCTTATTCAAATTGAAAAAGGTCTTACTAAAGAAAAAGAAATTCCAATGCAGTATGCAGTCCTTACAATTGAATTCATACTAAAAAAATATGGTGTCAATGGAGAGCGATTAAATGCTCTTAGCAAGCAACATATTCGTATGGCTATCATGAGTTCTGGATATGTTCAATCCGAGCTCGTACTAATTGATTTAGATTAGCAATGATAAGAGTAAAATTAAAGAATTATTACTCAAGTGTTATTTTCCTATTTATCCTTTAATAAACATACAATGGAGGATAAAATTAAGGAGGAAATTCATGGTAAGATTGCTTAAACACACTCAGAAAGAAAATTTCAACCATTTTGTTATGGAAGGTGAGAAAGGTAATTATCACATAACTGTAATCCAACCACCTATGGATTTTCATGGGGAAGGATGGGGGCGTAATGAGAATGGAGGTCACTACATTGTAATAAATAACGATAGAAATACAATGTATGGCTCTTGCCATACCTATAATTTTATTTCTAGTTATTTTATTGATAGTAGCCCCGATTATTTACCATACAGAATAGGCATACATGAAAGTTGTTGGGAAGACTTTATGAAATGTTCTAGGAGGTTTATTTACCCTGTTATAAAGAATTGTGAAAAAGTAATTAATAATTGATAGTCTAAGATTAATCAAATTCTCTTAGTAGTTTAGATATAAAAAAACCTTTTTTATGTAAAAGAGATGCCTCGTTTAGAAGCATCTCTTTTCTGTTCTATCCCTTAAATTTCAGTAATCTAATAGAATTTAAAATGACAATTAAAGCAGCACCTGTATCACTTAATACAGCCATCCAAAGTGTAAGGTATCCAGGGAAGATTAAGGCTAAAGCAGCGACTTTAATAATGATAGAGAACCAAATATTTTGTTTAATAATCCTTATCGCTTTTTTACTTAACTTCATTGTATGTGGTAGTTTTTCAAGATTATCAGCCATTAAAACAATATCTGCCGTCTCCATAGCAGTATCTGTGCCAGCACCACCCATGGCAATACCTAAATCGGCTGTTGCAAGTGCTGGCGCATCATTTATACCGTCTCCAACCATTGCTACTTTATGACCTTCATTTTGTAATTGCTTTACCGCATCCACTTTATCTTCTGGTAATAATTCTGCAAAATATCGGTTTACATTTGATTCGGATGCAATCAATTTCGCTGTTCCTTCATTATCTCCTGTCAACATGACCGTTTGCTTAACGCCACTTTGTTTTAATGCTTTTAATGCAAAGGCAGATGTTTCTCGGATAGTATCAGAAACTGCGATAATCCCTATGATCCCTTGTTGTGATCCGATGATGACAACAGATTTACCTTTACTTTGAATTTCTTGAACATCTTCAAACACATTTTCTAAGGAGACATTAAGATCTTCGAATAACTTTAGATTTCCAGCGTAATATGTTTCTTCTTGAATCGTTGCTTGAACCCCTTTACCTACAATACTCTTAAATGCATCCCCATTTTTAGATTTGATGCTTTTGTCATTCGCATGATTAACGATCGCTTTTGCTATAGGGTGTGTTGAATATTCTTCAAGAGTGAGTGCAATTGAAAGTAATTCCTCTTCAGAATTGTCAAAAGTTTTTATTTCAGTTACTTTTGGTTTTCCTTCAGTCAACGTACCAGTTTTATCGAATGCAATAGCAGTGATTGAACCTGCTTTTTCAAGGAACGTTCCGCCTTTAATCAGAACACCGTTCTTCGCAGCATTTCCAATTGCTGAAACGATGGCAACTGGAGTAGAAATAACTAAAGCGCAAGGACAAGCTACTACAAGTAGTTCTAAGCCTTTATAGAACCAATCACCCCAAGTGCCAAAACCAAACAGAGGTGGTAGTACCATCATGACTAATGCCACTATAAATACAATCGGTGTATAAATACTTGCAAATTTATCGACAAAGGCTTCTGTCGGTGCTTTTTTCTCTTGTGCATCTTCGACCAATTGAATAATTTTTGATATCGTCGTATCTTCAACTAACTTCGTTACCTTAATATCAAGGGAACCGTGTTCGTTAATCGTACCTGCATAGACAGCATCACCAATCGTCTTATCAACAGGAATGGATTCTCCTGTAATCGGTGCTTGATTTATACTAGAGTCTCCAAGAACGATTTCACCATCGAGTGGGACTTTTTCGCCTGGTTTCACAACAATAATGTCACCAACGCTAACTTCTTCGACCGATACTTTTGAAATTTCAGTTCCAACTTTAATCCATGCTTCCGCAGGAGCTAAGTCCATCAAATTACGAATGGAATTTCGAGTCCGTTCAATTGAACGATTTTGAAGGTAGTTACCTATCGCAAATAACCAAACAACGGTTGCACCTTCAAACCATTCTCCGATAATAGCAGCGCCAATAGCTGCAGCAGACATGAGTACATTCATATCCAATGAACGACTTTTAATTGCATAGAAAGCACTTCTAACGGGCTTAATTCCACTAACCACCATTACAATAGCGTATAGAATAGTCGACAGTAAAGGAGGTATTCCTATAAATGATCCAATAAAACCAAAAGCCAACAATACACCAGACAATATTACGAAAGTGCTGTCGTTTATTTTTTTACCTTTTTGCTCCGTTGGAGACTGTTGGTTCTTACCTACTAATGATGCTTGAAAACCGATTTTAGATACTTCGGAAATGACTTCCTGTACACTATTCGAATGTTCAATTTTCATTTTTCCGGTAGAGAAATTGACGTTTACACTTTTAACTGATGGAAGGGTATTTAAGTGATTTTCAATGCTTTTTGCGCAACTACTACAATCCATTCCACTGATATTAAATGTTTTTATATTTTCTTTTTGGTTTAAAGGTTCTGCGGAAAAGCCCAGTTTTTTAATTTCCTTTTCAATTGGAAGTAATGCATCAGCGCTAGCCGCAGCAACTTGCATTTTCCCTGTACTGAAATTAACCTTAACTTCTGCAACATCTTTCAGTTTGCTTAACCCTTTTTCAATGGTTACTGCACATGCACCGCAATCCATTCCATGAACTCGATATGACATTTTTTCTACTGATAGGGAAGAAGTTGGCATTGACTGGGTTGCCTGTTGTTCAGAATCGCTTGTATAACTCTCTATGGATGAATTACTACAGCAACTCGCTTCTTCTTCATCTTCAGATTCTTTCGAGCCGTTATTATTGCAACAACTCGCGATATCTTGATTTGAAACCGAAATAGACGTACTTCCGGAATCTTTGTTACTTGAACAACAATTTGATTTTTCTTGATTTGTATCCTTTTTAACAGTAGAACTGCAACAAATATTCTCCGCTGTTTTAGAACTATTATTTGAGCTACAGCATTCTTTAGCCAATACAATCTCCTCCTAATCTATATGACGCTCGCAACATGCAACATCATTTTCAACATCTTCAAGAACAACATCAAACATGGTTAACAAATCTCTTATATGTTGATTTCGTAAGCTGTAATAAATGTATTTACCTTCATTTCGACCGACAATAATTCCACAGCCTTTTAAACAAGCAAGGTGTTGTGAAATGTTCGACTGATTCCCATTAATTTCGTCTACAATTTCCGTCACTGTTTTTTCATTATTTTTTATACATTCAAGAATTTTTATTCTTGTCTTGTTTGAAAACCCATGAATTAACTTAACTTTCATATCGGTTTTAATATTTTCCACAAAATCCCTCCAATTGTATTAGTAAAAACGAATACGTTATGCTATTATCATATTAGCTTCAACTAATATGTGTGTCAAATTTTTTATTTAAATGAAAAAATTAGAAAGCGAGTTGAATATTCATAACAAACTGATTGTAATTAAAAAACTGCGTATCTAAAATGGGTAATTAAAGCAGAGGGGGAGTTAGATTGTATGACACAATCGTTATAGGAGCAGGACAAGCAGGTCTTGCTGTCGGTTACTTTTTAAAACAACAAAATCAGAAATTTTTAATTTTAGATAAAGGAAAAGAGGTTGGTGAAAGTTGGATTAACCGATATGACTCTTTAGTTTTGTTCACTCCAAGAATGTATGATGCTTTACCAGGACTACCGCTTGAAGGAGAAACTCACGGTTTTCCGACAAAGCAGGAAATAGCTCGTTATTTAAAGCAATATGCGTCTGTATTCGATTTACCACTTCAGTTCCAAACTGAAGTAATCAATGTGCAACAAAAGCAGGACGTATTTTACATAGAAACAAACCATGGGGTATTCCAATCAAAAAATCTCATTTTAGCAACAGGAGCATTTGAATCACCAAGAGTACCCGCTTTTTCAAAGGAATTATCAATTGATATTAACCAGCTTCATTCTTCGCAATATAAAAACCCGAGTCAATTAAAAGAGGGAAATGTCCTTGTAGTAGGTGGAGGAAATAGTGGATCTCAAATCGCAGTAGAATTATCGAAAGATAAGGAAACTTATTTAGCGATTAGTAAAAAATTATCCTTTTTACCTTTAGTTTTTTTAAATAAGAGCATGTATTGGTGGTTGGATCAATTCGGAATATTAAAAGTGAGTTCGAATTCCTTTTTAGGAAAAGTAATTCAAAAAAAGGGGGATCCAATTTTTGGATTTGAATTAAGAGAAGCAATTAAGCGAAAAGAAGTTTTCGTAAAGCCTCGGGTAGTGAGTGGTATACATGAAGAAATAACCTTTAAAGATTCAACTACCTTAAAAGTTGATAATATTATATGGGCTACAGGCTTTGATTTAAAATTCCCTTGGTTAAAGATAAAAGAAGCATTTAATGAACAAGAGAAAGTCATTCATAATCGGGGCATTTCAAATGTGAGAGGGTTATTCTTTATTGGACTACCTTGGCAGTACCGTCGTGGATCGTCAATCCTGCAAGGTGTAGGATACGATGCTGAATATATTGTGAACCATCTCCTGTTATAAATTCAAGGAAACGTTTAAATATTTTTGAATCTGACACAATCTAGTAGATATGAAAGGAATTAATCTGATGAATAAAACTATGAAAATTACTGTAATCCTTACATTAGTGGCAGTAGTGTTAATTGCTGCTATTGTGGTAGTAAGTAATAATAAAGCCCCTAACGAAACAGATATAGTAAGGCAAGAAGTAGATCTAACGGGTCAACCCCTATTAGGTGAAGAAAATGCACCAGTAACTGTAGTTGAATTTGGGGATTATAAATGTCCTTCCTGTAAAGCTTGGGGGGAAATGATTTATCCTCAACTCGTAGAAGATTATGTATTATCTGGAGACGTTAATTTTTCTTATGTGAACGTTTTGTTCCATGGGGAAGAGTCTGTACTTGCTTCATTGGGAGCTGAATCTGTATATAAACAAGACCCAGAAGTATACTGGGATTTTCACAAAAAAGTTTTTGATGCTCAACCAGAAGCAGCAAAACATGATGATGTATGGGTGACTACAGAGAAATTGCTTGAGATTGCAAGTGAATATCCATCCATCAATCAAGAACAGCTAAGACGGGACATTGATGAGGAATTAACGATGGAACAAGTAATTACCGATAAAGAATTGTTTGAGGAACATCAAGTATCACAAACACCTACCATCAAAATCAATGGTAGTACAATGGAAGATCCATTCGATTATGAGGCAATAAAAGAAGTAATAAATCGTGAGTTAGAGGTTGATAAAAATGAGTGATACTCGTACTCAAAATGATAAAAAGGTATGGATATTATACTTTGCTTGGTTCGTATCACTTGTAGCTACTTCAGGAAGCCTTTATTTTAGCGAAATAAAAGGGTTTATTCCTTGTGATTTATGTTGGTTCCAACGAATTTTTATGTATCCATTGTTTGTCATTTTAGGAATCGGAACTTTCCAGAGTGATTTATCTGTAAAAAAGTATGTCTTACCACTATCGATTGTCGGTGGAATTATTTCATTTTTCCATTATTTAGAGCAGAAAGTTCCAAGCTTTGGTGGATTTAAACCATGTGTAAGTGGTGTACCATGTAGTGCGCAATACATCAATTGGTTCGGATTTATCACAATCCCATTTTTAGCTTTAATAGCCTTTACCTTAATAAGTATTTGCATGATTTTATTATTTAAGAAAGCGAAGTAAATAAATTTGAGTTAGGAAGAAATAAAATGAATAAAATAATAAGTTTGACACTATTTTTGTTGTTCGTTTTTTCCACTAGTGTCTATGCACATACTGGTTTAACTAGTTCATCACCCGCCGATGGGGAGAACATAACTGATGAAATTAATGAAATTGTTTTAGAATTTAATACGAAAATCGAGCCGACTAGTACAGTAAAAGTCTTTAATGAGAAAAACGAGGAAATCGCCATTAATATGCTAGTAAATGACAGCATAATAACAGGCGGTTTTATGACACCCTTAGATAATGGTACATATTCAGTAGAATGGAAGATTATTGGGGAAGACGGTCACCCAATTCTAGGAACTTATTCATTCATAGTAAACAATGAAGAAGTAAAAAATCCAGTAGCATCTGAAGAAAAAGAAGAAACACCTGTTGTACCTACGGAAGAAATAGAAGAAAAGCAAGTAGAGCAGCAAGTTGAAGCTCCTTCTAAAATAGCTTCAAATGATGTTCTTGTTGTAATTCTTGTCATTTTATTTACTATCGCTGGTGGATTTATTGGCTGGATTATAGGAAGAAGGCAAAATAAATGATTTGGATTTATATTTCTGAAAGTCTATTGTATCTCTGCTTTTCGCTATTGATGGGTGCATTTATTATTCAATTTATTCCGGAACGATTGAAACCTACAATTCACATCCCCAAAAGATTAATTCAATTGTCGGTATTAGGAATTGTATTCTTTTCGGTTGCACCAGTAATTAGAATTATATTATTTCTTTATGAAGATATCGGCTTCATTACTACAGTGGAGAATGTTTTAGGAGGATTTGAAGTCGGGAAGGCTTGGAATTTCACAGTCATACTTGCAATATTCTTTTACCTATTTGTTTCATTATTCGCCGTATTAAAAAGCAAAGTGTTGTCTGGTATTTCCCTTATATTTACTCTAGTCTTGCTTTTAGCATTGGGATGGGCTAGTCATGCAGCTTCGCTTACTGAATGGAGTGGTTTCGTTTCTCATTCATTGCACTTTCTAGCTGTTACAGTATGGGTCGGTATTCTATTAGTTGTTGGGTGGTGTTCAAAGAACCAAGAAAATTGGCTTTCATATTTAAAGTGGTTTACCCCTTTAGCAATCATATGTTTCCTTTTAATTTCGGGAACTGGATTATTTCTAATGACATTGGTTATCGATGTGAACGAGTATAGGGACTCATGGATGTTGCCGTATGGACAAGCCTTATTAGTGAAGCATTTGACCATCATCCCAATATTATTCTTTGCTTTTATTAATGGATTTTGGATTAGACACAAGTTGAAACGACAAGAGCAAATTAACCCAATACCTTGGCTGAAGTTCGAAAGCATACTCTTGTTCTTTACGTTTGTATCGACTGGTGTTTTAGGGCAACAAGAGCCTCCACATAGTATAAAGACTACGCTCTCAGGAAGTGGTCCTTCGTCTATATTCGATTATTTTTATTCGGGTGTTATTTATCCTTCAATGAGTTTGGAATTCGGGTTTAATACAATAAGTTTATTATTTTTAATTGTAGCAGCCATCTTTATGTGTCTTATCCATTATAGTTTTAAGAAAAACATAACTGCAGTTGTTCCTTTTTTCATGGGGATGTTATGTATCATTTCGTTATATTTAGGGTTAATGGCAAGTATATTTTAAGATTTAATAACAATAATTTTGTATGATTTCTAATGAACAATCGGGTACATATGTAGAGTAACACAGGTGTAAAATGACCAAACTTTTTTATAAAAATCAACTTCAAACTGCTAATGAAGAATCCGTTTTGATAAATTTTTTTCAAAATGGATTCTTCTTATTTATATAAAATAAGAATTGAAGAAGTGTAATTGCTCAAACATTCTTTCAAATTAAACCAGTAAATTAAATATTATGGTTGCAAAAATAATGTCCATAACATAATATAAGCATATCATTATATAGTGATTTATTTTTTAATCATAATATAAGTATATTATTATATAGCTATGGAGGGGTACAAATGGAGCTCGAATTAATGGAAAAACAATTAAAGGCTGTTGCGGATGCCAATCGTTTACGCATTTTAGCCTGTCTGAAAAAAGGGGAAGTTTGCGTATGTGATTTTACAGACGTCCTTAATATTTCACAGCCTGCCGTGAGTCAGCATCTACGTAAACTAAAGGAGGCAGGCATTATTACAGAACGCAAGGTGGGAACATGGAAGCATTATCGTATTCAAGAAAATCAAACTTCGTTAATGCAAAATATTCTTGCTTCAATTAATGAAGATACGACCTGTGGATGTAAAATTAACTCTGAATGTGTGGAGGGCTAAAAATTGAATATGTTTTTTATTGCGGCACTCATTTTTATCATCACACTGATTTTTGTCATCTGGCAGCCAAAGGGATTGAACATTGGCTGGTCGGCAATGGCTGGAGCTATCGTCGCATTACTTGTTGGTGTTGTTGATTTTAACGATGTCGGAGCAGTAATTGATATTACGTGGAACGCAACATTATCGTTTATTGCGATTATATTAATTTCACTAGTATTAGATGAAATTGGTTTGTTCGAGTGGGCTGCACTACATATGGCACGTGCTGCAAAAGGCAACGGTGTTAAAATGTTTGTGTATGTCAGCTTACTTGGAGCTGTCGTTGCTGCATTATTTGCGAACGACGGAGCTGCACTGATTTTAACGCCTATCGTGTTAGCGATGGTGCGTAATTTACAGTTTAGCGAAAAAATGATTTTCCCGTTTATTATGGCGAGTGGCTTTATTGCGGACACGACGAGTTTACCGTTTGTCGTGAGTAACTTAGTCAACATCGTATCAGCAGATTTCTTTGACATTGGGTTTGTGGAATATGCTTCTCGTATGGTCATTCCAAACCTTTTCGCACTTGTGGCAACAATTGTTGTGCTGTTGATTTACTTCAATAAGTCGATTCCACGTGAATACAATGAATCGATGTTAAAGGAACCACGTCTTGCGATTAAAGATATGAAAATGTTCAAGTTGTCTTGGTTTGTCTTAGCAATTTTAGTAGTTGGCTATTTCTCAAGTGAATTTATTGGTGTACCGGTATCGCTTGTAGCAGGCATTATTGCAATATTCTTCTTAGTCATGGCACGACAAAGTGCTGTCGTTGATACAAAAGCCGTTGTGAAAGGTGCACCTTGGAATATCGTATTCTTCTCAATTGGGATGTACGTTGTTGTTTACGGACTAGGCAATGCAGGATTAACGCCTGCTTTAGCTAGCGTAATTGAATGGACAGCCGAGCAAGGATTATTTATGGCGACGGTCGGCATGGGCTTTATAGCGGCATTCCTTTCATCGGTCATGAACAATATGCCAACGGTGATGGTCAATGCATTAGCCATCGCTGAAACAACGACGGATGGCACGTTACGTGAAGCGTTAATTTATGCTAACGTTATCGGGTCAGACTTAGGACCAAAAATTACACCAATTGGATCACTCGCGACCTTGGTATGGTTATATGTACTATCTCAAAAAGGTGTGAAAATTTCTTGGGGTACGTATTTTAAAACGGGGATCGTGTTAACAATACCTATCTTAATCTTTACGTTAATCGGACTTTATATTACATTACTTATTTTTTAATTAAAGGAGTTTATTCAAATGACAAAAAAAACACTATATTTCTTATGTACAGGAAACTCTTGCCGTTCGCAAATGGCAGATGGATGGGCACAGAAGCTATTACCGGAAGATTGGGAAGTGTATTCTGCAGGTATTGAAACACATGGTGTCAATCCAAATGCGATCAAGGCAATGAATGAGGTGGGAATTGATATTTCTCACCACACCTCAGATTTAATTAACCCGGATATTTTAAATAAAGCTACATTAGTCGTAACACTTTGTGGTGATGCAGCAGATAAATGTCCAATGACCCCTCCAGGCGTACGTCGTGAGCATTGGGGATTTGAAGACCCAGCAAAAGCTACAGGTACAGAAGAAGAAAAATGGGCCGTATTCCAACAAGTCCGTGATGCAATCGGTGCACGTATTGAGCAGTTCGTAAACGAAGAGTTAAAAAAATAATTGTTCGGAGGGATGGACATGAAAAAAATCGGAATTTTTGAACAGGCGATGTGCTGTCCAACAGGCGTATGTGGACCAGCGATTGACCCAGAGTTATTACGCATGTCTTTTATTATGAATAACCTAAAAAATACGAACGTGTCAGCTGAACGTTTCAATTTAACAAATAATCCGGAAATGTTTATCGATAATAAAGCAGTCAATGATTTGTTGATGAAGGACGGTATGGATAGCTTGCCGGCGACATTCGTTGATGGTGAACTGGTATTAAAGGGGAACTACCCGACAACAGTTCAGTTTGCGGAGTGGTCAGGATTAAGTGAAGATGACCTTTTGAAAAAGCCGAAAGTACGTCTATCAATCGGAGTGAATAAATAATGAAACGCTTTACACGTGAGCATTTCCCGACAACACCCTTTCTATTTTTTACAGGAAAAGGCGGAGTTGGCAAAACATCGACTGCTAGCAGTCTTTCCATTGCGTTAGCGAAAGAGGGAAAGAAAGTGTTGTTAATTAGCACTGACCCTGCTTCGAATTTACAAGATATATTTAGTCAGGACTTAAAAAATGAACCAACGAAAATTAATGGTACAGAAAATCTTTATGGACTAAACCTTGATCCTGAGCAAGCTGCAGCAAGCTATAAGGAACAAATGGTTGGTCCTTATCGTGGGAAGTTGCCAGAAGTCGTGATCCAAAATATGGAGGAGCAATTGTCAGGTGCTTGCACCGTTGAAATTGCCGCTTTTAATGAATTTGCCATGCTATTAACAAACAAAGCATATACAGAGCAGTTCGATACGATTGTGTTTGATACGGCACCAACTGGCCATACACTTCGTTTATTGCAGTTACCGTCAGCATGGTCAACATTTTTAGATGAAAATACGACAGGTACGTCTTGTCTAGGTCCATTAAAAGGGCTGGAACCACAGCGTGAAGTATATAAGCATGCTGTTGCTCAATTAACGAATGAGATGCAAACAACACTGATGCTTGTCACACGACCTGAAACAAATCCATTAAAGGAAGCAGCTCGTGCATCAGAAGAATTATTTGAGATAGGTCTGCGTAATCAGCAGTTAATCATTAACGGCTTTTTACAATCTGCAAGTGATGACCCGATTGAGCAAGCATTTTATGAACGTCAAGTTATCGCGTTAAAAGAAATGCCAGAACCATTAAAGGCATTTGACCATTATTACTTACCCTTTGTACCGTTTTCTTTATCAAGCATTGAACGAATGGAAGCATGGATGATGGATTCAGAGCTCCAGACAAAAGAGAATGAGCAAACTTCCCTAAATACTCCAGAACTTGAAGAAATGATTGCGGACTACGTGGCACGTAAACCAAAGATTATTTTTGCAATGGGGAAAGGTGGCGTAGGGAAAACGACCATTGCCTCGTATATTGCTCTAAGACTAGCTGAAGAAGGTATGCGTGTACATTTAACAACAACAGACCCAGCAGCCCATTTAAATTGGACATTGGATGAAGAGGAACAAGAAGGCGTAACTGTTAGTCGTATTGATCCGAAAGCAGAAATTGCGAATTACGAAGCAGAAGTGCTAGCGAAAGCAAGTGAGACGATGAATGAAGACGGCCTCGCTTTTATAAAAGAAGATTTAGCTTCACCTTGTACGGAAGAAATTGCGGTCTTTAGAGCATTTGCCAATCTGGTTGAAACGCATCAAGATGAAGTTATTATCATTGATACAGCGCCAACAGGGCATACACTGTTACTGCTCGATGCAACGGAAAGCTATCATAGGGAAATTTCCCGTTCAGAAGGGGATGTACCTGTCGCTGTTTCGAATTTATTACCACGGTTACGTGATCAACATTATACGAGTGTAGCCATCGTTACGTTACCAGAAGCCACACCTGTGTACGAAGCATCACGTCTGCAAGAGGATTTAGCGCGAGCAGGATTACATGTGGATTGGTGGATTGTTAATCAATCATTTTCTGGTCTTACACTAACAAGTCCAACACTGATTCAAAAACAGCAGTCTGAGGTTAAATGGATAGAAGAAGTAACAGGATTAAGCAAAAAACGTTTTGTGACGATTCCTTGGGTAAAGGAATCGCCAGTTGGAAAAGACGGATTACATGAATTAAAAGGGGAGACGCTAAAGTGAAGATGAGTCCAGAAGGTAAACAATTTGTAGAGCAAGTATTAGCACAAGCTGAAGGTGGAACATTGCGCTTTTACGGTGTTGCAGGGTGTTGTGGTATGAATTTAAGTGCAGAAATTGCTCCAGCACAGCAAGCAGATACAGTAGAGACATTTGAAGGAATTGAAATCGCCGTAGACCCACAAATTGCCCAGCAGTTAACAGACGTAACAATTCACGCAGAAGAAGAAAATGGCCAGCTTGGCTTAGTATTACTAGGCTACGAACAATCAAGCTGCTAATATGCGATTACATCATTCTAGTACTTTAACTGCTGAATACTTTTTTAAATATGCACAACTTGTGATGAAAAGCCGAGAAAGACTAGAGTTTTTACAAGCAAGGGATGAGCTTCAAAAATATTAATAGAAAATCCATCTCTAAATATGAGGTGGATTTTTTGTTTGTTAGGGTGAGTTTAAATATCTGTATAAAAATGCAGGTTGTCTTATTCCGCAATCGGGTCATATAATTGAACAGCATCTTTACAAAAAAATTATGGATATATATGTTAGAATGTATAGAAAAATACATATAAAGAGGTATCTATGATTATATAATTTAAAGAATTAATAAAACTGAAACAATTGAAAGAACATTTCTTTTCACATTCATTTGTCACAGTACTCAGTGCTTGGAACAGCGTATAAGAAATAATAACCAACTAAAAAGGGACTTAACTAGGAAAGGCTTGAAGGTTCAATTGGATTACAAATGAATGGAATAGTAGAAAATCTCCTGCTTTAATTTATATGGAACTGCAACAAATAGTAAGAGTTTTTTACTGATTATAATTCTTTATTAGAAAAACATGGCAAAGTTCTGAACGGGTGACAAACCATAGAATAATGCCAGCCCACAAGTCTATTTCAGAAACAGTTGGTTGAGTAGCCAGAATTGTTAGTGGATATAAAACCAAGGAATTTTGATATTGAGAATTAAATTGAAGGCAATTGATAAACTAATTGGAGATATCGATTTGTATGATTTCGATAATTCTACTGAAAATTGTGAGTTAATTTATTCTTTTAGTTATAAATCGTGGAACCAAGGTTATGGTACTGAAGCTATTACCATTTAAAATTATTTAGAAAAATGAGGTGAAGAAATTTGGAAAACGAGTTAGTTAGATATTCTAGAGCAGGTGATATATTTCACTACAGGTGGGCTGCCAGACGTTGTCTTAGATTAATACATCCTAGAACTAGTGTTAAAGAAATAAGAATTGAAGGATCTAAAGAAAACAAAAAAGCAGGAGAATATGTAATAGATGTTGCAGAATATTCAGAATCAGAAATAGATAATTCTGAAAATGTTTTTTATTATCAATTAAAGCATACTACGGTTAGAAAGGACGAACCTTTTAATCTCAGTGATTTAAAAGATACTATAACAGGGTTTGCTCAACGATATGTGGTCCATCTTGAAGAAAATGAGTTTAAAACACCAGTACCAAATATCTCATTCACAATTGTAACAAACAGACCAGTTAATATGAATTTTAAAAAAAATATATTTAAAATAGCGAATTCAGAGACAGCAACTGGACAATATATGAAGACACTTGAATCATATACGGATTTAAGTGAAGAAAAATTAAAGGATTTTTGTATGTGTTTAAAGTTTGCTGATGGGGAAGGCGACTACAATGCTCAAAAATATGATCTACATGTTGAGATGGCTCAATTATTAGCAGGTTCTGTTGACAGTCCAATTGTTGAAAACATTACTGCATTAATTCGTGACAAAGCATTACCGGACACTGATGGGAAAATTATTCGTGAAGAAATACTTAGATATTTTGGAGTTACTTCAACACGAGATTTATTTCCAGCACCAGTAGAATTTGAAAAACAAATACATACTGTCGTCGATAGGATTCAATATAGTGCATTACAGGAAAGTATTATGAATACTACAGACCCAATAATTATTCATGCTCCAGGTGGAGTTGGTAAAACTTTTTTTGCTAGACAAGTAATCAGAAGTTTATCAGCAGGTTCTATAGGTATTATTTACGATTGTTTCGGGGGAGGCCGGTATAGAAATAGAAGTGAGCTTCGCCATCGACATCGTGATGGATTAATACAAATAGTAAATGAATTGGCCTTAAAGGATTTATGTGATCCTTTGATAGTACAATCAAATGCAACTGAAGATGACATATTAAGAAAGTTTTTAGAGAGAATTAAAACGGCTGTGACTTCCTTAAGGAAAGAACATAATAATGCTAGCCTGGTACTATTGATTGACGCCGCAGATAATGCTGAAATGGCTGCAAAAGAATTTGGGCAAAACTGTTTTGTACATGAATTACTTCGTGAAGATGTAATTGAGGGAATTAAGTTAGTTGCATTATGTAGAACTGAACGAATACACTTGCTTGATCCTAAAAGTAATGTAAAGCAATTGAAATTGGAACCATTTAATGAGGAAGAATCATACAGTTTTTTGAAGGCTAAATTCCCGGTAATTTCCAAGTATGATGGACTAGAATTTTACAGATTAACAAATGGTAATCCTCGAGTTCAATCAAATGCATTAAGTGTTAGCAGTACAGCAGAAGAATTATTTAATAGTCTTATTACAATCGGAACCAATGTTGATGAACAAATTAAATTCCAATTAAATAGAGCATTATCTACTATAAAAGATAAACTTACAATAAATTATCAGAAACAAGTAGAAGATATCTGTATAGGATTAGCTACACTTCCTCCATTTCTTCCTTTGAAGATATTATCGAGAGTTGCTAACGTTGAAGAATCAACAATAAAAAGCTTTGTAGCAGAGATGGGCAGACCACTTTGGCTTATAGATGATTCAGTGCAATTTCGAGATGAGCCTACTGAGACTTGGTTTAGAGAAACATATGCAGCGAGCAAAGAACAACTTAAATATTATATTGAACAATTAAAACCTTTATCTAGTGAGTTTGCATATGTAGCTACGGCATTACCTTCACTATTGATGCAGGCTCAAGAATATTCTGAACTAGTAGATATGGCAATATCAGATGACTTTCTACCAAATACCCCTATAGATAAACGTAATGTTAGAATTTATCGGTTGCAATATGCATTTAAGGCTGCTTTAAATCAAAAACGTTATGTTGATGCAATAAATATAGCGTTACGTGCTGGAGAAGAGATAGCAGGTGATAAGCGTCAGTCTGAGCTATTAAATAAGAATATTGATTTAATTGCACCTCTATTAAATGAAGAAAAACTGCAAGAGTTAGCATTTCGTCGTTCATTTTGTGGAGAATGGAATGGTTCTGAAAATATATATTCTGCTTCACTCTTATCAAGTATTCCGCATTTTAAGGGGGAATCAAGAAGTTACCTAAGGGCCGCAGTAAATTGGCTTCATATATACTTTGAACAGCAAAAAAAACTAAGAGAAGTTGAAGGCAGACAAAGACATAATGAAAAATTACAATATGATGATATAGTGGAATTTGTTTATACTCATTTAAATTTGTATGGAGCTGATAGTGCAGTAAATTTCCTTTTAGGATGGAAACCAAGCAAAGTTACTTATTATGTTTCAAGAAAATTGTTCAAACGTCTTATAGACATGGGCGATTTTAAAATCGCGAAAGAACTAGCTTTAGAAGGGGTAAGGAGTCAAGAGTTAATAATAGCATATACCCATGAGATGTTTGAGGTTGGAAGGATACCAACGGATGAATTATTGAATACATGTTTAGATTTACTTACATCAAAACGTACTAGAATATCTATATCTAAATATTCAGATGAAGACACAACTCTTCTTTCATTAATAACTTTTTTGGAATCATGTGCAGTTAGAAAACTACAAACTACAAAAATTCTAAGGATTTTGAGACATTATTACCCTGAAAGAGCTGGTCGATCTATTGTTAGCAATTATCGAAATATTGATCGTCAAATTTATTTTCGATCTGTTGTTTTAAGAAATGCTCTCTTAAATAAAATATTAGATTATGATGAACTATTGCCCCAGGAAGTAATAGGGGAAAGTAGTTATAGAAAAGAACAAGATATCCGAGAATTTAAAGAGGTTCTCGGAGGCTTAATACCTTGGTATCAAATTAGATTAACTACAATATTGGGCAATGTTGAAGCCATCTTTAATGATATTGAAGAGGTGAAAAAAAACTCTAGTGCATCGCGAGCTTCCCGATGGAAAGATTTCGATATTATACCATTTGAAATTATCGAGATTATTTCTGAAATTTTTATATTTAGTACGTTTGAAGATGAAAAAAAAGCTAGGAAATTTTATGAGAACTATATTTTTGAATCTAATAACTTGATGATTGATTCCCATCTTAAACTAGTTAGAGCTGCTTTTAGAATAAAAGGTTTAGCAAATATAAAAAGAGATTTTGAAGAAAATGCATATCAGGCGATTAAGATAGCGAAAGATGTAAGCCCAGAAGAAAAAGCAAATTGGTATATCAACCTTGCTCGCTCTGTAATAAATACGAACTCCGATGATGCAGCTGTTTATTTTAATTTGGGTGTTGATGCTGTATCAAAATTTGGAGATGAAATAGTTGAAAGATGGGAAGCTGTTGTTTCGCTAGCAAATCGTAGAGAAAATACTGAACATGTTTCAAAAGATATTGCCTATAGGTTTATGCGTTGTGCTGAACTTGTTGGTGAAAATGTAGCACGTGAAAAATATTGGGATAGAAATGAGGCTGTAAAAACAGGAATGAGATTGTCACCTGTAACAGCATTAGCAGTTATAAGTAGATGGCGTGATAAAGAAATAGGATCTTACGAGTACCAATTGCTTTCTTTATTAAATGAAGGAGTATCTAAGAAGTATATATCGTCATCAGTAGCTTGGTCTATGAATCCATTTTTAAATAAAGTTGAATTAATTGATTTTGCTGTTTTGTGCATTGAAAGAGAAGAAAAAAAAGAAAAAAAGCAATACATTTTAGATTCGATAATTCACGAATTAAATCTAGATGGTATTTTTAGCGATAGTAGAAATAAAATCACTGAAATAGCAAATAAATACGAATTGAAAATGAAGAGTGTGGACCGAATAATATACTCACAAAGAATGAATAATCCAATTGAAACAGAAAGTTTAATCCCTAATTCGCAGAGTATTGATAAAGATATAGAGAATTGGTCGGATTTATTGGGAAATATCGAAATCTTAACATCTGAAGGGATTACACAAGCATTTAATTTATTTGAATCACTTCCATTTGAAAGAAAAAATCGAAAATTGTTTTGGGAATATATACTTTTGCAAATTGAAGATAAGGATGCCACTAGTTTTTTATATAAATTAGTAAGTGCAGATGGACTAGATATATATGACATAAAATATGTATTCTCAAATCTTCCGAAAAATTGGTGTAGGAAAATTAGTGTTAAAAATGAATGGCCTAAAACCCTTGAATTATTAGGTAAAAATTATGCCTCAGTTCTTGTTGAAAGAGATACGAAACAATATTTTACGGAAAAATTGAGTATAGATAATGATAATATCGCTAGTATTAATAAAGGGATTATCGAAGGTTTAGCTACACAAGCAGATATAGTGAATGCTAGTTCGTTCTTTGGCTTTGTAACTTTAGCTACAAACTATATTTCGACAACTGAAGCTACAAATTTACTTACTTATACTTTAGAAAGATTTGAATTGCATATTAATGATGATTTTTCTGATGGAAATTGGAGCTTGAAGTTATCTACCTCAGATGATATTAATAATTCAATTGCTGGTTTTATTTGGTCTGCAATGGGCTCTCCGATAAGTACGACAAGATGGCAAGCTGTTCATTGTGTCCGTATACTTGCTGAGGCAAAATGTGACAACATAATTGATGAATTAATCTCTTGGGTTCAAAAAGATAATGTAGGTGCATTTGGTGCTAATAAATACCACTTTTATAATTTACATGCCAGGCTGTATTTGTTAATTGCACTTTCAAGGGTTGCATTAGATCAATCACATATTTTAGTGAAATATAAAGATATGTTTAATGAGTATGCTTTAAAAAATTCATCGCATATTCTTATACAAAAGTATGCATCCCAAATAGCACTTAATTTAGCAAAATCATATCCAGAAGAATATGAAAAAGAAGAAATTGATAATCTAAAAAAGACGGGAATAAGTCTACTTCCAAAAACTGAGGTGCATTATAGGCGGGAACAGAAAGATAGCTATTGGCACGCTAACGGAGAAGTTAATAGTAAATTAAGCTTTAACCATGGGTATGATTTTACTAGTTACTGGTTTGGTCCATTAGGCAGAGTATTCGGTATTTCTGAAGAGCAAGTAGAGGACCTCGTAAATGATGTTGTAATAAATGAATGGAACATTAAATCCAATAACGGTTATCAAGCAGATCTACGTCAATCACTATGGAAATCCTCACGGAACCAACAAAATACTTATCACAGTCATGGCAGTTATCCTTTGATTGATAATTATAATTTCTATATTTCTTATCATGCGATGCTTATAGTAGCTGGGAAATTACTTTCCAAAATGCCTATTATTCAACTTAAAGATAGTTCTGAAAATGAGTGGGATGAATGGTTAAGAAAGCATTTATTAACACGGAGTGATGGGTATTGGTTATATGATCGCCGTGATCCTATGCCTAAACTAAGAAGGGATTGGGTATATCAATCTAAACCTTCAAATTGGCAATCAGATATTAATATTTCTGATTTTTTAGAAGGTCTATTAAATTACGAAGATGATGAACTTTGGTTAAATGTCGGTGGATTTTGGCAAGATGAAGACAATGGTTATTCAGAATCCTTTAGTATTTCTAGTGCTCTTGTTTCGGTAGAGGGATCACAATCTTTATTAAATGCATTAAGTACTTCCTCAAACCCGTATGATTTTAAAATACCAGATTATAAAGAAATTGAAATGGAATTTAATCAAGATCCATTGATTCTTAAAGGTTGGATATTTCGACAATATATTGAAAAAGGTTTAGATGAATTTGACCCTTATGCAGGGGAATTACAATATCCTCCATATGAAATTGGGAATGCAATATCTGAAAAACTATCGTTATTAGTTGATTCCGAAAAACGTAAGTGGAGATTTTCAGATGAGGAAAAAGAGTCAGTTATTTGTGAAATTTGGGGTAAGATGTCTATAAATAATGATGAGTCTACGCGTTATGGAAACCGTCTAAAAGCTTCTCTTTCATTTTTGAAAAAACTTTGTTTAGAATTTCAATGTGAAATAATTATTGAAATTCAAATTAAAAGAAATGTAAAAGAACATTATGATATGAGGAGAGGTGAATCGGATGAATATAAACCGCCCGTTAACAAAATTTTTATTTTCTCAAGAGATGGAAAACTTAGAGATACAGAAAAATATTATGAATTTAGGTAGGATGTTAGCAAAAGAACTTGATCTAGACCCTGGAGTAGACACCCTTGCACGTTGGATGGCTCACTATATTGCAGAACAAATTATATTAGTTGAGAAAAAAAGTGGAGAAGAAAAGAAATTAGTTGAAGAACAATGTCTTGATATGATTTTGAAATTATGGAGCCATAGAGCAAGATTTCCTAATGGGGTGCGACCTTTTGAAAACTTTGAATCTATATTTAATACGCTATCTCGTTTAAATCCTGAGAGTAAAGAGAGTTTTTTCTTTAATAATAAGTATATTAAAGAAAAAGAATTTTCTAAAGAAGTTCAGGATTGGTTGGATATTGCGAATGAAATCGATAAGATAGCTAGAGTATGGATTAAATTTGCGCTTAACCAAGCTGCACTAGATGCTTCTGATGAATCAACTTCTGAGTGGTTGAAAAAAGTAACGTTGTTTGAAGAGAAAAATGATAGTTTATTAATTAGACTGCTGAGGGATGATGTCTACTTTGATGAAGAAACTAAGAATGTAACAAGTAATAATAAGGAACAAATACAACACAATATTGAAATATTAGAAAAATTCAATGAATTAAATGATGTCATTCTTAAATTTTATAATGAAAAACTTGATAATTACGAGTGATTTATAATTAGTATATAGACTTCTTTTAAATAGGTTTATTATCCTCTCAAATATTTTGGAGAGAATTTTTACCATTGCTATATGTAAAATATGTTTAATTAAAAGATTATTGATAAATTCCCATACAATTACTTCTAAGACTAATAAAGCGATCCCCTTGAAAATGGCTTCAAGGGGATACTTTGTTAACAGCAATTAGTAATGCTATTTTCTATTTAAATCTAAACTACATACACCTGTCTCAGGGAGATCTAGCTCTACTTTAAGAGCTGCTTCGACATCACCCGTTAAGTAAGCGACAACTGAACGTACTTGCTCATAGCCAGTCGCCATTAAGAAGGTTGGCGCACGACCATAGCTTTTTATTCCGACAATATAAAAACCAGGTTCAGGATGACGTAATTCTAACTCACCATGTGGACGAACCGTACCACAGCTATGTTCGTTTGGATCAATAAGTGGTGCTAATGCTTCTACACTTTCAACAGCCGCATCAATCGATAATCGGACTTCTTTTAAGAATAAGAAGTCTGGACGGCTTCCTGTATTCGAAATGATTTCATCAACTGCCGGAAGGTTTTGTTCACCAGTAGCTCCTTCGCCTTTTATAATAATTCCAGCTGAGGTTTGTGTAAGTTCCTCAATATAAAAAGGGGTAAAGACTTTTATTTTTCTTTCATCTACTAAAGCATGAATGCGACTTCCTAATTCACCTCGAGCAGCAAGTTCATCCTTTTCTTCACCGCCATAGGCATCTTCTACATGTTTTTTACGTAAAACCCATGTAATTTCAACATCCTCTAGTTTATCTAACTCTAAAATCGTATTAATAGCTGAGTGCCCACCTCCTATAACAGCCACACGTTTCCCTTTATAGCGTTCCTTTAATGCTTTAACATTTGGAATACCATAAAAGATCTTTTCAGCTAGCATTTGTTCTGCTGAAGTCCATACATTATCTGCATGGACAGGATTTGGTGTAGCCCACGTGCCCGTAGCATCAATAACAGCACTAGCAAAAATACGGACTGTCTCACCATTTTGTTCTGTATAAATTACAAACGGTGCAGAGTTGCGATTAGCTGATTTCATCTTATCTTGATTCTTTTTACTAATACCTACAACGGTTGTATTAAAGGAAATATAAGGTTTGATTTCAGGTAAATTTGCTAATGGTTGTAAATATTCTTCACGAATATCTTGACCTGTTGGAAGGACGGATTCTTCCGGCATAGTCCAACCAGATTTAAGTAGCAATTGTTTAGCAGCTTTATCAACATTGTATTGCCATGGTGAAAATAGACGAACGTGCTGCCAAGATTTAATGTTTTCAGCAACATCTGAGCCTTTTTCAAGAAGGATAAACGCTTTACCAACTAAAGATAGATGGGCAGCAGCAGCTAAACCCACTGGACCTGCTCCAAGAATAGCAACAGGGTACTCTTTATTTAATTCAAATGGTGTTTCATTAAGGGGTGACTCTTTTAGTGTTGCTTCCGTAGGTCCACAGCAAGACGTAGCTGACTTAGGTGTTGGTGCACAACAGCTAGAAGCCTGTGATTTAATTGTTAACGGTATGTTCATTTTTAACATCCTCCTAAATTACTTGTATTTTGCAACTATATAATAAATAAAAAAGCAAGAAGTTCTTGCTTAGTAAATTGGGGTACAGCAAACCGTCGATTTAGACATTGCTTCGTTTAGAAGCTGTATTGAACGGAGAACAGTCTCTTTTTCAAAGTCGTTCATATGAGAGAATACTTCTTCTAAGTAAGCATTCATTGACTCATCTATAGTCGTTGCGACAAATTTCCCTTGCGTTGTTAACGATAAAATGGATACACGTTTATCTTGAATAGAAGGAGTTTTTTTAACCAATTCCATTTTTACTAGTGTTTGAATTTGCCGGCTGAATGTCGTAATATCCATTGCAAGTGTTTCAGCAATTTGTTGCATTGAAGGTGTTTGCTGCTTATCTATTTCGTAAAGAATTTGACTTTGGATAGTAGATATTTCAAATGATCCAACAGAGCAACAATTTTTGTTTAATAATCCAAATCTTCGTGTTAGTATGTGGAAAATTTCGCGTTTGTTTTCCATTCAATCACCTCTTATTAAATTTAAACAAAAATACTTGTAATTTGCAACTATTTATTTTATTATTTTAATATTCATTTAATAGGAGGTTAATTTATGGCGATTAAAATTCGATTTGTTACAAGTGAAGATTGGCTAGATGTAAAGCGAATTTATGAGGCAGGAATCGATACAAAAATGGCTACATTCGAATCGAGGGCACCCGAATCTTTTAAAGAATGGTTTGGTGAAGCAATACCAACTTGTTCATTTGTTGCTTTGGAAGAAAATCAAATTTTAGGTTGGTGTAAATTAACACCAGTTTCAAAACGGCACGTGTACAAAGGGGTAGGCGAAGTAAGCATTTATATTGCGCCTGATGTGAAAGGGAAGGGAATAGGAAATTTGTTATTGAATCATATGATTTTAGCATCTGAAAACGAAGGATTTTGGACACTGGAATCCAAAATCTTTAAAGAAAATAATGCTAGTCTCAATTTACATTATAAGAATGGTTTCCGTGTGGTTGGGGTTCGTGAAAAAATTGCTCAACTCAATGGTGAGTGGAAAGACAATATTTTAATGGAAAGAAGAAAGGCTATATAACAGCTTCTAATTATGTAAGTATTAGAAATGATAATAACAAGGTATTAAAAAAGTAGTTATTCTATGTTGCAATTGCTGTTGTAGTCTATTGAAAGACTTTTTTAACAGATACAGTAACAACTCCTTTTGAGAACTTGTATACTTAAAATAAAGGAACATATTAGTTAAATAAGTCCTTATATATGGGAGGCTAGAAGTGTGACATATTGTTTGGGTTTTAAATCTAAAACTGCAGTTTTTTTGATAGCTGATAGTATGACTTCAAGTGGACGAAATCAAGAAATTGAAGAAACATTTGGTGAATATACTACTTTTGGTGAATATGTTAAAAAAGAAAATAAAACCATGCAAGATAGAAGGTATAAAGTATTTAAATTCCCTGGCAATGTTTTAGTTACGTTTGCAGGCGATGTTAAAGATGCACTAGAGGTACTGGAAACGTATAGAAAAGAACTTGAAAAGGGTTTAGAACCTGTAACCGCATTCGAAAGTGTGTTATTAGCCGGACCATTTTCTCGTGTAGAAATACTACTGGGGTTTATGGTACAAGATATGCCTAAGCTGTATTCATATAATTACATGGGTAACGGTCAGTTCAAAGAAGAACACTCTTCAATACACCTTGGTTCTGGAAGAAAACACCAATATTTAAGTGAGAAAAGCTCACAGTTTGTAGATTTTGTCACAAATAATACCTTTGGAGATGGAAAAAGTTTAGTATATACGCTTGCATTTTTACAAAATTTCGCCATTAAAAACCCTTTAATGTCGTTTGATGTAGGTGGATTTTTTTGGGGGGGATATGTACATTCAAAAGGAGTACAAAGAATTTGGAACACCACATATTTAATGTATGCTGTAACTCAAATTAATGGGGAAAAAAAACTTCGTTTAAATTATCAAGTATCACTAACTCGAAAAGACGATTTATTGTTAGTTTCTTCTAGCTTCTTAAATCATGAAAGAATTTATTTGCAAGAAATTAATTTGGAAGAAGAACCAAATCTTAAAGATTTAAAAAAACGAGGAAATGAATTACGAGATGATTATTGGGAAGGAAATTACACATTTATAGTATTATTAAATCAATTAAATTACGGATTTACTGTATGCTATATGAAAAATCCAAATAAAAAATCTAAAATAACGATTAGAACTAATAGGGCTGAAGGGGAAGTACGCTTCGTTTTGTCATCTGATTTAATTAAACACCTATTATATTCTCCTATTCTAACAGAAGAGGATATTAATCCAGAATGGGATAGGAATAATCCAGCACACCTAGAAATTCCTATTAGGTGGTTTAGTTAAATTTTTCACGAGTGTTGTACCAACATACGAAAAAATAGCTTGGTGGAAGAAAAAATTTAAAGAGTTTAAAAACGTAAATATCTCTTGGCAATCTTAACGCAATGGGGTGAAAAAAATGAGGGATGGAAATAAGATCTTTTTTCCTGATAAAAATATTTACATAATGGATAATCATAAATGGGCTTTCTATATATGGGAACTTGCGAGAAAAAAATCACTTATTAATCCTAACGCTACATTAATCCATGTAGATGCACATCTCGATGACTGTCCATTCGTACTACAAGACAATCCAGAATATTTGGAGATTGAAGAATTGTCCTCTTTAAAAAGGTTTACAGAAAACTATATAACCTATGACACATTTATTTGGCCAGCATTTGGTAGAGGTACAATTAATAATATTATTTATGTTTCTGACTTTAGCGGCGAACCCTTTGAGGAATGGGCAACTAATTATGTTAAGGGGAGAACATATACAGGACAAAGAGTACGAACTATGTCTGAATTTAAAGTAATTATTGAAAATGGAGTATTAGATTCATTTGTAAATGACAAATCATTAATACTAAACTTAGATTTAGACTTTTTTAATGAAGAAAACTTTTATGGGGGAAAATCTAAATTAAAACCTGATGAAGAAATATACAATTGCTTAACTTATCTTAAAAATGTTTATAAGTGGGATCTGATTACTGTAGCTATTTCTCCTGAATGCTGTGGAGGTGAAGAGCCAGCACAACATCTATTAGAAATATTTACCGATGTATTTAAGATTGATATTGCCAAATCAATTTCATGGGATATTGGTTGATTTCGAAATTTTATGATGATATTACGTCATTCATATTAAACTTATTAACCAATTGTAGATAATAAAGAATGGATAATTCATAAAATGCTATGTTATATGCAAGAATTTTTCTTATTTTATAATCTGGCATAATTCTTGTATATAGGAGAGTGGAAAGACAATGTTTTAAGGGAAAAGAAAGGTTATTAACCCCTAACTTAAGTATAAGAAGTAATAGTAACGTTACATTGTCTTAAAAAGGCAGTAATTCCATGATGGAATTGCTGCTTTAACTATATAGATATATATTTATTTATACATTTGTTTTATTTCTTGAACAATATTAATAATTCTACTTATTTCACGCTCATTAAAGTCATTCATTATGTTTAATAATACCTTTAGCTTCTCTTGCTTATTAAAAAATTGCTCATCAATGTCTAATCCTTCAAACTTTAATAATTCGATCGGTGATATTTCTAATCCATGCGCTATTTTTTCAAGTGTTTGCATAGTAATATTACGTTCTCCACGCTCAACACCTGCTAAATAAGTGGTATGTAAACCGCATTTTTCGGCTAATTCTTCCTGAGTTAAACCTTTAATTTTCCTAACTTCTCTAATGTTTGCACATATAACTTTAATTAGTTCTGACATTTTATCACCTCACTTTAAGATTATGTGAGATTTAAAAATCCAAAAGATAATCATAAGCACAAAAAACTTGAATACTATACATAAAAGTATTATTATACTTAGTAGTAACAAAAAGGAGTTAAGATATTGAGTAATTTATTAAATTCTAATATTGCAATAGAAAATGTTGTTCAGACTAAAATGAGAGGCAGAGTAGCATATCAAGGTGCTGTCTCGTCGCAAATTGCTATACAGTTTTCTTATTCTAAGCTTTATAACGATCCATCAGGCAAAGGTTACCAGCGCCCAATAACGAAAAAGCGTTGTACGGATTTTGCAAATTATTTATCACAAGGGGAGGGCGCTCTTTATACGCCTATTCTTTTAAATGCAGCAGGGAATTGGGAGTTTCATGCCTATGATAAAAATCGCCCGTCTTTTGGACGATTATTATGTAAAAACAAGGCCGCTTTGATGGATGGCCAACATCGTCTCGGAGGAATCAAAGAATATATGGAAGAGACAGGATCTACATTAAATGTCCCATTCCTAGCATTTCATTATTTAGATGAAGATGAAGAAATTTTACTTTTCGATGTCATAAACACGAAAGCAAAGGGGATTGGGACTTCATTAAGCCGTTATCTTAACCGAAATACGGATGATTTAAGCTGGGTAGCTACAAACCTCATTCTTAAACCCGAAAGCCCTTTTTTCTCTAAAGGAACTTTAATAGGTATGCGAAGTAAAGAGCGTAATATCACATTGCAAAACCTCTATAATATCGTTCATCTTCTTACAAAAGGTTCAGAGTTAGCTTTACTGCCGAAAGAAAAAAAGTTAAATTTAGCGCTATTTTACTTCAATTTAATTAAAGAATTGTTTCCCGATGAGTGGGAGGATAATAAATTATATAGAATGACTCACATAACTTGTTTAAATGCATTAGCGATTGCAGGTAATACGATTCTAAATGAAAATTATCTTTCAAAATCTCAACAACCGGATTCAGTTAAAATCGCTAACAAAATGGCGAATTTAAGTAATATAGATTGGCTTTCTATTGGAGATTTAAAGTATTTAAAAGGGGTAGCCGGATCTAAAATGTTGGCTAAAGACATTTTGAATTGTGTTAAATAAGACGACTAAGCTGGCTAAGCAATATGCTGTCAGCTTTTTTAATTTATAAAAGGGGTGAATTTAAATGATTACTTGGTCAAATAATTGGATTTCAAATGATGAATCTATTTGGTCTATTTTGATGAAATTTAAACTGGCGAATGAAATTAACAATATTTTTTTAAAAAGAAGTTACGTTAGTTCCATAAAGAGTCAATATTTATTTGAAGACCTATTTCCGTTCAATATAAATTACGATGTGCTATCTAAGCAATTGTCTATAGATCTTATACAATATTTCACTTCCCAAATTGAAAGATGGGGCCTACATAATCTGGAAAGCATGACTTTCAACAATATAATCGCTAAAAGTTTCCGTTATTGCACGCAATGTATTCAATCTTGCTATCACAGTACGTTACACCAACTAAATATTTTTGAATTTTGTCCGTATCATCGCACAGAACCCTTATTGAATAAATGCAAGAAATGCAAAGCTGTCCTTTCTTTAGAAAGTGTATTTTCAGAAAGAAGTTTTTATAAATGTGTTTGTGGTAATTATCTAGTAGAAGAACCTTTCTTTTTTAAATTACAAACAAAATGGCGAGAAACAGCTTTAATGAACTTTGAACAGCCCTTGTTTTTACCAAATCAGCTCGTTTTCTATAACAAAACTGCTTCTTTAAGGGGGAAACAGAGTCAATTTTTTGATTTATTAAATTGCGTGGCCAAAATAAAATTAAATAAAAATATGGTGGAAGGTAATACATCCTCTGAAGATTTAAAAACAATTTATAAGGCTTTTTTGAGACGTATAAGAGGGCATTGTAACAGAAAATGTTTGAAAAGCTATTTTAAGTTGGGGAGACTAGCGAACTTGTGCAACCATTGTAAGTGTTATTTAAAACTCCGTTATCAATTTGAGGAAATAAAATCTGAATGGGACCTATTTTCGACAATTAAGCTGAAGAAAGAAAAACAAAATATCATTCATATTCTAGATCATAATAATGGAATCGATACGCCGATAGAAAAGAGTATATGCAATTTTATTGGATATTTGTTATTTTATGATCTAAATATTTCTTACTATAAATTACTCAATTATGTTGAACACAAACTTTATGATGAAAATCATATCGCAGCATTTATACTTACCACAATTAATGAAGACAATATGTTACTAACCGTTCACTATTAGATTAGATAACAGGGAGGGCTTCTATGATTACCTGGAATAAAGACTGGGTACAAGAACACGAATCATTATGGGGAATATTTGAAAAATTTAAATTTGCTAATCGAATTAACGGTAAAGAATTTTTCTACTTTTTTACAGAAAATAGAAAGTCATATTACTCTTCTAAAAGCATCAAAAATAAATCCTTTATCTTCTTAAAATCAACCGCTAAAGAGAAATTATCGAAAACCTTAAACATTAATATAGACAATTTTAACGATCAATTAAATGAATTATCAAAATCACCATTATCAGATTTATCTATTTTTAACGACAATTTGTGCTTCTGTAAAATTTGTATTTCAAAAGGTTATCATAGTTTTCTTCATCAATATCACTTTATTGCTTCTTGTCCATTCCATCCAAAAGAAAAATTAACAGATCTATGTCCTGAATGTGATAAACCTTTTAGAAGTTATGACTTAGGGTATAACGAAAAAGGATTTTGCTGTCAAAACTGTAAATCTAATATATTGGAAAGAAATAATTTATTTATTACGAAACTAGGATGGGTTTATCCAAAAAAAATTAAAGATAAGTTTATATTTACATTATTTAATACAATTTCACATAGTAATTATAGCGCTAAATATGTGTTTTCCACTGACTGTGAAACCTCTGCGATTAATAAGCCTGTTTACAACTTAATAAATAAACGTCTTTTAGAAGTCTTATCCAGAAAGAAATCAATACCAGTAGTAATTGAAAAAAGATACACATATAAACCAGCATATATAAAAGAATATGATGAAATTCAAAAAGTGGGGTATATCCATAGAGAATTATTGAGGAATTATCAGAAAAGTCGATTGCAAGAACCGGATACGATACAACAAATCAGCAAATTTAAAAGATCAATTGATATTGAGTATTTAAATCAGATTCTAGATTTAGAGCTTTTTATTCAATCAAAAGCAATATTAAAATCAGTTGATAGATATATCCAAAATAAAATAAAGCGAAAAATAAATTTAAAAAAAGAAATGAAAAAAGTTACTATAAAAGATCCATATATTAAGGCATATATAGAATGGAAAGTTTCATGTTATGGAGTATACCAGACCCCTTATAAAGTATACAATTACCTGGGGATTGATGAGCCAAGTTTTAATTTCCGACATCCTTTTACATTCTACTTTACACAAATGTATCCTTCATTATTAAATAACCACGAATTCAATGATATTATTAGTGATTTTAAAAATAAAGGGTATTCATTTAAGTTGATAGCCAATGTGTTTAGTAAAGTATTATTTAATTTTTTATATTTAAAATTCCAACAACACTTATGTAAATCACTAAATTCAAAAAAAGAATATTTCCAATTGGATAATTTGCCTCCTTTTATCCAAATATTAAAAAGGGATAATAGTGGAGAAGTAGTAGAAGTCTCATTTATTAATTCGTATGAGCTGTATAAACCTAATTTTTATATGATTGATAATCGTTTGATTAAATGGAAAACCAATCTTTAAGTCATATAATTTCAAACATTATTTATAAAGTTAGTAAATAAAAGAAAAAAACTTCGAATCCGGTTATTATAAACTGATTCGAAGTTTTTTTAATAAGTGCTTTTTGTAAACGTAATGTGGCTTTGAAATAAAATTGAACTGTTTATAAATTAAATAGACTAAACCAATAAAAGGATATTATGTTCAATATATGAGCATATATCCACTTTTCCTTTACATAGTAGAATTCTTAATTAGATGTTGAAATAATCGTATTTTATGTATAACTAAACAGGAACATATGTTTGTTTTTTGCAAGGGGACGTAGCCCACAGCGGGAGGCGTAGTGAGATCTTTCGACCGAGCGTTATTATCTTTAGGAAAGATGTGCTATGAGGGTACAAGAAGTTCTCATAGAGAATAACAACAGAAGATACATATTACTGGATCAAGAGGGGTTTCCTATAATGCCAGTGAAGGATGAAGATCCTTGTTTATTTATTACAGTCAGGAAGAAAGTAAGCTATGTTTCTCGTGACGATTTAGCTGTAGCTGCAGCAGGTCTACTTCTAAGTGAGGGGCATGATGGTACAATTTATACAGGAACGGGACCAAAAACGCTAACTGGGGCTGAACGAGCAGAAACTATCGCTAAAGCAAGTGGTAAACCATTTAATTTCGTCACAGTACTATTAGCCTATGACATTGATATACTTCGTGCCCTTTTTTGAGAGAGTTGCTATTTGTTAGAATAAACGGGTCACAATTGTTGAAGGAGAGCCATTTTGATGGTGGCTCTTTTTATGGATAATATAAGATATATAGATACAAATATTATTATGAATAAATAATTAAATCATCTTCAACGAAGGCTTTAGTTGAGGAACTTTATTTAACAATCGGGCGCGATTCTTCAATAAGAAGATCGCGTTTTTCCGTTATAGGGCCATATTATTGAATAACAGATTTAGAATATCGTAATGGATGAAGAGATTGTAATGAATTTCACTTAAACTAATAGCAGGTTATTGCAAGAAGGATTCTTTGATAAAGGGAGTAGTTTGTTTGTTTATATTGAATTTAAGTAGGATATAACGAAGTATTTACTCCATCCTTATTAATAGGCGCATTAATAAATGTACTTATTTAGTTATGGGACGGTGATAATTTTGAGGTTCTTAAAAACACTCTCTTGTTTGTTAGTTATTTTTTTAGTTTTTGGTAATTTATTTGGTCGCGAAGGAATCGCTTCAGATGGTGAAGTTACGCTAAAAGAAGCGATTAACATTGGACTCCAGAGAGCAAAAGAATGGAATGTAAACGCAACACTCGAAAGTATAAACAGTGTGGATGAAACGATGGGAGGGTCGAGAGGAGAAACTGGAAAACGCTTTAATTGGTTTATGATCTTTATAGTTCCAGGTACAGAAGATTATGTTCTAATTGGTATCTCCGAAAAGAAAATCACCGAGTTTAGACCGAGTAAGCAAACTCCGGGTCCAGCAATACCCTACGATGAGATTAAGTTGGATAGCTCTGATGTTCTCCAACTAGCAAAGGATAAATATGGACTTAAACAAGGAAAAGATTGGGCAACAGGATATCATTTTACACTTAATAATATCGATGGTATTCCAATTCTAACAGTGGTTGGAAATGACCGAGATAATCATTTTACTCGAATTTCATTCAATGCTCAAAACGGAGATGTGGTCAGCGCCATTCATAAATTACCATATGGCGGAGGATTAATATCAAAACGTATGGGTACAGATAATTCCGATAACCTAACAAAAAAAGGGATGGCCATAATGGGGGTTGTCGCTGGAAACAACAATTTGGTCGTATGGGGAGACAAAAAACCAACCCAATTTAGTACAACCAAGCAACCTTTTATTGAATGGAGTCAGAACAATGGAAAAATATGGACAGAGCTTCAAGCAAATAATTATGTAACACACGCATGGTTTGATGGTAATAATAAATTATATCTAGCTACGGAAAAAGAATTATGGGCAGGTATTACCTCTAAAAGTAAAGGAACGAAAATTCTTTCATTGGACTATATGATTGAGACCATCGATTATTCAATCAACAATCAAATAGCTTTGATAGCAAACGGCAAGATATACTATACGACCAATCAAGGGGAGAGTTGGGAACAAACTATTGTTCCTAAACCATTTTATGTGGTTCAAATATCAGATAATGGTGATTTGGTAGGGTTAACAGAGGAAAGGAAGATTTTTAAAAAAACAAATAATGGGTGGAACGAGATAACCATGCCGAATAGTGATGACGAACCTCTAGATATGAAAGTGATCAATAATAAGCTATTCATTACCACACAAAGTGGAATCTGGATTCGTAATCTTCAAGGAGGAATTTGGACAAATACTAAAATTGATGAAGTGGTAGTAAAATTTATTAAAAAAGGAGAGAAACTATTCGGATATACACATAGAGATGAAGCTATTTATTCCATCAACACAAAAGATGAAAGAAAACCTGAAAAAGTGTTTAATTCTGTTGATTTCATCGTTTCGGATGTTGATATCATGGAAGATACGTTATGGATTGCAACTGCACCAAATTATTCATGGGAAGAGATGACAACCCAACTGCGACAATAAGATGGGTATCCATAAAAACATTGTACATTCACTTATACTAACGGATGCTTTAGTTTAACAAGCAGAAGACAGAAATCACTATTTAATTTTCAACAATCGGGCGCGATTGTTGGGCAAAACAGTTAGAAAATGATCTTTTATAAAACGGAAACTTTTATATGCAAAAGAAGAATCCATTTTGATCAAACTTTCTTTCAAAATGGGTTCTTCTTTTTTACCGTAAATTACGGGTTTGTGAGGCATTTTTGATTAAACTTTATTACAAAGTAACAAAAGCTACAGTAAATTAAGTTAAAATAGAATGTAGAGGAAGATTTGAAAAAAGTTGGATTTTACTGTCCATAAAAGTTGGGGGATTCCAGATTCCTGATCTTTTAGACCAAGATAGCCAAACTGATAATTTAATTATATAATAAAAATAAAAAGACAAGAAAGTCTCGTCCAATTTTTAATCAATTGGTATTAAATATCAAAGACAAGAACTTCTTGTCCAAAAAGACAAGAAAGTCTTGTCCATGTACAATTGTACATCAATTTCCAAGTGGCGAGCGAAAAGGCTGCAACTCATTTTAAAAATAGGGACACGGTCATAATATATATTATAGGAAGTTACATCTCGTTTCAAAAGTATACTTATAATAGTGAGACAAAATGCGTTTTTTTACTGAAATGGTCATAATTTAACCGGACCCGTTAAATTATGACCATTCGCTTATTTTTTCATTTTTAGTTGGATCGTAACGCTTTTATATAATTGTATATAAATAAATTTTTCATCAGCAAAATACTCCAACATGTTTTGTTTACTTAATTGCTGCTCCAAGCCCGGTATTATCGCAATTGGCACCTTCAACTGTGCTGGTTGTTTGAATTCCACATTTTTTCGGTTACTCGTTATTTGTATATGTAAACCTCTATTAATATATATATCTACCGTTAATTGTTTGCAACGATCTTCTACAATCAATTCGATTCCATCCGCGCTTTTAAACAACATTGGCTGACAATCCGCTTCTTGTTCAACTGAAGCTACCCAGCTGTCCCCAAATGTTTTTAACGGAACTTCCAAGCGATTTTCATCTGTTTCAGCTATTAGAGAATTTTCACTTTCTGTATCCGCTGAAATCAACTTCTGAATACTATCTGTCGTTTTATCTGCATACAAGACTTCCAATGATGTTTCAGTTTCATAGATTCGTATAACTGCTACCGCGCTTAATTGCGTTAATTTCTCAGCAACTAGTTCAAATTGATACAAATAACTATTATGAGAATCATTCCTGAAATATAAAAATCCATCTATATTGAAACAAAATTGAATGTTAACAGCAAGTTTCTGTTTTGCCTGAAAAGGATCATCCGCAATGTTCATTTCATACAAATAACCATTTCGAGGATGAGCATAATATAAACTAGAATTGACAAGACAGCCATCATATAAACGATGAAATGCTTCAAATTTAGTACTCGTACAGATTGGATAATGATTTTCATTCCATTCATGATCAAGACGGATTTTCTCATCCGCAACTAAAAAATAGCGATAGCGAACTTCTTTACCAGGAATTGAGCCGATATCATCCCAAGTCACGTCCACATGGTACCAATCATCATCCATCTGCACCATATTCCATGCATGCCCCTCTGTTCCCTCACCTGCTGCTTTTCCAATCACATAATAACAAGGAATCCGAAGTGCTTCCATCATCTTTTCAAAAAGAAGCGCGTACGCCATACAAACACCGTGTTTTTCATTCATAAATGTATACACAGCAAATGGTGAACCTTCAGTATGACGTTCATAGCTATAGGTTCTTGCGATAAAGTCATGGACAATTAAGACCTTTTGCAACGCCGACATGTCTGGATGTATTCGATTCTTTAAAATGGTTTGAATTTCATCAACTATCCATTTTTCTTCCTGCCGCGCCATACGGTAACGCATCGTAAACTCCACTTTAATCCGGTTTTTCGTTAATTGGCGATATTTGTAGCTGCGCTTTTCACAATGCTGTGTATAAAATGGCTGTTCTAGATGGCACTGATCAAAAGCTTCCTTAATTAAAGAATCGATCGGTACTGGCAGCTGGCCGATAATATGCAGCGTAAACTGCCTGTCCATACGCTCCATATGGGCAATAAGCGCAGGCAGCAACTGTTTTGCTGTAATGGTCGTTGTTTTGATTGAATTCCCTTGCCTTTTATACTGTTCGTAGCTTTCAAAATACGTTTTCACAATGTGTCGATACTCCTCTTATAACGCTTCCGTTTCATCTTCTTCAAATGAATTGAGCTTAACATATATTTCAACCATTTTCCCGTCCATTTCAATGGTTTTCTCCAAATGCATCCCGTTTTTTAATGCAATTCTTTTCGATCCTTCATTTCCTACTTGAATCGCTGAAATATACCGGTGCAACCACATTTCTTCATCTGCATAGTTTGCAAGGGCCTGTGCTGCTTCAAACCCGTAGCCTTGTCCCCAATAAGTACGTTTAATCCAGTACCCGAGCTCAATTTCAAATGTATTGTCAATAACTTGTGCAACAAGCCCCGCGTGACCGATAAAATCTCCCGTTTGACGATGAATCAATTTATGTAACCCGTAATCCCCAAAGTTTTGATATTGTTCAAGCATCCGTTCAATTAAATGAATCGCATAATGTTTATCCTTTATTTGTCCATTGCCAATAAATTTCATCATGAAAGGGTCCGAAACGAGGTCTACCACAAATGGAAGATCCTTTTCCGTATAACGTTCGAACGTTAACCGCTTCGTAGTCAAATTCAACATCGTATTCCTCCAATTTGATATTTTTCTGATTTGTTATTTGGAATATCTCGGGTTTTTTCTCATACATGGTCAAAATATTAACATTATCATTCCATGTTTTGTAAATAATCAGATTCACCTAGATGAATAAACTCCCTCAAGTCATATAAAAATTTTTACATTGTTAGTATATCAGATTTTTACTATCCATTTTGTGTTATAGTACAATGTGCTGAATTATACGAAATCAGCTAAAATTACAGATATTTTAATTGTCGAAATATAATATCGTGCTTTATGTAATTTAATTTCTAGCTAAAATATGTTTTTCATTATTTTCCTTTCCCCAAATAATAATCTTTTGTAAATTTTAAACACATCTTCTTTAATTTTATCTCCTTAAAACTTGATAATTCTACTTCATTACCATTTCAAACATTCCAACTTTTCAGAAAAATTGTTATTGCATTATACTCTATCCCCTCTTACAATGAGTACTATTAACGGATTCAAATAGTAATATGCCGTTTAAAACAGAATAATTTTTCATAAGGGGGAATTCCGTTGAGTCAATTAGGGGACAAAATCTCAGCGAAATGCGATGGCATTAACTATGAAAAAATCGATCGCATGGAAACATTCAATCAATTTGTAAAGAAGAAAAACACATTTTTATTCGGAATAACTATAACATTTTTGACATTTTACATCTTACTACCGGTGCTGGCATTCACACCTGTGTTACAACAGAAGGCTGTCGGCAGTATTACTTGGGTATGGGTATACTCGCTTGCCCTATTCATTATGACAATTATCTTATGTACACTCTACGTAAAAATGGCATCTAAATTCGATAAAGCTGCAGCTGCTGTTTTACAAGAATATGAAAAGGCAGGTGCATAACAATGAATCTCGTTTCAGCAGGTTTCTTTCTTGGTATCGTAGGTTTAACACTGATCGTTACATATATCGCTGCCAGAAGAACTTCTTCAGCAAGTGATTTCTACACAGCTGGCGGTGGTTTAAAAGGTTGGCAAAACGGATTTGCCATTGCTGGTGACTACTTATCTGCAGCCGCGTTTTTAGGGGTTTCCGGAGCGATTGCATTAACAGGCTTTGACGGCTTCTTCTTCTCTGTAGGTTATGTCGTTGCAAACTTAGTTCTTCTATATATAATAGCGGAACCGATGCGTAATTTAGGACGCTATACATTGGCGGATATGCTGACATCGCGTTTTAATGAAAAACGGATTCGCGGTGTAGCGGCTACAGGTACGATTATTATCGTAATTTTGTATATGATCGCCCAATTAGTTGGTGCTGGTGCATTAATTAAACTTTTATTCGGTATCGAGTATTGGATGGCTGTTTTAATTGTCGGTGTCATGATGACGACGTACGTACTGTTCGGCGGAATGACGGCTACGAGCTGGGTACAGATTATTAAAGCAGGTCTATTATTGTTCGGTACGACATTACTGGCATTTTTAGTATTCTCAAAGTTTGATTTCAATTTAGTGAAAATGTTTGATACGGTTAGCACAAATTACGGGGACGAATATTTAGTTCCTGGTATGAAGTACACATCTACAATCGATTCGGTTTCGATGATGCTTGCATTAGTCCTCGGTACATCGGGTTTACCGCATATTTTAATGCGATTCTTTACAGTAAAAGATGCGAAAACGGCGCGTGCATCGATTTCATGGACAACATGGATTACGGCGATTTTCTTCTCACTGACGATTTTCTTAGGTTTTGGTGCAATGCATTTCGTCGGATTTGATAAAATCATCGCAGAAAATGCTGCTGGTAACACGGCTGCCCCACTATTGGCAGAGTTTTTAGGCGGCAATATTTTACTATCATTCATTTGTGCCGTTGCGTTTGCTACTATATTAGCGGTTGTTTCCGGATTAGTATTAACAGGTGCATCAGCAATTTCGCATGATATTTATGGTGAGATTCTGAAAGACGGGAAATTAACGGAAAAGCAACAAGTATTAGCTGCAAGAATCGGTTCTATTTCCATAGCGATTGTTTCAATCCTTTTGGCATTATTTGCGCAAAGCTTAAATGTTTCCTTCTTAGTATCATTTGCATTTTGTATCGGGGCATCGGCAAACTTACCGGTTATCCTCTATACAATCTATTGGAAGAAATTCAATGCAAACGGCGCGGTTGCTGCAATGGTAACTGGTTTAGTATCTTGTCTAATATTAGGTGCGCTTGGTCCAAACATTTGGAGTCCTACAGGAAATGCAATTTTTGTTGGTGAACCAATCGTGAACTTAGCGGTACCTGCCATCATTACAATTCCTTTAAGCTTCTTTGCAGGGTACCTAGGCTCTATATTAACAGCACACAAAGTGGAACAAGCAGAAGCAGAACGTGTTTATAAAGAGATCCGCGTTAAAGCACATACAGGTATTTCTGTACAAGATGTTTCACATTAATTATTATAAGAAAATAAATTAGAACAATAGATTAAAAATATTAAAAACTGTCTCGAAAATATTTGCTATTTTTGAGCAGTTTTTGCTTTTTTATACCATTTTTTACATGAATATAACTTTTCGAATATACTGATTTTAGTTTTTTGTAAAATAAATTATTTTTTAAATATTACTTTTACTTATAGAAATGAATAATACTTTCTTATAATTAATTTTCAGATTTTTTGTAATTCTTTCATGTTCAGGACCCTCCAAACCCATGTAAATCCTACCTTTCTATTGATTATCCAAAATATAACATTTTAATATTCTCCCGTTAATGTATTATTTTTTCTCTATTAAACTTATTTTTGCAAAAAATTTTCCCCCATAATTTATTTAAAAAGTGTTGCAATTTTGTTACAGCTAAAATAGAATGAAAATGTAAAATCCTAAAAGCAGAATTTTACGTACATTAAGCAGTAATAATTATCACAAAATGGGGGAATGTTTATGGGGAATAATCAAAAGCCAATTATTGATTATGAGAGAATTGCATCACAGCAATCTTTCAGGCAACTGGCGAGGAAAAAGAATTCATTTTTATGGTCGATTACCGCAATCTTTTTAGTACTTTATATGTTATTACCAATCTTAACTTCGTTTACAGATATCTTACATCAAAAAGCGATTGGTGATATTACATGGGTATGGCTTTATTCAGCAGGGTTGTTCGTAATGACATGGGGATTAGCTCACTTCTATGTAGCACGTGCTAATAAATATGACGCAGAAGCGAAAGCGATTATTGCGGAATATGAAGGAGGTAGAAGCAAATGAGTTTTACAGCGATATTCTTCTTCGTAGCAATCGTAGGTTTAACTTTAGTCATTACTTGGTGGGCATCTAAACGTACATCTAGTGCGTCGGATTTCTACACAGCTGGCGGCGGATTAACGGGCTGGCAAAATGGTATGGCCATTGCTGGTGACTACTTATCGGCAGCATCATTCTTAGGTATCGCAGGTTCGATTGCTTTATTCGGATTTGATGGCTTCTTCTTCTCGATCGGTTACCTAGTAGCCTATTTAGTAGTTTTATATATCGTAGCAGAGCCATTACGTAACTTAGGCCGATTCACATTAGCCGACATGATTACAGCTCGTTTCGATAAAGCAAAAGTTCGTGGTACAGCAGCATTATCTACAATTACAATCGTATTGTTCTACATGATCGCTCAGCTTGTAGGTGCAGGTGCCTTAATTCAATTACTGTTAGGTATTGAATACTGGATGGCGGTACTTTTAGTTGGTGTCATGATGACAATTTACGTATTATTCGGTGGTATGACAGCAACATCTTGGGTACAGATCATTAAAGCATGTCTATTAATGTTAGGTACTGTTATTATTTCATTCTTAGTATTAGCAAAATTCGACTTCTCTATCGCGAACATGTTTACACAAATGACAACGGTAACAGAGCATGGTGAAGCTTACTTAAATCCAGGTTTACGTTATACAAATGGTATTGATACAATTTCAATGCTATTGGCGTTAGTACTTGGTACAGCGGGTCTTCCACACATCCTAATGCGTTTCTTCACAGTAAAAGACGCACAAACAGCTCGTTCTTCAGTAATTTGGGCTACTTGGATTGTTGGTTTATTCTATGTATTAACGATTTTCCTAGGTTTCGGTGCAGCAGCATTCGTTGGTAAAGACGAAATCGTAGCAGCAAACCCGGCAGGTAACATGGCTGCCCCACTACTAGCACAAGCGCTAGGCGGCGACATTCTGTTCTCATTCGTTTGTGCGGTAGCATTCGCAACAATCTTAGCGGTAGTAGCAGGTTTAGTACTTTCTGGTGCCTCTGCCCTATCACATGATATTTACGGTCAAATTATTAAAAAAGGTAAAGTTACTGAACAAGAAGCGGTTAAAGCAGCTCGTATCGGTTCAATTATTATCTCAATTGTTTCGATTCTATTAGCTTTAGGTGCTCAAACATTAAACGTAGCCTTCTTAGTATCATTAGCATTCTGTATTGCGGCATCAGCGAACTTACCGGTAATCATCTACACAATCTACTGGAAACGTTTCAACACATCAGGTGCAGTTACAGCAATGTTAACAGGTTTAATCTCTGCATTGATTTTAGTTGCCGTATCTCCAAACGTTTGGAATCCGGTTGAAGGTAAAGCAATCTTTGTTGGTGAACCGTTAATTATGTTAACGAACCCTGCATTAATTTCTGTACCTCTTGGCTTCTTAGGCGGATTTATCGGTACATTAATTTCTAAAGAAAGAAATGATCTGAAATACCGTGAAGTTGAAGTAAAAGCTCAAACAGGTATTTCTGTACAAGACATTTCTCACTAAAAATAACCTTCCTTACTTTGACGAGTTGAGGAAAAACGAATCAGCTTCTAACATTGTTAGAGGCTGATTTTTTATAACTCCACTGTTTTTGTGAAATCTCCCCTATTCTATCTTGAGGAGTGAAGCGATGACGCTTGGACAGCATATACGCGTATTCATTTGTGTCGTAGTGATGGGCTGTATTGTCGGCTTTGTACTGAACGGGAAAGAAATTGAGACGAACTCCCCTTATATCGATTATGTAAAAGCGCAGCAGTGGCCTTTTAACGAAGAGTTACTCATTGCTGAAGTATTTGATGGCCATTATGAATTGACGTATTGGGAGTACTTTACCGCCCGAAGTGGCCAGCATGTCGTCCAGTTTACAGGAACGAACGATGAACAGCAGGATATTTACCAGTTTGTCGTCGAGGAAGATTATACGGGATTTACGATCGGTGCGATAAAACAGAATAATATCCTTTTGCCGCCTGAACAAAAATGGACCTTTGTAAAAATGCTCACGAATAAAAAAGCGTCAAAATCCGGAGAATTTCTTGCCGGAATTTGACGCTTTTACTATGCTTTTTTCTATTAAAAACAGGAATATTCTCCTTAATATTTCATGGTACAATAGAAAAGCAGCATCCAGCTGACTCCTTTTGCAAAGGAGGTGTACTACTGTGTCTTATCCATCACGCAAAGAAAAGGCTAAGGCTGTTTCGGAAAAAAAGCGTAAGGAAAAACTCGCCATTTTTCGTTATGCGACAGACATTTTTCGTATTGTCGATACCATTTATCGTTTTTTCCGAATGATGCTGTAAAAAATTCGTTTTCACCACTTAGACTAGCCATCTAGGTGGTGTTTTTAATTTTCATCATAAAAGGGTAAATAAAAAAGCGATTGGGGGCCACCCAACCGCTCTGTACTACTGTAGATCCATCACGCATGAATCTTACTAACTTCATTGTATGAAAGTATGCCTCCCATGTCAATGAATTACTTTTATATTATGCTGCCCCATATTCTTTTATGCATTGTGATTATAGTATGCTCAGTGCATTTAATATATCATGTAGCGCCTTTTTTCGTGGATATGTTTCAATTAAATAGGCTTTTAATTCTATGGCCCTGTCCTGATAGCCTAGCTGTTGCAAGCATGTAATAATAGATGCAAGATGACTGTAATGTTCCCGATTAGATGCAACATTTGCAAGCGCTAAAATATGTTGTACATGTAAAATTTCAACTTCTTGCGGGTAATGTGGTTGCAGTGAATGGCCAAATCGTAAAATTCGCTCAATATCTTGTTGACAATACTTTAATAATCGGTCCCATTGATAAGTCTTTTCTAAAAGGATTGGATAGTGATTTGGGAGCGGCTGCTGTTGCTCAAGAATTTCAATTAAATCATTTAATATATCGTGTAGTAGTTCCTCTTCACCATCATAAAGATTTTTTAATCGATCAATATCGTCTAATTGACCACCTAATGCCAATTCAAATGCAACTGTGCGTTGAGCTGGCAAATTGCCCATCATTTGATGAATGGAAAACGCCGATATTAAATATTGATTCCGGTAATGCAGAGAGCTTGCATCCTGTTCAATTCCCTCTGCGCATAAAGTAAGGGCATTTGCATATTGTTTCCGGTCTATCGCAAAATGAATCATTTGTACACGTAATGTGCTATGAATATCGACTTTTTTATAAAACGACTCTATTTCACTTTCAGCGCCTACAGTCTTTAATAATTGAAATTCTAAGTCATATGCCAGCTTCTTATCTCCAGTTTTTTTGGTATGATGCTGTAAGGCTTCCAATATATGATACTTCATATTGGAAACAGGACTAAGTGTTATGGCAGCTTCCATTAAAAACAAATACTCTTTTTTCACTTTTACATTTTGGTCAAACTTTACTAAAAGCCATTTAGTCCATACGATTGCTTGTTCATTGGATTGAACTGTCTGAAGACTATCATAAAAAATACGATGCATTTCTTCTAGTGTTTGCTCGTAAAGCCACGAAGGACAATTATCTACTATATCGCTAATTCGCTCAAAACAAACCTCAAACAGTGCAAATGCAGTTAGTGGATCTTCATTTGTCAGTTGTTGTGCTTGTTCCATAACTTCAAAGATGCTTTCAATGGGTTCTTCAAAATCATCCGCTTGCCAAAAGCCTCTTTTAAAAAGTCGATTCACACTTTTTAAAATTTTCTCTTCTGCTTGTAGAATGAGGTGAGTTGCATTTTTTATAACATTTACTTTTGTCGGTATCCAGCGTTCCTGTATTGATGGATATTGCTCCATAATCTCCACTAATACATCAACCAGTTCAGCCTTAGTCTTTTCATTAAAGAAGGCCATAAAATCGACGGCTTCTACATTTGACTGTATCAAGCTTTCACGAATCGCATAATACGCCGCAACTTCATGCTTACAAGTACCATCAAACGGGCATGTACAGTAAGATTCGACAATCTTATCATTTTTCAGCTCGATATAAACAAAGTACTCATCCGTATCTAAAATTTTTGCCCGCCATGCATTCTGTGCAATTTGCTTAAATTCTCGAATGAGATTTTTGTTATAGTAATCCTTTCCTCTTGACAAAATTACTTTTGAAACGTTTTTTTCGAATTGATGTATATGCATTGAACTCACCCAATTTTATTGTTTGTTATAAATAATAATAGCATGTTAATGATAGTTCGGTTAGAAAAATAGAGTTTGCATTAAAAACAGCGACCGCATAGATTTTGAGGATGGACTAGTTCTGCTTTTTATTTGCAAAAAAAGCGATTGGGCTAAGCCCAATCGCTTTCAAATTTATTCTACTTTCTCCACATAAGCGCGGCAGATTGCCCCATCGCCTTCTGTATCAATTCTTAGTGAACCGTTTGAATAACGGTCCGCTCTCGTTAAGGATGTCACTGAGATTGTTTCCTGTATACCTTTTTCGGTCTCGATTGTAAACGTATTTCTAAAGTTAACAACTAAAATTGTATAAATACGGTGCGGGTTCGATTTTAACTCTTTTAAAATAACGACACCGCGTTTTGCCCGGGTGCCAAGTTCAAGTTCCGATAACAACATTCGTTTAACGGCACCGCGCTGTGTGACAATAACGAGTTCTTGTTCCTGCTCCGGATTTAATAATGCAACCGCTGCAAGATACTCGCCCTCTTTAACAATAATTCCTTTAACTCCTGCTGTTTTCACACCTGTTACCGGAAGATCTTCCATAGGGAAACGGATTGTATAGCTCGTGTTTGTAGAAAGCAATACTTCTTCCTTATCCGTAACAAGACGCGCAAAAATCATCTCGTCTTCGCCTTTTAAATTCATTGTCTTAATCGGTTTCGAATAACGAGTGACGATATAGTCAGCAAGTGCCGACCGCTTAATTTGCCCTTCTTTTGTAGCGGTAAATACATACATATTCGGTTGCTCAAATGTTTCAATACCGATGACTTCGATAATTTCTTCGTTTGAGTCGATCGGCACAATACTTGAAATATGCTGTCCGAGATCTTTCCAGCGAATATCCGGCAATTCATGTACCGGCTGGTAAATGTAATGCCCTTTATTCGTAAACAGGAGTAAATGATGCTGCGTGTTCAAGTTAGCTTCATACAGCAAGTAATCGGAATCCTTCATCGCAAAATCCTTGCCGTTTGACGCACTGTGTGAACGAAGACTTGTCCGCTTTACATAGCCGTCTTTTGTTACGGTTACGACAACTTCTTCACTTGGGACCAATACATCACGCGTTACTTTAATTTCTTCGATTTCTGCTTCGATTGTAGAAAGGCGAGGTAAAGTAAAGCGTTTTTTAATGTCATTTAACTCGGACTTAATAACACGGATCAACTTCTTCTCGTCCTCTAAAATGGCTTTCAGTTTCACAACAAGTTCATGTAATTCATCTTGCTCTTTTTGCAGTTGTGTAATATCGGTATTCGTTAAACGGTAAAGTTGTAGGCTGACAATTGCTTCTGCCTGTTCTTCCGAAAAGCCGAATTTCTCGATAATGTTATTTTTTGCATCGCGTTTATCTTTTGATGCACGGATTGTTTCAATCACTTCATCTAAAATGGATAAAGCTTTCATAAGACCTTCAACGATATGTAAGCGATCTTCTGCTTTTGTTAGATCATATTGGGATCTGCGGCGCACGATTTCCTTCTGGTGATCAATATACGCATCCAACATAAGCGGCAATGTCATCATCATCGGACGACGGTTATGAATCGCAATCATATTGAAGTTATATGAAACTTGCAAATCCGTTGATTTTAAAAGGAAGTTTAAAATTCCTTGTGCAGGCACATCTTTTTTCAGCTCTACAACAATTCGTAAACCATCACGGTCCGATTCATCTCGAATTTCGGAAATACCGTCTAAACGGCGGTCATTTACGCGCAGCTCGTCCATTTTACGGATCATATTGGCCTTATTTACCTCAAACGGGATTTCGGTAATGATAATTTGCTCTTTATTGCCTTTTAACTGCTCAATTTCTGTACGTGAACGGACAATAATTTTCCCTTTACCTGTCTCGTATGCTTTTTTAATGCCATCAACACCTTGAATAATCCCGCCCGTAGGAAAATCGGGACCTTTAATAACGGTCATCAGTTCATCGACTGTACAGTTTTTGTTGTCCAGACGCATTAAAACCGCATCAAGTGCTTCCTGCAGATTATGTGGCGGAATATCCGTCGCATAACCAGCCGAAATCCCTGTTGCGCCATTAACTAATAAATTCGGGAATCGAGATGGCAATACAGTTGGTTCCATATCCTGATCATCAAAGTTTGGTACGAATTCAACTGTATTTTTATTGATATCACGTAATAGTTCTGCGGCAATCGCTGAAAGACGTGCTTCCGTATAACGCATTGCAGCTGGCGGGTCACCATCGACAGAACCGTTGTTACCATGCATTTCAACCAGCATCTGACGGCTTTTCCAGTCCTGACTCATACGGACCATTGCATCATACACCGAAGAATCACCGTGCGGGTGGTAGTTACCAATTACATTACCGACTGTTTTTGCCGATTTACGGAACGGTTTGTCAAAAGTGTTACCTTCATGGAACATCGCATATAATATACGACGTTGTACAGGTTTTAGCCCGTCACGCGTATCCGGTAATGCACGATCTTGAATAATATATTTGGAATAGCGACCAAAACGGTCACCCATTACTTCTTCTAATGGCAGATCTTGAAATTTTTCTACAAAACTCATTATTCGTTAACCTCCTCATGCTGGATGAATTCATTTTCTAAAATGCTTGCATCCTCTTCCATGCCGAAGTTGACGTTTGATTCAATCCATTTACGGCGGGGCTCTACTTTATCGCCCATCAATGTTGTAATACGACGTTCTGCACGTGCACCATCTTCAATTTTTACGCGGATTAATGTACGTGTTTCCGGATTCATCGTTGTATCCCAAAGCTGATCGGCATTCATCTCACCTAAACCTTTATAGCGCTGAATAATATAGCCTTTGCCGATTTTTTTCGTTGCGGCGCTTAGCTCCTGTTCTGTCCAGGCATACATAAGCTCCTGCTTTTTACCCGACCCTTTTGATACTTTATAAAGAGGCGGTAACGCAATATACACTTTTCCTGCTTCGATGAGCGGACGCATATAACGGTAGAAGAATGTCAGCAATAATACTTGAATGTGGGCACCATCTGTATCGGCATCGGTCATGATGACAACTTTATCGTAAGCGGCATCTTCCACCGAGAAATCTGCTCCGACACCTGCACCGATCGTATGGATAATCGTCGCAATTTCTTCATTTTTCATAATATCCTGAAGCTTTGCCTTTTCGGTATTGATAACTTTACCGCGCAATGGCAAAATCGCCTGGAATGTACGGTCACGACCTTGCTTCGCCGAACCACCCGCTGAATCACCCTCTACAAGGTATAATTCATTTCTAGAAGCATTTTTCGACTGTGCAGGTGTCAGCTTACCAGACAGAAGCGTACTCGATTTTTTCTTTTTCCCGTTACGGGCATCATCACGTGCTTTACGCGCTGCTTCACGCACTTGTTGGGCGCGAATTGCTTTACGCACTAAAGAAGCCGACAGCTCGGCATTTTCTTCAAGCACATACATTAATTGCTCTGAAACAACGGTATCAACGGCAGAGCGTGCTTCAGATGTACCAAGCTTCCCTTTTGTCTGACCTTCGAATTGCAGCAGATTTTCAGGAATACGTACAGAAACAATTGCTGTCAGGCCTTCACGAATATCAGTGCCTTCCAGGTTTTTATCTTTTTCTTTCAGTAATCCGATTTTGCGGGCGTATTCATTAAACACACGTGTCAACGCTGTTTTAGCGCCGGTTTCATGTGTACCGCCATCACGTGTACGGACATTGTTGACGAACGACAAAATCGTTTCGGAATAGCCGTCATTAAATTGCAGTGCGAACTCCACTTCTATTTCCTGAATGCTACCTTCAACATATTTAACCGGATGTAATACATCTTTTTCTTCGTTTAAGTATGTGACGAATGCTTCAATACCGCTTTCATAATAGAAAATTTCATGTTTTCCTTCTCCGCGGTCATCGATTAGTTCAATTTTTAATCCTTTTAATAAAAACGCAGATTCACGTAAGCGTTCTGCCAATGTATCATAATTATATTTAACGACTGAAAAAATCGTTGGATCCGGCAGGAAATGTACAAGTGTTCCTGTTTCCTTCGTTTTTCCGATCATATCAAGCGATGTAGCCGGTTTCCCGCCTTGTTCAAAGCGCTGGCGATAAACTTGGCCATCACGATAAATTGTTACTTCCAAAAATGTTGATAAGGCGTTTACAACTGATGAACCTACACCATGTAAACCGCCACTTGTTTTATAACCGCCTTGTCCAAACTTTCCGCCTGCATGAAGGACGGTGAAAATAATTTCAGGGGTTGGTTTACCCATTTTATGCATACCTGTTGGCATACCACGACCATGGTCACGCACGCTAATACTGTTATCTTCATGAATCTTCACGATGATATGATTTCCATATCCAGCAAGCGCTTCATCCACTGCATTGTCTACAATTTCATACACTAAGTGGTGAAGACCTCGACTATCTGTAGAACCAATATACATCCCTGGTCTTTTGCGTACGGCTTCTAAACCTTCTAATACTTGAATGGCATCTTCATTATACGAAATACCGGCTTGGTTTTTTACCAAATGTAATCCCCTCCAAAAATACAAACAAACGTTCTATTTACTACCTAATCGTACGCTCAAATATGCATGATGTCAATGTTTAAAGGTACTGATTTAGGCTTTGCAAAGATTAATTGTATCATCAAAAACGAACGTTTAAAAGCATATCCTTCAGTAGCAAACAATAAAATGTAACTTTTTCCCTGTTTTTTACGATGAACGAAAAAATAATACCTCTTTCCTTCTATTAAAAAACATTGTAAAATATTCAATACATACTATTAGTACCAAGTAGTAATTCTGAATTCGAAAGGAGCACAACACTTGATCAACGCATTAATTATTATTTGTGCTTATTTAATCGGTTCCATTCCATCTGCTTTATGGATTGGCAAAATTTTTTACAAAACGGATATTCGACAACAAGGCAGCGGCAATTTAGGAACGACTAATACATTTAGAGTATTAGGCAAAAAACCGGGCATCGCCGTATTGCTTATTGATATATTGAAAGGAACGGCTGCGGTATTGCTACCGTTATTGCCATTTTTCGCAGACAGCACTGTCCATCCTTTAATCTTAGGTGTCATCGCGGCTGCTGGCCATATGTTCCCGATTTTCGCTAGTTTCCGCGGAGGAAAAGCAGTTGCTACGAGCGGCGGTGTTATTTTAGGCTATAATTTACCGTTATTTTTAATTTTAATCATTGTATTTGTCATCGCCTTAAAGTTAACGAAAATGGTCAGCTTATCATCTATGATTGTATCCGCTGCAGCGGTTATTTATGTAATTGGTCATTGGATGATAACAGGAGAATATGCATTATTCATTTTGGTTGTCGTTCTGGCAGGCTTCATTTTTTACCGTCACCGTGAAAATATTAAGCGGATTAAAGCCGGTACTGAACCGAAAATTAAAGGATTTTAAACGATTGACTGAAAGGGTTTCCTTTCAGTCTTTTTTTGTACTAAAAATTCAGAACGCGAGCTTTGTAAGTTTTTTTTATTTACTGCATAATGGCAGTAGAGGTGAAATATATGGAAATCAAACTATCAGAAAAAGCGCTCAATTGGTTTAAACAAGAGATGGAAGTAGAAAAAGGCGATTTTATTCGCTTTTATGCAAGGTATGGAGGTTCTTCACCTTTTCATGAAGGGTTTTCGTTAGGGATGACACGGGAGCAGCCGCATGAAATAGGTATTGAAACGGTTGTGGAAGATATTCATTACTACATCGAAAAATCCGATGAATGGTTTTTTAATGAACATCATTTAGTTGTAGATGTCGCCGATTCATCCGATGAATTAACTTATTCGTACGAAAAATAAAGGCCCTATTTCAGCTTCCTAATACGAACAATTTGCCGCTCAAAAAGTTCAAATGTTTCGAATTTATTGTAAATCCATTTTTGCCGATTCAATCGTTATAATGAGTAAGGATTATATCGAGGATTGATGAGGGATTACATGTGAAAGTGAAACAGGAATTTTATTGGCGCTGCGTATTTTTTATTGCAGGCATCATTGTTTTATCATTAGGCGTCGCATTGACGATCAAAGGACAAATACTTGGCGTTGGGTCATGGGATGTCCTTCATATCGGATTACAAAAAAACTTGGGATTAACGGTCGGTATGTGGTCGATTATTTTAGGTTTGCTCATTCTGGCTGTTGATACGTTTTTCACGAAAAGATTGCCGAAAGTCGGAACTTATTTGGACATGTTCCTGACAGGGATTTTTATTGATATATTTTTGTTAGTATTACCGGATGCGAATACACTGTTAGAACAAACATTGGCGTTTGTTGTTGGCGTTGTCCTGCTCGGCTTCGGCTGCGGGATGTATATGGTCGCAAACCTCGGTGTAGGACCTCGTGATACATTAATGCTGCTGTTGGTGCATCGCCTCGGCTGGAGTGTCAACCGTGCACGGACGACAATGGAAGTAACGGTTGCTGTATTAGGTTTTGTATTGGGCGGACCAGTCGGAGTCGGTACTGTATTTATGGCGTTCGGCTTAGGGCCTGTCGTACAATGGGCACTCAAATGGAACGGAAAGCTGTTCCACCGCGCAGCAGGTGTCGAAAGTGTTGTTATATAAATAATGAGGAGAGCAAGCAATATGCGTTTGCTTTCTTTTTTTTACATTTAAATTGTTACAATTTTCAAAAAATACTTTCTCTACAATGAAAAAAGGTGCATAGTAGTAAGTGGAGGTGTTTTTAAATGATACATATTGAAAATATCCATTTATATCGCAATGACAAAAAGATTTTAAATGATTTAAGCTGGCATGTTCAAAAGGGACAGCATTGGGCTATTTTAGGGTTAAACGGATCCGGCAAAACGACGTTGCTGAAAGTTATTAACGGCTATATTTGGCCAAATGAAGGTAAGGTCCAAATACTGGGTGAAACATATGGCAAGACGTATATACCGAAACTGCGGACACGGATCGGCTGGGTCAGCAATGCGATGATCGATAACTTCAACTGGCAGGATAATGCAATTGAAATCGTGCTCAGCGGAAAATTCGGTGCCCTTCGCCTTTTCAATGATGTGACGGAAGAAGAAATTGACCATGCGGTTTCTATTATGAAGCATTTTCACTGTGACCATTTAGCAAATAAATCATTCGAGCATTTGTCTCAAGGTGAACGGCAGCGTGTTCAAATAGCAAGGGCCATTATGGCGGATCCGGAAATTTTAATATTGGATGAGCCATGTGGCGGTCTGGACTTAATCGAACGGGAAAACTTGCTGCAAACAATAGAACAGATTGCACAAGCAGAAAACGGCCCTACCCTAATTTACGTGACGCATCATGTAGAAGAAATACTTCCTTGTTTTAGCCATGTACTTTTAATGAAAGACGGAAAAAATGTCGAAGCCAATGCACGCGAAGTTGTTTTAACAGACGAATTATTAAGCGATTTCTTCGGGCGGGAAATTAGTTTGCAGATTGAACGCGAACGTGCCTGGGTCGCAATTAAATAAAACGAACCAGCAGGAGTCCATCTCTTGCTGGTTCGTTTCATTTATAAGCATTAAATATGATATTCAATATTTTCATCGACGTAATGCCATTCATACGGCGTTTCTTGGTATACGTAGTAGTTCAGCCAGTTGTAGAACAACAGATGCGAATGGGCACGCCAAACATTTTTCGGTGCCTGCAACGGGTCGTTATTCGGGAAATAGTTGATCGGAATTTCCGTATTGTCCGGATCTTTCTCAATATCGCGGAAATACTCATCCGATAAGGTCGTTGCATCATATTCCAGATGCCCTGTAATCATAATATGTTTATTGTTTTTCGATTGCACGATAAACACGCCTGCATCATCCGAATAGCTTAATAGTCGCAAGTCAGGGTGTGCTCGCACTTCATCAATTGAAACCGACGTGTGGCGTGAATGAGGTGCCACATACTCATCGCTGAATCCCCGCACTAAATCTACTGTTAAATCCGTAATCACATGGGAATAAACACCGGAGCATTTCTTCGGCAATTCGAATTTTCCGATGCCAAAATGATGATACAAGGCAGCTTGGGCGCCCCAACATATATACATAATCGACGTGACATGTTCATCTGCCCAGTCCATAACATGCGTAATCTCATTCCAGTAGCCAACATCTTCAAAATCCATTTTCTCTACTGGCGCTCCTGTAATAATGAGCCCATCAAAGCGACGGTGCTTCACTTGGTCGAACGTCCGGTAAAAAGTATCTAAATGCGATTTGGAAACATTTTTTGATTCGTATGTAGCCGTGTTTAAAAATGTCACATCCACCTGTAATGGTGTATTACCGAGTAAGCGCAGCAACTGCAGTTCGGTTTTCTCTTTTTCAGGCATTAAATTAAACACTAAAATATTTAACGGTCGAATTTGTTGTGTTTTCGCACGGTCTTCCTCCATGACGAAAATCTTCTCTTTTCTAAGCAGCTCACCCGCCGGTAAATGTTTCGGAATATTAATCGGCATTCCACTTTCCCCCTCATAAACTTTTTCAATAAACTTTTAATAATCTGTGGTATTCAGGCAATGCATTGTTTTACGAGCGAAACGAACCGTTCCGGAACAATAAAAAAGCCCCTCTCATTCCAGCAAAACAGAATTGAGAGGGGCTTCTACCCGTTCTTATCTGCCAAGGTCAACACCTTGCTGGAAGTAGCACCTTTCTAGTTAAACTAGAGGTTGCTGAAGCATCATCGGGCCAAGTCCCTCCGCTTCTCTTGATAAGTCTATTAAATTGTCATTAGTGTATCATGTACTTTGTAATTTTGCAATAATTCCAAAAATATTATTTCACGCATACTAAAGCTGCTCTTTTTCTATAGTAAATAAGATTGTCTCCAGCCGTTCATCCCATACACGTGTCAATGTATTGTATACCCGCACAAAATGCCTGTTTTCCTTTTGATCAAACAGTAAAAAACATAGGACCGGTATATCATTAATCTGGATCGATTCCGTCGAAACAACACTCGTTATATAGTGCGGTACTTCATCTTCCGCCACCGGTTGTTCGGAAAGTTGCTGTTGTATGAAATCAATCAGCACTGTCTCTTCAATTGCTTCGATTTCTTCTGTTTCGATTGTCGGGAAAGGCTCCGGAAACTCTTCCAAATCCGCAAATTCCTCCAGGTCACCCTCCAATGGCTGCTCATGGATCGGGCTGTATTGAATAAAATAACTTGTTTCTTCAAGTTCCTCTTCAAAAATGCCCGATTCCAGCTGAGCCTTACCCTTTGCAGTTAGTGCAAATTCCTGTTCCTTCACAATCATACCCAGTCGTAACATTTTATTCGTCAAATCATGAATAAATAACGGTTCCACCAATAAAATTTCGGCTAATAACTCCACATTTTTCAGCTTCGCCTTCTCAAATGAAATGAGCATCATCTTCATTAAAATATCCATGGCATTACGCATTACCGGATGATATTTCACTTCCAATGTGTGAATCGGAATGGCGTATTGCATTTGCTTTTTGATTTCAATGGACGGATTTTGGATGAGTTCTTTCTGCAGCTGTATAACTGTACTTTGTAAATCCATTCAATCCCCCTGTTTCTACACAGCAAAATAGCCGTCTTGCTCTTTTACTGTCGTTAATACATGGGCATACATATCCCGTGTTTTCGCGCTCTTTGGACGCTTTGTAAACATTTCGGTACTGCCAATCATTATGAGCAGTTCCCGTGCGCGGGATAATGCAACATTCAGGCGTCGGTAATCTTTCGCAAACCCGATTTCTCCGCGCTCATTGTCATGATTCCGCACCATGCTGACGATAATCACATCCATCTCCATCCCCTGGAATTTATCGACGGATCCTGTACGGATGTGTAAATGCGGTACACTGATTTCCTGTTCGATCAGACGATTAATACGTTTCACCTGCTCCGCGTAGAATGAAATAACGCCAACCGATTTTAATGCGTCTTGTGGAATCAGCCCTTGTGCTTTCGCTTGTCCCGTTGCGGCATTTAATTCAAGAAGCTGCTGTTTAATCTGTTCCAGCTCAGCTAAATTGAATAAACTCGAGCCTTCCTTCATACGCTCTTCAAAATACGGCTTGGCATTCGGAATATCAAGCCATAGTAAATGGTGATTTCGTGTAACCTTTGATGTTTCAAGGAAATGATCGCGTACGGCATCCGAATCCTCTAACCCACACTGCAGCTGTTCGGATTCATTTTCGTAAAACGGTGTGATAGTTGACATAATATTTTTATGCATTCGATATTGAAGGGCGAGCATCGTTTTATTTTGTGACGGCAAATTGTTATAAAGACGCTCAAACAATGATTCTTCCAGTAACTTTTCAAGCTCTCGTTTTTCTTCAAATGTTGTACTTTCTTTCACAACTTGCTCCAATGTCTCTTCAAATGTCGCATCGCCTACAAGCGGAGGCAACTGGTGATGGTCCCCAACTAAAATGATCTTTGCGCCCTTTAACATCGGCAGTAACAGTTCCGGTGGTGTTGCTTTCGAAACTTCATCAATAATCACGACATCAAATGTCGGATAGTTGTCCATAAACTCTTTATTTGCCGATGCAACACAAGTTGTCCCGATCACATTGGCATGTTTCACATACAATTTGCGGATTTCGTCCAAGTCATGGGCATTGGCGTTTTTCAGTAAACCGTGCCATTCGTTTTGAAGTTCTGCCGTCACCGGAAGCAAACTGATTTTCACTTCAAGCATCTCGATCTTTTCTGTAAGAAGCCCGATCTTTTCGTTTACTTCAATGATCGCCTGCTCAGGGTTCAGTTTTGTCAGCTGTTCGAGTTCTGTCCGGCGTTTTTCAAGCTGGACGCCTTCGCTGTTGATCCCTTTAAAGCGAACTGTTAACTGTTCGACAGTCTCAGTACCAAGGGCAATCTGTTCATTTAAAACTGCCAGCTCCTCCGCTTTTTTATCCAGTTGAAGCTCCACTTTTTCACGGTTTTGGCGCTGTGTTTCAGTTTTCATCTGATCCAGTTCATTTGTTGCGAGCAGTTCTTCCAGCTCATCCGTGGAATGGTTCAGCGTAATCGATGGATCAATTTTTTCATTGATCGCATCCATTTGGGATTTTACCGTAGTTGCCTCTTCTTCCAGCTGCTGAAGATGCTGTGCTTTCACATCATTTTGCTCTTTAAACTGAAGAATGATTTCCTCTTTCAGCTTTTCGAAAATAAGCACGGTTTCACGGATCGCATCCATATATTTATTGTTCAGCTGCTCGATATATTGCATGCGCAAATGAATACCCTGAATGGATCGGGTTCCGTTTTGAACATTTACGCGACGGTCCCGAAAAGCGATACTAAGCTTCGTCAAAAACTCCTGAATTTCTTCAAGCGTATAATGATGGCCCATATCCAGCCTGTCCGGTGTTACATGAATACCTAACGCCGTTTCACTGTAATACAATGCCTTTTCCAGACGTTCCTTCACATCTTTAATCGGTTTATACTGCTCCATTTGCGGCTGAATCCGATCAAGCGCTGTAAGTAAACGGTCCATTGCATAGTTCCGGCGAATATTGTATTCACTCATGAACTCCTCAATTTCGTACACTTTTTTCAAAGAGGCAATTTTATCAACGAGCAAATCATACTGTGACGTTTCGTTGGTCTTTTCAATTTTCGTTTTAACAGCATCAAAACGCTGCTGGAATTGATCAAGTTGCGCTTTAAAATGACTTTGTGTAAGTTGCTGCTGGAAGTTTTCTCTCGCTTCTTTTAACTGTTGTGCTTGTTCTGTCAATTGCTCGACAGTCAATCCGTCTTTTACTTGCTGTTCAAAATTTGCAACGGTTTCGGCTACTGTGCTCTGTGATGTCTGCAGTTTCTCCAGCTTTCGTTCATTGTCTTCCAGTTCTTTTTTGCATTCAGTCAATTGTTTTTTTAATGCCAGAATCTTTTCAGCCAGAACATGCAATTCTGCTTTTGCCGCTTCTTTTTGTTCAATTTGAAGTTCAAGCTCTTTTTGTTTCTGTTCAAGCACAGCAATTTCATTTTGAGCCTCATTGATCTCATTATTTAAAAGCTGCTCTTTTCGTTCATGCAGCGAAATTTCATGGCCGATTGCTTCAAATGTCTGCTCCTGCCAATACGTTGCAACATTTTCCTCAATAAACCTTTTCCCTTCTTCTTCGATGCTTTCTGTACGACCGTAACGCAAAATCCGGATATCTTTGTTCGATAAAAGTCGGCTTAACGCATTGTCTACCGCTAAGTTTGATTGCGAAGCAACGAGTGTTTTCAAACCGGCTTTTGCATTTTGATAGCAAATTTCCGAAATTACGGTCGTTTTACCAGTACCGGGCGGACCTTGAATAACATACAGATCTTCGGAACTCATCGCCCCTTCGACTGCCTGCTGCTGGTAAGGATTCAGCCGGTTATGAAAATTAAGAGGAACCGTTTTTCTGCGCTCGGCAATGACCGGCTTATCTTCAAATAGTATCGTTTCGAGGTTCGCATTTGCGGCCAATCCTTCTTTTAAACGTTCAAACCCTTTTAAAAGCCGCTTTAACTGTGATTTCGTCGCAGCATTGGAAAATTCGATGTCTTCCGATTGGAACTGAAGCTCATTTCTCCGCGCCAAATTGCTGTAATATGGTTTTAACGCAATTTCAACGGTATTCTCGTTTCGGCGGATTTTGGCAACATCCCCGATTTCCTGCACATAGCCGCGCAAACGCGCACTTAGGCCATCCAGCTGTTTCCACTGCTTTTTATCGAGGTTGTTGATGCGAACTGTCATATGAGAAAAATCGGCATCAAACGTAACACTTGAAAAACGGGCATGAATATCTTCAATGTCCGCATTTTTGTTTAACACTTTTAAATAGCCTTCCCAGCTGCTGATTCTCTTATTGACATAATCAAAACGTTCCTGTGCAATCGGCAGTTCATCAATGGCCTTTAGAAACGGATCCTGGTATGTATGGCCACTAATACGGGATGCAACGAAGTGGATTTTCATTGTGGCGCGGCGATTTGTGACAACCGGTGTCCCTTTGCCGCGTGTTCGAAAGCTTTTTGCCACAAGACCGTTTTTCCGGTCAAATACACAGTCCATAATGACAACGCGTTCTTCAAATTTATTTTTTAATTTTACGTTTTTATCATTATCGAAAAAGATGCTCAAATGCGTTTGCTCTGCATCGACCGATACTTTTTCAATCGCGACAATGAAATATTGCTGTAAATTAAAAAAGGCGTGTTCATCTGGAACATGCTCCTTCATCGCTTCACGTGCCGTATTCGTCAATAAAATATGACAACGGGTTTGAATATTCGCGATTGTTTTTGGTGCCATGAACACACCTCCCTCATAGATTTTTTATATACAGTTCCGTTTAGTCGTATATGATTATAACAATATTCGTCAGTTCGTTAAAGAAAAAATGCCCTGTTATCAATTTAACAGGACATGTCGATTAACTTTGAATTTTCGCAACTTCCGCATATTTGGCATCCCATGCCGCATCAATCTTTTTCAAAGCGACCGGACGGAAGTTTTCCTTCTTCACTAAAATATGCTGAGATTTCGCTGTTACTGCAACGGTACCGTCTTCATGCAGAATTTCATAGCCGTATGTAGTGCGCAGCTTCGTATGTTCTTCAATCCATGTGCGAACTGTAGCCGTTTGACCATAGCGCATCGCCGCTTTATATTGAATCGAAAAATCCATAACAGGCGACAAATAGCCGTCTTCTTCAAGCTTCGCATAGTTAAATCCTAAATCCTTCACAATTTGCGTACGCCCGATTTCGCACCAAACGAGATAATTGGCATGATAAACGACACCCATCTGATCTGTCTCGGCATAGCGCACTTCTACTGTTGTTTCTGAAATATACATTCTCTTCACCTCTAGAGGTATTATAGCGCTAAAAGGCTTGAGTTGTAAGGGTTCTGAATCAATATTCTATTTTAAACAGGTTAAGTCATTAAGTGGGAATTTTAGAATACGATAATATTATGAATTTGTATAAATAAATTAACTATCCAAATATATATTATTAAACTTTATTAATTGGGGTCCCCCCCATCCCAGCTATCAATCCATATTCAAAATTGCCAAACATCAATCCAATAAAGACTGGTAAAGATGCAGCTATCCCTGCACAAAAGGCTTTTACCCAAGGAAATGGCCTTTTATTCATGCTTATTGCCTGTTTTAAAAGAGATAGGAATTTAGCAGATGCTGACTTATTTATTTCTCTCATAGGATGACTCCTTTTCCATAACGCTTAACTACGTAAAAATATACATGTAACATACTAACAGGTTGTAATATTTTCGAATCTTAATCCCTTCGTAAAGGCTCTATATTTTGACTACTAATAAATAGTAATTACCCATCCAACTCTATATAAACCCATATTTTCATTATATTCCTGGATTGTTATGCACAACTAATTGTCTTTTTATAAGATTCAAGCATAAGTGTAAAATCTGATTGTTGGATTGGGGTTTGTAATGACAGTTAGAAGTAGGTTACTCAAAAAGGTTTTGGGTATAAACAAGTAAAAGCCGGGGAATTTCCCCGGCTTATTTTTATTATCAAAGTAAAAAAGATTTATTAGCAGCAGCAATCGTATTTACTTGAATAAATTTAGTTGTTTTTAAACACCCATTGTTTTAATGAGGGTTGAAGTTTGTGAAGCAAAACACCAACTATTTTCCCAATACCATAGGCAGCAATGAACGTACCTATACCAATAGCGCCAAATGATTGAATAAATAGTAGACAAATCACAAGTGAAAGTACGACATTTAGCATGTCACTAGTAATTTTTGCTTTACTGAATGGCATTTTCCATGTGTTCGCAATGACATGCGTAAGTGAATCATATGGCATCGTCGGTAAATTCGCTGTGAAATATAACAGTAAAGCTAAGGCAACAATTATTAAGCTTATTGCTAAATACACAATAATAAGAACAATTGAAGTTGCTTCAGGTAAGCCTTTTGTTAACCAAATCGTGAAATCCATAAAAAAACCGAATAAAAAGGAAATAATTAATTGTATGAAAAAATTCTTCCAACGTATTTTTTTTAATATTATTGCTTGTAAAACTATAAAAACAAAATTAGCTAATACGGTTGTAATACCAACTGACAAAGGTGTAATTAAAGCAAATGCATAAGGTAAAGAGGTTACAGGAGAAACACCGATACCTGCCAAAATTGAAAATGTAGCACCAAGTGAAAGTAGAAATAAACCAATTATGTAAATGCTAATTCTTTTTGTAATTGTGATTGTATGATTCATATTTCCCCTCCTATAAATAGTATACTCTTTGAAATATTAACTGAAAAATATATAATAAATAATAAAGATATATATTTTATATATGAGGTGGTTAAGTGGATTTACGTCAATTACGCTATTTTAAAGAAATAGTTGATCAGGGAAGCATTTCAAAGGCTGCCGAAGTATTACATATGGCACAGCCACCATTAAGTATGTTATTAAAACAAATTGAAACACGCTACGGTACACCATTAATTAAGCGATATCGTCAAAAATGGGAGATTACTGAAGCTGGACAAATGCTATATAATCATGCAACTCATATGCTTCAGCAAATGGCAATGTTTGACGTGAAAATGGATTATATGATGCAAGGGGAAGTGGGTCAATTACGTGTAGGGGTTTCTTCAAGCTGTATACATTTAATAGGAGATGTCATACGGCAATTTTCTGAAAGCTACCCTAAAGTAGAATTACAAATTTTCAAAGGGGATTCCGAGAAAATAGAACAAATGTTATTTAATAATGAAATAGATATAGCTGTTATTTTAGCACCGGAAAATAGTGAACAGTATGAAGAATTCTCCTTAACACCTAGTCCTTTTGCATTGGCTGTACCAAAGAAATGGTCCAATGAGATTGATCTAGATGTGGTATCGATACAAAACTTAATGAAGTTCCCGTTTATTTCGTTAGAAGCTATGGAAGGGTATTCGATGTTAGAAAATATTATATTTTATCTCAAAGAAAAGAACATTTCCTTAAATATTGTTGCTAAATGTAAAGATATTACGATTGCCCAGTATTTAGTCGCTAAAGAAGTAGGAATCAGTATATTACCTAAAATTCAACTAGGGTATGTGGATGGAATTTATTTTGTTGATTTACCTGAATTAGAAATTGCGATTCAACCGAAATTATTTTATAAGCAAGAAGCGACATTCTCCCCTATTTGCAGGAATTTTATTGCTTTATTTAAATCAAGTAATTAAAAAGGAGATCCTTTAGCTAAGAGTTGGTTGAATGAAAAAGGAATTGCTATTCGCACATCATTAGGCTTTGAAGAACATTAGCTAACAGTTCTCACGCCACCACCGCAATCTATTTTAATGATCTAGATGGTAACTACATTGAGTTGATTACTCCCATTCGACTAGATTTTTCAGAGGATTTCAAGAGGATGACATTGGAAAATGGTTAAAAAGATTAGAATTACAAAAGTTAATTTCTTTTTATCTAAGATGATGCGTTATATCGGCAAAGACTTTTAAAGCATACATAATAAACCAACCGTTCCTGAATAAAAGTTTGTGGGCATAACAAAAATCGGTAAACGTTGTTGTAGCAGCGTTTATCGATTTTATATTAGAATATTGTTTATACGGGATTTTATGCAAATCGCTGAAACGTTACTAAAGCAGCTTTTATAAGATCTGGACATGAGTAATTACACGCCTACACTAGTGACTTTTCTTATTTTAATATCCACAAACTGACTAAGGCCAGTGATATTAAACATTCTTGTCATTCTTTCAGATGGATTTATCAATTTTAGGGAAGTATTTCCTTTAATAACTTTCTTATAGAAGGCAACAAGTAAACCAAGACCACTACTATCCATATAAGTTACTTTTGAAAGATCTAATTCTATAATTAAGCCGTCTGACAAAACAATTAAATCTAGTTCACCTTTTAATATTGGTGCTGTATGACTATCGATTTCACCTTCAATAAATCCATGTATTAAATTTTCAATTTCCCGCTTTTGTAATCTTAAATTCATTTATTTCCCTCCTTAATTCCTAATTATACTTGCCCGCCTTAAGAACTATTAAAACATTTTCATTCACAATAAAAATGCGGAGTCCTTCGTCAAAACCCAACCATTTTTGCATTGAAATACGTAGGAATTTATGCAAAAATCTCTTATAGAAAAGAGCCTGTAAGTTGTTATTTAATTATATCTCCTTGCTGAATAAAATTAGATAATTTTAACTACTTTATAAAGATCATAGACCCTTATTGTTTTTAATCTTTTTGTTTAGGGTTAGTGAATACTACAAACCACTTCCCGCATTACTTTTTAATAAACTTCTTTTATTCAAGAATAAGGCCGGAAAGGAACTTATATATGAGATTTTTATCATTAAAAATAATATTGAAGCTAAAAATTGAATTAAAAAGAAAACATTTGTATAAAAGGGCTAACGATTTAGGTTTCACACATCCTGAAGTAGTTAATTGCAGTCAAGAATTAGATGAATTTCTTAATAAGTATTCTAATATTGCTTCCTAAATAATGGTAACTACATATACCTAAACTATACCGTGTAATGCATTCTCTGACAATTCTATGCAATGCAAAAAAGCCCATAACCTTTTTACAAATTGCGGGCTTTAAATTATTTTTTTTGATTTATATAGATGCTATTTTACGTTTCTAGAAATATCCCTTCCAAAATCATCATAACAAAAGGGATCTTATTCAAGAAAAACCCCCGATTGTTGAATATCATTATCTTCAATTGAATAAGTAAAAAAACAATAACAAATTCTCTACATCATGTTTTTTTGATTTTAGTGTTCCGTTTTTAACAGGTTTAACTGTTTTAATTTTAGTCACAACTCCTTTTGTCATCCCTACCTACATATGATTATCTTTGGTAGCATACGTTGTAATAGAGATTTTAGTGGAGGCATTTTCATGAAAAATAAAAATAAAAGTCAAGATATCAAAACCAATTAGCAATTCAGGCTGCCGAGCTAGCAATTGTTGGTGCAGCCATAACTACTTTAGGAGATACTATTGCAACTATGGCAGCAGTACTTGCATTAGAAGCAGAAAGGCAAGAACAAAAAAATCAAAATGATACAAGTAAAAACGGTAATCAAGATATGCAGAAACAGATTGATTATTTAACCAGCGAAATAGAAAAACTTAAAAAGCAAGTAAATGGTTCGAACTCTCGTAGACTGAAGTAAGCCATATTAATTGGATAATGTTATATAAACATTCATCTTATTCGGTAGCCAATGCTGTAATAACAGCTCCCACCACTTGTATCCAAGCACCGACTGCATTCATTACTTCTCCTTCTTTTGTATCAGTATCCGCAAAAACCTCTATCACAGTCCCAATTAATTGAATGATATTACCGGTATTAGATATTGTTTCTAAAAGAGTTAATTTTCCTTCAGTATTAATGACGATTCCTAACCCTACTACTTGAAGAAGGCTACCCTGCTTTTCTAAAAGTTGACCTGATTGCTCATTTTTAGACAGTATTCCTGCTACAGTAGCTAAATTGCCTATAGCTTGAAGTTGATCGCCAACTTTATTTAATAAGGCGTCCTCGGTCTCTGATACGACCGCACTTCCTCCAGCTTCTAAAATATTCCCAATTAAATTAAAATCGGTTAGTGTTTGTTGAGTAAAAATATTTGAGGGTGTACTCGCTATTGCAGATAGTAATGACCCAATTGCTACAATCCAATTTCCTGCAATGGCAGTAATATTTGAGTTATTTTTATCAATTTTATTTGAGTTACTCTGTTTATTACGTTTATCGGAATAAATCATGTTATCCCATTTATTTAAAGAGTTATTTTGTTTTCCAGAAATATTACGGTGATTTGATTCAAAAGAGTTCATTATTTCTCTCCACCTACTATTCATTAGATAGGCACATCGCTAAATAGCTCGTGATGAGTTCCTTTATTATTTTGATAGGGCATACATCCCTATTCACTTTAAATACATACTCCAATATATGATTTTTTTAATGGGTTAGATGGACCTTTATAATGATATATGTATTTCTTACTGATCATAAGTAGTTCATAAAACACTTTATAAATCAAGTATGGAGAATTTTATTTTATTCATAAAATGTGTAAACAGAATGTTCCTTTGAAGTGGAGATATACTTTATTTTCACAACTCCACAGTTTATTATCCAATTTAACTTTAATGACATATTATGCAAAAGAGCAATACTGTTTTATGTAAAAGGAGGAGATGACTATGAGGATAAACAATTGCAACCAATCCTCTGATTCCACAGAAATATACGCTACTAAATTAGCTTATATTGGCGCATCATTTGCAACATTTGGTCATGATTTACAAGCAACTGCTGCAGGATTAACTTTGGAGATGTCTGACAAATCCAAAAAAAAAGATTCTATAGAATCTGAAAATATGCACAAGCAGATTGATTTTTTAGACGACCTTATTAATAAAATCACACTATTTAGTGAAGATGTAATTAAAACCGTTGAACCTCTCTTAATTGAGGAATTCCAAGACGAAGGTTTGAAGGGAATTGTTAAAGATCATCTGAAAAGAAATTTAGAACACCTTAAAAATTAGATAAATAGATCATAATTTAATTTATTTAAGTTTCTTATTCCTCCCCAAACTGACTATATTTAGCTTCCTTTGGCAATCCCATCATCTGGCCCGATTTAAGGATAAAAGAATAACGAAAATAAAAAAGACGACCGTTGCCTCAACAATGGTCTTATATATGTCATGTATGGGTGACGGTCTATACCTTGCGAAACGCTGGATATTACATCTTAAGAATGTTGTTCAACAATCTGGTCATTGGCTGAAGAAGGCACAATTTCTATTCAAGAATTGTGCCCTATAATGGAATATGAAGGGACTGAATACCATTTAATATTATCGTCAATAAACCTCTTCATTGTATCTGTACATGAACTCTAAGTTTCCAGGTTAGTAATTTTGCCGAAAAGTAATGCATCATAATACTTATCCTCTATAAAATAGTGGTCTTTTAATCGTCCTTCTGATTCATACCCGTTCTTTTCAAGTATCCGTGCAGAGCCCATATTTCTATGCACTACAATAGCATGAAGCTTATGAAGATTAAGTGATTTAAATGCAAAATCACTCATTAATGCAACAATCTCTGTACCATACCCCTTACCCCAATGATGTTTATGCAATACATAACCAATTTCAGCTTTGTTTGCTTCTTGGTCAAAGTTGAAAATTATAGCTGTACCAATAATTGATTGAGTTAATTTTTCAACAATGGAGGAATATAAATGAGTTCCTGCCGACTCACGTTTTAACATTATTTCAATGAAGTGCGAAGTTTCCTCCAAGGTACTCATCAAATTCCAGCCAATAAATCGTGAAACTTCTTGATCTGACGCATAATGATGTATCTCTTGAGCATCCTCTACCCTTAATTCTTTGAAGTAGATTTTTTCACCCTCTAATGAATGAAATAAAACAACCTGCTTCTCCATTTTAACCACCTCTAATTTGCGCTTTGTTAATTAAATCCGATATTAGCGAAAATGTCCTCAATTAAGGTTAATATTTCGCATTCATCTTAGAACATCCTTTCGAGTCTAATTTCCCACTCCATACTGGTATTTCAAGATTATCTTCAGACAGAACAATGACATCTTTCAGATTAATACTTACAGGTATCAAATTCTCATTACCCTCAATAAAGTGCACTGGCATTTATCCAGGTGCACTCCTCTAAAAATCCTGCAGATTCGTTATTTGGCATATCTATATTTTCTATTAATTACGGTAAATCTTGAAGTGTTTGATCTAATACAATTTCAAATACAATAATGCTTCTTTTTAATTTAATTTCCAAATACAGCAATTTTGGAACAGTTTTCCACCAGTGCTTTGGTATACTGATTTTACTGTACGAATTACTTTACAGCTGGGGGAATTTAAATGGACACAAGAGAACCTTTACAGATGATTTTAGAGTTTATTGACGAGAATATCACTGAAAACATTAGTCCGGATATTTTGGCTGCACAAGCTGGCTATTCAACTTGGCATTTCAGTCGAGTATTCCAATGGGGTACCGGATATTCAGTGATGAACTATGTCCGGAACCGCCGCCTTGCGTTTGCTGCACATGAACTTTCATCGGGCAAGCGAATTCTCGATATTTCAATAGAATACGGGTTTGAAACTCACTCTGGATTCAGTAAAGCTTTTCGGCGATTTTACGGCTGTTCACCAGGAACTTACCGTTTACATGCGCACAGTAATCGTCCGTTTCCGCCAAGCCTTTCCTGCACGTACAAATACTTTATCGGAGGAATTGTTATGGAACCTAAATTTGTTACACTGCCTGCTATTAAACTTGCGGGTTATGCCATTAAAACGACTTCAACTGGCGGAGAAAACTCAACTGCCATCCCGGCTTTTTGGGACGACTATATGAGTGGCGGAAGAATGGAACAACTTCATTCGGAAAATTTTATTAAAAAACACGATGAATACGGTGTATGCTTTCCGGAAGACCCGACAACCGGAGAATTTGAATATGTAATCGGGGTCGAACCAAAAGACGGTGCTGAAATTGCTGGTGAATACCATGTTCGTGAAGTACCTCCCGCAACTTATGCTGTTTTTTCAACACCTCCTTCTGATGCCACAAACTTTGTAGCTGCTATTCAAGGCACATGGAATTTTATTTTTAATGAATGGTTCCATAAGTCTGGTTACGAATACGCACCAGGTTGTAATGATTTTGAATTGTACGATGACCGTTGTATGCTTGATGAAGGGAAAATTTGTGATATTTATATTCCGGTAGTTAAGTCATAATAATAAAGTGGTGAAAGTGTAATAATTTGTAGTTAAAAAACATATTTTATAATAAGTGGTCATTTTTGGACTTGAGTGGTCGCTCAGGTCTTTTTTTGTATTCACCAAGGAAAAAGGTTGAAATATTTGGTTCCTTCTCATTAATCGTTATCTATATTGCTTCATACTATATTTTAAAAATGGAGTTGATCTTCCTGGCGATATGGATAGACATATCCACTTCAAAACACCAATTAAAGTTAATGAATAACAATAATCTTATAAAAATTTACCCGATTGCTGTTGGAAAAATATTGACCCCAACACCTTCCGGATCTTATACGATTATCAATAAACAACTTAATCCTCCTGCACCATTCGGAGTGCTTTGGATGGGATTGTCTAAGCCTCATTATGGTATACATGGAACGAATAATCCGGCTTCAATCGGTAAGAATCGCTCACATGGATGTATTAGAATGTTTAATCACGATGTTCTAGAACTATCATCCAGAGCACCCATTGGTACGAAAGTTTTGATTCATAAGTAGATTTGGATTCATGTTAACTTGTAACTGGAGGCATTTTTTAATATAAATCTATCTGAAATAGTTTAAAACTATTATTATTTTGGGAATAACAAAAATAGAAACTTAAAAAGGGGTCATGATCATGAACATTTCAAAATTATTGGGTGCGCCATATGCTAATTTAAAAACAGCCAAAGTATTTGTTAAACCGGGGCAAGTCGTCGTTACATATAATAAAAAAACATACTTTATTGTAAAAAAAGATGTATTTACAAATATTCTGCATCCATTAAACTATAATGCTATTAATTCTTGAGAGATAATGTTATCTCTCTTTTTTATTTGTCTCCACCTGTTTACCAATAACAAACAATATGGATAAATATAAATTAACTTTTCATACTAAAGCTAAACTGTAAAGGATGTGCTTTTGTGAAAGATACGAAATTTGCGGAACTGGATATGAATAAACTCGATGCAATTAAACAACTGGAGCAAAAATTAAATGTAACACTGATTGCGTATGAGCTCTCCCCGGCTCATCAAGCCCATCATGAGGACGCCCCAATAGTGATCAATCCTTCCTAACATGCAAAAGCCTTCGCATAATTTGCGAAAGGCTTTTTTTAAAGTTGACTGCTTGCGCTGCAACTACACTTGCTTTCCTTTTATTTGCTCAAGAACAGCTTGGAATGACTGACGCTCACCTGCTTCCCTAAACTCTCTAAATGGATTGCCTATGCTCTCTAAACGCTTTATTACATTTGGAATTGTGAAAAAATCGGGCGTTAATTTTTCGTTTACTTCTTCCCATAACAACGGTGTGGCGATTAGTCCTTTATCATTGCCGCGTGCTGAATATGGTGCGATAATCGTTTTTCCTTCCCTATGCTGGACATAATCCAAATACAGCCTTTTCCCTCTGTTTTTCTTCATTCGTTCGACTGTAAAGGAATCAGGATATTGCTGTGCCAGGAATCTGCATATGAACTCCGTAAATACACCCGTTTCTTCATAGGAGAACTTGCTAGGCGGCAATGGGATATAAATTTGCATACCTTTTCCGCCTGACGTTTTAACAAAGCTTGTCAGTTCAAAATAATCCATTATCGTTTTGAACTTCAGTGCAGCATCTACTGCCAATCCAAAGTCATCAACGGACGGTGGATCCAAATCAAATACAATTTCAGTCGGCTGCTTAGAAGTGACCGGCTGAAATGGAATATGCAATTCCAATGCGAGCTGATTGCCCAACCACAAAAGTGATTCAATATTGTTACATAAAATGAAATGGGTATCGTCTACTAACTGCGTCGTAATATAATCCGGCAAATTTTCGGTATAGTTTTTCTGGTAAAAGCTTTCTCCTGGAACTCCGTGAGGATAACGGATGACCGTCAATAACCGGTCCTGCAGAAAAGGCAGCATTATCGGCGCAACTGTCTGCAAATAATACAAATAATCATCCTTCGTAATATTGCTTGCAGGAAAAACCGGTTTATCCGGATTTGTGACTGTTACATTTTCCGGAATCGGGTTTAATTGTCTTTGCATTTGTTGCCAGTTACAATCTGAAACTTCCAGATGATGCTGGAAAGAATGAAAGCGCGGTTCTCTCAATTTACTGCCGTCAAAATCAATACAAGCAACGGTTACGCAAATTGAAGGAGGAATTTCAAATATACTTTTCGTCACCAGCGTACCATTTGTTTTAAAAAATGCGACCAATGTTTTGCTTTCTTCTTCAGATAAACCATGCTTAAACGACACAATCTCCATAAGCTTATCTTCTTTATATATTGCACCATTTAAGAAACCGTTTGACTGATCAAATTTTGTAAGAATGACATTTACGTGCTTCCAGTTTTTTATTTTCAGCCAGCTTTTTGTTCTCGTATCTTCCAGCCATTTGCTGTTGCGCTTCTTTGCGATAATCCCTTCCCCATTATAGGTCTTTACTTTTTGCCAAAGTAAATGCGGATTTTCAAATACATCGATCATTTGGAGTCTTCTTGAATCGCTATATTGAACAGTTCCAGGTAAATTGAGACGTTCAAAAAAGTCGGATAGTAATTGTTTTCTTGTTGTTAACCGGCTATTTCCCTTATCTTTCCCTTTTAATTTCAGCAAATCAAACACAATATAATGGCATGGAAATGTATTTGCGTTCGATTCAATATTTTTTAGGTTGGTCATTTTGCCCCGCTTTTGCACAAACGAGAATTTACTTTGAAAATCGTTTAGTAAGTAAACGACTTCCCCGTCAAAGGTAAGCGGTAAATAAGCTTCGATTTTGTCATAAATACTTTCACAGTAACGAATAATTTCAGGGAATTTTTCATTTAAAACGTTTCCATTTCGGCTTTTCAGTAATGGTGATTGATTACCTTTTTCCCAAATTAAAACAGAACGATAACCGTCATATTTAGTTTCATATAACCAATCATCACCTAACGGAATTTCAGGTGCATCGGTTAATAACATTGGTTTCACATATTGGCCAACTTTCGTTTTTCAATTATCCTTTGTTTTTTTTCGCAGACAATACATAAATTAAATTTTTAGTCCCATAGTAAGGAAAAATGAGGTGACAACATGCATACTGTCTGGAAAGGTAGTATTAGTTTTGGCTTAGTGAATATTCCGGTAAAACTTCATGCGGCAACTGAAAATAAAGACGTCAAACTTCGGCAGCTCCATAAGGAATGTCATACACCAATCAGCTACAAAAAGGTTTGTGAAGGGTGTCAGGCAGAAGTGAAAGATGAAGATATCGTAAAGGCGTACGAGTATACAAAGAACAAATTCGTTGTTTTGGATGAAGAGGACTTGGAAAATTTGCGAAAAGAAAATGAGGATAAATCAGTAGAGATTATAGATTTTGTGAAGCTTGAAGAAATCGACCCGATTTATTTTGAAAAAACGTACTATTTATCCCCTGATAATACAGGTGGAAAAGCGTATGTACTGTTACGTAAAACGTTGGAGGAATCTGGTAAAATTGGGGTGGCTAAAATTACGATTCGGTCTAAAGAGCAATTGGCCATTGTCCGTGTCTACAAAAATACGCTTGTTATGGAAATCATTCATTTCCCGGATGAAGTGCGAGATGTCGGAGATGTACCGAATATACCGAGTGTCGAAGCAGTCGTTCAAAAGGAACTAGATACGGCCCTTATGCTTGTTGAACAATTGACAACCGAGTTCGATCCGACCAAATACACAGATGATTACCGGACAGCACTTATGCAGCTGATAGAGGAAAAGAAAGCGGAAAGTACAGTTGTGGCAAACGAAAGACGACCGTTGCCTGATAATGTGACCGATTTAATGTCCGCATTACAAGCTTCACTCGATAAAACGAAGAAGCCGAAAACGAGAAAACGTACAACAACCACAAGGACGAAGAAAAATGCTTAGAATAAAGCCCATTTCCAACAAAGAAATGGGCTTTATATATATTCTATTTTACAGCAGCAGTTTCCAACAGCCCTTCAATCGCCTTTTCGATATCCAAGAAGGAAGCATCCGGCTCAAAACGTTGGATGACACGGCCGTTACGGTCTACTAGGAACTTTGTGAAATTCCAGCGAATATTGCGGCCGATTAAGTAATCCGGATAATTCGTTTGAATTGTATTGTATAAATGTTTTTGCTGCATTGTCTCACGAACAAATTCCGGACAATCAACTTCGTGTTTTAAATAGTTGAATAGTGGATGAGTTTCATTACCATTCACTTCGATTTTATCAAACACTGGATATGTAACACCGAACTGAAGCTTGCACTGTCTTGCAGACGTTTCCCCGTCTTCCGGATTCTGTTCGCCAAATTGGTTGCATGGAAATGAAAGTACTGTGAACCCTTTATCTGCATAGCGTTCATATAACTTTTGCATGTCTTCATATTGGAATGTAAATCCGCAATTGCTTGCCGTATTCACAACCAACATTACTTGATTACGATAAGTTTCCATTGAAAGAATCTCACCATTTGTTTTTTTCACTAAATAATTATAAATGCTCATTAAGTCATTCTCCCTACAATATATAGTATAAAACTATCATATTATAAAAATCACTAAAGTACAAAATTACTAACCCGAAAGTTATAAAAAGATTGCGATTGTCTTCATTATTTAAAAATGAGCAAAATTAAAGGCGCATAAGATTCACGAGGAATCATGCGCCAAATCATTCGATGGCTAACCGACCATCACTAAAAGTATCACCGCTTAAATCTACTTTTATACATAATAATTTAAAAATAAATTGGTTTTTCCATTGTTCCAGAGTAAATTACACACAGCGGGGTATTCATATGAGTAGCACGGGAAAGATAACGTTGTATGAAAGGAGCGAATAAAACATGCCAAGAAAACTGGTAGCTGCAATAAAAGAGCATGCACTTCCCTTTAACGAAAAAAGTTTAAATCAAATCGTTAAATCGATTGGAAATGCCAAAATTGTGATGATCGGTGAAGCTTCACATGGTACTTCGGAGTTCTACACAGTCCGCGCCGAGCTAACGAAACTGCTGATTAATCAAAAAGGATTCAATATTATTGCGGTAGAAGGAGATTGGCCGTCTGCACAGGCAGTGAACCGCTATGTAAAAGGTTATGAAGAGGATGATGTAAATGCCGCTGCAATTTTGAAGGAATCTTTTAATCGATGGCCGCAATGGATGTGGGCAAATGAAGAAGTAGAACAATTTGTAGAATGGCTAAAGGATAAAAATAATACTTTGAGCACTAAAGTCGGGTTTTATGGGATTGATTTATACAGTCTCTTTGAATCGATGGATGAAGTGATACAATTTTTATCTGAAAACCCTAAGTACAAAGCCGATTTTGAGCACGCAAAGAAGGCATTTTCCTGCTTTGAACCTTACAACAGAATGCCCGAACATTATGCCCTTTCCACTGCTCAATTTACGGATGAATGTGTCCGTGAAGTAACAGATTTGCTGAAATCACTGCGAAATAACAAGGAACAGTACTCGAATAAACATGAGGAAGATTTAAATGTCATGATGAATGCGCTTGTCGCGAAAAATGCTGAAACGTATTACCGCGAAATGATGCAGGATGCAATCTCATGGAATACACGTGATTCACATATGGTGGAAGTGATCAATGAATTATTGAAGTATCACGGTGATGATGCAAAAATCATTATTTGGGAACATAATACACATATCGGAGATGCATCCGCCACAAGCATGAAAGAAGATCAGATGATCAACGTCGGTCAACTTATTCGTGAACAATATGGAATGGACAATACTTTTGCGATCGGCTTCGGGACGTATGAAGGTACGGTCATCGCTGCTGACAGCTGGGGAGATCCTTTGCAAATAATCCAAGTTCCCTCTTCCAAACTCAACACATGGGAAGGACAGCTCCACGCAGCTGGCGGACAAGATAAAATACTGATTTTTACTGATGAGAATCGGAAATTATTCAATGATCGGATTGGCCATCGAGCAATTGGTGTTGTCTATCACCCTGAATATGAAGCATATGGGAATTATGTTCCGTCAAACGTTGGTTCAAGGTACGATGCCTTTATTTATATTGAACAGACAAAAGCATTAAAGCCATTATAAAGTAAGCCTACGTTTATCGTATGGCTTGCTATTTTAGGTTCAAATATCTAATTATGTTTTCTTCTTATTTATCTAAAGTCACCAGTGAACTTGAAGTTTATTACCATTGGGATCATAAAAGTGGAAAAAGGCATGACCATTATCTTCTTTTATCTCCTCTACCTTAACTTTATTTTCAATTAAGTGTTGATAAAATTTGAATAGTTCAGGACTGGTAAAGCCAATACTGAATTCTTGTTTATTATCGATTGTAAAATGTGAAAATGTTTCATCTTCAGTAGGAACTAAAATCAGTAAGAACGATCCTTCATTTATTTTTAAAATTGCTCTTTCCTGAGTATTGTTTAGTATATGGAACCCTAATACATCTCTATACCATTGTGCAGATAATTCCAGATGTTTTACAGGTATTCGAATATAGTGTACTTGTTCAATAAATGATTTACTCAAAGCAAGTTCTCCCCTTTATTTTATCGGCTACATAAAAGAGTTCCATTTCTACTTGCATTTTCCCTTCCGATTATTAAATTAACTAGTCTTTTAATTCCGTATATAACCACTATTCACTTCCATTTTATTCTATAATAGCAAATATACTCATCTCTATAAAACAGGAGGAACTTATGATTAACGAAGCGACACTGAACCAAGCAACTGCAGCAGCTCAACTTGCTTTACTCCTTTGGCCAGGCAATGATTTACATGAATTCGTACAGAACATGGAAGACGTTATTACCAATCCGAACAGTACCGTTTTCTTAGCATTTGATGATGGAAAAGCGATTGGATTTGCACAATGTCAGCTCCGGTTTGATTATGTGGAAGGAACACATTCTAGTCCGGTTGGTTATTTGGAAGGCTTATATGTCGATGAGTCCTACCGCAGACTGCATTTTGCGCAAGATTTAGTGCAAGCGTGTGAACAGTGGGCTAAAACAAAAGGATGCACAGAGTTTGCAAGCGACTGTGAATTGTCTAATGTAGATAGTTTTAATGTTCACCTTAAACTAGGCTTTACAGAGGCAAATCGCATTATATGCTTTACAAAAAAACTATAAAGGGAGCAATTAATTGTGGAGTTTAAAAGAATAGTAGCAGCTGATTTAGCAACATGCGCAGCAACATTTAGAAAAGTATTTAATGCTGAGCCATGGAATGATAACTGGAATGATGATAGTGCATTTCAGTATTTATCCGATTACTACCATACTCCGAACTTTCTAGGCGTAATTGCTATTGAACATGGTGAACTGCTTGGCTTTATAATGGGTGTGCAGCGGAAATGGTATAGTGGCGATGAATATTTCATCCATGAAATGTGCGTCGATCAGACATTGCAAAATAAAGGTATTGGTAAAGCGATGCTGAACTATTTAGAAATCCAGCTGAAAGAGAAATCAGTAGAATCGATGACACTGCTCACAAACCGAAATATACCGGCTGAACAATTTTATAAAAATAATGGTTTTGAAGAAATTGAACGACTCGTCTTTTTATACAAGGAGATAAAATAGTACGTTTCCATTTAAAAATTGGCTTACCTATTCGGGTAAGCCAATTCGATAAAAATCAGATTAATTTTCAAGCGCTATTTTAATATGAGCGAAATGATGCTCCTCATGCCATGCCAATTTTGCAACTTTTGCGGCAACTGTGACCGGCCCGTTTGTTTCATGGGTAAATTCCCGCTTCAACTGGTCTTCAGTTAAATGTTGCCCTAACGAAACGATGCGCTCGTTAATACCTTCAAGCATTTTAATCGAGCTTTCTACAGGTAAGTCATTGTCTGGCAAAACTGCCCACTTTTCTTCATTAAACCCCGGTACTGTCGGATTATCGTCCGTTAGCGCCAGCTTCAGTCGCTGATACATGTTCAGCTGTGAATCGGCAATATGGTGTACAAGCTGACGAACATTCCATGCACCTTCACGGTAAGTTTTATTTAACTGCTCTTCATTTAATGAATCGACAACTTCTCTTAAACGTGTCGTAAATGATTCCGTTTGTTGTAACCATTCCTTTACATTGTCAAGTGTCACTTGTTCAGGTATTTGCAATGGACCAATTGGAAATCTTACATCCATGTTAAAACGCCACCTTTATCGATTTACTCATTAGTGTTTAATTTTGTCGTCTTCAAATAACATTGTCCCATTCTCTTTTAAATTGTTATGGAATGAGAATGCTTTTTCAAGGATATGCGGTGTTTGGCCGCCTACTTTTTCTTTTGCCTCTTCGAAATAAGCACGTAACTGTTCTTTATATTTCGGGTGTGCAATTTCAATCAATTTCTCTGCTCGCTTCACTGGTGGAAGTCCACGAAGGTCCGCATAGCCTTGCTCCGTTACGATGACATCTACATCGTGTTCTGTATGGTCGATATGTGAAACGAACGGAACGATTGTTGAAATAGCCCCGTTTTTCGCTAATGAAGATGTTACGAAAATTGTAATGCGCGCATTACGTGCAAAGTCACCAGAACCGCCAATACCGTTCATAATCTTTGTGCCGTTAACATGTGTTGAGTTGACGTTACCGTAAATGTCGACTTCAATTGCTGTGTTAAACGAAATAACACCTAAGCGACGAATTACTTCCGGGTTATTCGAAATTTCCTGTGGTCGGAACATAATTTTATCTTTGTACTTTTCCAAGTCTTCCGCTAGTGAGTCCACGCGCTTTTTGGAAAGCGAGAATGCTGTACCTGCCGCGAATTTAACGATACCCGCATCAATCAGGTCAAACACACCATCCTGCAGTACTTCCGAGAATACTTCAAGATCTTTAAATTGAGACTTTTGCATGCCGTTTAATACGGCATTTGCTACCGAACCAACACCTGATTGAAGCGGTGCTAATGATTCAGGTAAATTCCCTACTTCCACTTCATTTGCCAGGAATGCTAATAAATTATCGGCAATTTTCTGTGTTTCCTCGTTTGGCTCGAATAATGGTGAAGGGATATCAGGCTGCTCCGATAAAACAATTCCTTTTACTTTTGCAGGGTCTACTTTAATTCCGATTTCACCAATTCGATCCCCTGTGTTATAGATAGGAATTTCTTTACGCTCACCTTGTGCTTTCTGAACATAAATATCATGAAGCCCTTCATATGCTTTTGGGGCAGTTGTATTAATTTCGATAATGACATTTTCAGCTTTTTCTACAAAGATCGGTGAGTTCCCTACAGAACCTGTTGGAATTACTAGGCCGTCTTCTGTAATTGCTGCTGCTTCAATGATTGCATAGTCAATTTTACCAAGGGAACCTTTACGAACTTCTTCCGCTGTATGTGATAAATGCTGATCAATATAGAAAATTTCTCCGTTATTGATTTTACCGCGCATAATTGCATTTCCTTGATAAGGTACACGTAAGTTGATGATTCCTGCTTCTGCCATTGATTGGTCAGCAGTTGGCCCTAATGATGCACCAGTATAAAGATTTACTTTGAAATTTTCTTGCTCTCCTCGTTTAGAAAGTGCAAGCGGAAATTCTTTTGGCTCTCCGAAAAGCGTAAAACCACTCATACCCAGATTCATGCCGTCTTCAATCCAAGACGCAGCTTCCTCCGCTGATACAACTTTGTTTAAAAACGCTTCATTTCTGATGAATTGACTTAAATCTTTTCCCATTAACAATCACCCCAAAATAGTATTTTTAGTTCGTTGTTACGATGAATTTCTGTAAATCCATATAGCCAATTAAAAAATCCGTTACACCTTATTTTTTAATCGCCTTATCTACATTGTAATGAGAGATTCGTCTTTCGTCCATTAGATACTTCCTATAATTTTGATAGAAAAAAACTATAGTATATAAAAAAGCGGATTTAGGGAGTTTTCTTTCACTTAAAAACCTGCTTTTTCGCAACATTAATCTATTGACAAAACGCTGATCCCGGACCTTTCACGCTTTATCTTACGCTCAAAGTTCCTATTTTTGTGTTAATATTGTCATATAAAATCATTTCATAAAAAAACACCTCTTCTTTAAGAAAAGAGATGCCAATAATATTAAAACTGTCTCATCCATTCCAGGAAGTTTGCAATGACGCCATCTAAAAATGCGATTGTCACTTCATCTGTCAGCTGTCCTTGCGCATCGATTTTTTCATGAACGGCCCCAATATACACTTCATTACCAGGTAAAACCGGTGAATTTAAGCCGATTGCAAATAAAATATCGCGTAAATGCATTTGAGCTTTGACAGAACCTAACATTCCCATTGATGACCCCATGATTATAGATGGTTTGCCGTTCATTACCTTGTCCACACGGCTTAGCCAGTCAATTGCATTTCCCAAAACACCGGGTATTGTGGCGTTGTATTCAGGTGTTATCCAAAGAACTGCATCTGCTTCTTTTACTTTTGCCTTAAAATTACGTACAGCTTCGGGAGCTTCCAATTCGATATCCTGGTTGTACATTGGTAGAGGTGCAAGGTCGAGAATTTCCAAGTTGAATTGATCTGCATAACGGCCCTGAATATATTTTGCGATTTTTAGATTATATGATTCTTTGCGGATACTTCCTACAATTGCTACAACTTTCATATAGAAAAAAACCTCCATTATTATAGATTTAATCGATAGTCTTGCTTCGGCCTTAACCTTAAATGGGCAATGATTTTAGTTTGCGACTTCCGTTTATAGATATACCCAACATCCTAAAGTGACGAAACCAAATAAAAAACACGTAAAAGTTTATCAAAAAACTTTTGCGTGTTGCTGGTTTTTATTTACTTAATGATGGGCATGATCAATTGCCTGATGAAGCAAGTTGATAACATGGTCATCTGCGCTTGTATAGTACAATGTCGTCCCTTCACGCCTGAACTTTACTAAACGCAAGTTCTTCAAAAAACGCAATTGGTGGGAAACCGCCGACTGATTTAAATCAAGCTTTTCCGCAATGTCATTTACCGAATGTTCTTCACAGCATAACATGTTTAAAATACGGATACGTGTTGGATCGCTTAACGCTTTGAACGTTTGCGAAACGACAAACAATGTTTCTTCATCCAATTCATGTTGGGTTCTTTTTTCCATTGTCATACGATTAAACACTCTTTTCTCCTATACGCCAGGCGTAATTGATTAATGATGATGATGGTGGTGATGCTGATGGCTTATATCCTGCTTTGCTGTACAATAAACCGAACGATCATGCTGATGCGTATTTGTCTCTACCTGAATCGTCACATGCTGAATATTTTGATGAAGTAAATCATGTTCGACTTTATCTAAAAGTTGCTCGCTTTCTTTAATCGTCAAGTTGTCATTTACAACAACGTGGCAAGACAAGGCATTTAATCCGCTCGTGATCGTCCAGATGTGCAAGTCATGAAGCGCTGTTATTTCATCATACTTTTCAATCGTTTGAATAATTTCTTCGACAGTTACATCCTGAGGTGTACCTTCCATTAAGATATGCAATGAAGCTTTCGTTAAATGATATCCGCTACGTAACACAAGTGCAGCTACAAAAACGCTGGCTAATGGATCCGCCCATCCCCAATCAAAAAACAGGATAAGTAAAGCGGCAACAATGGCACCGATTGAACCGATCATATCGCTGATTACGTGTAAGTACGCGCCTCTCATATTTAAATTATCTTTCGTATCTGCCCCGCGCATCATAATCCACGCAACTAAAATATTAACCGCCAATCCGATACTGCTGATGATGAGCATTCCGGTTGAAGCAACTTCAGGAGGATTCATAAAACGCCCAATGGCTTCGTAAAAAATAAACAGGGCAATTACAATTAATGTCAGGCCATTCAGTGTGGCCGCTAAAATTTCGATACGTTTGTAGCCAAATGTTTTACTGGCATTTGCTACTTTTTGCGCAAAAATAATAGCCATTAATGCAATTCCAAGTGATACGGCGTCACTTAACATATGCCCTGCATCAGACAGCAGTGCCAGACTGTTCGTCAGCACCCCACCAATCGCTTCGACAATCATAAAACCGGTAATAATTAAAAAGGATATGAAAAGGACTTTCTTGTTCGTACTATGTGAATGATGGTGATGATGGTGCTCTCCCATTTATAACGCCCCCATTTTTCTTTTATATATGAACATATACTCATATATTAACATATTACGAATTCAGAAAATTGTCAATTACATACGCCCGTATATGACGAGCATCACTCATAAAAGTAGTTGTGACTAAACAGGTTTTACCGAAAATCAGCAATTAAGTATTTAAAAACGCTCGGGTTTATTCCAAGTGAATAACTGCCGACTTTACCTCTCATGTTCTCAATTTCGTATAAGTTATAGTTTAGTTGCAAGGAGCAACTAAACTATCTTCTGTACATGAGGTGAATCTGGTCCGCAATATAGGCCGCAGTAAAATGCCCGCCTCCTTTCAACCACCAAGAAATCACACCAACAATGGAAGCTGCTTTTATATGGCTGTCAACAAGAGAATTCGATGTAACCCGGTCACTGTTCAGCCTTCTTGTATCAATTAATTGCTTCATCAATTGAAATAGCACTTTCTCAAATTGTTCAAACTGGAAAAGTAATCGTAAAGCATGTTTTTGTGAAGCCAAATAATTGAGCAGCTCAACTAAATGTTCCTTTTCATTTAACAAATGAATATGGTTTAAATCCTTTATTTTTTCTGTTACTTCATTAAAAATCTCCTTTGTTAAATCATCCAGCAAATGATTAATATCTTCATAGTGCAAATAAAATGTTGTACGATTTAACGTAGCTTGCTTTGTTACTTTTTGTACAGATAACTGGTTGAGCATAACCCCTTCGTTTAAAAGTTTAAATACCGCTCTCTTCAACATTTCTTTCGTACGAATTGTACGAGGATCCATTTTCTTCATTCCTGTCTATTAAACACTACTATATCTACATATTTTACTGATTTGTCGATTAGTCTACAGTTCGTGATTTATTGTTTATAGTCAAATGCTTGTTTTACTTGTTATGATACTTATTAGACGGATTGTCTATAAAGTTATCGTAGCGTAAGGAGTTTTAAAATGCAAAATGATTTATCTGAACAAACAAGAAAAATATTGCTGATTGTCATGATCGCTGGCTGTTTCTTCTCCACTTTAAATCAGACGTTACTCAATGTTGCTTTAAGTGATTTAATGACCACCTTTTCAGTTGCGCCTACGACAATCCAATGGCTGGCAACCGGATTTATGCTCGTGAACGGAATTTTAGTTCCAATTACTGCTTTTTTAATGAAGCGATTTTCAACACGTCAACTGTTTATTAGTGCAATGCTATTTTTATTAGCTGGTTCTGTTGTCGCAGCATGTGCCATGAACTTCAGCATGCTTTTAACAGGGCGTATGATTCAGGCTGTAGGTGCCGGCATTATTTTACCTTTAATGATGACCGTAATCGTCTACTTGTTCCCTGAAGAAAGACGGGGCGCGATTATGGGACGAGTGGGATTTGCAATTATATTTGCACCTGCCATTGCTCCGACGCTTGCCGGATTTATTATTGATTATTTATCATGGCGCTGGCTGTTTATCAGTTTAATTCCTTTCATCGTTATTATTATTGGCTTAGCGTATAAATACTTGATGAATGTAAATGAAGGCGCAAAATCAAAAATCGACTTGATCAGCTTACTTTACTCAACTTTCGGCTTTGGTTTCTTGTTGTTCGGCTTTAGTAGTGCCGGAAGTCGCGGATGGGATGATGGGGTTATTTTAACAACGATTGGTGCGGGATTGATCATTATCTTTCTGTTTTGCCAACGTCAACTGTCTTCACAGGATCCTTTACTGAATTTATCGGTATTCCGTTATAAAATGTATTCCATGACGACAATTATTAATGTCGCAATTACGATCATCATGTATGCAGACTTGATTTTACTTCCGATGTATTTACAGGATGGGCGAGGATTTTCCGCATTGGATGCAGGGTTGCTGCTGCTTCCCGGTGCGATTATTAATGCACTATTGTCACCAGTTACAGGAAAACTTTTTGATAAATATGGTGCGAAACCATTATTTATTTTCGGGTTACTATTAATCGCGATTTCAATGTGGCTTGTTATTGACCTATCTTCAACAACTACGTATGTATATATTTTAGTACGTACTATTATTTTGCGGATCGGGTTAGCGTTCATTACAATGCCTTTAAATACAGCTGCGCTTAATGCGATTCCAAGAGAACTGGCATCACACGGGTCTGCAGTGAATAATACAATTAGGCAACTCGCAGGGGCAATCGGAACAGCTGTTATCGTAACTGTATATTCTCTGCAGTTAACTGACTCTTCCGTACGGGCAAATGAAAGTTATGCAAATGCGGCAAGCTCAACGTATTTCTATATGTTCATATTAACGATCATCGCCTTTATCATCGTACTTTTCGTTCCAAAGCATAAAAGAAAAATACCAACTCAATAAGCAAACTAAAAACTGGTGAACCTCCGCAATTGGGGTTCACCAGTTTTTTTACCAATTTCGCGCTTCATTGGCTACGTACAGTCCGATTGTTTTATTTTGCTTCCAAACATTATTCCAACGTTTTAACGGTACTGATGCTTCCCCTGCAAATGGTGCGATTTCGACCGTCATCGCAGGGCGGTCTTTTACTTTTGTAAAGTAATCTTCAGATGCTGCAATCGGTTCATTTTTTTTGGTTACAGGCATCAATTTATAACCGGTAATGTTTGATACCCCTTTTACCAACTTTTTCGTTCGGCTGAATTTTGATTTCGCTTGGCTCCAATATATAATCTGACCGGAAGAATGATAAGAGACATACGCTAAATGATTGCCGCGATCGATTAGTCGTTTAATTGCGAGCGCTTCCGGTTCTGTATTTGGCGCTTTACCTTTATATTCTTTGAAGGAAGGTTTTGTCTTTTTAATTAAATGCCAGTTTACATTAAATTGACGGTTCAAATCGACACCGTTAATGTTTGCTTTCCAACGATTGAAATTGGTGCTGTTATTGTTCATCGCTTTCAGTTTTGTTATCGATGTTTTTACTTTGCCGCCTTGTGCAAGTGTTACTCCGTCCGGATTCACCATTGGCACAAATACGATGCTCACTTCACTTAATATTTTCTTTACATCGTATTTTTCGATTTTCGTTCCGTTTACATAAGCCTTAACATACGAATCAATCATTTCCATCAAAACATTTGTCGTCATATGTTCACGTCCGTGAAAAGACGCATCCATTAATACTTCCTTTTTACCCGTCCCAACTTTCAATGAATATAAAGGTCGTCCCTCAACCGATTTTCCGATTTCCTGCAATTTCGTCAGTGACGGATACATTGCTGAAACAAGCTTTAGCTTTGCTGCCATTTCGTCATAGGGAATTGTTTTCGCACCATCGACTAATTGGATATAATGAACATCGGTTAAAGGAATGTAAGCTGATTTAGAAGAATATTTAATTACTCCAGACTTCCCTTTTATCGCCTGCAGTAATAGCTTGTCTCCTTTTGCTACAGTTTTGATGAACTTGCCCTGTTCATCAATTAATTCCGTATTTTTCTTCACAATTACTTGCACAGGGTTTTTGCCAAGCCCGATTGTGTCTGAAGTTGCTTTGGCAGAACTCGCATTGAAACTGAAAATCGCTGCAACTACTAGACTTAACAACAATAATTTCTTCATCTCATGCCTCCTTTTATGTATATCAAAACTTTTCATCTATACCCATTACTTTACACTAAAAAACAGCCTGTAAGAAATGACTTCTTACAGGCTGCTCGTATTAATTGTCTTTTACATCTTTACGATTTTTCTTCAGCATTTTTGATAATACTTCATATACAATCGGTACGATGATCAATGTTAATAATGTTGATGATAATAAACCACCAATTACTGTTACAGCTAAGTCTTGAGAAATCAGACCGCCGCCAGCTCCACCGAATGCCATTGGTAACATAGCACCAATTGTTGCAATCGCCGTCATTAAGATCGGACGTAAACGAGTTGCTCCGGCTTCCAGTATCGCTTCACGCATGTTCATACCTTCATGTTCCATACGGATAATACGGTCAACAAGTACGATTGCGTTTGTGACTACGATACCGATTAACATCAGTAATCCCATCATAACTGAAACTGAAATTGTAAGACCTGTTGCGAATAATCCAATCCATGAACCGATAACAGTAAATGGTAATGAGAATAAAATCGCAAATGGTGCTAAACCTTCACCGAATGTTACTACCAATATGAAGTAAACAATTGCAATCGCTGCAATCATCGCAACACCTAGTTGAGTAAATGTTTCAGTCATATCTGCTGCAACACCACCTACACCAGTCGTAACGCCTTTCGGTAAATCTAAATCAGCAATTTTTTCATCTGCTGCAGATGTTGCTTTTGAAATATCTTTGTCTGTAATCGTTGCCGATACTGTCGCAAAGTATTCACCTTTTTGACGAGATAATGAATTTAAAGTTGTGCCTTCTTCAAGTTCAACAATGTCACCAATTGTCATTGTCTGACCAGTTGCCGTTTGAATCGGTGTTTCCAATAATTCATCAATATCCGCTGCCGCAGATTTTGCTTCACGTTGAACAACTACATTAATATCAGCGCCGTCACTTTCAACAGTTGTCAGTACTTCTTTTGCTGTATTTGTTTGTAAAGCCATTAAAATTTGGGCAGTAGTCAGGCCGTATTGTAATACATTTTCCTGATCTACTTTAATTACATTTTCTACATACGGTGCTGAAGCATTTGATTCAACTTCATCAAGTCCTTTAATGTCCACTAGAACATCTTCAACTTGAGCAACTGCTTCGTTTAACTTATCTAAATCTTCACTGTATAGTGTATAGCTAACTTCATTCGATGACATACCCATCGCGAAGTTTTGTGTTTTCCATTCGCCTGATTGGCCAACATTAAAGATATAGTCTTCTACTTCTTTTTTCGCTTTCGGGAAATCATCCATGTCCGGATCGAAAATCGCATAGATTAAACCACCGCCTGCACCGCCGCCAGTCATCATTGCAGCAGCATCAGTAGAAGTTTCTGTGTTCACCGATAATTGTAAAACATCGATATCTTTACGCTTCAGTAATTCCTGTTCTACTTCTTCAATATTTTCCAGTGTTTTATCCATTAATTCGCCAGTACCTGGTGTGTATGTTAAGTACATCACTTTCTCTTCTTGAGAGCCCATGAAACTAAAGCCGATTAATGGTGTTAACGCTAGTGAACCTACTAATAGAACTACCGCAATAATCGATGAAATCCATTTATGGTTTAATGTTTTTTCCAAGAAATTACGGTATGTTACTGCAAGCTTACCAACTTCTTTATGCTGACTTTCAGACTTTTCACCGTAAATTTTCTTACGGAATAATGTATGTGAAAGTGCTGGTACGATTGTAACCGCTACGATTAATGATGCGATTAATGCAAATGACATTGTTAATGCGAATGGTACGAATAATTCCCCTACCATACCGCCTACAAATACAAGTGGTGCGAATACAGCAATTGTAACTAATGTTGAAGACATGATCGGCTTGAACATTTCAATTGTTGCTTCACGAATTAACGCACGGCCTTGTAATTTCTCTTCTTTCAAGTGCATACGACGATAAATATTCTCTACTACTACAATCGAGTCATCAATTACCCGTCCGATCGCAACAGTAATCGCTCCAAGCGTCATAATATTCAATGTAATATCCAACCAATGCAATGCCATTAATGCCATGAATACTGACACCGGAATGGAGATGATTGAGATGATTGTTGATTTAAAGTCACGTAGGAATAATAGGATAATCAATACCGCGATTAAACCACCAAACACCGCTTTTTCAACCATTGTAAAGACAGAATCTTCAATTGGTTTCCCTTGGTCTAAAGAAATATCGATTTTAAGACCAGAAATGGCTTCCTGCTCTTCTTCAATTAAATCTTTTACTGCATTTGCTACAGTAACCGTATTGGCATCCTGACCTTTTACGATTTGGATTGCAATCGCATCTTTACCATTCGTTCGAGATACAGACTGCACTTTACCTACTTTTTCGATTTCAGCAATATCCCCTAGTTTCACGAAAGGAACCGGGTTGGTTTCAGAAGGCGTAACAGGAATCAGCATTTCTTTTAACTGCTCTTCTGTTTTGAACTTGCCGTCAACTGCAACAGCTTGCTCGCCATCTTCAAACTCGTATAATCCTAACGAGACTGCAAGGTCACTTGCCTGAATCATTTGCTTAACAGAGTCTTCTGTTAGACCTAATTGTGCCATCTTTTCTTCATCATATGTGAAGGCAACTTCTTCAAGATGTTGACCTGTAACTGTCGCAGATGCAACACCGTCAATTTTATTTAGTTTCGGCAAAATTATTTTCTCTACTGTCGACGTCAGTTCAACAATATCTTCATCCGAACTACTTACTGATAATGCAATGACAGGCATCATGTTCATACTGATTGCCATGATTGAAGGTTCTTGTGCACCTTCAGGAAGCTCAATATTATCTAAAGCAGCTTCTAACTGACGTTTCTTTTCATCCATATCCACGCCATATTCATATTCCACTTGAACTTGTGAAACATTTGATGAAGATGTAGAATATACAGCCTTTACATCTTCCAGACTTTCAACTGCCTTTTCATAAGGAATTGAAAGATCATCCATTACTTGCTCGGGTGTTGCACCAGGATAAACACCCATCACGATTAAGAACGGGATCGAAATATCTGGAATCGATTCCATTTTCATACGTGTGGATGAATAAATACCGGAAAACACGATTATGATTGTTAGTAACCATACGGCAAGCTTATTTTTCAATACGAAATTTACTAAGCCTTTCACGGTTCCACCTTACCTTTCTTGACTATATGTAACCACCATTCTATAATAATGACTAGTCGGTCACGTGTCAATTGAAAGGGGCTTGAAAATATTATGACAAGAAAACAATTGATCATCGATTCAGCACTACATTTATTTGCCGAAAAAGGGATAGAAGCTACGTCAGTGCAGCAAATTACCGATCATTGCGGCATTTCTAAAGGGGCTTTTTATTTATCATTTAAATCCAAAGACGAGCTCGTTTTTTCTATTATTGAACATTTTATGAACAATATAATTCGCGAAGTTGACCAAGCAGTCAGTGAAGGCCATACACCTTCAGATAAGCTCCATATCTACTTTGTTCATACTATGAAAGTATTGTCACATTATGCTGGATTTGCGGATATTTTGATGAAGGAAAACGTTTCTGCCATCAATAAAGCATTAATTGAACGGATTCATTATTATGTAGAGCTTTCCAATAAAAATTTGGAGAAGCTGTTATTCGAAGTGTTTGGCGAGCAAATCGAAGGAAGACAATACGATTTAGTCGTTATAATAAATGGGATGGTACAATCGTATATGCAGTATATTTTCGATTCATGCCAGCCATTCGATTCGGGGAAATTTGCTGATTCACTTGTTGAGAAGACTACTTTATTAGCAACGAAAAGTAAAATCGCACTGCTTGAACATCCTTCCCAGTTTTACAAACGGATCGAAAATTATTCGATTGACCATATAATGGAGGATTTGTTGTCACTTCAACAACAGACAACGAATAAATTAGAACTCGATTCCATACAGTTATTAATAGAAGAACTGAAAAGCGATAATCCAAGAAATGCGATCATTATGGGTCTTGTCGCCAATTTAGAGAAAAACGAATGCTTTAATTGGATTACATTATATTTGAAAAAGCAGTACAGTTAAAAAGAGAGGGACCCAATATATATGGATCCCTCTCTTTTTAGTTTTCGCTGTTCAGGAAACGGATGATCTCTCTTGCTACGGTTTGAGCATCTTCCACCATCCCGAGATGCCCTGTATTTGTTTTTACTTTTTCCACATTCGGGTTGGATGTCGTAATCGGTGTAACCGCTTTGTCCTGTTCTCCTTCGATTACAAGGATTGGGATCGGTAACGTATCGACAAGATCACGTTGGTTTGGACGTGACTTCATTGCACCAAGTGCCGCAACGAGCCCTTCTTCTTTTGCTTCATAGGCAACTTCTTTTGCGAACAGTACATCTTCCGTTTTTGCATCAGGCGCAAGGAAGTTATGAATAATACCATCAACGAACGATCCAGTTCCATGTTCCTGAATCTCTTCTTGTTGCTTCGTTCTCTTATCGATTGCTTCCGGTGTGTCCGAAGAGTCGGATGAATACAGCAAGACAGCCTTTTCGATTTTAGAATATTGTTTCTCGATTGCGGCCAATGTAATATAACCACCCATCGAATGCCCGATCCAATAAGCCTTTTCAACTTTTTCTGTTACTAATACATCGATAATATCTTCGGCATAGCGATATACTGTATATTCCCCTTCCGGCATTTCGCTTTTTCCGTGCCCTGGCAAATCGATTGCAATTACGTCAAATTGCTTTGTTAATGGCTCCATAATTTTTTCAAATATTGCTGCACTCCCTAAAAATCCATGTACTAATACGACAACTTCCCCTGAACCATTTCGAGTATAATTTAACATTTAACCAGTCCTCCCCTTATTTCATCTCTTATCCTTTTCCGGATTTCTATAATAATAAACAAAAACAGCCATTTTAAACTGAAAATACAAAGAGGTTCCCAAATACGATTTTAGGAACCGGACTAGTTTATAATTAATGTTACCAAACGGCGGTTTGGAAAGGATATACTTCAACTAACGGACCAGATTGCAAAACATGATAGATGGAGGCATACAAGTAATACAGATTTTATTTGTTATCTTAATATGGGTTATAGCGATTATTCTTCTTACAAATGCATGTTTTAAAATGGATAAGGAAGAACGACAGGCTTATGGGCTCATGATTACCTATCTTTAAGCTAACGGGGGTTTTAGTGTAACAAATATTTTAAAACGTGCCGAAACTTCGCTTTGGAAATATTTCGTTATTCTAATAGTGCTATTTAGATTTCGAGTTCAGAAAATTGAAACTTTTATTTATTCATTTCCGTATAACTAATTAGGTCTATAAAATCGATTAATTAAAAATAGGGAGGGGAATTTATGAAAAAAATTCTTTCGATAGCAATGCTTAGTATTGCCTGTGTTTTAAGTCTATTTGGATGTGACCAACAAAATTTATCAAAGAATTCTGATAAAGTTACGAAAGCTGAGGATTTTGAATCTCATTTTTATCAAAGTGATAGGTATACTATATACTTGCATGAGGATGGACTCACAATTGATGGAACTTTTATAAATGATGATAGAAAGAGCATACTTGACAAGGTTGTGGTATCCGAAGAAATGGATAGTCCACATATCCATAAAGAGTTTACTAATGCTAAGGTTGAAGTAAAAGGTGATAAATATATTATTACAGCTGATGACGGTGTTTCATTAGAATTCACTAAATTTATGAACCATATTATCGTTGATTCCGTGGGAATGGAATACATTCGCAAGGCAAAATAACCTAGAACCATTTTTATTCATTACTATACAAAATAACACAAAAAAAAGAGACAAACGTTATTAAATCGACGTTTGTCTCTTTTTTATGGAACATTGTCTACACGGTATTTATGCAATTCTCCTAGACCGTTGATATAAAGGCTTTTATGCTTGGCGGGCTGCCTTAGGAAGAATTAAGCATTTCGGAAGACAAACGGCAAGAACTTATCACTGTTAGATCTACTAACAGATGAACCAGAACTCGTCACAATGTAAGGGTTTTTCAAAGATAACAAGTAAAAGCAATCAACGTATATCTAAAATTGTTGATTGCTTCCATCTTAATCAACCATTCTGGTGTCAGACCAGTTTTCAATTTTTACAATATTGTTAGTTTGATAATCCCGAATTTCTTTTTCTGAAAATCCTAACTCAGTCAAAATTTCCTCTGAATGTTCTCCAAGTTTTGGCGGCGGGGTAAATTTTGTTGAAGGATTTTCTTGTATCTTAATTGGAACACCAGGAACAGGAACTACAATTTCATCGTTTTCTCCCATTTTTAAAGTTTGAATCATTTCTCTGTGTTGTATTTGAGGGTTGTTTAATAACTCTTCCAAATCATTTACTGGACTGCTTGCAATACCTTTTTGTTGTAAAAGTTGAAAAGCTTCTTCCTTTGAATGTTGAACAGTCCATTCAGAAATTGATTTTTCCAACACTTCCCTATTTTTAAATCTCCCCTCTTCCGTGTAAAATGATGAGTTACTTTTACCCCATTCGCTTTTACCTATTAATTCTGATAATTCTACCCACTTTTTATCAGGACAATTTAAATATGAAGATACAAATACATATCCATCTTTCGTAGGGAATGCTTTCGATAATTCAAACCGATCAGTCGTCCCCCATCTTTGACTGGTAATTCCATGTAACTTAGCCTCCGCAACACTGAAGCCTAATAACGAAACCAATCCATCAAGCATACTTATATCAACAAAGCGACCTACTCCTGTTCGTTCCCTATGAAATAGAGCCAACATACTACCTAAGGCTGCTTGCAATCCAGCAATATGATCTGCAATAAAAAAACCTACATATGTTGGAGGTCCATCTGGATGTCCAGTTAATTCTGCTAATCCACTCATTGACTGAATTACTCCATCATAAGCTCCATAATTTTTATAAGGGCCGGTTTTTCCGAATCCAGTAATATGAACCATGCTAATTCTTGGGTTTATAGCTGAAATTGCTTCATAATCAAACCCCAATCTTTTAGGTACTTCAAATCCATAATTTGTTACTAAAACATCAGCTGTTTCAACTAAACGTTGAAAAATCTCCTTGCCCTCTGTAGTTTTCAAGTCAATTGAAATTCCTCTTTTATTTCTATTTTCTGAAGCAAAATATAAACTTATATCATCATGCATCGGAGCTGAAGTTCTTCCTATTTCCCCTTCTGGTCGTTCGACCTTGATTACGTCAGCACCATAATCAGCAAGTATCTGGCTACAGTAAGGTCCTGCAATATAGTGTGTTAAATCTAAAACTCTAATTCCAGATAAAATAGACACAACTAAATTTCACCCCATTTTAATTATTTAAAAAATATTTCTTAAGAGACATTTAAACATCATTCCTCACTTGAGGTATTGGAATAGTAGCAATTGCTCTAACTTGCGAGCTTACAAGTGCATTTCCATTGAGTTCGTTTTTTCTGAAATTTCCCGGTGTAGTCCCCACAATTTTCTTAAATGTCTTTATGAAATGGTAAATATTATTATATCCGACATTATTACTAACCTCTGTTATATCTAAATTAGTTCTAACTAATAGTTGCGTAGCCTGTTCGATTCGTATCTTATTTAAATATAAATTGATCGTCATACCTGTATTTTCCTTAAAAGATTTGCAAATATAATTCTTGCTATGTCCAAGATGCTGTGCAATTTTATCTAAAGAAACTTCGTTCGTATAATTATCATTAATATAGTCTTTAATTTTATCCGTTTCCTTAGATTTTATTTCGTTATTTAACATTTCAATATTTTGATTTCGAACTATATAATATAGTGTGGCATTTAATAGATTTGTTGCAATCTGTAGATACCAAGGAGACAATTCAATTGCTTCTTTAAAAATCAACTCGAGAAATGCCTCTATATTTTCGGATCCAAGACATACATTTGGGACTTGGTTTAATCTTTCTTTAAGCTCGTTATCGAAAACTACATACTTAACTTCCAACATATTTAAAGTTTTCCCATCTACATCTCGTGCTTCAGAAATACCATGGATATCATTAGGTCTAATAAAAAGAAACATACCACGACTAATTGTCACGCATTCTTTTCCTATAATGAAGTCCCCTTCTCCACTAATGACATAGTGAATTTGATAGTAATCATGTGAATGCTCTGCTAGAGAACTTCCTATTGGATATTCACTTTTTGCAAGCCAAAGTATATTTAACATGTTATTTTCCATATGATTAATCACCTTTGAGTTATTTAATTTATATCTTAATTATCGTATAAAATATGAATTAAATAAAAATTAAGTACTTATATATTTCCAAGGTAGGCTTTTGCAACATCCGTATTATTTTTAATTTCTTCTCCTGTTCCATCTAAGACGAAACGACCAGTTTCTATTACATAGGCCCGATTAGATATTTTTAATGCGCTGTTTGCCATCTGTTCAACTAAAAGCACTGTAACACCTGAACTACTAATTTGCTTTAAAAGATCAAAAACCTCGTTAACGATTATTGGTGCAAGTCCAAGTGAAGGTTCATCCAGAATTAAAAAGGATGGCTCAGTCATTAGCGACCGTGCAATGGCTAGCATCTGCTGTTCGCCTCCCGAAAGAGTCCCACCTAACTGCATTTTTCTTTCTTCAAGCCTCGGGAAACGTTCGTAAATAGATTGAATGCGGGAATTGATTTTTTTTGTATCCTTAACAATATGAGCCCCTAAAAGAAGATTTTCCATTACAGTATGTTGTGGAAAGATCTGTCTCCCTTCTGGTACTATACGGATTCCCTTACTAACCTGTTGATCAGGGCGTACATTAGATATTTCTACGTCCTCGAAAATAATGTTTCCACTTTTTGCCTTATGGAGACCGACAATTGTATTGAGAATCGTGCTTTTTCCAGCACCATTTGCCCCTAAAATTGTAACTACCTCACCTTGGTTTACATGAAAAGAGATATTATGAACAACTTCCGTTTTTCCATAGCCAATAGTTAAATTTTCTACTCGTAACATAGTTTACGCCCCCTCACCTAAATAAGCGTTTCTTACAACTGGATTCGTATTTACGCTTGCCGGATCTCCTTCAGCAATTTTTTTGCCATAATCAAGTACGGTAATATAATCGGATATTTCCATTACTAAATCCATGTGATGTTCAATCATTAAAACAGTAACGCCTGCCTCCCGAACTTTTTTCAGCAATTTCGAGAATTCCATAGTCTCTGTATCTGATAGTCCTGCACATGGTTCATCTAGAACGAGAAGTTCCGGTTTCATGCTAAGAGCGCGCGCTAGTTCTAATAATTTCTGTTGACCAGCTGAAAGACTCTCCGGTTCATTGTTCGCTTGATGGCCTAGGTCGATTAAATCAAGGTAATCCATTGCATCATAAAATGATTTTCTTTCTTCCCCCTTCATTTTCCGTGTACGGAACATCGTATCGATCAGTGAATAGCTATAAAATAACCTGCCGCCCATCGCAACATTTTCTACGACTGAAAGATTGTTAAAAAGTCTTACATGTTGGAATGTTCTTGAAACCCCTTGCCTTACAAGATCAACCATACTTTTCCCTGTAATATCCTTCTCTTTAAAAATAACCGTACCTGCAGTTGGCTTATCAACACCAGTAATCATGTTTAAAGTTGTCGTCTTACCGGCACCATTTGGACCAATTAAGGAATGGACCGTTCCTCTTTTGATTGTCATGTTTAGATTTTCTACAGCTGTATGTCCACCAAATTTCTTGGTAAGACCTTTGATAATTAAAATTTCATCGTTATTTGAATTAGTATTATTACTACCAAGGTTTTGCTTAATCTCTAAAACTTTTTTTTCCCTTTTTTCAATAATATATTGATTATCATCTATTTCTCTAAAACGCTTCTTAATAGTGCCTCCGATACCGGCTGGAAGTACTTGCGGTATGATGATAAGAAGGGCACCATATACGATCTGTTTTAAATCTGGCGCAGCATTAAATAACTCTGGTATCAATGTAGCGATAATCGCACCGATTATTGGACCACTCAAAGTCCCTTGTCCGCCTAATACCACCATTAAAAGAATAAAAACTGTAAATTGAAAACTGAAGGTATCAGGGCTTAAATAACCACTATAACTAGCATAAATTCCTCCGGCTACTCCAGCGAGCAATGAGCTGAAAAAGTAACCCATAATCCTATATTTACTAAAGTTAATTCCAACCCCTGCTGCCGCAATCTCGTTGTCTGTCATAGCAATTAAATCTCTACCCCATCGACTTTTAACGATATTCCTTTGTACGATAATACAAAATACCACAATTATTAGAATAAAGTAGTATCTTTGCAGGGTATCTAGACTAAATCCAAAAACACTCCAACTAGAGACGAACATCCCCTGTGAACCCCCGGTAAACCAAGTCCATTCATTAAATACTCGGTGCGCCATTTCAAGTAAACCAATACTTATAAGAGCTAGGTAATGGTGTTTTACTTTAGATGCGGGAAGTGAAACTAATAGACCTACAACAGCAGCGGCTATTGAACCTACTAAAAGACCGACGAAAAACGGCATGTTGTAAGCTGTAATCGCCACAGCTGACACATACGCCCCAACACCAAAATGGGCAGCAAAAGCAAATGAGGTTATGCCACTGAAGCCCGCAGAAATGTTATAGGCAATTGCCAGTATAATATATATAAATATTAAACTGACTAAGCGTAAGTAGTAACTACCTGCTACTAGGGGAATCAGTAAGCTAATCAACAAAAGAGCTAAGCAAAGGATAACAAAATAAGTTCTATATTTTTTCTGCAGTGAAGTTGCCTTTATTGAAAATTTTGGCACCTAAGATCCCTCCCGGTAAAACTATTATGACAACGATCATAATCAAAAAGATAACAGCATCCTTTAATCCGCCAGGGATCATCATGCCAACAACCCCCTCCATCAAGCCTAAGGTAATTCCACCGATAAACGCTCCTTTTGTATTACCTAAGCCTCCTATAAGCGCTGCTGCGAAAGCTTTAATGCCAAGTGCATATGTCATTGTATAGCTAGCAAAAGTTAAAGGGGCAATAAGTGCGCCGGCTATTGCTGCAACTCCGCCTGAAATTGCGAAACACGTCAATACAACGACATTACTTCGAATTCCCATGATTCTTGCTGTATCAGGTTTATATGATACAGCCCTCACCGCTCTTCCAAAACTAGTTTTTTGGATTACAAATTGATATGCGATACCAATTGAGATTGCAATAATAATCATCAAAATTTCGTGCACCATAATATTCGCACCAAAAATACGGATATCCTGACCATTAAAAAGGAATGGAAAAGCCTTTGGTTCCGTCCCGAAAATCATTCGAGCAATATTATCTATAATGATACTTGCACCGAAAAGAGTGACAATCCAACTTGAATTTTTCGATAAATCGCCTAACCTCTCTACTGCTGTCTTATAAATCAATATACTTAGCAATATATTTATAGATATAGCTAACAAAATAGCAAGGATGTAATTCATTTGAACTGCACTTAAGAACCAGTAGCTTGTCATAGCTCCTATCATAATAACCGAGCCATGTGCAAAGTTAATAATGCGAGTTGTAGAATAAATGATTCCAATGGCAAGTGCCATTAATGCATACATGCTCCCGTTAGCAAGGGCAAATATTAGTTCCTGCATATATATTCTCCTCTCTTACCTTCCTAGACGTCTCATGTTGTAGCAGCTCCGCTTACAATAATGCATTGCCCCGACAAGAAACTTGCATCATCACTAGAAAGGAAAGATACAACACTGGCAATTTCATGAGGCTTTCCAAGCCTTCTTAAGGGAGTGTTCTTTATATGTTCTTCGATAATTTCTTTTGGGACAGTTCTATACATATCTGTTTCAATATAACCTGGGGCAACACAGTTAACGTTAATATTCTTTGGTCCGCCTTCCTTTGCAAGCGTTTTTGAAAACCCAATTAATCCCGCTTTCGATGCCGCGTAATTAGCCTGACCTACATTACCAAACGCAGATATGGACGAGATATTGACAATCTTTCCGAAGGCATTTCCCCTCATAATGGGCACGACATGCTTACATAAATGATACGCACCCTTTAGATTTACATTCATAACAGCATCCCAAGCATCATCCGACATCTTGTGAAACATGCCATCTTGAGTAATCCCAGCATTGTTGACAAGGATGTCAACAGTACCGAAATGTTCCACTGTTTGAGCAACAGCTTTTTCTACTTCCTTTTCATTTGAGACATCACACTGGATCGGAAGGATTTTAGCACCTCTATCATCGAGTCTCGATACCATTTCTTCCGCCAAGTTCTGATCATATTCAAGTACTGCAATGCCAGCAATACCGTCATCTAGGAAACGGTGTACGATCGATTCACCGATTCCTTTCCCCCCCCCGGTAATAATTGCGTATTTTCCTTCTAATTTCCCCATAACATTCCCTCCAAAATAATGAGTTTTTAGATTTCAAGTTATGCAACTTGAATAGCAATGCTGTCGATCTCCCAAAGCCCTTCTTTTCTATAAATTTGCTGTTCTCCAGAAACATGAAGAATATAAAGAGATGTAAGGAAATCGATGTCACTCTCTAGTTTTTAATATAAAGATCGCCATTGAACATTTCTGAAATTTTAACCATGATTAATTCTGTTAAAGGGAATCCTTCGTGAGAATCTTCCGAAAAGGCATATTGATTTACAAAAACCGATTCAAATTCGCCGGCATTATTTTCCAATACTTTTTTCACTTCATCAGTATCAGTCGTACCTGCTTTTTCAATTGCCCACTTTAATAAATAAACAGCTTCATAACCTGATGTTACGGTAGTAGGGTTTGTATCACGTTTTCCATATTCACCGTACTCACCAATAATTTTTTCATACATCTCCCAATATTTCGGCTCTAACTCTGTTTGGTTGGGCTCCACTGCCCAGTTGTTCATGGAAACAACTGACACATTATTAGCTCCCGGGCCAGCCAGTTCTTTAAAGTTAGGCATTGCCAAACCTGTATAACCTATAATTTTCAAATTATTAATATAATTGATACGTTCCAGTGACCTTACAATCTTTGCTCCGTCAGCTCCTAAAGTCCAAAACAATGCAACATCCGCATTTGCTTCTTTTATTTTCTGTGCAATTGGCGTCATGTCAGGATCATCTGACTTATACGTAACTTTTGCGGCAGGCTCAACGCCATAATCTTTTAGCGTTTTTTCCATAACAGCAATGCCATCTACACCAAGGGCAGAGGTATCAGCAACTAAAGCAATTTTCTTATAACCTCCCTCTACTGCAATATTGACAAGAGCTTTTGCCTGTATCTCATTTGACGGCATTATTCTAAAAGCATAAGGATTGCTTTTGTCGATTAGATTTGTACCTGTTGCTACAGGTATCATAGAAATAACTTTATTTTCCTGGAGATATGCCATTGAAGCAGATGCAGGAGTTGAATTTGTAGGACCGATTACAAACTTCGCCTTTTCCTTGTCCACAATTTCTTCCATAAATGTTTTTGATTTTGTAGGGTCTGCCTCATCATCACGTGTGACAATTTTCACCTGTGCTCCCAAGATCCCTCCGCTTGCATTAATCTCCTTTACCGCAAGTTCAATCCCTTGAGATTGTGCTTTACCATTTACAGCACTTGTACCACTCATTGCCCCGATGTTACCAATGATAATCTCACTTGGAGAACTACTATCCGTTTCGTTGTTACCACAAGCTGTCAAGAGTAATAAGACGCTAATTAGAATCGATCCAACAAAGATCATGCTCTTGTTTCTCATTTTTATCCCCCTAATTTGTTCTCTTATTTTGTTTAATATCATGACCATAAAAGATATTGCTACAATAGCGTTTGCCTGACATATTGTATCATTAGATTTTTCCTTAAATTAAAATTGTTACCTTATAACAAACCGCAAAAGTTTGCATGATGAAATCTCGGAGAAGCATCTATCCTTAAAATCATTTATTGTTACTCCATTAAACACCTCCCAAACAGTTCATGATTAATATATGACAATTTTTTCAAAACTTTACCTATATTAATCATTTTAAATTTGTCATTTATATCTACTTTCTAAAAATTCAGAATATTAATTTTAAAATTAACACAGCATTTATAGGTAGTCAATACAAATATTTACATTTTTATTAATTATTCAAATTTTTTGAATTTAAATTTATTGTCCTTTCTCATCTAATTTTAGTGTTATACGATATGTCAATTTTCTTATCGTTCTAATGTAGAGAATTTGAAACGATCTAGGTCTGTTGCTTAAATAAAAACAAGCGAGTTTCATAAAGAAACCCGCTTGTTTGCTGAACATAAACAGGCGCCTTAAAAATATGGAAAGTGCTTGGTGGATAGATTCAACCTGGATTAGCATTATGGACACTGTTGATTTAAATTATAATTTTTTGAATCTTTTAATATGAGTAATTCTTAAATAACATGATAAGGAGATAGCTGCAAATATAATTAACTAACGAAGGTTTTCACATATCCCTAAGTCTATTAAAACGCCAAAAATCCCTACTTTTATATTGAAAGCGGGGATTTTACTCTGTATCCAATTAAAATTTTAAATTTAAGAGAAGACTACATTACGTTTTAATCCAATTCAATATTTCCCCATTTTTCCCCATCCTTCTTCTGTACAATTTTGTTAGTTAACGTTTACTTCTTTACAATATTATTTTACAGAATTACTTAAGAGCCTTCCTCAATAATATGGCCCGATTGTGGAATAAGAAAATTGCATTCCATACAGGTTTTTTATCAAACTTTATTATAAATGATCAAACTTAATTATAAATTATTAAACTTTATTAAAAGACCACATTAAAAAATACATCCATTTTAAATAAAGATTTAATGGATGTATTTTTTCATACAGATAAAAGTTTGATTATTTTATCAAACTTAAATTTTCAAAACATAAGGTCTAGTTTATTTTAGCGAAATACTCACTATATTAGTGTTTGCTTAAAATGGCTGTTTGTTAAACATAGGATTTCTTTCGTCTAAAGGTCGGTTTGACTTCCGCAAACAGTATCGCGAAGAAGATGAGAATACATCCAACAAGCATACGACCTGTCAAAAGTTCGTTTAAAATAAGCACAGAGAACATCGTACCGAACAATGATTCCGTCGATAAAATTATGGCTGATTTCGTTGGGTTTGCATATTGCATTCCGATATTTTGACACACATATGCAACAGCAGTACAAAATATCGCCAAGTAAACGATTATTCCCAAGCCTTCTGAAGTATAAGTCGTCGGTACTTCCCCAAGTAAGATAACACTTACTACACTCAGTACAGTCGCTGTATAAAACTGAACAATCGTCAGCGCTAAAGCATCTTCCGCTTTTACAAAGACATTTGTATAAAAAATATCGAAAGCGAAGCCGACTGCACAAAGAATTGACAGGAAATCGCCAAAATTAATCGTCATCGAATCCTGCAATGATAAAAATCCAATTCCGACAACTGCTACACCAGCTGCGATAAATTCAAACCGGTCAATTCTTCTTTTATAGATGACATAAGCGATTATTGGAACGATGATAACATTAATCGCTGTCAGGAATGCATTTTTAGAAGGTGTTGTATATTCCAAACCCATTGTCTGTAATGCAAACGCGACAAATAAGATTACGCCGAGAATTGCCCCTTTCCATACTACTGCCTTAGAAATTAGTTTTAATTTTTTATAGAAAATGAAACTTAAAATAATGGAGGCCAGTAAAAATCTCCCGGCCATCAATTGAAATACAGTCCAATGTTCAAGCCCTTTTGCCATTCCTACAAAACCGCTTCCCCACATAACAGCGGTGATGAGCATGAGCAGCTCACCTTTAAATTTTTGCATACGATTCCTTCTCTCTGTTAAAACTGCAGTTTAAAATTAATATGTATAATTGCTTATTGCTGAACAAACTATTATTACCATAAGCAATCTTCCATGAAAAAGAAAGCGAAAATTCAAAATCTATCCAAACAAGCAAATAAGTTAGAATTTTTTGCTTGACCTTAGAGTGTTGAAAATGATTTTTTTATTAGCTTAAGGTATGTAGATTATAGTTTATTGTTAATTTGTTCGAAGGGGTGATTTGATTAAAAAAAGAATAGTGTCGGATAATATGAACATTCATATAGTAAGTAGTCCCTTTGATTTTGAAAATAACGGTAAAATCCCTACTTATTTTTCAATTCTCCAATGCTTGGACTACTATATCAATAGCAATTTACCGGAATATCGTGTAAAATAAACTTTTAGAATAATTTAGGGACGTGAACAGTTTGATTAATATTGAAATGCCAAAACCAGATTTAGTAATTCGTCAACGCGAACAAGTGTTAAAACCAGGTGAAGTGGAAATTACTCCGTACTTCGGGTTTATTGATTTCCATAAAATTACGCGTGATAAAGGCGGAATCTTCTTCTTCTACAACGAAAAGAACGAGCTTTTATTCGTAGGGAAAGCACGTAAAATCCGTCAGCGTATTAAAAAGCACTTTGAAGATAATGTATCTCCAATGAAAAATCACCGTGCCGAAATCCACAAAATTGAAGTATATGAAATTGAAGATCCAATGGAACGTGAAATTTACGAAACATATGCAATCAATCAATTCCAGTCAAAATACAATATCGATAAAGTATTTTTCGAACGCGCATAAATTGTGAGACATACCCCAAAAATGCCATTTTCCTCCGAGAGAGAAAAATGGCATTTTTTCTATGCGTTAAAAATTGATTTTCATTCCGGGACGCTTTCCGCGGGCACGGCCTGAGCCTGTAGTCTCAGGCGTCGTGCTGTTCCCGCTGGAGTCGCCCTCCATTCCAATCAATTTTACAAAATATCCGTTTATTAATTTACTTCTACTTTTCTGCACAAATCTTTAATTATTCTGCTTTAAAATCGAGCATTTCGTTAATTTTTGATAAATCTTCCATAATGCCTTTTTTCTGATTGGCAATGCCGTCATACCATTTATTTAAAATGTCCTGCATGCCCTTTTCGATTTCTTTACCTTCCGATACGAGCTGCACCATCACGTCGATAACTTTTGTACGTTCTTCATAAAACTTGACGCGTGCCGGGAAATCTTTGCCGATATTTTGCTTGAAAATATAGCCGAGTTTAATAATTCCGTTATTCATCAGCTGCTCCGAGTAAAGTGTTGAGCCGACAACTGCTAGACGCTCTTTAAAATCCGGATCTTCTTTAATATAATTTTGCATCAAAAGGGCTACCTCATCTGCAAATGATTTAAGTTTGTTGCGCTGGCCTTCCATCAGATCTTTAGATTCCTCAAAAATATTAAGCATCAGCTCTGTATGTTCAAGCATATTTTTCACTTTATTTAATGGTTCTACACTTGCTCCGTTCAGACGTACTTGAATTGTACGATATACATACTGGCGTTGTAAGTAAGCCGACAGTAATATAATCCCATTGTAATGAACGCTTGCTTCGTAATGTTGTTGTGTTATCATAGTAAAATCCTCCAACCGGTATGTCTATACACTGTTAACAATACCACATATTCATTCACTTGAAAGGAAAAAATTCAAACTATTTTCACTTTTTATATAAAAAAAACTCCCGGAAATACTCCGGGAGTTTCTTCTTTCGATTACACCGAGGCATAACCGATCAGTTTATTGAATTCATCCCAACTTGTCAGACGCGTATACTCTACTGCCTGATTGTAGGACTGATTTTTCACAATGACTTTCGTTGAACTCCCCGCCAATGTGTTTAAAACAGCCGGCTTATCATCTACATAAACGTCCAGTTCCAAACTTTTGATGATATCGATTTTCTCATGGTCTGCCATGCCGCAGTAAAAACGCTCATCAACAACCGGGAATCCTTGTGCTTTTACCCATGCACGGGTCTGTTCACAATACCCTTTGGGACGAGACGTTATATAATAGATTTCATGTCCTTCATCTGCCAAAGCATTTAAAACTTCCTTTGCCCCTTCAAAGCTTGGACAGTCCGTGAAATAGATTTCTTCCATCGTATCTTTCCACATTTGGCTGCCTTCTTCATTTGTTAATCCAAATGGTGCGTGAATTTCGACAGTAGGGATTGTATCGAAAACATCTTCGCCAATCATCTTTTTCAATTTCTTATTATATAATTGAAAAGCATGTCGACGTAAATCGATTAACGTATCATCAATATCAAAACCAAATTTCATATATCTCACCTAACTTAATACGAGAAAAGCTTCATGGAACTTTTGCTCTTTTTCTATTTGTATAGCCTGAATTTTTTCGATTTGTTTTTTTCGTGCCGTTGCGCAGCTGACAAAATCAAATTCCTCATTTTCCAGCAGCATTTGTGCCAGCACATGGGCATCCATTAACGAACTATTTAATCCGTAAGCGCCAGTCGGAGTCATCGTATGAACAGCATCACCAATTAATGCGACACCTTCTTTTCCCCATTGTTCGGTCGTACTGCTGAATACATCAAGCAGCACAAAGTCTTTCCAGGACTGAATATGCTCCTGTACGACGGGTGCCAATTGAGGAAATGCTTTTACGAGTTTTTCTATAAACAGTATAAACGGCTGTTTACGTAATTCCGGATAGCTTCCCTTTTCGATATTCCAGCCAATTTGGACGTATCCTTTTGCCTGCGAAAACAAGGAAATTTGAATGCCGTCAACTAAGGCCATTTTAATTGAAGGAGTCCAATTTTCAGGTGCCGGTATTCTCGCCCAAAGCAAGTCATAGCCATGATCACGGATCGTTACATCCAAATCCGCCAATTTTCTCACTGTGGAATAGCGTCCATCCGCACCGATGATCAGCTGTGCTTCAATTGTAATATCAGCATCACCTTGTTTAGCGCGAACCGCTGTATATTGTCCATGCTCGTTTTGAATAAGCTCTTTAACCGTTGTATTCAATAAGTAGCTAAACTTTGAATAGCCTTTTGCCTGCTCTATTATTGCCTGAAGTAAATGAGTTTGCGGAACATGGATACCTAAATGGCCTACAGCCGGATCCGGTTCAATTGTTTTAAACTTTTCACCGCTCATCCAATATTCCAATGTTTCCATGCGAAGCAAACCGAGCTGTTCAATTCGTTCGAAAAGCTCGTACTGTTTAAGAATCCGCTCGCCTTCTTCATTTAAATGTTCCCCGCGGAATGCCTTCGCAAAGTCATTAGTCCGCTCAATTAAAAGTACCGACACATTATTTTTCGCCAAAATATTGGCAAGCAGTGCACCGCCCGGACCACCGCCAACAATGCAAACATCCACTTTTCTATTCATATAAACCAGCCTTCTTTGGATAGGCTATAATACGCAAATCTTCCCCGATGCGAGTGACTTCACCGAATTCAAGCTGGCTAGCCAAATCGATGGTTTCCACATCAGATCCGGTAAACGGCGTAATGGAGTTTTTCCCTCCCAATACTTTCGGAGCGACATATACCATATACTGGTCAATGAAGCCGCCTCGTAAAAATGATGCGTTCACATTGCCGCCACCTTCAACAAGCAGATGCGTAATGCCCTTTTTATATAATGCTTTCAACATTTCCTCTATTTTCAAGCCTGTTGATTCTTTTTCCACACGGATAATTTCAACACCGTTGCGTTCCAGCTGCTGTGCCTTTACCGTATCTGAATCAAGTGAAGTGACAATGATTGTACGAGCTTCTGTCGTATCCGCAATATGCGCATCAACCGGTGTTTTCAAAGTACTGTCCAAGACTACCCGAATCGGGTTACGACCTTGTCGATTATCCTTTAAACGAGTAGTCAGTTTCGGGTTGTCATTTAAAACTGTTTGTACACCGACTAATATCCCGTCCACTTCATGACGCAATTCATGGACATCCGCACGTGCTGCTTCACCTGTAATCCATTGTGAATGCCCGTTATATGTCGCGATTTTGCCGTCAAGTGTCATGGCGAATTTTGCAACGACAAATGGACACTCTGTCAGCATATTATGAATAAAACGTTCATTCAGCTTTTGAGCTTCCTCCTGAAGAACACCAACCTCCACTTCGATTCCCGCTTCACGCAACAGGCGAATACCGCGCCCTGCCACTTCAGGGTTTGGATCTTCCGTTGCAACAACAACGCGTTTAAATCCGCTTTCTTTCAGCAGCTTCGCACATGGTGGTGTTTTGCCGTAGTGCGAACACGGTTCCAATGTGACATAAATGGTCGCATCTTTTGTATGCTCGCCTGCCATATTCACCGCATGGACTTCTGCATGGGGTTCCCCTGCTTTTCGATGAAGTCCTGTACCGACGATGACACCATCTTTTACGATGACGGCTCCTACTAACGGATTTGGATTTGTATTCCCTCTGGCACTTGCCGCCAATTGAAGCGCAAGTTGCATATAGTCCTGATCAGTTTTCATTAGAAATTCTCCTTACACAGTTAGCTTTTCAACCATCGCGATATGCCCAGACTTTTCTACTTTTGTTTTCAAGTACTGTTCATTCGTTTCCGTAAGACCACCCCATAAAGGAATATGGCCATCCGCAAGTAATCCGTTTTCCTGCAGCGCTGCAAGCTTTTTCGGGTTGTTCGTAATGAGTGTTACCGGTTTTGAACGAAGCACCTGTAGTACACGGATTGCATCATCATATGAACGGACATCATCTTCAAAACCAAGTGCATGATTTGCTTCCACTGTATCAAACGCTTCTTCCTGTAATAGGTAAGCTAATGATTTTGAAAACAGTCCAATACCGCGCCCTTCATGATCTGCTAAATAAAAGATTGCGCCACAGCCGTGCTCGACAATCATTTTCATCGATTCATGCAACTGATAGCCACAGTCACAACGCTGCGAACCAAAAATATCACCTGTATGACAAATACTGTGCATGCGGATCAATGCATCATCCTGGTTGGCAAAATCTCCATACACCAGTACAGAAGACTGCTGGCCAAAAGCTAAATGCATAGACGATACAGATTCTACGACCTGTTCTTTTGTCTGATTTTTTTCAACAGTCGTCCATGAATACCATTGGAATGTTGCTTCTAGATTTTCTTGTTTTATAGGTAGCTTTACCGGTCCGACTACTGCAATATTTTGCAGATCATCACGACGTACAAGCTGAATTTTATCTTCTAAAATAGCCATTATTTTTTTCATCTTATCACCTTTATTCTTTATTAAGTTACTTTATGTAACCTAGTTTACAATAATAAGCGTTTAACGTCAAATAAACCAGAACTATCAATTGATAGTTCTGGTTTCTATCATACAGAGCCAAAACGATTCTGGCTATTAAAAATGGTAATCTTCTATTTTTTTCACCTTTTGCGCAATCATACTTACTGCTACAAATGTGATAAGAGAAGCTATGATCGGAATTGTTACGGAATGCATGCCATAAATATTTTCCGCAAAACGGTAGATGACAATATATAATGTCAGACCGACAATCATCGAACTGATAGCCCCGTATTTATTTGCTTTCTTCCAATACAGGCCAAATACAACACTCCATAAAAAGGCTGATTCCAGTCCGCCGAACGCAAATAAGTTCAGCATGATTAACAGCTCTGGCGGTTTGACGGCGAAAATAACTACCGCGATCCCAATAATGCTCGTCACCCAGAAGCTGCGGTTTTTAATTTGTGCATCGCTTGCTTTCGGATTGATATAGTTTAAATAAATATCTTTTACAACTGTTGAACTAACTAGAATCAGCAATGCATTGACCGTCGACATGATGGCTGCCATTGGAGCTGCGAGTACAATTCCTGCCAATACCGGCGGCAGCACTTCCAATGTCAGCAATGGCATCACTTTATCGCCGACTTCAATTCCAGGCATAACCGGACGTGCAAATACACCAATTAAATGCATGCCGAACATAATTGTACCAATCCCGATTGTACCTATTAGAATTGCTTTATGTAAGCTTTTCGAATCTTTGTAGCTCATCGCACGAACTGCAATTTGAGGCAAACCGATCACACCTAGTCCAATTAAAATCCAAAATGTTGATACATATAATGGTGTCAGATTTTGTTCTGCACCAAATGGCGTCACTAAATTCGGATTTTCTGCTACCAGTCCTTGCATGATCGTGTCAACACCACCACCGGCAATGACTGTAGCAATAAGGAGAACGACTGTACCAATAATCATTATGGACCCTTGCAATGCATCCGTTAACGCGACAGCCCGGAAACCACCGATAATTACATAAGCCAAAACAGCTACCGCAAAAATGAGCAATGCATTTATATAGGAAAGTCCTGTCAATGATTCAATCAGACGTGCACCACCTACCCATTGTGCTGTCATCGATGCAAAAAGGAAAATAATGATGCTGATCGCCGATAAAATAACGATTGTATGACTGTCATAGCGTTTCTTTAAAAAGTCGATTAATGTAATGGCTTCAATACGGCGTGCAACAATCGCAAACTTCTTGCCGAGCACCATTAAAACAAAATAACCTGCAGGTAGCTGCGCCATTGCTAACAGAACCCATCCAAGCCCTGTATTATAGGCCACACCCGGGCCCCCGATAAAACTTGAGGCACTGCCATATGTCGCCATCATCGTCATCGCCAGTATGAACCCGCCCATTTCTCGGCCGCCTAAAAAATACTCCTGTAAAAACGAATTAGATGTGCGTACTTGGCGATTTGCCCAAATACCGATGCCAAAAATGATGATTAAAAATATGAATAATGGAATAATGACAGACCAATGTATCATTTTTGCTCATCCTCCTCTTCAAGTGGAATGTCTTTGAAGAAAAGCTTCATCGCAATCCAGATGGCAATAATCATGAAAATTGTTCCTGCGATACAGCTATAGAAAAACCATGCCGGGAATCCGAATACGTAATCATATTCTAGCGGGTCACCGGAACCGAGTCCATATGCAAATCCGAACCAGATTGCAAAATTGATGATGACAAGCACGACACCGATTAGTGCTTCTTTATGTGCGATTTTAAAACGCTTATCCTGCACATTAAACATCCTTTCTGTATACCATTTAAATCTGTAATTTCAGATTCATGAGGGGATTTTAAATCGCTCTAAAGTGGACAACCATATTTCAGAGACTTAACTTCTCTATTCTACGTTGCAAAACCGCGAAAGAAAAGTCTTTATCGACGATTTGTCTAGCAAAAATCGAAAAAACGTCGCCTAAATTTATTAGACGACGCTTGTTTGAAAATTACAGTAATTCTTTGCGTAAATCTGCTGGGGATTTTGGTGATAATAAACCGTACGGAATATCGAATACAGTTTTTGCACCTTTATCTCCTTTCGCGTGCAATTTGTATGCAGCACGTGCATAGGCAACGAGAACGCTAGATGTGAACATCGGATTCGATTCAAGCGTTAAAGAAAACTCCATAATTTGCTTGTCTGATTCGCCTGATTGACCAGAACGGATAACAAACCCGCCATGTGGCATACCTTGGTGATTTTCTTTAAATTCTGCTTCTGTAATAAAGTTCACCGTTGTAGCATAGTCCGCAAAATAGTTTGGCATTTCTTTAATTTCTTTTTCGATTGTTGCTGCATCTGCACCTTCAGCTAATACAACAAAGCATTCACGGGCATGTTTTTCACGTGTTGTCAGCTCAGGATTTTCACCGTTGCGAACACGGTTAACCGCTTCTTTAATCGGTAAAGTATATTGTACTGCATTTTTTACTCCTTCAATGCGGCGTACTGCATCTGAGTGGCCTTGGCTTAAGCCGTCTCCCCAGAACGTATATGTATTTCCTTCAGGCAGAACTGTTTCACCTAATAGACGGTTCAATGAAAATAGCCCCGGGTCCCAGCCAACCGAAATGATGGAGACTGTATCACTTTTTTGTGCAGTTGCATCAACAGTATCAAAAAATTCCGGGATTTTTGCATGTGTATCATAGCTGTCGATCGTGTTGAACCATTGCGCAAAATGCGGCACTTGCTCAGGTAAATCTTTTGCAGATCCACCACATAAAATCATAACATCAATCTGTTCCTTGTAATTCGGTGCATCATCCACTAAATAAACCGGTACATTTGGTGATTGGATGGCAACTGAAGCAGGATCACGACGCGTAAATACAGCTACCAATTCCATGTCAGCATTTTGACCAATTGCTGCTTCCACACCTCGACCTAAATTTCCGTAACCTACAATACCAATGCGAATTTTACTCATTATTTATTCCCCCAACTTAATTATTTGACGTGTATTCTTTACATAATGATGTAAATTCAGAATTTTCGTCTAAATTATATTTCATCATACAGTTTCATAATTATGAATACAATAATTTTTGTGATTTTCACAAGAAATGTTATCTTTCGCGTATTGCTTGTATTATTTGCTGAAAAGTGTTTTCATTTTCTATTCAGGTAGATTTTTGATATACTAAGAAAGTAAAAAATAGACTAAATGGGGGAAAAACATGAAGAAATTATCAGCGGTATTATTAGCATTCACACTTGTATTTTCAAGTGTAGGGACTACGATTTTATTTGCTAATGATGCACAGTCAGTTGAAGCAAAAGGTTACAAGTCAGGTAAAAAAGGCTTCAACAGCAACAATAACAATACTAATATTCAAAAAAACAATAATGATGCTACAAACCCGACAACAACTAAACAAAACAATAATACAACGAAAAAGAATGATTCAAATACAGCATCAAACAAAGGCGGTTTAATGAAAGGCTTAATGCTTGGTGGTTTAGCCGGTTTATTATTCGGTAGCTTATTTGCCGGCATGGGTATGTTAGGTAACATTTTAGGTCTGTTAATAAACGTAGCGGCAATTGCGGCAATTGTCTTCTTCCTAGTGAAGATTTACCAGTTAATCAAACGCAAAAAAGATAAAGAGGTTACGGATACGTGGAAAAACTAACATTACTTGAACAAGATTTAATTAATGCCGTTTGTCTGTTCCATGCAAAATTCAAAAACACAGCACCAGAAGATGTGGAAGTGGAGCTGATGTATGATGATGTTGCCGGATATTCAGCGGAAGCTTTCTACAGCGGACAACTGGAAGTATACAACTCTGTGAATTTCATTATGGCACTTCGTCTGTATATTGATGAGCAGCTTGGCCGTGATTCAATGTCAGCACGTATTTCACTTGCTATTGATGATGAAGAAGGCATGATTGCTCACGTAGAGTTTTAATTCAACATAATTAGACCCGTCTCTCTCTATTTTGAGAGTAGACGGGTCTTTTTTGTTATGCAGTCGGCTGCACTTCCGGTGTGTACTTCGTCGTAAGTGATTTATAGCTTACGATAAACGCAATCAATGCCAACACAGAAGCAACGACTAAATAAATGACAAGGACTAAAGCATTCGATGATAGTAATGAAAGATCACTTAATGAAATAACCGATTTAAATCCTGAGATCGAATACGTAAACGGTAAATATGCACTTACCGCCTGTAAATTTTCAGGAAGCATCGGAATCGGTAAATTCGAACCTGTAATCGATAATTGTGCAACAGCCAGTACAAGTGCGATAAATCGCCCAATATTGCCGGCAACCGATACAAGGAAGAAAATAATCGACATGAATACAATGCTGACAAAAATCCCGAATAAAATAAACTGCACCACATGATCTACAGAAAGCTGTAATACGACTAATGTAAATACCGTAACCAATACAGCCTGAATTGTAGCAAACAGTGCTAATTGCAGCCATTTACTGACAAACCAGCTTACAGCAGACTTTGGCAATACAGCCGGTTTTTTAAAGTCCACAAACATGGACAACACAAGCATACCTACAAATAGTGCCAAAGATAAAATATACGGAGCTGTTGAATCGCGATAATATTCATATTCATTGACCTTTTCCCCTGCCAATGTAACCGGCGAAGAGAACATCGCAATATTATCATCAGTAATTCGTAATGCCGCCACTTGCTCACGACCGCCTTCCAAACCAGTCGCCAATTCCGATGAACCTGCCTGAAGACGGTTAACCCCATCATTTAATGACGTAACGCCTTCTGTCATCGTTTGCCAACCAACTGCAACAGTTTCATTACCTGTGCTGATTTGCGTTAAACCGCTTTTCAGGTTGGAAACACCTGCACCTAATTTGTTCCACGAGCTCGTTAGCGATGCATTACCATTTGCTACTTGTGATGCACCACCCGCTAAAGTTGATGCACCAGAAACGACTGCTGTCTGACCAGAAACAAGTGCATCGATTCCTTTTACAGCTTTTTCTTGTCCAGCCGTTAATGAACCAATACCGGACACGATCGTTTTTTGACCGGCAATTGCATTTTCAAGACCTGTTGTCAATGCAGGCATGGATTGCGCCATCTGGTTGGCACCATTGCTTAATGCATTGGCACTTTGAACGGCAACCGGATAAACGGTACCAAGCTCTCCCAAGCCTGCACTTAAAGCAAGTAAATTTTCACGATATGCTTCCATGCCAGGTGCTTGCGCCAATGTTTGCAGTAATGCTGCACCTTGTGCCATTTGTTCGATATCCGCTTGTTTTGACTTCAATACGGTTGCCAGCTGGTTCAGGCCTTTTGCCAACCCCGGATTTGCCTGCGTACCGTCTCCTACAGCGATACCTGCATAAAGCTGGTTCGCTCCAGCAGAAAGCTGCTGCAACCCATTCAGGAGATTTTCGGAACCAGGCTGTAATTTCTGTAAACCTGTATAGATTTCCGTTGAACCGCCTTTTAATGAATTAAGTCCTGCTAATACTTGCTGAGATCCGCCTTTTAATTGTGTAGCACCCGATGCCACTTGACGTGATCCGGACGCTAGCTTGTTAATATCGCCCGTTCCCCCATTGATCGCGGAAAGAAGTTGGCCTGCCCCCGCATCTGCCGTTTTCGCACCGACAGCAAGCTTGTTAATATCTGCCGATTTTTCCGTCAACGATGTTAATAATGTGTTCGTCCCATTTGCCAGCTGCTCAGTACCGTCGACGATTTGCTTCGAACCATCTGCCCCAGTAGCAAATCCTGTTTCGATATCCGTAAACCTGGAGAATACCGTTCTGGCATAAGTCGCTGTAATTTTGTCCCCTAATTGTTCGCGAAGTTTTTCAACAGCACTGTTTGTCACTTGCGCTCCCATGAAGTTTAATCCTTCATTTTGGATATAACGCAATTCCGGTACTTGCGGATTTGCATCAAGAACGGTTGTCACCTTTTGTGAAAAGTCTTCCGGCACTTCTACCACTAGGTAAAATTCCTGCTTATCCAATCCTTCCATCGCTTCTTCTTCCGTCACAAAATGCCAGCCTAATGAATTACTTTCTTTTAATGTTTCCATTAAATCATTGCCGACATTGATAGCTTGACCACCCGAAACTCCGCCTGCATCCTTATTGACGAACGCAACCGGTAAGTTATCCAGGTTGTCATATGGTCCCCATGTAGCTGACAGAAGAACTGCTACGTAAACAATTGGAATGAGCATGACACCGATCAACGCAATGAGTAAACCTTTACGATTTTTCAGTGACTGCAATTCCTTCCCAAACAACTGAAACGACCCCATAAAAACCCCCCTTTTTGTTAAATTAGACCTATACGAATGAATAAATACTCATTGCGTATAACAATAATATATTCTAAGTTTTTACATATTTCTACTAGAAAATGTAAATATTTTCTTGTTAGTACGTGAATTTTGTTCATATTAATATTCAAAAAATAGGACAATATAATCGTTAAATAACATTCAATTTCGGGACTCCCTTTATTTATCTGAATATTCTAATTTTATTGTTATCCAGTGATATGTTGAAAAGTTTAATTTACATAATGTATTTTGCAAAAAAAAAATAAAAAAACCACTAAAATGGTTGCCCAAATTAGTGGTTTAGCTGTTAAATTATTTTTCTACTGGCGCAGCTGTATCTACAATGCGGCCTTCAGTAGTAAACTTAATTTCTTTCATTGATAATAATTGTTCTTTTAAGTTTTCCCAATCCGATAAACCTAAGTCTGTTACACGACCTTCGCCATATGCTTTTTCAAACGAGCTGAAGCCGTCGCCACCTTTAGCAGTGAATGCATTTGTAGCAACTGTGTAAGTTTCGTTATCGGCAACATCTACATATGCTTTTGTTGCTTCATCATAGTATTTTAATGAAGCGATACGAGAGCCCGCTTCTTTAGAAGAATCGTATTCTAGTTTTGCACCTGAGATATGCAGGAATCCGCCATTCTCTTTAGGAGCATCTTTCACAGAGTGTTCAAATGCTTCTTTTAATTCAGCACCTGTAACATCCATTAATGCTAATGTATTACCAAACGGTAACACTGTAATTACTTGTCCAGTTGTAATATTGCCTGCTGGAATTGCAGCACGAATACCGCCGCCATTTTGCAATGCCATTACAACCTTTTTATCCGTATACTTTTTCGCTTTTGCAAGCATACCGTCTGTAATGATATTTCCTAATACCGTTTCACTATTACGTACACTCACTGGATTATCGTCTGATGCACGAGGGCTCACTAAATCTTCTGCTAAAGTAACACCGATTTCTGCTTTAGAAAGTGCATCTACTTTTTCTTTAAATGGAGCAAGTATTTTTAAACCTTCAGCGTCATCAGCAAGTTTACCGATTTCAACTAATTGACCGTCATGTTTAACGATGACACCATTTTCGTCAAATTCAACATTCACTGTACCTAGGAATCCAGCATACTCTTTTGCTTGAACGATTAATGTTGCGTCCTTTTTCTCACCAACTGTGTTTGTATCAACTACGAATGGCTCTTTAAGCTCTGTATGTGAGTGACCGCCTACGATAATATCAATGCCAGGTACTGATTTTGCTAGAATTTGATCATTGTCATATGCAGGGTTATCGTCAAATCCGATATGTGTTAAAGCAATAATTTTATCGACACCTTTATCTTCAAACGCTTTTACCGCTTTTTTCGCTTCGTCGATATAATTTTCAAATGCTACACTGCCTGGTGAAGCGATATCTTTTGTTTCAGCTGTCGTTAATCCGAAGATCCCGACTTTTTCGCCGTTCACTTCTTTAATCATACCAGCGTAAATTTTGCCGTTTTCTGGCTCGCTTGATACTAAATCGGAGAACATACCTGTAAACAGGCTGTCTTTTGTAAAGTCAACATTCGCCGTTAAAACCGGGAATTGTGAAGCTTTAATGAATTCAGCTAATGCTTTATGTCCTTCTGGTGAAGAACCTAAGTCAAATTCATGGTTCCCTAATGTGATCGCATCAAATTTCAATGCATTTAAAAACGGTAGATCAGCTTGTCCTTCAAACTCATTGAAGTATAAAGTACCGCTGAAAACGTCACCCGCATGCAATAAAAGCGCATCTGGTGTTTTTGCGCGTTGTTCATTAACCGCCGTCATTAATTTTGGAAATGCATCAACACGTCCATGAGTATCGTTCACATGCATAATTGATAATTTATAATTGTTTGTTTCCGGTTCAGGTTGTGGTTGTGGTGCTGGTGCAGCTGCTGCAAGCATTGTTGCCAATACGCTTGACAATTCACCACGAGTAAGTTGTTTCGTAGGGTTGAATACAACTTTAGCCTCTGTTAATAAAGAAGTTGCATCAATCGGATATACCGCAGAAACGTTCGTTAAAATTTTAGCTAATTGATTATGTGTAATTTTATCCGCTGTACGGAATGTACCGTCTTCATAACCATTAACAAATCCAGTCGCTACTAATGCCGCTATTTGACTATAATACTGGTTTGACGTTTTAATATCTTTAAAGTTAGGATTATTTACATTTGTTGTATCAAGTTTAAGAGCACCCGCAATCATTTTCGCAGCTTGTCCGCGAGTAACCGTTGTATCTGGTTTAAAAGTACCGTCTTCAAATCCTTTTACGATACCTGCAGATGTTAAAGCATTGATCCCTTCTGCATATGGATGGCTAACTGTTACATCCGTAAAAATTGTCTCTTCTGCCATAACACCTGTTGCTCCTACAGCTACTGCCGTAAATGCTGCTAAAGCTGTTGCTGAATACATTCTTTTTTTCTTCATCCAAAAGACCCCCCAAAATTTTTAACCTACCTTTTGATAGTAACGAAATATTATAAAAATTTCCACATTTTCCGGAAAATTTTACTGTTATTTAACAAAAAATACTTTCTTTAGGTCCTTTTACACAAAAAAAGACAAAGCCAATCGAAATTGACTTTGTCTTTCATGTTATAGAATGGAATTATTGTTGTGCAGCTTTAGCACGTAATACCATTTGTAGGATACCACCGTGACGGTAGTAGTCTACTTCTACTTCAGAGTCGAAACGAGCTAACGCTTTGAACTCAGTTACTTTTCCTTCTGGAGAAGTTGCAGTAACAGTTAGGATATCACGTGGTTTAACATCATCAGTTAAGTTAACGTCGATTGTTTCGTCACCTTTTAATCCTAAAGTTTCAGCTGAATCGCCAGCCATGAATTGTAATGGTAATACGCCCATCATTACTAAGTTAGAACGGTGAATACGCTCGTAAGATTGTGCGATTACAGTTTTAACGCCTAGTAAGAATGTACCTTTAGCAGCCCAGTCACGAGATGAACCCATACCGTAGTCGTTACCAGCTAATACTACTAAGCCAGTACCTGCTTCTTTGTACTTCATGCAAGCATCATAAATGTACTCAACTTCGCCTGTTGGCCAGTAAGTAGTGAAACCACCTTCTGTACCTGGAGCGATTTGGTTACGGATACGGATGTTAGCGAATGTACCGCGCATCATTACTTCGTGGTTACCACGACGAGAACCGTAAGAGTTGAAGTCACGGATTGCAACACCGTTTTCGATTAAGTACTTACCAGCTGGTGTATCTTTACCGATTGCACCTGCAGGAGAGATGTGGTCAGTAGTGATAGAGTCACCGAACTTAGCCATTACACGCATTCCAGCTAATGTTTGGATAGCACCTGGCTCTTTAGAAAGACCAGTGAAGAATGGTGGGTTTTGGATGTAAGTTGATTTATCATCGAAAGTATATAAGTTTTCAGTTGAAGTTTCGATTGCATTCCAAGCTTCGTTAGCAGTGAATACTGTTTCGTATTCTTTTTGGAATAATTCACGAGTAACAACTTTATTTAATACTTCGTTAACTTCTTCAGTTGATGGCCAGATATCAGCGAAGAATACTTCTTTGCCTTCTGGAGTTACAGCGATTGCGTCTTTTTGTAGATCGATATCTACAGTACCAGCTAAAGCGTAAGCAACAACTAATGGTGGTGAAGCTAAGAAGTTAGCTTTTACTAATGGGTGTACACGGCCTTCGAAGTTACGGTTACCTGATAATACAGAAGTTACGAATAAATCGTTTGATTTGATTGCTTCTTCTAATTCTGGTAATAACGGACCTGAGTTACCGATACATGTTGTACAACCGTAACCTACAGTGTTGAAACCGATTTGGTCGAAGTAGTCTTGTAAACCAGACTCTTCTAGGTAACCAGTGACTACTTTAGAACCTGGAGCTAATGAAGTTTTAACCCACTTAGCAGGTTTAATACCTAACTCAACAGCTTTTTTAGCAACTAAACCAGCAGCTAATAATACGTATGGGTTAGATGTGTTTGTACAAGAAGTGATGGCAGCGATTGCTACAGCACCTGCAGGAATTTCTACGTCACCTTCTGCAAATTTAGCAGTAGATGTTTTAGAGAATTCTTCTTCAGTTAAACCGAAACCTTGAGTACCTTGTGGAGCTACTACTGATTCACGGTAAACACGTTTCATTTCAGTTAAAGGAATTAAATCTTGTGGACGCTTAGGACCAGAAAGGTTAGCTTCGATGTCCGCTAAGTTAATTTCTAAAACGTCAGTGTATACAGGCTCTAAGTCCGGGTTGAAGAACATGTCGTTAGCTTTTAAGTAAGCTTCAACAACAGCAATGTGCTCTTCGTCACGGCCAGTTAAGCGCATGTAGTTTAATGATTCTTCGTCAACTGCGAAGAAACCACAAGTAGCACCGTATTCTGGAGCCATGTTTGAGATTGTAGCACGGTCAGCTAGTGGTAAACCAGGTACGCCAGGTCCGAAGAACTCAACGAATTTGTTTACTACACCACGAGCACGTAATACTTGAGTTACTTTTAATGCTAAGTCAGTAGCTGTAGTACCGTTTGGTAATTCGCCTACTAATTTAACACCGATAACATCAGGAATTGGGAAGTAAGATGGTTGACCTAACATACCAGCTTCAGCTTCAATACCACCAACACCCCAACCTAGAACACCGATACCGTTGATCATAGTTGTGTGAGAGTCAGTACCTACTACTGAGTCAGGGAATGCTACTAAACCTTCTTCTGTTTCGTTAACGTGAACGATTGGAGCTAAATACTCTAAGTTAACTTGGTGTACGATACCAGTTGCTGGTGGTACAGCGCGGAAGTTATCATAAGCAGTTTGAGCCCATTTTAAGAAGTTATAACGTTCAGCGTTACGCTCGAACTCTAAATCCATGTTCGCTTGTAATGCTGCTGCGTTACCGTATTTGTCTACTTGTACTGAGTGGTCAATTACAAGGTCAACCGGAATTGCAGGGTTGATTTTAGCTGGGTCTCCACCCATTTCTTTCATTGCTGAACGTAATGAAGCTAAGTCAACTACTACTGGAACACCAGTGAAGTCTTGTAATACTACACGAGAAGGTTTGAATGGTACTTCAGCATCTGCATTGTGATTACCGAAGTTAGCTAATTCATTAACGTGCTCGTCTTTAATTACATAGTTATCGTATTGACGTAATACTGATTCTAATAATACTTTAATTGAATAAGGTAGGCGTGATACTTTTGCGATACCAGCTTCTTCAATTGCAGCTAAACGGAAATAGTTATAAGTTTTACCGTTAACTTCAAAAGTCGAACGACTGTTGTGTAAGTTTGCCATGTTGTGTTCCCCCTAGTTTTTCTTAATTGAAAAGGTTGTAATGCTCTTTTCTCCACAGTCAATAATAGCGCACATTCAAACATAAGTAAATTGCATTATTATTATCTTTTGCGATAAGTTAAAATTATGACCTATCGGAAATGCCCTTTTCTTCTGCAATACCTTCAGAAATCCTACTTTGTCAGAAAGTTCTTCTCACAGAGTATTCCTCAACAATTTCAGAATGTATTTTAAATGGCATATTTTTTAGTACATATGTGTATAAATTTGAATAAATTTAAATTTATTATTGTACTAAAATAATGTTATTAGTTTAATTTGAGCCAGCGCTGAATGAACGTGGACACAATACTGCGCAATTTTTCATTCCGATTGGCAAATTTCAAATAAAAGTAGAGCGTTTTTGCCATGTTCAGCTGGTTTGTTCTAGCTTTAAACCAAAGTGCATCATAGCCGCGCTCATAGGCGACCATTTCCAGCTGGTCAAACAGCTGTTCAAACCATTCTATGAACAGTTCTTCGTCGATGTTTTTGGCTAACAATGCCTGAATGATATTGCAGAAACGTTCTTCTTCGTCATCGACAAATACATAGCCCTTCCAAATATTTGCGCGGATTGCCTGCAATATTTGAGCCGTAAAGCGAATCGGATAAAGCGGATGCGCAATAATGGCGTTAATTAACTCTGTTGTATTTGTAACGCTATGCGCCCAGCCCGACTTCGGATCGACGAAGCTTCGCAAATCCTGCTCCTTCGTTAATAGCGCCACCGCATTTTGTGCAAGGAGCTCCAACTGCTCATTCGATAAAATGGCAAGCTGTCGATCCGCATTCACGATTGCCGCTAAATAAAGAGCCGCATAGGAACGCTGAAAAACAGAAGTTGTCCCCTTTTCGCCAATTTTATAAAGTAAACCGTCTGTTGAAGAAAGTTTGCTCACAAAATCGGCAATAACTGTCTCACCAAGTGCATTTTCCGACAACAGCAAAATGAACAGGCGGTAATTCAGCTGGTCACGGATTGCTGCTTCTTCATGACCGATTGTCTCCAGTATCTCATTCAGTATCGACGGGTGCTCCTGAATAGATTGTTTTCGCTCTTCCGTCGTCATTTCAAAAAACTTTTCATAATCTTCCACTAACAAAAAGACGCCTCCTAACCAAATGCATAACAATATTGTAAGAGACGTATGATCATTTGACTAGGTAAAAGCTCTTCTAATAGACGCACACCTTCTGAATATACCCGTTTTTATAAAACAAATGCATCTTCTGCTTCAAATAATTCATTTACTTCAATAACACGATCCGAGAAGCGCTCGACAACATTCAGATCGACGGTATTGAATAAATTTGTTAAAACTATGGAAGTACATTCAAATTGCTTCAGCTTTTTTGTATGTGCAAATTCCTCTATAAAACGTGATGGCAAAAAGCTGGACCCGTCTGTTACGAACAGCAAATCCGCTTTTTTAAATTCGCTTTTCTTTAATAGCTTCAATGCTTCACGTAATGGCAGCTCATAATTTGTACCGCCACCGATGAAGCTGTCACTGAACTGAATGAGATCCTGCGTCTTTGCCTGACCTTTTCGGAAAAATTTAATTTCCCCCACATTTGTTGCAAAAGGTATAATCGCAAAATCTCTTTTCTGTTTTTTAGCGATGTTCAGCAAGGCAATACAAAACGCCTTACTTTGGGCTTTAATTGATGTCATGGAACTGCTTTCATCCATGCATACAATAATCGGTCCTTTTCCTTGACGATCTTTCCCCTTCTTATTAAAAACGAGTGTTTGCTGCTCGCTTAACCGCTTTAAAAAATCGAGCTTGCTATATCCTAACATATAGTTGCCCAATTCAGCCGGCAACAATCGGGATAGCTCATGCCCAAAAGTCACCGATTGATGCTGAATCGTCTCGTCTTGTTTAGACTTCTGCTTTCTTGTCGCAATTTTTTTAAAACGGCCGACTAATTCGGCAATTTTATGCAATTCCTTTCGCTCGCTAATCATTCTCGCTAGTTTAAACTGATCGCTTAAAGGAACTTGATCCATTTTTTTGCCGTCCATCGTCCCAACTTTCATGACTGCTGTTTTTGTATGATGAATATTCTTTTTGTTTTGCTGCAGCATCATGCCGATAGACGTTTTCGATAACTGCTTTAAATATTCCCTTTTTTCCGGTAAATCGTTTGTCATATTCGGGCTTTGTCGCTGATTTTGAAAGGCTTCCAGTTGCTCGATCTGAAATGGGTTTTTCTGTTCCTCATAATATTGAAAGCTTTTAAGAAGCTGTTCTGCAATGCTGACGGAAGTAAGGACACTTAACAGCTCGTCACCTTTTGTCAGCTCATGCCATTGGATGTACTCTTCATTTTTCAGCAGCTCTTTCATAAAATCATATTGCATTTTGTCCAGTTGCTTTGCATTTTTATTTAGTACAGGTGCTTTATAATAGAAAGCATGCCAGCAATCCCCGATGATATTCGTAAAGCCGGGAACAATTTTTTCCCCTGCAATGCAGCTGTCATTCAACAAAGTGGCCATTTTCAACAATTCGTTAAACCGTGTCTTTTGCTCGGCGCTCCCCTCAAAAACAGTTCGGCTGTAGATTACATGTATGTTCTCACTCAAAGAGCATCCCACCTTCTGTATTCTTTAAAACCCGATAACATCTGAAGTTATTCGAAGTAATTGTTTATGCATTTCCGTTTTGAGACTGTTTAATTCCGGACGACTCGGGATTTGACGGCTCATATTTTGTACTTCCATAAATAATGTTTTCCCTTGCAGGAGCAGTTGACTCAGCTCCGATTTGGCAAACGGGGATTTTTGAAGCATCGCATTTCTCGCAGTTAAAATAATCATCTCAAACTCTGTCGATGTCCTGTGAATAAACGCTTCGACCGTATCAAAGGCCACTTCTTTAATGGTTTGTTCTGTTAATGATTTTTGTTCAACCGTTTCCCATAAAATATTCGTCAAAATCGGCAAGTCTTCCCGGATCACTTCTGTCCGCCCGTCTAAATACGCTTTTGCTTTTAAAACTGACAGTGACTGTTTAAAACGTCGATCGGACGGACGAATGCCTTCATCTTGAAGCGCCTGTCTAATTTTAGCAAGTACTTTAAAAATCGTATCTGAAATCGCAACCTGTTTCGTCTTTTGCTGATGTTCATAAAGCTCGTCCAATGTTATTTTCGTTACTTCCTTTTCGCTATCGTCCTTTAACATTGCAATAAAGGCTTCTTCTTCGCGAATATAATTAACTTCATAGCGCAGCAAAAAACGGTCGAATAATGCCTCCAGCCCTTCCCCTTCTTCGATATATTCATTGGATGAACCGACCATCGTCAAAAGTGGAGAAGCAATCGGAACCCCGTTGTTATAATAAATTCGTTCATTGATTAGTGTCAGCAGTGAATTCAAAATCGCGGAGTTTGCTTTAAAGATTTCATCAATAAACGCAAAATGGGCTTCCGGCAGCATATTAGTCACATTCCGTTTATAAATTCCCTGCTCCAAATCTTTTAAAGAAAGCACACCAAACAATTCTTCAGGTGTACTGAAAGGCGTCAATAAATGCTGGAAACAATGACTCCCTTCAACAATTGAACCAAGCATGGACGATAACACACTTTTCCCCGTCCCCGCTGGACCGATAAATAAAAGGTGCTGCCGTGATAATAGGGCAATTATTAAGGCTTCAATTTCTTCTTCCCGATCATAAAAACATTCATTCAGTTGCTGACGGATCGTTTGCAGCTGTTCACACATTGATTGACCACCTTTCCCTTTTTACGTAAATCCGTTTACCCGCACATTTATGTAATCCTCTCCTAATAACGTTACACTTCCTGTACGTTTTTTAAACCTTTTGCCTGTCATATTTCTTCCTTTAAAGAACTAGGAATATTTCAGGTGACTTTGCACTATTTTAGTAAGAGCAAAGGTAATATTATTTTCATGTTTTTACACAATTTTAATTGCAAATGATTAATTTTGTTATTTTACGTGAACATATTACATATAGCATGTTTGGTAGGAGGAATCGTATGGCGGCAGTAAGAGTGTCATCTTCAATTTTTTCACGCATTAAAACTATTCAAAAAGCAGTGCAACGAACAACGAGCCATGATGAAATTATCGTTGCATCCGGGACATATAAAGAAACTTTAACTTTTGAGGAAAACAGAACGGTTGCAGCGCAAAAGGATGCAACTGTCTGCTTAAAAGGATCTATCGTGATCGCTGAATCTGCGACAGTCACATTTGAAAACATGACGATTCAACCTACAACGCAAATTTATGTCGAAGGTAAAATTATATTAAAAAACTGTGTAATTCAAGGTGGACGTACGAATGTGCTTTTAGCAATGAACGGCGGAACATTACATTGTGAAAATACAACATTCAAGGATGCATCGGATGCGGCAGTGACATTGATTTACAATAGTGCAGCCCAGTTTGAACATTGTCACTTTGAAAACAATAAAAAAGTTCATATATTAGCGGAAAATTCAATGCTTCATTTAACGGATTGTACCCTTTCAAAAGCGAATCAGGCACTTTGGGTTAAATCTCATGGAAGGGCATATTTAACTCGTGTGAAAGTCCAGCATCATTCCGGTACACAGCTCATTATCCAGGACCATGCCCTATTGGAAATGGATGCCTGCGAAGTTCTGCATGGCGAAGGTAATGGTATATATGCATCAGACCATTCAAACATTCATTTAACGAAAACAGCAATCCAACACCACCACCTTCCCCAAATCTGGATGCAAAGAAGTTCCCTAAACGTGACAGATTGCCAAATACAATACGGCAATGAATCCGGTATTATTTTACGGGACTATTCTGAAGCAATGATCGAGAATACATTGATTGCTTTTCATAAAATCGCAAATGTCCAGCTGTTGCTCGAGTCTTTCCTAAATATGACGAACTGTGAAGTATACAGCTGCCAAGGCGTCGGGATTCATATAAAGGAAAAATCGGTCGCAAACTTCAATAGTACGGTGTTTGCCTATAATGTGCTGCCGCAGCTTTTCATTACTGATAACTCCATTTGTACAATAAAAGATGCGACAATTCAGGAAGGAAAACAGATTGGAGTTTATACAGAAAAAGGTGCTTCATGTTCGATTGTTTCCAGTACGATTACAGGTCATAAAAATGCGGCGCTAACGGTAATGGAAGCGGAATTATTCCTGTTAAATACGACGGTACACCATAATAAAGGCAATGGTATTTTAGCAGTCAACCATGCGAAAACTTCTGTGGACAATTGCCATTTCAATCACAATGACCTAGCACATATAGCCGGGAAAAATAACAGTACGGTAACGATTTACCAAAGCGAATTAATCGGCGGCAAAAGTATCTTTGTCATGGATGCATGTGAACTTGAAGTAACCGAATCGGTTGTGAAAGATGGCACGGGAATTCAAATTGAAATGGTCGGCAATACGAATGCCACAATTCAGCATTCCCAAATTAGCGGCGGCGAAACGAACGGGATTGTGGCGATGAAAGATGCATCGGTTCATATTATCGGAAGCCAAATTTCTTGTCATAAAATGCCGCAAATCATCATCAATGACAGTTCTCTTGTGTTAAAAGACAGCGAGTTGATGGAAGGTGAACGGAACGGTTTAATAATTGAAAACCATGCAGAGGCGTTGATTCAGGATACGTTCATTTCCAATCATATGTATTCCCAGTTATGGATTGACTCCGAATCTTCTGTTGAGCTGAACACAACACAGATTATTGAAGGCCATGAATCCGATATATTTGTACAAAACAAATCGGTTCTCCATGCTTCGAAATGCATTATTCAAAATGCGAAGTTTGATTTCAACATCCAGGCGGTCAACTATTCGAAAATTTATCTGTCCGAAACAATGGTCGACAACTCGTTCGGTTCAAAGTTTTACAGTGAAAATAACAGCGAAATTTCATCGAATCTTGATGAAATCAGCTAATGACATTACTACCTGCGACTTTTTCTGTTGCAGGTAGGTTTTTTAGTATTGGTGAAACAAAAAATAAAAAACAATCTACCCACATCTGGATAGATTGTTGTATTTAAATTATTTATTTCACAATCCCACTGACAAATTCAGTAGACGGATAATACATGTTTTTAACTATGACGTTTGCCCCTAAACATTTCACCGCAGGACAATGACAATTGATCGATTTGGAAATATTTGAATCTAGCCATCTTTTATAGATTTGAGTTAATGATTCATTTTTAATATTACCGAACGCTTGACCGTCATCCGAGAAATCGGTAACCGAAATATCACCTGAGAATATATTCAGGTTCATTCTTGAACGACCGTCAACATCATTTCTCATTGTTGTATTCGATGCATTATTGATTCGGTTGATTAATGCGATATCGCGCTCATCACGGCTGCACGGATAGAACGGCAATGTTCCGAATAAAACCCAAATATCTTTATTTCTGTAATCCAGGATTTCATTGATAACTGTTCTGTATTCATCCAAACCGATCGTTTCTAAGCTTTCAGCAAAATCACTTGCATACATCGGGTGAATCTCATGTCGTTTACATAGCATTTCATTGGCTACTTCATGGAGGATTTTCTCCATAAACGGCACTGTGTTGCGGTTTAACATTGTTTCTGCGGAAACGAACATGCCGCCTTTTGATAGTTCTCTTGCATTGTCAAAAATATTGCGATATAAGTTCCCTCTATATTCAACTGACGGCGTTTTTTCCATCATCGCGAATCCTGTTTCAACAAATTCCTTTTCATCACACCAGTTGTGCGAAATATGCATGACATCCAAATAAGGTGCAACCAGCTCATAATGAGACATCGGTAATGTAAGGTTGGAGTTGATTTGTGTCTTAATCCCCCTGCTCTTCGCATATTTTAATAGCGGTAACAGGTTATCCTTAATTCCCTTTTTAGTTAATAGTGGTTCTCCACCTGTAAAACTCATTGTTCGTAACGTTTCAACCTCTTCCAGTTTACCAATAATTTCATCTGCCGGGATGGCCGGTAATTCTTTTGTCAATAACGTATATCCTACTGCACAATGAGAGCATCTCATATTACATAAGTTTGTTGTCGTAAACTCTATATTAGATAAAGTTAGCTTACCATGTTGGTCGATATCAATATATGGTTCCCATTCATCATGAGGTTTAAAAATTGTATTCATTTAAATACTTCCTTTCTGCGAGTACAATTTTCTCATAAAAACTTTACATTGGAAAGGCTATTGTTTACAAGGAATTCGCAGCACTCCCTTAAAAAGCAAATGGCCGCACGAGTTAAAAATCCCGCGCAGCCATTTTTTTAAAATTCGATTTTTTCAGGTAATTCCGGAATATCCGAGATAATATCTTCTTCGGTTAACCGCAGCTCAAACAGTTGGTATTTTTCCTTCAAATTGAGCGGTTCCAATATTTCATCCGGTTCTGTTGCAATTGGTGTTTCATACGTAAAATCAACCGTAACAAGATGATTAATCGTCTGTTGAATTTGCATTTTTTCCTGCTCTTTAATCGGCAGTACTCTTTCCAATAAAAGAGGCTCTAGTGCATCTTTTATAAAGCTTTGTGCTTCGGCAATGCAATTGAATTCGGCCAGTTTATTTACAGAGGCTGTCATGTTGGCCCGTTCACGAATACGTTTCGATTTCAATTCGTTTAACTGATTGTGTATTGATAATAGTTGGTTTTCCACCAGCTCGTTCAGACGATTTTGTACTGAATCCAGTTTTTCCAGTACAAATTGTTCGTATTTTTTAATGAGCACCAGTTTTTGTTCACAATTTTTTTGGACTTTATTTAACGTTTGAATTTGCTCGGACAAAAACGGTGTAAGTTCACTCTCTTCTAACGGGAATTTGAGCGACATCCCCGTTTGTTTTTTGAACTGTTTTTCAAGTTGTCCATATTCCATTGAGTATTCTACATGCAATTTTCGGTAATCACGCACATTTTTTTGATAAAGTACCGCCATTTCCTCATACATATCGATGATTGGATCGCGTAAATAGGAATGACCCTCCAGTGTCTGTAAAAGCTGAAAAAGAGTTTGTACTTCTTTGAACACTTTACTAACGGATTCATATTGTTTGTCAAGAGAGTCGATGAGCGCTTTATCCTTTTGTAATTGAGCTGCATCACTATGAAAATCACGTTGATGCTGTATGACATATTCAAATGCCGATACATACGGTTCTCTTGCAGGAATTGTATTAATTTCTACACGGAGACGTTCCAGCCATTGTATAAACCGCTCTGTTATATGTCGCGTCTTTTTTTGCTTGTTATCAATTAACTGGAACATCAGTTGTGACAGCTGTGTAATGCGTGAATCAATAAGCAGCTGTGTACTGTTCGTATTACGTGCTTCCTGGGCCTGTAAAGCCGATACTGGTACATCCTCTCCTATAAAATAGCCGTAACGTTCTTTCTCCATATCAAGAAAGGTTTCCACTTCCCCATCTACCTGGTCAATCCCGTTTAAGACTAAATGAGCAGTAATTCCCATTTTGTTCAGCTTTTCGATAAAATTCAATTCTGCTTCCGTAGCAGGTGAACCCGCTTGCAATACCCAGAAAACTTCATTACAGCGCTGTAATAGAGCTGGTGAAAAGTATGCTGTATTATTTGCGCCTGCTTCCAGCGCAACCGAGTCAACAATTGTCACTTTCTTTAACAGCTCGCAAGTTATATACACTTCCAAATAATCCAGGTGCTTACGAATTATTTGTGCACTTTCCGTATTTGAAATGGTGAATAGTGAAAGGTTGGCAATATCAAATGTCACTACCATTCCATTTAAAAATACAGCTTTTATATATTCCTCATTACCGTATTTTAAAAATGTATTGGTCCTCGTCGATTCTGAGGGGCGGTCTTCCAGCAGATTTCTGCCGATTAAACTGTTGATTACTGTCGTTTTCCCAACCCGCTCTTTTCCTAGAAAGAGCACGATTGGCTGACTGTCAGCATCATCTATAATCTGTTTTAAACGGGATGTCGTATCTTTTACATAACTATTTCGAGACAGAATACTATGCAAAGGTTTTAACCGTTCAATTAATTGTTCCAACGGATTATGTTCATCAAAGTTGTTTAGCTGTTCGCTGAATCGCTCAGTCATACGGGTCACTCCTTTACAAACAATTGTTATTCTATTATAAACGCAGTGATTTCCATGTGGAGAAGTAATTACGAAAATCGAAATAATTGGTTCCTCATACTTAATCAATACAACGCTGACTAGGTATTAACACACGGAAAGTTTATAGAGGGAATTAAATTTCATCATAATGTTGCTATTGCCGGGCATGATTTGCGTGCTATTATAGTAGAAGAATATTTAAAAGGAGCTACACAATATATGTACAATATCCGTGAGCAATGGTTTGGGAATGTACGCTCAGATGTGCTGGCAGGACTTGTTGTCGCACTGGCCCTCATCCCTGAAGCAATTGCTTTTTCTATTTTAGCCGGTGTAGATCCGATGGTCGGACTCTATGCCTCATTTGTAATCGCTGTAACAATCAGCTTTGTCGGTGGTCGTCCTGCGATGATTTCCGCTGCAACAGGAGCGATGGCCCTCGTTATCGTCTCGCTTGTAAAAGACCATGGGTTGCAGTATTTACTCGCTGCAACGATTTTAACTGGAATTATCCAAATCATTTTCGGAATGCTGAAAATAGCACGCCTGATGAAGTTTATTCCGAATGCAGTCATGATCGGTTTTGTTAACTCATTAGCGATTTTAGTATTCATGGCTCAAACACCGCACTTTATTGGTGGCGACTTCGTTACTTGGGCATTCCTGCTTGCGACAATTGCACTTATTTACGCAATCCCTTTTGTCATTAAAGGGATCCCTGCCCCTCTTATTGCTGTTGTAATTTTATCGGCAGTAGCCATTTATTCAGGCTTCAATTTAAATACAGTCGGAGATATGGGCACGATTACACAATCACTGCCATCATTTTTAATACCGGATATTCCGTTTAACTTAGAAACGTTGATGATCATTTTACCTTATTCATTGGCTTTGGCTGTTGTCGGATTGGTCGAATCATTACTGACAGCATCAATTTTGGATGATATGACGGCCTCTGAAAGTGATAAAAATAAAGAAGCGCGCGGACAAGGGATCGCCAATGTTATTAACGGTTTCTTCGGTGGTATGGCCGGCTGTGCGATGATCGGACAATCCGTCATTAACGTAAAATCCGGCGCACGTGGCCGACTCTCCACTTTTGTTGCTGGTGTATTTTTAATGTTTTTAATACTCGTTCTGGGCGATTATGTCGTTCAAATTCCAATGCCGGTACTTGCTGGTGTAATGGTTGTTGTATGTATTACCCAATTTGACTGGCAATCATTCAAATATGCTGTGACAGCACCGAAAAAAGATGTGTTTGTGATGCTTCTGACAATTGCGGTTGTCCTGTATACACATAACTTAGCGTTAGGTGTTGTCGCCGGTATTATTGTCAGTGCACTGTTTTTCGTCAACGAAATCTCACGTGTAAGTATTTCAAAGCAAGGGAAAACATACTTTGTCAAAGGGCAACTATTCTTCGCTTCAACAGAAGGATTTATCGACTATTTCAAAACGGTTCAAAATGAGCAGTCATCAATTGTCATCGATTTTTCACTATGTAAAGTGTGGGATGATTCGGCAATCGGTGCTTTAATGAAGGTGAAAGACCAGTTGAAAGCGAAAAATATAGAAGTAACCTACTTGAATATTGATGAGTCAAGTAAACAGCTATTGAAGAAGTTAACCGGTACGACATTAATCGATTAGGAGGTGGCTTATGTATCAACATATTTTACTGGCCGCTGATGGTTCGCAAAACTCGATACGTGCGGCAAAAGAAGCTTTAAAAATAGCCCAAATAAATGCTGAAACATTGGTGACAGTCATCTTTATCATTGATATGGAAAAAGCGAAAACGGATGTATTGCATTCAAGCTCCATCGAAAGTCTTTACATGGAACGTCGTCGAAAGCTCGTGCCGATCGAGGAACTGTTCAACGAGCATCAAGTCCATTATAAGGTGGAAATCATTCACGGCTCACCAGGACCTGAAATCATCAAATTTGCCAACACGCAAAATGTTGATTTAGTGGTGATTGGAAGCCGCGGCTTAAACAGCCTGCAGGAAATGGTGCTAGGCAGCGTATCACATAAAGTGATGAAGCGCGTCCAATGCCCTGCAATGCTTGTGAAGTAAGGGAAAACTAAACAGAGAAAAGACAAAACATTTTTAGAGCGACTAATATGTTTTGTCTTTTTTTTATGTATATCTGATATAATTGGGGTCAACATGTCAAATTCAGGATGAGGTGGGAACTGTGTTTTTCTTAAAGCCCAAACTAATTAAAAATGGTAAGAAATCTAATGCGGAATTGTTATTTAAAGATGTTTCACCAGATCAATGGGATCAGGAACATTTAACGAAAGCTAATTTAGATTTTTCAATAGACAGTGTTCGTCTCGTTAATGAGTATGCTGAACGGTTAATCCATACAGAATTTGGACAGCAGCTTTTGAAAGAGCATTCAGAAAATTTCATCACACGTATTGGTGCCTATTTAGGCGAAGTAATTAAAAACCACAAAGTCGGGCAATATCGCTGGTTTGATTTTAATTCGATTCAAGAAAATACCGAAAATCTAAATAATTATGTATTGAGCGTAGACGATGAATCTGTTCTTTATTCTAAAAAATTGGATCACGTATTGTGTCCCATTTATGAAGTGAAGCAATATTTTGATGGTAAATCCAACTATAAAAATTTTTTAGCATATGTAGAACAAGCGATAAAAAACTAGAATTACTGGGGAGGAACTATTTATGTCCAATGATGCTCTAATAATACTAGCCATAGTTTCAACTATGATATGGATTACTGTATCTAAAGAAGCTGCAAAGCCTACAAAAGCGGTGAACAAACGAAAGATGATCACTTTATTATCCGCAGGAACTTTATCGGCAATTCTATTAACTGTATCCCTTTTTCAACATTTATTGTTCTAATTTTATTTAACGTGAATGCGTAAATAAATTAGTAAAATCCATACAGAGGAGATAATTTTGAAAAAACTACTTTTATTACTCATTGTTCCTGTTATTATTTGGTTTGGTTGCAGCAATACTGTAGTTGCAGAGTTTGCTACTGTGAAGGAAATTAAGGAGAATTCGATTATCATTCAAAATTGGGGTGGAGAAACAAAAGAAATCGTTATTCCCAAAACTAATGATTATTCTTTTGAAGTAGAGAAAGAATATTTTTTTAATTACGAAGTCAAGAAAAGTAAAAAGGCTGTTTTAATATCTGCAGAACCGAATGTACCTTAAACTTCTGCTACAAATTGACTTAAACAAGTCGCCCATTGAAACAAAAAAATTAGAAAGAAGTTGGATATATGATTATTAAAGTCGGATTTGATTACGAAGATGATATGGAGTATATAAAGTGTCCTGCAAAAGTCGGCAGAAAAATTAATCAATTACAATGGGGATTTTGGGAATGGCTTTATGACCGGAATAATGAACATGGTTATTGGTTTGAAGAGGAAGAAGATGGCCATATAAATTACGGCGTATCTTATCGCACCGATGCATTTATTTATTGGCTGAACAATATAAAGTTTAAGAAAGGCAAGATTGTCGCGAGGTTAATAGAAACCCCTAAGACACAACCAAAAAAGGCCATTAGGTTTTAAATTTGTTGCGCTCAAATCGTGTTGGTTCAAAATATAATCCTAAGTTCTAACCAAATAATCCTCATTCCGAGCCAGATAATCCTCACCTGCTATTAAATAATCCTCAGTTCTTTTTTGTTAATCCTAACTTTTAAGTATATAATTCTCAAATCAATTATTTATAAAAGTTGGGGTCAGAAACTCCGCGTCCAGTGGGAGCCCGCCCCCTCTTTTACCTTTTGAAACAGTGGCAATTCGTTGTATGGTCATTCACCATGCCAACTGCCTGCATATAGGAATAGCAAATTGTGCTGCCGACAAATTTGAATCCGTCTTTTTTCAGTTGCTTGCTCATACGATCGCTTGTTTCTGTCGTAATAGGTACTTGTGCGGATGATTCCCATGAATTGATCACCGGCTTGCCGTCGACAAAAGACCAAATATAATTCGAAAAGGAGCCATATTGTCTTTGAATAGCCAAAAAGCTTTCTGCATTCGTGACAACACTTTTGATTTTCAGCCGGTTGCGGATAATGCGTTCGTCATTTCTTAATGCTTCAAGTTTTTCTTCTTCATATTGTACAATCTTTTCCGCGTCGAACTGATCAAATGCCGCCAAATACCCTTCTCTTCTTTTTAATATTGTCAGCCAGCTTAAGCCTGCCTGTGCCCCTTCAAGACAAAGCATTTCAAACAACTTCCGGTCGTCATAAACGGGCACGCCCCACTCATCGTCATGATATTTCACATATACAGGTTCATCCAGTTTGACCCAACTGCAACGTTCCATGTCCTCACCTCTTTTTAATCACTGTAATCCAACTCGTTTGCAATCGCAAACAATTTTTGTTACCCTTACCTTACGAACGTCAGGAAGGTGATATTGTGACTAAAGAGAAAATAATACAAGCCGCTCTGCTTAATTTCAGCGAACACGGATACAGTGGCGGATCACTGGCCCAGATTGCAGAAGAAGTGGGAATACGGAAACAATCGATCTATACGTATTTTAAAAGTAAAGATGCGCTCTATTTATCAATTTCGAAACAGGCAATGGAAGCTGAACTGTTATTTGCAAAAGAATTTATTGAAAAGCATCAACAACTTTCTGTCGAAAAAGTATTGCTGCCATTTCTGCAGTCTTTTCCACAACGCTTTGAATCCATTGCGGAAACTAAATTTTTCATGCGTTCGATTTTCTTAATGCCACAGCATTTGGAGCAGCTATTAAGTGAACAAACCTACATCTACTTAGACGAATTAGAAAGGCTGTTCACGGATTATTTAAAAGAAAAAAAATTGTCCGTTTCTGCAAATGAAGCAGCAATTGGGTTTTTGGCATTGCTTGATAGCCTTTATGTCGAAATGCTATATGGTGGCAGTGAACGTTGTGAAAAGCGTTTGCAGGCTGGATGGACAATATTTTACAGAGGAATAAGAGCTGAGGTGTAGACATCATGACAAAATACTGGATACTCGTCTTATTGGCAGGCATCATTGAAATTATTTGGGCAATGGGACTGAAATACGCAAATACAGTGTGGCTATGGGTCGGCGTTGCCGCATTGATCGTTGTATCATTTTATATTTTAATCATCGCAACAGAGAAACTGCCGGTCGCTACCGTTTACGCGGTGTTTACGGGAATTGGTACGGCCGGTACAGTCATAGCGGAAACGGTCATTTTCAACGAGCCCTTTAGCTTAACGAAAATAGGCTTTATCGGATTATTATTAATCGGTGTTATTGGGTTGAAACTCATTTCAAATGAACCGGAAGAAACGAGGGATGCATAATGGCTTGGGTTTATTTAATTTTTGCCGGACTTTTTGAAGTCGGTGGTGTCATCGGAATGAATAAAGTTGCCCAGAAAAAGTCACTCGGCTCCTATTCATTTCTAATCGGTTCCTTTATTTTCAGTTTCTCACTCCTTTCAATGGCAATGAAGGAATTGCCTATGGGAGTTGCTTATGCTGTATGGACAGGAATTGGTACAGTCGGCGGCACCCTTGTAGGGATGTTTATCTATAACGAATCCAAAGACTGGAAGAGAATTCTATTTATTTCGTTTATTATTATTGCGGTTGTCGGATTAAAAATTACGCAGTAGAATGGATTTAGTAGAAACAATGTGTACATTTCATGTATATTTTCATAGTTTGTGCACATTGTTGTTATATTTTGGAGGCCATCGTGAGAAATTTATTTCAAGTCGTCCCAATTCCAATCAGCGGGCTAATGCTCGGACTGGTTTCATTGGGAAATTTATTTTTAAGTATGGACAAAGCCGCTTTCGGTCATGTCTGTTTTTTTATAGGAATCTTTTTATTTCTATTAATCATTGGAAAACTGATTTTTGCGTTTTCCAGTATCCTTGCAGAAATGCAAAATCCGATTATTGCGTCAGTATCTCCCACTTTTACGATGGGGACTTTATCGATAAGTAGTGGTTTGCACTATTACGGTATAAGTGAATTCGTTATACATATGATCTGGATTCTTGCTGCAACGACTCAAATTTTTATTATCTTTTATTTTATTCGAACATTTATTTGGAAAAAACGGATTACGATTTCGGATATTTATCCAAGCTGGCTTATTATGTTTGTCGGAACTGCGGTTCTGCCTTTAACAGCGAGTGATCTTTCAGGCCTATTCACAAAAGCGATTGTTATTTTTGCGATATGCGCTTTTATTGTGTTAGTACCGATTCTTATTTTCCGTGTATTTATTAGAAAAGATTTGCCGGAGCCTACGATTCCGATGCTTACGATTTTAACCGCACCCGCTTCGATCAGTTTAGCTGCTTATTTCCAGCAGTTTGAAAGTCAATTCGGTATTGTTTTGACATTATTCATTGTCGCGCAAATATTGTATCTTTTAGTACTCTCGAAATTGCCGAGTGCATTACAGCTGCCTTTTTATCCAAGCTATGCTGCCTTTACATTCCCATTAGTTATTTCTGCGACTGCCACTTATGGTGTCATTCATTATTTCGAGCAAAATGGGATGTCGACAAGCTGGCTGGAAACGTATTTTTATTTTCAATTAACATTCTCTGCAATAATTGTATTTTACGTCTTTATCCGCTATATCAACTACTTATCCGTACAAGTACGACAACAGCGCAGAGTCATCCGAGAAGAAAAAGAAGCCATTTCATAATTGTTCCGCAATAGCGAAACATTCCCCCTTTATGCATCGTATACTACATAAAGGGGGGATTTTTTTGAAAAGAATTATTTTCGCACTATTATTTATTCTAATTATACTCGTGTTAATTTTCTACTGGCTTGACTATGAAATGAAAGCAGCGTTAAAAAATGAGGCAGACGGTTCAAATGAATATGTTGTCATTTTAGGCGCAAAAGTAAAACCAGGTGGCATCCCTTCCCTGTCATTAAAAAACCGTTTAGATGCGGCAGTGGATTATCTGCAAAAATATCCCACTTTAAAAGCGATTGTTACAGGTGGCCAGGGTGCTGATGAAGATCGTACAGAAGCATCGGTTATGGCAGACTATTTAATCGAACACGGGATTACTGAAGATAGGGTCTTATTGGAAGATCAGTCTACATCGACTTATGAAAATTTGTTGCTCGCAAAAAAACTGTTGCCCGAAAATACAACGAGCATCACGATTATTTCAAATGATTTCCACTTGAAACGTGCAACAATTCTTGCCCGAAAACTCGGTCTAAAGGCAGATGTGGTCGCAGCCCCTACTCCAAAAGTCATCAACACAAAATCACGTATTCGCGAACGTCTTGCAATCATTAAGGCCTATACGAGAGGCCAATAATTTTACATTTGCCGTTCAATTCGTTATCGTAAACTGTAACGAACAGTTGAGGTGAATTTCAATGAAACTTAGTATATTAGATCAAGTACCTATTTCCAAAGGCATGACATCAACCGATGCACTAGCTAATGCAGTGAAGCTTGCCCAACTTGGTGATGAGCACGGTTATGAACGAATCTGGTTTGCAGAACATCACAATACAACAACACTGGCAAGCTCTGCGCCTGAAGTAACAGCTGCTTATATAGCTGCGAAAACAGAGCGTATCCGTGTCGGAACGGGCGGCATTATGATGATGCACTACTCCCCGTATAAAGTGGCAGAAGTTTTTAAAACATTGGCTGCATTGGCACCGGGACGCATTGATTTTGGCGCAGGCCGCGCTCCTGGCGGGGATATGCCCGCAATGACCGCGCTTGCAAGTGGACGCAGACCTGATCTGACGGAACAATATGATAAACTCGAAGTCATTTTACAATTAATGAATGAACAGCGTACAGGTGAAGCGGTTTATGATAATGTTGTTGCCGCTCCTTTCAAAATACAGCTTCCGCAAAGCTGGCTGCTTGGATCAAGCGGACAAAGTGCGAAAAAAGCGGGTGAAGCGGGTGTCGGCTATTCCTTTGCCCAGTTCTTCAATGGACAAATGTCTAAAGGGATTTTCGATGCATACCGTAACAGTTTCCAGCCTTCGTACTTCATGGAACAGCCGCAAATTATTACGACCTATGCTATCAGTGTAGCTGAAACGGCTGAAGAAGCGGAATACTTATCAATGCCGATGCAGATCAGTCGTCTTAACTTAATGCGCGGAAAGATTATAAACGTGCTTTCTCCTGAAGAAGCGAATGACATCCCGCTTACTGAGATGGATAAAATGCTTCTGGAGCAAAACCGTCCGCTTATGCTGATCGGCTCTGCTGAGGAAGTAGCGAATCAGATTAGAGAAGAACAGGAATACTATGGCTTTGACGAAGCGATGATAAACTGTAATTTATATACGATTGATCAGCGCCTGAACAGCTACCGTCTATTAATGGAACAGTTTAATAAATAATACTAGTTTAATAAGGTAGTGCCGTTTGAAATTTCAAGTGGCACTACCTTTTCTTTATAGTCCGTTGGTAATGCAGTCTAAGAAAAATAATGACAAAGCTGCTAAAAAAGCAGTCCAAACTTTACTTATCGTAAAATTTGAACTGCCTCTCATTTTTAAATCTTTTTCACTTCTATCTGTTTAGTTACACTGTAGCTGTCGTCGTAACGGGTTGCGGGGCGATTTTTGATACGATGACGCTGTTTACTGCATTAATATAAGCCATTGCAGAAGCTTTTAAAATATCAGTATCTGCTGCTTTTGCGATATAGTTTTCCCCGCCGTATTCGATAATGATTTTAACTTTCCCTAATGCTTCTTGGCCGCGTGATACGGAGCTGATATTGTACTCAACAAGCTTTACCTTGATTCCAGTAACATCCGCAATCGCTGAGTAAAGGGCGTCAATCGGACCGGAGCCGACTGCACTTGATTTGAAAATATCTTCTCCGCGGCGGATTTTTACGCTGGCAGACGGGAAAGCAGCGTTTGAAATAATCTGTAAGTCTTCAATATCATAAAACTGGTCAGAGTATGATTCTTTATTCGGATTGTTCTTTTCTGTTTTTTCATAGTAGTTTTCAACAATGACATATAGATCATGATTGTAAACTTCTTTTTTCGAATCGGCCAGCTTTAGGAAGCTTTCAAAAATGCCTTCAAACTCTTCTTCCGCAAAATCATCAAAGCCCAGTTTAGACAGTGCATTTTTTACTGCATGACGACCAGAGCGTGCTGTTAAGACAAGTTCCATATCATCAAGGCCTACATCTTCCGGATGAACGATTTCATAAGCATCACGTGATTTCAGTAAGCCATCCTGGTGAATACCTGATGAATGGGCGAAAGCATTGTCACCTGTAATCGCTTTGTTTACTTGGACATCCAGTCCCATAAAGCTCGACACTAAGCGAGATGTATTCATTATTTCCTTTGTATTAATATCTGTGAACACATCGTAAACGTCCCCGCGTGTTTTAATTGCCATAACCACTTCTTCTAATGCCGCGTTTCCGGCACGTTCGCCAATACCGTTCATCGTCACTTCTACTTTATCTGCACCGTTTTTGATCGCCGCTAACGTATTGGCAGTCGCCATCCCTAAATCGTTGTGACAATGAACTGAAAGCAGTACGGAATCATCCAGGTTTTTCATTCGATCGTTCAGCTTGGCAATCATCTCGCCCCACTGTTCCGGCTCGGCATACCCGACTGTATCCGGTACGTTAATCATCGTTGCTCCGGCTTTCATGACCGCTTCAATCGTTTTCCAAAGGTATTCAAAATCAGAGCGGGATGCATCTTCCGTTGAATATTGTACTTGCGGCAGTAACGTTTTCGCATATTTCACTGCGTCTACCCCGATTTGCAGAATCTGGTCCTTCGATTTACTGAACTTTTTCTCCACATGGATATCGGATGTCCCTAGAACCATATGAATCATCGGATTATTTGCATATTTGACTGCATTGTAAACAGAATCAATGTCATCTTTTACAGCACGGGCAAGTGCCGTAATCATCATATTCGAATTATGGCCGACCTTTTGCGCCACAGCTTTTACTGCATCAAAATCACCTTGTGAAGACGCTGGGAATCCGGCTTCAATAATATCAACACCGAGCTTTTTTAACTGCTGGGCAATTTCCACTTTTTCATATAAATTCAGTTTAGCCCCAGGCACTTGCTCACCATCACGTAATGTTGTATCAAAAACCCAAATTTTTCTGCTCATTTTCATTTCCCCTTTTCTTCTCAAATTGATTTTTAAACAGTAAATAAAAATAAAAAAACTCGCCTCTATGAAAAATTCCATAGAGACGAGGTTAAACTCGCGGTACCACTCTAAATTGAATGTCCATTGCTGAAACATTCCACTTATCGACAAATAGTTTGCCAGTCTTTTAACGGAGACTTCCGACTTCCCTACTCTAATTTCAGGTCGTAGCTCATGGACGAGTTCAACAGTTGTATCTGCCAGTTTGCACCACCCACTGGCTCTCTTAAAGTATACAAGCTATTTACTACTTCCAATCATTGCCTAGATATTACCTTGAAATGAAGTTTACCGGCAATGAAATAAAATGTCAACACTTATTATCAGAAAATTTAAATTTCAATTTAGCATAATGAAGTTGAAATCCGCCAGGGCTAACTTCTTTTGCGCAATAAAATAAGTTAAATTTTATCGCCATTGAAAATTGAATTTTTTACTATTGCATAATCAACGTTACGAATCGCAGATAATGTTTTACCACCTGCATATGAAATTGATGACTGCAGATCTTGTTCCATTTCAGTTAACGTATCGAAAATCGATCCTTTTGAGTCAACATACATTTTCTTGCCTTCAACGTTTTTACGCTCGCCTTTTTGGAATTCCGATGCAGAACCGAAGTATTCTTTCACTTGTTTGCCGTCAATTTCCACGGTTTGACCCGGTGATTCTTCATGACCTGCAAAAAGTGAACCGATCATTACCATTGATGCACCGAAACGTACTGATTTGGCAATGTCGCCATGTGTACGAATACCGCCGTCCGCGATAATCGGTTTTGAAGCAGCTTTTGCACACCAGCGAAGTGCTGCCAACTGCCAGCCCCCTGTACCAAAGCCAGTTTTAATTTTCGTAATACACACTTTACCTGGACCAATACCAACTTTTGTCGCATCAGCACCTGCATTTTCAAGGTCACGTACTGCTTCAGGAGTACCGACATTTCCTGCAATAACAAAACTGTTCGGTAAATGCTTTTTAATATGACCGATCATTTCGATGACTTGGTTTGAATGACCGTGTGCGATATCAATCGTAATATAGTCCGGTACAAGCTGAGCATCCTTCAGCTCTTCGATGAACGTATACTCTTCATCTTTTACACCAACAGAAATTGATGCGATGTAGCCTTTACTGTGCATATCACGGATAAACTGCGCACGCTTTTCAGGTTGGAAACGGTGCATAATATAGAAATAGCCTTGTGCAGCTAATTTTTCTGCTAATTGCTCATCAATAATTGTTTGCATGTTTGCCGGAACTACCGGAAGTTTAAATGTATGATTACCCAAAGTTACTGTTGCATCACATTCTGTACGACTTTTCACTATGCACTTTGCAGGGATTAATTGAATATCTTCATAATCAAAAACTGTATCTATCATTTCACTACACTCCTAAATACGAACATTTTTCGTGTTTTTTATAATAATCATTCGACATCTGTTACTTTACAAAACAATGAAAACGTTGTCAACCATAAAACGAATATTTTATATAATTTTAATAAAAATGTTCGGTTTTTAAGGACTTTCAATAAAATTCTTCATTGTAAACCCTAAAAAAATTAAATTTAGCCTTATTTATAAATAACTATTGTCCACTGACTAATCGCAATGTTTTAATAGAATTATTGAAAAGGAGTCGATGAATTGATGTTAGAGAAATTGTTGAACGTTCAGAAATAATATTGAGCTAAAAATTGGCTCAATAATCAAACATTATTGGAGCTGAAAACATTGGACCATTTATTAAACTGTATGAAAATCATCGGGGACGATACAATCCAACGCACACAACTAACACATCGTATTGAGCTTGTAAAAACCTTTCAAGTTAAGAAAGGTATGAAAGTACTTGAAATCGGATGCGGACAAGGTGACACAACCGTCGTATTGGCAGATGCGGTCGGAGAGACAGGACATGTTGTAGCCATCGATATTGCCTCAACTGAATATGGTGCCCCGATCACTTTAGGCGAAGCAGCAGAAACAATTTCACACTCGCCTTTAGGACAGCGAATCGACTTCCACTTTGAAACGGACTTTTTGCAAATGGCGTTCGACGAGAAATTTGATGTCGTTATACTATCCCATTGTTCATGGTATTTCGAAAGTATTGAGCTCTTAAAGAATTACATGCAAAAAATCAAGCAAGTAGCAGATCGAATCTGTTTTGCTGAATGGGATATCGATTATACAATGGATGCCCAGCGTGCCCATTTTTGCGCAGCCAATATTGCGTTGCTTTATACAGCTTTTACAGAAAATGATGGGAATATCCAAAATCTCTTTCATAAAACGCAAATAAAGGAACTTATGCATAGTGAAGGCTTTTCAATCAATGTTGAACAAACCGTCGACTCCAGCTATTTGCAGGACGGGTCTTGGGAAGTCGACTACAGTAATTACTTGCAAAATGAATTCCCGGAGGTTCCGACTAAAATTCAGTCATTGATTCATAGTTATGCCTATTTAATGAATGAGCAGGCAAAGCCTCCCCTATCCTTAAATAGTTTTGTCCTGTGCGCTGATTTGTAAAATACCGTTCCCATTGGAAACGAAACAAAAATCCAGTTTTCCTTTGTAAGAAAACTGGATTTTTTTTACTTTCCGCAAAATGTCCTTTACGGAAAAAACCCTTCTTTAGTAAGGATTCTATTACCTTTCCGTTGGAATATCAGGTTCACATCAACTAATAATTTTCAATGACTCCTCCTATTGATGAAGCTTTTATCATCGGCTCTTTTAATATTTCTACAATTTCTTTCTTTGTTCCATAAACAACTGCTCCCAATATTTCTACATCCTCTAACTTGATATCTTTCATCCTGTTAAAAGCTTGTTGGTGATCAGGGGAAATACTCATTTGCAATAATTCCAGAAATTCGTCATATTCTCCTTCTAAATCATGGATTGAAATATAAGGCCTGTTTATTGAAAACCCCAGCGTATCATATTCCCTAATAAATGTTGAAGACCCATCATTTTCTTTTGCCTCTTGTTGAAACTCGTTTAATTGTTCACTACTATAAGTATCTATCCAAAACCATGTCATTTCGGGAAGCTGTACGAAAATTTCTCCTGGTTTGTATGGCCGATCAAAGGAAAGTGCCACTTCATAAATTTTATCGCCTTGCATACGCTCTATATGTCCTTCATCATCTTTATATTTTTTATAGGTTACATTCGGATGGAAAAACATCATTTCTCGCCAACCATTTTCTTTATAGCCAAAATGCCAATCTTTATCTTTCAACCCTATTTTCCCACCTGAGTATCTAGATGTTAGAACAGATGGCAACAGACCAAATGAATATTGTTTTCGTTCAATCACAACCGATTTGATTTTAAAGTCTTTCGAAATTTCATAGTTGCTTACTCCGCCCAATAAACCTCTGGACTCTACGGTTTCACTTATGTAACCGTTTGGCGTGCTGAGACGGACATAAGCATCCCACTGCTTAAATGCCTTTTCACTATAGTTTGCCAAAATTGCAGAATTAGCTATGTTTAAAACGACGAATACCAAGAAAGAAATAATAATTACCGTAATGATTGTTTTCATTTTACCTCTTCTTACTGCTTTCTTGACTTTCTTTTCATCAAAAAGATCATCCGGAAAATCATTCATGTAGCTCTCTCCACTTCTTTTGAAATTCTTTTCTTGCTCGAAATAAATAAGTCCTTACCGTTTCTTCCTTCATGCCCAGTAACAAAGCAATCTCTTTATAACTAAGTTCCAGCTCATATTTTAATAGTAAAAGCTGCTTAAAGATTTCTTGAATACCATCCAATACAGCTGTGATTTCATGGTTCATTTCAATCGATAATACACTCAGTTCCGTATCCTGGTCATCAGCAAAATTGTTCCAGAAATATTCATTGTCAATTGATATGGAATGTTCCTTGCCCTGTTTCCTTAACAGTTTTTTTAGTTCATTCATGGAAATCGTAAAAATATAGGAAAGTGCTTTATCAGAAGGAACACCACTGCTATAAGCAATGAATTTCGTATAGCTTTCTTGAACAATATCCTCTGCATCTTCATGACTACAGCCGTTCTTTTTTAAATAAAAATAAATCATCCTTGCTTGCTTTTTGTATATTTCCAACAAAAGATGCGAATCCATAGGTACTCCTTTCTAAAGCCTTCACTACTAAAGAGTCTCTTTTCATCAAAAAGTTTACAAGAAAATAAAAAATTTTTTCTAATGAGAATTTCATGTATTGATACCTAGCCTACGCCCCTTATAAAAATAAAAAAAGCTGCTCTTCTGTTGAAGAATAGCCTTCCTTAATTGGAGTAGAATTAATGAGTCAAATGACGTTAGCGTGGCTTAACTAAAATGCATACTCATGACACCCTGTGGCAAACTACGATCATGGAGGTGTATAGAATGAGTTCTAACAATAAAAACAATCGCAGCACTAGTGATGAGCAAGCAATAAGAAAAAATTTATCAAGGGAGCTTGATCACGAACTAGCAAACGAACCGTTGACAGCTGCCGAGAGACTTAATAATAAGAAAACGAAGAAGCGGCAATAACAGCTTTCCCCCATCTAAAGTTAGGTGGGGGCTATTTGATGTTGCTACGAAAAAAATCGCCATAAGCTTTCTATGACCATCCTCCATAAGTTACAAGTCGCTACCACTTTCCATATCATTTCTTTTCTTTTTATCTCCAAAATATTTCCAAAGATGATATGTAGCCCAAAATAATGTCGGAAAAACAAAAAGTGAAAGTGCTGAAACATACGGCTTTTCAAGGATATAACTAGGAGTAAAATAAATGTACAGGACTAAGATGATTAGGAATGGAACTAAAAGAATCCAGTAACGTTTGTCTTTAAAAGTATTAAAACTCCCCATATGATTCTCCCTTCCATAACATGTGATATTTCTATTAATTCAATCGGTAAGATCAAAAATAAAATCTTTTTTATTTCCTTGCATTTAATATACCGAAATAAAATCAACTCTTCCACAAAATGTCGGATTTAAACAACAAAAAGGTACGAATATTGTTTAATCAACATTCGCACCTGGTTCACCCGCACCACCCCAAGAAGGACTTACTGTAGTAATCCGGTCTTCCGGCTGTAATTTTTCAGGTTTGATTAACATCTCCACTTACCTCTAACAAATTCGATTTTATGTATAGAAATTTAATTCTAAGCGACTATAATTTCTGCCAATGTTCGTCCATTTCTTCGTAATATGTATCTGTCCAATGGTAAGGCTGCAGTTCTGTTAAAGTTTTAAAAATAATTGCTCCTGTATCATTTGAAATCGCACATTGTACTTGAGGTCCCCAGTAAAATAAGCGTTCTTGGCAGATACCACAAGGTGAAAGTACTTTTAATGGTGAATGTTCATCTTCCCTTGCTAAGCAAATGCTGTGTGTAACTTTTTTATTGAATTTGTGCGCTTCTAAAATAGCACCCGTTTCCATACAAAGAGCTGTTGCATCATTGATAATTTTTGGTGCCACACTTGTATAAATCGTCCCATCTTCAACACGAACCGCTGCTGCACCACCCCAACCAATCGGATATCTCACATTCACTAATTCTTTTACTGCATTATAAAGTTCTTTATCTATCATTGATTCCTAGCTCCTTCTATTCCTTTAATCATCCGACTAAATTACTTAACTGCTTTTCGATTTGTATAAGTATTGCGGGAATTTTCATTATGAAAATCAATCCCCATATTTGGTCCTCCCGTCAACTCCAAGTTATTCTTTTAGTCTATATTAAATAATAATTTCGACAAAATATACTTTCATATCTTTAGAGTTTCTAAATATAGGGTTGCTAATACTGAATTATATTGTAAAATTTAGAAAATACATATATTTATAGGCGGTGTAAACAGAAAATGAACTACCCCATTGTGAAACAGTATAGTAATGAATATCAAGCTCAAGTGGTAGATTTAATTCTTCATATTCAGCAGCAGGAATACAACATTCCGATAACTAAAAATGATCAACCCGATTTGTTTAAAATAGAAGAATTTTATCAGACAGGAAACGGTAACTTCTGGGTAGCTATTTATAATGAAAAGGTTGTAGGTACAATAAGTCTTTTGGATATAGGTGATAACCGAGTTGCATTAAGGAAGATGTTTGTTGATAAAAACTATCGCGGAGCCAAATTTAGAACTGCAAGTCTTTTATTAAACAGTGCAATCGAATGGGCAAAAGAACATTTAGTAGAGGTTATCTATCTAGGAACTACACCACAATTTTTAGCCGCTCACCGATTTTACGAAAAGAATGGATTTACAAGGATAAATCCTAACGAATTACCTGAAAGCTTCCCTGTATTACAAGTGGATAAATTATTTTATCAGTATTTCGTTCAATAGATGAGTGAGTTAGAAAAAATATATGTGGATTTACAAGAAAGGAGATATTGCCATTGAATAATAATAAACTTAGTATGTTAATGGGTATAGTTGGAAGTATTTTTATTCTAACTATTGGCGGTATAGCATTTAACCAAATTTATAAGAATCATCAAGCAAATGAACTTATTATTGAGAAATGCTTTGAAAACTTCGATCAAGCAGAAGAAGTAGTTGTAAAGAAAGATGGGTTTTGGTCTCCGGTGATTTGTGAGAAAAAATAGCATAAAAAATTAAAGCCTTTTTATGCTATCCAATACTTAGTGTTCCACGGTTTTTTAAAGTACCAATTGCGATACGTTAATTGCTGCTATTTCTTTTTTTTTCTAGAAATATCGGTGTTATATTTAATAAGATAGAAACAATAGTTAAAAACCATAATGCTTTTTCCATACTTGGAACTACATCTTCAATTGCCGCCCAATCTTTTACTTCTACCCAATTCGTTATTAGAGTATATTCGGCACAAAGTGTTAATGCTGTAAATGATAACCCCATTGCCATCGCAAGTTTGTAATCTTTACCGGTTATGTACATAAACAAGTTTATAAAAGTTGCCCCTATTGCAATAACACCTATCAATATCCACATCATATTGCCTCCAGACCTTTTTTCTTCCATTTCTAATATAGACATGAATTGTAATAATTTGGTTCCACAATCCAGATAAAATCCTTTTTATTCCATTTAATTGATGGGATATGTTATAATTTTTAAAAATTACAGGAGATGAAGACTTGAGTCAAAAAACTTCTTATCAAGATGCAGTAGAACTAAACATTTTGAATTGGGATACTACTAATATAGGCGAGAAAATTATTGAAGTTAGAGATTCACAAAAAGTTTATACAAATGACATAGTGGAAATCCAGCAAGTGGTGGATTTTGGTCGAGTCACAGAAAGGTCTCATAAAATACTTATTATTTTTAACTTAAAAAGGGATCTAAAAAATATTGGAGAAAAGATAATTCTTTAAGTTGTTATTATCATTGAATAAATGAGCATCAATTTTTCAAGCATGACTCCTAATTGCTGTTTTCTACTTATTTAAAATTGAGTAAATATAAAAATAATAATGATTAACGTTATTACAATAATACTGATTAAGGCTTTCAATTTTGTGTTGCGAATTACACTCTCAGTTAATTGAGGTTCTTCTTTGAACATCCCGCGTTTTCCCCATAACAAACTTTCCTCTGGGTTGAAATAGGTCCATATTAAAACTCCATATATAATAATGATCGATAAAAATACCCCCACCATTTTCAACACCTCCCTAAATAATCCTGTACCTAATATACGATTACAATACTTAATAGTTTCAATATATTTACAATACAAACAATTCCCTTTGTTTTACAGACATTTTGGTTCGTTAACCAAAACAGATAGCTAATTTTTCATCTAATCCTCCCAATAAAACACCGCATCCCAAACTAAATAATCACGTTTTTTACGCCAAATGGTTGGGATGTCGGCATTAAACGGTAACGGTGATTCCAAATCCTCTTTTCGTAAAATCGTAAATTGATACTTCATAAATAGACGCTCTAGTTGATTGGCAAGCTGTTGCCGTGTTGAATCAACCGAAAGATCTTTTGGTTCACAAATAACAGACTGACCTCCGTTTGAATACGCGCCTGTTTTCAGGATAAACGAGCTTGTTTGGTTCGCATCACCAATCCCAATGACGGGTGCCAATCGGCTAATGAGTACATGGAGCCCCGTTATGTTTTCCGTACGTGTAAAGCGGTCTTCTTCTATTTGCACTCCTGAATCCTCATAAACAAACCACTGTATGTACGAAGCATAGCCGCTGCCGAAATGGTCGGGCTCTACTTTATAGCGAATGTTCATTTGTGCTAGCTCAGCAAGAACCGCCTTCAAATAATTTTTGAGTACCTGGTCATCTTGCTCCGAATACGGATATTGCTCGCTAATGATTTCCTGACGAATCATTGCTTTCAACTGTTCGTTTGTAAACACGTTTAAACACCTTCTTTTATTAAGTAAGTCAATTTTCACGGATGAATTGCTTCAGTACTGTATTTCCTTTTACCAACTCAACTCTCCTTATCCCTCATTATTTAATATGTCGGTGAATAAATCCTCCCTGTATCGGTATCAATCACAAATGCCACCCGAATCGTTGCATCATACGGAATTCGGCTAAATTGAAAATATGAACACAAAAACTGCGTAATTTCTATGCTGGAGGTTGCCTGCTTTTTTGCTTGTCTATAAAATCTGTTTAACTGCTCTAATGTATAGCTTGGTCCAGATAACAGCACTTGCTGATCATACCTATCCACTTCAACTAACATATTTAATCACTACTGGTTGCTAGCCAGTCGTATAGCTTAAATTTTAAGCATCTCGGACTCTATTGCCGCCTGATGTATTTCTTCTGGAAAGCGCTAATGTGATTCATTCAGTGCCTAATTAATTCGACGTCCATCACGTCACCTCTTCATATTCAGGATGGCCATGCTGCATGCAGCCAAATAGCTGACAGCCGCCATTAGGGTACATATCATATTCAAAGGGTGGCCATAGCGTTTCGATGGTTTGTTGCTGTTCGATTAATTCAATTACACACTCGTCACGATCCTGCGCTGTCCAATGCTCATCTAGCTCCCTTTGTTGTTCATCGATTCGTTCTTCTTTTTTCTGTTGAATAGCTTGTTGAACGACTGCCCGACAAGCATCGTAGTCCTCTAATTGCCACAGGGTATACGCATAGCGACTGACGCAATAAGGTGAAGTGTAATAGCTGTTCCATTCTTTTTCAAACTGTACTCGTGCTTCATTGTAACAACCAAGCTCTACGTAAACATCTGCAATTTCCATAGCACCTGTGTAATCATCCGCTTCATCATTCCAATTGGCTAAAAGTGCCTTTGCCTTATCAACATGACCTGCATACAGCCAAGAAACGACCTCGTGTAATTGTGTAATTCCTGAATCACCATCACAGCGAGAAAAGACTTTCGCTGCTTGCTTATATTCACCGAGCTGAAAATGCGCCATTGCTAAATTATAGGTCACTTCCTCCGTCTCGCTGAAGCTGAGTGCCTGCAATAAATAATGCTTTGCTTCATTATATTTTTTGTTATGTAATGCAATTTCACCGAGCAGCATATACGGAAAGGAAGACTTCGGGTTAAAGACCAACGTTTGCTCTAATAATGTCCTTGCTTCATTTCGGTTCTCTTCCTCACGCAGCATAAACCATGCCAAATTATTAAGACTTTGAACAGACGGTGTTTCTCTAGCCAGCTTTTTAAATAGCGTATAGGATTCATCATAGTCATTTTGCTCTAACAGCATAATCGCTCTCGTATTTTCCGAAATGAGACCTGTTAAAGATTGGTCTAGCTTTTCCCAATGAAAGGTTTGATGAAGCTCTACATTTAACGCTACTAAAAACCGAATAACTGCATTTTCCACCGTTTCAACAGATAAAATTGGTTGCTCATAGCTTTCAAGGTGTGCCTGTATCATAATCCCGTTTTCTTGTACCAAAAAACGTAAAAGCGGTTCGTCACGATTATTGCATTCATACTTAAATTCACATAGGTTACCACTAGTCATCGATTGTAGCCATTTACCCAACTGATTCGCCAGCTCCACCATATTTACACAGGTTTCAGTCAAATACAGTTGTCCATCTACGTAAATTTGTAAATCTCCTTCAATATTATCATTGTCAAATGCCCTCTGATCTTGTTTTAAATGCTCATCTCCCAACCGAAATTGAAATATCATGTATTCTCCCCACCTTTCTCTTTAGATTCATATTCTTTAAGTTCACCGTGTTATAAAACGATAGAAGTAGAAATGATGATTGATAAAAGTTAAACAAGCTGTCCTAATATCTTTTGATTATGTATATTTTTCCCATGATATAACTTTTCTAAGAGCTGAACTAAATTTAGAAACCAAAAAAACGAAAACTTTACTATATACAGTATATGGCTCAGTAATTGGTCTAGCGGGTACCTTCTATATAAATAGGTTTAGGTGGAAAAAAGCAGTAATTGATTATTATTGCATTTATTTCACACTAAATAATTTGCTGCATTATATAATTTATCAATATCTTTCTATTAGAAAGTGGTTTGACCTATAATGGTTTCCAGTTATAATCTTTTGCATCTTTATCATTTGGTTCTCTAACAAATTCCTTACACCCTTCTTCACAGGCTCCAAATAACAGGTAATTTTTCTGTGCTTTTCGTAAAGATGACGTGTTTGCACCACCCTCATAATCTGGGTCATCATATTGAACTCCGTCATCTTCCCAAAAACAGATACTGCATATATTATAAGTTCCCCGAGGTTCTTCATCTAACGTTTTATAGCCACAACAAGGACAAGTATATTTCATAATATCACCTCACATTTATTTAACCTTCAGTTTTCTGTTAAGTTCCAGTTTATTCTTAAAATCATATTATTGTTATCCTAACATATATATCCACTTCTCTTACAAATTTCTCAATACCCCTCCCAAATAGAACCATTCGTAATTTTTATTAAACACAGCATAATTAAAAAAACTCATATAAACCATTTACAAAATAATCGTACTCATTATCATCAATGATTTTGTCCCCATACCCTTCAAAGAAGATTTGTTTATCTGTTTCATCCTGAAAGGCATTGGGTTTAGGGCGTATAGCTAATGATACGTCATATCTTGGATCGCCGAATGCACCACCACCCCAGTCTATTACGCCTGTAATTTTGCCGTTGTTGACTAAAACATTATCAATTGTAAAATCCCAATGTATGAGTGTTTGATTATATTCTTTCAGTTTAATAGATTTGATTCTTTCTAATAATTCCTCAGTTCCGTCCACTTGATAATTTCTCAAATTAAATTCTGCCTGGCATAACCTTTCATCGATCCAAGGAAGTTCACCTATTAGTTCAGCAGGACAAGGTGTTGAATGAATTTGCCACAAGAGTTTACCAAAGTTATATATTATTTCCTGCCGTTTCGCCTTACTTTTTTCTTTATATAAAGCGGATCGTACAGTTTCCCCTTCTAAAAACTCAATAAGAGCCCAAGATTCCTTTACATATACTTGTTCAACGAAGTTTTCCACCTTTGGAACAGGTAATTTTGTTTTTTGAGTCAAACAGTTAATTACCGATACTTCTCGTTTTAGCAAAGCACAGTTTAACTCTCCCTTAGTTCTCTTGAGTGCATAAATCCCTTGACCATTTTCAATTAACCCAACATTGGAAGTATAACCTTGTCGTGGAAAGCTCATTGAATTAACCTTATTAAGAAACATGTATATTTCACTTGGGATCTCTTCAACATTAAATGGCAGCAATTGAGTACACCTCCTCCAGTAGTTGATAATCGATATATTTTGATTTAAAGATATATTAGCTTTCCTTTTAGATCTTGAATAATTTCGTCGATACTATTTCTTTCAGTTTCTATATATTCTCCAAAATCGTATCGTTTGTAGGCTTCTAAGCATTTATCGGTTTGTTGAAAACACCAGTTACCTTCTTCCTCCCCACGTAGTCTTAACCTTTCGTAAATGGTCTCTTTACTTGCATTCAAACAAAAATGATAGGTTTGTTCATCAATACTTTTAAATCCGTTGTATATGTATTGAAAGTATTCAATTTTTCTGATTGTCATTGGTACGATTAGATTGATTTCATATTTAGAAATTAACTTCTTTGCCATATCAACTGTTAACTCTCTCCATAAATCCAGATCTTGAAAATCGCCTCTAGTGGATTCTGTTCTTTTGATATCAATGGGAATAACATTTCTTAACATATAACCTATTTCTTCTGGGTCATAAATCATACTATTTTCAATTTCGTTTAAGAGCCTATTTGCAATTGTAGTTTTACCTACACCAAATGCTCCATTTACCATTATAATCAACACATCAACTCCCTTGTTGTCCAATTATCCTTCTAAAAGACTATCCTATGGTTCTTGTATTTTGGTTTCAAATGGTATCTTGTCCGAAATTAAATTATCGCCATATTAAGAAAAAACACAATTCCTTTTCAAGAATTGCGCACGATATTATAATTTCACCGTCCAAATTTTATAAATGATTTGACCGTTTCTTTCTATTTCCGCTGTACAAACGCCGACTTTTAAATTAATATAATCGGCCCATTGAGGAAAATGGAATGCTAAATAGTTAATTACTTTCTCGTCAGGTGTTGCATAACCTACATTTGTTTGTTCACTTAAATACGCAACGAAATCCGGATATAATGCTCTCGCCCATTCTTCCACTTCAAAATCCGAATCAAAAACACGGGTATCATCTTTATGGCTGCCATTTATCCATATAACATTTCGCATGAAACCGCCTCTTCCAAAGATTTTTCACAAATATGGCTATTGTTTAACGGTGTCCATCTTTCCTTGCTTGGATATAACCATAATAGACACACGTCCCATGGGTAGATAAATCTTTTAATTCCATTCCACAGCTCTCATAAAATTTGAAATTATTTGCTGAAGTGTGCGCAAACCAGTCTCCATGCGGAAGCTTTTGAATACATAACTCAACAAGTTTTTTTCCTATCCCTTTGCCTCTATATTCTGTTAAAACGACTAAATCCATAATATTCGCTGCCATGATTTGATCAGATATCACCCTCACCATCGCAATCATTCTCTCATTATCCCAGACAGTAAATGCCCAAGTTGAATTTTTAAAAATTAGTGAGTATTTTTCTTTTTGCCATGATGGAATATTTTTTGCCCATCCGGCGTCTTTAAACAAGGATTCAACAAACTCCGCAGGTATCCCTTCAGTGCCTTCTCTAATGACGAAACCATTAAAATATTGATACAAATGCGCTGCCCCTTCCATTGTTAGCTATTACATACTGTTTAGATGATAAGTAAAAAATACTATGGCTCTTGAAAACCCACTGTTGCCATTAGAAATATCACAAGATAGCCAACCAAACCAACTATATTTAATCCTAGTAATGTAAGCCTTATATACCCTTTCACACCGAACATAGCAAATAAAAATCCTAAAACACCTAATCCAAATGGTAAGTATAAATTAGGAGCAACTATTAAGTTAAAAATCTTTTCTCCCAAACGAAAAGGCATTTCATTAAATAATGAAATTGTTAAAAAACAAAGAAATGCGGATACAACTGAAAAAATTACTCTCAACAAACTATCACTCCATTTTCTTATCATTAAATTATTTATTGGAAATCCATTCATAAAGAACATCAGGCAAATTTTCTTCATTTTCGTGCCCTCTAGATATGACTTAAGCCGTTCTTTTTGTAAAATCGTTGTGCGTTTTCATTTACTTCAAAAGTATATAATGTGAATGGTTCACGATTGTTCACGAGTCTTAAACACTGCAAAAATCCAGATTTACACGGATTATTCCACGGAAAGGAATACAAACCTACTCTACTACTTTATGAGTTCAATCTTTTCTAAAATCTTTTGGGTAGTATAATTTAAAACGGGTAAAGAATCTAATGGAAAATATGCCAGCTCTAAACTTTCTTCATCTTTTTTCAAGTTTCCACTTATATCCATAGCTTTAAAGATAACAGTGGCATTGTATATCTCATCCCCATGAGGAAATTTATAATAAAACTCCTTACCAGAAGCTACTCCTAAAATTTCTAAGTGATTTGTAATAAGTCCTGTTTCTTCATACAACTCTTTTTTAGCTGTCTCTTCAAAACTATCGCCCAATTCCATACCGCCTCCTGGAATTCCCCAATCTTTAGTGTCGGAACGCAATTGTAGTAATAACTCATTATCGTTATTCATCACAATTATCGCTGATCCGGGAGCAATAATTGGTGCTGTTCCAATAATACTTCTAAGTGATTCAATATAGCTCATGATATTCTCCTCTTGAAAAGAGTCTTATTTTAAGTTTCTTCGTAATCTTAATCGTTAAGGTGATACCGGTCTAAAATTTTCTAACTCAAGCCTGTTTAACCAGTTATGAACTAACTCGTTAAAGACATCAGTTTGTTCGATTTGGAGATTATGACCAGCCATATCAAGTACGGCAAAAGTTGCCCTTGGATAATCTTCAATTAATCGCCATGCATCATGGTAACCGACTACATTATCCTGACGCCCTGTAATAATGAGCGTGGGATACTCAAGTTTACATTTAATATCGAAGGTAAATCCATACCCGTTTTGACGAATGTGGTTTAAAAATTCGTAATTTGTTTTTTGAGAAGGAACTAAAATTTCCTTTTGAAACCTCTCCCACTCAGTTTGACCTTGCACTACCCCCATAGAGCAAAATTCGTGAGCACCTTCCGGAGACAAATCTGATATTAAGTTGCAATCTCTTTTTAAGACGGTATGCTGTGGTACTACCCTTTTATCGATTTCAGGTATAGTTAATGGTGCCATCAGCAATAATCCACGAACTGTATCCTGTCGTGAATGGACTATACCCCTTGCAATATATCCACCATACGAATTACCACAAATTATAAACGGTTGATTAGGGATAATGTCATCCAGAAGAAGCAATATTGATGCTAAAATATCATCAGAATTTTGAATAGATTGTTGTGACTGGGAATGACCCATACCAGGCAGGTCTATATATATTCTCTTCCAACCGCTTCTATTCTCAAATAAAGGTTCCATTGCATGTAACATCACTTGATGATCAAGTGTCCAACCATGCAACATAACGATTGGAAAGCCTTCTCCAATCTCTTTATAAAAAATCGACATGATTTTTTCTCTTCCTTTCTTATAAATCAGATGTATTGAAATGGACATTTAATATCTCCATAAACAACTCGAAATTTCAGCAATCTTTCTTGATTTACTATACGATTCGTTAGTTTAAATATATTTCATTCTGTTATATTTTAACATAAATAGACAAATATGTTTGGGTATCACGGCATGTATGCTGATTAAAGAAGATAGATTGAGGATTTAATGAAGGAATATTAGACCTTTGAATGAAGCGGTAACTCCCATAAAACGGTAATATGAATACAATATTTGAAACTAGGGGTGTCACTATGATAAAAGGTTTATATGAAGCACATTTACCAGTAAGTAACTTAAAAAACTCCATTTTATTTTACCGAAATTTAGGATTAGAGTTAGCTTACAAACAAGATAATTTAGCTTTTTTTGGATTGTAAAAGATGAAAGCTGGCTTGGTTTATGGGAAAGCGAAAAAGTTGAGCTAGCCTATCATCCTTCTATACGTCATATCGCATTTCGAGTAGAGAAAGAGGATATCATCTTATCTAAAAAATGGCTGAATGAAAGAGGAATCGCTATTCGTACTTCATTTGGCTTTAATGAAGATCGTCAACCACTAGTATTACCTAATAATCCACATGCACATGCTGCAATATACTTTGATGACCCTGATGGTAATTCAATTGAATTAATCGCTCCCATCCGAATAGATTTCCAAGAAGATTTTAAGATGATGACTTTAGAAGATTGGCTGAAAAGAGAAGAGTAACAACAGATATTTTCTATCAACTCAAATGTGAGCTAATTATGGCCTTTACTGGAAAATACACCTTCCTTTTTAAAGGAAAGTGCACGATTATGTATGACCCTTTTTATTTACTTGTAATGCCATTCCAAGATCTCAATCTCCCTGCAAAGTATCAATTTCTAAGTTGTGCTAATATGAAAATACCGAAAAATAGTGTTAAACCAATAATACTGGTTACTGATGCAATTTTTATGTAACGAATAGCGCCGTCCGATATTTCAGGTTCCTCTTTGTACATCCACCCTTTTCCAACTAGTAAGCTTTCTTCAGGGTAGAAATAACTCCAAATTAATACCCCATATAGTGGAATAGTTAAGATAACCCCTATAATTATTTCTAACACATTTTGCAGAATTTTAGCATCACCCCAGTAAACTAATACTACTAATACGGTTGAACTCTGATTTGGTTTCAGTTTACTTAGGATTATTTACCAATGGAACTAATTAGTTTTAGTTTAAGTATATTCAGTGCCAATGAATATTACATAGAACGATAGAACACCTTTAATTTTAATTTTCACTATTCATCATTGATAATCTTTTGCTTATTTCCCTAAAGCCTTTGACAAATTGGGAACATATTATAATTTTTTTCCGCACCATGGACAAAAGTTAATTTCTATTCTTGAAGAACCACCATCATGAATTATTATTCCGTAGTCATTAGATTTTTCATAAAATATAATTATATTATCAGGACAATCATAAGGATTTTTATGAATATCACACTTGAAATTTGCATGATAATCCATATACTCACAGCAAAATTCTTTCATATTTTTATTCTCCCCTTCTATTTGTCAAACCTTTATTAGTTCAATTTTAGCATTCCCCAAGCGTTGTTGGTAATATCCGAATGAGGACTACCAATCCAGCTATTATATAACGGAATTGGTAGAAGTCATTGTTCAAAAGTTGCCACCGCTTTCGGCACATTTAAAGGAATACAGAAAAGTCTTCTAGAAATATTATTATAATTAAAGGAGGAGAAAAGATTGAGCAAAAATAAACACGATAAAATTCAGATGCAAAGAAAAGTGCAAGGTTTATATAGGGAAATAAAACAACAGCGTAACGAAGAAAAGAATAATAACAAAATTGGTATAGTCATTGTTGATATTTGTGTTGTATTAGGAATTTTAATTCTTTTACTGAACGCATTTATTAAAGAGTTCTAGTGGTTAGTGATAACAATGCATGATGGTCAAACACCTGGTTTGGTAATTTCACCTGAATTTAGTCAATTTGCTTCTGCTATCAATGCATTTATTGATATTGATATGTATGTATATCCTTATAGTGAATCGGAAGAATAGTCACTTCAGGTTTGGGGACGTTTTAATTTGATTAACGGACTAACTGAAAAAAGGGGGGGATTCATTGCACCCAATAGAATTTATTCAATTGATGCTAGCCAGTGGAATTTTAGTTTTTATTTTATTCATTTCTTTTATCTTTAAAGGAAAGCGGAGAAAAAGGATTCAGGGGTTGGCTCTATTATTTTTAGTGTCTTTTGGCATCATTTATTTCGTACGTCCATCTTGGACAGATATACAAATTGAAAAGAAGGTAAGTTATATACAGTTGCATTTGGAGAAAAAGTACCCTGGGGAAACATGGGAATTTCGAACAGTGCCTCATCGTGAAGATGGTTATGAATCCTCGAATCCATATTTTATTGGTGTCATATTTGATAATGAACCACAAGTGGAATATACATATTTCGCTCGTAATAAACATGATATTACCCAACAAGGGTTTTCTACATCCAATTCAAAAAGTGATTTATTACATTTAGAATAAAAATTAAATGTAACTGGAGGAGAATTCATGATACATCAAATGGCATTACACGAAACATATCTCGAATCAATCAAAAAAGGGCGAAAAATTTTGATATAATATTTTACTAACCTAATTAAACTAAAGCCCTCCGTTACTAAAAGTTTTCCTCACAATCTCTCTTTGTATCGAACAACAAATGGCGAGAGTAAAAAACAGACCGTTGCCATAAGACCTGACCCACCAATGGTTAAAAAGACATTATCGGAAGGAATAAGAAAAAATTGAACTATCAGAAATGGTAACATTGTCAGGAATGCAACCGTAAATCTCCCAAAAATAGCTATCTTATGTATAGAACCACAATTGTCACATTCAAGTGGTCCGTATGTCCATTTATAAGATTGAAAGATTTTTCTCCAACCAAATTGACTATTGCATTTTATACATTTTTGCAAAAACGACGCCCCCCTTTTTTCCGCTATTAAACTAAACTGCCCCGTTTGTTTAAGTACATTACTTCACAATATATAAATTCATTTTAGCGTAAATTTTCCATATCCCTTTCAAAAGAAAGAATTTCGATCGATATATGCTAACATTTCACACAAGTTTTAACATCGATTTTAACAAGACCACATAAATTTATGCGATGTTGCGAATTGATGTGTTAAGGACATTCTCTGAAGGTTATAGACACTGATACAACTACACGATTATCTTTATTTATAATGGCTGATGCACCATTCCAAAGCTTATATTTCACAATTTAAACCTCTTATATTTTGTATTTATTAAAAATCCCCCCCCCAAATGAAAAGGTATTTTATTAAATAATGAAATTGTTAAAATACAAAGAAATGCGGATACTACCGAAAAAATTATTCTTAACAAACTATCACCCAAAGGATTATTTCAAATGCAGTTATACCCTTTATTTCTTTTTTATGAAAGTGTAGATATTTAAAATAACTCCAGTTCCAAACATAACTATCGCATTGAATGCCAGTACTATTGCAATAAATCCACCTGCAAAAGCTATTCCTTCTCCTGTATCATCCAGATCGGTATTGGTTTTTTTAAAATAATCAATTCCTAAAGAAACAAAAATATAAACGATCACTGGAACTAAAAGGGCTATAAAAATTGCCGATGCCCATATAGGGAATTTTTTTATACGGTATAAATACACGGCTATTCCATCACAAATTAAAATAGACAAAATTATAACCAACCAAACAATAGAATCTCCGCCCATAATAATGCCCCCTCTTAACAGCCCTAATTAAATAAAATAGCATTGAACCTTTTAATTCGTTTCACTGCGCTTACGGCTTTCTAGAAATTTTAAAACTGTGTAAGAAATAATTAATATTATTCCAATCAAAAATGCGATAACGAAGCCAAATGTTCCATTTAAACCGACCCAACCAATAGTGAACGTAAGGAAAAATAGTTGATAGCATAAACCAGCTATTATTATTGCAATGGGTACATTAAACGGGAATAATATTTTCCAAGCAAAACCTAAAAAGGCAGCTGACATTACTATTATAACTAAAATGATGATGTGGAATATCCCCCACCGGAATCCTGCGCGAGACTGCCCTTCTTCCCCTAAGGCAACCTGTGTACTTAAGTCATACAGCGAAAACCCTGCTGTAAAAATTCCGACCAATAAAATTATAATAAATGTAACCCAGTTTATTATTTTTATAATATTTTTGCTTTTCATCTTTCCTCCTCAGAAAAGACCACTCTGACAGTCTTCCAGCAAAAGTGCCCAATTTTTGATGATTGATTTTTCAAGTAATAACTGCATTTAATTCAAGATTTGACACAAAAAAGCTGTTCAATCTTTTAACAATACTTTCCCGAACTTCAACTTCCTTTTCAGCATCTAGCGCTTCAGGATATACAAAAGTAATCCCAATTGTACCTTCATCCGGCGGGTTTAACATTACACCTGCGTCTGTAATAATTGCATTTGTCATTGTTGAAAAATGTAAAATTGAATTTTGTAAAATTAGTTGTTCTCTGTCCGTTAAACCTTATTTAGAATTTCCATCAACGATAACTTTAAAACAATTTGAACCCCCATCTTATACCCAAACATTCCCTTCATTTACTATTTTACGACTATTAACCGAAATTATCCTCAATTTTTCTTAATTGAATGTGTGGCTTTCAATAAAAAAAGACTCTTCTTCAAGGAAAACGCCAGATAATGACAAGGACCATTCTAATTCAAGGACTGGCATATATGGAGATATGGGCGTTTCATAAAAATCTAAAATATATTGAAACTATTTCTCGTTTTTTCCGTCTGTACAGCGCATTACGAAATAAGGGAGATTAAAAGATGAAGTAAATACTAAAAGTTTAAGCCCAATCCTTCATCAGGAATTAAGAATTTGTTGATTGGAATGAATGCGGCATATTGAAAATATGGATTAAGAGGAATATGTTATGAATAAGATAAGAAAAGCAAATGTCGAGGATGCAGCGACACTGACGGATATAGCTTTTAAAGCAAAAGGCTATTGGGGTTATTCAGATGATTTTATGAATGCATGGAAAGATGTTTTAACACTTACAGTAGACGATATCCAGTCTAAAGTTATTTATCTGCTAGAAGAAGAAAAGGCTATTAAAGGGTTCTATTGTTTGTGTATAGAAACGAAAGAATTAGAATCCTTATTTGTAGCCCCTACATACATTGGTCAAGGCTTAGGGAGATTATTATGGAAAGATATTTTACTGAAGGCGGAAGAATTTGGATTAAGTAGCTTCCAATTTAATAGTGATCCAAATGCATATGAATTTTACTTAAAAATGGGTGCAAAAAGAATAATTTATGTGGAATCAACAGTTATACCTGGTAGAATATATCCTTTTATGGAGTATAAGCTTACACATCTTCAAACAAAATAACGTTTCCAAATAAAAGATTGGGAATACAGCAGTAAGGCACGAATGTAGTTATATCAGCATTTCGTGCCTATTCTTTTGATATTGTTAATGCAGCATTTTATACCGATGTCGCAAACCAGTACTTAACGCAAAAAGACCTTTACATTTTCAAGGAAAACACAGGTTTGTTGAAATACGTTTTTTAAGAAAAATCACCTTAGTAAATATAAAACTTGTTACTTAATTGTTTTTTCGTTTCGTGTACAATAATGGAAATTAGGTATTCATGAGTGATGTTTCTTGGATTATCTCCATATCGAAAGTCGTCTATCATTTCACTTATTCCATACCATATATACCATATCTCTAACTCCTCATTAAAAAAGTGTTCACGCACCACTTCATATATTTCATAAGCTAAGTTTATTGCATTATTTTTATCATTTAATATTTTCTTCAATAAATGACGTATGTAGTGTTTAGCACATTCTACATTTGAAGGCTCCTTCATACCTAATTCACCCAAAGCTCTTTTAAAATATTCTTCAATTTCAAAAATATTTAACGGTTCTCTCAAAGAAGCAAGGATATTTAGGGATGTTGTAGAGTTTTCGTTTTCCAACATGCTGTTAGCCCAATTAATGTAGTTAATAGGCATTTCTTCACCTTTAAATTTTTTATAATACAAAATTTTTGTATCCATATGCTGGCTCATTTGTTTTATTACTCACCTTCTTACAGATTGTCGCGCTAGTTTAAGGAAGCCGATAGTTGCTGGGCTAATTACTACCCCTCCCTATATTAAAATAAATTCACAGATTTAAAATAAATATTTATTTGTCTATTTCTTTATACATGTTGATACCTGCAACACGGAAACCCAGATTATTATATAAATTTAGAGCATGTTCATTATTTCCGAAAACATGTAATTTAAAAAAGGCAATTTTACGAACAGCTAAAAGGGATTCAAGCTCAGTCATCACCTTTTTCCCAATCCCTTTAGAACGAAACTCTTCTTTGAGATAGATTTCATATAAAAAGGCACTTTTGTTTTCTTTTACTATTTTTATCCATACATAACCTACCACTTTTTCATTTTCTAAAATATTATAGAATTCGTGATTTTCTGTGTTGAATCCATTTGGCAAATATCCTTTTATCGCTTTTTCTGCTCTAACAAAAGCAGTTTCACTTATCATTTCAAAAGTATTTTCTTCAAGGGTAAGAGCATACCTCTCCGTTTTATCTTTTATGTATGTATCGTATTCAACTTCATTCATAGGTATTAATTGTTTCACTGCTTTAATCAGCTCCAATCATAATTTCACTATGCTAAATTGCATGACACAGTTAGAGGATCATTTCATATATTTTTTGATAACCAAAAGGTATTATTGCAGCAACTAAAATCCCTGCCACGATAAAAAATGTTGCATACACTCTATATTTTGACATAGAAATCTCTTTTCTTTTATAGGCTATACTTAATACTTTAATCATAGAAAAAACAGTAATAAAAATGATGATTGCCGAGAAAACACTCGTCATAATAACTGGCATTATTTAACCTCCGTTAACATTTTAGTATTATGCAACTTATACTGTAAAACTGTAATTACTATAAATAAAAGTCCGCTTATTGAGGAAATCCAGAAAAAAACATTCCCCCCCATAGTTGTGGAATTATAAAACAAGCTACTAAATAATAAGAGTATAAAACCTATTAATCCACAGAAACCAATTCCCCATTTCGGTTTTCTTTTTATAAGAAAATAGCCAGTTACACTTAGAATATAGAGGACACTTGCTATCATAATTGTTGGAAAGAAAGGCTGAAATTTAGCTGCATAAACGAAATAATCGAGTTGGCTAATATCATACGAATTAATAATCTCCCTTTGAAACAAACTAGTAAACGGTGTTGAGTACTTCCATTCTAATGTATTTTCTATAATTGCGCTTCCTTCATACCTTGCAATAAAAGTTGATACTACTAATGTTAAGACCCCAGCTATAATTTGCAAAACATACTTAAACAACTTCAAACCTCCACATACTCTTTTCAACCATACTATCTGCTAGTATTTCTCGATTTTAATAGTTATTTTTACTCTCTCTTCGCTAGTTGTATCTTTTTCAGAAATATTATTGATCGAGTCTTCTACTATTTGTTGAATCAACGTAGCATCAATTTTTGAATCTTTCGGGTAACCTACTGAAACTGTTAAATCACTTGCTCCACCATCTATCATTAGAGCGAGCGCATCACTTTCAAGTTCCGTTTTCTCTGTAACTGATACTATAATTTCATTTTGTAATTCCGCAAATAAGGTTTTATAAGAAACTATAACTTCCTGCTCGCTTTCTATTACCTCAATTTTATTACATCCGCCTAACAATATTGAACATATCACAACCACGGTAATTATAACTTTTTTCAACTTTCCGACCTCCCTTTATGTTGATTCATGCACTCAAAGATCAGTTATTTTAACGAAACAGCTTCAAAAAAGTTCCTTTTCAGGATTTACACACCTAATTATACAGTGGCTAATTTCTACTTGTTTGCCTAGCAATTTAAAGTCTTGCAGCAAAACAAAAACTCCCTCCAATCCAATTAACTGAATTAAAGAGAGTCTGATATTATTTTATAAGCGCGGATCGATTGTATCGCTTTCTAACGCAAGCGTTGCAAGTGCACATTCATGTACACGATTGCTGCTTTCCAAACTTACAAAGCGTGAAATCCCTTCCAGACCTAATTTAAATTCCAATAAAGCGTTCTTCATTTTCCGGGAAGGGTTACGCTGTTTTAACTTCTTCATAGTGTCTTCATTTGTATAGTCCATGCCATAAATGATGCGTAAATATTCACGGCCACGTACTTTTATAGCCGGCTGCAGTAATTTCCCTTTATGATAAGCCAGGAAATCAAATGGCTTAATAACAATGCCTTCATGACCATTTTCAGTCATGTCCTTCCACCAATTTATTACTTCCTGTTCATCCTGCTCGCTTTCAATCAAACGGTATTCTGTCGCTATAAATAGCGAGCTGTTTTCGGCCAAATACGCATTCATTTTCATATGCCAGCTATGAGACTGGTGGAAGTTTGCTGATGAGCTATGTGCAAGAATATGGAACGGTGCTATTTGTATGCCTGAAAGCTCATTTGTTGGCCAGCAATAGTTTTTGAAAACCGCATCGAAGCGTGCAGCATTTTTATATTTATCGGTATATTCCTCCATCCAGCTCGTCACGTCCACATGCTCTGTTGCTTTCAATTTTTCGATAAGTTTATAGCGATCCATCAACGCATTTTCAGCGACCGTTTCATATTGTTGATCGATTAAGCTTTGTGCTTTTAAATTCCATGGTAATATTTCGGCATCCATTAAGACGAAATTTGTATTAAATTGCTCGAAGTAATTTTTACCGACTAGCTCAGCATGAATATTCTCCACCATCTGTTGCTGCTCTTTTTGTTCAAAGAAGGCGCGGCCTGTACGAGTTGTAATGTAGCCCAGGCTATCACTGTTAATGAGCTCTTTTGCAACTTCTTTATTTTTTGCAATAAAGATCACAGCGCGGCTACCCATATGCTTCTTCTGGGCAATCAATTTTTGAATACCGTTTTTCTTATAGTAATGAAAAGCATCTGCAGGGTGTTCCAAGTAATCCGGTAACGCAGATGTTTGGGGTGTTGGACTCATTGTTGGCGGAATGTAAATTACCTGCTCCAAGGGCAATGTATAGTGAGAAAATGTATCCATTGCTGCCAATGCATTTTCTTTCGGGATTGTTATTTGATCCCCGCTCGTTGTATGAACCGCAAAGCCATTTATAAATTGTGCAACATTTGGCGGACTGAACCGCTTATTTTTCGCCTCTAAAATAGGGTTGCCCTCAGTCCCGGCATAATTCGCGAATGCCTTAACACTTTTGAATGTCTGCTCAGGATATTGAAATGCCGTAAGCTCCCCGCCAAATACAACACCTTGGTCAATATTAATTGTTCGGTTTGCTTTAAACGGCTGTACTTTTACGTCATGTCCCCAAATGATCAGTTCGCTCGTTTTATGCTGCGAGAACCAATCACCGCGAACAGGCTTACTGGAGCTGTCCGTTTGCTGAATATCACCGTATCGACAAAAATCAGATATGCGTTTAGATTCCTTCCCGATGTAATGGTCCTTAATGCCGGCGTGTGTAACAACAGCTTTTGTCATATTATTTTTCGTTAAAATATAATGTGACGGTGCTTTTAAAAGCATGTTAGCAAATTGTTCTTTTAGTGCCTTAGCAGCCTCTTCTCCATACACCTTTTCATACTCGGTAAATTCTTGCTCGACAAGTTCATCCCCATGATTTAGAGATACATTTTTCCCGTCCAACCAGCGCGCTAATTTCCAGCCATGATTGCTGTCTGTCATATAGCTTAGTCCTGCTTCAATCTGATTCAACCAAAATTGCATTGTTTCAATTGATTTAGGGCCGCGGCTCATAATATCGCCGACAGAAATTAACCGGCGTCCAGCTGGGTGAACATATACATCGCCGCGCTGCTCATATCCAAGATCCTTCAAGAGCACAAGCATCTCATCATAGCAGCCGTGAATATCCCCGATAATATCAAAACCGCTTTCGATTTCTAAACAAAGCTTATTCGGTTCTCGCACTATCTCGACGCTTTCGTCATTTACTTTATAAATTTTGGCGAATGGCTCTTTCTTTATTGTTTTCAACTCATATTTCAACGTATTAAATTGCTGCAGCACACGTTTACGACCTCTAGGGTTATCACGCAACACATCACGTGCAAGCAGCTGCTCTTTTGGTGTATTCAAAATTAGCGCTAAAACAGGTACATGATGACGTTTAGCAATTCCAAAATATTTGACACGTTCAAAGCCGCGTAAATTTGTGGCATCAATTATCGATACTTTATTTAGCTTTGCACGGGCTTCCACAACCGTATGAAGTGCGTGAAACGCCTGTTCTGAAATACGCTGATATTCTTCATAAACAATATCCTCATCATCTTTAGATACCGCTGTAAAATCGATGAAATCTATATCCGCCACAAGCCGACGATAGTAGTCAGAGCTAATGATCTCGCTTTCAAGGAGCTGACCTGAATCGACTAATGATTGCAGTAATGTGGATTTCCCGCTATTCGATGGCCCTATTACAAGTACGATGGCCCCGTTTGGAAGTTTAAATTGCATGTGAATCTCTCCTTGTCATGATACACATTTGAGTAGGAGCACCATATTGTTCATGTACAGAACCGATCCCTTCAAATTGTAAATCATAGTTTGGCGCAACTGCTTTACACCATGCCTCAAACTGCTTGCGATTCCATTCAAAGCGGTGATCATCGTGGCGCATATCTTCAAGTTCGTAAACTGTATTATACTCTGCGTTTGGTGTCGTAATAATTAAATGCTTAGGCGTATAATTTTGTGTGATGAGCTGCATCATTTGAGGCAGTCGTTCCTCATTTATATGTTCAATAACCTCGCATAAAATAAAGACATCCGCCTCTGTAAACTCTTTATCCTCATAGTAAAGTGATCCCCACTTAATAATAGGTCTTGTAGCAAATTGCTGATCGGCAAAACGTTTTTGCATTTTAGCAAGTGCATGATTACTAGGATCTACACTGTACAGTTTTTTAATCGTATCGATATGCGCAAGAAGCATCGATAACTTCCCTTCTCCTGCCCCCATATCGATAACCGTTTCAGGTTTTAATGCTGTTACTGCCTCGGCAATTGTTTCATAGCGACGCGTATTTAAAGATGGTTTATCGACTTTTTGCTCATTCTCTTCTGTCATGTACAATTGTTTAAAGCGCAATGCTTTTTTGTAAATAAATTCACGCATCGGATGAGTTTCAAGCCAGCCTTCACCGTAGTTTTCTATACGCTCCCGCTCGGCTTCATCAATAAAATAATGCTTATAGTCATCCATAACCGGGATTAATATAAAAATTTGCTGTAGTGCTTTCTTTAACGTAATGGTATTTGCAAGCGTTAAGAATCGTGCGCGTTTAGCGTCAGTCATTGTGTTAATCGTTACTTCATAGCCTAACGGTTCCCATAAATTTCGGAGTTCCTCGTCTGTGAGCTTTGATGAAATTGGACCAAACTCAAATGTAAACGGAAAGTCCATTGCTGCAAATTGTAAATATTCTTCTTTAGGCTTTCCGTTCAGCGCTGTGCCTAAAGCTGAACGAATAAGCGATAAGAAAATGGTACTTACAGCAAATTCACGGTCATTAATGTAATGGGTAATATCAAACGCTTCATTGTCTTTTACAAGCGCCAATGAATCAGGTGTAACAAAGATGGAAGCGTATAATTCGTCATCTGTCATTTTATGATATACAAATCGTACTGCGTGCCCTTTTACTTTGCGCTCATAAACGGTAGCCGGGTTTTTCGCCAGTAAATGTGAAATTGCTCTCGCATGCGGATTTTTCGTGTAAATAGATAATTGCATAATGTTACATATTCTCCTTTTAGGGATAATTACTAAATTCTATTATAAAGGAGTACTTGAGTAAATGTTTGTAAATTTGCAATTTGTTGTTTATAGCTTTCATTACTGCCAAAGTAAAAAGCCTGCATTTTCATACAGGCTTTGTTATAACTTTTTGAAATCCCCCAACTCTCGATGAACATCCGCCAAAATCTCCCCGGCCGACCCTTCCAACACTAAATCAAAAGAATAATGTAAGCTCGTGGATGTTTGCTCGCGGTTAATATAGACGAGCTTCCCTTTCGACATGCTCGGCATCTGATTGACAGGGTATACTTCCAAACTTGTGCCGATCACTATGACAAGGTCTGCCTCGTGTATTTCGTGTAGCGTACGTTCCCATGCCTCCGTCGGTAATGTTTCACCAAACAGAACTACATTCGGTCGTAATTTCCCCGAACAATATGTGCAAATACTGTAATTCAAAAACTGCTCTTTCCCATGGGGTTTGCCGCATTTTTGACAGCGAATTGACACGATATTGCCATGAAGTTCCGCTACATTTTTACTTCCGGCCTGCTGGTGAAGCTGGTCGACATTTTGGGTAGCGATAAGCGAAACAAGTCCGCGCTTTTCGAAGTCCGCCAATATTAGATGTCCTTGATGGGGTTTGCAATTGACCAATGCGGTAATCCTCATCTGGTAAAACTCACGGAACTGTTCATAGTTCTTTTGCAGACTTTCTGTAGAGGCAACAATACGTGGATCGATATTTTGCCACAAGCCTGTTGACGAGCGAAAATCCGGTATGCCCGATTCAGTCGACATCCCCGCACCTGTCAGCACGACCGTACGATTCGAATCTTTTATCAAGTGAGCCAGTGTTTCAGCCGTCATTCCGATTCCCCTCCATCTCAATTTCATTCACAACTTCCAGCAATGTATTCGTCAAAAGTGCAAAACGTTCAATGATATGCTCTTTTAAAATATGCTCATGTTCTGCGTGAATACCGTCCCCAACTAGTCCAAGACCATCCAATGTTGGCGTGTATAACGACGTGAAATTGCCGTCGCTTGCACCGCCGACTGACGCTTCATCTACATCAAAACCAAGTTCCTCCGCCTCTTCCTGCGCAATTTCGAACAATTCTTCGCTGTCTTCATCACGTTCCATCGGCGGCCGGTTAACTCCCCCATCGATTTCGATTTTCGTACGCTGATCATATGGTTTAAGCTCTTCAAAATAATCGTCGATACGTTCCTGCTCTGTGCGAGTAACCGATCGGACATCGACTCCTACGTGCGCTTCATCAGGTACGACATTCAGTTTACCGCCGCCCTGAATCATACCGACATTCAGCGTTGTCCCCTTCTCGTAATCGTTGAGTGCATCAATATTCAGGATTTGCCTTGCTGCTTCCGTAATCGCACTGACACCATCCCGCGGATTATTGCCCGCATGCGATGCTAGCCCTCGAATGTTCAGTAAATACCTGGATGTCCCTTTCCGCGCAATTTTCAGTTCACCCGAAACAGTAACAGCAGGCTCCAATATAAAAGCCGCCACCGACTTTTTTGCTTCTTCTTCGATTAGCGCTCTGGATGTAGGGCTTCCAATTTCTTCGTCGCTGTTCAGGAAAAAAACAACCCGCCGCTTCAAAGGTAGATTCATTTTTTGGACATATTTAAAAAACCAGATAGCACTGACGAGACCTGATTTCATATCCAAAATACCAGGACCAAAAATTTTATCTTCTTCCTCCCGGTACGGTAAAGCCCCTTTATCCCAAACGGTATCATAGTGACCGATCATTAAAATCTGTTCGGTTCCTTCGCCCATTTCAAAGCGGAGATGATTGCCGTTATGCTCCATCGCATATTCCGTTGCCTTCACATGAAAATAGTCATAAAACATCGACTGTAGTACATCTTTGCATAGATCAAGCAACTCTTTGTTTTGCGAAGGTGAATCGGCTAATACTAAGCGTTTAATATCATCTTTTATATCCTTTTCATGCAATGTAAAAAAATCGAATGCTTCCATAACAACGCCTCCTTCGTTTTCTATACCCAAAAATGCCTAAGTGACATTCACTTAGACATTCGAAGTGGGAGACTTTTTGCTCCCGGCAATTGATAAATAGGCGACAAATACTAGCATTAATAAAATACCGACATACTGCCAGTTATACAATGTCGCACCGAGCCAGACAACGGAAATCGCCATTGCCGTCAACGGTTCGAAACTCGATAAAATACTCGTTTCAACTGGTGATATGTATTTCAGGCTTGTTAAAAATAAAATATAGGCGAAGGATCCCAAAATGCCCGTAGCAATAATGATGACTACATTTACCGGATCCAGCAGCAACAGCCATTGCTCCGGTTCCCAAAGCTGTCCCGTTACCGAAAATATAAGCCCGCCTATAATCATACCCCAGCCGATTATAATGATTACCCCTACTTCAGCCATTAACCGAGCAGGATACAGTGTATAAAATGCATACGTAAATCCTAACAGCAGCCCCCATACAAGCGCTTCATTGCTTACAAGTAACCCAGAAACCGAGCCATTTGTCAGCAATAGAAACAGCCCGAAAAGCGTACCGCAAATACCGATTAGTTGACTGCGTGGAGGAAGAACCTTCCCAATAACCGATGTATAGATCACGATGAAGATGGGCGCTAAAAACTGCAATAGTGTTGCAATTATCGCATTGCTCACTTCAATTGACTTTACAAACGTAAATTGTAACCCTACCATTCCGATTACACTGAAAACAAGTAACTGTACGGAATGGTTCCGGTTTTTCCAAATGGAGAATACCGATTTTTTCTGCATAGCTGCAATGCCAAGTATTAAAATACCTGCGATCGTTAATCGTACTGCAAGCATAAACTGTGCGGTCATTGCTGTATTTTGCAGGAGCCATTCCATCATCGGACCGGTAGCCCCCCAAAACATCGAGCCTACTATTATCATCGCTATGCCTTTCAATCGTTCCACAACTACTACCTTCTTCCAACGTTCTAATCATAATAAAATTTTATCATGATTCCATTGTCGGGAATATAGTACTTATTATTTGATTAGCTCAATCCAACCACTTTCTTTAATCGTTACACGGGGTGATGCATACTTTGGGGGTTCGTAGGAAAATACGGTTTTATCAAAATCATCCTTTACTACAAACACATTTAAAAACTGTATTTCATTAATTAATTTTCGGATATGTGCCTTATCATACATATCGCTTTTTTCATTCATTAATATCAGCAGCTCATTCTTTATACTCAATACGTCCCGTTCATTTGCTCTGCGTATAACACTTTTCGGCATTTTAAGAAATTCGTCGATTTTCATTAAGTTCTTTTCCATCTTTGTCTTCCCTTCCCTCATGGCAATACTTGTGTAAATCTTCTTTTGTTGTTATTTACCCAATTTCACCAAATTCACCCCTAATTAATCACCAAGAGGAAATTTTAGACCGCTAATTTGCCTAATATAACAAGCTTTTAAATTGAATGTTAATTCGTATTTTTGAATATATATTTATCGAATATTAGGTGTATGCCACAATAGATGGCAGCCCCCCAACCCTCCTATAATTGAAAATATTAAAAGCTTGGCATTTTAAAAAAAGTAAAGGGCGTTCCGAAAAATGATAAAAGGCATCGAGCAATGGTTGCTCGATGCCTGTAAGAATAATGTATTGATTACATGCTCTTTAATTTTTCATATTCAAGCTGTAATTGTTCAATACGCTTACGACCTTCTTCACGATTGCGCACTGTTTCTGCCTGAATTTGTTTTGTTTCTTCAATACCGGAAATGATCGTTTTCCACGTTGTTTCGATCGTTTCAACTTTGATGCTCGGACTGCCTGCCTGACGCGCAATGTTCACTGAATTTTGTCGCACATTTTCCGCGTTTCGTACAAGCATTTCATTTGTTCGACGGTCCAGTTCAGCCATCGAATCGGAAACAAGCTTTTGTCGCTGCATTGTAACGGCATGGATCAGACCTTGTTTGAAAATCGGAATTGTCGTCACGAATGCTGAGTTGATTTTTCCGATCAAATGGTTGTTCCCTTGCTGCATTAAACGAATTTGCGGCGCTGACTGGAATGAAACTTGCTGTGCCATTTCAAGATCGTAGCCTCGTTGCTCCAGTAACTCGATTCCGCGTGTAACCGTTTCAAGCTCCATAATTGCTTCATGGTCACCGGAATCCGCTTTCGCTGACAATGCCGGCAGTTGCTGTCGTAAATCATTTACTTTAATATCGATTGCCGCAATATGCTCGCTTAACGTATGGAAGTAGTTTAAGTTCTCATCATACATTTGTTCCAGCTGCACCGTGTTTTGTTTCATTTCCACTTCATACTTCTGAATTTCGTTATAAACGACATCGACTTCTTTGTTCATCGTGTCGTATTTAGATAAAATGCGCTCCAATTGCTCCTTGCTTTTTGAAAACAGTTTTTTCAGGAAGCCTTTTTTCTGCTCCTCCTGGAAATCCTGGGGATCAAAGCGGTCCATAATTTTATTTAAATTGTTTAGTAATGTAGTTGATTTTTCCAAATTGCTTTGTTTAATTGTTGCAAGCATACGATCTGAAAATGTTGAAATGCCCTGAGCCGTTTCTTTACCGAATTCGAGAACCGCGATTTGGTTTTTCACGTCAATTTTTTCTGCAAGCTGCTGAACTTGCGGCTGTTGTTTTAATTGTTCCTGACGCTGACGGATTTGAGAAAGCTCCTGTTCCGAAACAAGTTGTTTTTGTGGTTGTTCGACTATATCAGTCGTTGGTGCCGGCTCTTGCTCAGCTCGTTTATTTAAATCATCAAATAATGGATTTTCAGCCATGTTCGATTCCTCCATTCTATGTATTACTAGTATTTACGTAAATTTTGATGAAAAGTTTCATGTTGTTGCTGCTAATTATAACGCAAAACATTGTGAATATTCTAATTTAAGGCTACCGGAAAACAAATGCATCGCTTTCAGACAACAAAAAATGCCCTTTTATGCGCAAAAGGGCACTTTTTGTAAGTCTACTATTGGGGGAGAGACTTCACACCCACACAAGCTTTGCATGAGTCTAAAGATAAATTACCCCAAATCGTTCAACCTAAAACACTTTTTTAAATTTCCAGTGATTTTTTTCGAATCGGTTTTAAAATCAAACCAACTGCAAAAATACAGATGGCAATGACAACTGCCGAGTAAAACAAGCCGCCATAGCCGTTTTGTGCCGCCATGACTGTTACTTCATTGACAGAATTCAAAATGACTTCCTTTAATGTCGGATCCTGAATATTTTGGACGACAGTCATCATTTGGTCTTCGGAAAACTGACCGCCCGCCGCGAACTGACTGCCCACTTGTGCAAGTTCCGCAGTTGCCTGTTCCGATAAATTCGCCTGTTGTACATTTTGCTGCAGAATCCCTTGAAAATCGTTTTTAAAAATCGATGGGATTTCGCTGAATCCGCGTGCGATAAATCCTGCATATATTGTCGGCGCAATCGTCATCCCGATTGTTCGGATTAACGATAATGACGCTAGAGCAGTCCCTTTATTTGCTTCGAGTTTTTCCGTCGCCAATATGTTCAGTGGTGCTCCTAGAAGAACTCCCATGCCGACACCGCCAATTACGGATGCAATAACAAACTGCCATTTGGCATCAATCCATGTCGGGAACAGGAAAAAGCCAATTGCAGCAACGAGACCTGAAAACAGTACTGCTAAAACCGGGCCACGCTTATCAACTAAAATACCGCCAACCGCTGCCCCGATACCTGCAGCTAGTGCAAGTGGTGTCATCCAGTACCCAGCATGCTGGGATTTAATGCCCAATACTTGTTCTGAAAAGGCCGGAATGAAAATCATTGCCGCAAGCATCGCACCTGAAAGAAGACCTAGCAGCAATGTCAGTAAATAAGTCGGCTGACGCATTAATGCCACCGGTAAAATCGGGTCCCCTCCACGGCGTTCAAGACGTGTTTCATAGAAATAAAGGATAATAAGTACGATAATGCCAGCTAGCAAATACGGATATACTGTTGGTTCGATAAGAGAGCTAAAGAAGTTGATGCCCTCAATATTTGTCAGTCCGTACATAATCCCTAAAATAGCGACAGAAAGTAGGACCGTACCCGTCATATCAAGCTTGCCGGGTGCTGCGTCTTTCGTTTCTTCCAGTTTGAGAAAACCCATGATGACAAGGAAAATTGCGATTGGCACATTAATTAAAAACAGCCAATGCCAGCTGCCTGTCAGATCCAAAATGACACTTCCGATATTCGGACCTAAAACAGCGGCAACCCCGTTCATCCCGCCAAGTAATCCTAATGCTTTCCCTTGCTTTTCTGCTGGCAGTGTACTCACGACATACGAAGTACCGATAATAAAAATACCGCCTCCGCCCATCGCCTGGATAAAGCGGGAAATTAAATAAAACGTAAAGTTCGGGCTTAGTGCAACGAGCAGTGAACCTAGACCAAACAATGCAATTTCAACAATAAACAGTTTTTTTCGTCCATAACGGTCCGAAAGTTTCCCTACGATCGGAACACTGATTGCCAAGCCAAGAGTATACAACGTGACACCCCAAGCTCCCCAGTTTGCTTCAACATTGAACGAGCTGTTGATCGTAGTGAGAGCTGCACTGATGATTCCATTATCGAGTGCCGCCATAAATACGCCAAGTGCAAATAACGTAAGCACCCATGTTTGTGAAGTCTTCGCATTCGTCATAAAAAGACACCTTTCTTTTTAAGTTACCTATTATTATACTGCTAATTTTGAAATTGACTAAGTAAAAGTACCAAAAAAAGGAACAAAAATGCCCTGTAAAAATTTTTACAGGACATCCATTGTTAAACTAATAGCTGTTTCGCATTTTGGATTTGAAGTGCCACTTGCTCAAAACCTGTGCCGCCCAATGAATTACGTCGGCTCACCGCAGCTTCTGGTGCAAGTACTGCATAAATATCTTCTTCAATTAATGCAGATTCTTTCTGCATTTCTTCCAATGGCAAATCCAGTAGGTAGATTCCTTGCTGGATACATGTAAATACAAGCTTCCCTGTTACTTCATGCGCTTCACGGAACGGCATTCCTTTTGTCGCCAAATAATCCGCAAGCTCTGTTGCATTCGAAAAGTCTGAATGTACCGCACTGTGTAGACGCGCTTTATTGACCGTCATCGTACGAACCATGCCCTCGAAGATTTTCAGTGAACCTAATACCGTTTCCATCGTATCGAACATGCCTTCTTTATCTTCCTGCATGTCTTTGTTATATGTTAACGGCGTACCTTTTAAAACTGTTAACAGCCCCATTAAGTTTCCGTAAGCACGGCCTGTTTTCCCGCGGATCAGTTCCGCCATATCCGGGTTTTTCTTTTGTGGCATAATGGATGAACCCGTTGAGAACGCATCATCCAGCTCGATAAATTTAAATTCATCTGTCGACCAAATAATAATTTCTTCCGCAAAACGTGATAAATGTGTCATTAATAATGCTGAATTTGATAAAAATTCAACGATAAAGTCACGGTCACTTACCGCATCCATAGAATTGGCATACACTTCCGCAAATCCAAGCAGTTCTGCCGATTTTAAGCGGTCGATCGGGAATGTTGTACCTGCCATCGCGCCGGCACCTAATGGCAAAATATCAATGCGTTTCATCGATTCTGTAAAACGCTCTTTATCACGTTGCAGCTGCCAGAAGTACACCATTAAATGGTGGGCAAAACTAATCGGCTGCGCACGCTGTAAATGCGTGTAGCCAGGTGCAATCGTATCCACATTCTGCTCCGCCTGTTCGATAATCGTTTTTTGGAAATGTTCGATTAAACCGATCACTTCAGGTACGCGTTTTTTCAAAAATAAGTGCATATCTGTTGCGACTTGGTCATTACGTGAGCGCCCTGTATGCAGCTTCCCGCCAACTGGACCGATCAGATCAATCAGCATTTTCTCAAGATTTAAATGGATGTCTTCATTTGAAACTGAAAACTCCAGTTCCCCTGCTTCGGCTTTTACTTTTAATTGTGCCAGACCATCCAGAATTTTCTCGACATCTTCTTTTGGTAAAATATTTTGTGCTCCAAGCATTGTGACATGCGCTACAGATCCTTCAATATCTTCCAATACTAACTGCTGATCAAAGCCAATCGATGCCCCGAACTCGTCAACCCAGCTTTCTGCAGACTTTTGGAAACGACCGCCCCATAATTTTGCCATAGTAGTTTCACTCCTCAACTTTTGTTCCTCATAATAGAAGAAGCGACTCGGGTTCCGAATCGCTCACTTCATTAACCGTATATCTAATTATTTATTTACTGTTTGTTTTGTGCTTTTTGCTACTTCTGATGCTACAACTGTTGGCATACCCCATAATTCGATAAAGCCTACAGCTGAAGCGTGGTTGAATTGGTCATGTTTAGAATATGTCGCCAATTCTTCAGAGTATAGAGAATTTGGAGATTTACGTCCTTCAACAATCGCATGACCTTTGTAAAGTTTTACGCGAACTGTTCCGTTTACATACTTTTGCGTTTCTTTTAAGAACGCTACTAGAGCTGTACGGATCGGGTTGAACCAAAGACCGTTATAGATAATTTCAGATAGTTTTTGTTCAATGATTGGTTTGAAATGCGCCAATTCTTTTACTAATGTAATATCTTCTAATTCTTTATGCGCTGTTAATAACACTTTCGCACCTGGAATTTCGTATACTTCACGAGATTTAATACCAACTAGACGGTTTTCAACGTGGTCGATACGGCCGATACCGTGTTCACCGGCAATTTTATTTAATTCTTGAATTAAGTCTGCTAGTTTCATTTGAATTCCGTTAATTGAAACAGGTTTTCCTTCAATAAATTCGATTTCAACGTATTCCGGTGTATCTGGTGCTTCTTCCAATGAAACCGTTAAACCGTATGCTTCTTCTGGTGGTGCAACCCAAGGATCTTCCATTACGCCAGCTTCGTTTGCACGGCCCCATAGGTTTTGGTCAATCGAGAATGGTGAATCGAGTGTTGCAGGAATTGGAACACCGTGTTTTGCTGCATATTCGATTTCTTCGTCACGGCTCCAGCCCCACTCACGTACAGGTGCTAATACTTCAAGATCCGGATTTAATGCTTTAATTGATACTTCAAAACGTACTTGGTCATTTCCTTTACCAGTACAACCGTGTGCTACTGCATCGGCATTTGTTTCATTTGCGATTTCTACTAATTTTTTAGAAATTAATGGACGAGATAATGCAGAAACTAATGGATATTTTTGCTCATACCAAGTGTGTCCTTGTAATGAGATTAATGCAAAGTCTTCTGCAAACTCATCTTTTGCATCGATCATATATGATTCAACAGCACCTACTTGAAGTGCCTTGTTACGGATAAATTCTAAGTCCTTACCTTCACCAACATCAAGACATACTGCGATTACGTCCCAACCTTGTTCTTTTAACCACGGAATTGCTACTGATGTATCAAGACCACCTGAATATGCTAATACGACTTTCTTGTTCGCCATGTTAATTGCCCCCAAATGATGTATGTTTATACATTGAATTAATAGTTTATACACGAATAGTAACACGTTATAAAAATAAACGCAACTGCATTTATATAAATTTTTTCACTTTTTGATACAATCTAAAAACATTCATTCCGGAAGTTTTCACAAGCTCTCGTTCATGCATAAATATGCTATTAATTGCAGCAGATTTCAAAAGAGAGCAGTTCAATTTTTATGATTAAAAATCGAATGCTCTCACACTTACTTCTTATTAAAGAATCCTTTGCCGACAAATTCTACAAGTGCTGGCGCTACCGCATATAATTTACTCGTTACACTCATAATACGAGGCAGATTCACTTCACGCGGACGCTTCTCGATTGCATGGACAACTTCTTTCGCGACTTTTTCAGCCGGTAACAGAAATTTCCCGATTGCTTCTTTATAAGCGTTTGTTGCATCGGCTTTTTGAATAAACGGTGTATCAATCGGTCCCGGATAAATTCCGGTAACGTGTATATTGTATTCCGCCAGCTCCAGACGAAGGCCATTCACAAAACCGGTAATTGCATGTTTACTCGCTGCATAAACACTCGCTTTTTTCGTAGCGACCTTGCCTGCCTGTGAGCCGACAAAGATAAAATGACCATTCTTTCTTTCAATCATTGCCGGTGCCAAACGCTTCGCCAAGTAAATCGGCGCACGAACATTTACATCGAGCATCTGGTCGATTTCCTGGTCTGCTAAATCAACTGCACTTTCAAAATAGCCCAGTCCGGCGTTTAAAATGGCGATGTCGATTGGTGGTAGTTGCGATACGACTTCATCTATATGAGATGGAATTCTTAAATCCGCTTTAAAGGCGACCGCTCCTATCCCATTTAAATAGTTAATGGCACTGTCATTTCTGCCGGTTGCATAAACAGTATGACCTTCTTTTACAAGCAATTCTGTAATGATGCGTCCAATACCGCTTGTCGCACCTGTAATAAAAACTGTATTTTTCATAGCTTCCCTCTTTATCCGTTTATTTTTATGTATATAAAAACTAGTAAATGATTATTTACTAGTTTGGGTAATGCCGAATAATTCACTTAAAATGTCTTTCGATACGAGCACATCCGCCAATGTATAGGTATCAAGCACAGCTAAATACGCTTTTAATGCTTCCTGTAAAGCAAATTTCAGCCTGCACTCCGGTGATATTTTGCAAAGGTTTCCTTCCGGATTGAAACATTCTACAAGGTGAAAGTCATCTTCTGTTTTACGGACAACATCACCGATATTGATTTGTTCAGGTTCCACTGCCAGACGAATGCCGCCACCGCGTCCGCGAATCGTTTCAATATAGCCATGTTTCCCTAAATCATGGGTTACTTTCATTAAATGGTTTTTGGATATCTGATACGCATCTGCAATTTCCTGAATCGTAACTAAATTTTCTCTGCCCCGTACACCTAAATACATGAGCGTACGTAAAGAATAATCTGTATATACTGTTAACCGCACGCTGTTCACCATCTTTCTTCAACTTAAGTATAACATTTTAAATAAAATGTTCGAATAGAACGGCTTATGTTTATCGATGAATTCATTATAATGTTTTGTGTCCATTTTGTTAAAGATGTATTCTTTATATATCTTTGTGACAGATCTGTTAAAGATGTATTTTTGATATTGCTTTAACATTTTTTTAGCAGTATATTGATGGTGCAAGAAACAAACTAACCAATTTTGAGGGGACGTGCACTATATGTTAGCACAACAAACAATTAATATTATTAAATCAACAGTACCTGTATTGGAGGTACACGGATTAGCAATTACTAAAACTTTCTATTCAAACCTTTTCAGAGAAAACCCTGAATTATTAAATATTTTTAACCATACAAACCAAAAGAAAGATCGTCAGCAAACAGCTTTGGCAAACACGGTTTATGCAGCAGCAGTTCACATCGATCACCTGGAGGCAATCGTTCCGGCTGTTGTTCAAATTGCCCATAAACATGTAAGTTTAGGCATTTTACCGGAGCATTATCCGATTGTCGGCAAGTATTTATTAGAAGCGATTAAAGAAGTTCTTGGAGATGCGGCGACAGATGAAATTATCGACGCTTGGGGTAAAGCTTACGGAGTTATTGCGGATGTATTCATTTCTGTTGAAGAAGATTTATACAAAGCAGCAGAAAATGCTGGAGGCTGGCGCGCATTCAAAGAATTTACAATTGCAGAAGTTGCGGAAGAAAGCGAAGCAGTAAAATCATTCTACTTAAAACCAGTTAACGGCGAGAAACTGCCTCCATTCAAAGCTGGACAATTCATTACATTGCGCACACAAGTACCTGGTGAACAATACTTAATGAACCGCCAATATACATTAACAGACGGTTCGGAAGATTATTTCCGCATTTCTGTAAAACGTGAAGATGATGTAACACCAAACGGAATTGTTTCAAACTTCCTGCACAAAGCAGAAATCGGTACAAAAGTGGATGTAAGTGCTCCTGCAGGTGTATTCACATTAGTGGAAAATGATAGCCCAGTTCTATTCATCAGCGGTGGTGTTGGTGTAACACCATTACAAGGGATGCTAAAAACAATTGAAGGCCGCCAAGCATCATTTATCCAATGTGCACGCAATGAAAATGTAGCGGCATTTAAAGAAACAATCGAAGAAAACGTTGCAGCGACAGACGGTAAATATAAAGCGGTATATTCAGATTTAGACGGCTATATTACAAAAGCGCAAATCGAGGAATTCCTTGTTCCCGGTACAGAAGTGTATGTATGTGGTCCAACAGTATTCATGGAAACTGTAATCCAATACTTAGTTGAGCTGGGTGTACCTGCTGAGAAAATTCATTATGAATTCTTCGGTGCAGCGATGGCGTTGCAGATTAAGAAAACGGCTTAATTTATTATGAAGGAGAAACGGCCAGTTTCCGGTAACCATACCGGGGACTGGTTTTTTGTTTTCCTCCCCTTTCACTACTATTTACTTACTATGTTTCTAATAAAGTGGTGAGATGTTCTAATAAACCCGAAAAGGTTCTAATAAAACACCGATCTTCTAATATAAGTCGCCGATGTTCAAATAAGTGGTCGAGGTCTTCTAATAAGCTGCCGAGAACTTCTAATATGTTAGCACCACTATTAATAAATTTCATCTTAAAATTAATGAGTCCGGTGTAATACCGGACCCATATTTAAAACAGGCTGATAAACGTTTCCGCAATTAACGGATCAAAATGTTTACCTTTGTTATCCTCAATAAATGCCAATGCTTTTTCTTCAGGCCAGGAATCTTTATACGGTCTGCGCGTCGTTAACGCATCAAACACATCGACGATTGATACGACTCTTGCTTCAAGTGGAATCTGCTCGCCTTTTAACTGGAATGGGTAGCCCGTTCCATCCCATTTTTCATGGTGATACAAAATAATATTTTCTGCCACTTCCATACTTTTTATAAAATCATAATTGATTTCCTTCGACATTTTGTTAAGAATGTCTGCCCCTGTCAACGGATGCATCTCGATTATTTTTCTTTCATAAATGGACAATGCACCCGGTTTATATAAAATTCCTTCTGGCATACCCGCTTTTCCGATGTCATGCAGTATGCTGGAATGAATCACATTGTTCATATAATTAGATTCTAATTGAAGGTTGTTTTTCTCATTGTGTGCCTTCAGAAGTTTTTCCGTCAATGCCTGAACTCTTAGTAAATGCTCTTCCGTTCCGGGATCACGGATTTCACAGGAGATGGCCAGCACTTTCAACAGCTCTCTCTGCACTTCTATCATCTTGTCTTCCGATAAGTATAAGCCCTCTTCCAGCTGTTCTAACGCGCGAAAAACTCCTATATAAAACCATTCATCCTCAATTTTGAAAGGCGTAATGGTAATAGATGAATGCCAAAGTTCCCTGGATTTCTTTCGATTCACAAAAATTCCTGACCAAGGGATATGCTGCTTTAATGAATCTTTCATTGACCGATACGTTTCTTTACTCGTAAGGTTCGATTTAATAAAGCCCGCTTTCACACCGATGATTTTATTTCTTTCAAAGCCTGTTACCTCTTCATATGTATCATTAACAGCTAAAATAATATGATCACTGTCTGTAATCAGTACAGCATCACCCAATTCCAAAAAGCTTTTTAATTGGAAAGGTAACTGCAACATCGTTTTCATAAACAGCCTCCTGCTTCATTTTATTTCTTGTATAACATTGTGCAGACTCGTTATGTATGCATATGGAAATATTATACTGATAAAATAAAATTAATGCGCTCCCGTTATTGGTTATTAATTACACTTTTACCACTCGTTATATCGGATTCTTAATATTAATTTTTTATTGACTAACTGTAGACGGTTTGTGGGTGTTTAAGAATAAATAATAAAACGTCAAAACCAATCATTGATAAAAGGTTTTGACGTTTTAAATGGAGAATATGAGGAGTGAACTAACTGTCAACCAAACTCTGCTTACAGCTTCCTGCAATATTCCTGACTTGCAGCTACGACAGCATCTATTCCACCTGTCGCATAGGCCTTCGTTAAATCACTGCCGATCCCTACAGCGACAGCACCTGCATCGAGCCACTCCTGCATATTGTTGGCGTTAATCCCGCCTGTCGGCATAATTTCCACATGAGGCAACGGCCCATTCACCGTACGGATAAAGCCGGGTGAGAAATGGTTCGCCGGGAAAAGTTTTACGATGTCACAGCCCGCTTCCAATGCGGTTACTATTTCATTTAAAGTCATACACCCTGGTAAATAGGGTATGCCGTAGCGGTTGCATAATTTCGCGATGTCCGCATTAAAGCTCGGGCTGACAATAAATTTTGCACCACATAAAATGGCATGTCTTGCCGTTTCCGAATCTAATACGGTTCCAGCTCCTATGATTGCATCTAAAGAACGGATTTTCTCAAATACTCCCTGAACAAATGGTGTTGTATATGTAAGCTCTATAAGGCGAATTCCTCCTTGTACAGCACCTTGAATAATTTCTGTCGCTTCCTGAACCGAACTTCCGCGAATGACCGCTACAATTTTATGTTCTTTCAGTTGGTGAATCACTTCATATTTTTTCATAAGACCCTTACCTTTCAACTAGCGTTTTCTGTCCTAAAAACACTTCCACATCTGTGTATTCAGGCAAACCTTCATTGTCACCCTTTACCGTTGTCACCATTGCACCAACAGCATTTGCCATGCGCAGACGCTCGGTCACATCATAGTTTTTCATCAACCCGAAAATATATGCTGCATCATAGCCGTCACCAGCACCTACCGTATCGACAGGTTTAACTTGAAACGGTTCCGCTATATGCCATTGTCTGTCTACATAAGCTTTCGATCCATTTGCACCGTCCTTAATGACGAGTTCGGAAATGTTATACTGTGCGGCAAACTGCTCAAATGGCTGAGTACCGATAATCATTTCGATTTCGTCCAGCCCGGTCAATAAAATGTCGACAAACGGGAAAATCTCAAAATAGGCAGCCCTTGCTTGCTCCAATGTCCAAAGTTTCAAACGGATATTCGGGTCAAAAGAAACCGGAATGCCTTTTGCTTTTGCGATGCGTAAAATAGCCAATGCAATTTGCAGGTTTTGCGGTGCAATTGCCAGAAATACGCCTGTCAGATGAACATAAGCTATATCATCAAACATCGATTCCTCGATATCCTCTTCGGTCATTGTTAAAATCGGTGACTGATACCGGTAGTAAAACGTCTTTCCGGAGCCGTTTTCCAATATTTCTTTAAAATTCAGCGAAGTCGGATAGCCGGAAACATGCTCCACATATTCCATATTGATGCCTTCACCGCGCACTGTGTTATAAATATATTTCGAAAATTCATCCCCGCCTAATCGGCTCATCCACTTAACGGGAAGCCCTAATCTGGCACAGCCAATGGCAAAATTCAGTTCGGCCCCGCCTAACTTGCGCTCAAAGGAATTAACATAGCGTAACGGACCTGTAGTCACTGGATTAAATGTAATTAGTGCATCCCCTAAAGTAAAAATATAGTGTCGTTCCATGAGCTCTCCCCCTGCCTTCATACAAGTAATCGTTGAAAGAAAGGCTGTCCTAAAAGTGAATGACTTTTGGACAGCCTTATTTCTTCTATTAAGTTAGAAGCTTTTCTATTGTTTCTTCCACTCCGTTATTAACGAATACGGATTTCTGTTTCTTTATCAAAGAAATGCATTTTATTCGTATTAACGGCAAAACTGATTTTTTGTCCTGCTTCAATTGTTTGTTGGGCATCCGTCAATGCTACAACTTCCTGATCACCGATTTTGAAATACAGCATAATTTCAGAACCTGTTAACTCCGCAACCTCAATTTCATATTGAGACACAACAGAAGGATCAAGCTCTGCCGTCTCTTCTCCTACGAAAAAGCTCTCAGGACGAATTCCTAAAATAACTTCCTTCCCGACATAGCCTTGCTGACGAAGCATCGTCATTTTATCTTCAGGAATGATAATTTTTCTATCTCCTAGCTGGTAATAGCCATCTTCTACACGTCCATCTAAAAAGTTCATAGACGGTGAACCGATAAAGCCGCCAACAAACACATTTTCCGGATTATCATAAATATACTTCGGTGCTCCTACCTGATGAATAATACCGTCCTTCATTACGACAATACGGCTCGCCATCGTCATTGCTTCTGTTTGGTCATGTGTTACATAAATTGTCGTTGTTCCGATACGACGGTGCAATTTAATAATTTCCGCACGCATTTGGACACGCAGCTTTGCATCCAGATTTGACAGCGGCTCGTCCATTAAGAACAGCTTCGCATCCCGTACAATGGCACGGCCCAATGCAACACGTTGTCTTTGTCCACCAGATAAAGCTTTCGGTTTACGATTTAAATAATTTTCAATGCCTAAAATTTTCGCCGCATTGCGCACTCGCTCATCGATTTCCGACTTCGGCAGCTTCCGTAATTTTAAACCAAATGCAATATTGTCATAAACCGTCATATGCGGGTACAATGCATAGTTTTGGAATACCATTGCGATATCGCGGTCTTTTGGTGCGATGTCATTAACACGCTTATCATCAATATAGAAATCCCCTTTTGAAATCTCCTCCAAACCGGCCATCATCCGTAATGTTGTCGATTTTCCGCAACCCGAAGGACCAACAAAAACGATGAATTCCTTATCCTCGATATGCAAGTTAAAATTATCTACAGCGGTTACTTTATTATCGTAAATTTTATAAATATTATTTAATTTTAATTCTGCCATTTCCTTACCCCCTCAATCGATTCCATGTGAACACTGCTAATGTATTTCTTAATTTAATAGTAATAGAAAACGCTTTCAGAAATAATTTAAAATTTTTAGATAATAGTTTAAAATCTTATAATAAGTGGCATATATGCACATTGTGTTTCACTACTGCGCTCTATTAAGCTTGTTCATACCGGTCTTGTATATAACGAATGCTTTCGGCAATATGAGGATCGCGCGTATTTTCCAAAAGAATATTGATGAACGGCTTCTCCTTCTTCAGTCGTTCCGCTAAATACTTATAATCGAGCTGGCCGGTCCCGACTGGTACCATTACAATTTCACCGTTGTTCACAATGAAGTCTTTCGCATGAACAATAACGATCCGATCGCCGAATAATTCGAAGGCTTCATCCATTGCGGAATGCTGATCATGGACATTTTCCAAGCTCATAAAATTCGCCGGGTCATAAATGACTTGCAAGTTCGGCGACGGTACATCTTCCAGTAAACGCTTCATCCGTTTCGGTGTGTGAATAGGATGATTGATACCGCCTTCAACCCCGACGATGACACTAAACTTTTCGGCCTCTTCTACGAGCTCACGCACACTTTTCACCACTTCTATATAAGCTTCCTCAGTAAAATTATCTTCGCTGTAACCGAGTGACGGAATAACACTGCCCGTTTCTGTTCCGACAATAGTGCAGCCGAAATCACGTGCAAAGCGGATATGCTCTTTAAAGCGATCAAGCTGACGCTGTCTTTCAGTTAAATCTGGATGAATCATGTTAATATAGCAGCCTAAAACAGCGATCCGAACATCGTGCTGCTGAAATACCGATTTTATATAGTGGCCATACCCAGGTGATAATGCCCCTGTACTAGTTGAAAATGCAGTTATGGATTTTGCAAGCGCCAACTGGACAGCTGAGAAACCTCTAGCTTTGACGTTTGCGGCGAGTTCCTGTAAATTTTCAGCTTCCAGATCATGTGCACGAATACCTAAATTTGCTTTCATTATTCCCACATCCTTTAGTAAAAGCCGTATCAGCATTGCGTGATACGGCTTATAATTATTTCCTATTATTTTTAGTAGTTATCTTGCCAGCCAGCCGCCATCAACAGCTAAAATATGTCCGTTCGTATAATCCGAAGCGCGGCTAGCCAAGTACACGACAGATCCCATCAAGTCTGCAGTCGTAGCCCAACGTCCTGCAGGAATACGGGATAAAATTTCCGCGCTGCGTTTTTCATCCTGGCGAATTGGCGCCGTATTATCTGTCGCCACATAACCTGGCGCAATCGCGTTAATCTGTACATTATGTTCTGCGAGTTCATTGGCAAATGCCTTAGTTAAACCGGCAACGGCATGTTTACTCGCTGTATATGGCGGAACAAATTTCCCCCCCTGATATGATAGCATCGATGCGATATTAATAATTTTCCCGCTCTTTTTTTCTACCATTACTTTCGCAACTTCCTGGCTTAAGAGGTATAGAGAGTTTAAGTTAATTTCCATTACCGCGTCCCAGTCCTGTTCCTGGTAGTCCAGTAATGGTGAACGGCGGATCGTACCGGCATTATTTACTAAAATATCCACTGTGCCATACTTTTGCAGGCAAGCTTCTACAGCAGGTTTGATAATCGTACGATCGCTTAAATCACCCTGATAAAACGTCACTTTTTGGCCTGTTTCGTTAATTAAACGTTCTGTCTCACTCCAGTCCGCGCTGCGTGCAATAACAAAAATGTCTGCACCCGCTTTTGCCAAAGCGACCGCATATGCCTGGCCTAATCCTTTATTGCCGCCTGTTACAATGGCAACTTTTCCTTTTAAGCTAAAGTAATCTAATGAAAAACCGGCTACTTCCTGTGTCATCTATTATTCCTCCATTCGCTTAGCGTAAATCTTCCATTTTTACATGGTCCATGTCGTCATACGTTATGTTTTCTCCGCACATTCCCCAAATGAATGTATAGTTACTTGTCGCTGTACCTGTATGAATCGACCAGCTCGGCGAAATTACCGCCTGTTCATTTTTCAGAATAAGATGACGTGTTTCATCCGGTTGTCCCATAAAATGGAAAACACGTGTATCAGCTTCCATATCAAAATATAAATATACTTCCATGCGACGTTCATGCGTATGAGCAGGCATTGTATTCCACACACTTCCCGGTGACAGCATCGTCAAGCCCATCTGCAACTGGCAGCTCTCGCAAACATTCGGATGAATATATTGATAAATTTTTCGTTCGTTCAATGTACCCGGTGCACCAGCTTCTAACGGTTTGATGTTGTTAATATCAATCTTCACCGTCGGGTATGTATGGTGCGCCGGTGTGGAATTGATATAGAATTTCGCCGGGTTTGCTGCATCGTTTGACCGGAACAGCACTTGTTTCGTACCGCGGCTCACATATAATCCATCTCGGCGCTGCATGTCATATTCAATACCATCCAATACGACAACCCCGTCACCGCCGATATTGATGATGCCCAGTTCACGGCGTTCTAAAAAGTAACTCACGCCCAATTCTTTATCCAGTTCAATCGTCAGTTCCGTATCAGCTGGTGTCACCCCGCCAAAAATCATACGGTCGACATGTGTATATGTTAAATGTACCTTTCCAAGTTCAAATAATGCTTCCACTAAAAAATGCTCACGTAATTCGTCCGTATTATAGCGTTTAATCTCTTCAGGGTGATTGGCATAACGTGTTTCCATTTTGCTACCTCCTCCGGTTAATGAACAGTTTTAATCATCTAGGTCTGTTTTCCATAACCTCTACTATTGTTTTCTGAATATTGTTACAACCCGATTATAAAAAACGATGTAAGGGTTTACAATGTTACGTAACGATGTCCTTAAAATATCAAACGCTTTTCTTAAATATTTGTACTCATAAGCATGGCTTCAGTCTGAAACATAAAAAAACTAGCGGCATTTAATACCGCTAGCTGACATTAGGATTCAGTTTCTTTTTAAATTCGGCCGGGGTATGGCCAGTGTATTTCTTAAAACAAATACTGAAATATTGCGGGTTACTGTACCCTACCTGCTCACTGATTTCATATGTTTTCAAACTTTCTTCTCGCAGCAGTTCCATCGCTTTTTTCATGCGCAATTCCAATAAGTAGTCCCCAAAATTAAACCCTTTTTCGAGTTTAAACAGATTGCTTAAATACGGTGCACTTACATGAATCATTTTGGCCAGTTTCTGCAATGTTAATGTGCTGTCCGAATAATATTCATTCATATAGTGGATCGCTAAATCAACATGGCTTTTAAACTTACTTTCCTCTTTTTGATAAAGAGTTTCCGACCATTGTTGAATAAGCTCCCGGATAATTTGCATCATGTCGTACAGTGAATTCATTTCCATTATTGCCTTATATACATCAGCCGAATGGGTCGATGCCTCGTCTTTACTCCAGCGGTCGATTTCAAATGATAACAGTGTTGCATATTTTAGCGTCATCACTTTAAGATCCGTGAGCGATAACGATTGATAGTTGATTATTGCGTCATGAAATTCTTCAAGCAGCTCTTCCACCTTTTCCGGGACTCCTTGCTTAATCTGTGCAATCAGTTTCACATCAAACGCTCTTAAATTTTCCGCTGTCTGCTCACCATTCGTCACTTTATCGTCAATTGAAAACAATTTGCCTGTCCCCATAATATAGCGCAAATCCAGCGCCATTTTGGCCTCAATAAACGAACGGCCAATCTCGAACAAATTCGTATATGGACGCCCATATGCCAACGTTACATCCGGCAGCTGTTCAAGCAAGAAGGTTGCCAGGTCTACAGCCTCTAATGCTGCATCATGTCCAATCAGCAGTACCCATTCATTGTCCTCGACCGAGAGCAGATGAAATTTATCTTCATCAAGCTTTTTCGAAGCAAGTTGAACAATCTGCTCATCAAGCAACTGTCCTTCGCATCCATCATGAACAACAATTGCCGAATAGCATGTCCCTTCTAAGTGTACATCCAAATCTGAAAGCCCTTTTTCGATATCGGTTTCCGTTTCACCAACTGCCATGAGCTGTTTAAAGAATTTCTGTTGCCGTATTGCACGCGACTCCACGAGCAACTGTTCATTCGAAAACGTTTCGGACCATTCAGCAAGTGCTTCCTTCACCTTTTCCAGCAGCAGTTCCGAATCGACCGGTTTCAGTAAGTAATCAAATGCCTTTAACTGAACGGCCTGCTGCGCGTAACTAAAATCCTCATAACCCGTTAAAAAGATAAATTTTGTCTGTGGACTAATTTCTTTTAATTGACGTGCCATATCGAGCCCATTTAAAAAAGGCATATTAATATCTGAAATGACGAGATGTGGCTGCTGCTGTGCAATCAGTTCAAGTGCCATTTCCCCGTCACTTGCTTCACCTACAACCTCTATCCCGTTTTCTCCCCATGGAATCGTCTGGCAAATGCCTCGACGAATAATGCGGTCATCCTCTACTACGATTATTTTATACATCCTTTGTCAAGCCCCCTGTTGTCACCGGAATAGTAATAATCATCGATGTTCCTTCACCATATTTGCTTCGGATTGTGAGTCCGTAAGCTTCCCCGTACTGCATTTTAATCCGGTCATTGACAGACTTTATGCCAATTCCGATATATTGCTTCTGCTCTTGATAATTCAGCTGCAGCTCTGCATGAATCGCTTCAAGCCGCTCCTCCGAAATCCCTGTGCCGTTGTCAGAAACTTCCAAGTAAACATAATTTGCGTCGCAATACCCTTTAATAACAATCTTTCCTTGACCGCGCTTTTGCTTTACGCCATGATAGATCGCATTTTCAATTATCGGCTGCAACGAAAGTTTAACAATCTCATTATCTAAAATACTTTCTTCCACATCGATCTCATACGTGAAATCATCCCCATAGCGCATCTCCTGTATGATTAAATAGTTTTCGATATGCTCGATTTCTTCTTTGACCGAGATAATTTCCTTCCCTTTACTAATCCCGATACGGAAAAAATTCGATAACGCCGTGACCATATGGCTCGCTTCCTTTGTCATGCCCATGTCACAAAGCCCTTTAATCGAGTAAAGCGTATTATAGAGGAAATGCGGATTGATTTGCGCGTGCATAATCGCAAATTCCAGCTGGCGTTTTTCTTCCTGCTCCAAAATCACTTGGTCCATCAACACGTTAATCCGGTCGATCAGTTCGATAAATCCGCGGTTCAACACGCGCATCTCTTTCGGTCCTGAAATTCTTTCTTCCAGATAAAGATGGTTTTCATTGACGAGATCCATCTGTTTTGCTAATTTCTGAAACGGTTTTGACATATAGGAAATAAAAATATTCGTCACAAATACGACGAGACCGATCATGATGATTATTAAAAACACAGCGAATATTTTGATATATTCCACTTTGTTCAACAGATCATCTTCAGGTACAATCGCCGCGATTTTCCAACCATTGGATTCAAGCGTATCGTAAATGACAATCATTTCTTCATTGTCTTCATTTGTATATGTAATTTGATTTTTTGGAGTTGATAATTGATGCAATTTCTGAAAGGTCTCATCATCAAGCGTATATTTAGACTCAAGTTCCTTCGACTGATAGATACCATCTTCTGAAATGAGCGCCAAATAACCATTCTCCCCGATGAGTGATCGGCTCAGCACCTTTCCGAAAAATTCCTCACGAATATTAAAGAGCACAATACCTCTTTTCTCCAGATCATTCAGTTCCAAAAGCTTGTACATCGACATCACCGCATTTCCGGTATGGAACGCTACGTCTTCATGCACATTTTTCCATTTAAAATTCTCACTATCTGCCCGGTAATTCACGAAAAAGTCATCATAATCAATGACAGGTTTCCTCGTAAATTCACTTTGATAAATCAAAAATTCCCCTTCGTTCAGATCAATCGTAGCCGACTCCAAAATCGTACTGTAACGTCCGTAAATGATCTGCAGATTTTTATCGATCGGAATGTAATCTTCCGGTACGATTTGCTCCTGCTCCTTCATCAATAAGTTGACGAGCCGTGTATCATATGAAATGGACACTAGCTGCGAAAACAAATCCGAAAGGGTATGGTCTAAATAATTCTTCGTCTGATAAATCGTATCGTTCATACTTTGATACGTATTCTCTTCAATTTGGGCGGTAGCAATATAAGTCGACACACCGCCGGTTACTAAAATACATATAATCACAATCGGCAAAAATAACATATTCATCGTTGTTTTAAAGGAATGAAAAATATATTTATACATAAATGTCCTTAGTCGTTCCAGATGCCACACCTACCAAACATTCCGTTTTCATATAAAAATAAGATATTCCAAGCTTAAAGCGCATACAAATAGAATAAAGTAGTATAATCTATATTTTCTTTATATTCCAATAATTCTAACATAATATGTAAACACTTGACATTTATTTTTTCAGAGGCAAGAAAAAAGTACCCTTGATTCGGGTACCTTTTCTTAACTATTACTATTTTACCGTTATATCATGCAAAGCTATGCTTGCTAGAATGAATGCGCCCATACCGTGTAAATCGTTTTCTGATGTCGGGCGGTCCACATAATAGTCGTATACCCCTGCCGATGTGCCGATGCAGATGCCTTTTAGATTGGCCACATCTTCCTTCACATCGACCATATGCTCGATTAACCCGTCATACGCTTTATTTACTACTGATTGGTACGAATCATCAACTAATCCTAGTTTAATCGCTTTTGCAATGAAGTAAATAAACAGGGACGAGCATGAAGATTCCAGCCAGTTATCGGTATGATCACCTTTATCCACGATTTGATACCATAATCCCGTCTTCTCATCCTGAAATTTTTTAATAGCAGGCACTAGATCTTTCAATGACTGGACGATATCTTCCTGACCGCGTGCACCGTTGATCAGTTCCAATATATCGACGAGCGCCGTCCCGTACCAGCCGACAGAACGTCCCCAAAACTCTGGTGAGCACCCTGTTTCCGGGTCTGCCCATGGTTGAGCTTTTTTTTCATCCCATGCGTGGAATAGTAAGCCTGTTTTCTCATCTTTCATATGTGTACGCATCAGTTTTTCCTGGCGTACGACATTCAGCACAAGCTCTTCTTCGACAAAATGGTTATTGTACATAAGCATAAACGGACCTGCCATGAATAACCCGTCCAGCCACATTTGATAAGGATATTTGTCTTTATGCCAGAAGCCGCCCTCTGTCGTCTGGTTTATCGAATACAGCAGATGACGGAGTTTTTTCGCTGCAACTAAATAACGACGGTCCTTCGTCTGTTCATATAATGGGAACAATAAAATGCCGGCCTGCACAGAATCCAGCTCATCCCGTGCAAAGTATAAGTTACCTTCTTCGTCAATCAGGCTATCTATATAGCCTTTCATATATTCAAAGTACTGCTGATCACCTGTCGCTTCCCATACACGAAGCATACCGTATAAAAATACCCCCTGATGATAGTGGAAGGAATTCGCCGGTGGCAGCTGGTCCGGTGTATACGTATTCATAATCGCCTTACATGCTTTTTCCGCCAGTGCAAGCGGTGTATTAACCGTAATATTTTCAGATGTCGTTCTCATTTATGCCATCTCCTTTAGCTTTAGCGTTGTTTGTATTTTTCAAAAAACAAAGGGTGTGGCTGAAGCACCGCACCCTTTTTTTGTATTATTTGCCGAAGTGCTCTGAGTATTTAGCTTCTGCAGCTTCCATCGCACCCGCCCACTCATCTAAAAATTCCTGTGCTGAAGCTTTACCACTCATAACCGATTGAATTCCGGCATCGACCGTACCATCCAGGATTGAACGGTATTCTGGTAAATAGAATGGCGGCTTATAAAGAACTGTGTTCGGATCATCATACACTTCAAATGCTGTTTGAATATGAGGTGAATTTTTAATCCAGTCTTCTTTTAACACGTCACTGTTCGTTGGGATCTGACCAACTTGCTCATTCCAGAAACTTTGACTAGCAGCCGAGTTCAGGAATTCTGCAAATTTCCAAGCTTCATCCGGATTATCTGTCCCGTTGAAAATTGAAATACCGATCGTATTACCGCCTTCTGCCACGTAGTTGCCGTTTTCCGATTTAGGCAATGGGATCGCCTGGAACTGACTTTCTTCCAGTGCTTCTTTGTGCTCACCGAATGAACCGATGTTGTGCTGTACCATTGCCACTACACCTGTATCAAAGCCGGCGATCATTTCTTTATAGCCGTTTGTAATATCGCTTTTCGGTGTGTAATCTTCATATAACGATAAATACTTTTCGATAAACTCGACGTTTTTCTGATCATTGATCGTTGCTTTGCCGTCTTCCGTCAAATAATCTTCAAACCCGTTGTATGCATACATCATACGCTGAATCTGGAATGATCCGCCTGCACCTCCACGGATTGTGTAGCCGTAGCGATTATTCGCTTTATCCGTCATTGCTTCTGCAGCCGCATAAAACTCATCCCAAGTCTCAGGAATTTTTACTCCTTTTTCTTCAAACCAGTCCTTACGTACCCAGAGGATATCCAGGTTTTGTGTGTAAGGAATTCCATATAGCTTTTTATCCGCTACGATTTCTTTATTGAAATTCAGTGCCCCTTCATTGATCAGACCGTTCAGCTCCGATTCAGCAAAGTAATCATCCAGTGGCAGTAATGCTTCACGAATCGAGAATTCAGGTAGCCAGCTCGTTTGGACAGACGCCAAGTCAGGCGTATCGTCCGCTGCAATGGCTGCATCCATTTTTGATTTTGCCGAGTCTTTCGGTAATCCGACATACTCCACATCAATCATCGGATTTTCTTCTTCAAAACGGGAGATTAACTCTTCCCAAATCGGTGTACGCTGCGGTCCGGCATTTTCATCCCAGAACGTAATTTTTACCGGCTTCCCGTTTTCTGCAGACACCTCTTTTTTACCCGCCGACTCATCATCCCCGCAAGCGGCCAATAATAACGCTGTTGCGATCGTACCTACTGCTATCGATTTTCTGAACTTGCTTTTGAACATCAACCTTCACCCCTTATAAATTCATGTACAATTAACCTTTTACTGCTCCACCCATACCATTGACTAAATGCTTTTGTGCATATGCAAATAAAATTACTGCCGGAATTAAGGCAATGACACTGCCTGCTGCCAACGCACCGTAGTTGACATTGAATTCGCCCATCATCGTACTCAGACCGACCGGCAAGGTGAACCGGTCCTGACGATTCGTGAGCATTAAGGCAATTAAAAATTCATTCCATGTGTAAATGAATGTAAACACCCCTGTTGCGACAATACCTGGAAGCAGCAGCGGGAACACGACATGACGGATGGACTGAAGTTTCGTACACCCATCAATCATCGCCGCTTCCTCCAACTCTTTCGGAACGTTTGCGATGAACCCGCTCATCAATATGGTCGTGAACGGAATCTCAATCGCCGTATACGTAATAATTAGAGCGAGTGGACTGCTGATCAGCCCTAAATTTTTGAAAATGATAAATAACGGGATAATCATCATTGATCTCGGGATAAATTGCGTACATAACAGCATCAGCATAAAGGCGCGTTTTCCCTTGAACTGATAACGGGCCAATGCATAGCCGGATAATGTTGAACAGATCAATACGACAATCACTGTACTGACGCCGACGATCAAACTGTTTTTCATGAATGTGGCAAACCCGACATTATTCCACGCCATCACAAAGTTTTCCACTGTCGGATTAAGCGGCGCATATTCAAGCGGACGTTTCATAATATCTCCCTCAGGCTTGAATGCCGTATTGATTGTCCAATAGAGCGGGAAAAGGGTAAAACTTAACAACATACCGAGCGGCACATAAAGTGTCAATAACTTATCTATTTTTTTATTATTAGAAAACATAGGCTATCACTCCTTTTCATAGCGCGATAATTTCAGATAAAGCGCCGCGAAAACTAATAGAATACCAAACGAAATGACTGTAAGCGCTGAGCCATATCCAAAGTTACTGCCATGAACAGCTAATTCTGCAATATACATAGTCAGTGTCGTTGTTGAATGGGCAGGTCCGCCGCCTGTTAAGTTGAAGATCAGGTCAACGTTATTAAACTCCCAAACCACTCGCAGCAGTGTCGTTAAAATAATCGTATTTTTCAGCTGCGGCAATGTTACGAACAGGAATGATTTCCAGCGGCTCGCACCATCTACGCGCGCTGCTTCGTACAATTCTTGCGGAATACTTTGCAGACCGGCCAAAAGGGTAATCGCAAAGAATGGAATCCCCCTCCACAGTTCGGCAATAACTACTGCACCAAATGCGGTAGATGTACTTGCCAAAAAGGCTTGCGGTGAATCTATAATGCCGAAACGCATCAGTATATCATTCAGTACACCCATATGTTCGTTGTACATCAGTGACCAGATAACAGATGCCAGTACACCTGAAATCGCCCAAGGAATAAAAGCAACCGCACGTATAATCCCTCTGAATTTAAATGTCTGGTTCAGCAACAGAGCCAAAATCAAACCAAATACCAATTGAAGCCCCACTTCTGTAACAACCCACTTCAAACTGTTGAGTAAACTCGGGAAGAACAGCTTATCACTGGTAAAAATATTCACGAAGTTATCGAGCCCTGCAAAACTATTATAGTAAGGTGCCGAAATATCATAGTTTTGGAAGCTATAATAAAATACCATTCCAATCGGGTAGAAAAGGAAACTTACTACCATTAGTACGGCCGGCGTAATGAATAGATAAGGAACCAACTTCGCCTTATTAAATTTGCGGACTTTTTCACTTTTCTTTTTTTCCAATACTGGTTCATTTACTTCTGGGGAATAACTCATTAAATTTCCTCCCTTCTTACACATTATTCTAATTGAAAACGCTTTCCCGAAATATTCAAAATATTAAGATGTTAGATAAAAATTTTAAGAATCTTCACATTTAGATGTCATAAAAAAAGCGCCGAGCAAGTTTTTCACTTGCTCAGCGCTTCGATGTTTGGGCATGATATTTTTCATATAGTGCATATTCATTTTCAATGGCCACGCTCCACTCTTTCAAGAACTGCTCGATTGTTTTCGTACCGCTCAGCACTTCCTGGAGCCCCGGTTCAACAATCGTATACCGGATGGAGTTGTACCTAATTAAATAAAAAGGTGGCTCGTACATTTTTGTTTGCGGATCTTCATAGACAGAAAGCGCTGTTTGCAAATGCGGGGAATTTTGCACCCAATCTTCCTGCAGCACTTCCTGATGTGTCGGCAATTGACCGACCCGCTTGTTCCAATGGCTTTGTCCCTTTTGCGACGCGATAAAGGAAATAAATGTCCACGCCTCTTTAGGATGTTTCGTACCCTCAAACATCACCATGTCCATCGTGTTGCCTGCCTCGACAGTGTAATGACCATCGACCGACTTCGGCAATGGCAATGACTGGAACTGATCCGGAGACAGCACTTTTTGATGTTCTGCATAAGAGCCGATATTATGCTGGATTAAACCGACAGCCCCATGCTCAAAATCATCGAGCATTCCTTTATAATCTTTTACAATATCATTTCTGGATGTATGCAAATCATATAGCGACAAATATTTTTCCAGAAACTCCACATGGCGGGGATCATCAATCGTACTTTCACCATTTTCGATATACGTCGAAATCCCGGAGTAGGCATACATCATCCGCTGCAGCTGCAGTGACGACCCTTCCCCGCCACGAATGCTGTAGCCGTACTGTTGTAGCTCTTTATCCGTAAAGGTTTCAACGGTATGAAAAAAGTCATCCCATGTTTCAATCGTTTCCAGACCATAGTCGGAGAGCCAATCTTTGCGAACCCAAAGGACATCCATATTTCGCGTGTAAGGCAATCCGTACAATTTATTATCCGGTGTTAATTGACGATTGTAATTGATGACAGATTCCTCAATTTTATCACCGTCCGGCCAATTTCCAAAATAGGTATCGAGTGGCACCAATGCTTCACGGTATGTATATTCCGGTAACCAGCTTGTATATATACTTCCTACATCCGGCAGTGACTGCATCGCGAGTGCCGAATTGAATTTCACTTTTGCAATATCCTTCACGAAGCCTTTGTATTCAATATGAATATGTGGATACTCCTCTTCAAAAGCGGCGATCATTTCTTCCCAAATAGCATTTCTTAACGGACCGGCATCATCAAACCAAAAAGTTAATGTCACATCTTTTTGCGTGCCATCCACTTTTTCTACTTCCTCACTTGAACAACCCGAGAGCAAGAATAGTAAACAAATGGGGAAGACATAAAACAAATAGGTTTTTCTTAAGCTGCTCAATGTGATTCCCCCTTAACGCCAGCTAGCTTATAACATTCGTCATTTGAACAAGTCTTTCATCCTTTGCCGTCTCTTTGGAGCGACAATGTTCCATTACGATATTTTTACTATTTATTATTTCAAATGCCGGCCCTTCATGTTGTTGGACCGTCACATGCTCAAACAATACATCTTCTGCATTGGAACAGAAAAAACCACGTTGTTTCATCGGTTCCAAATCCATCATCATTGCCGGCAGATCCGGTTCAGCACCCGACTTCATCGCAACACGGATATGGCTGAATGTAATATCCTCAACCGGCATTTCAGGTAAACCGTATAAGAATCCCGCAGCTGCCGTTACGTTTGTTGCAGTAATATTTGAAAAATGAATATGCCTGAACTTCGGTGTCAGCGCTGTCACAGGCTGCTCACTCTTATCTGAAACATAGGGCTCCAAACCTCTTGGACCATGATAATAGTATAAGTTTAGTATAAACGGACAAATGACATTATTCATCACAATATTGCTTACACGGATATTTTCAATCGTACCGCCCCGGCCGCGCCGTGATTTAAAGCGAATGCCCCGGTCTGTTCCTTCAAAAATACAGTTCGATACGACGACATTGCGAATGTCCCCGCTCATCTCACTGCCAAAGACAACCCCGCCATGACCATGCAGCATCGTACAGTTCGTAATCGTTATATTTTCACAAGGAATTGCGCGCTCCGCATCCTCGGTACCCGCTTTTATCGCAATACAGTCATCCCCGACATCAATCGAACAATCGGAAATTTTCACATTGCGGCATGATTCAGGATTAATGCCGTCCGTATTCGGGGAATTCGCCGGATTTATAATCGTAACTCCCGAAACCGTCACATTATCACAAACATTCGGATGGATGGTCCAGCTCGGAGAATTGATCATTTTCACCTGCTCGATATGTACATGCTCACAATGATCAAAGCTCACTAAATTAGGGCGTGGGTATGCAAGAGAATCCTCTTTAAACAGCTTCCACCAATAGGCACCCTGTCCATTCAATGTACCAAAACCGGTAATGGCGATATTTTCCGCATGACAGGCATAAATACAGGACATATACACATCACGACTCGCCCCTTCCCAGCGTGAAGAAATAACCGGGTAATCCGCTCGATCATTTGAAAACAAAAGCTCGGAACCCGCTTCCAAATGCAGATGTATATTACTTTTTAATTCAATCGCACCGGTAACATACACACCGGCAGGCACATATATCGTTCCTCCTCCGCCTTGTGAACAAGCCTCTATTGCACGCTTAATCGCCGATGTGTTATTGGCCCAGCCATCACCAACCGCACCAAACTGATCAATATTATAAACCGCCGTACTATGCTGCTGCATCGTATCCCATCCTTTGTGTTCAAATCTTGATGAAATTAGCATATAAAATCTTACTATTTGAAGTCTAGCTGTAGATAGGAAATGCTAAAAAAAGTACGGGGAAGATAGTAAAATATTGTAGGTTTTTGCGAAGTTTGAAACGAGTTACTTAGTTGAATTTTTGATATTTTTTTGATTTACAGAAAAATTAAACATAACTTTTAGACTATGTTATAATCATTTAGGAATTATATTAATCAACAGTATTATAATAGGAGGGAATTAAATGAAAAAATTTACTATATTAATGTTTAGTTTACTTTTTATATTGACTGCATGTGGAGATTCAAAACAAACAATTTCACAATCTGCAGATAAAGAAAGTAAAACTGATAAAACTGAAGAAAGTGCAAATACTGAAGTAAAAGCCAATGCCAAATTAGAAATTGAAGATTCAGGATCTAATGTATGGAGCGATTCTATTGACTCAATTTGGATCAATACAGCGGCAGTTTTTAAAAATACAGGCGAAGTGCCAGTTGATATTGGTGAAACACAAATGAATTACAAAGGGAAAGACGGTAGTATTTTAGGAACTTCAACTATGATTTATGCTGTCCCTGAAATTGTTCAGCCTGGAGAATCAGCAATTATCGTAGAAGGCACAACACTCGATGAAGCAACATCACTGGATAATTTTGCTGAAACAACCTTTAATTTTAATTTTGATGCAACTGAAGAAGATTCAAACTTAATGGAAGTTAGTGCAGTTAAAGGGATTCCCAGTGACTACGACTATAGTGTTACAGGGATTGTTAAAAACCCTACAGACGTTCAGCAAGAAGATATACGTCTCGCGGCCATTTTATATGATGCGAACGGTAAAATTTTAGGCGGATTATCAGGCAGTGTTGATGTAGGATTAGCTGCTGGCGGTGAAGCAGGATTTGAACTTAGCTACCCGCCCTTACCAGATAATATTGGTTCAAAAGTAAATAAAATCGAAGTAAAAAGCTACGGCTTCACTTGGTAAACGAAGGAGTATATAGGATGAAAAAATCATTATTTATTATAAGTACAGCTCTATTATTTTTAACGGCTTGTAGTGCAGAAGAAGATAAGAAGCAATCAGATAGTCAAAAGGAACAAAGTTTAGAGGTAGAAAAAGGGCTTTTAAATGTTGAACTCACTTTACCTGCAGAGTTTTTTGAAGATGAAACGCCAGAAGAAATCGAAGCAGCTGCTAAAGAAAAAGGTGTTAAGGAAGTAAAAGTTAATCCAGACGGTTCTGTTTATTATAAAATGAGTAAGTCTGCTCATAAAAAAATGATGAAAGAAATGGAAGAAAGTATCGTCAGTACGGTCGATGATCTTGTAAATGGCGAAGATTTTAAATCATTTAAAGAAATTTCATATAACAAAGATTTCACAGAATTTGACGTAACAGTGGATACGGCAAGCTTTGAAAATAGTTTTGATGCATTTGGGTTAATGGGATTGGCCTATGTATCTATGTTTTACAGTGCATTTGATGGCAAATCTAGTGACGATATTAAAACTAAGGTTAATTTAATCGACGAAAAAACTGGTGAACAAACTGAATCAATGGTCTTCCCTGACGTTATGGAAGAGGATTCAAAGAATGGTGAAGCAGATTCCGAAAACTAAATCGTTCAATTAATTTGTGTATAAACAAACATCTGTAAATTAAAGCCCAGTAAACGATTTTTGTTAAAAATCTTACTGAGCTTTATTTTATAGAAATAACACTTTTTATTCCTCACCACTTTATAATTATTATTTTAAAATAGAAATTTCTTTAACTTCTACACTTTCCTGTTTACGTACAAATTAGTCCATCCCATCGGACGGTTCTGACTCCTCCAGAACAGGTCAATTATATCCCATCCACATGTGGCCAAAAACGTCCCCTCAAAAAGATCTTATATCTTTTAAATAATTTAAAAAATATATATTGTTGCGTTAAAACGCAACCGGGTACATTTTTTTTGCGATTTTATCAATCTGGCATTTAAAGATTATTATTTCACATAAATTGTCCCCTTTTTTATTTTCGGAAGGCATATATAGGGCAAGAGAGCAAACAAACATTGAGGGTTGAGACATGAATTGTTACATGATTAAAACCTATTGACGTAAAAAATACGTTGGGTATTCAATGATAGTATTTAGACAATTTTGTTAACCTCATCAACTAAAGTTTGATTTTATTTATAACTTTGAATAAATAAGTGCTAACTGAGTGCGGTTACTTACTTGGCATTTTCGATATAAGTTTTGAAGATGTTTCTTTATAGTGTTCTCACTTACAAATAATAACTTTGCGATTTCATGATTTTTATAGCCTTTACAAATGTAGTTTAATAGTTCCTCTTCACGCATTGTAATATGATTCAACCTTGTTGGCTGTGCATTTTTCCAGAGTAAATAAACGTTTTCTAATGCTTTTCTTACATAAGATAATTTCAATGTATCTTTTAGATGAAAGTTTTTTTCGTCTTTGTTTCTTAAAAAACCAATCGCTGCTAGTGAATTGTGCCCGTCTTTTAAATACATTACCATCTCATCTTTAAAATAAGTATGCTTCAGAAAATAATCTTGATAATAGTTTTTCTTTTTCAATGAAATATTATCATGTTGATGAATTAATTGAATTGTCGGCTGATTTTGCATATTAGCTGGATGTAACGGATCATAATATTTATATGTTGTTAAATAATCTTGAACCGTATATTGTTCAATATTTAATACCGTAGGAGTCTCATTCAGTTCACCCTCAGTTACTTCCCAAAATACTGAATGGTGATAACACAATGTGTCCCTTAATATTTCTAAAACATTTAATTTGAAATCCTCTCGACTTTGTTGAATATCTATATTTGATAGTTGAAAGACTGTCTTCAAGACATTTTCATAATCTTTTCCCTCAAACAAAAAAGCACCTCATTTACTATTTCATGTCATAAATATTCTACGAAAGATATAATTATCCTTTCGGGTAATATTATTCTTTTTCAACTCTTAATACAATGAGACTGTATCAAACAAAACAACGAGGTGATTGGATGAACTTACACGAGTATGCAAATTATGATGGATTAGGTTTAGCTGAATTAGTTAAGACAGGGCAAGTTACACCAAAAGAGCTAGTAGATTTAGCATTAGAGGGAATTGACAAAGTAAACCCTCAATTAAATGGCGTCTGGCAAATTTTAAAAGAGCAAGCATATAAAGAAATTGAAGCCGGATTACCTGAAGGTGATTTCCAAGGGGTCCCTTTCTTAATTAAAGAGATATTGCTACATGCAAAAGATGTTACTACAAACTTCGGCAGCCGTTTTGCGGAAGGCGTAAGCTTTCCAGTAGATAGTTTTTTAATGGAATCATTCCGAAAAGCAGGCTTTGTGACAATCGGTACGACAAGCACACCTGAATGGGGCTACAATGCTACAACTGAGGGTGTGCTCTACGGTCCAACACATAACCCATGGGGATTAGGACATAGCTCGGGTGGTTCATCAGGTGGTGCAGCAGCGTCAGTTGCAAGTGGTATTGTTCCAATTGCACATGGTAATGACGGTGGCGGTTCTATTCGTATTCCAGCTGCAAATAGTGGTGTTATTGGCTTAAAACCAACTCGTGGTCGCGTAAGTGCTGGTCCATTTAATAGCGAGCCATTAGCTGGAAATGGCATTGAATTTGCTTTAACAAAATCAATTCGTGATACTGCCGCATTATTAGATGCGGTAAGTGTTGAACGTCCAGGCGAGTATTGCTACGCACCACGTCCAAAAGTTCCCTACAAAGTAGGTATTAAAAAGCCTGTAGGAAAGCTACGAATTTCTTATAGTACAAAAACAGCTTTAAATCACGAGCCAACTGATGAAGTGGTAGCAGCATTAAATAAAACAGTGGAATTACTACGTTCTTTGGGTCACGAGGTAGTAGAAGATTATCCTGAATACGATGGCGAAGAGTTTTTGGCCGCTGTGAATGATATTTGGTCTGCATCTGTAGCAGGAATGATTGAAGCGGTCGCAGCAATGAAGGGTGAAGAGCCAACCGAAGATGTAATTGAAGCAGCGATCTGGGACTGTTACCAAGAAGGAAAAAATATGTCCGCATTACGATACAAAGCGGCAATTGAAATACAAGCAAAAGTTTCTCGTCAAGTAGGAGAATTCTTCACTAAATATGATGTAGCATTAAGTCCGACGATGGGATCTGAGCCAGTAAAGCACAATGTTCTAAATGCCAACAATCCTAATATTTCAGCGTTACAATTAACACATCAAATGCTGGGACAAGTTGCACCTTATACTGCACTATACAATGCAACTGGACAACCAGCACTTTCATTACCATTACATTTAAGTAACAATAACTTACCAATTGGTATGCAATTTGCAGGGCGATATGGCGATGAAACAACGCTATTACAATTAGGGAAACAACTAGAAGAAGCCATACCGTGGATTGATCGCAAACCAGCTATTCATGTTAGCCCATCAAACATAACAGTATAATAAATACAATAGTAGTACAAACCAGAGCCAAGGTTTGTACTACTATTTTAACTATATATTACATTCCTAAACTATGCCTTTTCTATTGTAAAATACAAATCTGCTTAACTAAAACACATAGATTTCTTACGAAAAGAAAATCAATTTATTTTAACCACAAAAAAACCTCCCAATTTTTAATTAGGAGGCGTCCGAACTATTGAATTTTAAAATTTCCACTGCTTTGAAGTATATCACTAAATGTTTCATCATTGATTTGAACTTTGTTCGCTTCAATAAAAAAGTGATCTTTATTATTCACCTGGAAATAAAAATTTGTATTTGAACTGATATCTTCAATCGCTGTTAAATCTCGGTTTAAACTTTCAATTTTAATTTTTCCGAATCCATTCTGATGGTAGCCAATTTCACTGACAAAATTATTATCATTATATTTGCGGTCATTTAACCTATACGTTTTGTTTGACTCCTGATCATACACGACCGGTTCCTGATAAATAAAATAAGAAATAACTTCTTTAAAAGTTACATGCGTTTTAATAATATTTTGGCCTTTCACACTTTCAACTATAAGGGAAATCGTTTCAGCGAAATAGTTTATATCTAAAGAAGAAATTTCCCACCCATTGACATTGTGCTCTAATAAATACTGAACATCTTTAAGATTTTTCATTTTTCTATTAATACCCTGTTTTATTTAATGATTTATTCGCTTCTCTTGAAGCATGACGGGAAATATCACTTTTCTTATAATAATGAATCCCATCCCGCTCTTCAATCTCGACCATCCCTTGATCGACCAAGTAATCAAACTGCCCTAATGTTTCCGATAGTGTCAGCCCAAGCTGCTGCTGGTAAATGCGTTCAAATAATTGAGTAGTCATTTCAAAATTTGTCTGCGGTGTTTGAAGCAGACCGTATACTTTTAATGCACGTTGTCTTTGTTTTTCCAAGCGCTCATCGATGAGTGGTTCGATATTTGTCAGTTCCCCTCCGTGCCCCGCGTACACTTTTGAAATCTCTAAATTTTTCAGTCGCTTGAGTGATTCATTATACTGCAGCAATGATTTAGGACGTTCCATCGATAAATCTAGTGGTGGCTCGATTAATGGATTCGATGATGTGCGTTCCAGCAGTAAATCTCCACCGATACATTCCCGAGTAGTCTCGTCGACAAAAATCAGATGGCTTTGTGCATGACCGGGTGTTTCATATACTTTCAAACCAGGATGACCTGGCACTTCATCCCCCTCTTTTAAATAGCCAGTCAATGGAATCGTACCGAATAACTCAATTTCCCCTTTAACATGTAAAATCCGGTTTACGTATTTTTCCGGTACTCCTTGCTCGATTAAAAGCTTTTTAAAAAACCGCTCATGATACTGCAGAAATTCCGGTTCTTTCTTCATCCAGTAATCAACATATTGATGCCCTAATACTTCCGCCGCTGGAAATGCGTCGATCCAACCGGCATGGTCCGGATGATGATGTGTCAGCACGACTTGTTCCACGTCTTTCAAGTCATAACCTGCACTGTGTAAACCCCATTTGATTGCTTCATATGCTTCTTCCGTTTTCGGACCTGCATCGAATAATGTCAGTGCATCCCCCTTTACTAGAAAAGCATTTACATCTCCCACTGCATATGGTGTCGGTATAACAATTTTATGTACTTCCATATTTTAATCCCCTTTATCTTAATTCAGCAATCACTCACCTCTTCAAGTAGATGATAGCTGCTTGTTTTGTTTAACCCAGCTGCTGGTACAAAAGCCAGCTGAATAAAGATAAGCCTCTGGCAGATGTCACAGATTTTAAATTGAAAGTTTTTGAGTATACTCAAAAAAATCTGGACGTAATTACGCCGAGGCGTAATTGGTATGCTTGTAATGAATGACTATTCATTTATTTTAACTCTTTTTTCTTCATTCGTCACGTCAAAGGTTGACAGTTTTTCAATACAGCACTATAATTTTGGATAATTCAAAATTTACAGGCAATGAAAAAGCCAAGTAGATTATTTTAAGGTTATAGAGAGTGCCGTCTTTGCTGAAATCGGCATAACCCGCTGAAATAATTGAACCTCCTTTTGAGCCGTTATGACAACATAACCGTACCCTTTGCGATAAAAAGGCTGAAGCTGCACACATTATGTGTGAATAAAGGTGGTACCGCGGAAATCAATGCATTTTCGTCCTTACTGATAGTAGGGATGGAAGTGCTTTTTTATATTTCTTTTACAAATGTTTAAAGGAATCGGATTTAAAAATCGGAGGGATACAGTATGCAAAAAGTTATATTTATCGGCGCGGGTTCGATGGCAGAAGCGCTCATTCACGGGTGGATCAAAAGGAATGTTATCAATCCCCATGCCCTGTTCATATCCAATCGGTCCAATAAAGAACGACTTAAAGAATTGGTCGAAAGCTACGATGTCAACCTGTTAGAGGACCATACACAATTGCAGGATGCGGATCTCGTCATTTTGGCAATGAAACCGAAAGATGCCCGCGCTGCAATGGAAATTATCGCCCCACATCTAGGTGCGGATACAGCTATTATATCGGTGCTCGCTGGTGTAACCATCGAAACTATTGAACAGTATCTCGGCAGCCGTTCGATAGCTCGTGTGATGCCAAACACTTCTGCAACAATCGGCATGTCTGCATCCGGTATTGCATTCAATCAGCATGTAACAGAAGTGCAGCGTGCACTTTATATTCAAATGCTTGAAGCGATTGGCATAGTCATTGAAGTTGAGGAAGAAAAGCTTCATGCAGTTACAGCGCTTGCGGGAAGCGGTCCTGCCTATTTATACTATTTGGTTGAAGCATTTGAACAGGCCGGCGCTGAGTTTGGGCTATCAAAGGAAGTCGTGCGGGAACTGATGGTACAGACAATAGCCGGTTCAGCTGAAATGCTGAAATCCGGAAACGTTGAACCTTCAATATTGCGTAGAAAAGTAACGAGTCCAGGTGGAACGACAGAAGCTGGAATCAAAGCCCTTGAATCGATGTCCTTTAACGAAGCAATTGTGAACTGTGTTCGAAGTGCAGAAAACCGCTCAAGAGAACTGGCACGCGGGGAATAAAAAAGCACCCACTAGTTTAACTGGTGGGTTACTTTTCCTGGGAAATACTTCAATAAATCACCTTGACATATCGAAAATTCTAGATATATAATTACACGCATGGAACCTATTGATGTATTCAAAGCATTATCGAATGAAACAAGACTCAATATCTTAGAGTGGTTAAAGGAACCCGAGAAACATTTCCCAAAACAAGGCGCTCACCTACCGAAGGAGGTAAGTTACAAGGGTGGAGTATGTGTTGGGGATATTCAGGAAAAGGCCAAAATTTCTCAATCTACTGTTTCTAGCTACTTAAATATGATGCAAAAAGCTGGTTTACTTGAGTCGATTCGCCATGGACAATGGACATACTACAGACGTAATGAAGAATTTATTCAACAGTTAGCTGAATACTTTAAAACAGATATCTAATATTATTGATTTCTGTTTTTTTTTATCAAACTTATATTGATATTTCTAGATATACAATTATACCGAAAAGAGGATTTCATCTATGCGCTTTATATTTTATCTATTTGCTTTTTTAGCTGGAGCAGCACTTAGCTTTGAAGGCGCAATTTACGCTGAACTAGGAAAAACAATCGGACAAATAGAAACAAGCTTTTATAACTTCTTTATGGGCTCAATCATCATGGGGCTTTTGTGGCTCTTTTTTGGAAAAGGCAGGATTTCCTATACTTTGGAGGCACCTAAATGGGCATTGCTTGGAGGGCTCTTAGGTGTTGTTTATTTAACTTCCATCGTTGTAAGTGTCCCGTTCGTCGGAGTAGGCATAACAATGGTTGCTGTCATCATCGGGCAATTGGTAATGAGTATGACGATCGAGCATTTCGGGTGGTTAGGGAGTAAGAAAAATAAGATTAATAAAGAAAAAATATATGCAGTTATTTCAATGATCATTGCACTTATATTAATAAATTAGGAGGCATTTCCATGGGATTATTTATGATTCTATTCACGTTGATTGGCGGTATCACATTAAGCGCACAATCATCTATCAATGGTACATTTAGTCAAAAAGCCGGAACAATTGAAACAACATTTTTAACCTTTCTAACTGGGACAATGTTTTTGACCATATTTATTTTATTTTTCGGTAACGGGAATCTGCTAGGAATTTTAGAGGCGCCAAAATGGCAATTAAGTGCAGCGTTTTTAGGTACTATGTATTTACTGTTGACAGTTATGGCAGTACCACGAATTGGAGTGATCGCAACCAGTATTGCTGGTATAGCTGGTCAACTAGTAATCGGAGTGATTATTGATCATTTCGGGTGGTTCAATAGCTTAGTCATAGAATTAGATGTTAAACGAACATTTGCCTTATTCTTTATGTTTATCTCCCTATATTTTATCTATAAAGGAAATAAACGTACTACCGATGATACTGTTGCATAAGAGAGTGAAGACTTCTCTATAAATAACCAATTTGAGGCAATCTTCATCTGATGAGGATTGCCTTTATAATTCGATTTTAAAAAATACTGTAAAATTTCTTAATTATAGTTACTAAAATGGCAATAAGGAATACAATCAGACTATTAATTAGTAAATAGCCGGCAAGATTCAGCCCGTAGAATATGGCAAAGGCATCATTAATAAATAATGATAACGCAATTCCTAGTCCCCCAAATACACCTGCCAGCAGTAATATTATCAATGCAGCAGAGTACAGGCTTTTCTCCTTTTTGAAGATTATAAACCCAATAACATTTGCAATAACGATTAAAAAGATCATTAGTACAACTAAAAAATTCCCCATTAAACTCCCCTCCATATACATACTTTACCAGTTAAACTGAAAACTTGTTAAGAATTTCCCTAATGAAATCAATCTGACTTCCAGTGCTTCTCTAAGGCAAAACATTGTAAGCATTAAGTTTGTATAATCTTTTATAAGGAATAGCTAGTTCAAAATACAAAGGATATAATAGCAGTAAAAAAGGAGATGATTACATTTGGATTACGAATTAGAGTTAACGAACATTATAAAATCAGATCAACTTATGATGTCGATTTTAAAAACCGTGCAAGAATTACAATTAAATGATTGCTGGGTCGCAGCGGGTGTTATTCGAAATAAAATTTGGGATTACTTACATAATGTACAAACTGAAATAAATGATATTGATGTTATATATTTTGACGAGTTGAATAGTTCAATAGAGTCTGAAAAAGCGTTAGAATCCGAGTTGCAAAAGAGTATGCCTCATCTGCCCTGGTCCGTAAAAAATCAAGCCAGAATGCATGTTAAAAACAGACTTTCTCCCTATTCATCATCATTTGAAAGTGTTGCTCATTTCCCTGAAACTCCAACTGCAGTAGCCGTTCATTTAAATAACAATCAGATAGAAATCTTAGCTCCTTATGGCTTAAATGATTTATTTGAAGGACTAGTTAGACCTACTCCTCCATTTAATCCAGACTCCAAATTACATCCTATTTATTCAAATCGATTACAAAGTAAAAATTGGGGTTCTATTTGGAATACATTAAAAATTGATTCGGAATAAAAGAAAAACAACTAAGCTACATACAAGCGTCATAACGATAGAGCGCTGATTCTTTTGATAGAATCGCGCCCGATAATCAATTTTATTTTTATTCTTTTCATGACGTTCACCTATCTAAAAAACAAGAATATCACTAAAAATTTTGTCAATCATTTCTTGATATAATTCCATTCACTATCTCTCATATTAAGGTATGAGGAGATGATAACATTGTCAAATAAGAACAATAAAGAAAACAAGCAGGCAAGTAATGATCAATCGAAGCTAGGTACTCTTTACGAGATCGCGAAAGAATTTTCACCCATCCTTTCAACCGATGCTAAATCCAAAATCGAAGAAATTGCAAAAGAGTTCCTTCCTGCTGATCAAGCTAACCGAATGTCCAATGCATTTGCTTCAATGAAATCACAACCGAAAAGCCAGGAAGAAATTGCGAAAGAATTCCTCCCTGCAAATAATCAAACAAATCGAATGTCCAATGCGTTTGCTCCGATGAAATCACAACAGAAGAGCCTAGAAGAGATTGCAAAGGAATTCCCCCCTACTAAAGACCAAGCATTTAAACGTGATAATGGTGCGAATTTTGATAAGTAGAAAACCTAAGTCTTGATAAATTTATTAGCAAAGCCTGTGAGATTTTTTCACGGGCTTTTTCACTTTAGATTAAAAAATTTTAAAACTTAAACTTTTTTAATAAAGATGGTATGGAACCCCTCTTTTCGACTAAATGGAAAAATGGCAACAAAAGTCGGCAAACAGATTATACCTAGAAAAGTAGGATGTCCCTCATAATAAACCTCGATCATTTCAAATTACTCTTTTTCCTCCTTTTTGTTCTCCTTTTCCTTGTCTTTCTTCTTTTTATCCATCTCTTTCTTCTCTTTTTCTTTCTCTTTCTTCTCCTTATCCTTCTCTTTCTTCTCTTTTTCTTTCTCCTTCTTCTCTTTATCTTTCTTCTCCTTATCCTTCTCCTTCTTCTCTTTTTTCTTTATCTCTTTCTCTTTCTTCCTCTGCTCTTCCTCTATCTTCGCCTGCTCTTTTAGCTGTTTGCCTAGTAGAGGTAAGTTAAATTCTTTTTGGTTAAATTCCGTCATAGATTCAGCCAAAGCTGCTTTGAAAATCTTTGTGACAGTAGATCCGCCAGTTCCCATCAAATAATGATTTTCATCTGTTTGATCATATCCCATCCAAACTGCCCCAACAATTTCTGGCGTATATCCAACAAACCAATGATCCTTCGCGCCCCCTGAATTCGCAAAAGGAAGCTCGGTCGTGCCCGTTTTACCTGCTACTTCCCATCCTTCCACTTGAGCGTTTTTTGCTGAACCTTCTTCAACAACGCCCTGAAGCATATATGTTATTTCTTGAGCGACTAGGGGCTTCGTAACACTCGTCTCATTATGATGCCACTTAGCAATGACCTCGCCATCTGCATCTTCAATTTTTTGTATAGAGTGTGCTTCTACCATTACACCATCATTAGGAAATGTGGAATATGCCTGAGCCATTTGTAAAGGCGATACACCTTCACTTAAACCACCAAGTGCTAAACCTAAATTATGATCCTCTTCTTTTAATTTAATACCAAAACGCTCAACAGCATTTATACCGTATTTCAATCCCATTTTATTTAATAACCATACCGGTGGGATGTTGTATGAATTCACCAATGCTTCATACATCGTTACTTCACCATGGAATCGTTTGTCATAGTTCATTGGTTGATACCCGTCAATATTAATAGGTGAATCTTGTAACTTATCATAGATTTCGTATCCTTGCTCCAAAGCAGGAGTATACGCCGCCAATGGTTTCATAGTTGACGCAGGCTGACGTTTTAATTGAGTAGCTCGATTAAATCCTCTAAAAGTATGTTCCCCTCTACCTCCAATTAGTGCAGTGATTCCTCCGGTTGAGGGATTGATGAAGATTGCTCCACTTTGGATTAACTGGTCCGATTGCCCTTCAGGAAACATTTCATTATCTTTATATACCTGTTCAACTGCATTTTGTATTGCAGGATTAAGTTCTGTATAAATATGAAGTCCACCCGAAAGTACCTCATTTTCTGTAAGCCCGTATTGTTCGATCGCTTCTTCAATAATATGGTCTACATAATAAGGATATTTCCCCTTATAATCATCCATCTTTTTGCCCTCTAATTCGATAGGTTGTTCTTTTGCTTTTTTTGCATCGTTTTGAGTTATGTAACCTTCCTTTTCCATTAATGCTAGAACAAGGTCTCTCCGTTGAACTGATTTATTCATATCTTTTAATGGTGACAAAACTGACGGCGCTTTAATCAACCCCGCAAGCATAGCCGACTCACCTAATGTTAATTCACTAACATCTTTGCCGAAGTACGTTTCGGAAGCACGCTGTATGCCCCATGCGCCTTCACCAAAGTAAATCTGGTTTAAGTACCGTTCCATTATTTCGTCTTTATCGTATGTTCGTTCAATTTTCTTCGTCAATATGAGTTCTTTTAACTTTCTCGTATATGTACGTTCTTGTGTTAGAAAGACATTTTTAGCTAACTGCTGTGTAATCGTACTGCCTCCAGCCACTATTTCTCCACTCATCATGTTTTGAGTCAATGCCCGAACAATCCCTATCATATTAATTCCACCATGCTTGTAAAACTTCTGGTCTTCCGTTGCAATTACAGCATGAATAAGATGTTCCGGAATCTGTCCTATACTGACCCCATCTATTTTAGAACCCGTTACCTTGCTGGCTATATCTCCATTTTGATCATAAATAATCGTTGGCTGCGGAGTGGGTTCTTCTAGTTTACTGACATCGCTTGCCCAAACAAAAATATTAAATATGAGGAAACAGCATAATAAAAATACTGAACCCACTGCTATAACCTTCACCATTATTTTTTTATTTTTAACCTTACTCCATATCCGCCCGGTTAATTTTTCTTGCTGTCTTCTTTCCGTTCTTCTCACGTTTTATTCCACCTTCTAGTCTGACGAATCAGCTTCTGCATAAAGGTTATTGTTAGATATGAAATATACATAGTCAATAGGGATTTTGTAATCCGCTACTTTATCCTCTTTTAAATTCTTGCACTTCATAACATTTCTCCTACATTTTATGCCCTTAAATGTAAAATGGGCGCTAATTCTTGTTTAAGAATCTCGCCCAATTGATGAAAATGCTTCTTAAAGTAAAGCACTCCTGAATTATTTTTCTGATAAAAGGATAAGCTTTATCCTGAGGGTTGTTTTAGAGGTATTTACATTCTTATGTCTTTACTAATTATTTTATTAGTATCGGGATTTATATAGATGCCAATAGGTCCCAGAAATCTGTCTCGAGATGTATTAAATATTACTTTCATGACTTTCATTGGATTATTATCTGGGAGTACTTCATCATTAACGCTGAGCTGTTCCTCAGTTACTTTCGCGTCTTTCCAATTCCCCATCACGGTTTCTTTATCCGTATCGCTCAAACTTGCCCAAGCAATTTCCCGCATTTCCATATATACTTTCTCTAATTCAATTACAATTTCTGTTGGCTCTTTTAATGTTGCTACGTGATTTTCATTAGTACAACCTAAACAGATGGAGCTTAACAAAAGGACAAAGATAAATAAAAATAAGTTTTTCATTTGCCACCTCGCCGATATTTCAAAATCTAAGCATTCAAAATACCTCTATCAAAATATGGAATAAAATCACCAACCTAGATTGTCCCCTTAAAATAGGCGCATTTCTAAATTATGAAATACGAATGTGTCGTACCAGTTATGTACTTATTTAGTTTCTTCTTTTGGCCTACTTCTACCGATTATGTACCCTATAATGATTCCCATTAAAAACATGAAAAACCTTTCTACTGAAAAATCATCTGTAAAATATCCCCATATTAACCAACCTGCTATAGACCCCATTATTAAACCCAGTATATTTTTCACTCTTTACCTCCTAAAATTTAAAATGGCTATACTATATTTGTAACTCTGCTGATTGTATAATCAATAGCAGTGAAACCTTTTTGACTACCACAAACGTGACTTTCTCCTTTTTCCCATAAGACAGCTTCACCCATTTGCAATTTTACCTTCTCGTCGCTTTTCCCCTGAACCCAACCTTCTCCCTCAATCACGATAAACAATTGTGGAACAGGTGCTTCATGACGACCTACTAAACCGTTAGCTTCGACATAAATAAATCCAAAATTTGTGGGCGTTTCAGTTTTTATAACTTTATTATAGGTAGTGAAAATTGAATTATAATTCAAAACTGGTTTCGCTTTATCTTTCGTAAAATTTAATAGTTGCAAGATAGAACCCCCTACAAGAATTTATATTTTTTATTTTGATAAAACATTATCCAAGAGTGCTTTACATTATTTATAATCTCTTTGATTTATTTCTTCTCTTAATTTCTTTATTTCTTCCGTCTGTTCCAGAATATTATTGTTCATTCTTCTAATCAAATCATATATAGCAAAGAGACCAACGAAAAATAATATAGCGAATAGTATACCCATCAGTTACCTTCTTTCTTTTTTCTTTAGTTTTATATTCTCTAAAATTACATAGGATTATTTGTACAAAATTTTCACCCTAGAAAATAAATAAGCGCTGATTCCAATTACAGAATCGCGCCAAATGAATTTTAAATAAATCGATACTTACGGGAGAATTGGGAAATAGCCAAAATAACAGTTGCCCCAACTACCAAATCCCAAATTATATTAAAGGGAATTACAAACATCAGTAAACCAAACAAAACAGCTACTGAAGCGCTAATGATCATTGACTGTGCGCTAGTTAATCTATTTTGTAAGAAAAGATAAATTACTAACGGTAATGCCAAAGTAAAAATTGGAATGTAAATTGTGATAAAAGAAAGCTTAAGTAAAGACAACGACAGTACTGCAATTACAAAACCTATAGATGTAGTAAAGGTTCTTCCTAAAGTTTTTTTTCCTGAAATAGAAGCACACAACATAATAGTTAACACAGCAAATAGTCCGGAAATTGAAGCAAATGTATAACCCATCAACAAAGCCGCTATGGAAAGACAAAGTAATGAAATACATGGCAACAGCAAGATTAATGGTTGTTGCTCTTTTTCGATATTCATCACATTAGAAAACCCTACTAGGAATAATAAAGAAAATGGAATCGCTAATAATCCTAATTCAATTTGATTAATATAACTAACTTCAAGATCACCAAACAAAACAATGATTAATGATGCGCTAATTTGCCCAACAATTAACCAAAAGCCTGAAAGATTAAATTTCTGAGTAAGCTTCGTTGTCATTACGATCAAAACCAAGCCTACTAACAGCGTTAAATATAACAAACTTCCCACCACCTCATTATGCACTGGAATAGTAAATCCAAATAAGTCTAATATAATCGGCCACCGCCTATATCCTACCACAAAAAACTAATTCTTCAAATACTGCATTTACTTAAAATATTCTCTATATGCATTGATGAAAGCTTCAGGTGAGGATTTCACGATATACGTATATACACCTTGCAACGTATGTAAATAAAGGATCCCTCCCTGCTTTGCAATTTCCCGGTACGAAAAATCCATTACAATTTTAATCGGAAACACTCTATTTTGTGTAACGACTTTATCATTGTATAAATAAATGATCCGGTCATGTACAATTTCAAACTGTTCAGTACTTGTCACGGTTCTTTCTACTTTAATATAAGGATGTTGCGCGATCAAATTCATGTGATCCTCCTAAAGCAAAGACTTATTGAATATATTAGCACAAACAGATTATTTATTTAGTGAAACGGACACACCTTCACTTTATTAAGTAAAAAGGAGAAATTCATCATCATGAATTCCACCGATAGTTGGTTTTAAAATTTCTCCACACCAAAATATTCAGTTAAAGGTTGCTGTCGCCCTTTTTCATGCCATTCTTCATATTTGCTAAATACCTTTTTTACGTCGCCTTCATAGCGACATTCTACTAAAAAATGAATTGCAGCGGTGCTTCTCCAATAATTGAGCATAATTGAAGCTAACGATGTTTGATGATAACTACCTGCTCCAAAGTCGTCTAATGAAAAGCCTCCATACTTTGGCTTAAATAGTTTAATCAATAAGTTTTCATTTTTCCTTAATTCATTATATCGCTGTTCCGATAATGTCATTCTTTGAGAGAGATATTCACACATCCCTTCTTCAAACCAAATACTGTTATTGCGCTCATCTTCAAACTCATCAGGAAAAAGTTCAATATGATGTGTTAATTCATGAGCTAAAATACAAAAAACGTCATCGATCGTCAGTGATTGGAAATATTGTTTTATGTACTCAATTCATCACTTTTCTCTAATTCCTCACCATCGAATAGCGAAAGGTAAAACGCCTTCCATTCACTAACACTTGGCGACATATAAATGGTTTCCCGATTAGTATAGGCTGGGACAGGGACTTGCGAAAATACGGTAGTAGCATTCTTACTACTCGTCCAAACAATTGTTTTAGGTAACTCTATGAGCTCAAATTGGTTAATTAACAATTCTTTATACATATTCAAATTGTTATTTAATAATTGAATTTCGTCTTTATAGTTTTCAAAATCCTGTATGCTTTCAAAAGCATAAATTTGTTTGATCACTTCCCTTCCCCCCACTCTCACCTTTTATTATCAGCCTGATTTTTACGATGTAACTCTGAAAGATCTCTAATATATATTAATGAATAGTTATCTCTAATATCGACTTCAAAAAAGTAATAGGTATTCGTAACTTTATCCTTAACTTCTATTTCAAACAACCCCATTCCTCTTCGGAAATTGTTTTCTACTAAAATTATATTTTCCCCATCAATCCCATAGTTAGTCTCCATATAGCCTTCCACATAATTGAATACAACCGCGCTTCGAGATTTAATATTAAAATAATTGAAAGCAACAAAAACAGCAACTATACAAAATAATAGATTAAAGAGAATTATTTTTTTCATGTGCCTTTCCTCCGTCTAAATTTATTCTTTAACAACCAGTTCACAAGGTAAATTTAAATAATCATTTATTACGTAGTCGGGCCACTTCTTCTAACATTAAAATAAACTTTACTCGCTCTTTTTCACAACGAATTAATCTATTTACACGCATAGAACTTTGTAAGTACTTTCTAATTTTTAAGCTTAAATAAAATGAACGCTGATGCTCCTCCATTTTATATACTTCATTAAACCAAGAATAGCCTTTTAATTTTTCTATATTCTTTTCTATCTTTTCTGTATTTAACCCTTTACCACCACTCAAATCAAAGAAATTCACACCTGATATAATACTTGAAATTATAGTAAGCAAAATTCCTAATAATGCTACTATCCCTCTGCCGAACTTATTCAAAATAATCCTCCTTTATACAAGGTTAGGCCTATATTAGCATATTTCAGTCCCTACCTTCGTTGGATGTCGGGATATAGTGGAAATCCATCTGATGGGTTGCAGGTACTTCGATTAATTAGAGAGTAGATAATAAAAAACACTCAGTTCAAAAATACTGAGTGTTTTGGCATGTGATCAATTAATATTTTTCCCCTTACGCGAACCGGAAGCTTTACAATAATCCATTCTTAATCCGCTTCACAATACTGAATGTCGTATAGAGCGAAATTGGCCCTAATACTGCGGCAATGATCAGCCATGTCGTTAAGCCGTCTGTCGCCTTCAGCATTTCCAAGTTTGTTCTTATGTACACAACGACCCCAAATAACAGAATATAGCTCATGACATTTGGAAAAATAACTAGCAATCGTAATACTTTCGGTGAAATTGTCGGTTGCTGCATCATTCATCCCCCTTTCCTCCATTATAGCGGAATATTTCTGTAATTGAACAAAATTCTCTCGAAAAAGTAAAGAGGCATATAGTCAACATTCACCCCGTTTACTATACACCTCGATTTAATTCATCTATTCAATTTCCAGCAATTCGTTTTTCCGCCACTCATATTGACTGAAATCATTTGCTAAGTAGCTGTTTTCGAAGATCGCTTTTGCTTCTTCCAAAAACGGAATCAGATCATGCTTTAAAAAACGGGCGCTTATATGATTCAACAGCAAATATCTCGCTTGTGCCTCTTTCGCGATTTTTGCCGCTTCCGTATTCGTCGCATGTCCATACTTGCCCGCCAGCTCAATTGTAGAATGGTCAAAGGTTGCTTCGTGTACGACAACATCCGCATTTTGTGCTAAACGGATACTGTTTTCGCAATACTTTGTATCCCCTAAAATTGCAACAGTGAATCCTTGATGTGGTGGTGATGTTACATCACTGCCTTTGACAACAGTACCATCTTCCAGTTGTACTGAATGACCTGCTTTTAATTGGCCTAATAACGGACCTTTTGGCACACCTAATGCTAAAGCCTTGTCGATCAGCAGCTCGCCCTGCATCGGCTTTTGTTCAATCCGGTAGCCGAAACATGGGACAACATGCTGAAGCGACAGTGCACGTACCGTAAACTTCTCATCTTCAAATACGATGCCTTCTTTTACTTCGACAAATTCAATCGGATATGTTAAATGGGTTTTAGATAATTGTAATGTTTGTTCAATCCATTGTTGTAATCCCGCCGGCCCGTAAATTGTAAGTATGTCCTCCCCGCCTAAAAAGGAACGGGAACTTAAAAAGCCGGGCAGCCCGAAAATATGGTCGCCGTGTAAATGTGTAATAAAGATTTTATCGATTTTGCGCGGTTTAACCGTTGTATGCAAAATCTGGTGCTGTGTCGCTTCCCCGCAGTCAAACAGCCAAATAGAGCCCCGTTCTTCCAGCATTTTGAATGCGATCGAACTCGTATTGCGTTCTTTTGACGGCATCCCTGCACCAGTGCCTAAAAATTGGATTTGCATGTCATTTCCTCCTAACACGAGTTTAGTTTGCCTCATGTAGAAGCTTTTTACTATCGTTGTATTTATTATAGGTTGCAAATAAGTATATGCAAAGAAAAAAAGGGGCGGCAAAAGAAATGATCATATGGAATGATAAAAATTCCTCTCTTCAACACTTGATTAGCAGAAAAATTAAGGTTGGCTTTCCTTAATCCTTATTAAAAACCTCCACCTTGGCTAAACTGACTATTCAACTAATCCTTCCTTATCATTAAACATATAGTAATGAAACAAACGATTGGAGTTGAAAAAATGAGCATTATTTTATGGATGACGGTGATATCCGGAACCTTAATTGCCGTCTTTGCGGATAATAAAAAATGTAAAAAGAAAATCACTTAAGTACAAGAGACCCTTTCCTGAAACCGGAAAGGGTCTTTTAAACATGAACAATCTCTTTAATTAAAACGTACGCTCATACCAAGCCTTCGCTTTTTGTACTTCATTCATCGTCAGCTGGTGACCGTTTGATTCCCATTCTAATGTCACGTTTGCTCCTGCATCCGTTAAGTAACGCTCCAGATCAATCGCTTCTTGCTGCGGGCAAATCGGGTCATTCACTCCTGCTGCGATAAATACTTGTGTGCCGTCTTGTTTCGCAACAGCTGCCTCATGATTCGGAACCATTGGATGATGCAGAACCGCACCTTTTAATGCATTTTCATATTCAAACAACAGGTTTGCTGCGATATTGGCACCGTTTGAATAACCGATTGCAATAATGTTTTGACGGTCAAAGCCGTACTCACTTGCTTTCTCGCCGATAAATTCATACAGTTCCTTCGTACGGAAGGCCAAATCTTCCATATCAAAAACACCTTCAGCTAAACGTCGGAAAAATCGCGGCATCCCGTGTTCCAATATATTGCCTCGTACACTTAAAACCGATGCTTCCGGATCAATGATTTCTGCCAGTGCAAGCAGGCTGTTCTCATCTCCGCCTGTCCCGTGAAGCAGTAAAAATACCGGCTTGTCTTCTTTACCTTTACTAAAAATATAGTTCATCGGACATTCTCCATTCTCAATTTGATAGTCGAATTACTCGTATTCCTTCTCGATTGTTTTTGTTGAGCGTACTGTATCAATCGGACGCACAACACTTTCGATATAGTCGCGTTTGCTCTCTAAGAATGGCGGCAACGAAAGGTTTTCCCCTACTGTTTCGTATGGCTCGTCGCCCATGAATCCTGGTCCATCTGTTGCCCATTCAAATAAAATCCCCGGTGCTACACGTGCATAGAGCGATTCAAAGAAGAAACGGTCCACATAGCCTGATGTACCAAACCCGAAGCTTTCAAGACGGCCGATCCATTCACGCAATACGGCTGTATCTTCTACACGGAATGCTGCATGGTGAACTGTACCGAATCCCTGACGGCCTGGCTGTAATACCGTATTGTGCTCGACAATAACAGATGCCCCGTTACCGCCTTCTCCTACTTCAAATAAATGCAGCGAATCTTCTTTGCCTGTTTGACGCATTACTAGTACTTTTTCAAGTACTTCCTTGAAATAATCGAAGTTTGAAACGCGCACATGAATCGGACCTAACCCTGTAATCGCAAACTCCAATGGAATCGGACCTTTTTGCCAAGGTGTACCTGAAGCGATCCCTTCATTGTTTTCATCTGAAATGAGCATATATTGCTGGTCATCGAAATCGACGAATGATAATGTTTTCTTGCCGAATAATGGTTTGATACCTTCATGCTGTACCTTCAGACGGTCAAAACGTTTTACCCAATAATCCAGTGCCGCATCATTCGGTACACGGAAAGCTGTTTTGTAAATTTCATCCGTACCGTGACGACCTTTCGGGATACCCGGGAAATCAAAGAATGTCATATCTGTTCCTGCAGAACCTTTATCATCCGCGAAAAACAGGTGGTATGTTTGAATATCATCCTGGTTGACAGTTTTTTTCACTAGTCGCATTCCTAATACATATGTGAAAAATTCATAGTTTTTTTCTGCACTGCTTGTAATGGCTGTTACGTGGTGGATTCCTTTAATATGGTTCATCTGTATTGCCTCCATTTTTCTCGATATCGAGATATTAGTTTAAGAAAAATGCACCGATACCGATGCTTCTCATCAATCTAAAATTTGTTCGCATGGTGCCCTACACGCTTTAAATAGTCTGTAAAGTTTTGCAGTTCTTCATCCGACAGCACATCAAAAATCGATGCAATCTTCTCTTCATGTGAAGGGAAAATCGATTCAATCATCTGTTTTCCTTCATCCGTTAATGAAACAAACGTAACACGGCGGTCTGTCGGACAGGCAACACGTGCCACGAGATTTTTCTTCTCCAGCTTATCGACAACATACGTAATGCTGCTGCTTGCGATCAATACTTTTTTACCGATGATTTGGATAGGCTGATCTCCTTTATGATAAAGCAATTCCATCACGGCAAATTCCGTTAAATTCAGATCATGCTGCTGGATATCTTTTTTCGTCGCTTCTTGAACGGATGTCTGTGCCCGATGTAAAACAGTAAATGCTTTTAATTGTTTGTCATATTTACTCATAAAGTACCCTCCTTCCTGTTATCACGAATTCATTTATCTTTAATTCGAGATAAATATACCATGTAAAAAATGCAGTGTCAAACAAAAAACGTTCCAATCCAGGTTCACACCGAATTGAAACGTTTCTACTATTCACATATTAAAACTTGGCGTTCGAATTTCCCTTTTTTCAATACGGCTCGATCGATAATTGTTAAACCGGCTTCGTGGATTTTATCGTCCATCGATTCGATTGTCACAATAATGACCCGCTTTGCAATCCGACGAGCATTTGTAATGATGCTTTGCTGCAGTTCACCCGTAATATGCGTAAATAAATTGTACGGCATATCAATAATTGCCACATCATAGCCTTCACTTGCCTCTTCAATTGGTCCAATCTCTACATTCGGTTCATAGCCGAAATGGCGAAGATTAATTTGGGAACCCCATACAACACGTTTGTTGATGTCGCGCCCTTCAATCGCAATGCCCATGCTCATCGCTTCCACAAGCACTGTACCGATACCGCAGCAAGGATCAATCACCTTTAATCCGTCCGGAAACGGTACCGCGATATTGACAATCGCACGGGCATCCCGTGTACTCAGTGCCGTGGAGTACATTTCAGGCTTTTGCATATGCTTCAGCCAAACCGCTTCACCGTATGTAAGCTCGCCTAAATAATAGCGCTCCTCATGAATCACAAGACCCAATACTACATCCGGCTTTACAAGTTCCGGTTCGGCATTGATTGCTGAGCTAACGCGAATCATATAGTCGTTTCGAATCGCCCGGTTAAGTTTTGGCTTAATCCCATCACTACTATTGTTCAAACAATGAATTTTGTAAGTCTTTTGTCCAAGCTCCAGCTGTGCCGCCATTTCTACCAGTTGCTCTATTGAATTCGCTTCATGGAAAACAGCTAACCTTGAACGCATATACGGACTACGACTCGGCTCTATTTTTTCCTGGCTAATTAAAACATTTCCTTCCACGTGAAAGTTAAAAAATGTGCGCATTTCCAAACGTGAAAGATCATATTCATCTCTTTGCCAAGTAAAACTATATAAGTATTTTTGCGTCATTTATTTCTCGACTGTCGATAATAATTGCGCAACAAATTGGTAAAGCATTTCACAAACTTCTGTAATCGTCATCTTCTCATGGAAGCCTTCGATACAGTCAACCGCAATGTTCAGTTCCCAAAGGCCTTCTTGTCCGGAGAACGCTGCACTGCTGCTTCCTAATGCAGATTTCACATTGTCTTTCAAATATTGACGAATTACTTCACCATGTTTCTTTTGCAGTTTCAAGCCGAATAATGCCGTATACAGATTAAATGCATCATCAAATTCAAGTGCTACCGCATCGATGCGAATATCGTTGAATTGTGCACATTCCACATAAATAAATTCCCCTTGATTGTCCTTTAAATAGTGGATTGGTGTAGATGCAAATGCATTACTTTCAGCTGTAATTGTATCTTCTGTTTCTTTACTGCATCGTTCTAAAACTTCTAAATGTAATTGTACCATGATTATAATTCCTTTCGATTCCATATTCGCCCATTAAAAAATCACCTAGTCCAGTATACATGACTATTGTTTAAAGCGCATTAGAAAGAAATTTCTTTCAAAACGGTAAACCTCGTATTTATGAATGATGCATTTTTTCTTTATGCTGAACCTTCACAAATGCCGCACCCGATTTCATAAATGAATAGAGCACAACGATACAGAAACTAAACAATAATGTCCCTGTAAATACAAAGCCGGATGTTCCTACCAGATCAAGTGCGCCTAATAATGAAGACCCTGCGACTACCCCAATGGAGAAGAACGCGTAAAAATAACCGTATGCTTTCCCGCGAGTCTGTTCAGTCGTTGCTTCAATTAATAGGGCATTAATAGAAGGGAATAAAAACGCAAATCCGATTCCGTAAAGTGCCAGTATTGCATACAGCCATGACATTTCCGTTGTCAGACCGATGCCGATTTGAGCAAGTCCGAGTAGTAGCACTCCGGCAAACAATGTTACTTGCGGATTTAAATAATCGAAAATTTTGTTCGTCGGTAATATAAAGATCAGGACCGCGACAATACCGAATACACTTAGTAATGTACCGGATACTCGCGAACCATACCCTAAATCCTGCACGTAAATCGGCAATAAATATGCGAGAACGCCTTGTGAAAACATAAGGAAAAATGCACCGCCATATGCTTTTAAAATACCGCTGTTCCAATTGAACTTTTCGGTTGCCTTCTGCTTATCCCGTTTTGGTAACGGTGATTTGCGTAAAAACAGGAATAAGCCGATCAATAGAATAATGCCATATAGTGCAACGATTCCCAGCACATTCGGCACCGAAATTTTACTCGCTAAAATTCCGCTTGAAGCAGGGCCGACAATTGCCGCAATACCGACAAACGAGCCTGTAACCGCGCTTCCGCTCCCCTGTTCATTGGATGCACGCATATTCGCAAGCAATGTAAAGGCAGCCGGAGTAATAAAACCGCTGCTGAACCCGTGAATACAGCGGACGATTAAAAGTGCCGTCGCATTATCGACAAGCTGGTAACATAATAGCGAGATCGCAGACGTAAACAGACCGAATACTAAAATGCGAAATGCCCCAATTTTATCAGTAAAAATACCGGAAAAGATATTGCCGAATGTGTTCATAAATGAATATAGACCAACGACAATCCCCGCGATAAAAGTTGTCGCGCCGACCGACAGTGCATATGTACTCATGATCGGCAGCTGGACGAACAGATCGAAAAACGAGAAGAAAATGATGGCGTAAACGAGCCAATGTTTCGGAAATGGCTTTGTATGTAATGATGGTTGCATTTTTTTCAGTTTATTATCAAGCAGAAAATTGCCAAATGGGATAAATGCGACGAGCACGCTTAACAATGACCAGCCGATATGCCATTGAATGCGCAGTTGCACGATGACGATTGCAAGAAAATAAACCATAAAAATACCGCCGTGTACGCTGCCGTTTACCGTCACAACTTGCGGTAAATCCGCGAAATACTTAAGCGGCATGGAAATAAGTAATAACGTAATGAGCGAAATCCCATCGAGTAAGCCCATTATTCGTAAAAACCGGATCGGATGAATACTCATATTGTCCTCCTGAAGCATAATATCAACCCTATTATAGCATGGGTCTTTCGTAGTTACCTAACTAAATGAAAATTATTCTCATAACACTATGTACGAGTTTCGGAGAATTTAAACATTGCAAGCTGTGTTGAAGTTTCCACTTAAACTCAGCTTGCATTCACTTCGTATGATCCTCCAGAAAGTCCTTACTGAAACTTGTTTTTGAGGCGTAGCTTTTTGATTTCGCCCGGACTCCACGTTTAATGGCTCCTTTTCCGAACTTCTTTTCAATAGTTTCGACCAGTTCCAAAATCGGCTCATCTTTTATATGCTGTTCAAAATTAAACAGACTGAGCTGCTGGGTTAATTCGGATTGATCGACAACGTTGGAAACGGTAATGCCGATCAGTCTAACAGGTGTTTCATCCCAGTTTTCGGTAAACAGCTTCCACGCGATTTCAAATATTTCATCTGCCTGATTGACGGCGTTCCGCAATGTTTTACTGCGCGAAGCATTTTGCCAGTCAAAATTGCGTATTTGAATTGTCACCGTTGTCCCCGCCAAATATTTCACTTTCAGACGTTCGGATACACTTTTACTCAGCTTTTCAAACGTCTCCTTCAAAATATAATATTCGGTCTCATCCCTTGGAAGGGTCGTCGAATTCCCAACACTTTTCGTATCAAATATAGCGTTCGGGTCAACCGGCCGTGAATCAATGCCATTTGCACGTTTGATGAGTCGAGCTCCGTTTTTTCCTAAATTCCGTATTAACAGTCGCTCATCCGCTTGTGCCAAATCACCGATTGTAAAAATATTTAGCCCATTCAGCTTCTTCGCTGTTTTCTCCCCTACCCCGTGCATTGTCACGACTTCCTGCGGCCATAAAAGCTCCGGCAGCTCACGAATTCTAAGAATCGTAATTCCGAGCGGTTTTTTCATGTTTGAAGCGGTTTTAGCGAGAAATTTGTTAGGGGCAATACCAATCGAGCACGGTAAATCGAGCTCATGTAAAATTCGCTGCTGAATTTCCTCGGCCAATTGGAGCGGATGCTGTGATTTGGAGCGTTCCGTTACATCCAAATAGCCTTCATCAATCGATACAGGTTCTACTAAATCCGTATAGCTACGTAATATGGAGAAAATTGCCGCACTTGCTGCCCGGTATTTTGGGAAATCAGGGGGCAGCAACAGCAGTTCGGGACATTTACGCTTTGCTTCCCCAACAGTCATCGTTGTATAAATCCCTTTGGCACGGGCCTCATATGAGCTTGTTACGATAATGCCGCGCCGTTCTTTAGCATTTCCCGCAACAGCAATCGGTTTCCCCTTTAAACTCGGATCATGAGCCTGTTCGACAGATGCATAAAAACTGTTCATATCTAAATGGAAAATAACTCTCGCCGCCATTTCCCCACCTCCTTTACTGAGCAGATTGTTTATAGATACTATTTTACTACATTAATAATGTTCCGGGGCAAACGCTGATTCCATTAAATAAGGAGAAATTCCATGTTATTCATCAAATTAATTTATAAGTTCTAAAATAATTGAAACTTCTATCGTTATCTTCGCCAAAACGTGCCGCTTCTATATAAAATGCGGGGGAAATTTCGTCTTTTAAATAGCCATCTACATAAAAAAGCCGGAAAATCAAATAAAAATCTGACTCTCCGGAACAACCACAATTATTAATAAAACCCAATCTATTTCAACTCTTTCATTCGATGCTGCCAGTAGTATTCAAACACTTCGAGCGAGGATTTTCGTGGAATGAACTGGAAAACTTCCTTCAATCTCTTATTATTCAGAACAGGACGGTAACGCAGGAAATCAACCTGTTCCTCTCCATATTGACTTAACTTCAGCCTTTTTAACACAAACAAACTTCCCTTTATGACCGGCGCCGGTATTTTCACTACTTTTTTATTCAGCAAAACACCCAGATCATCTATTGTGACCGCACCATCTCCTGCCAAATTAAAAATGCCTGTAACCTCACTGTCAATCGCCTTAGCAAAACAGGAAATGACATCCTGATCCCATATAAATACAAATGGGCTTTTTGATTTGGCAACACCGAGCACCATGTTCTGTTCGAATAAATTTGTAATTTGGTTGCGTACATTCTTCCCTAAAATCGTACCGATCCTAAATATTGTCTGTTCGAGCTGCGGGTATTGCGATCGGTATTGCTCGAGCATTTCTTCTACTAACCGCTTATGATAGGAATAGGCAAAAGCTTCATTGCCCCGGATTGGATCTGTTTCTTCTATCCATTGTGCATTATTTTCATAATAGCCGTAAGCCGCACCACTGGATGAAACGACAATCCTTTTAACATTCGTCTTTACACATGCTTCCAGTATATTTTTTGTTCCTAATACATCGACCGAATATTCAAATTCCCGGTTACTTTTCTTTCCAGGTGTAACAATTGAAGCCAAATGTACAACGACGTCAACATTATATTGTTCGAAATATTTCTGTGCTTCATCTGAGCGGACATCCAATTCGATATATTGTAGATTAGGATGTACTTCAAAAGGTGACGTTTTCCGAATATCAGCTGCTATTATTGAATGATTTGTAGTTTCCAGTAAATAGAGGACGAGCTGCTGTCCTAAATAACCGCCCGCCCCTGTGATTAAAACGTTCATGCCTGGACCTCCTGTTGAACTGTGACAATTGCTTCGGGAGCGCGCCTTGACCAGAAAGTTGCGATTGCTAAACCGGAAATAATATGCCAGATTCCCCACATTGCCGCAACCAGCGCCATGCCTCCCAGACCTCCAAAGAAGGTAAAGATGAGTACGAGGCCGAGACCCGAATTTTGAATACCAACCTCAATTGCGATTGCTCTTCTGTCGCGCTCATTCACTTTTAATGCACGGGAAGAGAAATAGCCGATGCAAATCGCCAGTAAATTTTGCAGGATCACGACCCAAACAACAGCTCCAACATTATTAATAAACGCATCAAAATTATTCGCTACCATAATGACAACAAACATCACGAAAATGACGATCGATAGTTTCATCATTATCTGGTTGAAGCGGGCTGCAAATTTCGGGAATTTTTTTCGAATATACATCCCGATAATAAGCGGCAGACCGAGCATAAAGAAAATTGTCGTGAACATATCGACAACACTAATACTGAACGATGTCATCATCTCTTTTGTTGGACCATATAAAGACGCCCAAAACATCGTGTTCAGCGGTGTCATGACAATTGCCAAAACCGTGGAAATGGCTGACATGCTGATCGACAGTGGTGTATTGCCTTTTGCATAATGCGTTAAAAAATTCGATAAATTTCCTCCTGGACAAGCGGCGACTAAAAACAGACCTAACGCAATACTAGGAATCGGCTGAATAATGCTGACAAGTACAAATGTAATCGCCGGCAACAGGAAGAATTGACAAGCAAGGCCGATTAACGCCGGTTTGGGGGTCTTTAACGATCTCTTAAAATCTGAAACTTGCAGATCGAGCGCTACGCCAAACATGATAAATCCAATGACGATGTTCATTATTAACAAGGCCGTCTCATTAAAGTTGATTTGAATAGAATCAATTCCCATATATTATTTCCCTTTCGGTTCGGCGTGCATATCTTTGAAATAGCGTAACCCGGGCGCCCACATATGCTTGACCGGGTCGACCTCTGTATGAATGACTGTACACTTTCCTACTGAAATAGAAGTTAGAAGGGCCTGTTCCAGCTGGTCAAACGTTTCCACATATTCACCATGTGCTCCCATTGCTTTCGCTACTAGGTCAAATCGAATCTCACCTAAATCGGCATTGATGCTTTCGTGTGGATCCAAAGTTTTTTTCAACATAGTTTTAATCGGTCTTAGCGCAAAGTGCTGATTCATTTTCACCATGCCCCATTGTTTATCACAAAGCACGATATAAACGACATGCAGATTGTTGCGCACAGCTGTTTCGATTTCCTGCGGATGGAAGCCCATTGCCCCGTCACCGATAATACATAAAACCGGCTGTTCCGGCTTGGCAATTGCCGCCCCGAGTGCCTGACCGACACCTGCACCGAGCATACCGAATTTAAATGTCGATAAAAGCGGCATTTCATCATTCACTTCATAATAGAAGTTCGACCAAATGGCTGTATTGCCCCCGTCAATGACAAGTGGTGTATTTTTAGGGAATATTTGATTGGCCATATGCGGGATTTGTGCTGGATTTAAAGGTGAATTTTTATCCGTTGTATGCTCATTCAATTTTTTCCGGTGCGCCCTTTTCGATTCAATATGTTTTTCAATCATCTGTTTTCGATTTGTATCAATTACGGTTTCAGTATCTCGATTTAGTACAACTAGCAGCTCTTGTAAAAATGCTTTAATATCTGCCTGAATCAATAGTTCAGCAGGTTTATTTGCTCCAAGAATGGAAGGTTCCAAATCTACTTGTATGACCGTTTGATGTGCATTCCAGTAAGGTGCTTTCCCCCACCAGTCCGTTTCACCGAGACGAGACCCTAATACTAATACAACATCCGCATCGTTTCGTACATTATTATTTGTTTCAATATGCACCATTGGCATCATAAGCGGATTATCCTCGCTCATCGCACCGCGCCCTGCCCAGCTCGTCGTAACCATCGCCTGCAGTTTTTCCGCAACTTCAGTCAGTTCTTTTTTTGCGCCTGCATGAATGACACCGCTGCCTGCATGAATGATCGGGAATGTAGCTGACTTCAGTAATTGGGCTGTTCGTTCAATCTGATAGTTCGATGCTTTTGGCAGCTCGAGCATGCGGTATTGCGAAGGTTCCCAAAAATTCAGTTCACAACTGACTTTCGTATTCATAATGTTTTCCGGGATATCCAAATGAACGACGCCCGGACGCCCTTCATAGCATTTGCGCAATGCCATCCGCAGCATTTCAGGGATACGGTCAAATGAAGGTACTGCTTCACTCCATTTAGCAAACTGTTTAATTGTTGAAGTCTGGTCAAAACACTGGTACGTTCCGCCACGGTCTGGATACATGATACCTGTCCGTCTTGCACTCGTAATGCACAACACGCGATTTCCTTCTGCTTCTTCTACTACTAAGCCCGGCAGAATATTAGCTACACCCGGTCCATTACTCGCCATACATACACCTAAACGATTTGTCACCCTCGCATAAGCACCTGCCATATGTGCCGCACTTGTTTCATGGCGTGGTGATATGAGCTCAATTCCATTTTTTTGCAAGTTCGAATAAAAGCCGAAATACGTCCCGTCAATGATTCCAAAGATGTTATCCACACCTTCTTTTGCCAACATTTTTGCTACTACTTCTCCACCTGACATTGTTGCCATTCCACAATTCCCCCTTCAATTTGTAAACGCTTTCTTAATTGCTTAAAAATTACTTCAATATCCTCAATATTCGGTACTTTCCTGTTTGTTAGAATCCCATTGCCGGATAACGTCTGCTCCGCAAGTTGCTCGATCACTTCATCTGTCAATAAAGGTGCAATCTGTTGTGCGCTCTTCCAAATGTACTGTTTTCTGTTCAGCTCATCCAAATAACCGCTTAAAAATTGAGTACTGTTCAACCCGATGATTTTTGCTATTTCCTCGTAACGTTCATACGCGCTTTCCAGTGAGTATTGGATGACAAACGGGTGCATCAGTGCAACACACTGTCCATGTGGCATATGGAATTTTACGCCGAGTGCTCGACCTGTTGCATGTGCCAAATTTGTCGAAGAGTTGGAAAACGCAATTCCCGCATAAAAGCTACCCATTAATAATTGCTGCCTCGCTTCCATGTTGTCCGGTTGTACAAAAACCGTCTCAATATTTCTTGAAATACAGGAGATCGCTTCTTTTGCAAAAAAGTCACTCATAGTATTTGCCTTCGTTGAAACAAAAGCTTCGATAGCATGTGTTAATGCATCCAGCGCCGTAAAACTCGTAATGGATGGCGGCACATTTACCGTAAGCGTTGCGTCTAAAATAACGACATCCGGAATAAAACTCGGGTGTGCAGGATTAACCTTTTTTTGAAGCTTTTCGTCTGTAATCACCGTTACTTTTGTCGCTTCAGAACCAGTCCCCGCAGTAGTAGGAACTGCGATAAACGGCAAGCGGTGCAATTCAGCCAGGTTTGGAATATCATTTAAACTCAAGTTCGGATTCACCACAAAAACAGCCACCGCTTTCGCTAAGTCAATGACACTCCCGCCGCCAATTGCTATAACACCGTCACAGCTGTTTATATGAAGCTCAGCTAGAGCCCGGTCCAGTTCATCTGTTGTTGGCTCCCCTTTAGATATTTCATAAAAATGCGCATTAGGGAGTTCCTGCTTTAAAATATTTAATTGACTGGCTATTGCGCTTCTGCTGTAAATGATGAATGGCCGCTTTATCTTTCTTTGTGCCGTTTCCACTGATAATCGTTGAAATGAATCGATACCTGCAACAATTTTTTTAGGTAGAAAAAGTTCATAGATCATGAAGTTACACCTCCTGCTGTCCTTTTCGTTTTCAGTTTCAACATATAAAGTTCTGGATGGAACAGGCTACTGTAATATTCAATCACTTCACCTTGTACACCCAAAATGACCCGTTCAATATTTAAAACATTCGTATAAGGCTTCAAATCGAGGAGTTTCGCATCCTCTTCACTAATTGGGCTACATCGAATCGTCTGTTCAGCTTCGACCATTGTAATATTCAACTCTTTTTCGATAATGTCATAGATCGTCGCTTCATTCAGATTGTATGCGGCTATTTGTTTCCCTAAATGAGTTGGATAAAAATGCCGTTCGATGGATATTGGCTGGTCATCAGCTGTTCGTACTCTGGAAATGCCAAATAATATGGATTGCCCTAATATTTCATTCGCTTCCGGGAAGTTATCAATATTTTTCGCATAAAGCAGTTTCGCTCCTGGCTTCATTCCCATTTGCCTGACCGTATCTGTAAAACTATTCAAAGAATTAAGCCAGTCATGTACCGGCTTATTTTTTGTAATAAACGTTCCTTTTCCATGGATTTTTTTCAGTACCCCATCATGCACTAAATGCTTTACCGCCTCTCTCACTGTTGATCGGCTCACGGAAAAGCGCTCCATTAATTCACGTTCGCTCGGAATTTTCTCCACATATTTCCCTTCAACAATTTCAGTTTTCAATAAATCCTTCAGTTGAATATGTAACGGAATATGATTTTCAAAGTTCAATGTACCCACCTCCATTGGTCCGCACATCATAACGTCCGTACCAGTTCACTTTGTAAAATTGATTATAGGGGTACTTTCCAATAATTACAATAAATTTTCAGAATTTTCCAATATATGATTCTTCTATAATATTTCACACTATTATTTCCAAAAAATGATAAAAATAAAAATTCCCCATTTCCTAAATCTTTACCGATGAAGGAATGGGGAATTTCATGTATTATATTTTTTTGCTATATCTAATTGTTATTAAAAAACTTTCCGTATTAAGCCGTTACATCACGTTTCATAAAGTAAATGAACGTAATTGCTAAAAAGACGATTGCATACACGATATTGACAACTAACGAGAACGTAAATGTTAATCCTTCAATCATCGGCATACTTCCCGGTGCATAAAACGATAAATCATTGGCAAACCAGACGTATTTCGCAAAATCATATTGAGCGATAAACATTGTTGCCGTTGAACCCATCAACAAGATGAACAGCGATAAACTTACCGCTAACGTACTTGAACCAAAAATCGTACCGATCATAAACGCAAATATAATCGTCATAATTGTTGAACCGAGCGAATAAAGTGTCGTTTCGACAAATGTATTTTCCACCGTTTCCTGCACAACTTGCCCATCAACGACTGATAACGCAATTGCACTGTCCGTACCGAACAATGCCATACCGACAATTAATGCGACAACGATTCCAGCGGCAAAAAGTACAATTCCATAAAGAATAGACGCTACAAGTTTCGAAAGTAAAATTTTCCATCTTGCAACAGGTCGTGTAAGAAGCATTTTAATCGTACCAGTACCAAACTCTGATGATACAATACCTGCAGCAATAACAACTGTAAAGATGCTTGTTACCATAATTGTCAATGTTAACGATAAGTCCATATGTTCCGTAAAGGTCATTGCATTTGATGATGGTAAATCATTGGCGATACGATATTCGGCCATTGCAATTTCTTCCTTGAAATATTGCTCATCTTCCGGCATTAAATCTTCTGAAGCAAGCATTTCTTTTGGATGGGCCATCATTTCTTCATTTGCTGCTAAGCGCGCTTCTTTTGTACTTGAATCCACATCATAATATTTGTTCATCCCTGCAACGAATACGATTAGTACAATTAAAAGCCCGCACATGATCCAAGCATTTTTTTGCGACCACATTTTGATCCATTCATTTTTAACGTATTGCATCGATTGCACCTCCACCTGTCATCTCGATAAATTGATCTTCAAGACGTTTTTGAATCGGCTGGATCGTATATAGATCAATACCCGATTCAACTAGTTTACGAATAAGTGCAGGCACTTCTTCTTTTGTTAGATTGACTACGTAGCCGCCATTCTCTTTTGTTAACGGCTCTTCGAACATCGCCTGAAGCTGATCCGGCTGGCCGACTTCAATGTAATATTGTACTGCCTCGACATGTTGCAGTTCACGAATATCAATCAGCTCACCATTTTGAATAATCGCGATCCGGTCTACCATTAACTCGATTTCGGATAAAAGGTGACTCGATACAACGATGGCGACATTATCCTCTACGGCAATTTTACGCAAATACATACGGAATTCACGGATCCCAGCAGGGTCCAGACCATTTGTCGGCTCATCCAAAATTAAAAACTTTGGACGGTGCAGCATCGCCTGTGCCAGTCCAAGGCGTTGACGCATCCCTAACGAATACGTTTTCACTTTTTCATGAATACGATTTTGCAGACCGACTTGCGCTACAACTTCATCAATACGCTGTTTCGTTACACCTTTATGCATTCGAGCAAAGTGCTGTAAGTTTTTATACCCTGACATATATTTATACATTTCCGGGTTTTCAACGATTACACCGATGTTACTGATCGCTTCTTCATAATTTGTCGAAAGCTGTTTCCCATCGATGATTACTTCTCCTTTAGAAGGATACATTAACCCCGTCATCATACGGATTGTCGTGGTTTTACCCGCTCCATTTGGCCCCAAAAATCCGGTGATTTGCCCCGGATAAAAGTCCAGGTTCAAGTCTTTAATAATGTGTTTGCCTTTAATCGTTTTGTTCAAATTTTTAATTTCCACAATTGGCTGTGACAATTGCCCACACCTGCTTTCTGCTATTTCTTCTATTACAAGCATTTATTTGCGTACCTGGATGCTATGTAGTGACATGAATGACCTCACATGTAATAGATTCTAATTACTATACTGGTTGAGTTTGGAAAAAGTTTCATTAAATTTATAATTTAGCGATAAAAAACCTCATCAGGTATTTCTGATGAGGCGAAACCAGTTATTAGTATTCTCCAACCCATTCGTCTTTCAACAGACCATATACTGCATGATCAACATAGTGATTGTACAGCCATTCCGCCTGACGGATTGTCCCTTCATGCATAAAACCAAGACGCTCCGCAATATGACGACTTTTCGTATTATTAACAGCAGCATGAATTTCAACTTTTCCAAGCTTATATTCGTTGAAGGCGATATCAATGATGCCTTTCACAGCGCGTGTCATAATGCCTTCCCCTTGATATTCTTCATCTAAAAAGTAGCCGATCTCGCATTTTTTCAGAGACCAATTAATGGTATTGATCGAGACTTTCCCCACAAATTGCCCTTTATAAAAAATCGCTGTATCCAGACCTTCACGCTTTGCGAATTTTTCTAAATTCATTGCGGCAAAATCGCGTGTATCTTCAACAGTTTTTGTATTATCTACCCACCCAAGCCATTCTCGTAAATAATCGCGTGAACGGTCAATGAAAGCAAAGATTTCTTCTGCATCATTTTGTGTAATTAATTTTAATTGAATTTCATTATCTACTTCATAAAAGAACATTACTATCTCTCCAATCTAAGCTCCCATTTAAAACGATAAACCCTTTTTTATTTTCTTATCATATATAGCTATTTCCGAATATGCAATTAAAATATGTAAACCAACAATAATTTGTGTAAGTTTACCAATTTCACAACGTTAATTGTGCACTTTTTCAAGAAAATTCGCAATATTCCTGTTTAGTATTTTGGTAAACTAACTATGAGGTGTTTTTATGGAAAACAATGAACAGGCTTGGGGAAAACTATTAAAATATTATCGTCAAAAAAAGAAGCAGAAACAGGATGACGTTGCTTTCGGCATTTGTACCCCTTCGTATTTAAGCCGGATTGAAAATGGAATCGTTGTCGCAGAACATTCGATGTATGAGCAGCTGTTTGAAAACTTAGGCATCGATTTCAATAAGCTCGAACAACAACTGAAAAGCCAAACCACTTTTTTGGAGCTGTTATACGAAAAATTATTGTCGAATGCCGAGCTTACTGCAGGTGAAATCGAACAATTAACCGCAATGCAAACCGAAGAGCAGCCATTTGAAAAGCAGCTGTTGGCAAAGCTTGTGTATGCTCGTTTCCTTTACTCGAAAAAAGAAGATGATAGGGCGAGAACAATACTTAATGAAATCGAGCCGTTTATCAACTGGAAAAAAGACCGGATCACTCAGCTGTTCGTTGCGATTACCGCTTTCGGTCATCTGTCATTTCAGGAATTTGAACAGTTGTCCATTAAAGAAGCAGACAATCAATTGGCGCAATTTTTATCCAATACCCACCCATTTGAACTGGCCAACTACCATTATCATATTGCTTTTGCGAATCACAGAAGCTATAAGTTACAAAAGGCACTGGAACATATTGAACTTGCACAGCAGTTTTTTACCCATCAGTATAAACCGTTGTTTCAGTTGAAGCTTTATTCCATGAAAGGTGTGATTTTCAATGATTCACATCGATTCCAGGAAGCTCTCAAGGAGTTTGAAGCAGGGCTCAACCTACTTGCGAATGTCTCTTCAATTCAAACACCGATGCAGTGGAGCTCACTGCATAACAATATCGCGTATTGTTACGAATGCCAGGAAAACTTTACGGAAGCGTCCAAACATTATCAATTGGCAAATAACTATGATGAAGACCTGCATTCAGCAATTAATTGGATGCGCACATGCTTTGCGCAAAAGGATTTTAAACAGTTGAATACACTGTTAATACGCTATGAAGAACAGCAATTTACTGTACCCCATCATATTTATCAGCGCAGACTACTAGCGTATGCGGTTGAAACTGAATTTACGATTCGCGGATTAAAATTACTGGAGGATGAAGCTTTTCCGCATTTCAACGAACAGCAGTATTATTCACTGATTCTGTTCTATGCGCCATTATGGGCACAGTTTTACGAGCAGCTCCATGCCTATAAACAGGCGAGCAATTGCTTTAGGCTGGCACTGTATGCAAGTGAAAAAATACGGCAGCGAATGAGCAGCTAAGGGGTGATGATTTGGAGTTAAGAAAAGAGTATTTTTATTTGTGGTTCGGGTTTGGCGCATCCAAACTGGGCAGTTGGATTTACTTGATCGCGCTCAATCTTTCGGTCTGGCATTTGACCGAGTCACCGGCAGCTGTCGCGGGCATCTATATTATTGGTCCGATTGCCCGCATTTTGTGCAGTTTTTTTGCCGGCTCCATCGTAGACAGAACCAATAAAAGAATCATCTTGATTATTTGTGATGTTTTCCGCGCAAGTATCGTTTGTTTGATGCCGCTGCTTTCGGAAATTTGGCTCATTTACGGTTTGATCTTTTTGGCGAATATCGCGGTCTGTTTTGCCAATCCGAGCAGTACATTTATGATTACAAAACTTGTTTCACCAAATGATCGCTTGCGTTTTAATGCCATCAACAGCATGCTCGGTTCAGGGAGCTTTATGATCGGCCCTGCTTTAGGTGGTGCCATTATCGCCATGAGCAGTACCGCGACTGCGATGTGGGTGAATGGGTTTATGCTTTTGTTTAGCGCATTCATGATGTATTTGCTGCCGAATCAAGAAATCAAGTCGTCCACTCAATCAACTGTACTAACACTTGCTGTTATCCGAGATGATTTTATTACTGTATGGAAATTTATCTCGCAACGGAAAACGCTCCTGCAATTTTTCGTCTTATATTCAACAGCATTGATGATTTGCTTTTCACTTGATTCCCAGGAAATGTCCTTTTTGAAAGATTTCCATGAAGTGACGGATTCGGTTTATGGCATCATTGTAGGAATCACAGGAATCGGTGCCATTGTCGGTGGCTATTTGGCAGCCCGCTTCGTGAAGAAGCTGTCACTCGTTTCATACATCGGCCTCGGGTTTACATGTACGTTACTTTCTTACTTTATATTTTACTTTTCACCTTATTTAATGATTGCGGTCGCTGCCTTTATTTTGCTCGGATTGTTTATGGCGTTCAGCAATGCGGGCTACGCGACATTTTACCAGCAGACAATCCCGACTGAATTGATGGGACGGTTCGGCAGTTCACTTGGACTGATTGAAAGTGTGATGCAGATCACTCTAACCTTGATTATCGGATTTTTGGCGGAAATCTACACGATTCAACTGACAACAAGTATCTTCGCCCTAATCGGTGTTGTCATCGCATGTATCGTCTATTTCCATCTGTTAAACAACAAACCATTGTTTTCAAAAGAGGAGCTAACATAATAATAGTTGAGATTTCCTCTTCAAAGGCTATCGTGATTTCCGATTACGATAGCTTTTATGTTTATGGAATTCTTTTTGCAGATCCAGTGGACTATTTGCTACACTACTTCTAGAAGAAAGAAAGGGATTTATTATGACATTACAACAACTTAAATATGTAATTGAAGTAGCAAAAAACCAGTCAATTAGTAAAGCAGCCCAAAACTTATTCATTAGCCAGCCTAGCCTTTCGAACGCATTAAAAGAGCTTGAACAAGAGTTAGGCATTACTATTTTTTTACGGACAAGTAAAGGGATAACTATTACCGCTGAAGGAACAGAATTTTTGGGCTATGCGCGGCAAGTTGTCGAGCAAGCTGAACTTTTGGAAAACCGGTATGCAAACGTTCAGCCATCACAACAGCATTTTTCCGTTTCTTCACAACACTATGCCTTCGTTGTGAGTGCATTTGTACGTCTCTTTGAAAATTATGATCGCGATGAATATGAATTTACGCTTCGTGAAACAAGAACGTATGAGATTATAGAAAATGTAAAGAATTTACAAAGCGAAATAGGAATTTTATACTTAAACAATTTTAACGAAAAGGTCATTCGGAAATTTTTAAGGGAAGCCAATTTAGAGTTCTATCCATTATTTGAAGCGAAGCCACATGTATTTATCCATATAGGACACCCGCTTGCACATCAAAAATCCGTTACGTTGGAGGATTTACATGCCTATCCATGCTTATCTTTTGAACAGGGCGAATTTAATTCCTTTTATTTTTCAGAGGAAATATTGAGCACCATTTCACGCCCTAAAAATATTAAGGTTAGTGACCGTGCAACACTTTTCAATTTATTGATTGGGCTTAATGGCTATACCATTTCAACAGGAGTCATTAGTCAGGAATTGAATAAAAATATTTGCTCTCTCCCTCTGGAAGTCGATGAGACGATGACAGTCGGGTATATCGTCCATAAACATGTGACTACTAGTAAACTCGCTGCAATCTATATTAATTATTTAAAAGAAACGATCAAAGATGAACTAAAAATATCTTCTCGCTATAGTTTTTAACTATACCGATTGATATTTTTTACGTGTTTCAAATATCCCACTCCACGATGGTATGATAAATCCAACTTAAAAAAGTTGAATTACCAAGGAGGAAATGAACATGTGTGAAAAATTTCAAATTGTAGGCAGTCTATTAAGAAAAAATGAATTATTAACGTATAAAAAACAAATTGAACAACGTGATGATATTACATACCCTTTTTATAAAGATTTTGAAGGCTACGAACAAGTTGAACTCGCTTCTATTCAAGAAGTTGTAAAAAAAGAAATCGAAAATAACATTACGGTTGTGACAGATGGCGAGCATTCGAAATCATTATGGCATTTAGATTTTGCCTGGGGTATTGAAGGATTCGATCGCTATATTGCAGATCATGGTTATTTCTTCAAAGATTTCGATGGAAACTCTCACTATGAAACACGCAAAGACATCGGTTTACGCATTACGGGGGAACTAAGCGGGAAAAACCATCATTTTATCGAAATCTACAAAAAACTGAAAAAAAGTGCTGGCGATCACCAAACAAAACTATGTATCCCGTCACCTTCCCATATTTTAGGTGAGTTATCTTTTTCGGATAATTTCGGACCAGCTGCATTTTATAAAACAAAACATGAATTAAAACAAGCGTTAGCAATAGCTTATACAGAGTTTGTGGAAGAGTTTGCAGCAGCTGGTGGTGAAATTTTACAATTTGATGATTGCTTATGGCAACTTTTTGCTGACGACAATCCGAATTCACCATTTACTGGCGAACAAATTAATCAAGAAGAAGTTCAAGCGTTAGCAACTGAATTTATTGGGATAAATAATCAAATTATTGAAGTGGGCCATCGTTTAGGCTTGAAAATGTGGACACATAATTGCCGAGGTAACTACGACTCACGTAATATGGGTGGTGGTTCTTACATTAAAATTGCTAACCTCTTCTTAAAGCAACTAAATTATGACCGCTTCTTCTTAGAGTGGGATGATGACCGTGCTGGTTCAATTGAAGCACTGGCTGTCTTCAAAGATAAACCAAATGTAGAAATTGTATTAGGATTATTATCTTCTAAAACGAATACTTTAGATAATGAAGATCGTATTATTAAAATGCTTGATGAAGCGTCTAAAATTATCGACAAAGACCGTTTGTTCATTTCACACCAATGCGGTTTCGCTTCCTGCGATGGCGGCAATGAACTTACAGAAGCTGAACAATGGGCAAAAATTCAGCAAGGACAGCAACTTGCTCTGCAGTACTGGAGTTAAATATAAACATATAATTTTCAATATGAAAAACACGCAAATTCTCGGTATCTTTGAATTTGCGTGTTTTCCGTTTTTTATAACATGTTGGATTTGCCTAATTATCTTTTACGAACCTTATAAAGAACAAACAGCAGTATAAACCATAACGGTGTTAACAGCAGTGAAGTTCTCGTAGACTCGGAAATGGCCATAATGATTAGTAAAAACAAGAAGAAGGCCAATATTAAATAGTTGATAAATGGTGTTAAAGGTGCTTTGAAAATTGAAGATCTATGTAATTCCGGATGACGCTTTTTGTAAATAATATGCGAAATCAGAATAATGCTCCAAACCCAAATAAAACAAATTGCACTAATTGTTGTCACGATACTAAATGCATCGTCCGGCATGAAATAGCTAAGCAATGCACCAATCGATACTACAACCGCAGAAAATAACAGACCATTTTGCGGCACTGCATTTTTGTTTAATTTACCGTAAGCTTTTGGTGCTTGTTTATTACTACTTAAACTGAACAGCATACGACTCGTTGAGAACATTCCGCTATTTCCTGCAGAAGCAGCTGATGTCAGCACAACAAAGTTAATCAAACCTGCTGCAATCGGAATACCTACCAATGCGAAAACCTGAACGAATGGTGAGCTTGACGCGCTTAGTGTATCCCAAGGGTTGATTGTTAAAATTACGAATAATGCTCCTACATAAAACAGCAGAATACGAACGGGAATTTTATTAATTGCAGATGGGATATTCTTTTGCGGGTTTGCCGTTTCAGCAGCTGCTACCCCTACTAATTCAACACCAACGAATGCAAAGACAACCATTTGGAACGCCATTAAAAATCCAAATGCCCCATTCGGGAATAATCCGCCATGCTCCCATAAATTTGATACAGCAACCTTGCCTGTATCTGTTTCAAAGCCAATAATCAGCAATACAATACCTATTGCGATCAACGCAACAATTGTGATGATCTTAATTAACGCAAACCAAAACTCCAGCTCTCCGAACAGTTTGACCGTCAATAAATTCAAAATAAGTAAAACTACTAAACATGCGATAGCCGGTACCCATTGCGGGATATCAAACCAGTACTGCGTGTACATGCCGACAGCGATAATATCCGCCATTGCCGTCATAATCCAGCAAAACCAATATGTCCAGCCTGTAATATAGCCTGCCCAGTCCCCTAAGTATTCAGTAGCGAACTCAGTAAAAGATGCATAGCCGCCTTTTGATAAAAGCAATTCGCCAAGTGCACGCATGACGAAAAATAGTGCGGTTCCAACGATTAAGTATGCAAAGATAATAGAAGGTCCTGCAAGTGAGATCGCTTTACCTGACCCTAAAAACAACCCCGTTCCGATCGTTCCTCCAATCGCAATTAACTGAACGTGGCGATTTTTCAGATCGCGCTTTAATTCTTGTTGTTCCAAAACGATTCCTCCAAAGGATAAGTATTTTGTCTGTTTACACAGCGCAAAATAATAAGTACTTCATCGCGGTCCATCAAGTAAATTTTTCTGGAATAAAAACAGGGACTGATAATATGCCAGTCCCTGTGTCTAAGAATAATCGATTTCGCCTCTGCAAAATCGCGCCCAGATTTAAAAAAATCTGTGACATCTATCGAGGGCTTTTCATTAAACAATGGATGTTCATACACCCTATGTTAAAGAAAAGCGTCTCTCATTACTCTTCTGTCCTTTTGCCTGAGATTGTGAACCCTTCGGCGACGCGGATTATCGCGCTCTCTCCAGAAACTGCTCCCGTCAGTAGTTTTATCCACGACGATCAACGCTTGATATGTATGCAATTAGTTGCCTATAGGTCCCTGGCATCTTCCAGTTTCCTATAGTTCGCGTTCAATACTATTATTGTACGATAATCATACTACCAATTTTTTGACCGTCTTACAATGGACAATCGGAGTCGTTTATTATGTAAATAGCAATTTAACCTTATTCCCAACATAATGTTTTCTTCTTGCAGAAAATTCATGACCAAAAAAATATTACACCGAAAATTCGATATTTTCAGTGTAATATTCATATAGAGGAATTGGTAGCCCCTCGTATTACTGTATTCGTTTACTGCAATTTTTCCTGAACCGTTGAATCTTCTTCATATGTTGTTCGATTGATATCAATCAGCTTTCCTTTTGAGGTGTTAGTCTTTTTCATTTTGACAACATACGTATTGTCCAATGCAATTTCTGTGCAGACGATGTCTTTCTCGCTGCGAATATCTTCCGGATAGTTTAAGGTAATGACTAAAAGATCCTCATCTTTTTCGATTTTCTCAATTTCCCTTCCACAGCCATCCGAATATCCTGTGACAAACAGCACTTCCTCTGTTTCAAAATCGACAGATGGAACCGACTCAAAACCAAAAATATCGGCCCAAGTAGTATAAAGCTTTTCCTCCTGCACGATTGAAATACTCGTACCGACCTCAGGAGGTATCGAATCTAAATGAAACAGTAATTCATATTCTACTTTATTTTCATTATTTTCTTCCTGCACAGGTTCAGTTGAATCGGTTGATGTTTCGTTTTCTTTCGTATTACATGCTGCAAGGAGCAAGATCATTCCCACGACCAACATATAACTTAACCATTTCTTCATCGACAATCACCTCATCCCTTTATCCCTTTCCTAATTAGTCGTATAGAAAATCAAAAAGTTACGAAATTTCACTCATTATATTTGTTAATATTGGTTAATTTAAGCTTACGTGAGAACGTTAAATAAACTAATAATTCAGCAAGTAAGCTTTTATTATTATATGGCGTATAATGTAGTTGTTTATCCAACTATTACACCATTCTCTTGGAGGGTTTGTACAAATGAGTACACGTATTGAAAAAGACTTTTTAGGCACATTAGAAATTCCAAAGGACGTTTATTACGGCGTTCAAACAACTCGTGCATTAGAAAATTTCCCGATTACTAAAATGACAATGCACCCTGAATTAATTCGTGCATTTGCCATCGTAAAGAAAAGTTCGGCACTTGCAAATGCCGCTATCGGCAAATTGGATCCAGTAATTGCCAATGCAATTGCACAAGCATCAGATGACATTATTTCAGGACTATTACATGACCAGTTCGTTGTAGATCCAATTCAGGGCGGAGCAGGCACTTCAATGAACATGAATGCCAATGAAGTAATTGCAAACCGCGCACTGGAAATTTTAGGGGAAGAAAAAGGTACTTATTCAATCATTAGTCCTAACAGCCATGTCAATATGGCGCAGTCAACAAATGATGCATTCCCATCGGCTATTCATATTGCAACAGTTTCTACGTTAAATAATTTAATTATGGCGATGGAAATGATGCGTGATAGCTTTATCAGAAAATCAGTAGAATTCGATTCAATCGTTAAAATGGGTCGTACGCATTTACAAGATGCTGTACCTGTTCGTTTGGGCCAGGAATTCGGTGCCTACGCTGCCGTTGTTTCTCGTGATATTAACCGAATCAAAAAAGCGCAGCAAACAATGCTGCAAATCAATATCGGTGCGACTGCGATCGGTACAGGCCTGAATGCAGACCCTGAATATATGAAATTGGCAGTAGAAAACATCGCGGTTTACAGTGGCTTCCCATTCATAAAAGTGGACAATTTAATCGACGGTACACAAAATACCGATACGTATGCGGAAGTTTCATCAATGTTAAAAATTGCAATGATGAATATGTCTAAAATCTGTAATGACTTACGCTTAATGGCATCAGGTCCAAAAGCAGGATTTGCAGAAATTCGCTTACCTGAACGCCAACCAGGTTCTTCAATTATGCCAGGTAAAGTAAATCCGGTTATGCCAGAAGTCATTAACCAAATTGCTTTCCAAGTTATCGGTAACGATGTAACAATCTCACTTGCTTCAGAGGCAGGACAATTTGAGCTGAATGTAATGGAACCAGTTTTAGTATTTAATCTGCTACAGTCGATTGAAATTATGACAAACGGCTTCACAGTATTTACAAAATACTGCCTGGATCATATCGAAGCAAATGAAGCACGCCTGCATGATTTTGTTGAACGTTCAATCGGTGTAATTACAGCACTTGCCCCACATTTAGGCTATGAACGTTCAAGTCAAATTGCACGTGAAGCTCTGCATAGCGGCAAATCTGTACGCGAACTTTGCTTAATGTACAACTATTTCACGCTTGAGCAGCTGGATATTATTTTAAATCCATTCGAATTAACGCAACCAGGTATTGCTGGTGAACGAGCATTTGAAAAACAACAATAAAATTTAACATGAAAGCTCCGCCGAGATATTCCCGGCGGAGCTTTTTTCTTTAAGTATAGAGCACTTCTTTTGCAAGTGAAATCGCACGCTTGCTGACTTCCAATTTGTCGCCGTCCGCATTAAGCTTCACGACACCATTTGGTTCATCAAAAATGGATTTCAGCTGTGCTTTCGGTTTGACCCCAACCATTATTGGTCCTTTTTCGGCCTCATCCGTTCGCAGTTTTTCCTGCTCTCGTGCGACTCCTTGTTCTTCTCCGATTTTCGGGAAGGCTATTGTTTGTTGCTGTAAATTTCGGGGACGTGTCTGATTATTTAAACTTGAACTCCCTGTACCAACAGAACGAATCATAAAGATCCCCCTTCATCTATTTTTTCTTACTTTTTCGTATATCTATATCCGCGTATATTTCGACATCCTGAAGTGCCTGATTAGCAAGCTGATCCGCTTCTCCGTTTAGTTTGCGGTCAATATATTGATATTCCGGTCGAATGCCAAGCTTCTTGAGCTTCGCATCGATTTTATCCGCCCACGTTGTCAGAACGCTATCAGTTACTGCCCATTCGCCGTTCATTTCATTAATGACGACTTGCGAATCGCCGTAAATCTTTATTTTTTGATGATGGACACCCATTTCCTCAAGCTGTTCGACCGCAAGATTCAATGCCGCATACTCCGCTTCATTGTTTGATGTTAAATACTCCGCCAGCTGATTCGTCCGCAAGCGATAGTTTTTCCCATTCTGTTTATAATAGACGACAATCCCTAAACCGGCCAGCTTTTCTTCTCTATTAAATCCGCCATCGAAATACAATTCCACTTCGGTAGGTTCTGTTTCAAGAGATTTCAAATATTTTTTCAGCTCTTTTAATGTCCATGTACTGTCATGTTCATCTGTCATCACAATATTTTTTGTGCGACCCGTATTTTCCATATCCAGCACGAGCGTGTAGGCATGCGCTGCAGGAATTGCCTCACTTCGCCATGTGATTTCCTGCTTTGACTTAGTAATGTATTGCCATTCAATCGTCAATTCCAATCGGCTCTCCCCTTCCATTTGTCGTCTGCTTCAAATCTTCTTTATAAAACCAGTTAATACACAATGTACTAACCATTATGCCAACTATAAACGGTGGTGATACAAAAAATAAAAAATACGCGCTGCCGATCGGTGCTTTCATAAAGTATCCGAATACGATTGGCTGCAGAATACAAAAAATAAAGCTTGTTAAGTAAAGTGCCCGTTTGCTGTAATTTTTACGCATGAAGTACAGCACATAATACCAGGGAATCACGACAAAAAAATAAATCGGTAAAACATAAAAAGTAAAGGCCGCGGCAGTTCCGAATGTAATCATTTGATTCACATAAGGCAATGAAAATGCGATAAAGGCAATGACCGCCATGACATAAGGTAAAAGACCCGTTAAAATGATTTGCCAACTCTTCATCACATACCCCCTATTTTTCATCATTATACCAAACACCATTTGCCTATACAAAATTCGCTTTTGCGGGTATAGTACAGGGGGTGATAAAATGAAAATAAAATTTTATGAAAATAATGAAAAACATGTACTGGGCATTACATTGAAGGATTCAGCCTTTGCCGAGGACAATAATATGGCACTCCATGTTTGCAAAAACGAAGCTGCTATTATCAAAAACCGCCAACAGCTTGCCTCACTGCTGCAAACGGATTTATCTAAGTTTGTATGTGCCAATCAAACACATAGTGCAAACTTCTTCCGTGTGGAAAAATCTGAAATCGGTAAAGGAGCAACCGACAACGCAACTGCAGTTCCCGATACCGACGCACTGTATACGTATGAACCGAACGTCGTGATCTCAAGCTTTACCGCAGATTGTGTACCGGTCTTATTTTATAATGAAAAAACAAATGTCATCGGGGCTGTTCATTCCGGGTGGCAAGGGACGATTAAAGAAATTACATTGAAGTTACTGCAGTATTTACAACAACAAGAAAATTGCGATTTACGTGATTTGAAAGTAATGATCGGCCCTGCAATCAGTCAGGAAAAATTTGAAGTAGATGCCGATGTACAGGAAAAATTCAAAGCACTCGGCTATGCGGACGAATTTATGTACTGGAATGAAGAAACGGGCAAATTTCATATCGACAACCAGTTAACAGTGAAAAAGCAGTGCATGCTTGCAGGTGTGCCTGATGAAAATATTACGATTGACCGTATGTGCACATTTATGGACGATGATGGATTCTCCCACCGCCAAGACCGCTCAACAGGCAGACATTTGAGCTTTATTATGCGGAAGGAATAGGTTCTTTTGTATAGAATATGTGTAACGGAACACCTACAATTCATTAGGTGTTCCATTTTTAATTTCATATAGAAGAAAAAACATTTAAACAGGCAAGGTCATGGTGCTACCAACTCAACCTTAATTCTATCTGGATCTTCAAAAAATACCGCGTAATAATCTTCCCCTCCCGCATAGGGATGTTTATCAGTATAAAGGATCTTAACACCCTTCCTTTCTAACATTCTTGTCATATCATCTACTTGTTGACGGGAGCTTGCATGGAAGGCCAAATGGTTTAGACCAACTCTACATCTATGATAAGGTACATCCATATACCGTTCTTCTGCTTGCACAAAAACGATATAGGTCTCTCCGATTTTCCAACTATGTCCGCTTTCCCACGATTGAAAAGATTCATATCCCAATTCTTCTAAAAACCAACCCCAAAAGTTGATGGAACTTTTTAAATCAGAAACATATAGTTCAATATGATGTATAAGCCCTTTTGACAATGGATGACTTCCTTTCTATCTACCAAATAATCTGTAATCTATAAATATTATGCTTTCACCCTTGAATCCTATATTCCCCTGTGGAAGCATTAAAGCCCACCGCTTTCATTTCTGTCTGCTCACTATTCCAACCTATTACTAACATTAAACTGATATTTCTCACTTTGTCTTTAATAAGCATAAAATTATAATCTTTCGCTCAATAATGGGGAATCATGTTCCTGGCTTATTATTGGGATTTGTTTTGCTATTTTTGCCGAAAAGGGCTCTGGAGGAATGGGCGTGATGGTCATATTGTTTATTGCAATGTTTTTCATTGGTGCTTTTATTTTGATAAGTGGCCTGTTAACAAAGGCAGATATTAAACAAGCGTCTCCAAAATAGGAGACGCCCAGTTAGTTACCAACTATAGGTTTTCAATTTTTTCTACATCCGCCGCAGTCAGTTCGAAATCGAAAAGATCCAGATTAGCTGCTTGGTTTTCACGGTTGTGTGATTTCGGGATGACGACCACACCGCGCTCGATTTGGTATTTCAATAAAACTTGAGCACCAGATTTCCCATACGCTTTACCGATCTCATCCAACACTTCATTTTGATGTTCTTCCGTTTTCATCGGACCCCACGCTACAGGTGTAATCCCCTCTTCTTGTAATGTATCAAGAAGTTCTTTGTTCTTTTCTTTTAAATTAATTTGAATTTGATTAACGGCCGGCTTCACTTTCGCGAATTCTTTCAATTCATCCAGATGATTTTTCTTAAAGTTCGAAACGCCGATTGCTTTAAGTTTGCCCGCCTCATAATATTCTTCAAAAATTTCCCAAGTATTTCTTAGCTGCTCTTTGTCTTCGATCGGAGCATGAATCAAAAGCAGGTCCAAATAGTCTGTTTTAAAATTTTTTAGACTATTATCGATTGCTGCTCTTGTCGATTCCTTTGAAGAAACATATTCTTCTCTTGCAGGAACTTTTGTCGTAATGAACAACTCTTCTCGAGGCACTGTGCTTTCTGCTAAAATTCCCCCGACAATTGCTTCGTTTCGATAACTAATAGCTGCATCTATTGAGCGATATCCCAGCTCAAGTGCTGATACAAGTTCAGGAATTTCATTTGTTAATTCACCGTTATAGTCATTATTTTGTTTACCATACGTATTTGTACCAGTACCAACGATCGGCATTTTTACTCCATTATTAAGCGTGATATATTCCATAGTTTAGGCACTCCCATTGTATCTCTATTTATTTACTAAATATATTATAACAAAGTATGGAATTTTCAGAAATTAATAAGTACGAAAAGATTAAAGATTTGCCCCAATACCTTTATAACTCGGGTTTTCCTTCGTAAGGACATGTTATAGATAGGACTGTTGATTTAACCGAGTTTGTAATACTGCTATCCCCTCTACTATATTCAGTTGTTTCCGCATTCTCTGTTACTTTTTCATTCTGATACTTTCTGCAAATTAAATAATCTAGTGCCTAATAATTGTGTACTGTTCATTTATAAATATTTCGAATGAACTCGAAATGTAATTTACTGTTCATCTCCCGTTCATATTCAATCGATAAACTATGGATGTAAAGAAGAGATCGGAGGAAATTACAAATGAATATTGCATGGAAAGAAATAAAGAAAAACAAAGTGAGATTTTTAATTTTAGGTTCAATTATTTTTCTTGTTAGTTTATTGACCTTTATAATATCGGGTTTGGCGAATGGATTATCACAAGACAATGCTTCGTTGATCAAAGATTTACCAGAAGGTCAATTTTATATGAATAAAGAGGGAGATGAAACTTACAATCTTTCAAAAATAGACAGTGATATACAGGATGAAATAATAAATAAACAAAAAGATGCAGTGGCATTCTCAATTCAAATGGGTTTTTTAAATAGCGAAACTGACAAACAGCATAGCGTTGCCTTTGTTACTTCCACTGATTCAGAGCTATTTGAAAACGTTGAAGACGGGGAGATTATATTAGACCAGTCAATGGAGGATAAAGGGATAAAGGTTGGAGATGTCTTAACGAATAATCAATTTAGTGGTGAATTTAAAGTTAAAGGTTTTGTTGAACAGAAGAAATTCAGTCATGCCCCTATTGCATATATAAATATGAAGAATTATAAGGAAATCTATCGAGTTATGGAAATGCAATTGTTATTCATACCAGGTGGAGAATCTTCAGAACAATTCATGGGCCTGCAATCTTTTTCGAACAAGGATTTCCTTAATACAATTCCAAGCTATAATGCAGAACAAATGTCTTTAAATATGATTGTCTGGTTTTTAGTTGTCATTAGCGGCATGTTGTTTGCCATCTTTTTCTACATGATGAACATTCAAAAAGTCGGTTTATATGGTATTTTAAAGGCAATTGGCATGAAAACAAGCAGGTTATTCAAAATTATGTGGTCACAAATGCTTTTCATTACGATAATTTCTCTTATTTTGTCCATTTCATTCAGCCAAGTATTTAATATGATTGCACCTGAAGGTATGCCTTTCCATTTAACATTTGAAACAACCATACAATTATCTTTAGTTTTCCTATTCATCGGTTTTATCGGAGCTACACTCTCTGGAATACAAATCAAAAAAATCGAACCATTACATGCGATACAACAAGGAGAGGCTTAATATGACAATATTTTCAATTGAAGATGTAAGAAAAACATTTACTTCGGGGGAAATAGAAGAAGAAATACTTAGAGGAATTAACCTTACTCTTAAAGAAGGAGAGATAACAGCATTAGTAGGCGCATCAGGTTCCGGTAAAAGTACGCTCCTTACTATAGCTGCTGGATTACAACCCGCATCAAATGGGCAAGTTATTTTCGACGGAAACAATATGACTGCAATGAGTTCTGAACAGGTTCGAAAAATACGGGCCAGTAAATTTGGGTTTGTCTTTCAGTTTGCTCATCTTGTTCCTTTTCTCACAGTTGAAGAGCAATTAATTTTGATGCTGGATGTTTCTGAATCTAACTTAAGCAAACAATCAAAAATAGCTGAAGTTCGTAAGATTCTGCAACTTGTTGAAATGGATCATAGAAGACAGGCCTACCCCTCTTCATTATCAGGTGGGGAAAAACAACGGATCGCCATTGCCCGAGCCATTATCCATAAACCGAAAGTTCTCTTCGCAGATGAACCAACAGCCAGCCTAGATTCATGGAAGTCTAGAGATGTTATGTTATTGATTCAAGAGTTAACTAAAACGTTAAATATTGCTACATTAATGGTTACACATGATGAAGAATTGCTTTCATATGTAGACCATGTGATAAAAATGAGCGATGGAATGGTTTTGCAAAGTGAAGAGTAAGTTCTGCAAATTTTAAAGCAGGATTAATATAAGCAGAATATTAATGAACAGCCTGGACATTGCATGGCTGTTCATTTGATATGGTTTAAAGCAGATAAAAAATTTTTATAAAACAGGAGTACAAGAATGACAACAATTCTAATTGTAGATGACGACATCAATATATTACAGCTTGTAAAAATCCATTTAGCCGAGACAGGATTCAAAGTTGTTCAAGCAAAAGACGGGACTCAAGCATTAGCAGTTCTTAATAGAGAAGTATGTGATTTAGCAGTAATCGATGTGATGATGCCTTTTATGGATGGGTATGCATTAACAAAGGTTATTCGAAAGAAATATGATATTCCAGTCATCCTTTTAACGGCTAAGAATCAAATTGAAGATAAGGAAGAAGGATATAAATCTGGCACAGATGATTATCTAGTCAAGCCGTTTGAACCAAAAGAATTACAATTTAGAATAGAAGCCTTACTACGACGATATGATAAGCAATCCGATGAAACTGTTATTCATTTAGGTAGTACAACTATAAATAAAAAAAGCTATGAGGTTCAGATTGGAGAACGGACGATTCTGTTACCCTTAAAGGAATTTGAACTGCTGTACTTCCTGGCTACAAATTCTATGCAAGTATTTTCTCGAGCTCAACTAATACAACACATCTGGGGTGTAGATTTTGAAGGAGATGAGCGGACAATAGATGTTCATGTAAAAAGATTAAGGGAACGTTTTTCTAAATTGACGGACGATTTTCATATTAAGACTGTGCGTGGGGTTGGCTATTCACTGGAGGCAAACCGCAAATGAAATCTCTTTATGTGAAATTTGTTGTGTTCACCATTGGAATTATGATTTTTAGTGGTATATTTGCCTTTTTAATTTCGAATACGTATTATCAGCAAAAATTAAAACCATTTAATGACCAAAAAAACACTAAAATTGCGTTGGAAATTGCTGAATTTACCGGTAATCAAGCTGATTTAAATCTTATAGATTATCTTGAAAATATTTCTTCAATAGGTTATCAAATTTTCCTCGTTGACAATTCAGGAAATGAACTTTATTTTGGTGCACCTTTCAGGGAAAATACTTTATCCAATTCAACTAAAGAACAAGTACTTAATGGCAATATTTTTCATGGTATATCAAATTTTCCCCAGGAAACATTTGTAACAGGATTTTTTGCGAACGAATTAAAGAATACGATTGGTGTTCCATTGACACATAACGAGGAAAAGTATGCCCTCTTTCTAAGACCGGATATTAAGCTTCTATTTAACGAAATGCATATTTTATTCGGGTGGCTGCTAGCTTTGACGATTATGCTGAGCATTATAATGGTAATTTTTATTACAAAATATTTAGTTAATCCAATCTCAAAGCTTACATCCGCAACTAAAACGCTCTCAAACGGAAATTACAATGTTGATCTTGATACTACCCGTCATGATGAATTAGGAGAACTTTCACTTAGTTTTTTACGAATGGCCAGTAGACTGGAACAATTAGATGCAATGAGAAAAGAGTTTATTTCAAACATTTCTCATGATATTCAGTCACCTCTATCCAATATTAAAGGATATACAAACCTATTAAAAAGTGATTCAACGAGTCCTGAGGATAAAAGTAATTACATTATAATCATCAATGCGGAAATCGAAAGACTCTCTACATTAACAAAACAATTATTGCTCCTCGCTTCTTTGGATCACGATGAGGATATTTTGAAAAGAAAAACAGTTAATATCGGAAAGCAGATTAAGGAACTAGTACGGAACAATCAATGGCAAATAGGTGAAAAAGGGATTACGCTCGGGTTCACATTACCGGATGTAGAAATCATCGGAGATCCGTCCTTACTAAATGCGGTTTGGGACAATCTGTTAACCAACGCCATCAAATATAATAAACCGAACGGCATGATTGAAATATCAATCGAAGAACAAGGAAAATCGGTATTGGTAATTTTTGAAGATACGGGTATAGGAATGAATGATAAAGAGAAAGAAAGAATTTTTGACCGCTTTTATCGAGTAGATACCGCACGGACACGTTCAGTTGATGGGACAGGACTGGGACTATCAATAGTGGCTGCCATTGTTACTTTACATGGTGGATTAATCCATGTGGACAGTATTGAAAATCGCGGAACCAACTTTGTCGTAGAATTGCCTGTCACGCAGTGAAAGTATAAATGTCACAATCTATAATTCCCCATTGTCCCTAAAACAGGAAATAACAATTTGTATCAGTTTAAACATAGCAATAAAAAAAGAGACACAAATTCATATGTGAATTGTGTCTCCACTTCCCTGTTAAATATTCCATTCATACCGATAAACCCGCTACAATTCCCCTTTAAAAAGGTCCGTGCTGTGCGGTACATGCTTCTTGGCTGTTGGGTCAATATACAACCGTGCTGCACTAATGGCGACCGGCGCTTCACCGAATCCCGTTGCAATCAATTTCACTTTTCCATCGTATGTTGTGACGTCACCAACCGCATAGATTCCTTCGATATTGGTTTCCATTTTAGGGTTTACGATAATGGAGTTTCTCTCAATTTCCAAACCCCATTCTTTAATTGGTCCTAAAGAGGATTTAAATCCATAGTTTACAATGATTTCGTCAACTTCAAGTGTTTCCTTTTCTCCTTCTGCATTACGGATGACAATTTGTTTAATGCCACTTTCATCGCCATACAACTCATCAGGCATATAAGGCGTTTTTATTTCAACACTTGAATTAAACAGTTTTTCAACACTATGCTCATGCGCCCGGAACTGATCTCGTCTATGCACAAGCGTAACTTTCTTAGCAATCGGTTCAAGCATAAGCGACCAGTCAATAGCTGAATCTCCGCCACCGAAAATGATAACATTTTTACCTTTGAATTCACTTATATTGTTGATGAAATAATGAAGGTTTTTACCCTCGTAATAATCGGCTCCTTCAACTTCCAATTGTCTTGGCTGGAATGCACCAAGACCTGCTGTAATGATAATTGTTTTTGAATAATGTATTTCTTTGTTAGTTGTAAGCTTAAATGTTCCGTCTTCCAACTTATCAATGGCTTCAACGCTTTGACCAGTTACGATTTCCTGCTCAAAGGCTGACATTTGTTCTTTCAGATTATTTACAAGTTCCTGTGCACGGATTTTTGGGAATCCTGCAATATCATAAATATATTTTTCCGGATAAAGTGCTGCAAGCTGCCCGCCTAATTGTGGCAGACTTTCAATTAACTTAACTTCAAGCTGGCGCATGCCTCCATAGAATGCCGTAAACATCCCTGCAGGACCTCCACCGATAATCGTGACATCATATACCTTTGAATCTTCATTCATATTATTGGCCCCAATCATTATAAGAAATTAGAGTGCTATTTTTTTTAAACGATTTAACACTTCCATTGTACGTTTCCACAACAATAATTTTTAAAACAAATGCTGTATGACTATGTTGGAATATTCTTATAAAATTTAAACTTCAATATTGATTGTCATCCTTGCGCATTTTCCGTCAAACTCATTAGCATTCTTTATCCAGAATACCGGTTGTTTTACAATTTCACACGCTGCAGTCTTAATGCATTTAATACAACCGAAACGGAACTGAAAGCCATTGCTGCGCCTGCTACCCATGGAGCGAGGAAACCGAGTGCGGCAATCGGAATGCCGATGACATTATAGGCAAATGCCCAAAACAGGTTTTGTTTAATGTTCTTCATCGTTTTACGGCTCATTAAAATCGCATCTGCAATACTGTTCAGATCCCCGCGAATTAATGTAATGTCCGCTGCTTCCATCGCTACATCTGTACCCGTACCGATTGCCATCCCGATATCAGCTACCGCAAGTGCCGGTGCATCGTTGATCCCGTCACCAACCATTGCAACATTACGACCTTGTTCTTTTAAGTTTTCGATTTGCTGTGCCTTTTGTTCCGGCAGCACTTCTGCAATTACTTCGTCAATGCCTACTTCCGCTGCAATCGCTTTTGCCGTTCGTTCATTATCACCTGTAAGCATAATCACTTTCAGACCAAGTGCATGCAGACGTCTTACCGCTTCAGCAGATGTTTCTTTTACCGTATCTGCAACGGCAATAATTGCAGCGAATTGGGTGTTAATTGCTACTAGCATCGCCGTTTTCCCTTGCTGTTCCAATGAAATCAATTGCTGTTCGATCGATTCTTCAATACTAATTTGTCGATCCCGCATCAGTTTTCTCGTACCTACAGCTACTTCTACATTATCCACTTGTGCTTCAATACCAAGCCCTGGTAGTGCCTGGAAGCTTGAAACAGCCGATAGCTTAATCCCGCGCTCTAATACACCTTCAACAATTGCTTCTGCCAATGGATGCTCGGACTGTTTTTCTGCAGAAGCAACAATGCGCAGGACATTATTTTCTTCTAAATCACTGAACAATACAACATCTGTCAAAACCGGTTTCCCGTTTGTAACCGTTCCTGTTTTATCGACAACGACAGTATCGACAAAACCAGTCTGTTCAAGGTGTTCCCCGCCTTTAAATAAAATACCAAACTGTGCCGCACGTCCTGAACCCGCCATAATCGACGTTGGTGTCGCCAAGCCAAGCGCACATGGGCATGCAATGACAAGTACTGCAATTGTCGCTTCAAATGCCTGGATAAATTCTCCGCCAATTAGCCACCATAAAAGGAATGTCACAACGGCAATCCCTACAACGATTGGTACAAAAATATTGGAAATTTTATCGGCAAGACGCTGAATCGGTGCTTTAGAACCTTGAGCCGACTCGACGATTTTAATGATTTGTGACAATGCTGTTTCACTGCCAACCTTTAATGCCTTCATTTCCAGTGCACCATTTTTATTCAGTGTTGCACCGTAAACGAAATCGCCAATGTTTTTTTCCACCGGCAAACTTTCGCCTGTCAGCATTGATTCATCCACGGCTGAAGTTCCGGAAACGACTTCCCCATCAACAGGAATTTTTTCACCTGGCTTCACTCGGACAATATCATTAATGCGGACTTCTTCAAGCGGAACAGACTGCTCGACGCCATCACGGATTACTAGTGCTGATTTTGCCTGCATCCCCATCAACTGCTTGATCGCCTGGGATGATTTACCTTTTGCACGTGCTTCAAACAGTTTCCCTAATAAAATCAGTGTAATAAGCACTGCGCTCGTTTCAAAATACAGGTGCGGCATATGACCGCTAGGATGTGCGAGCATTTGATAAATACTATAAAAATAGGCCGCACTCGTTCCCATTACAACGAGCACATCCATATTTGCAGCACCACTGCGCAATGATTTATATGCTCCCACGTAGAATTGCCAGCCAATAATAAATTGAACAGGTGTTGCTAATGCTAACTGTACCCAAGGATTCATAAGAATGTCAGGCACATATAAAAAGCTCGTAAATGAAAAATGGGCAACCATCGTCCATAAAAGCGGCAATGATAAAATGGCCGCCGAGATAAATTTAACTGTTTGCCGCTGAATTGCCTTTTCCCGATGATCAACAGGATTACCTTCAACTACTGGTTGAGCCCCATAACCGATTTTTTCGATACGCGCAATAATATCGGACACCGAAACTTGTGACGGATTAAATTCTATCGTCGCTTTTTCCAACGCCAAGTTCACGTTTGCCGAAGCAATCCCGTCCATTTTTCCAAGCACCTTTTCGATTCTTGCCGAACATGCCGCGCACGTCATTCCATCAATTGTGAAATCCGCTTTCTCTTTGACGACATCATAGCCAAGTGCCTGAATCTTTTGCTCAATATCCTGTGCTTTAACAACGGTTTCATCATATCGAATCGCCGCTTTTTCAACCGCTAGATTGACGTTCGCCGATTGGACCCCATCCATACGATTCAGCCCTTTTTCAATCCTTGCCGAACATGCCGCACACGTCATACCTGTAACTTGCAATGTAAGTTCTTTCGTCATATTCTCACCTCTTTATACCTCAAGGGGGTATAAAATTTTGTAAAAAGAGAGGTTCTCTATAGTAGAGAACCTGAATCAATACCACAATACTTAAACAACGTCATACCCTTGTTCATCAATCGTTTCTTTGATCTGCTCAACAGTAACAGCATCTTCGTTATACGCAACCGATACCTTTTTCTCAGCAAGATCCACTTTAACTTCCTGTACACCAGCTAATGCGCCAACACTAGTTTCCACAGATTTTACACAATGACCGCAAGACATACCATTAACATTTAACGTTACATTTACCATACTTGAACACTCCTTATTTTTTCATCATTTTTTGAATAGTTACGACAAGCTCGTCTAAAACTTCCGTATCGCCTTCATTCAGACGATCCACAACACAGCCTTTTAAATGACCTTCAAGCAAAATCTTCGCGACACTGTTTAAAGCCGATTGTGTTGCCGATAATTGTGTAATAATATCATCACAATACACGTCTTTATCAATCATACCCTTAATTCCGCGAATTTGCCCTTCGATCCGATTCAATCTCGTCGTTAAATCTTTTTTTATCGGTTCAGGATGATGACTTTTACGACAGCTTTCTTCATGTGCTTCCAGTAGACTATCGTTTTCATGTATCATTCAATCAATCCCCCTTACTTGATTTCAAGATTACCATACCTATGAGGGGTATGTAAAGCGTTAAGAAAAACGCTGAAGCTCTTCTTAAAAAGAACTTCAACGCTTTATTTTTCAAACACACCATAGTGAAACTTGGCTGTTAATCGCACATCTCGCTGAAACTGGTACTTTTCAAACCAGTCCGATTTATAATGGGCCTTTAACACGACACGCTTTTTCGCCACACGTTTTGCTTCAGCTACCCATTCATCCGTTAGTGTCAGATGCTTTCCGGCATAGCGCAGCGCTTCAAAATTCGTTGATTCTTCAATGACTTCCTCGAACATCGGATCCATGTATACGACATCAAAGCTTTCATTTTCTTGCTGCTTTAAATATTCCAGTGCCGTAGAATGAACCACTTCGATATTTCGCATAGATGCCGTCAATGGAAGTTCAGTCGTATCATAAGTTTTCATCCCTGTTTTTACAATAAACGACACATTTTTGTTTGCTTCTACACCAATCACTTTGCCTTTTTCACCTACAACATAAGCAGCCAACAAGCTGTCGGCCCCTAAGCCTAGTGTGCAATCCAAAAACGTATCCCCTTTTTGCAGTGCACAAGCAGTAAGCAATGGCTCGTCTTCACCGCGAGCGACACGTTTCAAACGAAATGCGGCAGAATTTGGATGAAAAAAGAAAGGCGCCTCGGCACCTTTCGCATAGTATTCAAATCGATTTTTTCCCGCAACTATGACATTGGCATCGTACACTTCGGAAAGCTTACGTACCGAACGTTTTTGGCGCGGAACAATTTTTGCCTGCAGCTCCTTACTAGCAAATTCAGCTAACTGAAGCGATTGCTCGTCCGGTCTGCCTGCAGTTGTGACAATTGTTACTCGGCACATACTTGTTTTAACACATCTGATAAATGATCACGGATTTGTTCCATTGGATGACCTTCGATTTGATCACGTGGAATGAAGTAAGCTAATTGACCATCTTTTAAAATCGCCATTGATGGTGAGCTTGGTGGCACTTCATCAAAGTATCCGCGCATTGCTGCAGTCGCTTCCGGGTCTTGACCAGCAAATACCGTTACAAGCTGATCCGGTTTTACATCTGCTACTGCTTCACGAGCAGCCGGACGTGCTAGACCTGCAGCACAACCACAAACTGAATTGATTACAACTAAAGCCGTCCCTTTTGTTTCAGCCATAAATTCGTGTACACTATCTGCCGTAGTTAATTGTGCAAAGCCTGCACTCTCAAGTTCCGTACGCATTGGCTGTGTTACTTGACGCATATATTCATCATAAGCATTTGTCATTTTTCATAACCTCTTTCTGTTTATATGTATTCACATCGCTCATTATATCAATGATATTACCAGTTGTACAAAAATTGGATTTCACCGATTTCCGACATTTTCAAGAACCCAACAAATATCCATACATTTTAAATTAAGTCAAATATAAAGCACCCTATTTATGTATAAAGTTTATATTTTTTACAAATTATTGAATTATGCTTTTTTAGCATGTTTCGACATATATCTTGTCCGAAATAAGATAGGATGAAACAGTTGTCATTTTATTTCAACAAAAGTTTAAACCTACCAACTACTACTGAAGGGAAATTTATCGATGAAATTTTTACTATTAAAAAAGCTACTAAAACTACGAATTGAGACAAAAAGAAAACTTATGTACAAAAAAGCAAATGATTTAGGATTCACTCATCCGGAAGTCGTGAATTGCAGTCAGGAACTGGATGAATTACTTAATAAGTATTCAGATATTGCCGCTTAATTAAAAAGAAGGCTTACATATTGTTTTGCTTCTAATTGAATTTGAGTAAATATCGATCTATTACTTGTACATAGTTCATTGAATACCAATGAACTATGTGTTTGTTTTGTAAAAACCCTTTTTTAACACTACTATCCCACCTTATCTTATTACTATGAATCTCTCACCAAAGTGCCTTCATTTTCCGTTTTGCTTCTTTATATATCATAACGTTTCTTGTAGATGTATGGCAGGTTCAGACTATTGGTCCTCTATATCTATTATTTATAACGATCAATCACATTGTAAGGAAACTATACTTTAAAAATAAAGGATCAAAAAAGGAAAAGGAACAAAAAAATCTGGATTTTGGGGTACGGTTATAAAAGTTGAATTAGCGGATATAGCGCATGGACGGCGGAAAGTTCCTTGTCATATTTGCAGGGGGATTAATCGGATTAATTATTATGAGGTTTGCTGCAAACTTCTTTGTGAAACTTCTTGAATCTAAATCTGGACTAGAAATTGCAGCGAGTTTGCCCACTCCCTTGAGTGGAAATTAATATTTTTTAGAGTGTTAATCGCAATCGCTGGTTGGTTTTTATCCGGTGGCAAAACAAAATCTTCTAAAGAATACCTTCACAGAAATATACTTAATTCTGTGCTAAAAAAATAACCCTCCACAATTAAAAGTGGAGGGTTTTATTTATTTTGTTTTAACATAATCCGAAATTTCCTTTCTTGTTAAATACATACTTTTTAATTTGTTTAATCTTGGTTTACTCTTCACATTATTCACAAAAAAGTTTGTTGCCCCCATTCTTTTTAAAGCTTGCATCACTTATTCACCTCCCTAAACTTAATATAACACAAATAGTCAGAAAATTCCACATAATTATCAAAAAAATGATAATACTTATATATATTCTATGCTTGTAACCCTCTCGCTTTTTTATTTACCGGATGTACAGCTAAAATATTATCTACAATAAAATTTCGTTTTGCATGACGGAAAAAACAATACGCTTGCACATGTTCTCCGGAGATTTTAATTAGCTTTATTCGACGCTTTGTTATTGACTTGTCTTTGGCGAAATACACAATATCCAAAATTTGATTGTGTTGCAATGCCTTTTGCAATTGTTCTTTCATTAACTTTCCACCTTTCTTAACTCCATTATAGAACAAATGTTCCCTATTTACAATTATCAAAAATACCCTTATTTCCCTTTACTATGTTACAATAATAACCATATACAATATAAGGCAGGTCCACCGATGAATATTTACCCTTATGAAAAGAAATATGCAGTGCAAATTGCAACACTGCTCAATGATTTTTTACCATTTGAACCAGAAACGACCGATACCGTTGATCAGGCTGGAGGCATTCGTTATATAGCCGTTAATGAGTTTGATGAAGTTGTCGGTTATATTGCGGGTTATGAAATAAAAGATTTCAACAAGGAATTCCCCTATTTTCTTGAAGAGCTTCAGTCGTTAAAGGAACTGGTCACATCAGGGATCAGTTATTATACAAGTCATTTTGTCGTCCATCCAAACGAGCGAAAAAAAGGAATTGGAACAAAACTAGTACGTGCTTACCTCGATGCCGTACAGCCGGTTGCAAAAACGATTGTTACGGTTGGATGGGTTCAATCCGATACTAACCGCTGGGCAGCTGAGCGGCAATTTGCAGCACAGGGTTTTGAACCATTTATTTATATGCCGCGCTATTTCGAGCCCTATCAAGTTGATTGCCCAAGCTGCAAAGGTCTTTGTTATTGTGATGCACATATTTTTGTGAAATAATCGCTGAATTGATTATGGGATGCAAGAAAACCGATGACATTGCAAACCCCTTGTACGTTCAAACCGTTGTCAATATTGGCTTTTAGTAGAAGTGGATAAATAAATGCATAAAGAATAAACCTATAGAAAAAGCAGAAACGTTGACTTAACAATGTTTCTGCTTTTCGTTTATTCCCAACTTTGATTTGGGAACGTTTTTCAAGTTTATTATGTATGTTTAATTCATTTGTTCGGCTAAAAAATTCTCTCCAAAATGTGTTAGCTTGGCTTTGCTTAGGTCAACAGAGTGTACTCTTTCGTCATAATATTCATCATCATCGCCAAACCAGTAGATAGTAACCTCTTTAATGTACTTAACATCATCCAAGTATTCGATAAATTCTGCCCATATATCTAAATGTAATTTGTAATCTGTATGACTAGGTGTACGTCCATTTTTAAGGTCATTTAAAATGCTAAGTATTATTTCTTTATTTTCCAAATTAAATACCTACCTTTCAAAATGTATGGTTGAAATAATCTAACGCCCACAAAGTGTCATTGAAGTGATCCCTTAAAGTTAGACACAATAATTTCAGGCAACCATTTGGTCAAGAGTTTGATATTGTATCGGGCTCATGCCTTTTTATTTTTCCTTATCCGCTTTGTTTTGTAATAGTATATTTTTCTAGAAAGGTCTCTACACCGTTATGTTCATATTGTTTCACCCATGTTAATAGGTGACGATGGGATACCCCTATTGTGATATTTTGAGTGATTTCAGTTCCGAAAATATATTTCAGAATAATTAAGTAATATATAATTACAAAGAAGGGGGTGAGTTTTTGAAAAGATGGACTTGGCTTATCATTATAGGAGTACTTATTTCAGGTTACATATATAATATTAATTCAGCTAAGTATGGGGAATCTAAAGTATCTGAAGTATTAAAAATTGCTGAATCGAATTATTCGAAAGAGCTGTATACTACTGGAATGATTAATTATATTCCCAAAGATATTACAAAAGGCAAAAAAATAACACTTTCAACAGAAATGATAGCAAACTTACTGAATCAATTAGAAAACACAAAGGTAACAGGTATTAAACCCAAAGATTTAAAAGATTTAAATGAACTTGATTACTATATTATTGATTTAGAATCAACGGTTGCGGATAATCTTATACTTTTTGTTGGTCAAGATGAAAATACTAAAAATAGTATTTTAGAAGTATTCGCTATTGATAAGAAATTAGCAGACAAATATCTCATGCAAGACAAAGAAGTTTTCAATTTAATTGCAGATTTAATAAAACAAGCCCATTAATTAAAGTTTCATTTGGAGACTTACTGTCCATAAACAGCCGAAACATCCTCTATTCAATAGAATAGAGGATGTTGGCTCCCAAAGTTTCATTTGTTAACGTTATTTCAGTTGTTTGTGCATGGCTATAAAGGATTAATCTTTCTGCATTTCCCATTCTTCTCGTAAAATTCCCATTCTAATCGAATCGTAGTAATTCCCTTCATAATAACGAACTTTACGAATGCGTCCTTCTAATTGCATCCCTAATTTTTCACCTACACGAATCATCCGTTCATTTCCAGACCATGTAGTAAAGCCAACACGAACTAACGGCATTGTATTGAATAAATGATCAATCCAGAGTTTTAAAGTACGAGTGCCAAGCCCTTTTCCCCATTTTCCGACTTCGTAAAAAAGAATGCCCATCTCTAACCATTTCGAGGCTTCATGTTCCCAATAATAAGATACTGTTCCACACAAAATACCATCTACTTCAACTACCCAAACGTTTTGTTGACTCATCCACTCTCTGCCAATAGGTAAAAATTCATCGAAAGACTTTGTTTCATGCGGGTAATACGGTGCATTCCATTTTTTCCATTCAGGTTTTTTTTCATTAAATTCTAATTCCCAAATACGATGTAAATCCGTTTCTTCTATTGGACGGATTATTAAGTTTTGATCTTTATACAAGTTATAGTTCCTCTTTTCAAATAAATTTCTTTTCATCGTCTTGTGAATTGAAAAGAGTAAGTATGTAGACTACTTTTCAATCCCCTTTGTTACCTGTTTCATATTAATCAATCCTTTCAAAATAAAATTATTTTAATTATATCTTAATTTTCAGAAATAAATAATTATTAAAACGGTATTTAGAGAAAAAAAGCTACCAAGGCGATGTTTTGGAACATCTATCCCTCATTTTGAATTTCAAGAAGGCTACTTTTTATTTTATTGAAAAAATCTAATGCAACAATTTTGATTGTCATGCAAGAACCGTAAATCTTCAGGTGTTATTTGTTGTGGATTAAGTCGATACATATTGTTCGAAGGTACTTTTTCACTGTGCCATATCGACCAAAATTCTACTCGATCTTGTTCTTTAACATTTTCTTTAATATAGTCAACAAGTTGATCTAGAGGCTTTCCATTCCCTCTCACCTTGTAAACAAAAGGCTTTTGGATTTGTCCTGCTGCTGCAATCGGAGGATTCTTTCGACAAGGAAGAATCTCAAACTGTGTTTCTAAAGCATAATCTTCTAAAGTTGCGAAAGAGTTTTTAATAATTGGTAAAGGGTTTTTTGAAGCAAAATATCGACAAAGGCTCATTATAACGCCACTTTCTATATGTTTTTAATTAAATATTAAACTAAATAACGGCAAATTAATAACCAAAAGTTATATCGTCCCCAAAGCAACGTGTGGGGTTATTTCAAATTGGTTTGTTGCAGTAGTATACCCGCTAGTTGAACAAGTATCTTCCATAATTTCGTCTTTTAGTACTTAAGAATTATAATAACTTGTTATGTTAAATTGTATTTCAGTTTCAAAATTACATTTTTTAATAACGTCAGCTGCAAACTGTTGTACTTCTTTTTTGGTGTTTTCATCGAATTTATCGTGTGCTAATACTAATGTTATTATAACGTTTTTGTCTATAGATACTTCCCCCTGTAAACTACTACCCTGTAACGTTTGGTAACCTAATTAAAGTAAAAAGCAGCTAAGATAGTGTATTAGTCTTAGCTGCCGATTATTTGGGAACGTATATGCATACTTTTAAAATCCTTATCGTACTAAAGCACCCGTAATTAGAGAAATAAAAATTATAAAACATATTTCTGCATCAATAGAGCAGAATAATCCTGAGGTGTTTCTATGGTAACTCCCAAAAGACTTACTTTATTTATTATTTGTGTAGTGATGTTTAATATAAGTATTGCTCCGCTTTATTATGCAGAAGAACCAAATGATGCTAAAAGTTTGGAGAAAAAAATTTTAGACCTTAAAGCACAATTAAAAGAAGCGGAAAATCGGCTTCAGAAACTTGAACCTTCCAAACCCGAAAATATTTCTGATCCTCCTTGGAAAGAGCAACCTTTCCCATCAAATATGGTCCAAATTTCAGAAGTGATTAAAAATGGAACTAAAATTTCATTTGATGTAATAGTAAATAAACCAGAATATAAAAGACCTGCTTATGAGGAGCACTGGTATAGCACGACCGGAAGATGGAGCTATATTCCTAGTAGAGTTCATTATGCCCTACACCGATTATTTACTAATTATGATATTGGAATCTCTGGTTGGTATGATTTCGAACACAACATGGGATTATCTATTCCCATGTTTCAAAATGAAAATGATTTGGATCTTTATATCGTTGCATTTCAGACGGAAATTACAGATGTTTATACACTAGGAAATCAGGTCGTTGTTGTCGGTCACCCAATAAGAACTGGTGTTCAGGTGATTACAATTAAAACAAGGGCAATAAATCCATCTAATAAAGAAGAACCTTTACTTGTTCAATTAACAACTCAATCAGGGGATGAAATTGATTATTCATTAATTTCTTATATGCCTCCTGATTTTTGGTTAAAGCAAAAAAAAATTAAATGAGCGTATACGTTAAAAAAGACAAAAAACTCTTACATAGAAAGTCTTTTGTCTTTTTATTATTAGTCAGAGTTATTCAATGTTTGGGAACATTAATAGCTCTAACTAACTCCACCATTTTTATTACAATCAAATTCTAAAGATATGTTATGTGTAGAAAGTATACCGTTTAGTGAGTATTTCCCTGTAACCTCGATAACATATAGTGTTCCATTTTCCAACAACGAATTTGTGTACCCTACTTGAGTCCAACTTCCATCAGAATTTTCTGCTTCTGAAGAAATACCATTAAATACAGAAAATAATTGTCTTCCTTTTGAGGTATTTTCGTTTAATTGTGTATCAAAAGCTCCTTCAAATATAATGCGCTCTTTATTCGGACCGATTTCTAACGTCACTGTCTTTGGGACTGAAGCTGGATGATAGCGTTCATTATTATCTGAAACAACAACTGATATATCAGCTCGCTCTTTTGTCCGCTTTTTAAATGTTTCTACCTCAACCCAATAGTCATCCGAAAATGCAGTGATAGGTTCTAACTTGAGATCAGTGTCATGCTCTTTATTAATATCCTCTATGACTGCTACATATTTTTGATAATAATCTTCTTTTTGCTCTTGCGATAAATTTAAAAGAGATGGTGAGACTTCTTCTATAATTTCTTCACTTTCAGTTCCTTCAACAGCACAACCTGATAAAGCAAACACTCCAAATAAAATACTTATGTAAATATATTTCTTCAACCCTTTCACCCCATAAAATATCATTATATATCATAATAATAACATAAATGTTTTTTATTGGTATTATCAGGCTTTTAATTCCAATATGGTAATAGGAATCGTTTATATAGACACTCCCCAAACTGAATCGGCAATGACGATTAATATACATAAAAATGAAAATAGTATGTAAGCAACGCTGATACTAACTAGAAAAGTCTGTTTTTTCACAGATTGTTCTGGGTTATGGATTATAATTTTTAGCAAACTGATAAGATTGACACAAAGCAAGATCGAGAATAGTGGAATACCTATTAAAGATAAAGGAACTAATGTTTCCATAAAACGCTAACCTCCTCCCTTCAATTTTGGGGTATATTATATTATACGTTAAATTCCAAACGTTCCAAAACCATCGTTTGATAGCTTTAATAATTTGCTCGGATCTTACGTTTGGTACACCACCATTGTGTCTCTCAAAACCTATAATGCTCTTTTATTTATACATTAACCGGACCTTTGTTAATATTCGTTAACGACTCGTTGACTGCAAAAATTTTGCTGTTGATTGCTATAATACCGAAGCCATTGAGACGCTTTGAATGCATTTCCAAGTAAGCTGCAGCAGTTTCCTTTGTTTCAAATAAGTAAATACCACCCGCTTCGCCAGCTTCCGCATCCTCTGTCCAAATTTTCCAGAGCATGCCTTCTTCTTCGTTAATACTCTCTGCCAATCCTTTAAACCCGGCAGCCATTTCTTCGCCGAATGGACCATCCATTTTGAAATCTACCTGTAAAATATATGCCATTAGAAGTGCCTCCTTTTTTCTAAACACTTATACTTACTTCTTTTATCCTCCTGCAAAATCCTTCTTTCCTTTATTATTCGATTTCCTTTACTTCACAATGCATCGCGTCTTTCGCTTCATGCCAAGGCACACTGTAACCCTTTCCCTTTGTACAAAAAATGCTGGAAGATGTATATTCAGGGTCGGCGTTTTTATTGTAGCCAACTTGTTCAATAATTTCATCGCTGTTATGGCATACATCATAGCCATCAAATTGCATTGTTAACGCACCTTTCCCATTTGTATAAGCGGCAAATTGCGTGGAATAATCCATAAAAGTTGCTACTGGAGCCCGCCCGTATAATGTCACGGTATCTTCTGTTAAAATCGGTGCTTCAAATGTTCCGCTTGCCTGTTGGATATCTGACATCATCCGGCCAATATGGTTGTTTGACGCTTTCATCTTAAATCGGTAATAAGGCTCCAACAGTACATTTACCACTTGTTCAAGCCCTTGCCGCAATGCTCTAAACGATGCTTCACGGAAATCTCCGCCTTCTGTGTGCTTATTATGTACCCGTCCTGTCAGTAGCGTAAAATGAATATCAGTTACCGGAAAACCTGTAAGTAATCCGTGATGGTCCCGCTCAAATAGATGCTTTTCTATTAACCGCTGATGCCCTACAGATAAGTCATCGGCATGACACTGGTTCGAAAATGTGTTACCTGCACCACGCGTGTTCGGTTCCATTTTCAGATGTACTTCCGCATAATGCTTTAATGGTTCAAAATGGCCATAGCCGACTGCAGGGGCAGCAATCGTTTCTTTATAAAGAATTTGCGGCTTGCCGAAGTGCACGTCAATTCCGAAGCGGTCCTTCACCAGTTCGGTTAATACTTCCAGCTGAATTGTCCCCATAACATGAACCGAAATTTCCTGGAATTTCTCATTCCATATGACCCGTAAACTCGGTTCCTCAGCTTCAATTTCACGAAAAATCCGGTGAAGTTCTTTAATATGTAACGCACCTTCATATATCACTTTTGCCTGCAATGTTGGAATCATTTCAAATTGCGCAGGATTTGTTTTCGTAGCCCCAATTACATTACCGATAATCGGCGTCGCCAGTCCCTTCACCGCAAAAATATCACCCGCCTGCACTTGTTGAACCGTCGTAAAACTGCTGCCGTTGTATAGCCGGATTTCCGTTACCTTTTCTGTCGTTTCACCGAATGTAAATTCATCACGTACTTTTAAAACGCCCGATAATGCTTTCATAAATGTGAGACGCTGCTGATTGTCATGACGAATTTTATAGATCTTACCTTCAAATGGTCCGTTCACATCAAATGTTGTTTCAGTCAGTTTTGTAATCGTTTCGAAAAAATCCAGTACCCCTTCATCTTTTAAAGCAGAGCCCGACATACAAATAAATGCCTGTTCCTTTTGAATCATCTGCTGCAGTTTTACGGTACAATCGTGCTCCTTTAAATCGTCTGCGAAGTATCTTTCCATCATCTGCTCGTCACGTTCCGCAATCCACTCTTTTGCAAAAGTATCAATTCCATTATTAAACAGTAATGCATTTGGGGATAAGTCTTTTTTAATCGCAGCCATTACTGCATCAACATCTGCTCCTTCACGATCTACTTTATTTATGAAGATAAATGTCGGAACATGGTGCTCCCGCAGCAAATGCCAAACCGTTTCCGTATGCCCTTCAATTCCATCGACCGCACTGATAATGACAATGGCAGCATCCATCACATGAATCGCACGCTCCATTTCGGGTGCGAAATCGATGTGTCCTGGTGTATCGATCAGCGTATACACTTGCCCGTTATAATCGATTCGCCCCTGCTCAGCAAAAATCGTAATCCCGCGCTGCCGTTCAATGGCATGATTATCTAAATATGCATCTTGGTGATCGACCCGTCCGCGCTTTTTAATGGCATTTGTATGATAAAGCAATTGTTCGCAAAAAGTTGTTTTTCCAGAATCAACATGAGCGACAATCCCGATTGTAGTATGCAATAGTATTCCTCTTTCTTTTTTTAAATTTTGAATCATTGTACGGTCATTCCTGTGAAAGGAAATAATTTCTCATTTCCTCTGGCAGTTCTTCTATATTAATAATATCCAACTTAGTAGTACCAGGAGTTGTTTGAATCAAGAAACTTTTCTCATCAAACTCCAGTATTGTAAACTGCTGCACCATATTTGGACTAAACTCTTCCTGTATGTAATCAACAATCTTGGCATCGAAATTTTTTTCATCCATAAACAGCGATTCCGGATTTTCAGAATTCCTTAAAGTTAGCATCAGTTCCAATGAATTGGAGGGGTTCGTTAACAACCACTCAAAGATTGGGATTGATACAATGATTAAAACGGCAATGACTGCAACTACTTTTTTCATATAATAACCTCCACTAATATGCTTGCCCGTAAGTACATACATTTTAACAGAAGATGGGTTATTTTGATTCATTCACAGTAAAATGTCATTCTCATTTTCCGTTAAATAAAGTGGTGCGCAAGTATTCACAGATAATGAGGGTATAATAAAAAGCCACTTAAAATTAAGTGGCTTCATCCATTACAAAAGCATATATTTCAATGTTTTCATCAGCTTCGATCGTAATTCCGAATACAGTAATAGCATCGGCACTTACCTCAACGTCCATATGTTTGTCAGTCATCTTTCCAAATAAATTTGGATTCATTTTAATTTTATTTACCTTCTTACCTTGTATAGCCAGATAATCCAGACCTTCACGAATTTGACCTAATAAAACGTCCAACTATTTTCCTCCTTGTAAATAATATTTCTTCTTCATATCATGCCTCAACAAACAAAAAATATTGCAATAAGAAAAAGCCACAACTCAAAATGAGTGTGACTTAATCGAATCGTTAGAAGCGGATTCAGTTCTATTCTAAAACTACCTGTGAAATTCTTGAAGTATATACCCAATTACTCTTAACAAATTAATGTATTGCCCTCTGCTACTTTACGAAGAGTAAAATCTTTATAGGGCTATCCATTAGAAATGGAAATCATCTTCGCAAATAACCAGCTCTTTCGGGTCATACGGTTCAATATGAACAAGTGTTGTCGCATAAGGATTCAACTGCTTCACTTCATTTTCAATTTGCTCCGTAATGGCATGTGAATCACGTACATTAAGATTAGGATTTACACTTACTGTAATATCCACAAGAATTAAGCTGCCGTGCTGTCTGCCGCGTACATCAGTAACATCACGGACACGCGGAATTTTTGAAACACGCTGTTCAATCGAACTGATCAATTCCGTGTCAAATCCGTCCGTTAACGAGAACACCGCTTCTTTAAAGATTTCGATCGCTGTTTTAATAATGATTAAACCGATAATAAAGGCAGTAATCGTATCGACAATCGGGAAACCTAATATCGCTGCGGTAATACCGATTGCTGTCCCGATGCTGACAAAAGCATCAGAGCGGTTGTCATAGGCTGCCGCTTTAACAGCAGAACTGTTAATTCTTTTTGAGAGGTTTAAATTATATTTATATACTGCAAACATGACTGCTGCACTAAACACGGCTACAATAATTGTTAAAATGGAAGGATTCTGATCGATCGGATTGGCGATTTTTTCACCCGCCGATATAAGTACTTCGATCCCGACATAAATCATAATAAATGATGCAACAAGTGATGCGATTGTTTCTGCACGAAAATGGCCGTATCGATGGTCATCATCAGGCGGGCGCTGGGAAATTCTGAGTCCGATCAAAACGGCTACTGAAGCAATAATATCTGTTGTATTGTTTAATCCATCTGCCTTTAACGCTTCTGAATCTCCTAAATAGCCTGCTGCTAACTTAAGCGCGCTTAAAAATATGTAGGCAAAAATCGATAAATAGGCACCTTTTTCGCCCGCTCGTAAATTTGTATATTGCTCCAAAATGTTTCCTCCCTGAAAAACTTCTTTAAACACGAAAGAGGCTACCCCGCACAAAATCGAACGGGATAACCTCTTTTACATATCGTTAAAAGTAGTATACCAAAAAATCGGGGGAAAACATACATTCAAGAAAAAATATTATATAATTATAACTTTGCTCAGTCTAAACGACACGTGTCAATTATCATAGTTCTCGGTTTTGTCCGAAGTAACGGCATATATGTGAATGATTTGGCCCTCTTCCGAAAGTACGATACCATTCAATTGACCTGTAAAATAACACCCACCGTCTATTCCAATATATTTTTGGTCTTTACTAATCCAAATGTCATTGCAACCATGAATATGTTGTAATGGTGTATGACCAAAAACATTGATATACGGTGTTTTATTTTCATTTGTATAATGCTGGCGAATCCATAGGAAATTTTCATCCTCCGTTTCCTCAACTGTTGCAAAACTCGAATCAAATCCTGCATGTGTTAATAACAGATTCCCTACGATTTCATACAATTTGCCTTTACTTAAAAAATCCAATTCCTCCGCAAACTTCTCTTTAACGACTTGCGCTTGTTCAATCGGGTCAAGTTCACTTACTTCACCCGGTAAATACTTTAAAAATGAAGCCATTGTTTCCCGTCCACCGTATTTGTAGTAAAAGGCATGTTTTTGCCCAGGGTTTTCGAGAAAGTCCAACAGCATCATTTCATGATTCCCTTTACAAAATATAACCTGTTCCCCGTATTGCCGCTTTAAGTCCATTACTTTTTGCACGACCTCATAAGACCGTGGACCCCGATCGATTAAATCTCCGAGTAAAACAAGGCTATCCTTTTGATTCCAATACGTTAATAACTTTTCAAATGCTTTATACTGGCCGTGGATATCACTGATAATAAAATAATTTTTCATATTGCACCTGCTTTTCTACAACCTATTTTACATTACTTACCGCCATACACGATTTACAACTGTTTGTTCATTGCTAAACTCTATTTCAAAGACATCCGGATTCGACAGTTGCTTCCAATCGTCAAATCCAAAATGCCGTTGAAAATGGTTGAGTAGTAAAGACATTATATTGCCGTGTGTAACGATTACCACTGACATATGAGCACTTTGTTTTAATTCTTCTACTAATTCATTGATACGATGTATCGCTTCATTACTTGATTCCCCGCCAGTAAATTTTAAATCCTTATCCACATACGTTTGTTTCAATTTTTCCAGCCAATCCGGAAGATTTTCGTCACTTAATAATCGTTCCCTCAACCGATGATCAATTTTGAAAGGAATTTTGTTTTTCCGGACAAATGGTTCTATTGTATGTAATGCTCTTGTAAATGGACTTGATATGACAAGTTCAATCGGGTATTGTTCCAAAAAATTTGCCAGCTGCTCACTTTCCTCTTTACCAGCTACTGTTAACTTAGCCTTCGGATCTTGTCCCTCCGATTCGGCGTGTCGGATAATATATAATTTCATACTGTAAATGCTCCTAGTTCATTCATGCTAATTTTTGATGATCTTGAGTAATTGCTTCATTGCTTTCTTCGCTTCCGGAATGGGAAATACCGGAAAGACATGATTCATTTTCGGGTATTCAAAGTAATGGACTGCTACACCTTGTTCTTTTGCTTTATCGAGAAGCATTTTTGCATCGACAAGCAGTAGCTCACCCGTCCCGACAAATGCGGTAATTTGACCGATGTCTTTCAATTCTCCATGGACGGGACTTATTTTGTAATCTGTTAAATCCAATCCGTCTGCCCATAACCTGCCAAGCTCCTGTGCGCCAACTACTCCAAGCATCGGGTCAAGTTTTTCAAGTTCTTTGTAACGCGGATCTTCCCCCCGCACATCGAGCCATGCGGAATGTAGAACAATATGCTGCGGCTGCTTTTTGGAATATCGTTTTACATCCTGCGCCAACGCCAATGCCAGCCCGCCACCTGCGGAATCCCCCATAAAAATAAATGGTGCATCATATTTTAAAACGAGATGATCATATAAATCGTGAATGGCATCAAAGCACGCTTTATGTGAATGTTTAGGTAGCTTCGGATAAATCGGCACGATAATCGTGAAGTTTGATTCCTGTGCAAGCTTCACTAAATAGCGCCAATGAAAAATCAGTGGATCATTAATATAGGCACCGCCGTGAAAATAATAGATGACCTTTTCCGGTGTCTGCTGTTCATTGATTGTGTAATAGGGCATGCCATTCAGTTCGTCTTTTTGTATTTGGTGCTGCTCTTTGAATTTAGCATCCAGCTCATACGGTTTCTCATTATGTTTCATTGCAATAAAATTATCGAGCAAGCGTAAATCCATAAATTTCTTCTTTGTTCCGCGCAGTATTAAAAACTTCTCAAACAACACACTATGCACGCTTCGCATACAATGCCTCCCTTTAGCTCACATCCAATTTTTACAATTTCCCATTGTTATCAATTCGACTAAAATCGATTGATCCCCTTCTAAATGGTAAAACGTTTCCACTTATGCATATGCAAACTGAGTACCCGTTAGAAAAATCCCATCAGTGAATTCAATATATTCTGAAACTTTTTTCCGACTTAATCGTAAATTTGGTAATGAATTTAGAGGGGGAATGTTCATGCTTACCGGATTTTACAGTGCTCTTATCATTTTCACTTTATTATTTATCATTGCTGCTTTCTTTTTTATCCGGGAGTTTGTAAAAAAGAAAGTATCTCCCTTTAACTTGAATACAATTATGCTTGGCGTGCTGACGCTTTTTATGCTGATTGTTTCAGGAATTTACAGCTATGATTTTTATCATCTGCAAACAAGCGATCAGAAAACTGCTGGAGGGATTTGTGAAATTACTTTTGTAAACGGGCATGGGAGAAGTATTGATACGACTGAAGTGATGATTGAAGATAAAGTTTACAATATTAAGTCCAGTACCTACAAAGACTTCCCTGATGGGCGTTATCATTGTGAATTAACGTATCTACCGATTTGTGACGCAAATCGATATACTGACAAAAGACGAGAAAGGAGGCTAATATGGTTGAGTTAGATTTTTCAATTGTTTTGGCATTCATCTTAATTATGGTTTTAATTACGCCACTTGTATTATCTATCTACTACCGGAAAAAACCGAAAGTGGATAAAGGGTTGAAATTTGCCTATCATGGCCTTTCCTACCGTCGTAAATTCTTGCGCAACCTCTATTCCATTCCCATTTGTATCGTAGCGTTGGCCATTATTTATTGGGTGGAAGGATTCACTAATCTCTTTATATTTTTCTCCCTCTTTTTCATAGTATTATTTGGTATTCAAACTTCGTACAATTATATAAAGTGGAAAAAAGAAGAAGATTAAAACGCCTGAGTTCATTTATCTCGACTCAGGCGTTTTTCATTATTTCACTCCACTCGATCCAAAACCCTTATCACCGCGCTCCGAATCCGACAGTTCGTCCGTATCTTCAATAAAGACTTGCGGGACATATTGAACGACTAGCTGGGCAATGCGCATCCCCTTTTCAATCGTAAACGGTTCTTTTCCATGATTAATTAGAATAACCCCGATTTCACCGCGATAGCCTGCATCAATCGTACCTGGACTATTTAACACCGTAATTCCATGTTTCAATGCCAATCCGCTTCGAGGACGTACTTGCGCTTCTGTTCCTTCCTGCAGTTCGATTTGAAGACCGGTTTTAATTAATCCGTATTCCCCAGGCAGTAAAACTTTTTCTTCAACCGCACTTAAATCCATCCCCGCATCCCCTTCACGTGCCTGTTTCGGCAATACAGCATTCGGGTGGGTTTTCTTAATTTTTAATTGAATCGACATATTCAACCAACTTTCTCATTAATAAAATCTATTTACATGCAGTTATAACAAAACCATATTTTTTCTATATTTTCAATAGGGAGTTTTCTAGAATTCTTAATGGATTTATGTTATCTTTCTTTAGGCTCTTTACTTTTATGTTGTTAAAGCTTATACTCAATTCAACTATATATTGTGTTTTTTTATCACGGTACTACTAAATGTAGTTTAAAAGGGAAGTTTGGTGTGAATCCAACGCTGTCCCCGCAACTGTAAATGCTGACTGAAGACGAATAGACCACTGTGCAATGCATGGGAAGGTATGTCTGACGGATGAAGCAAAGCCAGGAGACCTGCCGCGTTAAAACTACGTACATTTCTTCGGGGAATAGGAAATGGAGGCGCTCTTTTACTCGTTTCCATTTCAAGCTATCCTGTTTTCCGGGATAGCTTTTTTTGTTTTTTCTCCATGACATGTGCACCACAATTACTAGTAATATTTAAATAGCGAGGGGTTCTATTATGAAACTTTATACGAAAACAATTTGTCCAAAATGCCTATGGGTAAAATCGGAGCTCGATGCTGCCAACTTGGAGGTCGAGGTTATTAATATTGACCATGATGAGAGCGCAAAACAAATAGTACTCGATGCAGGTTTTTTGTCTGTGCCGTTATTTGAAATCAACGGTGAATTTATCGCAGAGCCGACGTCAATTATCGATCGCATTTCTGAAATGACCGCATGATCATATTTGCTTCACGAACTGGTAATGTACGATCCATTGTGCAAAAACTCGGCTTGCCCGCAAAGGATCTGGCGGAAGTAGAGAAAATGGATGAACCGTATCTTCTATTTACGTATACGGATGGATTAGGCTCTGTTCCCCCTATCGTCGACCAGTTCATGACTGCGAACTCTGATCTATGCAAAGGAATTATCGTAAGCGGAAACCGTAATTTTGGTCATGCTTTTTTCGGCCGTGCAGGTGACCTTTTAGCTGCACAATACGGAATTCCGTTAATCGAAAAAGTGGAAATGCGAGGAACTCCGGCGAATTATGAAGCGATTACAGATTACTACTACTCCATTTGGAAAGAGGCATCGATATGAAACAATATTTAAAATTAAATAACGATATTCTAAACCGTTACCGTGCTACCGGTGAATTGGATCTGGCGAAAGACAAAGAAGCAACACGCCGCTATTTCCTGGAAGACGTGAATGTCCGTTTACGCTACTTTATCGATATCGAGGAAAAAGTGCGTTATTTAGTCGATGAAGGCTATTACGAAAAAGAGTTTTTGGAATTGTACTCGATGGACTTTATTAAACAAATGTACAAAAAAGCCTATTCCTACAAGTTCCGGTTTCCTTCATTCATGAGTGCTTCGAAGTTCTACGAAAGCTATGCGATGAAAAGCCGGGATGGAAAAGAAATTCTGGAAAAGTATGAAGACCGAATCGTCATTATCGCCCTGTATTTAGCACAAGGCGATGAAGCATTGGCTGAAAAGGCCATCGAAGCGGTAATGACTGCCTACCAGCCGGCAACCCCAACTGCCCTAAACAGCGGGAAAAAAGCGCGCGGTGAGCTAGTCTCATGTTTTAAACTAACGATGGACGATACGATGAACTCAATCGCTGAGAATATCGGCTATTGTCTTGAACTTTCCCGCTTAGGCGGCGGTGTCGGGGTAAACTTGACCGATCTGCGTCCGTTAGGAGATCCGATTAAAGGAATTTTAAACCGTGCGAGCGGGGTTATGCCTGTTGCGAAACTGCTAGAAAATTCGTTCTCGTATTCGAATCAGCTTGGCCAAAGAAATGGTTCCGGAGTCGTCTATCTAAATGTTTTTCACGGTGATATTGAAGCGTTTATCTCTTCCAAGAAACCAAATGCCGACGATAAAATCCGATTAGCTACATTATCTACAGGGATTATTCTTCCCGATATTTTCTTTGAATTAATGCGCCGCGATAAAGATATCGTATTGTTTAGTTCTTATGATATTTTCAAAGAATACGGCAAACGCATGTCGGAAATTTCGATTACGGAAATGTACTACGAATTTTTGGATAATCCAAACATCCGTAAACTGAAACGTTTAAACGCCCGTAAATTGTATACGGAAATTAAAAAGGCGCAATTTGAATCGGGTTACCCGTTCGAAATATTCGATGATAATGTCAATAACATCCACCCATTAAAGGAAATCGGGCGTGTGAAGATGTCGAATCTATGCACCGAAATTCTTCAGTATCAACAAACAAGCGTTGTTACCGATCAAAACGAGCCGAATGAATACGGCCTCGACGTTTCTTGTAACTTAGGTTCAATCGACATTCACGAAGCAACGAAAGTTCAGGACTTCGGCCAGCTTGTCGATACGGCAATGCGTCTTTTAACGAATGTTTCTACGATGACAGATATCGTCAACGTCCCTTCTGTATCCAAAGCCAACAAAGTGATGCACTCTGTCGGATTGGGTGTTATGAACTTGCATGGACACCTTGTACAAAGCGGAATCCGTTATGGTTCCAAAGAGTCGATTGAATTTATCGATGCGTTTATGGAAGCACTGAACTATTACTCGTTAAAAGCATCAATGGAAATCGCGAAGGAGAAGAACGAAACGTTTTATCGATTTGAGGAAAGTGATTATGCGAGCGGGGTTTACTTTGAATCTTACGTAAATAAAGAAGAAAAAGAACTTACACCTGAAGTGATTAAAGCACTTGGGGGTACACCGATTATTAATCAAAATATGTGGGATAAATTAAAAAAACAAGTTCAGAAATATGGATTATTCCATAGCTATCGACTGGCAATCGCGCCTTAACTGACTAGGGCTTTCATTGTTGTAAAACAGTGTCAAAACAAGTGAAATTGCTGGAAAGCCGTAAAGCCAAAAATACGACAACGTAATTGGAAACGATAAACGTGAACGTTGCGAAAGCAGAAAAAAATTTTTGGATAGCATAAGGTGAAAAAAAGCATATTTTGTGAGGTTAATTCTCGCTAATTATGTCCTAAGTGCCAATACAATCGGTAATCAGCAGCCAAGCATCTTTCTATGAGGTGAAGGTTCAACGACTATAATACTTGGTAGGCAAAAGCCTATATTGTATAGTCTACTCCCTTTTAAATATCAGGAAACTGAGGGTATTAAGGACAGGCAGTATTTCCTACATCCGCAGCTGTACGGCTTCCATCTCCCCTGTTACGGAACGTGTGGAAGTACGTGACTATGCGGATAGTCGAACAATTTATCCGATGCCGTTTTTAACGAATGATAACCAAGAACTTTATACCGAAGCCTATGAAGTAAACCCGAATGAACTGATCGACCTTTACGCAGCCGCGCAAAAGCATGTCGACCAGGGGATTTCCATGACACTATACGTGACGGACCAGTGGAACACAGAACAATTGGCAAAAGCTTATATTTATGCGTGGACGAAAGGCATTAAAACCGTTTATTACGTACGCCAGCGTTTACTTACAATTGAGGAGTGTGTCGCATGTCAAATTTAACGTATAAAGCGGTCAACTGGAATACCCCGACGAGTGAACTCGCTCGTATTTTTTGGGACCAGCAATGGAAACAAATATGGTTCCCCGAAGAAATTGCAGTCAGTAAAGACGTCAAACAATGGAAGGAATTCGAGCACCAGGATACATACAAAAAAGTGTTCGGCGGCCTAACTTTGCTTGATACGGTACAAACGAACATCGGCATGAATGAAATTGCCAAATACACGCCCGATTTTCAGGAGAAAGCGGTATTAACGGTTTTCGGATCGTTTGAAGCAATCCATGCAAAGTCTTATTCGTATATTTTTACAACATTATGCACAAACACGGAAATCGACGAAGTGTTCGAATGGGTGCAAAAAAATGAGTTTCTTCAATATAAGGCAAACCGCATTGGTGAAGTATACACTGCTATAAAAGAAGATGACCCGGAAAGCTTATGGAAAGCAATGTTCGCTTCAGTTATGCTGGAAAGCTTCTTATTCTATTCCGGCTTCTTCTACCCTCTTTATTTAGGAGGACAAGGTGTTTTAAGAAATAGTGCGGAAGTGATTAGTTTAATCTTGCGTGACGAATCCATTCACGGGGTAGCTGTCGGCTTTTTCGCGCAGAACATTTTCAAAACGTTCACTGCAGAAAAACAGCAGGAGCTTACTTTATGGGGCTATGAATATTTACTCGATTTATATCAGAATGAAATGAAGTATACCGATGATTTATATGCAGAAACAGGTCTTTCCCCTGAAGTGAAAAAATACGTGCGCTATAATGCGAATAAAGCGCTTATGAACTTGGGGCTCGATACGATGTTCCCTGACGAGGAAGTGAACCCTATTGTGATGAACGGGATCTCCAATACTGGGTCAACCTATGATTTCTTCAGTCAAAAAGGAGCGACTTATGCGGTTGCTAAAGTGGCCCCTATTACTGATGATACGTTTAAATTTTAAAATTAAAACGCTATGGCCAATTTGTGCCGTAGCGTTTGTTTCAAATTATATCGATTCTTTCTTATTGTAAAAATGGATAATCGTCAATATAGCTGCGTTCAAATATCTCTAAAAGTTCAAGTACCTCCAATGCTTCTTCACGCCATTTCGGTTGTAGGATCATCTGTTCAATATTTCGTTTATAATCCATATAAAACAACGGCTCAAAGTGAAACGGATATTCTTTGATTGGTGCAGCCTCATAAATTAATGATCCATATGTCTCTCTAATATAATCAAACGTCATATTTACATTTATAAACTCATATTGCTGCTGATCATTCAAACCCAGGTCCAGCGCTAAATGTTCTTTTTCTGCAAACCTAAATGTATCCGGAGTCTGTACTTCTATTAATGGTGGCTTCTCTGTAACCTTCGATCGTTGCTCTGTCTCAAACTTTTCAATTTCCCTTGCTGCATGCTTATAATAAAATTCCCTTGCCTCCTTATGAATTTGACCTATATATTTACCTTTTGGACCTTTTAATCCACGCTCTTTAATGAAGCTTTCAATCACCGAATTAACTGTCGCATTCTTTATAAGAATATCTTTATATTCATCGTTCGATAAACCTAATGCCTGAAGCATTTTTTCATGTTTAAGTTTCGACAGTGGATTACCTTCTATATAAGAAAAAGACTGTTTCGCATTTTTTAAGACTGACTCTTTGTCGATTTTAATATTTTCGTACTTTGCATATGTTAGTAGCGCACTGCGTTCAATAGCAAAAAATAAATTATGCTCTATGGCATCTGATTTTGTCATAAATTGACCTTGGTTATACTGATCGGAATAAACAGCAAGCAAAAAAAACTGTTTATCTATCGGTTCTATATAAAGGTTACTTGTTGTTTCTTCAGGTTTTTGCAGTGGAAATATGAATACTACCATACATAAAAAGAGAACGATTACAACCGGATAGCCCCATTTGAACTTTTTCCTGCCATTCCTATGAGCGTAGTATTGTTCCAGTGCTTTCTGCTGTACACGTTTTGTTTCATCATGCATTGGTCCTGTTAAATTTTCTAATTCATCCTTCACTGTTCAACACCTCCCAGTCCGTTTCATTTAATTGTTCCTTTAAAATCTTTCTTGCTTTAATTAACCTAGTTTTCACCGTACCTTCCGCAAGTTTTAATGTAAAAGCAATATCTCGAACAGTTTGTGAATCATAATAATAAAGGATAATAATTTCCCGGTACTTGAATGGTAATTGCCAAACAGCCTTGCCAATTGTACTTTTTTCTTCCGATATTACCATTCCGTCTCGTTGTGAAGTATCTTTTTCAATACCAAGTACATCGATTATGCGCACTTTTCTATAACGCCAGCTTTTCAAATAATCTTTACATTGATTCACCGTTATTTGTACTAAATAACTCTTTTCACTTGTTATTTCATTCTTTGAAAGCATTACTTTTATCCAAACATCCTGCACAATATCTTCGGCTGCTTGTCGATCTTTAACGTAGAGAAAGCTTAACTTTAATAAATAATTCGTATATGTATTAACAAGTCGTTCAAATTCCATTTCTTCACCTCACTTGACTATAAAACGATTGTACATGTAATTTGGCTTTAAATTTTAATCAATTTTTCTAAAAAAATACTTCAGGGGATAATTACCATAAAGTTCGATCGATTTAATTAATTTGACCCCATTACAATTTTGATAAAAGAAAAACGCTACACCAAACATTGGTATAGCGTTTTTCTTCTATTTAATAATGCTATGTAATTGATCACTGTGCCCTTCTATTGAAAAACACCCAGCACCATCCAACAAATAAGCCCATAACTCATTGTAAGGCTGTTTATAAAGCGCGGACATCAGACAGGCAATGGCAACACCGTGTGAAACGACAGCGATTCTCTCATACGGTAACTGTAACAAATACTCGTGAAATGCAATCATTCGGTTCGTTACGTCTTCAAAGGTTTCTTGTGTCGTATTCATAAATAAATGCGGTGTATTCAAATAGCAACAATACTGTTCATCCTGTTGAAGGTCCTTAATGTAGCTGCCTTGCCAATGCCCCAAGTTAATTTCACGCAAACTTTCGTTTTTATGAATGGTGTGGTCCGGAAACATGAGACGGGCTGTTTGCACTGCACGCTTCAGGTCACTGGAGAAAACGATCTCCGGATTCCAGTTAACGGACGTTGCCTGATCGATTCCTTTTGTCGTTAATTCCGAGTCAAGCCACCCTTGCAGACGCCCTTCTTTATTCCATACAGTTTCTCCATGACGGTAGTAGTTAATAATTTTTGACATAATCCATTATTTCATCCTTGCATTTAGTCCAGATTTCTTCACTTTTGACAGCGATTCGAAACCATGCGCCGTCCAGGCCGACATAGTTTTTTGTATGGCGTAATACGATACCCCGTTCTAATAAATATGTAAAAAAATCATCCGGATTATATTGTTTTGGTAATTGAAACAATAAGAAATTCGCTGCACTGTTAGATACTTTACAACCAATTAATTTTAAGTCCTTCACCATCTGACTTCGTAATCTACTGCTCTTTTCACGAGACTCCTTCACAAAATCCTTGTCCTGTAAACAGAGACAGCCGATTTCATTTGCAATCGCGCTCACATTCCAATGCGGCAAATAATGACGGATTTCTTCTGCCTGTTGACCGATGACATAACCGAGACGAACCCCTGCCAGTGCATACATTTTTGTCATGGATCGTACGACAAATAAATTGGAATAGCTGTTTACCAATGAAACAATGCTCTCCGATTCATCGGTCCAGTCCATAAACGCTTCATCGACTACAAAATTGCAGTGCGGATACTTTTTAATCAACTGTTCAATCCAATGTTTTTTCAATAATATGCCTGTAGGATTATTCGGATTGCAAATATAGCAGGCATGGACATCTTTTAGCTGTTTCTCCAATATTTCCTCATTAAATCGATATGTTTCAATATCGTCAGCTAAAATAGAATGAATGACACAATTCTGCTGTTTTAGTGTTCTCGCATACTCCGAAAATGTTGGCTGTAACAAAGCAATTTCCTGTCCATTGAAAAGCTGTGCCAAAGCCATTAAGCCCTCTGCCGCACCGTTTGTGACGATAACTTGATCGGCTGCTACTTGGTGAACAGCTGCCGCTTGCGATCGAAATGGTTCTGCTTGCTCATCCGGGTAGCCAGTAATTTTTTCTAACAGGTTTGGCCACTGTTGCTTTACTTGCTTCGGTACCCCCAGATGATTGACATTTTCGCTCACATCGATGAATTGATCCGGCATTTTTAAATTCATTGCTTTATATAATGCTGCCGCATTAGCCCCATGTGCAGGCAATTGCATACAATATTCCCCCTGTTATCACAACACACCATGTACAAACATACATGTGCCGGATCGCTTTTTTAATATGTATTCTTTGCATCGTTTCGTACGGTTCACCCATATAAGCACGGAAGGATTCCACCCCGCCATAACGATTAAACCCGCCTAAACGAATTCCTAACTGAACAGCAGTAGCGGCCTCCAAATATCCACTATTCGGGCTTGGATGTTTTTTAGCATCCTTTAGCCAGTTTTTATAGCGGTGTTTGAAAGGTTTTGCCGTCTCACATTTTGTAAATATAATAAGGAACCACCCGGAAATTCTGCTGGGCAGATAGTTCGCAACATCATCCAATTTAGCTGCAGCAAACCCAAAATCAGCATACCGTTCATTTTTATACCCAATCATCGAATCCAGCGTATTAATCGCTTTATAGCACCATGCACCGGTTGCACCAAAACATAACGCATACATAAGCGGAGCCGTCACACCGTCACTCGTATTTTCTGAAACCGTTTCAACGACACCCCGTACAATTTCAGGTTCATCCAGATGATTCGTTTCACGGCCTACAATCCAGCTTAAATATTTTCTTGCTTCGGGTAAATCATTCGCTTTCAAGGAATCGCAAACGAGCATCGCCGCTTCTTTTAATGATTTCTGGGCAAGAGCTAAACTAATCAAAAAGATTTCGACTACAAGCCAAAGAAGAAGATGTATTTTTATTGCAAGAAAGACAATTAAGAAAACCGAGCCCGTTGTAATACTTATCGTGAGAAAAACTGTTAGTAATCCATTGATCCGTCTTCTACTGCCATGATTCCATTTCTTTTCGAAAAAAGAAATCATGTTTCCGATATATATAACAGGATGTGTCCATTTTTTCGGATCCCCAACAATGCAATCGATGAGTACTGCGATTACACAAATAATAAAATATATCGTGCCCCTCGCTCCTTTATTTTCGTTTGATATGAAATGAAAATTCCAGAGCATATTCGATGCTCTGGATATACTTTAACATTAATGATGGTGGTGATGTTCATATCCATGTTCTTCTGCATATTTGCGGAAATTCTCTAAATCGATCATCCCTGTTGATGTACCGTCTAAAGCCTGGTCCATGCGCTCGAGCAATACTTTCTTTAAATTCGGATGGTAGCCGAAATAATTTGCAAGTAAAAAATCTACATCTTCATATTGCTCTGTAAACTGCTGGACCATTTTAGCCATTCGTTCCATCAACACCCCTGTAAACAAGAAGTATGGAAGCATCACAATTTTTTTTGCTCCAAGTCTTATACAGCGTTCAATCCCTTGTTCTACTGATGGGGTCGTTACGCCCATAAATGCACTTTCTACTATAGGAACGTCTAGTTTTTCCCATAATAAACGGGTAATTTTATAGAAATCGCCATTTGCATATGGATCACTGCCGCCGCGAGCAATAAGTAAAATAGCTGTGTCGTCATGTTTTTCATCAGGATTGAAGCCTACTTCTGTTAATCGCGACTTAAGAATTTCGAAAATTTCTTCATGAATCCCAATTGTTTGACCATATGTAAAGCGAACATCCGGAAAATGCTCTCTTGCATGTTCGATTTCGGCCGGGATGTGCATTTTTGAGTGTCCTGCGTGTAATAAGATGATGGGGATTACATGGACTTCATCCGCGCCTCTTTCAACACAAAGCTGAATCCCATCTTCTATATTCGGTGAAGCAAATTCCAGAAAACAAGTTTCAACTAGTAGTGCTGGATCAATATACGTTTTCGTCTGCTCGACAAACTGACGTACTTCCTCATTTCCAGCCTCTAATCTACTACCATGCCCAACAAATAATACTGCTTTTTTCAATGGTCCTCTTCCTTTTTTATATTTATCGATCCCTTTAATTCGATTTTCACGTCGGATTCTTTCCCCATGTTCCACCGAATAAATAATGGATGATTCTTCAGCAGTATCCTGAACTATTGCACGAGAAGTTTCCTCGTTTTGAACGGAATACCATGTCCCTTTCGGATAATCGATGACAACACATTTATCTTTACATCGACCATTACAACGGGTACGTGATGTATGAATCGTTTCATCTAAACGATTTTTACGAATTTCATCCCGGATTTGCTTTGTTACTTCTTCTGCACCTGCACCCATACAGGTAGCCCCATTACAAATTAACAGATGGCGCTGCATTTGATTTAAATTCCAAGTTGTCATAGAGTCCTCCTTCTTGTAGTTGATCAAAGTAAGTTTTATTTTTGCGCACGAACGCCGAAAACTTATCGATTGATGATGCATTGTACTTTCCTAATATATTTTTTACAAGATCGATCACTTGATTTTCCGGTACTTTTTTTAATAATAGATGCCCGGAACTGGCACGTCTCCCCATTGGAATCGCACCTCCGTAAATATCAACTTTGCCATTATGAAAAATGAGTGCCAAGTCATCCTGAACCGCGTTATAGCATGCTTGGGTGCATGCATTAAAGCCGATGCGTACCCTATTTTTTAATGGCATTTGTTCAACTTGTTCTAGTAAGTCCTTTGCAAGTGGTAAACCGTCTAACAAATCCCCATCACAAAAGTCGCAACATTTAAATAAAGCACTTGGTGTTTGGGATGCCACATACAAATTCACTTCCGTTAATTTTTCCATTGCCTGCTCAATATGTGAACAATGGACAGTAACAATAAAACTATGGCCGGCAGAATATTTTACAGCGCCAAATTTTTCAAGATTTGCTAACACAATCAGCTGATCACTTGTTAAATGTTTGTTTATTAACCCTGGTCGTACAATTAATGCTACATAGTCATCCGTTGCTTTTAATTTTGCAAACGTCTTGTTCGGCATCGGCAGCTGCAACGCCTTTTCAAAATTTTTCTTAGCATATTCTTGCATGTATACACCGCTCCCATTCATCAATTACGCACTTGTGTCGACTGGTGGAATCCCTTTGATTTTGAAAGATTAGAATGAATCAGGGTAAAGACCTTTTACAATAATTTCAAGCGCTTCTGCCACACGAACACCTTCTGATGCTGCCGATAATGGTAAAACAACAAAACGCTCATTTTGTACTGCCGGTGTTTGGCTCAGTGCCGGATCATTTTTCAGGAAATTAATTTTCTCTTCTGCTGTAGTAGAACCATAATCAATTACAATAATAGCTTCCGGATTACGTTCTACAGCATCTTCTTTTGAAACCGTTGCCCAGTTTTTCTCGATATCACCAAAAATATTATTTGCTCCCGCCATTTTCACGAGAGTGTTCATAAAGTTTTGAGTGGCTGTAAATACATCTTTATCACCACTATCAAATACTAGAACATCAATTGGTTTGTCCACAGTAGGAACTTTTTCTTTAATTTTTCCAATATCAGCGTTCATTTCTTCTATCAATGTTTCTCCGCGCTCTTCAACACGAAAGATTTTTGCGATATTACGGATATCCGTGTAAATATCCTCTAACTCCGGAGCCACTTTTACTGAGGAAGACTGCAGGTAACTGCCGATTCCCAATTGTTCCATTTCTTCGCGTGACATTAAGTTTTTCTCATTAAAGGCACTTGCCCAGCCACCGTAAATGAAATCGGCTTCTGTTGAAATAACCTGTTCTTTCGAAGGATATTGTTCAGCCAGTAACGGAACCTGGTCATACGCTTCTTGTAACGAAGGATAAATCTGGTCGTCCAAGTAAGCTGTACCTACCATCGAATCTTCCAAGCCGAGTGCAAGCATTACTTCTGTTACATGCTGATTTATGGAAATCGCTTTTTTTGGAGCTTCTTCATATGTAATGGACATGCCTTCATTTTCAATTGTTACTGCCTGAACTGTTTCATCCGAATCTGCTGTCGCCTGTTTTATACTTTGTTCATTACCCGAACATGCTCCTAAAATTAATGCTGAGGTTAGGGCAAACGAAGCCCATAGACTTTTACGTATCTTCATTGTTAATCTCCTATATTATCTATTCGTGTATTCGTATAAAAAAATAGATGCATTTTCCCTGTGAACGGATTTTTAGAAATCCCTGCATCTATATGAAATACTTCTTTTAACATTGGGGTCGTCAATACATGTTCCGGTGAACCTTGAATATGTAATGTTCCATCGTTCATAACAATTAACTCATCACAATAGGCTGCAGCTAAATTTAAATCATGTAACGCCGCAATGATCGTAATCGGTAAATCTTTGACTAAATCCATTAAATGGAGCTGGTGTTCAATATCCAAATGATTTGTCGGTTCATCCAATATGAGAATACTTGCCTGCTGTGCCAATGCACGTGCGAGCATTACTCGTTTTTTTTCGCCACCTGATAAATTACTTAATGTTCGATTGGCTAAATGAGCAATATTTGCTAATTTCATGCTTCTGTCCACGATTGACATATCTTCTGAGTTTTCAGAACTGAGCCAGCCTTTATAAGGGGTGCGTCCCATCATTACCAAATCTTTTACTGTAAAATCAAATAATATAGCGGACTCTTGACTAACGACCGCCATTTGTCTTGCCAGTTTTTTCGGGGAAATATCCCAGACTTCCTGTTCATGCAAAGTTACTTTTCCCGATGATTGTTTCAGGTGACGGTACAAAATCTTAAGCATTGTTGATTTACCACTGCCGTTTGGACCAATAATCCCTATAAATTTCCCTTCGACGATTTCCAGAGAAATGCTTTTCAAAATCTCCTTATCATCCACCGAATATTCAACTTGTTGTAGCTGGATCATCTCATTCTCCTTCCCCAAATGCATAGCGCTCCCGACGAAGCATCCAAATAAAGAAAGGGCTGCCAAATAATGCGGTAATAATTCCGATTGGCATCTCTTCTGGTGCAATTGCAATACGTGCACCCATATCAGCCCAAATAATAATAATGGCTCCAAGCAGCGCACTTAGCGGTAAAACTACTTTATAATTGGACCCGACAATCATCCGTACAATATGCGGGACAATGAGACCGACAAATCCGATACTCCCGCTTACAGCAACTACGACGCCGGTTAGTAAAGATACAATGATAATAATGAACAGCCTGAATCGTTCAATATGGATCCCTAAAGTCGATGCTGTTTCTTCACCTAGTAACAGTGCGTTCAGTTGACGATAGCTTAGTAGTAATAATGGAAATACGATACAAAAAGTAACTAGAGGTATTCCGAGATTTGACCACTTTGCCCCGCCTAAACTGCCAAGCATCCAAAACATGACTGCCTGAACACCGCCCTGTTCTTTCGAAATCATCAACATAAAGTTGGTCATCGCACCTAACACCATGGAAACCGCAATCCCCGACAGCAATAATCGAATCATCGAAGTTTTCCCGTTCACCCGGGCAAGCATAAATACAATCATTACGGCAAATATTGCACCAAAAAAAGCGGCAAGCGATAAAGCAAACACTCCGAAAAAGCTAAATGCACCGAATAAAATTACTGAAGTTGCCCCGACAGATGCTCCCGACGAAACACCGAGTATGTAAGGATCTGCAATGGAATTCTTTACCAGAGCCTGTATTGCGGCACCCGATATTGCCAATGATGCTCCGACTAGAAGTGCCAATAGTACACGTGGCACCCGGATTTCCCAAATAATTATTTGCTGCGCCTTAGAAGCGTTTGTTTCACTTAAAATTCCTGTTTTAAAAAGTAAAACCTCAATAATTAACTGGGGTGTGATTCCTACAGAACCTACCATGATTGCACCAATAATCGATATGACGAGCACAATGATTAAAATAGGCATCCATAGCCAAAGTTTTTTTTTATTCATAAAAGTTTACCGGCTCCCAACTAATGATCGCTGCATAAAATTTATGACGGTAAACAATCTTGCCTTCCTTCACATTAACGAATCGGGCAAGTGCCTCTTTAACATGCTCTAAATCAAACGGATTCGATAATATTTTTTTACTTTGTGCTTCATAGAGCGCTTCATAACTGTCATAGTAATAAACACGTTCCAATGGCAGCATTTCGCAATCTGCATAAATTCCTAATTGGTACAGCATATTTAAGATTTCAATATAGTCTCTCCTGGGATATTTAATCTGATAGTGATATTCTTTCGCTAAAACATCATAATGTGGTTGAATTGGACCTGTTGTTAAACCGATGATTGCTCTTTTCTTTGCGCAATTATTCATTTTCAGCAGTGCATCATTCATCTCATATATTCGGTAATAGCAATTGACCCCGATTACTATATCATGCTGTTCAACATCTGCTTCTTCCCACTTCGCATGAACAAAATTTACCGCATCGTCTTCCATGAAATACTGCTCCAAGTAGTTTAAAACACTTTTTGAGCCATCAACCAATGTAAGTTTTCCGACATCTTCTCTTAAAGGAAATGTATAATTCCCCCAACCTGGTCCCATTTCCAGACAGCTTGCACCCTGTGGTATGTATTGACGAATTTTTTCATAAATCGGAATGGCATGTTCATCCGTTTGTTTAAAGGATTTTTTTTGCATCGATTGGGCCCAAAATGCTTCCTCCAATGCATCATTTTTCATCCGTTCCGGCATATTTCCATGCCAGTCCAGCATCCCTTCCTTCCAGAGCTGCTCAAAATCAATTGCAAGTGGCCCATGTAAAACAGCCATCAACTTCACCTCTTTTCAAACTTGGCTTCCGAAATAAACGAATAAATCTTCTCCATATCCAAATGCCCACGAACATGGCGGTCCAGCATTTCATAGGCTTGTTCGCGACGTTCAAAATCGGATAACACTTCTCCTGTAATTGGCTCCATTCCTTTTTCCACACGGATTGTATTAAAATAATCGCGTGTAAATAGGCGATTTTGGAAAATCCCATGAACATATGTACCAAATACTTGGTCAGTATAGACACCGTCTGTCCGGCCGTCATAAAATTGGATGAAAGGCTTCAACGGTTTAGTCGCAACACTGCGGCCTAAATGAATTTCATAGCCTTCAATCTCATGACCTGTGCAGCTTCTTCCCGAAACTTGAACCGTTTGCTTACTATTGATAAATGTTGTCTCGATCGGCAGCAGACCTAATGTCAAATACGTTCCGCCAGTGCTTTCAACCGCCTGTTCGTCACGGATAATCTCACCAAGCATCTGATAACCTCCACAAATACCAATAATGCGGACATTTTGATTCGCTAACTGTAAAATACCTTGCATCAGCCCGGTTTGCTGAAGCCATAAAAAATCTTCTACCGTGTTTTTAGTACCTGGTAAAATTACGACATCCGGATTTTTTAAATCACTAAGCATTGAGACAAAGCGCACGCCTACACCCGGTTCTTCAAACAATGGATCCAAATCAGTAAAATTAGATATACGCGGTAAACGGATAACGGTGACATCAACCGCAAATTCATGCTGCTGTGGCTTCTTTAAGCGCAGGCTGGATAGGGCCATCGAATCTTCTGCCTCAATTTGAATATCGAAATACGGTATGACACCAAGTACAGGAATACCTGTATATTCCTCCAGCCAATCGATTCCACTTGTCAGCAGTTCTTTCATGCCGCGAAACTTATTAATAATAATTCCTTTTACACGTGCTTTTTCCGCATCATCCAATAACATTAACGTTCCGACGAGTGAAGCAAAAACACCACCGCGTTCAATGTCCGCCACTAAAATCACTGATGCGTCGGTCTCATGTGCCATTCGCATATTGGCAATATCACGACTTTTCAAGTTAATTTCCGCAGGACTTCCAGCACCTTCCAAAATAAGAACATCGTAGTTATCCGATAAACGTTCAAGCGATGTACGTACTTCAGGCATGACATCTTCTACAAATTGTTCACGATAACTGACCGCATCCATGTTTGCAAAATGTTTACCGTGCAAAATCACTTCTGATACCATATCCCCTTTAGGCTTCAGTAAAATCGGGTTCATATCTGTCGTTGCATCAATTTTTGCCGCTTCTGCCTGGACCCCTTGAGCACGCCCAATTTCTCCGCCATCTTTTGTAATATACGAATTCAGCGCCATATTTTGTGATTTGAACGGAGCAACCCGGTAACCGTCATTAACTAAGATGCGACATAATGCTGTACATAGTACACTTTTTCCCACATCGGATGCTGTGCCCTGAATCATGATTGCCTGCACTAAAACTCCAGCCCCTTCATAGCTGTGACATCCTGCTCGCTGTAATAATGTTTCGTTGCATCAACGGTTGAAACCAGATCAGCCATCGCAATAAGATCCGGATGTGCCGAACGTCCTGTGACGACTAAATGCATTGTGGCAGGTCGACTCCGAATTGCTTCAAGTACTTCCTCTAAAGGCAAAATATCATCGATTGGGAATTTTGAAATTGCCAATGCATTATTTAATTCATCCAAAACTAGTAAATCCGTCGTTTCATCCTGCAATTCCTTTTTTACAATTTGCCAAGCCTTTCTTAACGCTTCCCTGTGTTCTTCCGGTGTTTTTGTCCACGTAAAGCCAATGCCGAGCTGAACGGTTTCAACACCTAATTTCCGAAGTGCAATTTGTTCTCCATATGTACGTTCCGGTGATTTAATAAACTGAAAATACTTCACCGTCATCCCACGGCCAATTGCACGTAAGGTTACACCTAATGAAGCGGTTGTTTTGCCTTTTCCTTCACCCGTATATACGAGCAGCATTCCTTTTCTCGCCATGTTAGTACCTCCCTATACCCAAGTAGTTTTTTCTGAAAATGGTGTACGTTTTTTCTCCGTTGTAACTGGTTCCTCCGGATAGCCAATACATAACGTACCTACGAGGTGTTCAGAATCCGTCGCTCCGATAAATTCATGCAAAGCTGTTTCATGTACAAGACCGACTCCGCGTGTCCGCCACACCATGCCTAAACCAAGCACTTCAGCCATCAGCCACATCGACATGATTGCACTGCTGACAGCAAATTTATTGTCCAGCGTCGCCCCTTCATCACCTTCGACTACAGCAGAAGTAACGACAATGATAAGCGGTGTTTTTGTAACGGCCTGCATGGAGCTTTCCACTAAGTTTGGTTTTGTCGGGAAGCGCTGCTGTAAATAATTGAATGCTACTTGTTCAAAACGTTTTAAACTATCTCCTTGCAGCACATAAAATTGCCAAGGCTCGCGCATACGGTCATTCGGTGCATAAGTTGCTGCTTCCAATAATTGTTCAATTTTTTCCTGTTCTACTTCCTTAGGTAAAAATTGACGAACCGCCCGTCGTTTTTTTAATGCTTCTAACATGTTGTCTCAATCCTTTCATTGAACCAGGCAATTTCTTCACGAATTCCTACAACATCCCCAACTAGAATCATCGAAGGGTTGACCATTTTCTCCTGCTGAATTTTTTCGGAAATCGTCTCTAATTGACCTGTAATCGTACGCTGATTACTTGTTGTTCCCCATTCAATTACTGCAACCGGGGTTGTCGGTTTCTTTCCGTGTCTGATTAGACTTTTCGTAATATGATCGATATTACCGATACTCATATAAAACGCAATCGTATCGATTTGTGCGAGACTTGCCCAGCTTAAAAAATCCTGACCCTTTTCTTCACGGCCATGCCCGGTAACAATCGCAAAGCTTGTTGCATAATCACGATGTGTAACGGGTATGCCTGCATATGCCGGTGCCGCTATTCCTGCTGTGATCCCTGGGACAATTTCAAATTCAATATTTTCATTGCGAAGAACAGCTGCTTCTTCTGCGCCTCGTCCAAAGACAAATGGGTCGCCACCTTTTAGACGGACAACCTGCTTGTTCTGCTGTGCTTTTTCAACGAGCACACGATGAATTTCGTCTTGTATGAGGCCATGCTTTCCCGGTTCTTTGCCACAATAAATTAATTCGCAATGGGCTGGTGCGTGTTTTAAAATTTGGGGGTTTACTAATCTGTCATATAAAATGACTTCAGCTATCTGAATGCACTCTAATGCACGTATTGTCAGTAATTTCGGGTCACCCGGTCCAGCACCAACTATATAAACAAATCCGCTCAATTGACTTCTCCCGCTTCAATCTGACGTAAAAACTGTGCACATTTTTCCTCATTCTTTTGCTGAATCCAATCGAGTATTTCAGGTTCAAGCAGTTGAGCGAGCGCTGCTTTTTTTGTATCGCCTTCATAATTATTAAGAACAAGCAAACGGGCTTCCTTTAAAAAAGCAACATATTCCGAATAACTTTCATCGTATTGTTCCTCTAAGTCCGCTTTTACTTTTCTAGTAAGCGCCGGACTTGCGCCAGTTGTCGACACCGTTACAACAAAATCTCCACGACGGACAACCGCAGGATTCATAAAATCCATACGACCTAAAGCATCTGCACGATTTAATAATTGCCAATGCTGCGTTGCTTCTTCCACAGCATCATTTACTGCTTCATCATTCGTTGCCGCAAAAATAAGGGCTGCACCGTCTAAATCAGCCGGTTCAAAAAGTTTTTGTTTCCAGACTGCTCTGCCTTCATTTAAATAGTTTTTTAACTTATCCGTTACTGTTGGACTGACAACGGTAATCTGGGCATTCGTAGGTAATAATGCTTCCACTTTTTGACGTGCTACATGGCCTCCACCAACGATCACCACTTTTTTAAAATCTATATTGACCATTAACGGAAAATAATTCATATTCTTCCCCCCAAACAAGCTGCAAGCCAATTTTTCACTAGTTGTGGATTGGATGCGAAATGAAAATGTGTATATCCAGCAACTAGATTCCCATGTGAGTACCCTTCCTGTTTCGCTCCAAAGCGCCCTTTTGTAAAATAAGCAGGTGTTTCATGATTTCCTTCGTATACGGAATAATGGAATTCGTGACCTTTAGCCAGCTCCTGTTTACCAATTAAAAAGTTGCCCTCCACACCGGTAATTTCTCTGTAACCTAACGCCGCTAACTTATCTTGCATACGAACGCTTCCCGGAATGACACCAAGCATTTTGTAGCCATTTCCTTCACGGTTGAAAATTTCTTCTGTTAAATACATGAAGCCGCCACATTCCGCAAGTGTCGGGATTCCCTTTTCAATCGCTTGTTTTATCGAATTTTTTGCCTGTTCATTCTGTGCAAGTTTCTCAGCAAATTCTTCAGGGAACCCTCCTCCAATATACAAACCTTGTGCCAGTTCAGGAACCGGTTCATTTTCAAGTGGCGAGAAGAAATGGAGTTTTGCACCGTTTGCTTTCAGTAATTCAAAATTCTCTTCATAATAAAAGTTAAATGCTGCATCTTTTGCTACAGCCAAATGAATTTCTTGCGTATTTTCTTGTATTTCGAAAATCTTTGAAGTTTGCTCCAATTCGGACGCTTTTGTGACTTGTAACAATAAATCCAGATCAACAGTTGCTTCAATAGCAGCTGCAAGCTCATCGAAATATGGATCGAGCTCTCCTCGTTCAATAGCCGGTACTAAACCTAAATGACGGCTCGGCAACGCTGGTACCGCACCTTTTTGCAGGTAGCCGAGAACGGGGATGTTACATTCATGTTCGATCGCTGTTTTAATAATTTCAAAGTGACCTTTACTCCCAAGCTGATTGGCAATAACCCCCACAATATTGGCGTTCTTGTCCAACTGCTGGAATCCTTTTACTATAGCAGCGACGCTTCGGGCCATACTTGCTGCATTAACAATTAAAATTACCGGACTGTCTGTAATTTCACTAATATGTGCCGCCGATCCTTCATTCGATAATGGCGACTTCCCGTCATAAAATCCCATGACACCTTCAATAATAGACACATCTGAATCAATGCTGTTTCTCGCAACAATTGTGCGTACGACATCTTCGGTCATCATGAAACTGTCAATATTGCGTGAAGACCTTCTCGTTACCGCTGTATGATACGTCGGATCGATATAATCCGGACCGCATTTAAATCCTTGAACAGTTAAGCCGCGCTTCATCAGTGCACGCATAATGCCAATTGTAAATGTTGTTTTTCCTACGCCACTGCCTGTTCCGGCTAATACGAAACGATTCATTCGATTTCCTCCTCATCAAATGTAATCCGGGCAATGGAAATGGTTGCATTGCCGCTTTTCTTTTTTTCCAACAGCCAGTCTGTCGCATTGGCACACCGTAATGCAGCAGGTTCACTAACACCGTATGCCCCTGTAAATTTAAAAACAGTTTCCGATGGATTTTGCAGCGGCATTTCATTTAGCTCTGCGGGTGTATACGTTATAAACTGCCAGTTGTTTCTAGCCGTTACTTGCAGGAAACCTTGTTCATCTTTTTTCAAATCGATTGTGGCGATTGCTTTGACGCTTTTTTTGCTCAGCTTTAGTTCTTCAAGCGTTTCATCAATTAATTGTTCAATTTCTTCAGCAGATGTTCCGCGATTACAGCCCATTCCTAAAACAATTGATTTCGGTCGGTAAATTACACCGTTTTCAAGTAATATTTCTTCCTCTTTTTCGATAATCCGATCAGTAATGAGCAATGTGGCATGTGGTTTTGCAGCGATTGCTTCCCCTGTTGTCCGGTAAATTTTCAAAGTATCAGGCATCGGTGTTTCATGCAGCCACCATTTTTTTTCACCGGTTTCCTGAACAATCGCAACCTGTTCCTCATTCACTACTGAAGCACTGACAGGCGTTAATTTCTCTTCACTGTCCCAAACCCATCCATACCGTGCACCAAATAAATCAACTGCGATTGTTTTTTGAACATCGGATGCTGTAGTTACAATCGGAGTCGCATCGATTGCTTGTGCAAACTCATTTGTCAGGGCATTCGCACCACCGATATGTCCGGATAAAACACTTACGACATATTGTCCTTTATCATCAACAACAAGAACACCCGGATCTTTCTTTTTATCTACTAAAATTGGGGCAATCATCCGAACGACTGCACCAAGGGAAATAATCAATATCATCGACTTATATGCTTTAAATAGTGCAGGTAGTAACAGGCGCACCGTCCCGTCAAATAATTGAATATTTTTTTCAGCCTCATCGCCCTGCTCAAATTTCTTCATATAATATACATCGACATACGGAAACTTCTCCGCATACTTTCGCGCATTCGCCACACCGTGCTTTGTAATGGCTACAAGTGCATAAGGTTTTGTCACACGAACTTCCGGTATTTCCCCTTCACGTAAATTAATCATCGACTTTCACACCTTTACGAAAACCATGTGTAAATGTAGCATCATACAATTTTGAACGGTAATCTTTTTCATGAATGTTCGGATCAAGTGCCCAGCCGGCTAAAATCATCGCATGTTTACGAATGCCATTTGTCCGCATCGCTTCATCCAGTTCAGCAATTGTCGTGCGAACGATTTTTTGATCTGGCCATGAAGCCCGTTGAATAACGGCAACCGGTGTATCGTCCGACCAGCCCGCAGCCTGTAGTTCCTTTGTAATTTTTTTCGTTAATGTGGCACTTAAAAACATCGCAATTGTGCAATGATGGCTTGCCAATGCTTGCAGTTTTTCACGCTCAGGTACCGGTGTACGTCCTTCTGCTCGTGTTAAGATCAACGTTTGCGTTAAATCAGGAACCGTTAGTTCTGCTCCTACGGCTGCAGCGGCAGCAAATACGGAACTCACACCTGGAATAACGTCATAGCCAATATTATGTTTTTTCAACAATGCCACTTGTTCCATTGTTGCCCCGTACATGGCCGGGTCACCCGTATGTAAACGCACAACCATTTTCCCTGCATTAACACGTTCAACGATGCAATCAACCATCTCCTGTAAATGCATGCCTGCTGTACGGATTACTTCTGCATCCGCTCGGGCTTCGGCAACTAGCGTTTCACTAACTAACGAATCTGTATACATGACAACATCCGCCTGTTGAAGAAGTTTAAGGCCTTTTACGGTAATTAAATCCGGGTCGCCGGGGCCAGCACCTATAATCCAAATTTTCTTCATTATTTTCGCACCACCATACATGATAAATAATTGAGCTCAGCTCCACGCAATTCATTCGTTTTCCAAATAATTTCTTCATCTGAAGTTACTTTTGTCACAACATGCGTTTTTTCAAGTAAGTTCATCTCTTTGAGTAAATCGAGCATGTCATCCAATACTTTCGCTACTTTAATGAACACAATCCCGTCATGGGTCTCAATAACGCGACGCATCTCTGCCATATCCGAAGTCGCCGGAATCATTGCTACATGATCATCGCCGTCTGCCAATGGGATTCCTAAACGATTGGCAGTTCCATTAAATGAAGATATCCCTGCAATCGATTTCATTGGAACGTCGGGATACATTTCCTTCATTAATTTCATCAAGTGTATATATGTACTAAAAAGCATCGGATCGCCTTCCGTTACAAATGCGACATCTCGGCCTTCTTTCAAATGTGCATAGATTTTCTCTGCGGATTTTGACCATGCTTCCTGCAACGTCTCCTCGTCCTTCGTCATCGGAAATACAAGCCCTAGCATTTCTTTTTCCGCCGGATTAACGTACACATCGATTATTCGTTGGGCATACGATTTACTGCCGCGCAATTTTTGTGGATACGCAATGACCGGGCATTCTTTCAACATTCTAAACGCTTTTACTGTAATAAGTTCCGGATCACCTGGTCCAACACCTAATCCGATTAATGTACCGATTGTCATAATTCCAACCCTTTCTGTGCTGTTACGATAAAAATTGGATTTAACGGTTCAAAACGCGTTAAATTTAAAATTGGCTTACTTTTTGAGATTTGTGCCTGCAGTACAGAAACATCACAATTGAACTTTTTAAAATGCCCCATAGCTTCTGCTAAGTTCTCAATTGTTGCGATGTTCATAACAATGCGGCCATTTGGCTTTAATCGATTCACACATAGTTGCAGCAACTGCTCCATATTACCGCCGTTGCCACCGATGAAAATGGCGTCCGGATCAGGAAATTCTTCTAATCTTTCCGGAGCTTTTCCTAAAACAGCTGTAAAATCTGTACGATGAATATGCTGGTTTTGAAGACAGTTTTCTAAATCGGCTTCATTTTTTTCTATCGCAAATACTTGACCTTCGCGCGCAATTTTGGACATCTCAATGGCAACTGAGCCTGTGCATGTCCCAATGTCCCATGCGATACTCATTTCTTTTAATTGCAGCGCTTGTAAACAAAGAACTCGGATCTCCTTTTTTGTGATGAGCCCTTTATCAGGTTTCCGCTGAATAAACTTGTCATCATCAATACCGATTGACGCACGCTCAACAGCTTCACGCTGCTTTAAAATAACGACATTCAATGGTGAGAATTCGGCCTTCTCCATTTCATCCAAAGAAAGATGACGACATCGTTCAGTTGGACCTTCCAAGTTTTCTGCTACAAACGCATCGTATTCGGTCATGCCGAACGCATTTAAATAGCGGGCAAGTGCATTCGGTGAATTTTCTTCATCGGTCAATATCGCTATTTTTTTCCGGCCATCGATTTTTTGGGCAAGCCCCTTCATTGACCGGCCATGAACACTCGTTAAATAGGCATCCTGCCAGCTTTCCTGCATTCTTGTAAATGCTAATTGAACAGAGCTGGCATAAGGATAAATTTCTAACGGGAGCTTCTTCGCCAAAACACCGCCTAGTCCGTAAAATAGCGGGTCACCCGATACTAGAATAACGATGTTTCTTTTTTCTTCTTGCAGCTTTTCCACTAATTGTGATAGTCCACCTTTTATAATGATCTTTTCGCCAGTGTAATCCGGGAAAAAGTCTAGATGACGCTCACCACCAACTAGTACTTCACTTGATTCAATCCAAGCGATATATTGAGGGAGTAAACTTGCTGATCCGTTATCCCCGATACCAATCATTTTCATCCAATTGTTCAATATTCTCAGCCTTTCCTAGCATGTCCCCGTTCATTGCATACAGCGATGTGGAAACACGTAATTTCGCTTTCATATGATCCAGTGCAAAGTAACAGCAGTTTTTACAAAGCGCTTCAAAAAATTGGTCATTCCCCTGCATGATTTCTCCTACTTGTGATGCCGTATTCGCATGTAATATTTGCTCGATTATTTTTGGATCAGCTCCGGCTTTTTTCGCAACTTCAGCCAAAAATGGGAAACTGATCGGCGCACTTTTTGAATGCACCATCATGACACCCTGTGCTACCTTTGAAAATTTCCCCATCATCCCCACAAGTGACACTTGGGGAATCTCTTTACGGGCGATATGCTTTAACGTAAAACCGACGAAATCCCCCATCTCTATAAATGCTTCTTCCGGTAAATGCGGATATTGCTTCATTGCATATTTTTCACTGCGTCCGCCGGTTGTAATGACAAGATGGTCACAGCCTGCCTCTTTTGCAACACTAATTGCCTGCACGATACTAGCCATATAGGCAGAACTTGAAAAGGGTACGACCGTTCCGCGCGTACCTAATATGGAAATTCCACCCAGTATTCCCAGCCTTGCATTTAATGTCTTCTTCGCGATTTCCTCACCGTCCGGAACGGAAATGATCACTTCGATTCCTTTGTCAATTTGGAAAAGTTGAATCGCTTCTTCGACAACACCATGAAGCATTTTTCTCGGAACAGGGTTAATTGCCGCTTCTCCGACAGGCACGGGCAGTCCTGCTTTTGTTACACGACCAACACCGATTCCACCATCTAAGTGAACACCGCTTTTCTCTATAAAACGAACCGTACTTTGAATACGTGCTTTATGTGTTGCATCCGGATCATCCCCTGCATCCTTAATCGTTTCACACATCACTTCATTTTCCTTTACTGCAAAAGATACCACCGTAAATGTGGCATCCTTTCCTACAGGTAAATGAATCGTTACATGTTCAGGAACTTCTCCGGTCACAAGTGCGTACAAGGCAGCTTTTGTCATCGCAGTTGCACAAGCTCCTGTTGTGTAGCCGTGACGCATTTCCGACGGATCTTTTTTATTTCGCTTCTTTTGCTCGTTCATCTGCCATGATTGAGATGGCATTTAGTGCTGCGACGGTTACAGTACTGCCACCTTTTCTTCCTACATTCGTAATAAAAGGAATTCCTTGTAAAATTGCTAATTCCGCTTTCGATTCTGCTGCCGAAACGAACCCAACAGGCATCCCAATAATTAAATCCGGCTTTGCAAGGCCTTCCTTAATCAGACGAATTAATTCAAGTAGAGCTGTTGGAGCATTCCCAATTGCATAAATTCCTCCTTCTTGTAGTTGCGTCGCCTTTTGCATCGAAATAATGGCACGAGTTGTTCCCAGTTTTTTTGCTTCGATTGATACATCTTCATCTGCGATATAACAATGTAAATCCCCGCCATGTTTTTGGAATCGTTTACGCCCTGATCCACTTTCAATCATCTGAACATCGGCAACAACATGGCGTCCAGCTAAAATTGACTGAATTCCTGCTTCAATCGCATCATCCGTAAAAATCATGCTGCGGCCCAGTTCGAAGTCTGCTGAAGCATGGATAACGCGGCGAACAACAAGCCATTGTTCATCCGTAAATGGATGCTCGCCCATTTCTTCTTTAATCATCGCAAAACTATAGTCATAAATTTTGTCCGGGTCTACTGTTAGTGGTACGAAGTCTGTATTAAAATTCATATTTGCCATTGTTATTTCCCTCCTAATTTTTCATACACTTCTTCAAATGAAGTGCATAAGTTTTCATATTGTATTTCTGGTCTTTTAATTAAGATTACTGGAATACCAATTTCCAGAGCCGCATCCATCTTTTCGTCTACCGAACCGACTTTCCCGCTTTCCTTTGTAATAATAAGTGTTGTGCTGAACTGTTCGTAAAGCGCTTTATTCAATTCTTTAGAAAACGGTCCTTGGATTGCGATAATATCGCGCTGCTTCACACCAAGCGTATTGCATTTATCCATATTCTCTTTATTTGGCAGCATCCGGCATACTAGACGAATATTTTCGCTATGTAATAATTGCTCCGTAAAAACGGCAAGCGTTTTACTGCCTGTTGTCAGCATAATAGTTCCTGAATGTGCGGATGCAGCAATTGCCGCCTCTTTATACGTTTCCACTTCCGTAACGAGCGGATGTACATAACTTTGCTGCGGACGTTCATATCGAATATAGGGAATACCCGTTAAATTTGCAGCGGCCATCGCTGTTTTGGAAGCCTCTTCCGCATATGGATGACTGGCATCGATAACCATTGTTACCCGCCGTTCTTCAATTAGTTCCTTCATTTGCTGTTCTGTTAAACGACCGACATGGTACGGAACATTCGCTTCCTGTAGACTCGCTGCAGCAGATTCCGTCACGACAGTCGCCACCAATTCTTGTCCCGCTTGCATTAATTGAACAGCCAGCTCTCTTGCATCACTTGTTCCAGCTAAAAATAAAATCATCATTTCACCTAATCTCCACAAGGGGCCTCTTCCACTTTAATTTTGCATGACATATCAATATAATTGAAATTCAGGATTTTTTTTACACGTTTAAAATATTTGAAAAAACGTTCATTCGGATGTGCATTTTCTTTATAGTCCGCAACGATTTCTGTTAGTAAAGGAATCAATTTTTCGGGATCGATCCCTTCAAGGACAGGTTGTGCTGCATGTGCTGTTCGTCCAACTGGTTTGGAACCGATAAACAAATCAAACTTTTTCTTGCGGTAAACAATGCCGATATCATCAAAAACCGCGCGATAACATGCCATTCCGCAACCGTTAAAACCGACATGTAGTTCTTTCGGCATTTTAATGCCACCAAGTGTTTCCATAATCTCTTCAGCATATGGAATGGATTCGGCTTTTTCGCCGTAACAGAAATCACACGCCTTGACGATTACTACGTCGCCGACAGGTTGAACAAGTAAACCCGTTTTTTCTACCGTTTCTACGATTCTTTGAGGTGAATCGGTTGGTACCTTCAACACGAGACGGTGATCAGGCGTATACTCCATCGTACCCCGTTCTCCTACAACCTCTGCCAATGTAATCATTTGTGCAGGTGTAATCATTTTATTGGCAACACCTGGTGATACAGCAAACTCAAATATGGATTCCACTTCTTGCTGCACTAAAAAAGGATTTTCTTCAACTTTTACTGCTGACGTTTCTTTATGTACGAGCGCTAATGCTTCATTTGCAAGCTGTAATGCGGTTGTTTTAATGGCTGCTGGTTCAACTATTTTTTTCTCTATAGCTTCAATTTTTTCATACCCGGTCTTTGCTTCACCCGTTTCCTGATCCAACGCCCAAGGTTCCGCTTCTTTTTTCAAACGTTGGTGCGGTTTTAATAGTTGTTTTTCTTGCCCTAAAGTATATTTTCTCTGATAACCACGCGGTGTAATGATTTTATTATCGTAGTAAAATGTTGAGGAATTCCCAACGACGACCGTTGTCAGCATTCCGATATCATGTTCGAGCATATCTTCTAGTGTTGTTAACACAATGTCCTGCGTATCCCGATAGGCAGCTTTTACTAATCCGACAGGTGTATCAGGTGAACGATACTTAAGCAATATTCGTTGTGCTTCCACAATTTGTCTTGTCCGTCTGCCGGATTTAGGATTGTAAAACGCAACGACAAAGTCTGCCATTGCCGCTGCCTCAATCCGTTTTTCGATGACCGTCCATGGTGTTAAATGATCACTTAAACTAATTGTGCACGAATCATGCATAACAGGAGCGCCAAGTAAACTTGCACAGGAGTTAATCGCTGATATACCCGGAACGACTTCTACTTCAATTCCTTCTTTTGCAGTCCATCCCTTTTCGATTAATACTTCATATACGAGGCCCGCCATTCCGTAAACACCTGCATCACCACTTGAAATAACAGCAACTATATGGCCGGCTTCAGCCTGTTTTACAGCTTCTTGCGCACGTGAAACTTCTTCTGTCATTCCCGTACTGACGATAGTTTTCGCCTTCACTAAGTGCTCAATCAGTTCAACATACGTTTTGTAACCCATAATGTGATCACTTTGCTGCAGTGCATCGACTGCACGTTTTGTTATATGTTCCCGATCACCAGGTCCGAACCCTACAACAAAGATCTTTCCTTTTTGCATGTAAACACCCTCCCTATTAGAAAAATACATCTCGCACCAAATAGGACGTGATGATAATTTTTCTTATGTGGATTTCATTAAAAACTAGTATTGCTTATCCACTAAGAAATAAAAAAAGCCCGCACCTCTCGTTAGAAAGAGGTACGGGCATGTGAAATTAATACTAAAAAAGTATAGAAAAACACAAAAACAATTACTTGTTTCGCCTATACTTCTCCCTCCGAAAAGTAAGTATCGTTTAAATAAGCAGGTTTCCTGGCTTAAGCTTCCTTTTACTTTCACATCTTCCCATCTTTACGACAGTGATTCATTGTGATTTCATCAGCTATTACAGTAGCGGGGGCTGCATTAGTCTTTCACTAATTTCCCTTTTACCTTACAAAATTCTGTAAGCACTTATTTAAATTGCAAATTATTAAATTATTATAAAAATAACATAGTCTATTAAAAAATGATAGAACAATTATTATGATATCAGTTTTTTTCAGTGAAGATAAAGCATTGTTCCTTCATTATTTCGGTCCTTTGCACATTAATTTCCTATCTTAATTAACAAAGGTTGTTTATTTTCTGTTTTTCATTTTATTTATTTAATGACCCTATTTCATTTAGTTTTTTTATATCAGTTACAGCATTTTCTATAGATGCCACAGCGATAATTTCTATATTAAGTTGCTCATCTTTTTTTACTCTCTTCGCCTCTTCTTCATTTTCTACAGGTAGAATTATATGAGAAAAACCGCTTTGTTCGGCAATCAAAGTTTTCGCTTTTATTGAACCGATTTCCTTCACATTTCCTTTGCTATCAATCGCTCCAGTTACGGCAATCGGAATATTATTGTTAACGTCACCATTTTCGATAAGAGCACTTAATACAGTGGCAAGTCCTGCACTGTCACCTTCTATATCTTCTCTTTATAAAAATTGATTAATAGCAAAAGCGTTTTCTGGTAAATAAGCAATGACATTTTCCTTCATCGTCTCAAAATGTTTCTCCGTGGGACGTACATAACTAAGTAATTCTTCATTTTTCGAACGTTACCGGATTTTATTCGTAACAACTTCCGCATCCAAAACTTCTTTATTAGTTGAAAATTCCATAGTATGAATTAAGTAGTTCAAGTCCGTTATATATGGGATCTCAATCACTTCGACTGCCAATACATTGATTCCTGAGTCTTTCACTATTTCAAAAGGCTCGTTATATGACATAAGAAAATAAGTATATTTTTCATAATCAATCAGTCGGCTTTCAAAGACAGCTAATAGGGCTAGTATATAAAAAATCCCTAAAAAAGCTGCTTTCAACTTCTTCTGGTTCCGGTAAACAAAGAATCCGAAAATTGAAATACCCAGGCCCACTATAATAAAAATAATAAATTGATAACCGTTAATCTTATCAAAATAATATGCGAGTAGGCCTGTTATGTATAAAATGAATGGCAGTATCATTAAAAAAATACGTCTCAATTTTTCAACTCCTTACTAAACAAAAGTTGAATTTCCAAAAATAATCCAATCGGCTGTTTTTGTACATTTGGTCGATTTTAATAAATGTTTTAATAATGTTGCCTCAAATTTCTTTACGTTCCATTCATACCGGTATTTCTTATGCCAATCCTCTACTTCTATGTAATGCAATCCTTTTAGCCACGTTACCAATCGCTCATCCGTCAGTCCCTTATCCAGTAACGCATCAATGACCGGTAACATACGCTCTTCTTCCTCATCAATTAAAGCATATTCAGTATGAAGACAGCTTTTTAAACTTTGTAATGCATTACATAATAATTGAGATTCCTTCATCAACGGATGTCTAATTGCTTCTGTTAATAAGTCACTTCCATGTGCAACCGCATGTGCCCAGCCCTTTGTAGTGTCGAATCCCCGGAAATCCTTCTCAAGAAATAAATAATGAATACTTCGGTGAATAGCCTCAACAACAAGTTCTTCAGGCAAACTTCTTTTTTCACGATCTATCCCTAAAATGAGGGTGATAACGAGTGCCGAAAACGATCTTGTAAATACATCATCAGAAGGATTGCTCTGTGTAATATTTAAATAAAGGTGCTCATCATCCGAACATATTTTTAATATTAAAACTAATTGTTCTTCAGTAAATTGCTCATTCAGAATTAATTCGCAAAATCCCCGATAAATTAAGTTGTCACGTAAATAGCCATCCGTATTTCCTATATTTTTCAGCATAAATTCGATTAATTCATTAAAATCAATTAAATCCAGATTAATCGATTTATTTACTATTCCTTCTAAATGTTCTTTCATCACCAATTAAATTGCTCCTTTTTTATTGCGCTATTTCAAAAAGTTTTTTTAATGGCTCAGGAATTTTCGCAACTCTTTTCTTTTCTAAATTGAAAAAGCATCCTGATTGTTTTCCGATGCAATGGATATGCTTTTCCGTTGTAATTTCCAGTTCCATTTCCCAACTAGATTGCCCGATTTTCACCATCCAGCAACGTCCGACCGGTTTATCGAAAATTGTTAAAGGGGCTTTGTATTCAATCTCTGTTTTCATCAAGATCGGGGAGATTTGCACTGCCATCATTTCCGCCAATGAGTAATGCTCATTTAAAAAAGCCATACGTAAATCCTCAAACCACCTTACATACACAATATTACTAACAATGCCCATTGCATCGATATCATAGGCGTTTATTTGAATCGGTTGTTCTGCTAATAATGTTCTCACAATTTGTCTCCCCCTTATTTCCCCTCTTCATAACGAACCATAGTCCAATAACCGATATCTTCAAACCCAATCCGCTTATAAATGCGTCCAGCAGCCGGATTATCATAAAACAGACAAATTGATTTTCTTTCAGCGAGCAGGTCTCGGCAAAGTTTCAACATACAATGTGTCGCATATCCTTTTTTCCCGTATCCCGGTCTCGTTCCGACGCCTACAATCATCGCGGACTGAGAATTTTCCGCTGTTGTTGATGCTGAAGAGACCATCACACCCTGTTCGTCACGAATAATATAAGTACGCCCCGTTTTAAATTTTTCTGCGCGCTCTCTTCCTTCTACACTAAATGTCCCTGTTGAAAATTCCGGAATCGATCTGAGCATGTCAATATTTTCTTCGTATTCACTTGGCTGTAAATACGTCACATTTGAAAAATCCAAATCAGATGTGGGAACGGTCAATTCTGTACATTTTGCATAATACGTTTCGCTGTCCCGACGAATACCGCGGTCAATCCATTTCTTTAATGGAGCGACTAAATGCTGAAGCCCTGATAGTTCTATCTGACCTCGATTTTCGCTAATGATTTTGGCAAATCCCTCGGTATCATAATTTCCTTCACTATACGGGATATAGTTTTGATCATAACGCAGTAAAATCGCTTTTAGCTGATCACCTTCAAATTGCCCCCATAAATCCTGGATATCCGATTCCATCCCATACGCTTCAATATCACCGATGATAAATAAATTTTCCGCCGGCTTTTTATGTACAAGTGCCAATGTAGTTTCAAGGTCTTCGTTTGTTAACTTTCGAATCATTATAGTTGCCTCCTATATAGTTCGTTTACGAGCTTTTACGATAAAGGTTGTTGGAAAGTGGCTTGCTTTATGTAGAGAATAATATTTTTCGGAATACGGAATTTCTTCACCTTTTGCATGTACCGGAATATCACTTTCAATAATTTCTACAAGTTCAAAGCCTACTTTTAAAAGTGCATTTATAAATGTCGCCATTTTATATTTCGGTATTTGCATTGGCGCATCTTCCCCTTTAAATGTCGTTGTTTCGATATATCCTTCACGCTGGTAGGAATCCGTTAAACTAAACTGATGATCTCGGCATTTGATTTGATTATAGAAAGGGTGTTCCCAGCTGAAAATAAATTCGCCTCCTTCTTTTAAGTAGCTGTAAATTAACTTAAACGTTGCTGGAAGATCACTTGACCAGCCAATCGCATAAATGGAATATACTAAATCAAAATAATTTTTCGGCAGACCGATTTCTTCTTCCATTGGAGCCGTAAATAAGCTTGCCTCAATGCCGTATAACGTTTTCTGTGCCAGGTCCATTTGGGCACTCGAAAAATCAACCCCCCAAAGCTCCTTTGCACCATTGTTATTCATATATAAAAGAGAATGACCGCTCCCAAATCCAACTTCCAGCACTGTTTTGCCGGCAACACTTCCGATTAAATTCAGTTCCTCTTCGGTTTGTGCTAATGGTCCGTAGCTTGGCAACGCATCTCCTCCAGCAAAATGCTTTGCTACAATATCCCAGCTTTTTTTATTGTTTTCGATAATTGTATTCAAAAAAGTCATTCCTTTCTGTAACGATGACGGATCTTTACTGCATGTCCCAATTAAACCACTTTATTCCATATGTTACAATCCGACAATTTTTCTAATTTGTTTTAGTTGCGGTGCGAGCTATCCTGTGTGATTTAGTGTTTATCGATGATAATTGGTTATTATAAAAACACCATATTATAAAAACGTTACCAATTGAACTGTAAATTACCTAATTCTGATATGGTATGAAACTTTCTTCCCTGTGCATTCTAATGTCATAAGGAGGCGATAACAATGGCAAACAACAATAGCTCAAACAAATTACGTGTACCTGGTGCACAACAAGCAGTTGACCAAATGAAGTACGAAATTGCACAAGAGTTTGGTGTTCAATTAGGACCAGACGCTTCAGCTCGTGCTAACGGCTCTGTAGGTGGCGAAATTACGAAACGCCTAGTTCAAATGGCAGAGCAGCAATTACGCGGCAATTCAAACAACCAACAATAATTAAAGAGAAGGAAGCGCTACAAATTTGTAGCGTTTTCTTTTCATTTTGGCTTTTCAAGGAGATTACATACATAGACAAACCAAAAAGAAATGAAACTTTTACTGCTTCCCTCCGTAAATAACAGTAATAACAATTTATGGAATTACCCACTTTGCTTTAGGGATTGGATAAGAAGGAGGAAAGGTCATATATGAATATTTATGGTTGGATTGGTCTGCTCGGTATTATTTTCTTTACTTTAATTCCCTTTTTAAATAAGGCGCAAAGAACTCGTGAAGAAGTTCAGAAAGCCATTGTAACGATTGGAATTATATCCGGAATTATTATTGCCGTTTTAGTTTCCAATATAAATTTCCTCATTGCTTTCCTATTTGGTGTTCTGGCTATGATTTTGTTTGATCGTAAAACCTATACAAAAAAGAGGTTAACGATTTATGGGGTCATTACTTTAATTACAGGAATTGCAGCATATGCTCTACTTCGGGACAATCCCAATTATGTTATTCAACATTTAAAGGGAAATCCGGAATCCAGCTCCTTTTATTTTGCTGAAAACGGCGAACCTGTCATTACTTACCAGTCAACTGTTATACGGCCATTAGCAAGTACAGTAAAAATCCTTATTGCAGTTGAATATGCCATGCAGGTCGAAGAAAATAAAATTCAAAAAGACCAGTCAATACCTTTGGGCGACTTGAACCGTTTTTATTGGAAAAATACTGATGGGGGCGGTCATGAAGCATGGTTAGAAGCTGTGAAACAAGATCGGGGCATCCAAAATAATGAAGTCACTTTGCATGATGTTGCAAAAGGAATGATTACGTATAGCTCAAATGCCAATACAGATTATTTAATTAATCTGCTCGGTATTGATGCGATAAATCAGCGTAAAACAGCGTTAGGCTTAACACAGCACGAAGACATTTATCCAATTGGCAGTGCGCTCCTCATTCCTGAATCTATCCAAAAAGATGGGATGTCCGAAAAAGAATTAATCAAGGCGCTCCAAAAGTTATCAATGGACGACTATCGCAAGTTAGCTCAATCGATAAGCCTGCAAATGAAAACAGGAGAAATTAATGTAAGTGCGACTACATTTGACTCATCCCCTGCCGTACAAAGAGTTTGGTCAGATCGGTTAATTGGCGCTTCTGCAAATGATTACGGGAAACTGCTCGCCCTTATTTCCAATGACGAGCTGCCATCAAATGCAGCTGAAACAATCCGGGATCTAATGGAGTGGCCGATGCAATTAAATGAACAAAATTATAAGAAATATACACATATTGGCTCAAAGGGCGGCTCTACACTGTTCGTCTTAAACAACGCGATGTATGTTGAAAACCTTAAGGGAGATCAGTACGAATTTGTTATTTTACTTAATAACCTGAAATTTCATGAGCATTTCCTGTTGAGAAATAACCGAAATTCATTTGAAAGAAAGCTTTTGAACGATGCAGATTTTCGTGATGAGGTACGTGAGGCGCTTTTAAACTAAATTTGGTTTGATTTTATAAATACCGCAACAATCTAAAAAGATGCTTTGCCTGATTTGGCTAAGCATCTTTTTCAATCGATTATTCCTCTGATCCTTTATCCACTTTCCGTATACAGCTCTTTATACATAATGACTATCAGGACATACGTAAACAAAGGAATAAAATAATCCGTATTATTGATTGCGTGATTTAATGAGCTATTATCTGCAAGAATACTTATCACTATTGCGATTAGACTAACGACACTAAAAATGATAAATAACATCTTATTTCTAGAAATGTAATCCTTTTTTATTTCAAATAATAAGCAGACAAGTGCAAAGAAAATTAACACCAGTCTCGTCATAAATAATTGTTCAAATCCCCAATAAAAGGTCGCCATTATAAAGATAAGTGCGGCTACATTCAATATGATCGGTATATTAATTTTTTTCATATACTCCCCTGCTCTTATACTGGATGTTTTGAAGTGTTGCTAAATTTACATATAGTACCTTCACCGAATTTTTATGCTATAGTAACGCATTCCCTTTGGTACACCTTTCAAATCAAATACACCATCGACAACTAAACGTCTGACACGATATTCCAAAAAATGGTCACCAATATATTGATCTAAATGACCCATTACTTCTCCGATAATTCTGGCTGATTTTATAAAGTCCTTATTCTGTTTATTTTGATGAAGTTTCTTCACTGTATTGATAATGTAAGTATCATAAAAATTTTCAGGAACACTTTTTATCATTTGATTTTCCCAGATTCGTAAAACATCATTAGTTTGACAAAGCTGCTTCCATTCATCGTCTAATGTTTTACGTTCCGCTTGCGTCAATAGATGACCCTTTTTCTCGTTTTCGTAAATTTCCATTAATTGATCTGATGACAGTTCCCCCATATTTAACGGCGTAAAATCGATATCGGGTCGATCAAAATAAGTTTTATATGCTTCATTAGTATGAATGATATGGATATCGTTTGCCTTCTCTTTTAATAAATAAAGTACAAACCGTAAACCTGTTTGTTCATGTGCATTTTCCCCCGCCCAAATAATAATTGGGTAATCATTTGGCGTTTGTTGAAGGTCTACAATCGTTTGTTTAAAATGTTCTTCGTGATGATAGAGATCCTCATCATCAATAATGATATGATTTCTAAACCATTTAGATCGATTCGTAATACCATGTAAGTTATGTAAGTTCCAAATGGGACCAATAGAAAACAAATCGGAAAACGTAATAATCCTTTCCTGATGACTTAGCCCTAACTTTTTTAAAGCAAATTTCAGGCTGCCTGATGGCGAGTCCCCGAAGACAATATGTGTTGCTTGATATTGTACAGGCTCAACGTTTGCTTGATTCTTTTTGTACTCCAACAGGTTGTTATATGTATTTTTAATATCTAAAAAGAATTGCTCCTCTGAATAACCATTTCTTTCTTCGACTACTTGCATCCGTAAAAAGATTTGCATTAATAAGGCTTTCCGTTCTTTGCCTTCTAATTGATCAATAACAGCGTTCAATTCATTAAACAAATGAATACCCCCCCTTTTCATTAGAGTTTACCATTAAATTCTCCTTTGGTATAACTTTCCTAACGAAAAGATCCCACTCACCAGTAAACTATACTTCTTTCTGTTTCTTAATTTTAGCCACAAAAAAACTGCACCCCATATTTGGGATGCAGTTTATCGTTGCAGCTTTAAAATTAAAGTTTTACGATGTTTGTAGCTTGTGGGCCACGTTGACCGTCTTCGATTTCAAATTCAACTTTTTGACCTTCGTCTAAAGATTTGAAACCGTCGCCTTGGATTGCTGAGAAGTGAGCGAATACGTCGTTTCCGCCTTCAACTTCGATAAATCCAAAACCTTTTTCTGCGTTAAACCATTTTACTGTACCTTGTGTCATTTAAATGACCTCCATTTAATTAAATTTAATAAGATCACAATTCCTCATAAAGAAAAAAATTCACATATTACAATAAGTACTAAATAAAACACGAATACATATTGTAATAGGTGAATTTATTGTTGTCTTGTAACATTTCTTATTAACATTAGTATATACCATATTAATTCATTTGTCTATGCATATGAAACAATTCATTTTCGTGCAAATATAATTTTGATGCACTCTATGTTTTTTAGTAGATTTATTTATTATGAAAATTAACCATTAGTAGACATTATTCTCATAACTAAAGTATCATTAAAGGCATCAACTACTTAACGAGGTGTTCAATATTATGGCAGCTAAAAAAGTATTAACAAACGAACAGCAAGAACAGCTTCTTACAACATTGAAAGCACGCTTTTTACAGCATATGGAGCGTCATCCGAATATCGATTGGGAAAATGTGCAGACAAAGCTCGAAGCAAATCCGGTAAAACTGTGGTCTCTTAATGAAATGGAACGTACAGAAGGTGAACCTGATGTCGTTGCATATAACCATGATACGGACACATACACATTTATGGACTGCTCTGCTGAAAGCCCTAAAGGACGCAGAAGTATTTGTTATGACCAGGAAGCATTGGATGCGCGTAAAAAGAACAAACCGGAAGACAGTGCAATGAATATGGCGTCTTCAATGGGAATTGAAATTTTAACGGAAGTCGAATACCGCTCATTGCAGCAACTTGGGAAATTCGATTTAAAAACATCAAGCTGGGTTTTGACACCACCGGATATCCGTAAACTTGGCGGAGCGATTTTCTGCGATCGTCGATACGAGACAATTTTCATGTATCATAACGGTGCTGACTCGTACTATGGTGCCCGAGGATTTAGAGGCTCTCTTACTGTTTAGTTTATCGATTTCAACTAAAAATAAAGCCGTTGTCATACTTTATGACAACGGCTTGTTTCTATTATAGATTATAAAAATCACGATACAGTTCTTCCAAGTTCCGGTTGATCGGATTCACAGATTGGATTTGCACACTATTTTTTAATAACCATTGAAGATAGGTTTCAATCGCAAATGCAGCATCTGTAATGAGTAAATCACCTTTAATTTTATAAGGAAGATGGCTCTTTTTCATTACTTGGGGAAGATCACTATGATATGAATACTTAATTTCGTATTGTACTTCCTTATTTGAATGCAATGGATTTGTGTAAAGCTTTCCTTCTTTAATGAACCAGATTGTCTCCGTCAAATCTTCCAGTAAATCCAGGTTATGCGTCGAAATGACGATACTGATCCCTTTTGCATGTAGCACTTCAATCAATTGTTTTAATTCAATAATGCTCGTCGGGTCCAGTCCATTAAAAGGTTCATCCATTAAAATAATGAGCGGCTTTGTCAATATACTTAACGCGATCAGCAAATGCTGCCGCATCCCGTAAGAATAGGATTTGACGGGCTGATGCAAATACGAGCGGATACCGATCAACTCTATGACATCTTCTATTTCTTTTTGCTGTATATGGTAAATATTAGCCACAAACGACAGATGATCATAACCGGTTAACTGCATATACAAGTAATTATCACTTGGCAAGAAGGAAATATATTTAAAGAATTCAGGGTTGCTGTTGGAAATATTGTTTATATGGACAGTGCCCTTATTAATCTTTTCCAATCCTAATACCGAGCGCATTAATGAAGATTTCCCTGCCCCATTCGGCCCTACAATACCTATTATTTCACCTGTACCAATAGAAAACGTAATATTATCCAGCACCTGTTTACTTTTGTATTTCATTTCAAGTTCGTTCACCTGCAATACCATTATGATGTCACCTTCCTTTTAAATAGAAGCCCTATGCCGAACAATAGGGTTCCGCTGATTAGTAAAATGACCGCGCCTGTCAGGAAGTTCACTTTTCCGTTGTTTGCCTCAATCGATTTCCAGCCATCTACAATATTCCATGTATCAAAATAGACAAACGGATTATACACACTACTTGTTAGATTAATATAATGGTTCCCTGCAAAGTACCCGGCAATGACAAGTATGGATGTAACGATAATCGCTGCATAATGATTTTTCATCAATTTCCCGATAAAGCTGAACAAGCTATTTAAAAAGAAGAGCTGCATGAATATAAGCACTCCACTTTTGACAAGCAGCGCCATCAAATTTTCAAAATAAAAATAGGCATTGTTCGCAGTTGAAAAGAAAAAGTGCTCCTCCAGCCGTTCTGTTGCATAAATCAATATTGGATAATCCATGTCACCTACTCCACCAATAAATGTAGCGATCAGGAAAACAATAGTACCCGTAATGAGCAACAAACTGCAGGCAACCGTTAAATTATAGATCCATTTCGATACATAAATAGAAGAGAATCGAATTGGCTTTGTTGCTAAAAAGCTCATCGATGGATTCAGCCTATATTCATCGGCCATCGTTGTCCATAACAATAATACAAATAAAAACAGGACGAACCACATCATGTTCCATTCCAAGAACCTGTAGATTGCAAACGAGCTGCTGTCCCCGTATTTTGTATTTTGTTCCTGGAACAGCTTTAAACGTTCATAATGTTCTTGATCTAAAGCCTGACTCGGATCATCAAAATTAGATACCCATTTATGTCCAAGCGGCCACGGGGTTAACCTTTTGCCATCCAGAATAATTTCCTGCTCTTCTGATGCCATGTCAGTCAATGTCCAAAGTGTATTATCATTTTCTCTATAAGTACCAGGTTCAAATGAGTTCATCACATCGCGAAATGTCTCGGCAAATGTAGGAGAGTGAATATCAGCCTTCAGATGTTCCAACGCCTCAAATCGCATTTCTAATTGTTTAATCATTGACTGATAAGGATTTTGATCAAGCATTTCCAGCTCTTCACCCGTTTCCTCAGCCATCCGTCGTTGCAATTCCTGCTCCATTTCAAATTCATCTGCGACGAGTTTCCAATGTGTTTGATCCTGGATAATCGTATTTTGGGAACGCTCAATTATTTTCAGTGCTTTGTCAGGAAATGTTCGGTACTGCTCATTCACTACAATGACCGTACCGCCAATTATTCCAAACAGCAAAATAACAGTTATAAGAATATGGCCTTTCCGCTTCTTCTTTAGATGCTCAAATTGTAATAATTTAAATTTCCTGTTTGGTATATACTGTTTTTTCGATGCTGTAAATTCAGGCACTCCAAAACTGACATTTTTCATATTAATGACAGCAAAAGTAATTCCGGTACCTATCACTACTAGTATTAACATGATGATTAAATAAGGGACAAAACGATTCGAATCCAGTAATAGCTGTTCATACGAAACAATCAAGTGAATCGGGTTATACATCTGAAACCCGGTCTTCAATGAAATCATATAGCTGATTAAAACCGGTAAACTGATCAGCGAGAATAGTAAACCTAATTTTGCTTGCTGTTTAATCAGACAAGTAAACAGCAGCAATAATAACGCACTAAAAATCCCCCAGCCAATCGGGATAAACACAAGCCATTTCCATATTGGGACTAAAATGATTTCGGAACTCAATGCCACTTCAACAGGATAGTAAATTGTGTTGAGATTCCCTGTTAATAGTGGCGGCAGTAACGACACAACACTTGCAATAACGATGTAACACAGGACGACCATCAATAAAGGAATCAAGTATCCAAAATAAATGGCTGTACTGGACAATGAATTGATTTTAAAGAAATCGAATGTCCGATTTTCCCGGTCAAATATATATTTATAGCAAAAAACTAATAATAGAAGAAAGGCCGTAACGGGGCTAAATAGAATTTGGAATAATTGCTTTGTAAATAAGGCTGTTTTAAATGGCGTATCTTGTTCGGTATAGCCCAACTGATGATCAATGATGGCTTCCGCTTTCTCCCTTTCAACTGCCACTGTATGTTCACCAAGATAAGGAATTGCTTTGAATGCTATGTAGTTTTCATATTCGTTTAAATAGGCAAGCTGCTGGTCGGCAACCTGTAAATCGTTCTCGTCTAATTTCTTTAAAATATCGTCTATATATTGTTCTTTTAATAGAAGACTTCCCAATGATTGCTGTTCTTCCGGAGTGAGACCTATAACCCGTTCTTTAGTTAATGTACTTGTAATCAGCAAATGTACTGTATCTTTTCGATTGTTGAACGTTTCCTGCAGTTCATGCTTGGTAGCACCCGATTGCGTACTATTAATAACGAATATCGTCCCGACAAGTACAATAATTGCAACAGGTAATATAAAAATATATTTGCTTTTTAACAAGCCTTTCACAAGAAAACGAATCACTTCATACATCATTCCTCCCCCTTACCCTGTTAGTATGCTGAAAATATAAATTCCTCTTTGAGCAGATTTGCCAAAAAACGGAGGCTTATCCTTTTCAAAGAGGATATGAAAATTATCAGATTCAGATTTCCCCATTACTCCTGCTCTGCGTTACTAAGCGGTGCATATGGTCCTGTTTTAAGCGTGCCTGAAAAGAAGGAATACCCCGGCTTCCCTACAGCATAGCCACGATTATACAAATAACCAGAATACGTTTTACCGTTTTGAGTAACCGTTACCCACATCGATTGTGTCGTTGTATAGGGCACTTCTTTTGAATACCAAAGTGTATCGGATGTGACAGAAACTTCAGGTGTCAAACTTTCAGCTGCTTGTATACTTGAAATATTTACGGATACATTTAAAGAAATTGCTGCAAATAAACTTAAACTTAACAATTTAAATTTTTTCATCATTGATTCCTCCGCTGTTCCTATTCCAAAGCCTGATTGCTATATATATGAATCTTTTAATTTTCTAACTTATCCTCCACCAGTTCCAATAATCCACAGTTCTAAAGTTGTAATTAATAATTCTACCATTTTGCCCCCTCCTTTGTATTAATTTTACAAACTTTCCGACAAAAAGTGTATAATATGCCTAAAAGAATAATTTAGGTGATGAAATGAATAATTACGGGCATGTTATAAAAGAAATCAGGGTTGGTAAAGGGTATTCACAACAGTATGTCAGCGAAAAAATATGCTCACAGGGCAACTACTCAAAGTTTGAAAAAGGAGAAAACAGAGAAATTAAGTTTTCGATATTAAAGGAATTTTTGGGGCGTCTTGAAATGTCCTATGAAGAGTTTGAATACATAAGCAATAATTATGAAATGCATGACCGTCAAAGGATTATGAAGAAGTTTTACAATCAAACATATAATTCCGAAAATGCCCTGCTCCTAATGATTAAAGAATGCTCAGCTTATTTACAGCAAAATCCGAATGACAATTTAATCATGAATATTCAAACTGTAATGGAAGGCATGCTCGTTTTGGCAAAATCCAGTGATTTTGTACTGGCTTCTGAAACAATATCTCCTATATGGAACGATCTCTCGCAGCGAAATACACTGTACTTACCTGATATTTATTTGCTGAATGCCATTTTATTTGTTTTTCCGATTTCTACTGCAACCGAAATAAAAGAATTTGCATTTCGCCATATCGATAAGTACAACGGATTTCAAAATATTAATAAGTTAAAAATAAACTTTCTGATCAATTTGTCGCTTATTAATATTAAAGGAAAAGACTTTGAAACCGCACTACATCTGTTGAATGATGCAAGCAGTAAGTGTAAATCGGAGCAGCTTTTTATTAACCTGTCGATCTGTTACGTGAGAAAAGGCGTTTGCCTAAATAATTTAAACGGAGCAGATGAAGGTTTTATTGAAAAGGGTTTAACGCTACTTCAACATTTAGAACAAGCAGAACTAGTGAAAATGTTGGAGAAGGAAATTAAAAGTAATTTAATCGTTAAATAATATAGAGCAAATTAAAAAGGGCAACCTGTTAAACACGGCTGCCCTTTGAATTTATTTTTTATTAGGTAAGTTCATTTTACGCTCTAATAACTTTACGCGGTATTTATAAATCGCATAAATTACTGCCAAAATAATGATGATGATGACAAACGGCTGCAAGTACTGTTTAAACAGTTCTCCTGCCTGCTCCCAGTTTTCCCCTAGCTTAATGCCTAAATAAACATAAAGCGCAGTAATTGGGAACATCGCTAAAAATGTATAGATTGTAAACTTCCATACATTCATTTTCGTCATCCCGCACGGAACCGAAATTGCGGTACGAACAATCGGCATAAAGCGGCCGAAAAATGCGACACCCGCACCATATTTTGCGAAAAACTTGTCCGATGCATTCACTTGCTTTTCATTAATCAAGAAGAACTTCCCGTATTTCAGGACGATTGGGCGACCACCATAACGCCCTACCGCATATAATGTCAACGGTCCAATTGTTCCGCCTACCGTTCCGGCAAGCACCATTAACCAATATTTATACTCCCCTTGAGCAATCCAAAATCCTGCCATCGGTAATATAACTTCTGCTGGGATAAACTCAAAGCAAAGTGCCAACAGTACACCAAAATAGCCAAACCCTTTAAAAAACTCAATCATTGATAGAATGATTGTATCTAACAACAAAAACAACTCCAATCATTTGCAATATCCAAAGTTAAAATCGAAAAAACCGATATTAACTCCAAAGTCCACTTCTACATTCACTTAGCATACAAAAACTTTGACTGATTCACAATAGAATTTGTGAAAACATGCCATTATTATGTATGTTCTTCTTTAGAATAGAACGTCCTCTCTTCACAAATGTTGCCTCTATCGCAAAACTTTTAATTTTATAGCAGTGTATGTCTATGCAAAAAGCGATATGTCAGAGCATTTTCAGCATGGCCTCTTCCTAATACATGCAAATATAAAAACAAACAGGCAAAACCATATGTACTCTGGAATCACCCGTTCTAATAGTTAAATTAATGCTTTTAAATCATGAATAAATTCATATATAAAGTAACAGCCAAACCCGAATAATAATAAGCCTGCAATAATGGAAGTCCATTTAATCATCGCTCGGTTCATGACTTTCCTTGTAAGTGAAACAATTGTTAAAAGACCAATATCATGCAGTAAAATACCCGATAAAATGCCTAGTGCAACAATCAAAAATTGATTGGCCCCTTTTCCTGCATAAGAGTCGGCCAAAACTGCTCCAAAAACAGAAATCCAGAAAACGAGATTACCTGGTGAAACAGCAACTAATAAACCATTGCGGTATGTTGACAGAAAGGATTTATTCGCTTTCTCACCAGCTAACGCAATATCTTTATCAGCATTTTTAATTGAATCGAAAGCCAAAATAAATAAAAAGGCGGCTCCTATTAACCAAAGCGGTAGCTGAATATAAGCCAGCGACAAAAATTTAGCCACCCCCAAATACAAGGCAATGATTAAAGCTAGATCAATTGTCATTCCGCCAAGCCCTACTGCCCAACCGTGCATAAACCCATTTTTCAAACCCTGTTTCGTCATTTCGACTGTAATGGCACCAACGGGCATTGCAATGGCAAGGCCAATCATGACATACGCAAAATATAAACTCATTCGACCACGTCTTCCAAGAAAAATTCCTTCTTACGTCCGTTTTATAAATATAATTATATTTGAATATTTATTAATCTTCAATCACTTTTAAAATTTACCTAGTAAATTCCATTATTGATTTATTTCCGGAAATCAATTATGATGGCATTAATTTATGAGAAGGAGGGATTTTTCTATGTTTTTACTTCGTTTACGCTAAGCTGGCAATAAAAAAGCAAACCCATTCGATGGGCTTTTTTGTCATGCTTGTAAACGATGAAACCATAGAAATTCCTCTTTAAACGGGAGAATTCTATATTTTTTCGGCGCAGGCATACATATGTCTGCTTTTTTATTGCGTTTTAGACTCACGTATAAATTGGAGGGCTAAAACAATGCAGATGCTTCTATTCTTTTAATACGGGCGGATTATACAAACCGCTCGTATCGATAAGCTATCGGTACGAAATTTATATTTCGGAGGTAGCAATAATGGAAAACTTAAGCTTTGAACTAAAAAATATACACGTGCAATTTTTAGATAAGGATGTACTTACAATCCCGCAATTGGCAATTTATCAATTTGACCGCATTGGGATTGTTGGTAAAAACGGTGCCGGTAAAAGCACTTTATTAAAATTATTAACCGGTCAGCTCATTCCACAACAAGGGAATGTAAATGCACTTGTTGATTATTTCTATTTTGAACAAACATCCCCTGTCATCAAACAAGACAATATTAATATCGCGCTTGGCCATAAATTGAAGGCAGTCGATCCACATAGCGGTGGTGAACAAACAAGGTTGAAGTTATCACAGGCATTCAGCCATTACTACGAGGCAATGCTTTTTGATGAACCGACAACTCATTTAGATCAGGACGGCATCCGATTTTTGCAGGAGCAACTCCGCTATTATTACGGAGCAGTCGTTATAGTCAGTCATGATCGGAACTTGCTGGATAATATTGTTACGACAATCTGGGAAGTCAATGATGGGCATGTTTCGGTCTATAGCGGGAATTATTCCGATTATGCAGCGCAAAAAGAACGGGAAAAACAGGAGCAAGCTGCTGCCCATGAAAAATATGTTCGCGAAAAGGCTCACCTGGAGAAGGCTGTTGCTGAAAAAATGAAGAAGGCCGAAAAAATTACCGAGGCAAAGAAGATGTCGAAAAAAGAAACGAAAGCCAAAGCGAATCGTATGTTTGAAACAAAATCTAAAGGAACGAGTCAAAAATCGGTTTACCGCTCGGCTAAAGCAATGGAAAAACGGATTGAACAGCTTTCCGTTGTCGAAAAAGTAAAAGAAAACGCGCCACTTCACTTCAAACAATCGAAAGCTCTGGAACTTCATAATAAAGTGCCGATTATGATGCAAGATCTTACTTTAGCAATCGGAAAGAAGATCCTTTTAAATCAATGCCAACTTCAAATTCGGCTACAGGAAAAAATAGCTATAACAGGTCCGAACGGCAGCGGAAAATCAACATTGCTTCAGGCGATTATCGGAAAGCATCCAAATATAGATCTTTCACCGAAAGTAAAAATCGGTCACTTCTCACAGCTTGCTTATCAAAACTTACCGCATGAGACCGTTTGGGATTTTATAAAAACACGAAGCGAATACAGCGATGCGTTTATTCGTACTATTTTGCATCAAATGCAGTTTGAACAGAATGATTTACAAAAGCGGATCACTGTTTTAAGCGGCGGTGAACGGATTCGATTGCTTTTAAGTCAGCTGTTTTTAGGTCAATATAATATTCTCCTGCTTGATGAGCCGACCAACTTCCTTGATATAGCTACAAAAGAGGCATTGGCAAACTTTATCCAAGGCTATGACGGCACTATTCTTTTTGTCTCCCATGATGACTATTTTGTGAAGCAAGTGGCTACAAGAATTATAGAGATAAAAGATACCGCATTAATTGAAGTTTGATTTCACAAGCTTTTTACGAAAGATACAATTCTTTCATTTCCAACCGATGTGCACTAAAATAATCCTTATGGTAATGATAGTAAGAAAAGGAAACGAGCCATTAATTATTTGGAGGTCATCACATGGAAATAGGTATTTCAACTTTTGCAGAAACTACACCGGATGCGTTAACAGGTGAAACAGTAAGTCATGCCGAGCGACTGCGACAAATCGTCGAAGAAATTAAGCTGGCGGATTCGGTAGGACTGGATGTGTATGGTGTCGGAGAGCATCACCGCGAAGATTATGCAGCATCAGTTCCTTCTGTCGTACTCGCGGCAGCTGCTATGCAAACAAAACAAATTCGATTGACGAGCGCTGTAACGGTACTCTCATCTGACGATCCTGTACGTGTCTTCCAGCAATTCGCAACACTTGACGGACTATCGAACGGCCGCGCCGAAATTATGGCTGGACGCGGTTCATTCATTGAGTCCTTCCCGCTGTTCGGCAATAACTTGAATGATTATGATGCACTTTTTGAAGAAAAACTCGATCTATTATTAAATCTTCAGGAAAATGAGATTGTATCATCAACTGGCCATTTCCGTCCATCTATTCCAGGACGCGGCATCTACCCGCGCCCTGTGCAGGAAAAATTACCGATTTGGGTGGCGAGCGGCGGTACACCACAATCTGCCATCCGTGCTGCCACATTGGGCTTGCCGTTAACATTGGCCATTATCGGAGGAAGTCCACTGTATTTCGCACGCATCGTTCAACTGTATTATGATGTAGCGAAAAAAGCAGGCCATGATATTTCGAAGCTGCGTGTCGCTTCCCATTCACATGGTTTTATTGCGGATACGACAGAACTTGCAGCAGAACAATTTTTCCCTTCAACAGCAGCGGCAATGACAAAACTTGGCCGTGAACGCGGATGGGCTCCGTACACACGCGAAGCATTTGATGAGGCCCGAAGCTTGGAAGGCGCTCTTTATGTAGGCGATGTTGACACGGTTGCTAAGAAAATCATTTATCTTTACGAACATGTCGGCATTTCAAGATTTTTCCTACATGTGCCGGTCGGTTCTATGCCACACGACCAAGTGCTGCATGCCATCGAACTGTTAGGTACGAAAGTTGCACCAATTGTACGTGAGGAAGTAGCAATATTAAAGAATAGATAAATTGTTAGTTAATGGGTTGAGCAGTATTTTGCTGCACAACCCATTTTTTATGAAATTTACTTTTCCCCATTTACCCATAACTTTTCGACTCTATTAACTAGAATAATAAAGAAATTGCTTAAAATTCTGAAAATTATTGCAATTAGAAATTTAATAAATTACAATAACATGAATTCAATAGAAAGCTGAGGTTACATCATCATGGGAGTTTTACAGAAGATAGGTAAGTTTGCAGGAAATACATTTGCGATTTGGGTACTGGTTGCAGCTGGTTTAGCGATTTGGATACCTGAATATTTCACATGGATTGGCAGTTACATCACCATATTATTAGGAATTGTCATGTTTGGTATGGGGATGACATTAAAATTAGATGATTTTAAACTAATTCTTCAACATCCGAAAGGTGTTATTATCGGGATCGTTTCCCAGTTTGTCATTATGCCGTTACTTGCATTTGCGTTAGCCAAAGTTTTCAATTTACCGCCAGAAATTGCGGTTGGCGTTATATTAGTAGGTTGTTGTCCAGGGGGTACGTCATCAAACGTTATGACATTCCTCGCAAAAGGAAATACGGCATTATCTGTTACGATTACATCATGCACAACATTATTAGCACCTTTTGTAACACCTGCACTAATCTACTTATTAGCAAGTGAATGGTTACCAGTTTCATTTATGGCCATGTTTATGTCAGTAATTAAAGTTGTGTTAATTCCGATTATTTTAGGGATTCTTGCACAGTTCTTATTTAGACCACTTGTAGAAAAAAGTGTTGATATTCTTCCTACAGTATCAGTTGTGGCAATCGTGATGATCGTTGCTGCTGTAGTAAGCGGAAGCCGCGATAAAATTTTAGAAACAGGATTAATCATTTTTGCCATTGTTATTTTACATAATGGTTTAGGTTACTTACTAGGATTTTTAGTAGCAAAACTATTTAAACTGAAATACGATGATCAAAAAGCAGTATCGATTGAAGTTGGGATGCAGAATTCAGGTTTAGGAGCGCAATTAGCGATGGCCCACTTCGACCCAGTATCAGCCGTTCCGAGTGCGATCTTCAGTTTCTGGCACAATATTTCGGGACCGATTCTTGCTACATATTGGGGTTCAAAAGCGAATAAGAAGGAAAACAATAAATAGATATTACATAAAAAGTGGTACGAATGCATTTTGATTCGTACCACCCTTTTTTTCGTTCTTATGTATTATGGTGCTTTCAAATAGCTATTGTTCCGGTACATGAAATCATTTTATGAAAAAAAACTTATCTATCTTTCAAAAACAACTTATATTGTACTAACTTAACTTCTTTACCTATGTATAATTCAGTTCCTTCACGGCTCTCTTCAGTGAATCCGATCTTCTTCATCATTTTTCTGGAGCGATGATTTGTTTCGTGTGTCTCTCCGTAAAATGTGGTAATTCCGAATTGTTCATTCGCATAATCCATTAATTTTTTTACCATTTGTGTCCCAATACCAACATTCCAAAGAGTACTGTCTCCTATAGCAATACCAATTTCAGCACTATTATTTTTAATTTCGGCTAAATCAGCATAACCGATAAGTCTATTTTTATATTCAATTCCCAAACGGATCATATCTTTTTCTTGGTTGGCTACACAACGTTCCCACCATTTAAATAATTCCATATGATCTCTATTTTTCTGCCATCCATTTGCTTCACAAAAATGCTCATCCCTACTCCAATCAACTACAGCATTGAAGTCTTCTAATTTCAACTTTCTAAAGTAAATTTCATTTCGATTAATATCCATTATTCATCTCCTCCATTTTGCCGATTAAACTTTGCTAACATAATTACATCGAAAGCCTCGTTATTTTGGTACATATACTCTCTTAAAATGCCTTCCTTTTCAAATCCCTGTTTCATCAATAATTGACTGGAACCATCATTTTCAACAAAAACGATGGCACCGATTCTTGTTAACTCCATCTCTTGAAATCCATGTTCAACGATTTTAGCTACTGCTTCTGATGCATAGCCATTACGCCAAAATTCTGGATGAATTTCATATCCTACTTCTGCACGTCGATGTGCTTTTGACCATGAGTTAAAGCCAATTGTACCGATTAACCCCTGAACGCCCTTCCTCTCAATTCCCCAGCGTATTCCTTTTTCAGATTGAAAATTATTAGTAAATGCCTGTATTAACATTTCTGCCTGCTCCATTGTTTTAAATGTGTCCAATCCATAGTATTTTGTTACCTCATCGCTTGAAAAAATTGAATAGATCGCTTCTACATCGGCAGGTAGAATTTCTCTTAAAACGAGTCGTTCGGTTTCTAATTTTGGAAACATATTACTACCCCTTTCGTAAAACAATAAATTTAAGCAAATTGCATAATTCGGTGGACAATCTGATTTTCTATTTTCAATATAAGATTCCTTAATGCCACCTAGTTATATTTGACTTCTTCATTTGTATAAATGCTTTTATGTATTAGTCATCCGGTTTTCACAACGGATGAATCGTGCAACTAAATTTAAATATGAAAACCCTTGCCGTTTAAATGGCAAGGGATATTTCATTAAATCAATGTGTTAAAAACAAACCTGCTATTAATAATTATTAATCTGATATTCGTTCATTTTATGAGCTAAACGAATTGTTACTTGAGCTAATTGTGCATACGTAACTTCACTAGTTGGCTTCAGCTGATTATTTTCAGCTTCAAGTAATCCCATTGCATATGCTAATGCCACGTGACCACGTAATTCCTTATCCACAAGTGCGGCATCACTGTATTTCAATTCATATATATCACTCAGTTGTGCAGGTTTATTTAGTTTTAATGTACCAATTACCCATTTTGCCAGTTCCTGATTTGTAAGAGCTGTCTTCGGATTAAATGTTTTAGTAGATGCATCAAGCATTCCCATTTGTAATGCACGTGTGACAAATGCATATGAGGCATCGTCTGGCGTTATATCAGTAAATGATTCGGCCGCCGTTTCAAACTCATTGTAACTAGAGCTATAATACATGTATGTTACCGATTTAAGTAATACTTTTAATGCTTCCTCTTTAGTAATAGGGGCATCTGGGTTAAACTTTTCATTCACTTCTAAAATACCCGCATGAATTAAATAATTTAATTCTTCAGCAGCTTTTGGATGCTCGATTTTCGGCTTGTCCGAATTGGCCATTCCATAAGAATCTAACCATTCACCTGTTTTGGCATCAATGCCCGCGGAAGCCCCTTCTTTGAAGACTGGTTGGTATGCTAAACTGTAATGCTGCTCATTCCCGACCTTTGGATGATTCACATATTGCAGCTTCAGTTTCAACTCATCTTTCAACATTTTTGTTGCTTCCTGTTCAGATAAAAGATCAGTTGCTGCTGGCCACTCCAAATCACCATAATCGCTCATATACAAGCTCAATAAAGCACCAGTTTTAGCATCGACACCTACTGAAATGTTGTCTCCCACTACTGATAAGCCGTTCACGATGCGTGGGAACGTAAAGTTATAACTATTATTGTAAGTTTCGTGGTAGCCTTCATTAACTGGCAATGCATACTTATGAGCAGATGATGGTATCCATTCTTTTACAAGAGCGATCGCTTTATCCAATGCCTGTTTCTGTGTTAATTTCACTTCTGCCTCGGCGTCATTATTATCTTCTTCAAGATGACTTTTAATATCACTGTAATGAATGAATTCCCCTGTTGCTTTATCAATTGTTAGCACAGTTCCTGTTCCACCATTACGATAGTTATACATATATTGAATGTTGAAGACTTCTTTACCAGTCTCCGATGTCGTTTCTTCAACCGCTCCAATCTCCAGTTGAACACCTTTTATATCTGTTGCAAGCAATTTCTCAGCCAATGCTCGCGCCTGATCAGCTGTCATGTTTGGCTGTTTTGCCGCTAATGGTGCAGAAACAATCGGTGTAATTGATTTAGCGGATAATGTTGAAGAGAGTCCGTCCAAAGTTAACCAATCCCCTGTTTGTGCATGGATACCTGAAATAATCTGGCTATTTGGTTCATAAACAAGCTTAACCTTGTGATCCCCTGTTGAATAATCCGGTATAATTGTATAGGACAATTGTGCTTTTAAAGCATCCTGCACGCGGTTAGCAATGGAAGATTCATCTTGTTTTTTGGACGGATCATCATACGTGAAATTATTTTTTGGAGAGGTTGTTCTATAAAATGATGATACTGTGCCATCCCCTAACACACGAATATTAATAGTTTGATCTGAAATTGGAATCCCTGAATTTTTCTTCTCATAAATAAATGAGTATTCAACAGGCCGCGTTAAAATAGATGGTGAGTAATAATCTTGTGCGTTTGGCACAAGCTCATACCCCTCGCCTTTATTGAACTTTTCCATAAATTTATCCGCTGATTTTTGCGCTTCTTCTTTTGAATATTTTGCCGGGAACAAAACATCCTTTGTGTTTACTGGTTGATAGTAGAATTGTTCTAACTCCAACGTATCTCCCGCAAAAACAAAGCTTCCATGTTCATATTGGTCATCAATATTCTTTGAGAAATAAAGTTCATAACGCACCGTAGAGTCTGTAGGATGTGAATATCCTGTACCAGTACGAAAATCTTTTTCAGATACATGTAAGAACTCATTTGGAAATAATGCTCGGAAACGCTTCATTAAATCATCTTTTGTTACCGTTGTATTCGTTTGTGCAACTTGAATCGGCAATGTCTCCATCCGTTCATTTCCAATTGTTGAAGCATTAGCAATTGGTGCTAATAACCCAACAGACAGCGCTGTTGCAGTTAACATGGCACCCGCCTTTTTTAAAGTTACCACTCTTCATCCCCCTATCTCTTTTTCGTAAAACAACTGTTTACACTTACATATTACGAATTACAACTACAATAAGTTTCATAATATGTAATATTTTAACTTAATATTATAAATCTCCAATGCCGATCAGCCATATGTCTAATCGTTTTATCAATAACATAAAAAATTAATTCCTCCCTTTTACCTCTTTTCGAAAACAATAGCAGTTATTAAGACGATTATTTCAAATTATTCCCAAAAGAATAAAAAACACCTATTTTGAAATATAGTGTAAATTCTTTTTATGCAAATACCTTTTTAAGTAAATGTTGAATTGACAAAAATAAAGATTTAGTTAATAATTTATAAAATAAGTAACAACTTCAAAAATTTAATGAGTTGTCTCTTTATAATAGAGATAAAAGGAGAGTACTATGCATTTTAAAAAAATGGGATTATTTTCAGTAGCAGTAACGGGCCTACTTTTAGTTGGTTGTAATAGCCAGGAGGAAAGCAGTGCTACAATTGAAGAAAAATTAAATTACACGATCAATGGCATTGAACCGGGAAGCGGCACAATGGAATTGGCAAACAATGCTTTACAAGATTATGAAAATCTAAATAACTGGGACCTTACAGAAAGTTCAACAGCCGGTATGTTAGGTGAATTAGATAAGGCTTTTAAAAATGAAGAACCGATTATTATTACAGGCTGGAACCCTCACTGGATGTTTGCAAAATATGATTTGAAATATTTAGAGGATCCTAAAAAATCATTAGGTGAAATCGAAAATATTAATACGATTGTTCGTAAAGGTTTTAAAGAAGATTTACCGAATGCCTACACAATAGTGGACCGCTTTTATTGGGAGCCCGAAGATATGGAAACGGTCATGACAGATGCCCAAAATTCGGATTTTAGTGATGCTGCAAACAAATGGGTTGAGGAAAATTCGGAAACGATCGCAGAATGGACTTCTGGAGTTGAGAAAGGTAACGGAGAAAAAATTAGTATTATTTCTACTCCTTGGGACACAGAGGATGCTTCATCACATGTCATTGAAGCCATTTTGGAACAGCATGGTTATGAAGCCGAAATCACTCCTGTTGACCCGGCGATTATGTTCCAGGCTATTTCAACAGGAAATGGTGATATTTCATTAGCCCCTTGGCTGCCGATTACACATGAGTCCTTTTATGAAAAGCACAAAGATGACTTTATTGATTTAGGGGAAAACTTAAAAGGTGCACGACTTGGTTTTGTTGTCCCGGCATATATGGATATTGATTCCATTGAAGATTTAGCTGCAAAAGAATAGTATTATAATTAGCTAAGGCATCGAGAAATATAATCTCGATGCCTTTTATATAGAAGAGATGCAGAACTGCAAAATACGAATAACCTTTCATCTAATATCTGATAATTCAAAAATTTCCCGCGCAATAATTCTAAAAATGGTTACTTACTTGTGGATAACTTATAATATTTTGCGATATGGCGAATGAGTCGGGTCCCGATTTTTTAATAAATCCGGAAATCTGCTAATATATTTTTATTTGTTCTAATAAATTCTTGAAGTTCAAATATATTTCATGTTTCTTCTAATAAGAGGGTCTACTTTTCTAAAATCCCACTCAGATCTTCAAATAACCAGCGCACTTTTTCTAATATACTTCCTAATTGTTCTAATAAAATCCAAGCGCCGCTCCACCAATACATAAAAAAGCTGTCCAAGTTCCTAATACTTGGACAGCTTTCCAATTAAAGTGGCATTCCCATAATCGCTTTTGGCTCAAGAAATTCCTCGATACCATAATCGCCCCATTCGCGGCCAATACCAGAGTGTTTAAAGCCGCCAAATGGTGCCGAACGATCCGTTTCACTATTGTTAATACGGATTTGCCCTGCTCGGATAGATAAAGCGACTTTCTTCAGTTCTTCTTTATCATTTCCGAATACATAACCGGCAAGTCCATAAATCGTATCGTTGGCTATATCGATTGCTTCGTCTAAATCTTTATAAGTGATGACCGACATAACCGGACCAAAGATTTCCTCCTGTGCAATTGTCATATCGTTTTTCACATTGGTGAATACCGTAATTTTGGAGAAGAATCCTTTATCGATTCCATCTGGTCTGCCTGGGCCTCCGATCACAATGGTTGCACCTTCTTCTTTACCTTTTTTAATGTAGGATTGAACGGTCTCCCATTGGTCTTTTGAAACTTGAGGACCCATAAATGTATTTTCGTCCTGTGGATCCCCTACCGGAAATTCCGTGACTATTCCTTTCATTGCTTCTATGAATTCATCATGCATTTCTTCCGGTACAATCATGCGTGTTGCAGCTGAACATACTTGCCCTGTATTCATAGCGATTTGACCTAATGCTGTTTTCGCTGCTTCTTTTACATCCGCATCTTTTAAAATAACGAAAGGCGATTTGCCGCCAAGTTCTAATGAAATATTTTTAATATCTTCTGCAGCATTCTTCATTAATCCGCTGCCAACTTCACCTGAACCGGTAAACGATACAATGTCCACATCCGGATGAGTACTGATTGCCTCACCTACTGTTGAACCCGAACCGTTGACAAGATTAAAGACACCTTTTGGAACACCCGCTTTATCCAAAATTTCCGCCAGAATGACTGCTGCAAATGGTGTTTGGGAAGCAGGTTTTACTACCATTGTACAACCGGCTGCCAATGCACTGGCAAGCTTCGTGGAAATTTGATTTGTCGGGAAATTCCATGGTGTAATAAGTCCCGCTACACCAATCGGTTCTTTTTGAATATATGACTTCTCTCGTTCTTCAGTAAACTTAAATGTTTTCAATTGTTCTGCCGCTTCTTTAAAGTGCGTTAGCCCCATCTTATAATGGATTTCCTCCGATTTCGTAATAGGCGCACCTAATTCAGCGGTCATTATTTTCACTAAATCGTCTTTACGATTTTTATATTCTTCAGCAATAGCTTCCAAAAGCTTTATTCGCTCGTCCACTGACATTTTTGAAAAGGAAGGAAATGCCTCCTTCGCCGCCTTGACTGCTCGATTCACATCTTCTTTAGTTCCGCTGCTAATCTTACCAACCACTTCCTCTGTCGCAGGGTTAATTACTTCAATTGTATCTGTTCCAGTAGAATCAATCCATTCCCCATTGATGTATTGTTTTGTATGATTTAGCATAATCAAACTCCTTTATAAATCGACTTACTTAAAAATATTCCCTCTGTGCTTGTCAGTAAACATTTGAAGTTCACTATTAAAGCAAAAAAATTCGAAGCCTGTTGTAGCACTTCGAATTTTCAAACAGCATTTTCTATTCATTTGTTGCAAGTAGTTGCTTTGCGATTTCCTTCACATCCGGATCTTTTGATTCTTTTGCATAACGCACAACAAGCTGTTCGATTTCCGTACCTTGCCAATGTGAACGCTCGAATGAATGCAATGTCTGAATCGCCATATACTGCAAATGGTCGTCAGTAGTTTTTAGTGCTTGCCCAATGAAATCCATACCAACCCCATTATACTGATCCAATTCTTCAATAAGCGATAAAACAACAACTTTCTGATCGTTCGTCAGTTCATTGAAATCTCCAAAAGTATACGTAATTTCTATTAGCTGCTCGATAATTTGCGAATCCTTCGAGGCAAATAATGAATAATAATATTGTACGTTTTCCGGATTATTCTTTAATTTTTCGAATACGATGTCCGTAATATCTGCTTTATAAAATTTGGCTACTGCTAACGCTTTTTCCTCATTCACTTGGTCATTTTGCAGTATTTCCAACGCTTCCTGCAGCCATAACGGGTTTTGGGCAATTTCTTCGATGTTTTCTTCTACTGTACGCTTTTCATGCGGTTTCCAGTTAGAAGAAAAACGATCTTCCCATGTTTCTTCATCATATTGCAAGTACTCATTAATTTGTGTCAAAACAAAAAATTGATTGAATGTCAGGCAATGTGTTTTTGCATGATGTGTATAGCGCATCAGTACTTGACCTGAATACTCATATTCATCCAACGTTTGATAAGCCCCTTCGTATAAAAGAGCTAATATTATTGACCCTGCACTGTCAAATATTTTCCCGGAAATAATTTTCTCGTGCAGTTCGATATCAAGCTTTCCTTTTTCAGCACACATTAATGCTGACGCATTACCCGGTACGGTATTATTCAGTCCTTCTTGCAATATCCACTGTCGGATTTCTTCATTTGAGGCATCCAGGAAATTCAGTGCTTCAAGTTTACCCCAGTCCGAAACATTTTGCGCAATATGCCACACCGTTTCATTACTGTTTGTTGTGCCGTTTGTTAACGTAAATAAGGCTACTCCGGTGAATTCTTCATGCAAGGCAATCACTTTCAAGCGTTCCTTATACTTTTCACATTTAACTGTTCCTAACACGAGAAGCGCGAATTTCACAACTTCGCGATGTGCTGCATGTTCAAGCAGCCAAATCGCCTCGTTTTTCACTCGGTCTTCATCTTTATCAGCTTCAGAAAACAGCTCCAGAAATTCATGGAAATAGCTGATGACCTTTTCATCTTTAATTTTTTCGTACGTTGATTTCCGCGTTCGATCACTCGGATTTATGACTTGTTCCAAAAATAACTTTATAAGCTTTTTTGTATAAAATGGTGTTACTGCCTCCTGATGAAGCTGGTCTGCAAAACCTGGCGCTAATTTCGGATGATGCTCATCATATAAAAACCCGTCATCCGGCAAATCTTTTGTTATAAGCTGCTGATTTTGCTTGAATTGCTCTTCAAGGAACGGAACTATAAACTCCTTATTTGCCCATGGTAAAAATTGCAGTTTCATCGCTTCATGGAGCAGCTGTTTTCCATCCACTTTCACCGTTATATTCAATTTAACAAAGCCGCCTATTTTCACATCCACTTTATGTGTCTTACCGCTTTTTGACTGAAAAGTTCCTTTCATTGTTGAAAATGGTATTATATGCGACCAGATTGATTTCCGTACATTTTGTGCAATTATTTGGCCATCTACCTTTAACACTTCTTCCATCATGCCATTCATGACTTCTATTTGATGACCTTCAAACTCCAGGACCCATTGCTTTTCTACCTCATTTGCAATATCATTTTGAGCATTGCGCATTTCCCGCCTAAATTCCTCTTTAAATCCCATTTACTTGCTACCTATCCCTCTCGTTTCTATACAACTATCATAACAACTTTTGTTAACTATTTGTTAAATAGTTGCAAACTAATAAAATAATATCACAAGTATTTATTTTATTTATGAGAATAGTCAGATAAAAAGGACTAGTAAAAATACTAGTCCCAAAATGAATTATTGAGTTTTTATAACTACTTTCCCGTTATGCTCCCCATTGATCACTGCATCAAATGCCTTGCCAGCCTGTTCCAATGGATAACTGTAACCTACAACAGGTTTTAGCTGTTCTGTTTCAAGCAGCTTTGACACACCGTATATCAGTTCCTGGTGTTCTTCTGCCGATACATTAAACAGTACCATCCCACGTATATCACATTCTTTTTGCATCACTAGACGGGGATTAATTTCAATTTCCCCGCGGTTCCCGACAATTACGATGACACCGTGTTTGGCAAGTATCTGCAAATCAGTTTGCAGATTTTCGTTTGCCAGAAATTCGATAATGACATCCGGACCTTTGCCGTCATTGGCATCAAGTACAGTTTCGATTGTTTCTTCTTTAATATGATCAAGCACGACATCCGCGCCTGCTTCCTTTACCAGTTGTTTCCCGGAATCACGGCTTGCTGTACCAATCACTTTTGCACCTAAAGCTTTTGCGATTTGAACAGCCTGTAAACCTACAGCGCCACTAGCTCCATGAATGAAAACTGTTTGCCCTGACTGCACGTTTGCTCTTCCAAATACTGCTCTGTATGCAGTCAATGCCGGAACTCCTAATGCTGCTCCCTGTTCAAACGAAATATGCTGTGGAATCGGATGAACAAAGCGGCTTTCACAAACAATCTGTTGTGCTAATGTACCAGTCGCCTTACCATTCGGCAAGCTCGCGATAAATACTCGGTCCCCTACTTTTACGTTTGTCACGTGCTCGCCGATCTCTTCCACAATCCCAGCACCGTCTAGGCCTGGCGTATACGGAAGAGTCGGTTTTATCGCATATGTACCTGTAGAAGTATAAACATCACTTGGATTCACACCTGCTGCATGAAGGTTTATCAGTACTTCATTTTCAGCTGGCGTATCCAATTTGGCCTGCTCTACTACTAAATTTTCTGAAGTACCAAATTGATTGATTCTTATCGTTTTCACTAACTTCACCCCATCATCTATATTGTATTAAGAATATTAGAAAAATTACTATTTGTATAGAGATAGCTTCGCTTAAAAACATAGGTAATTTCTTTAAATTGTAATATTTCAATTGTTTAGTATGTATTGATATAAGAGGAGGGGAGAAATAATAAGAAAAATAATTTTATCGGTAGTTGTACTGGTGCTAAGTTTTGTACCCGTTGTTTCTGCAAAAGAACTTATGTCTACACCTTCAGGGATTGCTTATACCGAGCTAAAGGACCGTGTGAATGAATATGCTTCGAAATACATCGGGACTTCTACAGTTGGAGCCAATGTACTGATTATAAAGGACGGAGAAATTTTCTTGAATACGGCATATGGCTTTGCTGATGTTGAAAATCAGGTAAAAGTCACAACGGATACTGTTTTTGAATGGGGTTCCGTTACGAAGCTTCTTGTGTGGACCAGTGTGATGCAGCTTGTAGAGCAAGGGAAATTGAAATTAGATGAAGATATTCGTGCGTATTTACCGGAAGGATTTTTGACAAAAATACGGCATGATACCCCTATCACAATGTTAAACCTGATGCACCATAATGCTGGCTGGGAAGAAAAATTTACAGATCTATTCTATATGTCAGCAAACGAAATAAAGCCTTTAGAAGAAATGCTTCAAATTACTGAGCCTTATCAGGTGCGCGAACCAGGAAGTGTAGTTGCCTATTCAAACTATGGTGTAGCACTCGCAGGCTTTATTGTGGAACAGCTTACAGAACAGCCTTTTTATGATTATGTAAACGATCATATATTTTCTGTTTTAGGTATGAAGGACACAACGATTCATCCGACACAGGAAGATAACGAAAATGTAAAAGTAAAAAGAGATGACATTTATGGATATATTATGAGCAGCAAAGATGAATTTACTATTTCTAAAAATGAACGAATCTTTATCGGTTTATATCCCGCCGGAAGTGCAATTGGAACAATCGAGGATGCAGCTAAATTCATGTTGGCCCTTATGCCGGCAGACGGCGAGAACAGCCCGTTGTTTCAAGATAACCGTACATTAGATGAAATGCTGACGACAAGTGATGTTTATGACGATGGCGTACCACGTAATGCACATGGTTTTTGGAAAGGGCTATACACAGTTGAAGTGTTTGAACATGCGGGAAATACAGATAGTTTTTCGAGTAATTTTACCTTTTCAAAAGATAAAGATTTGGGCGTAATTGTTTTTACTAATCAGGCGGGTGAAGCAGGACTGAGTTACGGTTTGCCAACCCTTGTGTACGGGGAGTATTCTGCTGATGTTGGCAAGCAAACTATGCCAAATACGCATGAGCTTGATGGAAGTTACTTTATGGCAAGGCAACCTTATAAAGGTTTCACTAAACTGTACAGTGCCCTTAGTATTGGTCATTTTGAAGCGACAGAAACAAACAGAGTGAATGCTTTTGGGATGGAAATTGAACAAATCGCGCCTTATCTTTATAGATCTTTAGATGATTACCGTATATATTTTCATGTTACGCTGAATGGTGGTAACGTGGAAAAGATTTCAATGCCGACAAGTGATTTTTTGCCTGTCTCTCAAAGTATGAAAATCATTCATATTTTTAGTATCATAGCGGCAGCTTTTAGTGGTTTGTATACGCTCATAGTTATAGTGATTTTGTTCATCAAAAAAATCATCCATCGAAAAAAAGCAATCCGAGGGACAGTTATCGATAAATGGGAATTGCTTTTACTTTCCACTAATATTATACCTTTTATAAATGTCATGATTTTAGCCTATAGAACTTTGAATTATGTTTCTTATTCAGCCTTAAAAATTCATTTTTGGGTGAATTTCGCATATATCGCCTTCGTAGCTATTTGTCTAGTAACGTTATTTTTAAACTGGAGAAAAATAAAACCTGCAGGTGGTATAAAAATTCGCTATGTATGTTCATATATGTCATCACTATTGCTCGTCGTACTCATTCTTTGCTGGGAGCTCTATTATTAATTAAACCTTTTGCGTTTGGATTTCCATAATCGTTCTATTTCATTATGTACCCGGTGCAGAGAAATTAGGATTGTAATGCACCCGGTACATTGTTCATGAAAACAATTTTTTCAATCTAAGATTTATTAAAAACAGGTTTTCGTTTTTCAAAGAAGGCTTCGACACCTTCTTTAAAATTGGCTGACTCAAAACACATTGCTTGTGCAAATCCTTCTAGCTCCATAGATTGGGACAGATCATCAAGAACACTTCTATTTACTAATTTCTTCATTAATCCTAGAGCCATCTGTGGACCATCTGTAAGCTGTTTAGCTAATTTGTAAATTTCATTTGTCAACAACTCGTCTTCAACTACTCGATTAACAATCCCAAGTTCTAGAGCCTGCTCGCTTGATACTTTTTCACCCAAAAACATCATTTCAAGTGCCCGATGTCTTCCTATGAGTCTAGGTAAAAAATAGATGGCACCTAAATCAGGAATTAACCCGACTTTTGAAAAGCTTTGAATGAATACAGCAGATTGATTTGCAATGATCATATCGCAAGCTAATGCCAGACTTACCCCTGCTCCAGCTGCCGCTCCGTTTACAGCAGCGATAACAGGTTTCTCAAGATTTACAATGGAAGAAATCATCTCGTGTCCCGATTGCAGTCTCTTCCGTCCGGTTGCCCCATCAACATCTTTTGACGCACTTAAATCCCCGCCCGCAGAAAACGTATTTCCTTCACCTGTTAAAATAATCACTTTCACATCATCATTGTTTTTAACTTCCGTAAAGAAATCTCTTAATTCTTCCCGCATTGGAAGGTCTAGCGCATTTCTCACATGAGGGCGATATAATTTAACGGTACAAACACCATTTTCTGCAATTGTCACTTGTATCCTTTTGTTAAGCAAGCTGCTTCTGCCTCCTTCATTATTTCCTGTAAAAATATGACTATTCTTAAAATTAAAACTAGATTCTGTACATTTTTGTAGTTATAATTGATAAGCCCCCTTACGTAAAACCGTTTTAAGTACCTTTCCTGTTGCATTTCTAGGTAAAGATTCCATAAATTCAATCGCCCGCGGTTTTTTATAAGAAGCAATGCTATTTTGACAAAATCGAATTACCTGTTCCTCAGTCATCTGTTTACCAGGCTTTAAGACAATAAATGCTTTGACAGCTTCACCCCATTGAGGATCAGGAATTCCCACTACGGCAGCTTCCAAAATATCCGGATGAGAATATAAAACATCCTCCAATTCTTTCGGATAAATGTTTTCACCGCCACTAATAATCATATCCTTTTTCCGGTCTACCACATAAATGAAGCCTTCTTCATCCATTCTCACTAAATCGCCGCTATGAAACCAGCCCCCTATGAATGCTTCTTCGGTTGCCTCTTCATTTTTATAATACTCCTTCATTGTAGTGGGTCCCTGATACACAATTTCTCCCACTTCTCCAACAGGCACATCGTTCATTTCATTATCGACAATTCTTACTCTTACGTTAATGGAAGGTTTTCCAACAGATTCAGTCTTCCTAAGTGCGTCTTCACCGGTCAAATAAGTTATGGAGGGACTCATTTCTGTTTGTCCAAACGCTTCTAAAATACTTGCATTTTTAAACACTTGCAAAATTTTCTTTTTTATTTCAATAGGACAGATTGCTCCACCTAAAGCACAGTTTGTCATCGAGCTTAAGTCATACTCTAATAAGTTTGGCACTTGGAACAAAAAATTCCACATCGCCGGAACCATAAACATTGTTTCAACTTTCTCATCCTGTATTGTTTTCAGAACAACATCTGGTTGAAACTCACGATGTAAAATAATGGTCCCTTCTATTAGACAATTTTGTAGAAGAGAGGATAGAGCCGCAACGTGAAAAAGAGGAGGAATAATCAGTTGCTTTGCTCCCTTTCTAGGTGGAGAATGATAGAGTTTATTCATCGCATTCATATAATAATTTTTATGGGTTAATACTGCTCCCTTTGGCTTACCTGTTGTACCCGATGTATAAATAATTGCATGTGCATGTTCGTCAGTGACATTTACTTCCTCGTAGTCAGCAGGTGTACTATATATTGCCTCATATGGAATCATTTTTGTTTGAAGTTCGGAATCCCCGCATTTAATTGGGACAATGAGCTTAACTTGAGGCAAGTTAATCGAGCTAATGCTTTCTATGAATTCTTCTTCAATAAATAATATAGTTACATCGGATTGGTTAAGAATATATTCAATCTCCTTAGAAACTAAACGGTAATTGACCGGGACAAAAACGCCACCACTTAATGAGACACCAAAATATAGCTCGACAAATGGTAGCCCATTTTTCAGCAAACACCCTACTTTGTCATTTACACCAATCCCTTGCGCTTGAAGCCATCCTGCTAAATGCCTCGAACGTAACAAAAGTTCCCGATAGGTTATTCGACGATCTCCATAAATGAACGCATCCCTTTCAGGAACATTATGCGCGGCATACTTAAGCGCTTCTCCTATCAACAGTTGCTGGGACATCGATATTACTTTTTGATCCATCTCCATCACCTTTCTTTCTAATATTTATTATTAATAAATATTCATTCGCTGATATATTTAGAATGATGACTAGTCGCTTTATTGGATATCCACTTATATATGTAAAGGTAGAAAAAACAAAACGACCTTGCTCACAAAGCATAGGTCGTTTATATTTTGCTTGAAATTGCTATATTACTAATTAAAAATTACCGGAAATGTAAATATAACAAAAGCTGCCCATAGTCCGTATACCGGCAGATACTTCGTAACGGCATTTTGGATAGCATTAGGTCCGGATTTGTTTTGCAGATAACGCATATAGGAAATCATAATCCATAGTAGATTTGCACAGATTAGTATATTTACCCCTAAAACCGCAAGCCTATTCGGTGTTATACCATAGGATGTCAGTCTGAACATGATCGCTGATAATGCGACACTGTCAATAATTAGCGCAACAACGATTAAAGCGAAATTGACATAGTCGAAGATACTCTTTTTATCGTCCGAGTCTTTCTCGGTAATGGAGAATATTGTAACAGCCAGTACGCCAAGTAGTATGCCGTTGAAAGCGATCAGGAAATCGCGGTCTAAAAACGGATTTTTTCCGACCGATAAGACCGTTACAAGGTATACAAGCAAAGTGATTAATACTAATGGACTGAAAATTTTTGCTATAAATGGGGTTATATTTTTGGCAAGCTTCAAATTCATTGAAACGAGGTGTACACCTACAACTGCAAGTGCCGCTGCACCAAATAACACGACATTGCTAAAATAGAAATCCCCAATATCCAAGGCGATAAAGCTAAATAACTGCATTGTTAAAAGTGCCAGAACCATCCCGCTAACAGCCATACTTACGTAGAGAATACCATATTCTAAATTAAATTTGATATAAGCTAATCTTGTACTGCTATTTAAATAATCATTTCCTGTATATGCAAGCCCTAATAGTACCCATAAGAAAATCGGGAAATGTAAATACGCTAAAATAATGCTATCGTCGTTGAAATTTAATGGCAGCATATTCAAATAAATTCCTGAAACTAAGAACATTGCCACTAACGAATAAATGACACTTTTTTTAGGTTTATGCTTGTAAACAAAGTAGGCAGCAATAAAGGGAATAATACCAAATGCCAGATTAATCGGAGCAATTGCTTCCTGTTCAACAAAATGGAATATAATTCTTGTGATTACCCCTGCCATGATCGCTAATATACCCATGAAAATAAATCCATTTTGAAATGATGCAGACTTTTTTGTACTTTCCGTTTCGCTGAAATTCAATCTTTCATACCAAACACTCAAAATTGGAGAATCAGAGTTTTGTTCCCATGCCTGTTTGAATGACTTGGTAAAAGCTTTCGGGTCTTTTCGATACATTCTCTCAAGTACATCGGGTTTAGTAATGTTTTTAATAATCAAATTATTATTCTCCATTGCCTTCCCTCCCCTAATTATTGTCATACAATATTTCCGCTGTAATAGTTAACTGTCTTCATCACTTTTGTATTCTAAAATATCTCCAGGCTGACAATCCAGCGCTTTACAGATGGCTTCTAATGTTGTTAACCGAATTGCCTTCGCCTTCCCATTTTTCAATATAGAAAGGTTTGCCATCGTGATTCCAACCTTTTCCGATAGTTCTGTTACACTCATTTTCCTTTTTGCCAACATCACATCAATATTAATTATAATTGCCATTGTTATTCACCTCAGACCGTTAAATCGTTTTCAGATTTAATATTAATTGCTTCTTGTAAAAGTTTTTGAAGAACAGCTGCAAAAACCGCAATTACCAATGAAGCAAAAGGAACAATTAATCCGACAAAAATAACTCCCGGCGCATCATCCAATTCCGCAAACACATAAAACAGCGGCAAAACTAATAAATGCAAAACACTGATTGTTATGGCACAAAACTTTATTTTCTTTAAAGGTTTCACAGCTAAATCGGAGAACGCTTTATTATTGTCGATATAGCGTAAAAGTAGGAATGCCTGATACAAAGCAAAGAAAAAAGGAATTGCCGAAGCATCGAAAACGATGTAAACATAATATTTCACGACAGCAAACTCCGGAAGCATTTTTGCTGCTACATTTGCCAGTTCAGGTACTAAAAACATACATAGAGCCAAAACAGGAATTCCTAAAAAAATAACAGCAACTTTTAAAAACAAAGTAGTTACCTTTTCCATAAATCGCACCTCACTTATTTATTTTCACTTTTGATCTTAATACATTATTTATCGTAAATCAATAAATATATATCAAATTTCATGAATTTTTTATTGCATAATAGCAATTTTATTCGGAATGAATTTCGTTATCCCAAACAAAAAGCTTGGAAAAACCTTAATAATTAAGGCTTTCCAAGCTTTTACTTATTGCTATTTAATTATTTTCAATTTGCCCCTCTTATTTTAGGAAGCTTAAAAAGCTAGAGAATGATGCTACAAGATCTTTGTAGTAACCAACCACTTTATCTTTTAATACGATTTTTTCACTTTGATCTTGTTCTGGTTCTGGATCTACACTAATTTCTTCCGTATCAGTTTGTACGGGTGCTTGTACCGGTTCTGAAACAATATTCTCCACTTCAGTTACCTGCTCTGGAGTTTCAACAGTTGAAGGTAGCTCCTCAGTTTCTTCAACGACTGGAGTTTCCAGATTTTCTTCAGTTTCAGTTGGTAGAGCTGTATTTTCAGCCGCGATATCTTGAGCTGTATCTTCCTCTACAGTTGTTGGTACCGTTTCTTCAACATCAGATGAAACATCAGTTGCTTCATCAATTAGTGGAATATTTTCAGTTTGTTCATTAGTTTGTTCAGAATCGGCATCACTTAAATATTGATCAATATGAGTTTGGTAGTAGTTAATTAAGCTTTGGTAGCTGTTATCGATAAATTGATAAGATTCTTCTACCCATGTAGTAAAATCATCATCTGGTGTACCTTCTTCTACTTGATCATCATCAGTTACTGGTGCTGTCGGTTCTTCGATTACATTTTCTTCTACTGGTTCCTCTTCAGATACCGGTGTTTCTGTCTCATCAGTTACATCTTCTTCTGTTTGACCATTTTCAGTCGCCGGTGTTTTTGTTTCTTCAGTTTCACCGTTTTCCTCTTGATCATCTTCTAATACCGGTGTTTCTGTCTCGTCAGTTACATCTTCTTCTGCTGGTTCCTCTTCAGACACTGGTGCTGTCGGTTCCTCTGTTACATCGTCCGTTTGATCATCTTCTGATACCGGTGTTTCTGTTTCTTCAGTTACAT